>CAKOSX010000013.1 GCA_934119935.1 uncultured Clostridia bacterium | reverse complement strand
TTGTCTGTTCGACAACAATAGGCAATGCAAGAGCCTCGACTCGTGGAATGGACAACAGGACGATTCCACGCTTGAACTTGTATATATATTGTAAGTGCCTATAAATCAAGATGTATTTTACAACTATAGCACAAAATGATACCACAATGTTCCCATAATGTGTAAGCTCTAATAAACTTAGAAAACAAGTATTATTAGTTTATCTTCTTTTCATTTAGAAAGAATAGGTTTTACTATTGTCTTTTTCATAACAAAAACGATACGTAAGTTTGGAATTTAAACAAAAAACGCAATAAAACAAAAAATAAGTTCTCAATTATTTGCATTTTATGATTCTTTTTATTAAATTTGACACTGAGAATTAAAACTTGTATTTGTAGTGTGGTAGTACTACAATACAAAAATGTATAACAAAATTGATTGCACTAAGAAACAGATAGTAATAAAATAAATCACTCAGAGACAGGGTGTCGCAGACACATGTTTCCTTTTTAAAGAATAGAAAAATTTTATTTCAAACCAAATTAAACCTACACAAGATGAAAGCATTTTACAAATTTCTTTTTGCACTAGTTGCATTTGTGGCAATTTCCGTTAATGCAAGTGCTGCCAACAATGCTGCAAATCCTTTTATGAATAAGGAAATTGTAGCAGTTACAGAAATGACATCTCCAGTTCCAGACACAATTATTGAGAGACAAGTTGTTGTGGAACGCACGATTATCTATGAATTTGAAGATGGCTCTATTCTTATTGTGCGTCAAAGATATACAATAACAGAAAAAACTGTTATACCAGATTAATCTTATAGTATTTGTTGGCAATTATGATTAAATATTGTAGTTGCAAATTTTAATATATTGTTATATAATTTACCATTATGGCACGCAGTGTAATCATATTTTTCATAATGTTCCTGTTACAATCAGTACATACATTTGCCCAAGAGCATGGAGTAAAATGCAGATACCTTGCATCGCATAATATTACAGAAGATGTTCTTAAGATGGATGATGAGAATATAAAGAAAATTCTCATTGAGAAATTTAGTACTGATAAAAAAACATATAGCTTATATTTTTCAAGAGGAAAATATCTTTTTACTCTTGAAAAGGAAGAGAATGTTGACAATTTAAATGTAATTGGTGTAGGTGGAAGTGTTTTTATAGATGTAAATGCTGATTCTATTATATCACAAGAAGCCATTATTGACAAGACATTTCTGATAAAAGATAAAATTGACAAACAGAATTGGCAAATCACAGGAGAGACCCGACAAATTTTTAAAAAGAATTGTGTAAAAGCCATTTATAAAAGTGACATTGGTGACATAACAGCTTGGTTTACAACTGATATTCCATTTGGATTTGGTCCTGCTGGATATTTAGGACTTCCAGGTCTTATTATCGAATTAGTAACTCCTACTTATACTTACACATTGACAGAAATGTCATATTTGGCAGAAGATATGGATTTAATGCCTCCCACTAATGGCAAAGTAACAAACAGGGCTGAGTTCAAGAAAATAAAAGCAGAGAAAGGTAAACAATTAGGACGTGATTCAAACAAAAAAATTACTATAATAGAAATATAAAAATTGCATGCGTTTATACAAACGAACCTTATTGATTTTTGTGTTATTGCTTAATTATTGTGCAACAGCATTATCGCAAGATAATATAATAGGTACAATAAAAGATAGTACAGGCTCGCCTGTGCAATATGCAACAATAACCCTTTGTTCCGATAGTATAGGGACAAAGGGTATTTTGTCTTATTGTATATCAAATAGTAGTGGAGCATTTCAATTGAAGAAAAAGGACTCAGATGTTTGTTGGTTGATAATAAAATGTTTAGGTTTTGAAACCTATCGTATAAAATATTCAGATACGAGCGAACAAGTGTTTGATATAACACTGAAAGAGAGTAGCAAGACAATTTCAGAAGTTACAATAAAAGGCAGATATACAGGCGTAAAAAATTCTGTAGATTCTATTGTCTTTGACATTGAACACTTTAAAACTGGAGCAGAAGAAACTGTTGGAGACGTTTTAAGAAGATTGCCAGGGATAGAAGTAGATAATGCAGCAGGTAAAGTTTCGTATAGCGGACGTAATCTTGATAAGATTTTAATTGATGGTCAAGACGTTGCTGCTACAGGAAGTAATATGGTTATAAATAATCTTCCTGCAAGCGTCATGCTTGGAGCGGAAATCATTAAAAATTATAAAGAAGGCAGCATTGTGGACCAATTTAAAGGAAATGATAAGACGGCATTAAATATCAAGACGAATTCAAAGACAAAATTATCAGGTACAATTAGTGCAGGTGGAGGATTCATGGATAAATTTGAAATAAAACCGTCACTTTTCGCAGTGAAGGAAAGTTTTTCATTCTCTTCTTTATCTTCATTAAACAATACTGGAAAACCAATGTTTTCGATAGATGATTATTTGGGTAATTTTGCTAACATTGAAGATATGTTAGCAGAAGGGGGCGGTATGACTCGTTTATCTGATGAAGAAAACAAATTACTAACTCCTCCTGAGAATGTATATAAAAACAAAAGTTTCGCTTCTGCTTTTAATATGATTTTCACCCCATCCTCTAGAATAAAAATAAAAGGAAATATTGTATTAAATAAATCTATAATGCAATCAGGCTTTCATAATTATGATGAGTATTATGAAAGTGGTTTACTTGCAAATAACAAGTTGGAGTCGTTGGCAAATGATAAATATGAATCTTTCTCATTGCGAGCGAGATGGAGACCTTGTGATATGATAGAAGTGAATTCTTCTACACTTTTAGGTTTCTCAAATTATTCAACGAAAGAAAAATTAGAGCAAACAACCGAAAAATTATTGGAAGTGTCACAATGTGATATTATGCGTAAATATTTCCTCAAGCAATCATTAGCTCTTAATATGGGTAAAAATAAAAATATGCTATTTGTATTTGCTGATATGTCTTTATCAAACAGGAATAATCCAACAGATATAAAATCTGACTCTATAATATTACCTATAGATTACGATTTAACCAATAACATGTACCAATATAATGCCAGCTTGAAAAAAAAATACTCTAAATTTACTTTTGAAATAGGTAATTCTTACAAATTTCGGAGTATAATTTTAAAGAATTCTATTAGGTGTATTTATGCAAAAGATGTATTGAGATACAACAATAACAGTTCATCTGAAACAAATACAAATTCAGATTATACCTGTTGGGATTTAATAACACGGCTTTCTAAAAAAGACGGCTTGATGCGTTTCTCATTAGGAGGAATATTGTCATATATGAAATATGATGCAAATATCGATAAGTTCCCCAAAGACAACTTGAAGTGTATTTTCTCACCAGAAGGAAACATTCGTATAGTTTTTAGTCCCAAACATGAAATGGGAATCTCTGCATCATATGTTTATACCCCTAAAGACATAAGGTATATGGTAGATTACAGTATGGTTAGCGGATATGATAAAATAAATGGAAATTCGTCAGTTCGTAATCCATATGTTAATAGATTCAATGTGTCATTTAATTATAGACTCTTCAATATGTACAATAATTTGTTGTTGTTTATTGTTGGCTCTTATTCTAAAGACAATAATAGTGTACTTCAGAATGTGAATCAAGAAGGAATAGCGTCAAATATTAATTATAGTGATGGAGGAAAGCAACAAAATATGTATATGAAAGTAGCTGTATCTAAAGGTATCAACGTTATTCCATTAGATTTAAAATTAAATATTAGTTTATCTAAGCAAATCGGAAATTCGATGATAAATTTTGATGCATTTGATATAATAAATAAATCACTCTCAACAAATGCCATTATTGCAACACGATTTAAGTTTTTTCTTAATGCAGAAATGTCAGGAAAATACAATAGATATTCTACAATAACCTATAAAAATAGCACTAATGACATGACTGAATATAGCCTTCAAACAAAGTTGTTGTATGCTTATAAACAACTTAAAGGCAATATATATATATGTTACAATCATGGTAAAAATAAGTATGGCTTACATAAGAATACTGATATTGGCTTTAGTACGAGTTATAATGTAAAAAAAATAAGTATAAAGTTGTCAGGTGAAAACATACTTCATTTACATAACTATGAATGGATAAACACAATGACTTCCAATGTGTTTACCTCAACTTCTATTTTTAGAAAAG
Source organism: uncultured Clostridia bacterium (assembly GCA_934119935.1). Classification (GTDB taxonomy): domain Bacteria; phylum Bacillota; class Clostridia; order TANB77; family CAG-508; genus CAG-245. Next base: position 254 of record CAKOSX010000013.1, on the reverse strand, counting down.
TACCTGGAAATTTATTGTTTTCTATCGCATATAAATTATAAATATTATTAGAAATAAGTACGCAATTTCTTAACTCAAGCGATAACAAGAGACGTTCTTGTGGCTAAGAATTTGCGTACTTTTTATCTCTTTACTATATTTTTCATGAGCATCTTATGGGGATTTTCTGTTTTTGGCGTTCCGTCCCAATTAGTGAGTTGGTCAGCACAACCATTGGAGCCACCGAGTGAAACGTATGTATCTGCGCTGCACGA
>CAKOSX010000012.1 GCA_934119935.1 uncultured Clostridia bacterium | reverse complement strand
TGGAATCCAGCAGACAAAATAATGTTCAAATTTACAATACCAACAGTTGCAAACCATTACTTAGATTTATATGATTACGACTGTGTTGTAAGAATTGTTGCTTTATCTGGCGGATACGAGATAGATGAGGCATGTGAATTACTTGCTAAAAATAATAGAATGATAGCAAGCTTCTCAAGAGCATTATTACAAGACTTAAATGCACATCAAACACAAGAAGAATTTGATACAGCATTAAACAATGCAATAGTAAAAATATACAATGCATCAATAGACTAAAAGTAGACAAAAACTGGGTAAAAAGTTTTCTGTAAAACTTAAAATTGAAAACAGGAGGAACCAGTTGAAAATACAAATATATTATGTTATTATAAATTTGTAAACAAAGGTATTTGAAATGAAAAACAAGAGAAAAGAGGAGTAAAGTAGAATGAATAAACCAGCAAACTGTTGTGGCTGTATATACACACACCATGCATTTTACCAAATGCAAACTTTAGTAAAATTTGCTAAGGCTTGTTTGTTGTACTCCAAAATATAAAATAAAAAAGATAGAAATGGAGTAAAAACTATTTCTATCTTTCTGACGTTAAAAAGACTTGTTTTAAAAAATTATACTTAGGAGGAAAATATTCAAAATGACCAAAAAAGAAAATGGAATTACTATTATTGCACTTATTGTTACTATTGTAGTTTTGTTAATATTAGCAGGAGTAAGCATAAGCTTAATAATAAAAAGAAATGGAATAATTTCAAAAGCAGAAGTTGCAAAACAGGAAACTGAGATTGCAGATGAAAAGGAAAAAATAAACTTATCAGCATTAGCAGCACAAGCTAATAATGAAGATGCTGTTATAAGAAGAAATGACTTTGATAAAGAGTTGAAAAAGTTCTTTAATGAAGATTACACACTAGAACCTGATAGTGATGCTGAAGAGTATGAAGTAACTTGCAAAAAGAGTGGAAGAAAATACACTATAAAAAGTGGAATAACAAAGAAAAATCCGGATTACAAATTGAATAACAATAATACAACATTCTCATCAAGCCCAAGTGGTTGGACGAATGGTAATGTAATAGTTAATGTAAAGACAACTATTCAAGAGTATACATTGCAAACAAGTAAAGACGGTAAAAATTGGAATGATTCAAAGGAACAAGTTTTTTCTACTAATGGAATTATGTATGCAAGACTGTGGAATGGAAGTGAATCTGTTTCAGAGTTGCAATATGAAGTAAATAATATTGACAAAAGTACTCCGGAAGTATCTGCAACAGCGATAAATACTAATAGCATAAAAATAAGTGCGTCAGATAGTGAAAGTGGAATAATAGGTTATGCAGTAACAACAAGTTCTACAAAACCAGAAAACTTTACAGGAGTCACGAATACAAAAAGTTTTGAAAATAGTATATCAAAATTGGCACACAATACTACATATTATGTATGGATAAAAGACGAAGCAGGAAATATATCACAATATAGTTTAAAAACACCGGAATTAAAGGCTGGAAGTTTAAAATTATCTAAGGCAATGCCACAAACATCTGAAGCAAGTGATGTAGCAAATAATATTGGCTCATATATAGGTAGTACAGTAACAAATTATACTCCTAATGGAGGAGATAAAAATGTTGGGTGGAAAATATTTTATGCTGGTAAATCAGATGCGGGAGATTCATCAGAGACTGACCATATATATTTAATAGCAGATGATTGTATAGACATAAAGAATTCAGCAGGGGAATATAATACACCAGTATCAGCAAATGGAAATCAGGTGGATATATTTAATGATGCTCCAAAATGTGCAGCACTTATGTCTATAGAAAATGAAAGTTCACAATATTCAAGAGAAAACAGTTTGGCTAAAAATTGGATTGAAATAGATAACGATGATTCTGCAACAAAGTATATGATTGACACTGAGAGATGGTCAAAATTATACGGAAGCAAATATGCAGAATATGCGATTGCATCACCAACTGGCGAAATGTATGTAAAGAGTTGGAATTGCAATTCTCAATATAAGAGATTAAGCTATGCATATAATAAGTTTGGTTGTACTATAGGTGGAGGTAGTCCGGTAGATACTGCAGGATATAACACAATGTATTTTTTAAGTGCGACTGATGGTGTAAGGAACAGCTGTTATGGTTATTGGTTAATATGGCCGGCTAAGGGTGCATCGTTAGAACCCACCAATTGGAAAGTCTCAATAGAAGAGGGAAAAAGTAGCATGTTCTATAGTCGTTATGGAGAAAATACATTAGGCTTTAGACCAGTAGTATGTTTAAGTACTAATGTTAGATTACAAACTGATGGAATGGACAGTGATGGAAAGGCAAAATATAAAATAGTTGAAGCATCCAATGAAGAAACTACTGTACAAGCTTACACGAATGGTGAATGGAGTTCGCAAAATGTATATGCAACCCTTGTGAGTGGAACGACAGGAAGTGGAATAAGTACAAGCTATGAGAGTATTGCTGGCTCTGCACAGAATGTGACAGCAGGAACAACAAATACAAGTGAAATACAAAAAGAAGGTACAACAATATTAAGAGTTAAAACTACTGATGGCACAAATACAGTTTATAGTAATAGTTATAATGTAAAAATAGATAAAACATCTCCAACTCCGGGAACACTTGCAATGAAACTAAACAGCAGTACTGGAGAAGAATATACTAGTGGGGCAACGAACAACAATATATATATACAATTAAACAATGGAAGTGATTCTACAAGTGGGTAAAAAAGTAATGTTTATAAATTAAAAGGAGTAACAGAAAGTGAAAATTTAACAGAAACTTCAATAATTACAAATAAGGGAACTACAGTGGCAATAGTAACAACAGTAGATAATGCGGGAAATACAGCTACAAGAACCTATAATATTACAAAACAATTGCCTAAACTAGCTACACCAAGATTGTCTAAAGATAATTATTTAAAATTGACTTGGAATAGAGTTGAAAATGCAACAAAATATGTTGTGCAAAGTATAGTAGAAACAGTTGAGGTTGAAAAAGACAAAACATCTTATGATGCTTCAACAATGTATAAAAATTTACTTGATAAAGGAGTAAATGGGCTTAATACCTTTGTAAGAATCAAAGCTGTTGGTGATGGCATAAATTATGAAGATAGTAACTGGTCAGAATCTTTATGGTTATATTATTGTTTATCTGGAGAAACTGAAATTGATATATATGATGAAGAAAAGAAAAAGAGAAGAAAGAAAAAATTAAAAGACTTAAAAGTTGGAGATAAAGTAATTTCATTTAATACAGAAACGAAAAAATGGGAAATAGATGAAGTACTAAATGACGATATGCACGAAGTTAAATTTGAGCTAAGCTATGATATATGGACTTTCTCTGACGGCACTCAAATAACAACGGTAAAGAAACATGAATTCTACAATGTAAGCCAGGAAAAACTAATGTATATTGATGAATGGAATATGGGAGATAAAATATATAAAGAAGATGGAACAACACCAAGTTTAATAAAACATGAGCAAGTACAAGAGCCAATACGTCATTACACATTAATGACAAAGAATCATAACTATATAGCAAATGGTTGCTTATCTGGAACAAGAGAAATGAAAAAAATAAAAGTAGAAGATTTAAAACCAGTTGATATTGATTAAGAGTGAGGAGAAGAAAAGATAGTAGAAAATCTTAAATACTCAGAATTTTCGATGGATTCTAAGAATGGAGAAAGCAATTTTAGACTAAGAGTTACAAATGTAGGAAAAGAAAAAACGGAAGAACAATATGTAAAAGTAACATGCTTAGATGTAAATGGAAATTCGATTGGAGAAATTTATTTATTAGTTTCAGAGCTTAAGCCAGGTGAGTCGATAAGTGCAACAGCAAATATAGCAGATGACTATATAAATTTATATGATTATGAAATTTCAAAATAAAAAATAAAGGCCAATTGAAAAAGTAATTTCTATTTGGAAAAAGTAAATTCTAGTTACCGATTTCAATCATAATATTTCTCCGTTTCTACCAAAACATTTACATAATACAATTATAACAATATTGCATTATCTTGTACATTAAGACCAAATGTAAGACTTATTGCAATGCACATTGTCAAAACACTTGCTTTTACGTTTTCACTTATCTGTAGTTAAATAAATGTATTACAAGGGCAAGTAATTATTGTAAATTACTTGCTCTTATGCTATAATCCATTTGCAGATAGCATAAGATTAAAAAGAAACTAAATTGTTTCTCTTAAGGAGGAAAAATTGAAACGTATTTATATAATTTTAACATATAGTGGCACAGTACTTTCAAGGATTGTAAAAGCGTACACAGGAGCAGAATATTCACATGTGTCTATAGGATTGGATGAGAATTTGACAATGATGTACAGCTTTGGAAGATTGAATCCATATAATCCATTTAGGGGTGGATTTGTGCACGAAGGCATAAATATTGGAACATTTAAAAGATTTAAAAATACTCAGACAGCAGTTTATTCTATAATGATTTCGGATGAGCAGTATAATAGATTAAATCAGATAATACATAAGGTTGAGGCAACTTCTCAAAAATATAAATTTAATTTTGTTGGACTAGTCGCAGTTGCTTTACATATGAAAATTCAGAGAAGAAGGGCTTTTTACTGTGCAGAATTTGTGAAGTATGCTATGAAAAAGGCTCAAATTAAGAATAATTTGCCAGATATAGTAAAACCAGAGGATTTTTTAAACTTAGAGAATATAAGGTTAGAATATAAGGGAGCACTGAAACAATATAAAGTTGAAGAACTGCCAACTTTGAATGTGGCAAATTTATGAGATAAACATATGCCAAATATGTAATTAGAAATTTGATATAACTGGAATAGCATATGGAAAAGGAATGTGATAAAATAATGAGTAAAGTAAAAATATTAAAATTGGTGATGTTTGTAGTAGCACTTGTAATATGCATTGGAGCAACGATATATTTGTTTCCCGTAATGAGAAATCTATCAACTGTGGAAGGACAAGTTGCATTTAAGCAAAAAGTAGAAAGCTCTGGCGTGCTAGGGCTACTTTCACTGTTTGCTCTTGAGGTTGCACAAATATTTTTATTTATAATACCAGGCGAACCGATTGAAATTTTAGCAGGAATGTGTTATGGAGGACTATGGGGAACAGTCTTTATTATGGTTTCTGCAGGAATTATTTCTACAGTGATTTTCTTCTTGGTTAGAAAATTAGGAAAGAAATTTGTATATGAATTCTGTGATGAAAATAAAGTAAAGAAAATAGAAAACAGTAAACTTTTTCAAAATCCTAAAAAAATAGAAATGATAATGTTAATACTATTTTTATTGCCTGGAACGCCAAAAGATTTATTAGTATACATTGCAGGACTGCTACCAATAAAGCCAACAAGGTTTATAGTAATATCCACACTTGCAAGGTTCCCATCAGTAATATCATCAACATTAGCTGGTGCGAATATTGCAGTGGGTGACTGGAAATTGGGAATTTTATTATATGGAGTAATTGTTGTAGCGGTGGCAATTTTAATATTTATATATCAGAAATTTGATAAAGAAAAAATAACGAGTGAGGCGTTGAAAACGATAAAATAAGGAACAGAAAATAATTGTAAACTAATAGTTGTAAAACTATTAGTTTTTTGATATGATAAGTACGAAATGTATATAAATAGGAGGATTTTGAATGTCAGAAGAAGAAAACTATATAATTGAAAATGAAACGCAAGATACGAAAAAGAAACAAGGATATTGGAATACAGGAATTGGTTTAAATAAAGTTGATAATTTAGAACCTTCTAAATATTTGATAGATTTGTCTAAAAAGAATATTAATGGAGAATTAAAATATTCAGAAGTTGAAGATCTATTAAAATCTTATTATGAAACACAAAATCAAAATGATATAAGCATTCAAAGAGAAAAAGAATGCGATATAGTATCTTTAAGAATAGCTCAGTTATTAGAGGATAAAAGCTTTGGATTTAGTCCTGTAGCTTTAAAGAATATCCATAAGTTTTTATTTAAGGACATTTACGATTTTGCTGGAGATTATAGAAATTATAATATAACTAAAAAAGAAGAAATTCTAAATGGAGATACAGTAAAATATGTAAATTACCAAGATATCGAAAGCTACATTGAGTACGATTTTAAAGAGGAAAAAGATTTTGATTATTCAAAATTAAATAAAGATGAATTAATAAGCCATATTATAAAATTTACATCAAGCATCTGGCAGATACACCCATTTGGAGAAGGAAATACCAGAACAACAGCAGTCTTTATTGAAAAGTATTTAAATAGCATGGGATTCAGTATTAATAATGATATGTTCAAAAATAATAGCTTATATTTTAGAAATGCTTTAGTAAGGAGCAACTATGGAAACATTCCAAAAGGAATATATCCAACTTTTCAATACTTAGCAATGTTTTTTGAAAATTTATTGCAAGGCAAAGAGCATGAACTAAAAAATAGAGAACTATATGTTAAGGAGTTATTTGAAGAGAAATGAGGAAGAATATGATAGATTTAACGAATGCAATAGAAGAAATAAATTATTATAAAGGCTCAGAAAAGAAGAAAACATTGCTATATAAGGGGAAGAAATATCTTGTAAAATTTCCAGATCCAATAAGAGAAAAAGGAAAAAATATATTATATATAAATAATGCCTTTTCTGAATATGTAGGAAGCAATATATTTAGAATATGTGGTTTTTTTGTGCAAAATACTATGCTTGCAACTTACAAATATAATGAAAAGGAAAAAATAGTTTGTGCATGTGAGGATTTTACAGATAAAAATAATGTTCTATATGAATTTGAGAGTCTAGCATTAAGCACGAACCCAGATAAAAAGATCGAAACAGAGTTGACAGATATAATGGATGTTATTGATGAAAATAAAATGATAAATTCTGAAGAGACAAAGAAAAAGTTTTGGAATATGTTTATTATAGATGCTTTAATTGGAAACACTGACAGACACAATGGTAATTGGGGATTCTTAGTAAATACAGAGAAAAAAGAAATGAAGTTCTCTCCAATATATGATTGTGGATCTTGTTTGAATCCAATGATCGAAGATGCAGAACTTTCAAAATTGAACGATGTAGAATTGAAGAACTTAGCTATAAATTGTTATTCATGTATTAAGATAAATGAAAAAAAGATAAATTATATGACCTTCATGAAACAAATGAGTAATGAAGACTGCAATGATGCAATTAGAAGAGTGTTTGAAAAAATTAAAATAGATGACATATACAACTTTATAGATAATATTACTGAAATATCAAATACAAGAAAGAGTTTCTACAAAAGGATTATAGAAATAAGGTATGAGATATTAAAAGAGGTTTACAATAAAATAAGGTAAGATTTTCTAGCTTTATAGTATATAAAAAATAAATTTAAAAACAGAAAATCCCTCTGCAATTACTGTTGACTTTTACAGTTTTAATAAGTATAATCTAAGTGAAAATTGTATGATTTAAGCATATATTTTTAATTATGATAAAAACTATATATATGGAGGTAATACAAATGAATGAGAAAATGTATGAAATTATGAGAGATGGAAGAGGATTTATTGCAGCACTTGACCAAAGTGGTGGAAGCAGTGCGAAAACTCTAAAAAATTATGGAATAGATGAAAGTGAATATAGCTCAGAAGAAGAGATGTTTAATCTAATCCATGAAATGAGAAAAAGAGTTATGACAAGCAAAGTGTTTACAAATGAACACATTTTAGGAACAATTCTTTTCGAAAAAACAATGATGTCAGAAGTAAATGGAAAATTTACAGCAGATTATTTATGGGACGAAAAGGGAATAGTTTCTTTCTTAAAAGTTGATAAGGGATTAGCCGAAGAAAAGAATGGCGTAAAATTAATGAAAGAAATTCCAAATTTAAAAGAAGAAATAGAAGAAGCTAATAAAAAGAATGTATTCGGAACAAAGATGAGATCTGTAATATATGAAGCAAACGAAGAAGGAATAAGAGATATTGTAAATCAACAATTCGAATTTGCTAAAACAATATGTGATGGTGGATTAGTTCCAATAATTGAACCAGAAGTAGACATACATTCAGAGCAAAAAGAACTTTGCGAAAAAATATTAAAAGACGAAATAATAAGAAAATTAAAAGAATGGAATCCAGCAGACAAAATAATGTTCAAATTTACAATACCAACAGTTGCAAACCATTACTTAGATTTA
>CAKOSX010000011.1 GCA_934119935.1 uncultured Clostridia bacterium | reverse complement strand
CCCAGTTGAATATAGAACTCAACTAGGGTTTCCATAGAATTGTTTTTTTGTGTCTACTTTTTATTGACAACTTCAATTTGAAATATAATCTCTGCTTTTTTTGTGCCTAAAAATGGGAAGAAAGGAGAATTTATGAAAGAAGAATTAATAAAAAAATTAAAAGCAGAAATGGAAAAATTTAAAGAAAAAATAAGAGAAAGTGGAGTTGATTATGCAATAGATAGGGCTTATGAAATAACAGTAAAACAGGAGATAATAGACATATTTGAATATGATAAAGATTTATCAAATGAAGAATATAAAGTTCTAAAATCAAGAGAAAATTTACTAGAAGATTGCTATGATGGGTGGTTAAAATGTGATGGAAATTTAAGGAGTGAACTTGAATTTTCAGTTGATGACACAATAGATAAAGTATCAGATGATTTTGCAAAAGAAAAAGAACAAAAGTCTAAAAAACACAAAGAAAAGGAGAGATAAAATGAGCAAGTTTTTACCAAAAGATGAGATATTATCAATAAAAAGTGTTGATTTATTCACTTATCTAAAGACTTGTTTTCCAAGTGAATTACAATTATTTTGTAATGGAACTTATACTACAAAAACACATAGTAGCTTAAAAATTTCTAATGGATTATGGCATTATTTTAAAGAAGGTATTGGTGGAAAAAATGCAGTTGATTATCTTGTAAAAGTAGAAAATTATGACTTTCTTTCAGCTTGTAATAAAGTTAAAAATGATATGAATTTAAAAAATAATATAAGCCTAGAAGAAATAGAAGAACAAGAAAAAATGAAATCAGCAAAGTTAGTTTTACCACCTAAAAATGAAACAAACAATAAAGTTATTTGTTACCTTATGAAACGAGGAATTGATTTAGAAATAATAGAAAATTGCATAAAAAAAGGAATGATTTATGAAGATTATCCTTATAATAATGCAATTTTTTTAGGCTTTGATTTAGAAAATAGACCTAGATATTGTGCAATAAGAGCAACAAATACAAGCAATTTTAAAAGAGAAAGTTACGGCAGTGATAAAGCATATTCATTCAAAATGGAAGCAATAGATAAAGAAAAAACAAATACATTATATTTATTTGAATCTGCAATTGACACATTATCTTTTGCAACATTTTTACGATATAGTGGTAAAAACTTTGAAGATTATAATTTGATTTCTCTTGCAGGAATATATAAAACAGCTAGTGACTTTTCAAAATCAAAAATACCAAAAGCAATAGAAAATTATTTAAAGAATAATCAGCAAATTGAAAAAATTGTGCTTTGTTTTGATAATGATGAAGCAGGAAGAAATGCAACAAAAGCTCTAAAAATGCTATTAGAAAATAAGTACAAAGTGATAGATCATAGACCTAAAATTGGAAAAGACTATAACGATTATTTATGCTATTTTTTAAAACAGAGTAATAGAAAATTTGGAGATAGCAGACAAGAAAATGTAGAATAATATATTTAAAAATGAGAGAAAAATAACAAACAATTTTGTTAATTTTCTATCTAAATAAATCAAAATCAAATTCAAAATTTTTGAATGATTTTGAAGTAACAAGCTATTGAGCAATACAAATAATACAAGAACAACAGGAAAAAATTTATTTGCAAAGAAACTATATTGCTCTTGCTGTGGTAGAGGAATGCAAAAATCAAAAGATACAAGAAATGGACAAGGGGATTATTACATAAGTTGCAGAACAGTTAATAAGGTAGGAAGATTTTGCGATAACAGAAAACAAATTGCTAAAAGTGTTCTAGAAAAAATTATATTAGATAAGATAAATGAACAATTAGATAAATATTATGATAAGAAAATAGTAGAAGATAAATATAATGATATAAAATATGGTAATATTGCTAATCAAATTGAAAAACTAAAAATGCAATATAATAATCTAGAATATACATTAACAGAAAAAACTAATAGATTAAGTATTTTATATGAAGACAGGGTAAATGGTACATTAACATTAGAAGAATTTAAAACATTAAAACAAAACATAGATAATGAAATTCTAAAATATAGTAATGAAAGAAACAATATAGATTTGCAGATTAAGGAATTAGAAGAACAAAGACTGAAAAATGACTTTGAACAAAATGAGTTATTTGAAAAGTATAGAAGAATTGAAGCATTGACACCAGAGATTTTAAATGAATTTGTAGAGAAGATATATTTAGGAAAATACAACGAAGCAAGTAATAGCCGAGAGATAAAGATTATATGGAATATAGATAAAAAAGAGGAAATAGTTTAAAAGCTATTTCTTCTTTTATGTCTATATTATTTTGGGCATTAAAGGTTGAATATATCATTCAACAAAATATGCCTTATATTTTTTGGGCATCAATGGTTGAAACAGATCATGTTGGTGGAGTATTGACTGTTATGCAAGAGTTGAAAGTGAAAAAAGCAATAATTGCAAGACAATTTGAAAACTCTAATAATTATAAAAAATTTATTAAATTAGCACAAGAAAAGAAAATTAAAGTTATTGTTGTAGAAGCTGGAGATGTGATAAATATTGAAAAAGAGATAAGGTTAAGAGTTTTATGGCCAGACTCAAAAAATAAGATTAATGAAAATGTTTTAAACAATAATTCACTTGTTTGCAAACTAGAATACAAAAATTTTTCAATAATGCTGACTGGAGACATAGAAGAAATTGCAGAAAATGCAATTTTAGCTAAATATAAAAATAATACTAAAATATTGAAAACTAATATTTTAAAAGTAGCACATCATCGGTTCTAAAAGTTCATCAACAGAAGATTTTATCAAGGCTGTAATGCCGGAAATTGCACTAATTGGAGTGGGAAAAGACAATAGTTTCGGGCATCCATCTGATGGAACAATAGAAAGACTTAACAAAATAAAATGTAAAATATTAAGAACAGATAAGATGGGAAAAATTACTGTATATGTGAATAAAAATTTGAAATATAATGTAAAACATTGCATTTTGAGTATTGATACGGTAGAATAATAATAACGAAAGAAAAAGGAGGATAACATGGAAGACGAAATAGCAAACAAACAGATACCTATTCAAACAATAATTGATGTTGCTGATTATTTTGAGGAGTATAAAAATAGATATTTAAAGATATTTGATGAAGAAGATAAAAGAAATGAAGGGAAAGCTTTAGAAGAAACTGATTATCAACATCGTCATGGAGAGGCAGAAGTAACATATACTGTGTATTTGAAAAATGGAAAAAATATGAAAGAAAGTGACTACAATTGGTTTATTTCATATTTGAATAACCCAAAAGAAATAGATCAAATCATTATACATATTGATATCCAATTCTTTTCAAAATCTGGAACATCTAGAACTTCTATATATGACAGACTTAATACTATAAATGGAAGTATTTATTTTGAGGACATAGTGAATCATGGCTCAAAAGCGAGAATATATGTACATACTTCATATCAAGAAAGAGAAGCTAACAATCTTTATTACACAGCAGTTGGTATATTAAATGATAATAAAGAAAGATTAGACAAAACAATAAAACATAGAAAATTAAGAATACAATCATTTTGCATATCAGTAGGAATAATTTTATCATATATCTTTTATGCGATACTTAGCCTAAATGCTAGTAAATTACCAATAGATATATCAACATATTTAACAAATAAATATGTTGTTGTATTTGGACAATGGTTTCTTGCAATTTTATTAGGAAATATATTTTCATATTGGTATATAGTAGGTATTTATAGACCATTATTGCCAAGGGAAAAATATGTTGGATATAGTCGTTCAGCAGGAAAATCAGTTTACGCTGATGATTTAGATGATTTTGAAAAACATTCAGAAATTCAAATTGGAAACTTATGGGATGCAGACAAGAGAAGAAAAAAGATTGAAAAGTTATATTTAGTTACAAGAATAATATTATTAATACAATTACTTATTAGTGCGGTATTATATTTTGTAATGAAATAGATAAAGGAGAAATCATGAAAAAAGAATGCATACAATCGTGTTTACAGGAGTACAAGATATTAATAAAACAGGAAAAAAGCAATGTAGAAGATATAAAAAAAGAAATTCATGAGTTGTGTGATATATTACTGAATTTGAAATTTCATATGCGAAGATTTACTGACTTTTATGATCATAAGAAATTAGGTAATATAGATGTTCCTAAAAAGTATAAATATGAATTGCTAAGGCCAATTACTGAAAGAGAAATGACTTGTTATAGACTTTGTCTAAATAATTTACAACGAGATGATATACATGGTGCATATCATGAACTATTAGATATGTTTGATGACTATGGTAAGTGCGAATATAAAAGATATATTAGTATAAGTGAAGTATGTATTTTCGCTGATGCAGTAGAACAATTTAAAGAATATTTTGCTGGGCCAAGTAAGGAAATTGATTGGGGAGAAGTACCGGTTTGGAATTGTGATGATGAAATAGAACAGTAATATAAAATAATTAAAGTTGCCTAAACTGATTGCTCGGTTTAGGCACATATTTATTTGACTATTTGACTATTTTATAGTATTATATACTTGTTGAATAGTAAATTAAAGATAGGAGTTTTAATATATGTTATGTTCAATGTGTAAGAAAAACACAGCAGTAATATTTATAAATAAACAAGGCGCAGATGGCAAAGCTGAAGTTGAAGGTTTATGTTACGAATGTGCTAAAAAGAAGGGAATAAATCCAATAGATACAATGGCAAAACAGGCTAATCTATCGGATAAAGATATACAAGATTTATCTAATAAATTAGATACAATGTTCAAGAATTTATCAGACAACATGGCTGATATAGATGAAGATGAACTTTCAGAAATGATTAACGGAGAAAGTGAAATAGAGGGTGCTCAAGGAGTTCCTCTCGGCTCGATTTTTTCTGGATTGTTTGGAATAAAGCAAAATGGAGATGAGTCATCAAATTATTCATCTGGTGGGACTCAAAAGGTTAAGGAGAAAACTAAGCCAAATAAAAAGAGAAAAGCACTAGACACTTATGGAACCAATCTAACAGTTAAGGCTAAGAATAATCAAATTGATAGAGTTATTGGAAGAGACAAGGAAATTGAAAGAATGATACAAATTTTAAATAGACGTTCTAAAAATAATCCATGTTTAATTGGTGAGCCGGGTGTTGGAAAAACAGCAATTGCTCAAGGCTTAGCTCTTAGAATTGCAAGCGGAAGTGTACCAGCGAAACTTTTAAACAAAGAAGTTTATCTATTAGACATGACAGCTGTAATTGCTGGAACACAGTTTAGAGGCCAATTTGAGGCTAGAATGAAGGCTATAATAGATGAATGTAGAAATGATGGAAATATTATTTTAGTAATTGATGAAATTCATAACATTATAGGAGCAGGAGATGCAGAACATTCTATGAATGCTGCAAATATTTTGAAACCATCACTTGCAAATGGCGAGCTACAAATGATTGGTACTACTACGCTAAAGGAATATAGAAAGTATATCGAAAAAGATACTGCTTTAGAGAGAAGATTTCAACCAATAATCGTAGAAGAGCCATCTGTTGAAGATGCAATTTCAATATTGCAAGGAATTAAGCAATATTATGAAGATTATCATCATGTAAGAATTTCGAATGATATAATCAGACAGATTGTAAATATGTCTGAGAAATATATTCATGATAGATTTTTACCAGACAAGGCAATCGACATATTAGATGAAGCTTGTTCAAAAATAAACTTAAATGATAAAGATTTATATGACTTAGAAGTATTGAACAATCAATTAAAAGAGGTTCAAGCTAAAAAGGAAGAAGCTGCACAAGCCGATTCTACAGAAGATTATCAAAAGGCAGCAGAGCTAAAGACCCAAGAGTGTTCATTATTGGAGCAGATTGATAATCTGAAAAAGAGAATGCAACCTAAAGATTTAACAACACAAGACATTGCAAATGTAATAGAAAGCTGGACGAAGATTCCAGTAAACAAAATTACAGAAGAGGAAACAAAGAAATTGCTGAACCTAGAAGATAATTTGCATAAGAGGATAATAGGTCAAAACGAGGCTGTTGAAGCAGTTTCGAGAGCAATAAGAAGAAATAGAGTAGGCTTAAAGAGCACAAAAAGACCACCATCATTCATATTTGTTGGACCAACAGGTGTAGGGAAAACCGAACTTGCAAAAGCATTAGCATATGAGATGTTTGGAAGTGAAAAATCTATAATTCGTTTCGATATGTCTGAATACATGGAAAGCAACTCAACAGCAAAATTGATTGGTGCGCCTCCAGGATATGTAGGATATGATGATGCAGGCCAACTAACTGAAAGAGTAAAGAGAAATCCATATTCAATTATATTGTTAGACGAAATTGAAAAAGCACATAATGATGTATTTAATATATTGTTACAAGTGTTAGATGATGGTAGATTAACAGATGCACAAGGAAACACAGTAAGTTTTGAAAATACAATAATAATAATGACATCAAATGCAGGCTCAAACTTAAACACAAATTCAATTGGATTTGGTGGAACATCAGAAGCCTCAAAAAACAGAATGCTTGGTGCGTTAAAAGATTTATTCAGACCGGAATTCTTGAATAGGGTAGATGAAATTGTAGCATTCGATTCACTAACAAGTGAACAACTTCTACAAATAGTAGATCTGATGGTATCTGATACTCAGAAAGTGTTAAATGACAGAAACATTGGATTAATGCTTACAGATGAAGCTAAGAAATATGTATTAACAAAAGGAACAGATTTAAAATATGGTGCAAGACCTTTAAGACGTGCAATACAAAGATATGTTGAAGATGAACTATCTGATATGATATTAAAATCTGAACTAACAAATGGTAAAAAAGTATTGGTTGATTACGATAAAGAGCAAGATAAATTAGTATTCAACATACAATAATCTAAAAATAAAAAAGTTGGAGGTAAAAAAGTGTTTAAACATGTACCAAATATTCTAACAATGTGTAGATTCGTATTAATACCATTTATATTCGGCTCAATAGTAAACAATCAGTATGTAGCAGCATTCGTATTCTTAACACTTTCTGGAATTACCGATGTACTAGACGGCTTTATTGCAAGAAAATTTAATTTTATAACTAACTTTGGAAAATTAATAGATCCACTAGCCGACAAGGCAACACAAATTTCTACACTTATAGCATTGCTATTTGCAGGAATAATCCCAGATTGGATATTAATAGTGGTGTTTATTAAAGAAACAATAATGATAGCAGGAGCATCTTTCCTATATGGAAAAAAGCTTGTAGTATCAAGCAGATGGTATGGAAAGCTTGCAACAGTAATGTTTTATGTCGCAATAGTAGCTTCATTAATTACAAATAACTTTAATTTAGCATTTCACATAGACATTTACATATACTATGTAGCACTTGCGTTAACAATATTTGCCTTGATAATGTATTTCAAAGAATTCTATCAAAAAGGATATGTAAATAAGAAAGAATTAAGCACTGCAGATAAGAAAGTTATAGAAAAATAATAATAAAAAATCGTGTTTTAGTAAATAGAACACGATTTTAAAATTTTGATAGATAAAAATAAACGAGTGAAAGATGTTAATTTATAAGCTCTCAACATGTCGCTCTTGGTCGGAGCTCCTTCGGACTTCTCAAAGGGCGAGCTTCCAGTTTCGATTTATAAATTAACATCTTTCACTCGTTATATAATTATTCAAAATTTTCTATATACGAATTTAAATTTTCTTTTCCATAAAGAATTACACCATTTTCTAGTTCTTTTCTATCATCATTCGATAAATATTTTATCGCAATTTCAGTAGTTTCATGCAATTCATAGGTACCATCGTTTTTTATTCTATAAATTTCAACGAATCCATCCGAACTCGATTTCACTAAAAAATGTTCACCACAATTTCCTGAAAAATTTTTATATAATTCTACGTCAGTGCTTGTAAAATTTTTTATTTCCCAATCACTATAAAGCTTAGAAAACTCATTTCTTGTAATATTAGCCATTTCTGTGCTTATATTTTCTTTCTCTTTTAGGGTATGCCCACATCCATCATAATGTTTAAGAAAAGTTAAAATTGCATTAGGAGAAAGTTTTACTTCATCATAGCTTGTTGGAACAGTTGTGTATTGAGGTACAGCTTGCAAATTTTGAGTAATTTCATTTGCATAACCAATATTTTGAATGGATTTTAAATTATAAATTATAACAGCAAAAGTAGTTATAATACTTGCAATTATAATAAGTATTAAAGCAATAATAAATTTTTTATTCATACTAAATTCCTTCCTTTTTCCTAGTATTTCCATAATTTACTTACATATACAGGAGAGTGAAGAAATTTAAAAAATTACGCTTTTGGGTAAGACTTTATTTCATCTGTTAAACCAATTAAATAATCGACGTGGGTATTATAAAAGTCTGCTAGAGTGATAAGAGAACTAATAGGAATACTGATTTTCCCTAATTCATATTTACTATAATTTGTTTGAAAAATATTCAAAATCTTAGCAACATCCTCTTGTTTTAAATCATGATCTTCTCTTAAATCTTTAAGTTGTAACATTATGAAACTCCTAAAATCTTCTAGATTAGGTATTTTATAATAGTCGAATATTAACTATTAATATATAGTTATAATCTGACTATATAGCTAAATAAAAATGGAACAAAATAAGTTGTTGTAAAATATGTAGAGAAAAGCAGTTTTACTTAAAATTTACGTTATTTTTGTCGACTGATTCTACTTGCTTTTTATTCTAAACCATAATATAATTTTATTAAATTTCAAATACAAATTATTTCGAAAAGTATTTAAAAAAATTTATTTAAAAATTCGCTATAGCGAAAGAACTTAATTCTTAAAAAATACCCAATAAGTAATATTAATTTAAAATGTTGACCAATAGGTAAAATAATTGTATAATTAGGAGGAAGACAATTGAAAGAAGAAATGTATGTACCATCAGGATTAAAAACAGTAGATGGAAAAGATATTATGTGCTACACGGGAGTTTTCTACTTAGAAAATAAAGAAAAAATAGATGAAATACTGGAAAGATGTGAAGAAATTCTACGAAAAGAAAATAAAAAACTAAATGGATTTCAGTCCAAAAGCACAGAAAAATTTCGAAGAAAAGATGGAAATATTCTAAGAGAAAAGACAGAAAAATATGACATTAACCAAAAACATGATAAAATGTTTAAAGAAATGTTATCTGATAAAAAAAGCACTGTTGAGTTTATAAATAGTTTTTTGCACTTAAATTTAGTAGAAAATGATATAGAAAAATATGAAAAAGAATTTAGAACGCCGGAATTTAGTAATGTAGAAGCAGATGTTGTATATAAAGTAAAGGATAAAAATGTATTTATATTAATTGAACACCAATCAAGTGTAGATTATAAAATGTCATATAGAATAATGCGTTATAAATATGCAATAATAGAATCTGCAGTAGATAAAAAAAGACTTAAAGAACGAAGTTACAGAATTCCAATGGTAATACCAATAGTACTGTACACAGGTAAAAGAAAATGGAAAAAGCTATTGATAAATGATATAGAAGAAAAAGTGGAAGAATATGCGGAAAACTGGTTGGAGTATACTTTAATAGACGTAAATGAATTTAGTAAAGAACGATTATTAGCAGATAATCTAATAATAACTAAAGCAATGTTAATAGAAAAGTCTAAAAATAAAGAAGAATTATATAAAAATATAGAAGATGTAATAAACATACAAAAAGAAAAGAAGGCGTTTGATAATTTACAATTGGAAAAATTGATAAAATACGAATTGAGCGAAACAGAAGATAAAAACATAATGAATGAGTTTATAGAAAAAATAAGAGATATAGAAGGGAGTGAAGAGATTATGACAAATGCTTCAAGGATAATTAATAGAGAAATAAGAAAACAAAGAAAAGAAGGAAGAGAAGAGGGAATAGCACTAATCGCAAAAAGACTTAAAGAAGAAATGAATATAAAGGATATAAGTAGAATAACAGGATTAAGTGAAACGGAAATAGAGAATTTATAAAAATAAAGAATTAGAAGTAAAAAGCACAATTGTTGCAGCTTCTAATTTTTTTATTTATCTTGCAAAATAACTTGTGAAAAGCTAAAATTTAATATGCCTATCAACCTTGATTTTCTTAATGATTTAAAGTATAATTTTCTATAGAGTTACAATGTTTGAAAGGAAATAGTATGAATTCAAGAAAATTAATGTATATAGCAATAGTTGCAATGTGTATTATATCTATAATATTAGTTGTTTATCTACAAAGTGGCAAACAGCCGAGTAATGGTAACACAGCGAATAATGGAAAAACAGAAAAATCACAGGAAACATTAAAAAAAGAATTTGACCAAATGTTTAATAATGTTGTCGAGCTGAATGATTATGATACTAGTAGTATTAAAAAGATAGATAGTAGTAAAAACATTGTATATACAGCATATAGTAGCGAAGCAAGAAAAGATAATAAGTATGAATTAGATATAGATATTCCTGTAATTAATATAGACAATAAAGTGGCATCAGATTTCAATAGCATAACCCAAGAGCTTTTTGCAAATAAGACGTCTGATGTTATAGATAATGCGAAGGCTTATACAATTTATAGTATCTCATATACTGGATATGTTAATGGTGATATTTTGTCTGTTATAATTAAGTCAACATTAAAAGAAGGCTCTAATGCACAGAGAACTATTGTTGAAACTTATAATTATAATTTGAAAACAGAAAAGAAAGTAAGCATTTATGATGCATTGAACGAGAAAAATATTACGCAAGATGCATTAAATTCTAAGGTAAACAATGTAATAACAAATGCAATAAAAGATGCAAATAAGATACAACTTACAGGATATGAGACATACAATAGAGATATAAATAGTGATATTTATAATATAGAAAACATAGAATCTTTCTTCTTGGGTGAAGACGGAAGTTTGTATGTGATATTCCCATATGGAAACAATAATTTTACTTCCGAAATGGATATTGTAAAATTTTAAAAAACTATAGAAAAGAGCAATTTGAATATGGCAAAAAATATATTGATAACCGAAAAGCCTTCTGTGGCAATGGAATTTGCAAAAGTGTTAAATATAAATACTTCTAGAAAAGATGGCTATTTGGAAGCAGATAATTGGATAATAACATGGTGCGTTGGACATTTGGTAACGATGTCATATCCGGAAAAATATGACGAAAAATTGAAATTATGGAGATTGGACACGCTTCCTTTTATTCCAGAAGAGTATAAATACGAGGTAATTCCAAGTGTACAAAAGCAATTTAACACAATTCAATCACTACTTACGAGAGAAGATGTATCTACCATTTATGTTGCAACCGACTCTGGACGTGAGGGAGAGTACATATACAGATTAGTCGAGCAGATGATAGGCGTTAAAAATAAGGATAGAAAAAGAGTATGGATAGATTCACAAACAGAAGAGGAGATTAAGAGAGGGATAAGAGAGGCTAAAGAGCTTGATGAATACGATAGTCTTGCTGATAGTGCATATTTAAGAGCAAAAGAAGATTATTTAATAGGAATAAATTTTTCGAGACTTCTAACAATTATATATGGAAGAAGAGCAGCAAAAGAACTTGACCAAGACAAGATTTCAATCTCGGTGGGTAGAGTTATGACTTGTGTGCTGGGAATGGTGGTTTCTAGAGAAAGAGAGATTAGAAATTTTGTTAAAGTTCCATATTATAAAATAGTAGGAGAATTTGGCAACAAAGAAGAAAATAAATATTTTAAGGCAGAATGGAAAGTTACAGATAATTCGTCGAAAAAGGATTCAATAAAATTATATAATGACACGGGATTTAAGAAAGAACAAGATGCAAAAGCTTTTATAATGGAATTGAAAGACAAAAAAGCAACAGTTAAAGAAATAAAAAAATCAAAACAAAAAGAAAATGCTCCATTATTATTTAACTTGGCAGAAATACAAAATGAATGTACAAAAAGATTTAAAATAAAACCCGACGAGACTCTAGAAATAATACAAAACTTGTATGAAAAAAAACTTGTTACATATCCAAGAACTGATGCAAGAGTAATATCTACGGCTGTTGCTAAAGTAATTACAAAGAATCTAAATGGAATTGCCAAAGGTTTTAAAGACGAAGAAATTCAGCAATATTTGAAGAAAATGTCACAAGAAAAATATTCAACAGATCTATTAAAAACAAAATACGTAAATGATAGTAAAATAACAGATCACTATGCTCTAATTCCAACAGGGCAAGGATTTGAAAACTATGATAAACTACCAGATTTGCAGAAAAATGTGTACAGATTAATAGTAAAAAGATTTTTAGCAATATTCTATCCACCAGCAGAATATAACAAAGTTTCTGTAACAATAGAAGTTGAAAACGGTCAGAACAAAGAAGAATTTAGTTGCAGTGGAAAGGTATGTTTAAATCCAGGATATTTGGAAGTGATAAAAGGAAAATCCACAGAAAGTACACAAAATGTGGATAAAACACAAGAAAATGCAGAAGATGAAGTGGATAGCTTAGCAATTTTGGCAGAGCTAAAAAAAGGTAAAGAAGTAGATGTTATAAACTATGAAACAAAAGAAGCTCAGACAAATCCGCCAACAAGATACAATTCTGGTTCGATGATTTTGGCAATGGAAAATGCAGGCAAACTTATAGAAGACGAAGAATTAAGAGAACAGATAAAGGGTGCTGGAATTGGAACTAGTGCTACAAGAGCAGAAATAATGAAAAAGTTGGAAAGAATTCAATACATACAAATAAATGACAAAACACAGATAATAACACCTACACAAAAAGGTGAAATAATATATGATATAGTAAATAACTCAATGCCAGACATGCTTAATCCAAAGCTTACAGCAAGCTGGGAAAAAGGACTAGACATGGTAGCAAAAAAAGAAATTCAATCAGACGAGTTCATGGGAAAACTAGAAAAATACATACATTCAAAATTCAACAAATTAGTCGTAAAATATTAATTCGCCAATTAGGGACGCCCCTTTTTGGGCGAAAAAGGAGGAAAATATGAAAGTTGGTTTAGCTTTAGCAGGAGGAGGCGTTAAAGGCGCCAGCCATATTGGTGTAATTAAGGCACTGCAAGAAAACGGAATAGAAGTAGATTACATTGGTGGAACGAGTATTGGAAGTATTGTGGCTTCACTGTTTGCAATGGGGTACTCGACAGAAGAAATGCTGAAATTATTCAAATATTTTTCGAAAACAATAATGAAGGCGGATCCAAAATATTATTGGACTAATGTTAAGACTAAGAAAAATTTTATGGGATATGGACTGTTATCTGGTGAAAACATAGAAATTGCAATAGACGAATGCGCAGAGCTAAAAGGCTTAAAGAAACTAGACGATATAAAAATGCCTATTGTTATGCCAACCGTTGATATAAAAAATAATAGTAAATATGTATTTACGAACCATGAATATGACGAAAATTTTGATGAAAATACATACATAAGAGACATATCAATAGGAAAAGCTGTGCGTGCAAGTTGTAGCTATCCTGGAATGTTTGCTCCTACAATATTTAAAGAGCATAAATTTGTAGATGGAGGAATTATAGACAATCTTCCAGCACAGGAAGTTAGAAAACTTGGTGCTGACAAGGTTTTATCAATTCGTTTTAGCTCTAAAAACGATGTTGATCCTAAGAATGTAATAGAAGTTGCACTAAAATCGGTTGATTTATTATTTGAACAGAGAACAGATGCAGAAGTGCAAAGTAGCGATTTTGCAATAACTTTAGATTTATCGGAAGCAAGTGTATTTAATATTAAGAAAATTGATTATTGCTATAACCAAGGCTACATTGCTGCGATTGAAAATATGAAAAAAATAAAAGAATGCTTAAATAAATAAAAATAGTAAGAAGTGGAGGATAAAATGGCTAATACAGAAAATAGTAAATTAGAATTATTACCACATCAAGATGAAGCATACCAAGCTGTTGTAAAAAAATTTGAGGAAAAGGGAAAAGCAGCAATAATATTTCCAACAGGCTGTGGAAAATCTTTTGTGGCGTTAGAATATATATTGAAGCATCCAGACGAAAGAGTATTATTTTTAGCACCAAGACGTGCGATTGCAAATCAGATGTATGAATATATAGTCAGATACATTGGTGGCGATACGAGGCCAATAGAAGAAATTCAAAAAGAATATGGAACTGGAAATAATCCAGGTGAAAGCTTAAAATTAGCCGCTAGAAGTTACATACCAAATATTGAATGTATGCTATATCAAATGATATCTGCTTATGGAGAAAGACAAAGCGTTGATAAAATATTAAACAGTTTAAAACCTACTATAATTATTGTAGATGAAATGCATCACTTAAAAACTAAATCCATAAGAGCAACAGCTGGCAGTAATGTTGTTGAAGACAACGAGGAGTATGAAGAAGAATATTCTAATAGAATAGAAAGAGAAAATAAATGGGGAAAAAAGTTTAAAAAATTTTTAGAGGACAACCCACAAGCAAAATTATTAGGATTGTCAGCTACACCAATAAGACATGACGGAGCAAATGTTGTTGAAAGAATTTTCAAAGATGCTGTTGCAAGTCAAAAGTCATTGCTAGAAGCAATGGAAGAAGGAATAATATATCCACCAAAGTATGTTGTGCCAGACTTTGTAAGAGAAGACGAATTAAAAACTCTACTTGAAAAAATTGAACAAGCAGAAGGAGCAAGAAAAGAAGAATTAAAAGCAATGTATGATGAATTAGCTTTAAAATCTGCAAATGCACCTGGTATACCGCAACTTATGGAAGAAAATATAAGCGAAAAAGATGGAAAGTATATTATATTTTGTAAAGATATAAGTGACATGAAAGAAAAAATGGCTAATGCTACAGAATGGTTTGGAAGAATTGATGAAAAACCAGAGATATACGGTATTAGTTCACAGGATAATACAAGTGCCGAACAGTTACAGAGTTTTAATAACTCAAAATCTAGCCATTTAAAATTGATGTATTGTGTTGGAATGATTGATGAAGGAGTTCATTTGAATAATGTTTCAGGAGTTATTTTGGCTACTAAAACTGAAAGCAGACCAGTATATACACAAAGAATAGGAAGATGTATATCAAGTAAAAAGAATGGAAAACAGACTATTGTTATAGACTTAGTAAATAATAATGAAATTTTAAGTAATAAAGAAGAAGTAGAATATGGATATGAAATAAATGATATAGAAGCTTTACAACAATTAATAGATTGGATAAATAACAAAAATAATGGACAGTTACCAGAATATTCTGCCGAAAAATCACTAAAAGAGAAAACAATGGCAAAGAGAATGGCTAGAATAAATAATAAATATCTAAAATATGCTCAAAATCAGGAAATGGTAAAACAGCTTGATAAAGAAGAACAGGAAAAAATACAAGATATAATAAAGTTAGGAAATACAATAGGATTATTTAGTGAAGCCATAAAACTAGATTTTAGTGATGAAGAGAAGAAACAGGAAGATTTGATCAATCAGTTTACAGATGGAATTGCTATAAAAGGTGTAAGGAAAGATTTTGTAAAATTATTGCAAGAAAGACTAAGGGAAGAAACTTTTAAGGAAGTAATGCAATTTTGTGAGAAGAATGGAAGTTTACCGAGAGGGATTCGCGGAACGAAAGCTACATTTACAGAAGAACAGCTTTATGAAAATAATTTATATTACAGATGGAGGAGAAGTGATGAGAAAAAATTAGTAAATAAATATGTAGGTATTCCAATAGAGGGAATATCAGAAGAAGATAGAGACTTTGTAGAGCAAGTGAGAAGCTATGGATATGGCATAGAAGAAAAATTAACAGCTTATCAAGAGGTAATGCAATTTTGTGAAAAAAATGGAAGATTACCACAAGAAATTCACGGAACAAAGGCTACACTTACAGAAGAACAAATGTATGAGAAAAATTTATCTCATAGATGGAGGAGAAGTGATGAGAAAAAAATAGTAGATAAATATGTAGGCATTCCAACAGAAAAAATACCAGAGGAAGATAGAGACATTGTAGAACAAGTAAGAAGTTATGGATATGGTATAGAAGAAAAATTAACAGGGTATCAAGTGGTAAGGCAATTCTGTGAGAAAAATGGAAGATTACCTATAGGATATAAAGGAACAAAAGCTACACTTACAGAAGAACAACTTTATGAAAAAAATATATATGACAGGTGGAGGAGAAGTGCTGAAAAACAGATAGTAGATAAATACATAGGAGTTTCAATAGAAGAAATACCTGAAGAAGATAGAGCAATTGTGAAGCAAGTGAGAAGCTATGGATATGGTATAATAGATTACCAAGAGATAAGGCAATTCTGTGAGAAAAATGGAAGATTACCGAGAGCGATTCGAGGAACAAAAGCTACACTTACAGAAGATCGATTTTATGAAAAAAAATTACATGCCAAGTGGTGCAGAAGTGCTGAAAAACAGATAGCAGATAAATATGTAGGTGTTTCAATAGAAAAAATACCAGAGGAAGATAGAACAATCGTGGAACAAGTGAGAAGCTATGGATATGGCATAGAAGAAAAACTAACAACTTATCAAGAGGTAATGCGATTTTGCGAGAAAAATGGAAGACTACCAAGGAAGACTCAAGGAGTAAAAGCTACGCTTACAGAAGAACAACTTTTTGAAAATAATTTATATGCCAAATGGTTTAAAAGCGATGAGAGACAGTTGGTGAAAAAATATGTAGACACTCCACTAGAGAAAATACCAGAGGAAGACAGAACGATTGTAGAACAAGTAAGAAAATATGGTTACTTTGGAAAGGCTAAAAAAAGTGCAACTAGTCTTGGTAAAGCTGTAGGGAAGGCTGTAACAGTAAAAGAAATACAACAAGCTAACGAATTTCTAAATACCATAACACAAGATAAAGAAAAAAGAGAGGAACAGGAATAGGCAATATGGTAGAAGCAAAAATAATTAATTATAAAAAAGCTCTTGTAGAAGTTGACGCAGTTCTAAGTTGCTTAGACTATAATGAATATAAAAAAATTCCGGCCAATATTATAGATGCAATTGAAAACAACAAAGATGAAGAATACACATATGACTATGACGAAGAACTAGAATATGAAGACTGGTCGCTGATGCCAGAAGCAAAAGCAATTTTATATAATATTTTTAAACAATATCTAGCAACAGAAGAACAAAGAAAATATTTGCAAAAAAAAGAAAGACTGGAAAATTATAAAATAGAGAGCGAGAAAATAAAAAAATACAATTCAGAAAATTTGTTTAAAAAAGAAAAAGTACAAGAAGCAGAAAAAGTTGTACAAGAAGAAAACAATAAGTTAACTGTAAAAAGAGATTCAAGCTTTAAAAAATTTTTGGAAAAATTAAAATCAATATTTAGATTTATAAAAGGACTGTAAAAGGTCCTTTTATTTTCACATTTTTCTTTATGTACACATAATATATATCAAAAACAAGAAAGGTACATAGGTGAAAATATATGGCAAGTTTTATAATAGAAGGAGGAAAGAGATTAGAGGGAGAAGTTGTAATTTCTGGTTCGAAAAATGCCTCACTGCCAATAATTGCAGCTAGTATTCTTAGTGGCAAAAAGACAACTCTTTATAATGTTCCAGATATTCATGACACTCAGGTTACTATAAAAATTTTAAAGTATTTGGGATGTAAAGTAAAAAAAACGAATGGAAAAATTGAAATAGATACCAGATACATACAAAGAAACGACGTTCCAGATTATCTTATGAGAGAAATGAGGTCTACTGTGATTCTTGCAGGAGCATTGATTGGAAGGTTTAAAGATGCAAGTTTTTCATACCCTGGGGGGTGTGATATTGGTGCAAGACCTATTGATTTGCATTTAAAGGCTTTTAAAAAATTAGGCATAAATATTGATGAAGAGTATGGATTTATTAGGTGTAGTTGTGATAAAATAGAAGGGGCTAATATAGACCTGGATTTCCCAAGTGTTGGAGCAACCGAGAACATAATTCTTGCAACGGTACTCGCAGAAGGGAAAACTACTATAACGAATGCAGCACGTGAACCAGAAATAGTAGACATGATAAAGATGCTGAAAAAAATGGGTGCAAATATTTCAGGAGAAGGCACCAATATTATAGAGATTAATGGTGTAAAAGAACTAAGATCTGTAAAATACAGAGTGATGCCAGATAGAATAGAAGCCGGAACATTTTTGTGCGCCGGAGCAATAACGAAGGGGAAAGTAAGAATTCTTAATGTTATACCGGAACAAATTGTTCCAATAATATCAAAATTAGAAGAAGCTGGCTGTAAGTTGACAGTTGAAAAAAATGCAGTTTTAATAGAGAATTCAAAAAGGTTGAAGGCTGTAGAAATAAAGACTATGCCTTATCCGGGGTTCCCAACAGATATGCAGTCAATATTTGGATCAGTTTTAACTATTGCAAAAGGAACCTCGATTATAACTGAAACGATATTTGAAAACAGGTTTAAATACTTAACAGAATTAAAACGAATGGGTGCTAAAAATCAACAAGAGGGTAATGTAGCAATAATAACAGGAGTAAAGAGACTAGCAGGAACAAATACAAATAGCACAGATTTAAGAGGCGGCGCAGCTTTGGTATTAGCAGGACTACAAGCAAAAGGAATAACAAGAGTAAATAATATAGAATATATTTTAAGGGGGTATGAACACCTCGACGAAAAACTAAATAAATTAGGTGCAAATATACAAATTAAAGAAGGTGATTGAATGAAGAAAAAACAAAAGAAAGAGGAAAATAAACTCTACGATTTTGATTATGAATCTAAAGAAGAAAAGAAACTAAAGAAAAAACGTAAAAAGGCAGAGAAAAAATCTGCCTCTAAAAAAGAAAATAAAGAATCAAGTCCAAAACATGGACAACCACCTAAAGAGAAAAAATATGATGATGAGATTATAATCGGAGTTACGAGATACCCAGAGAAAAAACAGCCTGAGGATAAAAAGACAGTTAAAAATAATAAAAAAGCAAAAAAAGTAGATAAAAAAGCTATAAAAAGAAGGAAGAATGAAGAAAATAGAGAAAATTATAATGTAGAGACTATTAGTGTAAACTTGGAAAATAAAACTAATGGAGAAAATCACAAAAAAATAAAAAATGCAAAAAAAAGAAGAAAAATCATAAAAATAATTGTACTGATTGTATTAATAATTGGAGCAACAGTATTTGCATTGCTATCTCCTATATTTAATGTTAAAACTATTGAAGTCATAGGAAATAAGCAAATATCAAAGGAAACAATAAAAAGCTTATCTGGAATTGAATTAGATGAAAATATATTCAAAGTAATTAACAATAAGATAATAAAAAACATAAAACAGAATGCATACATAAACGAAGTTGAAATACATAAGATGTTTCCAAATGCTATTCGAATTGTTGTTACAGAAAGAGAGCCAAGCTATATGTTAGAGTACGGCAATGGATATGTATACATAAACAATCAGGGGTACATGTTAGAAATATCAAGTATTAAGAAAGAATTACCTATTCTTATTGGAATATCTACCTCAAAAGAAGAATACAAAGAGGGAAATCGACTTAATGATGAAGATCTTACAAAACTTGGCACAGTTATTAAAATTATGAACTCTGCACAGGCAAATGGCATTGATGGTTTAATATCAAAAATAGATATAAGTGATTCTAATAATTACACATTACATTTAGATTCAGAAGACAAAAAAGCATATCTAGGTGATTGTAGCAATTTGGAAACGAGAATGCTATTTCTAGTAGGAATATTAGAAAAGGAAAGGGGAAATGCTGGAGAAATATTCATAAATATGAATTTAAATACAGATAATGCATTCTTTAGAGAAAGTGTTTAAAAAAGGAGAGAAGTAGATTGAACAGAAAACAAATAGCAATTACATTGGGAATAGTATGTCTAATACTTACGATGTTTGTGGTAATTCAAGTTAGAACCACAAATAATGCAAACAAGGTTGTATCACAAACATTTACCAGTAATGATTTAAGAGATCAGGTTTTAAAATGGAAAGAAAGATATGATACGACATATGCAGAACTTCAAACTGCAGAGAAAAGACTAGAAGATGTTAGACAGCAAGCCAGTGAAAACACAGACGGTTCTGACGAAAAAGAAGCCGAATTAAAGAAAAATAACATATTAATAGGATTAACAGATGTTACTGGGGAAGGTGTTATAGTGACATTAAAAGATAATAATACAGTTGCTGCAGACAGTAATGTATTAGATCCAAGTGCGGTAATTGTGCATATGCCAGATATTTTAGGTGTTATAAACGAACTTAAAAATGCTGGGGCAGAGGCCATATCTATAAATGATCAAAGAATAGTTTCTACAACATCATTAACATGTGAAGGTAATATAATCAACGTAAATGGCGAAAAAATTAGCTCTCCATTTGTTATAAAGGCGATAGGAAGTTCAATATATATGAATTCTGCTCTAACAAGGGCTGGTGGAACTATAGAATATTTAAATAGATATATACAGACGTCAGTAAAGATATCAAATAATATTACAATAAGCAAATATACAGGTGTGCTTAACCCTAAATATATGAAATATACGGAGTAGAGAGGTGAAAAAACTTGAAAATAAAATTTGACAAAGCAAATATTACGATGTCAATTAGCATATTACTCGTATGTGTTATTCTCGTATCTGTATCGTTTATACAGTTTAAAACTGTTGAACAAGTAAATGAAACAGATATAGAAAATATGAGAGATGAAGAATTAAGAGAACAGATTTCTTCATGGAAGAGTAAATGGGAAGAAGCAAACGAAAAATTAGAAGATACAAACACAAAAATAAATGAATATCAAACTAAAATAGAAAGCAATGAAGAGGCTTCTGAACTATTAGATGAAGAATTGAAAAAATCACAGTTGTTGCTTGGAACAACAGATGTTACAGGTGAAGGAGTAGTGGTTACTTTAACAGATACAGATGAGAGCAATATTACAGCAGACGATTTAATAACATTAGTAAATGAACTAAGATTTGCAGGAGCAGAAGCGATTTCTATAAATGGTGTAAGAATTATGAGCATGACAGATATAGTAGACATAGACACATATATAATAGTGAAGCCATCTCAGAGGATTGTTTCACCTTACGTTGTAAAGGCAATTGGAAACCAAACATATTTGGTTAGTACATTGTGCCTAAAAAATAGTGGATATGTAGACAAATACAATAATAGTGGAAAATCTGTAAAATTAGAGAAACAGAGAAACATTAAAATTCCAAAATATACAGGAAACATGGATATTAAATATATGAAGGAGGTTACGAGCAAATGATATTAATAGCAATAATAATAGGATGCATAGTAGGAGCTTTAATAGGTATGTATGCACCAATGGTATCTTATACATATTCTGGATACTTAGCAATTGCGATAATTGCAGCATTAGACTCTGTTTTTGGAGGAATAGTAGCCACATTAAAGAAAAATTTTAACCTTACAATATTTATAACTGGATTTTTTGGTAATGCAATATTAGCAATATTACTTACAATTCTTGGACAGAAATTAAACGTTGATATCTACTTGGCCGCAATAGTAGTTTTTGTAGGGAGAATGTTTACAAATTTGGCTATAATTCGTAGGTATTATATTGATATAGTAGTGAAAAAAATAGAAGATAAAAAGAATAAAAATGTTGAGGAAAAAAGTGAATAAAAAATATCGGTTTTTTATTACAAAAATATTACAAAAATATAACAAAACTATTGACTTTTTTTTCAAAATATAATAAAGTTAGAAGCAATAAAAAAGCAATAAACTGGAGGAGTTAATTTTGGCAATCGGAGATATAATAGTAGGTATAGATATAGGATCCTCAAAAATTAGCTTAGTTGTAGGAGAAGTTAACAATTTCAACCAAGTAGAGCTTGTCTATACAGTGGAACATAAGTGTAAAGGAATAAAAAAGACAAAGATAATAGATGAAGATGAAATAGCAAACGCTATAATGAAATCAATACAAGATGCAGAAAAAGAAGCAGAAATAAAAATTAATTCGGCATATTTAACAATTGCAGGTAAATATGTAACTATAGTTCAAAATAGTGTTACCAAAACAATAAAAGACAAATATTCAGGGGTTTCAGTAAAAGATGTTTCTTCTGCATTGATGCAAGTAAAAGATATAGATGTACCAGATGGAAAAAGCATAATAGATATTGTAACAGATAAGTTTGTGCTAGACGATGGAAGAATGGTAGATGATCCAGTTGGAAATCTTGTATCTTCATTTAGTGTAAATGCACAAGTTATATTAGGCGACAGAGAATATATAAGGCAACTTTCTAATATATGCAAAAAAGCAGATATAGACATAGATGGAATTATTCCAATCACATTGGCGGAGAGAAATCTAATATTAGATACAAATGAATTAAATGATAATGTGATGATAATAGATATTGGTGCTGGAAATACTGAAATAGGTATATTTGAGGGAGCAGCATTTGAGTATACAAATACAATACCTTTAGGTGGGGATAATATCACAAAAGATGTACAAATGGTGCTTAATATATCTGAAGAGGAAGCAGAAAAATTAAAGAGACAGTATGGTTTGGCAATGAGATCTTACATAGACAATGATAATGAAATTGTGCTAAACACTGTTGAAGACTCGAAAAATAAAGTGATAAGAAGTTCTGAATTAATTGAAATAATTGAAGCTAGAATAGAAGAGATATTTACTTTAATAAATAAGGATATAACTAATCAAGGCATAAAACCACGAATAAATAATGTTGTATTAACTGGGCAAGGGATAACTAATATTAGCAAGAGTGATGTCGCTGGAAAAGTTATATTAAATATTCCTGTAAAATTTGCTACAGGAAGATTGATAAGCACAGTAAAACCTGAATACAGGACTGCTTATGCATTAGTTAGATACATAGCTGCAAGGCCATTTGCTAAAAGTGTATCAAGTAGCATTGACTCAAATTCTAATGAAAGTTTTTTCGCAAAACTTATTGATAGAATAAAAGAGTTTTTCTATTCGTAAATATAAAATAAAATGATACAAAAGACGTGATAGTAGTATAGAGAAATAACAATAAAAAATAGGGAGGAAGAAACTTTATGATGATGGATAGTAGCGTTGATGAAAACACAATGGCAGACGGAACAGCAACCATAAAAGTAATTGGTGTTGGAGGTGCTGGTACGAATGCTGTAAACAGAATGGTTGATTCTGGAATAAGAGGAGTAGAATTTATAGCTGTAAACACAGATAGACAAGCTTTACTTCTATCTAAAGCTTCATCGAAAATTCAAATTGGAGAAAAAATTACGAGAGGACTAGGAGCAGGAGCAAATCCTGATATTGGTGCTCAAGCTGCTGAAGAGAGCAAAGCTGAAATAACAGAAGCCTTAAGAGGAGCAGATATGGTATTTGTTACAGCCGGAATGGGCGGAGGAACAGGAACTGGTGCTGCCCCAATAGTTGCTTCATGTGCAAAAGAAATGGGAATATTAACAATAGGTGTTGTTACAAAACCATTTACATTTGAAGGAAAGAAAAGATTAACTCAAGCCGAGAGAGGAATTGAAAGTTTAAAGGGAAAGGTAGATACTCTAGTAGTAATTCCAAATGATAAATTACTACAAGTAATAGATAGAAAAACATCAATAGTAGAAGCCTTCAAAATGGCTGACGACGTATTAAGACAAGGTGTACAAGGTATATCTGATTTAATTGCTATACCAGGACTTGTAAACTTAGACTTTGCAGATGTAAAGACAATAATGCTTAATACAGGTATGGCACACATGGGAATTGGTAGAGCATCTGGAGAAAATAGAGCAGAAGATGCTGCAAAACAAGCTATACAAAGTCCATTACTAGAAACATCTATAGAAGGTGCAAGAGGAGTAATCATCAACATTACAGGTGGAAGTAATTTAGGATTGCATGAAGTAAACACTGCAGCCGAATTAATTCAGAGAAGTGTAGATCCAGAAGCTAATATCATTTTTGGTGCTGTTATAGACGAAAGCCTAGATGAAGATATAGTAATAACAGTTATAGCTACTGGATTTGAGAAAGATGAAGACAAGGTCCCAACAATAGGAGACATAACAAATAAAAATTGGGCTCCAAAAACAACATCAATAGCATCTGATACATCTTCTTCATCAGGAGACTTAGATATTCCAACTTTTTTAAGAAAAAATAAAGGAAAATAATATTTTAAAATTGATTATAGAAGAAATAATCTACTTTTGTAGATTATTTCTTTTTTTCGTGCACAAGATATGACAAACTTTTAAAGAAAAACAGGTTATAATTATAAACGAAATAATTTCAAAGAATATGAGAAGGTGTAATATGACGGTTTATCTAGATATCATTTTCTGCGAAAATATACTAATGAACTATATTATTTTGTTTGCAACATTGGTAATAATAAAAATAAAAAATAAAAGGCAACAAATAAGATTAATAATATCCAGTATAATAGGCAGTGCATATGCGATAATAGTATATTTAAATATATTACAAATATATTCTAACATAATTGCAAAGGCTGTATTATCAGTTGTTATGGTATATGTTGCTTTTAATCCATCAAATATAAAACAGTTGTGTAAGCAACTAATCACTTTCTATTTAGTTTCGTTTGTATTTGGCGGTTGTACATTTGCATTAATATATTTTGCTAAACCAGAAAATGTGCAAATAAGAAATGGCGTTTTTGTAGGAACATATCCGATAAAGGTCGCTGTAATTGCGGGTGTTGTTGCTTTTGTTATAACTGAAATTGTATTCAAAATAAACAAGAGCAAATTTAATACGAGCAATACATATTTTGACGTAGAACTATATTATGAAGAAAAAAGATTTAAAATAAAAGCTTTATTAGATTCGGGAAATATGCTGAAA
This sequence comes from uncultured Clostridia bacterium, assembly GCA_934119935.1. GTDB lineage: Bacteria > Bacillota > Clostridia > TANB77 > CAG-508 > CAG-245. The sequence goes on along the minus strand of CAKOSX010000011.1, from coordinate 2,505 downwards.
GATCCGATAAGCGGTATGCCTGTTATTATAGTAGAAAAAGAAAAATTGTATGAGGTAATTCCTAAAGAAGTACTGAATTATATAGACAACACAATGAAAGGAGATGAGAGCAATGAGGGATGGAATATACAAAAATATCTTGCAAGAGTAAGAATGGTGCCGTTTATGTCTATAGGCAAAGAAAATGGAATGCTTACCGGAATAAGAATGGATAAAGTGAGAATAGAAAATGAAGATATTAATATAGAAAGAACTAATATTATAGCTGGAATATATGATAAGAAAATAGCTAAAGACAATAAATATAATGCGCTTATTGGATTAAATTTATTGGAAGGAGAAAATATTAATGAATTTGTTACAAGTGTTAAGAAATAATGCAAATATATTATACGTTAAGTATATAAAAAATGACAAAGTTGAAACACTACCTATATTTTATATAGGAGGAAGCCAGACCCTACCACCGCCACTATCACCTAAAGAAGAAGAGGAAGCAATAAAAAAATTATCAGAGGGCAATGAGAAAACCAGACAATTATTGGTGGAAAGAAACTTGAGACTAGTTGTATATATAGCAAAAAAGTTTGAAAATACAGGAACACGGCATAGAAGATCTAATATCGATAGGGACAATAGGATTGATGAAGGCAATAAATACATATGATACCAAGAAAAATATTAAGCTGGCAACATATGCGTCAAGATGTATAGAAAACGAAATACTAATGTATTTAAGAAGGACCAATAAACTGAAAGGTGAAATTTCGATAGATGAGCCATTAAATCAAGATGGAGATGGGAATGAATTATTACTATCGGACATACTGGGAACCGATTATGATTCTATATCCAGAAGTTTAGAAGATGAAGTTGATAGAAAATTATTAAAATCTGCTATAGCAAAGCTAAATGCAAGAGAAAAAAACATAATGGAATTAAGATTTGGATTTATAACTGGAAACGAGAAAACTCAAAAAGAAGTTGCGGATTTGCTAGGAATATCACAGAGCTATATATCAAGATTAGAAAAGAAGATTATAAATAAGATGAAAAAAGACATATTAAGTAAAACAGGCTAAGGTATAGAAAACCTCTTTGTGGAAATACTAATGTTATAAAAATTTCCAAAGGAGGTTTTAATTTTGATAAATAAGGTAGAGATTTGTGGAGTAAACACAGCCAAGTTACCTGTACTATCAAACGAAGAAAAAAATGCTTTATTAATGGAAATAAAAGAAGGCAATCAAGAGGCAAGAGAAAAATTTATAAATGGAAATTTAAAATTGGTGTTAAGTGTTATAAAAAGATTTTATGGAAGAGGAGAAAATTTAGATGATTTATTCCAAATTGGATGCATCGGATTAATAAAAGCAATGGATAATTTTGATTTAGAACAAAATGTCCAGTTTAGCACATATGCTGTGCCTATGATTGTTGGAGAAATACGAAGGTATTTAAGAGACAATAACATGGTAAGGGTAAGCAGGTCTGTAAGAGACTTGGCGTATAAAGTCTTGGCTATAAAAGAAAAAGCATTAAGAGAAAAACAAAAAGAACTTACTGTAGAAGAAGTAGCGAAAGAGTTGGGAGTTGAAAAAGAAGAAATTGCATTCTGTTTAGATGCGATACAAGAGCCAATGTCACTGCAGGAGCCTGTCTATGGAGACGATACAGAAAATATATATGTTGAAGACCAAATAAGAGATAAGAAAAACAGCGATGAGAACTGGGCTGATGACATAACAATAGCAGAAACTATGAAAAAATTAAAGGAAAAAGAAAGAAACATTATAAATAAAAGGTTTTTTGAAGGAAGAACTCAGATGGAAGTCGCAGAAGAAATAGGAATATCTCAGGCACAGGTATCTAGATTAGAAAAGAGTGCAATTGATCATATAAAAAGATTGTATAATTAACATTCTCTTGGTAATCTTCTTATAAAAAAATCATATAATAAAAAAGGAGGAGATTAGAATGGATGGAAAAGGACTTGATTTTAAACATAAAGAAGTAGTAAATATTAATAATGGGAAAAGAATGGGATATGTACAAGATGTATGTGCGGATTTGAATACTGGATCGATAACATCTATAATCGTACCAGGTGAAAATAAACTTGCGAGCATGTTTTCTAACAAGAATGATATAGTGATACCATGGGATAAAATACACTGTATAGGGGATGACATTATACTTGTAGACATTTAAGTACAAAAAGAGACAAAAAACATAAAAAAAATTAAAAAAGGTATTGACTTTATATAGGACCTGTGGTATTATAAGAATGTACCGAGAAACGAGTGAAAATAATAAATATTTTTAGAACGTAAATTAGTAAAAACAAGAGAGCAAATTAAGAAAAAACAAACAAATTACTAGTTTATTATTTTGCCCTAAAAACAGTTAAAAATAATTTTTAAAAAATTTAAAAAAACTGTTGACAAAACAAAATAAAGATGGTACAATATGAAACGTTCCACAGCGAAAGCTAAAGAACAAGAG
>CAKOSX010000010.1 GCA_934119935.1 uncultured Clostridia bacterium | reverse complement strand
CCAGTTGAATATAGAACTCAACTAGGGTTTCCATAGAATTGTTTTTTTGTGTCTACTTTTTATTGACAACTTCAAATAAAATTCTCCGTTTATTTTTTAATGTTTATCAGGTTTCTTTAAGTTAAATACTATAGCATCTTCGTTATCGAAAAGATATTTTGAATCTGAAACATCTGTCTTAATTGGATCTACTTCATCTGGTATATCATCATTGAAGTGGTAATTCTTTAATGTTTCTTTTCTTTTTTTCTCGGTATTTTCGAATTTATCTTCTGCCGAATGAGAATCATAACCGGCATTATATCTATCGAAAGGATATTCCTTTGAAGGTTTCTTTTCTGTATATGATGAAGATAAGAAGCTTAAGTTTACTACACCAGTATCACTTTTTCCACCTAAGTTTCTAAGCTTATAGAAACATTGTTTAAACTTAAGTGCTTGGATTTTACCAGGTTTGTATTTGGTTTTGTTCTCGTATTTAATTCCAGAAAGTTTTGGATCATATTCACCTTTGGCTGTATCATAAGCGTTTGTGAATGACCATTCTTTCTTATCACCAATTTCTTTAGACCACCATTCATTGTCTTCTGGAGAGTTATTTCCAAATACAAATTTATTAGAACAGTTAGATACTATTATTTGTCTATGTTTCTTATCGCTACCATCTAATTGTGATAGGTTTTGTACTGATACAATAGTTGACACTTTATACTTTCTATATAATGTGAACAATGGATCTGTTGAGTTACCAACAAAGTCTGCAAATTCATCAATATATAAGAAGTGAGGAACTCTGTCTTTTTCTGTTCCTGGACGTCTTAGTACAGAATATTCCATCATAAGAATGCAGAACAATCCGAATGCTGTATGTATACTTGGCCCTAAATCTCCACGTCTTGTACATACTAATGTTACTTCAGCATTTCTAAGTGCTGCATCAAAATTTATAGAATTTCTTCTGTTACACAAGATGCTCTTTACACCAGTATATCTTAGTAGAGAGTCTAGTTGAGTGGTTGCTTGAGTTATGAACTTCTCTGTATCAATTCTATTAGGAGCATCTTTATAGAAGTTTCTCTCAAAATAGCTTAACAATGCTGAATATTTCTTCGCAAGTTCATCATCTTGCTTCATCTCTTCACATAAATTTTCTATTAAATCGAAATTAGTAAAGCAATTTAACATATCTTCTAAGTTTGGTAAATCATCGTCATGTAATCTTGGATACATTTCTTTTAGTAAAATTGCAAGATTTTCAATGGCCTGATTTGCTGCATTAGTTCTATATGCTAATTCCATATCTCTGTTGTTTGAAGAACTGTAAAGACCTTTTAATACAGTTGAAATTGCAATTGCTGTTTGAATAGGATCTTCAAAAACAAATGGATTAAGTCCTACTGAATCTGTATCGTTAGGATCAATGATATTTACCTTCATATGGCGTGCTTTTAAAACTTTTTTAATACGGTTAAGTGATTCAATATCAGGTGATATATAAGTTAATCCTAAATTCTTATAAATATAATTACTACCAGAGCCTGATATAATCATTTTTTTCATGTATGTATTATAAACATTAATTTTGTTCTCTTTTGGTGTTAACATATTCAAATTAAAATTAGCATTAATATAATCATTTGAATATGGGCAATTTAATGTCGCAATTCCAGTTTTTAATGCTGTAAATCCCATTTCTTTAGAAATTTCTCTAAAGAAATATTTCTTATCAATATCTTTAGCAATCATAGGCTCGAATAGCAACGAAGTTTTTCCTGCACCAGATACACCACAAATTAAAGTAGGATAAAATCTTTTTTCTTCGGCTATTTTTACGGTTTTGCCATTTACTTTATCAGAACCAAATGACATCTCACATGTGTACGCTCCCCAAGAAGCTGATTTGTCTGATAAATTAATGCCTTTATAATCGTAAATTGATTCATAAATTGTTTTGGTATCATGTACAGTTGTTAACAACCATTTTATAACCGGATAAAATGTTGTTAATGGTAAGTATAATGCTACTGCTGAGAATGCAGGCTTTATTAAATTAAAGAAATTAGATGCTATATATGAGTAGTTAGGTACCGATAAGAATAACATCCAACCCATTTGATTTGTGAACTGAGTAAACATTGATACAATCAATATATAAATACTAATTAAATATACATCGAAAAGTGCTAACTTTATTTCATCCGAATCTGCATATTTAGATGAACATGAAAATAAAAATGCAAAAACAGGGCAGGCTAGTGCAAGTGTATATGTAAATGGGCCCCAATATGATACTGCCATTCCTGTGAAAATCATCATAAGTATTTCTGCAATTCTATCTATGACTAAATATGCACTGACCAAAGTTAGTACATATGTTAAAAAAGTATTTCTATCAGTTTTTAAATATTTCAAAAATTTGTCTATTACTTTCAAAAGATTCACCACTTTCAAGTTATTTAATTTATAAATTTTTCACATATATATTATCCTATAAAATCGAGAAAAAAACAAGTATTTTGAGCAATTTTATAAGATTTTTTAACATATAAATAGTATATGGTAGTAATTTGATGAATATATTTTATAAATAAGCAGGAGGAAAAATAATGGCGGATAACAAGAAGCAAAGTTTTATGCAAGGAATAATTACATTAATGCTTTCACAAGTACTTATAAAAGCTTTAGGTTTGTTCTATAAATTGTATTTAACAAATAAAGAAGGATTTGGCGATGCAGGGAATGCAATATATAATAGCGGATTTCAGATTTATGCTTTATTGTTAACAATTTCCTCTATTGGTGTACCAAATGCAGTAGCAAAACTAATTTCAGAAAAATTATCTGTGGGAGATAGCTTTGGGGCTAGGAGAATATTCAAGGTGGCATTTGCCTTTTTTTCAATTGTTGGTTTTTGTGGTTCTGTGTTCTTATTCTTTGGAAGCAAAGTAATTGCTGATAAATGGCTCCAAATTCCGGAAGCAAGACTTTCACTTATGATACTTGCACCATCAATATTTTTCGTATCGCTGATTTCTGTTTTTAGAGGTTATTTTAATGGGCATGAAAATATGAAACCAATGGCAAAATCGCAGGCTATTGAACAATTTACTAAAACTGTATGCACTATTATAATAGTCGAAGCCATTTGTTACTTCATAGGATACAAAGATTCAACGAGTATAATGGCTGCCGGAGCAAACTTGGCAACTAGCATTGCAACGCTAATGTGCTTAATTTATCTCGTGGGGTTATATAATAAAAAAGAAAAAAACGAAAAATTTGGCAAACTAAAAATATACAGGAGAGAAAGAGTAATACATATAGTAAAAAAAATAATAGTAATTGCAATGCCACTTACACTTAGTGCAATTCTGGGATCACTCAATAAAAATATAGATTCCTTTACAGTGGTAAGAGGCTTAAAAAATTTTATGGAAGAAGAGCAGGCAAAAATTCAATATGGAATTCTTAGTGGAAAAATAGATACACTAGTTACATTTCCATTGTCTTTTAATATTGCATTTGCGACGGCATTGGTTCCTGCAATATCTGCGGCTAAAGCCATAGGTGACATTCATAACATAAAAAAGAGAGTATCATTTTCTATATTAACAACTATTTTGATAGGATTGCCATGCAGTGTTGGAATGGTAATATTTGCGGGGCCAATACTTAAGATGTTATTTCCACATGCAAGTAGTGGAGAGTTTATTTATCAGATAAGCAGTATCTCCATTGTTTTTATAACAATCGAACAGACAGTAAATGGGGCTCTGCAAGGGCTAGGAAAAGTTAATGTGCCTGTAATTGCATTGGCAATAGGCGTAATTGTAAAATTAATATTAAATTTAATATTAGTAAAAATAAATCCAAATAATTTCGTGCTTGGAGGAGTAGCTGGAGCCGCCTTTGCAACAGTTGTGTGCCACATCATATCAACATCAATCAGTTTTGGAGCCTTGATGAAAAACATAAAAATCAAATTTAGCATAATAAAATTTTTAATAAAGCCAATAATTGCAAGTACAATAATGGGAGTAAGTGGAATATACATATATAAACTGCTAAATTGTATAATTTTACAGAATATAGCAATAATATTAACAATAATATTTGCAGTTGTAATATACATTGCAACACTATTTTTGATAAGAATATTCAACCAAGAAGAATTGTACATGATACCTTTATATAGCAAAACAAAAAAATTAAGAAATAAAATTTAGAAAACAAGAAAACCTTGAAACGCCTGAAAAATAAAGGAAAAATAAGATGAAAAACCAAAAACTCTTAGAGAATAGACCATTTGCAAAAAATTATATAAAAAAAAAGAAGGATTTTATCAAAGATTGGCGAATAATGTTTATAGTAGATGCAATTAATGTCTACATATACAATCTTATTAGGAGGTAATATTAATGAACAAATCTGATTTAATCGCAGCTATAGCTGCTAAGACAGGAAGCACAAAGAAAGATGCAGAAGCAACATTAAATGCATTTGTTGATGTTGTAACAGAATCTTTAGTAAAAGGAGACAAAGTTCAATTAGTAGGATTTGGATCTTTCGAAGTTAGAAAAAGAGCAGCTAGAAAAGGAAGAAACCCACAAACTAAAGAAGAAATCAAAATACCTGCATCAAAAGCTCCAGTATTCAAAGCTGGAAAAGCATTAAAAGATTTAGTTAATAAAAAATAATTGAATTAATATAGAAATATGAATTCATATGAATACATGGAGAACATTCCATGTATTTTTTATTTGCAATTTTTTCCAAATCATGGTATAATAAAAATGAGTACGCACAAAAACCACTTGTCCCTCACAGTATTTGAGGAGAGGAGAATTTGTTATGCAGAAAGTTATAAAGGCAGTAAAGAATTGGCTGAGAACCAATGAAGTACCGGTAGCACCGGAACACTTCTTAGTTTACAAAGGTGAATTTGGGCTCATTAAAGCCAAAAGCACCAAAATGGAACTGGTTTGGATTCCAGCCGGATGGGGTACAGCCGATAACAAGGTTCCTGGCTTCTGGAAAATTACTAATGGTATCGAGACTCTTGGACTCGATGGAGTGATTAGAAAGATGAGCCACGAGCAGATTGACAGATATATTGCTTGGCAGAACGAGTAATGTATCAAAAAGTGGTGACGTTATGTGGCAATTGCCATGTACGCAAAAATCCTGCAGAAATGCAGGGCGTGTTAGCACACAAAGTACGAAAATTCACTCATGAGTAAGATTGTAAAATCTTAGGAGGAAAAATGCTCAGTTTTATTAGGATTGAAAAAATCGAAGATCAGTTCGCTTTTTGCGAGCTGGAGATGCGGTGGGTAAGCGAAAGCAAATCCATCGGCCTTGCCCCGGCAAGATATGAACACGTTTACGTGCTCATGGATAAGTTCCACAAATTTGGAAACATTGAAGTGGGCGAGGTGTTTACGGCGCTTCATAATAATGGACGAGTGCTCTGCGTGGTTGAGAGAGACCAAGAGGAGGAGGCAAACAGATTCGCAAAGGCGAGGGCTAATGCGAAAAGTTGAGTGCTAACACAGGAAAGGAGAGGGAGAAATCCCTCTTCTTTCCGTTTTATTATAAATAAATTGAAATAAAATGTAGTATATGGTATTATGGAAAAGAAGGAGAGAATATATGGAACAAGAAATTGAAAAGTTTTTAGAAAATAATGAAGCATTAAAAATGCTAAAGGAAACTCCAAAAGAAGAGTTAGAAATCATAAGAATGTATATAAAATTAAACCTACTAAGTGTAGGTGCCAACAAAGATGGACAAGAAAAAATATCATATGTAAAAACATGCTTTAATGAATACTATAACTATTTAGACTATATATTATCATATAGAAATAGGGTGGATTTTGGAGCTGTATCTACAACTGAGGCTATGGATTATGCAACAAAAAGAGGTGTTTGCGAATTCTGCAAATGTAAAACGTGTGTAAAAAAGAATATTGCAATATTAGTAACAGAAATCAGGAAATATAATAAAGAAAATAAAACACAAATTTCAGGGGAAGATGTAATCGACTTTATACTAGAGAGAAAAGAACCGGAATTTACAGAAATGCCAAACAGTGATTTCTTTGCAAATATAGACATAGTAGACCTAATGTATGTTCAAGTAATATTAGAGGCAGACATAGTTAAAATGGTAAACTATGATGCTGAAAATAATAGTGCAGAATTCGAATATTTAGATTTAACTAAAAAAGGCGATAACGGATATTACATAAATATTTTAATCGATTATTATAGAGAAAAAAAGAACATTCAAAAATTCACTATAAGCCTAAAAGATATGAGCCAAATATTAGAAGAAAAAGATCCTGTAATAAAAATATATAAAATTGCTGCATATTACAAATATTTAATAGAAGAAAAGGAAATAAACATAATAGCAAAGTTAAGAGAAATACTTTCTCCAGAGAGAACAGAAAAAGGTATAAGAATAAGAGTAAGATATTTTGTTTATAAATACTTTAAAAAAGTTGAAGAATTACCATATACTCAAAAAACAAAAGACAAGCTGTATAAAATATTGAATTACATATTAAATTTCAGATATGAATCGACTACACCATTTGTTCCTATAAACATATTAATATACTCAAGTGATAAAGAGGGTGTAGAAAAAATAGGAAGAATACTTGGAGAATTTATGTGGTTTTTTGGGTATCTTTCAGATGATATGAGATATTACAGTTCATACATGAATGACACAATATTAGATAAATTCCAAATAAAGAAGTTATATCAAGATAATGATAAGCCAAAAAACGGAATTCTTATATTGAACAATTTTGAGAACTTGCTGTACACAGATTATATGCAACAAAACCTAATATTAAACATATTAACAGATGAAATGGAACAGAACAATAAAAATGTATGCACTATAATTTATGGTGAAAGAGAGTCACTTGATCAGATCTTAAAAAATCATTATAAGCTATCTCAAAAATTGATCAATTTGGAATTAGAAATTGATAATTTAGACACGGCAAAGATAAACGAACTTGTAATAAGAAAATTAGAGAACAGTGTATATGTGCCTGATGAAGTAAAAGATAAAATACAGAAATACGTGAAGGCAACCTACATTCAGAGCAACTTAAAAAATACGGAGTATGTAAATCAGTTATGTGATCAAATAATATTAAACATGAACAGTCAATTTAAAGAAAGAACAAAGCAGATGCTATCAAGTAGTGCAATACCAGAAATTTATAATACACGTGACTTGCCAAACATTATGAAGGATATCAATGAATTAGTAGGTTTATCAGACATAAAAAATCAGATAAACGATTTAGTCGCATTATTAAAATTCAATCAAAAAACGAATATAGATGTAGCAAACTTTAATATGCATATGGTATTTTCGGGTAACCCAGGAACTGGAAAGACAACTGTGGCAAGACTTATAAAAGACATATTCTATAATTTAGGATATATTGCCCAAAACAAACTTACCGAAGTTACTGCAAAAGATTTGGTAGGCGAATATTTAGGTCAAACATCAGGCAAAACATATAATGTAGTAAAATCCGCCGTTGGAGGAGTGCTATTTATAGATGAAGCTTATGCAATAACAGATGGAGAAGATGCTGGGAACAAATATGGAAACGAATGTGTTGCAACACTTCTAAAGTTAATGGAAGATTACAAAAACAAGCTAATCATAATCTTTGCTGGGTATGATAATAAAATGGAAAACTTCTTAAAATCAAATCCAGGGCTAATATCTCGAATTGGTTACAAAATAAAATTCCCAGACTATACATTAGATGAATTGATGCAAATTTATCTAAACCTATTGGAAAAAAATAATCTAAAAATAGATGATGATGCTATAGAAAAACTAAAAGAGGTTATATCTGAGGCATCGAAACAAGAGGACTTTGGAAACGCAAGATACATAAACAATATATTCCAAAAAATATTAATAGAGCATTCTAAAAATATGGCTCAATGCGATAATGAAGAAAAATTGTACTTGATTACAGAAGAGGACATAAGCAGAGAAAAATTATTAACAGAAAATAATAGGAGAAAAATTGGATTCTAAAAAATAAATGGTGAGAATATGAGAATTTTAATTGTAGAAGATGAATTCAAACTTGCAGATGTAATTGCAAGTAGGCTAAGAAAAGAAAATTATATAGTGGATGTATATGCTGATGGAGAAGAAGGTTTAGACAATGCCTTAACAAACATATACGATTTGATAATTTTAGATGTGATGTTACCAAAGGTTGATGGATTTAAGATTCTAGCAGAAATAAGAAAAGAAAAAATAGAATCAAAGGTAATAATGCTAACCGCAAAATCTATGTTAGAAGACAAACTTACAGGATTTAATAACGGAGCCAACGACTATGTAACAAAGCCGTTCCATATAGATGAACTTGTTGCTAGAGTAAATGCACAGCTGAGAATAGATAATGTACAAATTCAGAAAGATTATATAGAAACTGGAGATTTAAGATTAAATATAAAAAACACAACACTAACCTGTCTAACAACAAACGAGTCCATAGAAGTAATATGCAAAGAATTTATGCTATTAGAATATTTAATGAAAAATGCAAATCAAGTAATACCAAAAGAGCAAATATACGAAAAAATTTGGGGACTAGATAGTGAAGCAGAATCGAATAATCTCGAGGCATATTTATCTTTTGTGAGGAAAAAAATAAAAATAATAGGCTCAAATGTACAAATAAAAGCAGTAAGAGGTTTAGGGTATAAATTAGAAACAGAAAATTAGAACAGTTAAATCACAACTTAGAGGTGAGTAAATGGAAAAATTAAAGAAAAAAATATTTTGGGTGGTATTTTCCATGTTAACAATATTTCTTGTGAGTATATTGTGTATATTCAACTTTCAAGATTATAATCATGAGAAAATAGAAATAGAAAATAAATTGAGCAGGATGGAAAATGATAAAAAAGCACCTGGAATGCCAGTCTTTATGGATGCTGTAGTATATACTGTAAAATATAATTCGAATAACCAAGTAACAGAAGTGCTAAATTACACAGATAACAATGTTTCGGATGAAAAAATAACTCAGATTGCAGAAAATATTCTACAAAATGCCGAAACTAAACAAGGAAGCAAGATTGGAAACATATATATAGAACAATATTCATACGCTTTTCAAGGACCAAATACACTTACGATATTAGACAACACATCTGCAAAGCAAAAACTAGAGTCATTGCTTAAAACATCAATCTTAATCTTTGTACTAATAGAAATTATAATAATTATTGTATCTGTAGAGATAACTAGATGGATAATAAAACCGGTAATAGAGTCATTTAGAAAGCAAAAACAATTTGTAGCAGATGCATCACATGAACTAAAAACTCCAATTGCAATTATAATGGCAAATGCTGAAGCACTCGAAAAAGAACTGGATGAGAAAAAATGGTTAAACAACATAAAGAGTGAAACCGACAGAATGAATGAGCTTGTAACAAACTTATTAGACTTAGCAAAATTGGAAGAAGGAAAAGAAAATGAAGAACACCAAGAAGAAAATTTATCAAAAATAGTCGAAATGTCTGTATTAACATTTGAAAGCTTGATGTATGAGAATAAAATAGTACTAGAGTACGACATACAAAAAGACATAAATATAAAATGTAACAATAGTCAAATGAAACAACTTGTTGCCATACTTATAGATAATGCAATAAAACATAGTGAAGCAAATGGAGAGATAAATATAGTACTAAAAAAGCAAAAAAATGATGTGTTATTGACAGTATCAAATAAAGGAAAAGAAATTCCAAAGAAAATACAAGAAAAAATATTTGAGAGATTCTATAGAGCGGATGAATCTAGAAACAGAGACACAAACAGATATGGCTTAGGACTAGCAATAGCAAAGAACATAGTAGAAAACCATAATGGAAAGATATCTGTAGAATCGGAAAAAGGAATAACAACATTTAAAGTGGTGCTAAAATAAGCATCACTTTGTTGCATTTTACATAAAATAGTGCTAAAATAGATAGCACAAATCCAACGATTTGATCATACGAAGGGAGAATATTGTTTATTTAGACGTTCAATAAGTAGTTGTAAAAGAAAGGATATCTATAAATGTCAAAAACTTATGTGTTAAATGATAAACAAAGAAGATTTGTAGAAAAAAACTTGAAAATTGTTCCGTACCTTTTAAGGAGGTTACCTTGTAAAAATACTGAATATGAAGACCTGTTGTCAGTAGGAAACATTGGATTGATAAAAGCAACAGCAACATATGATGCATCGGCAGACAATACGTTTGGAACTTATGCTAAAAAATGTATAGAAAATGAGATTTACATGGCAAAGCGAAAAACTAAAAATCAGTCAAAAGAAATCTCTTTGGAAAGTATAGTAACAGGCAAAGAAGAAGGAGACGAAAGTATATCACTTAAAGACATAGTACTGGTAGATCCGACAGACATTACGAAAGGAATAGAAGAAAGAGACTCATTAGAAAGAACTTTGGAACTCTTACTAAACATGAGCTCGCTAAAACTAAAAGAAAAACGAGTATTTTTCTATAGACTAGGAGGAATGAAACAAATCGAAATAGGAGAAAAAGTTGGTCTTTCACAGGGAAGCATTTCAAGAGTAATAAAAAGTGCCTTTAGTAAGGTTAAAAATTTTATTGACCAGAACCCAGACTATACTAAAGCAATAAGAGTTCGGGTTACTCCAACGAAGTACTACCTAAATATCATGTTGGAAGATGAAGCAAAATGCAAATTAGCATATCAAATTCTTACAGAACAACGAACCTATACCGATAATATTCCAGATTACATGGTAAGCATCGGTGGAAGTTCGATAACTGTAAGCACTTATGCTGAAGACGAAGCATACATAACAATTGCGGATATTCTTCCGAAGATAGAACCTTATAAACAGAAAAAAACAAAAAGGAGAGATGTTTATAAAGAAGATAAAAAGAATGCGAAAGTATATGAATTCATGATGTCACAGGATGTCTTTGGAGTAAAAGAAGTCACAGAAAAATTTGCTAACATTAGATATGTTGATGTTTTCGCCTTTCTGAGGTATGAAGTTAGGCATGGAGCAATAACACGCATTGGACGAGGTAAATACAAAGTAAACAAATAAATTCCCAAGCCCCACCGTTGAAATAACGGTGGGTGCCTTGTTTTTTAAAAAAATTTTTAGCAAAAAATAAAAATTTAATATTCATTTAATTTTTCAAAACTAAAATAACACCAAGATGAAAGGAAAACTTTCTGAAACATTCGAGACAAAAAAATATTTTAGTTACAAAATGTGTTGAGAATTATTATATCTTTAGGAGGAAAAGAAAATGAAAAGGAAAACAAAAAATATAATTATAATCACACTTATAATTATATTAGGAATTACGAGTGGATTTACAATAAAACTCGCCAAAGATAGTGTGAGTACAAATTCTAACAATATAGCAAAAAACATGGAAACTCCACCAGAGCAAGGTTCTCCATCAATATATTCAACAGCGGGCATCACTGTAAAAGATGCAACCTTAGTTGCTAAGGTATCAGAAGGAATAGTAATAGAAGGTGCTAACACTGTAACAATAGAAAACTGTGACTTAACAGACAGCAACACAAAACTAAATGGACAATCAACAACCTACAAAAACATATTCTTATATCAATCAATGAGTGGAGACGCTTCAAACGGAACAGCAACATTCACTGCAAAAAATAGCAATATTACAACAAACAATGGAGATACATTCTACATTACAAACACAACTGCAACAATAAATCTAGAAAACAACACAATAGTAAACAACGACAGCACAGGAAACTTCCTAAGAGCACAAAAAGATTCATGGGGAAAGAGCGGATCAAACGGTGGAAACGTAACACTAAAAATGACAAACCAAAAAGCAGAAGGAAACATCGTAATAGATTCAATATCAACATTAGATATGGAAATGGCTGAAAGTTCATACTATGAAGGAACAATCAACGGTGCAAACGAAGCAAAAAGTATAACTTTAAAATTAGATGGTACATCAAAAATAAAGCTAACAGGTGACTCATATGTAACTTCATTAGAAGACGCAGACGCAACATATAGCAACATAGACTTCAATGGATATAAACTATATGTAAACGGTGTGGCTATAAATTAGAATAAAAGACCTTTATAATTACTAAGTAAAAAGACATTTTTGCATATTGAATCCTCCTTAGGAAACAATATAACATAAATTGGAAAAAATGACAGAATTATACAAAAAAGTCTTTACAAATTTTTAATAAAATGATAATATATATTTATTATATAAAAGGAGAGAAAAATATGCAACGATTATTATTTAAAAAAATCAAAAATAATTCAGCTGTTTTATTCTCTTATTGCGCTTTTTGGAACAAAGAAAAATGATTCTTTGTTCTTTTTTTATTCAAAATTTTATAATGAAAATTAGTAAAGGAAAGTAATTCACTTAATCCTATTTCTTGTAAAGGAGGTGAGCAATATGGCAATAAAAGGACATTGCACAGATGACTAATAAAGTTAGTTTTTACAGGGTGCAAAAATGCACCCACTTTTTTTATACTATTTAATTAAGGAGGAAAATATGATTAAAAAAAGAAGATTCCATATAGAAATCACAGGCAAATGTAACTTGCGTTGTCAATATTGCTATAATTCAAAATTCAACGAAAAAGAAGAAGTTGATAATGAATTAACATTAGAAGAAATAAAAACATTACTGAAACAAGCAGCAGAAATTGGTTGTACCACATATATTTTCTCAGGAGGAGAGCCTTTTGCAAATAAAAATATTGAAAAAATAATATCTTTTTGTCCAGAAGACAGCAAGGTTTCTGCAATAACAAATTGCATGCTAATAGACCAAAGCACTATTGAAATGTTAAAAAAATATCCAAGATTCAAGGAATTGAAAATATCATGGGATGGCTTTGAAAGTCATAACAAAATCAGAGTCGGTAGTGATTATAATAAAATTATTGATAATATAAAGATGATAAAAAAAGAATTACCATACATGAATATAATTATCAATACTATGATTAACAAATATAGTATTGAAGAGTTAATAGATTTGTATGACAAATTGAAAGAATTAGGAATAAAACATTGGAGAATCGATATGCCTTTCAATTCTGGAAGATACCAAGAAAATAGAAATGACTTAAGTGATATAGATTTTGAAATAATTATAAAAAAATATCAAGAATTACTTAAAATGTACTTTAAAGATGAAAAACCAATGATTTTAGAAATATTTAATGTTTATAAGTCACAAATAAAATTAGAAGAATATCATGATTTTAATTTAGATGTGCATCCTTGCTCATATTATAATAATACAGTAACTGTTAGACCAAATGGAGATATAACATTTTGCCCGTCGCTTGGTTTTAAATTAACAAATTGGAGAGAAACTCATGATTTGGTAAAAGCAATAGAAGAAACAGAAAAGCATAAATATATGAATGTAAAGATAAGAAATATAAAACAATGTGTTAATTGTAGATATTTGAAATTATGCGGAGGAGGTTGTAGAGCAGATGCAGTTAGTTGGCTAGAAAATGAGAATGAAGTTGATCCAATTAGTTGTTCAATTATGCCACTAATCGAAAAATATATTATTCCAGTATTACCAGAAGAAGATAGAGTGATTTATAGCAAATTAATAGATAGAGAAAAAGAATATCCTAAACAATTCAAAAATTCAGTTGAAATATATGAGAACCTTGTTAAATAGGAGGAGATTATGAATATAGGAGAATATTTAATCAACTTTAATAAAGAAAATAAAATTAAACAAAAAAGTAAAATTACTAGATATAGAATATGGCTCAATATCACTGATGTATGTGACCTTAGCTGTATATATTGTTCATCATTTTGTGATGTGAAAAATAAAAAAAATAAAACAATGATGGATTTTGAAACGGCAAAAAAATCAATACATAATGCACTAAATGAATTTAATACTAAAAAGTTAAAAATCTGTTTTTTCGGAGGAGAACCACTACTAAATGAAAAATTAATTTATGAAGTGGTTGAATATTGTAATCATCTAGAAGGGATAGAATTTACATTTTCTATTTCTACAAATGCATTAAGACTTAATGATTCTATTATTGAATTTATTAGTAAAAATAATTTTGATTCTATTCAAATAAGTGTAGATGGAAATTATGAGATACAAAATAAACAAAGGCCTATAATTGATGCAAATGGAAATAAATATAATTATTCTATTGAAAACAATATAAAAAAATTACTAAAAAAAGTTGACAATAAAATAATTACTGCAAGAGCAACTTATACTCCATATAGCTTAGACTTAGTTGAAACGTTTAAATATTTGGTTGATTTGGGATTTAAAAAAGTTCATTTTGAACCTAATATTTCAAGAGAAAAGTTAAGCTTGAATAATGAAAAATACCTTTTAAAATTACAAGAAGAAATAACAGAATTAGTTGAAGTGTTCTTTGATTATATGAAAAAAGGTAAAATAATAAAAATGATTCCATTATCAAATTATTATGATATATTAACGTTTAATGATACACTTGTACATAATTGTGAAGCAGGAATCTGTAGATTTGCTTATGATGTTGATGGAAAAAGAAGTCCTTGCCACATGGTAAAAGGAGCAGATGAAATACAATTGAAGAAAGCAATTAAAGAAAGAGACACTGTTTGCATGGATTGTTTGTATAATAATATATGTCAGGGACTATGCTTAGGTGCAATATATTATGCAGAAAATGATTATAAATTATCATGCAAAATTCAAAAAATGTATATAGATGCAATGATAAAATATATGAATAATATTTAGATAATAAAAAATTTATATTATAATATAAGTGTTTTCCAATCGTAAATAAAAAAATAACGATGAGATACAGCATTAACTTTAGTTTTGGGAATACTATTTAATAAAAAAAACAAATTTTAGGAGGTCGTTAACATGAAAATTACAAACTCTATGAGTGGGAAAAAAGAAGAATTCGTACCTTTAAAAAAAGGAGAAGTAAAAATGTATGCTTGTGGTATAACTGTATATGATTTGAGTCATATAGGTCATGCTAGACAAGCGATTACCTATGCAATGATTACTGATTACCTCAGATATAGAGGGTACAAGGTAACTTATGTACGCAATTACACTGATGTTGATGACAAAATCATTAACAAAGCTAATGAACTTGGAAGGGATGCACTGGATTTTTCAAGAGAGCAGATTCAAGAAACTGAAAATGATATGGCTGCACTTCATGTTACAGATGCAGATATTAAAACAAAAGCATCTGAATATATTCCACAAATTATAAAATTTGTAGAACGTCTTATTGAAAAAGGGCATGCATATGCAACGAAAAAAGGTGATGTTTATTTCTCTGTAAAAACAGATAAAGAATATGGAAAATTATCACACAGAAAAGTAGACGAATTGCGAAACGGAGTGCGCATCGAATTGGAAGAAGGAAAAAAAGATCCTGTAGATTTCGCTTTGTGGAAATCTGCTAAACCGGGTGAGATTTCATGGGATTCACCTTGGGGAAAAGGCAGACCTGGGTGGCATATTGAATGTTCTGCAATGGCGTTGAATACGCTTGGAGAAACTATTGATATCCATGGTGGAGGAAGAGATTTATTATTTCCACATCACGAAAATGAAATCGCACAAAGCGAATCTTTGACCGGTAAGACTTTTGCAAATTATTGGACACATTGTGGTCTTATTAAAATTAATGGAGAAAAAATGAGCAAGTCACTTGGAAATTCTTTAACAATAAGAGATGCTCTAAAAATGTATAATTATGAAGTTATAAAATATGTTATGTTTTCTAAACATTATACTTCTGACATTGACATTCATGAAAGAGATTTCCAACTTGCGGAAGGAAAAATGTATTATTTCTACAGTACAATCAAAGCAATGGAAAAATTTATAATAGAAAATAAAAGTGATGAATCATCTGCAACTTTAAAAGACGAAATTCCAAACACTATAGTTCAAAAATTTATTGAAGTTATGGACGATGATTTTAATTCAGTAGCTGCACTTTCTAACTTACATACAGTTTTTAAGTATATTAATGATATAATAAAGAATGCCAAGAAAGCTAACAAACAGATTGTGGCTAATACTCTTGAAAAAGTTCTAAAGAGTTTAAAAGAAACATATGGAATTTTAGGCCTTTTAGGGCAAGAACCTGAAGCGTTTCTTGCTGAAATAAAAGAAAAATATCTAAAAAAGTTGAATATCGATTCTAAACAAATTGAAACGCAGATTTTTGAGAGAGCTGAAGCTAAAAAGAATAAAGATTTCGTTAAGGCCGATGCTATCAGAGCGGAACTTGAAGAAAAGGGTATTATTTTAAATGATACTCGAGAAGGTACATTCTGGGATTTCAAAGCCCTTTATAATTAAAATTTACATTATATTAATTTGCTAGACTAAAGAAATTTTAGTCTAGCAAAAATAGTTTAATTATATATTGGGGATGATGCATTATTTACTTAAAATCATTGCTGTCTTTTTGCATCAATTTTATTGAGAATAAGCAGAAAATGTGATATAAATTAGAAAAACGAGAAAGGAAAAATAAATGAAAGCTTTAGTTATATCAGATATACATGGTTCTGGATATTATGCTGACAAAATAAGAGAAATAGTAGAAAGAGAAAAACCAGAAAAAATAATATTATTAGGAGACTTATATTACCATGGTCCAAGAAACAATCTGAGTCAAGAATACAATCCAATGAAGGTTGCAGAAACATTAAACTCAATGAAAGACAGGCTATTAGTAGTAAGAGGAAACTGTGACGCAGAAGTAGACGAAATGATTTCAGAATTCAAATTCAACGACCACATACTAATGGAGATAAACGGAAAAAAATTCTACTTCACACACGGCCACAAATACAACATAGAAAACATACCTTATGACGATTTCGACATAATGATTTATGGACATATACATCAAGGATTCATAGAAGAAAAAGAAGGTTTGATATTTGCAAATCCAGGATCAATATCACTACCAAAATGCAACACAGCACACAGCTATATCATATTAGATGAGAACAAGATAATATTGAAGGACGTAGATGGAAAAGTAATACAAGAATACCAATATGAGAAATAGGTGAGAAAAAATATATAAATTTGAATAGATCAAAATATTGCAAAATAGTCAAAGAGAATATACAGGGGAGTGAAAAATGTTAAAAATTTATAACATACTAGAAAAAATGGAATTTTTAAAAGAAGTAGCGACACTTGAATACGAGGAATGGGCAGACAATCCCGTGGAAGATAAAGTAGCAAGGATAAAAAGAAAAATAGAAAAAATAAAAATCAAACTAAGTGGCGAAGATTTTTGTAAATTAATTTTGCTAGACAATGATAAGCTATTAGGATTCATATCAATATTTCCTGAGGATTGCGATGAATGTCCGGAACTCAGTCCATGGTATGCCACAATGTATGTGAAAAAAGAATACAGAGGGCATGGCTATTCCAAAATATTAAATGATGCAATTTTAAAAGAAGCAAGAAAAAGAGCATATAAAGAAATATATTTGAAAACAACGTTAAACGACTATTACGAAAAATTCGGAGCAATATTTGTAAAGAAAATAAGTGAAGAAAAAATATATAAATTTGAATTATAAAAATAAAGGGGGTTAGCTAACTATGAGAGTATTAATAGGAACAAATAATAAGGGAAAAGTTGAAGGTGCAAAGCAAGCGTTTGAAAAATTTTACGAGAATGTAGAAGTAGTAGGAATATCTGTGAACTCAGGTGTTAGCGATGAACCTGTGAATGATGAGATTTATCAAGGCGCAAGCAATAGAGTAAACAACTTGATTAAATATGCAGATGACAACAATGTAGAAGCAGATTTCTTTATAGGAGTTGAATCTGGAATTACAAATAAACTTGGAAAATGGTGCGTTATTCAAATAGCTGTAATCAAAGATAAAAATGGATATGAGAGTTTTGGCACAGGTCCAGCCTTTCCAGTACCAGATAAATATGTAAAGGAAATTATAGATACAGATTTAGGAATCGTAATGGACAAAATATTTAATGGAAACGGGCTAAAGAATGAAAAAGGTGGCATAGCTCATCTTACAAAAGATGTGGTTACAAGATATGATTTAACAAGAGAAGCATTTATAATGGCACTAACTGAATTTATAAATGGAGAAATTTGGAGAGATTAGAAATATTATATTCGGCTTGTCCTAGATATATGACACAATTCTGTATAATCTGGTACAATCCGGGGACGGAGGAAAAAATGTTACATAAAATGAAATTACAAGAAGATCCATTTGAAAGAATAAAAAATGGAACTAAAACAGTAGAATTTAGATTGCATGATGAAAAAAGACAAACCATACAAATTGGTGATGAAATAGAATTTTCAAAATTACCAGAATTACAAGAAAAATTACTAGTAAAAGTAATAGATTTATACAGAGAAGACTCTTTTGAAAAATTATTTAAAAAAGTATTTGTAGGAGAAGATGAAAAAACAATAAAGGAAAAAGCTGAAACAATGCATAGATTCTACACATCAGAGCAAGAAAAAGAATATGGTGTGGTGGGAATAAAAATAGAAGTGATAAAATAAAAAGGTCGTTTAAAACTACAAAAAATTATAGATGTAATAAAAAATGGAGAATATCCTGTACATTTAATAAATGAGGATTAATATAAGCAAAAGAGTGCAATAATTTGCATTCTTTATTTTTTTTATAAATGCATATTGACATCATTACGTAATGATGATAAAATAATAATCAGAGAGATGAAATAGTATTCAAGAAAGGAGAAGCAAAAATGGAATACAAGGTTTCAGAACTAGCAGAAAAGGCAGGTGTTACGAAAAGAACTATACACTACTACATAAGTAAAGGACTATTATTGCCACCAGAAGGAAGCGGAGTAAACAGTGTATATAATGATGAACATTTAAACAGGATACTTCTTATAAAAAAATTGCAATCAGAGTATATGCCATTAAATAAAATAAGAGAATATATCCTAGAAAACCCAACAGCAAAGATAAGTGAATATAGTTGGGAAAATAACGATGAAAAACCAATGTTAAAATTACAAGAAGAAACTTCAGAGTACAATAGTGAAAAAATCAAAATATTTGGAAGCGGGAAAGAAATATACATTAGAGAAAATGTATGTGATATATTTGAAATGAATTATTCACAAGAAAATGGTGAAAAATATAAGCACATTATTGAAAACGTAAAAAAATATGTAGAAAAAATGTTAGAAGACTAGAATTATATAGAAGGGAAATAAAAAATGAGAAATGTAGATTTAAGAGAGCTAGCTCTAAAGAAAGTAAAAATAACAGGTAATGTAATAGGAAAGTTTGGGACATTTGAAATTGAGCAAATGTACAAAAACAATACAGAAGAAGTTTTAGAAGTTGGGTACACATTTCCAATAGCAGAAACTGCAACAGTTGTTGGATTTGAAATAAAGGTTGGAGATAAAATATTAAAAGGAAAATGCAAAGAAAAAGGCGAAGCAAAAAGAGAATACCAACAAAACATTGTTAAAGGTAACAGTGCTTACATGATGGAACAAGAAACGGCCAACATATTTAAAATATCAGTCGGAAAAATTGATAAGGACGAAGAAGTAACTGTAAAAATACAATACATAGATAAATTCGAAATTATAGACAACCAGATAGAAATATTAATACCAACACTTGTAACGCCAAGATATAAATCGAATGTTACAAACAAATTAATATATGGAAAAACTAATTATACAGTAGATTTTACTATAAATGTAGACAAAACTTTAAACGTAGAAAACATAAATTGCCCAAGCCATAAAATAAGCATAATAGACGAAAAAAATATAAACGTAGAAAATTATGATTTATCAAAAGACTTTAAACTAGATATAAAATTAAAAAATGAATTATCATCAAAAGCAATTATATCAAAAACAAGAGATGGTAAAGACATGTTATATCTATCATTCATGCCAGAAATAGACGATGTATACGAAGATAGTGAAAAGGAGTATTTATTCTTAATTGATATATCTGGATCGATGATGGGTGTTAAGTTAGAAGAAACCAAAAGAGCAGTAATCGAATGTTTAAAGCAATTAGACGAAGGAGATAAATTCAACATAATTGCATTTGACCATGAATTTGAAGTGATGAGTGCACATGCAATAGAATATAATGAGAAAAATATGCAAGAAGCGGAAAAATATATTAACAGTTTGTGTGCTTCAGGAGGTACAGAAATACTAAATCCAATAAAATTTGCACTATACGAAAATACAGAAAAAGTAATATTACTATTTACTGATGGTCAAGTTGGAAATGAAAAGCAAATAATAGATTTTGTAAAAGAACATGGAAAAAACAGTAGAATATTCCCATTCGGAATAGATTCAAATGTAAACGCATATTTTATAAAGCAAATGGCTAAAGCTGGTAATGGTAAAGCAGAATTAATACAACCAAACGAAAAAATAGATGACAAAATAATAAGAACATTCGCAAGAATACAAACACCAATGGTAGAAGACATACAAGTAGATTATGGACAAAACAAATTAGTAGACGAGATAAAAGAAGAAAATAGCCTATTTAACTATGAATTCTTTAACGTATTTGCAAAAATAGAAGAGCTAAAAGATGATATAAAATTAAAAGGCAAAATTTTAGGTAAAGAATACACGTGGAAAATTGCTAAAGAAGAAATAAATAACACAGATGTAGATTTAGAAGTATTATTTGCAAAACAAGAAATAGAACGTTTACAAGATTACATAAAAAATACATACGACTACGAAAAAATAGAAAATTACAAAAAAATGATAATAGACATTGCTGTAAAATACAACATAAATTCTGAATATACATCTTTTATAACAGTATATGAAAGAGAAAATAAGCTACTAGATGTACCTCAATATCAAGAAACACCATTAAGCAACAAGTTCATGTTTGATGCATTTGAAGGAATAGTTCCAATGGATTACGAATGTGAAAAAAGTTTTTCAGGTCCAAAACAAAACTTTTTTAATAAAAACATATATGGAGCTAGTGCAGGAAACTGTTCAGTAAAAGGAAGCACTAAAGGTTCAGGAGATCTTGATATTCCAAGTTTTATAAGAAAATCTAGAGTAATAAGTCCAAAATACGAAGAAGCATTGCGTTGGGATGCAAAAAATTATAAAACAACAGAACTATTAGATGAAAAAATTAACGAATATTACGAAAAATTTATTAAGCAAGAAGAAAAATCAATATTAACATATTTACTATATGCATTATATGATTTAAAAAAAGGAGCACAAAAAATTGATTATGAAAAATTAATACAATTCTTAGAAGCAAACAAACAAGAAATAAGAAAATCAGAACTATATATGCAATTAATCTGTAGATATTATAAAGACATGGAAATAAATTTTATCGGCAATCGAGAAAAATTATTAAACATTATCGACGAAGATTACAAAAAATTAATTTTAACAAATGCAAAAATAAAAGTATATAAAAGTGTAATAACAGAAAAAGAAGTAGAACAAATTATAAAAGAAAACAAAATATCAGAAAACATAGATAACGTAATTTGGTATTTATATAGCAAAATGGTTATACATTTTTAGAAAAAGTGATATAATGTTGAAAAAATAATAGGAGAGAAAAAACATGGAAACAACAGTATATCTAATAAGACATTCAGTAAGACTTAACATGAAAAACAACATAGAAAGTTACAATACGACTCAGGAAAGCCTAATAAAAAGTGAGAAAATAATACTAAGCGTTACAGGAGAAAGAAGAGCAGAAAAGTTAAGCAACGAAAAAGAACTGCAAAACATAGATGTAGTGTACGCAAGCAACTGCGTAAGAACACTGCAAACAGCAAAATACCTGATGGAAAAACAAAATCTCAAAGCAAATCTTGACGAAAGACTAGACGAAAGAAGAACCGGAAAACCAAACGACAAAGAATATCCAGACTGGTACACAAGACAATTCCAAGACGAAAACTTCAAAACAGAAGGCGGAGAAAGTCAAAAAGACGTAAGAGAAAGAATGGAAGAAGTATTCAATGAAATTGTAGAGAAAAATAAAGGCAAAAGAATTGCAATTTTCACACATGGAAATGCAATGACCTTTCTACTCATGAAATGGTGCAAAGTAGAAAACGTAACTCCAAACAAAGAAATAACACTAAGCTACAATGGAAAAATCATATTTAACAAAAGACTAAATTCACCAGAAGTATTCAAGTTGACATTAGATGAAAAAAACAATGTGAAAAATATAGAAAACATAGAATTTGCAGACTTAGAATTTGATGACTTTAATATATAAAAAGATAGAAAAACTATAACTGTAAATCTAGAAAATGACGATTTGTATATAAGAAATCAAGATTAGATAGTAGGTAATGTGGTTATAAAATTTATATCTATAAACTTCATAACCATATTTACCATATGTGGAGGAGATGTAATGGACAAATATTTTGAAATAAAAGTATCAATAAAAAGGTCAAGTCCATCAACATGGAGAATACTAAAAATACCAGCCAATATAACATTTAACCAGCTAGCAGCAATAATAGAAATTGCTTTTGGATGGAGTGGCAGTGCTATATATGAATTCGAAGCAGGTGTTGACGAAGAATCATTAGGTCAATTTATAGGAATACCAGAAGAAAACGAAAATGACATAGAAAACATAAAAGGAGAAATATTAGATTCTAAAAAAACTCCAATATATAACTTCTTAAAAAACTACTCTAGAATAAAATTTACTTACAATCCTGCAGCTAGTTGGGAACACGATATAGTAGTAGAAAAAGAAGTAAATGAAAAAATAGAATATCCATTTTGCATAAAAGCCGAAGGCGGGAACTATCCAGAAGATTGTGGCGGAGTATGGGGCTATACAGAAAATTATCCAAAAGATAATGGAAGAAAAAAAGTAGATATGGAAGCAATTAATGAGAGATTAAAAGAATATAAAAAGATAGCTTAAAAATAATTATAAAATTATAGAAAAGGAGTATATCAGAAAGTTTGTGTAAACCTTCAACTCTTCTTATGATAAAAATTCTAAAATTTAAAAATGCTAAAAGGACTGAGCTTAATTTTGCTCAGTCTTTTTCTCCTAAATCTTGCGTAAATCTTAACAAATATCCATCTGGATCTTGAATTAAAAACTCTTTATTTCCTAACATTTTATTATCTTGTCTATACCAGTTTTCTTCGATATCAAAAGCAATTGCGTAATTGTTTTCTTTGAAATTATTATATATTTCATCAAGGCTATCAACTTCTAATTGAAAGTTAATTCCATTGCCAAAAGGGTATTTCAATTCTCCGACATCCCACTTATCATTATCAGACAATTCTTGTAGCATAAATTGAATATTATCCAAAGATATGAATGCAAATTTATCCTCAGGTCTATCATATTCCACTTTAAAACCAGACGTTTTATAAAATTTTAAGCTATCTTCCAAATTAGTTACAGATAATTCTGGAATATTTTTATTCCAATTTATATAATCGTTAGGCCTTAGAATTATACTTTCAAAATATTGCTCTTGAAAGTCAGTTAATACTTTAATTTCGCCATTAGTAAAAGTTTTATTTTCTGGAACAACAACTAATTTATCGTCATTGTCATTTGTCCTATGAATTATTGCAATGCACTTTCCGGTGAAAGTTTCTAACGGTTCATAGATTCCTAAAACATAAGAATCTAATTCTTCACCATCACCGCTTATGGTATTAGGAACATAACCGTAATTTACTGGATAAATAAATCCGTGTTTTGGATGCTTGCTACCCATAGGCCTGTCAATTTTTATTGTTACGATTTTATTTAAATATTTTAGATTATTCATCAAAATTACTCTCCTATATTATTTAACTATTCAGAAAATTACTGTACGTATTTAATACTAGCACAAATCATAATACAATTTCAACTTGCAAATGATCCAAAAATTAAAATAACCTTAAAAGAGAGTCAGACAGTATAATTATGCTGGTAAAATAAAAAATCAAAGAACTTGAATTACTTATGGGGATTATAAAACAACGACAAAAGGCATAAAAAAATCTAATTAGACAATAAATATCATAAAAGAATAAGGTTCGACAAGTTTCGACAAACTTTGCGCTTGAAGAGTGATATTATATATTGGAAGAAAAAATATAAGTAAGTGTCGCAGAAAAAGGAATAGAAAATGGAGAATGAAAATAAAGAAATATCAATGGAATTATTGAAAACATCACCAGAAAAAGAAAAAATAGATACATCATTAAATATAAATAATATTCAAAGAGCATTATACAGCTTTCGGAGTAAATGCAATAGTTGAAAAATGCATTGTTGGTAATCTAATAACCAGATATTATATAAAGCCCGAAGAAGGAACTCCATCAAAGAAGATAAAAAATCTAGAACTCGATTTAGCATATGCTATTGGTGTTAGTAGTGTTGAAATAAATACAGACAGTGTAAATGGTGCAATAACAATGGATATTGTAAATGAAAAATGGAAAACGCTATTACTAGGAGACTGTATGTCAACACTCAAACAAAACAATTATCAAATTCCTTTGATAATTGGAAGAGACCTAAACGGAAAACATGTAGTAGAAGACTTAGTGCAAATTTCAAACATATTGGTAGCAGGGACAACTGGAACAGGAAAGAGCAATCTGTTAAACACGTTTATAGTAGACACAATCTATAGTTCAAATCCAGAAGAAGTAAAAATGATACTGATAGATACAAGAATAATAAATTTTCAGAGATTCAATAATATTCCACATTTGCTTATTCCAGCGATAACAGACATTAAAAAGGCTTGTGGGGCAATGGGATGGACTCTGCAAGAGTGTATGAACAGAAATGAATTATTTGCAAAAAACAATGTGAAAAATATAGAAGAATATAATGAAAAAGCACAATTAAAATTACCAAGAATAATAGTTTTTATAGAAGACTTATGTGACCTAATGACATATGAAAAAGAAGATGTGGAAGAATCATTAATAGAAATAGTAAAAATATCAAGAAAAGTGGGGATACACTTAATAATCTCAACATACAGAACATCTACAGAAATAATAACAGGTAGAATAAAGGCAAATATACCAACTAGACTAACCTTCAAATTACCATCAAGAGTTGATTCGAGAACTGTAATAGACAAATCTGGTGCTGAAAAGCTATTACCATACGGAGATGCATTATTCATTAAAGTAAAAGAAAGAGCACCAAAAAGAATACAGGCTCCATATATAAGCGATGAAGAAATAGAAAAAATAATTGATGAAACTAAGGTAGAAGAAAAATTCGACAGTAGTGATGAGATAATGAAAGTAATAAACAAAGAGACAATGAAAAGTGAGAATACAGACTACGATGTAGATCCATTGCTAAATGAAGCAATAGATGAGGTCATATCAACAGGAATGGTATCAATACCATTTATACAGCAAAGATTTAAGATTGGATATGCAAGGGCTGGTAGAATAGTAGATCAGATGGAAGAACGAGGAATAATATCGGGGTATAGTGCAGATAAGCCAAGAAAAGTTTTAATAAATAGAAATTTTTGCGATGTGCAGACCGATGTACAGGAAAAAACAGAAAATGAAGAAGAAAAAATGGATGTTGAAAATAGAAAATATGTGTATGAATATGGAAACAAAAGTAGCATATTTAGAAAATGGTGGTTCTGGGTATTGGTAGGGATGTTCTTATATGTGGTATTTAAATAGGATAATAATATAAAGATAAATTATAAAGAAGATAAAATTATTAGAGAAAATATTTGAATAGTGTATCATAAAATTAAGTCGAAATTTGTTGTTAAAAAGAAGAGTTTGTGATATAAAATAAATAGGATAATTAGAATTTTTTTGGAGGATAAAATGAATAGTGAAGAAGAGTTACAAGAACTAGAAAAAAAGCTATATGCTGCAGCTGATAAAATGAGAGGAGCAGTTCCAGTATCTAGTTATAAATTTATAATATTGGGATTAATATTTTTAAAATATATATCTGATGCATTTGAAGAAAGATATCGCCAATTAGTTGAAAATGGAGATGGAATGGAAGAAGATAGAGATTCATATACAATGGATAATATTTTTTATGCTCCAGCTAAAGCAAGATGGGAATATTTAAATGCACATTCTAAAGATGCAAATATAGGGCAATATATAGACGAAGCACTTGATGAAATAGAAAAAGAAAATCCATCATTAAAGGGAGTATTAATAAAAGAGTATAACAGCCCAGATTATAGAAACGTAAATCTTGGAGAATTAATAGATTTATTTACAAATATAAAAATTGGAAGTAAAGAAGCTCAAGATAAAGATATTTTAGGAAGAATATATGAATATTTCTTAGGAGAATTTGCAGCAAAAGAATTACAAAAAGGTGGAGAATTTTATACTCCAGCATGTCTTGTTAGAACAATGGTAGAAATGATAGAACCATATAAAGGAAGAATATATGATCCATGTTGTGGTTCAGGAGGAATGTTTGTGCAAAGTACAAAATTTATTGAAAGACATCAAGGAAAAGTACAAGATTTAGCCATATATGGACAAGAAAAGAATCCAACAACATGGAAATTAGCAAAAATGAATTTAGCAATTAGAAGCTTAAATGGTGATATTGGAAAATTTGCAGATGACACATTTCAAAATGATTTGCATAAAGGATTAAAAGCAGATTTTATTCTAGCAAATCCACCATTTAATATAAGTGATTGGGGACAAGAAAAATTATTGCAAGACCCAAGATGGAAGTATGGAATACCACCTAAAGGAAATGCCAACATGGCATGGGTAGAACATATGATAGATAAATTATCAATAAATGGTAAAGCAGCAATAATATTAGCAAATGGAGCATTATCTTCTGATACCTCAGGAGAAGGAGAAATAAGAAAAAATATATTAGAAGCAGATCTAGTAGATTGTATTTTAGCAATGCCATCAAATTTATTTTATACAGTTACAATTCCTTGTAGTATTTGGATTATAAATAGAAATAAAAAGCAAACTGGAAAAACATTATTTATTGATGCAAGAGAAATGGGAAATATGGTTACAAGAAAGTTAAGAGAACTTTCTGATGAAGATATTAATAAAATTTCAAGTACATATCATAATTTTATTAATAATGTAAATTACGAAGATATTGCAGGATTTTGCAAAGTAGCTGATATTTCCGAAATAAAAGAAAATAACTATGTCTTAACACCAGGAAGATATGTTGGAACAAAAGAAGTTGAAGATGATGGAATACCTTTTGAAGAGAAAATGAAAGACTTAACATCAAAGTTGGCAGAGCAAATGCAAGAGAGTACAAAACTAGATGAAGAAATAAAAAAGGTGTTAGGAGCGATAGGATATGAAATTTAGATTAAAAGCCTGCTTGGAAAAAATAATTGATAATAGAGGAAAAAATCCTATATATTTTAAAAAGGAAAAATACCCAGTTATTGATAATGTATGTATAAAAAATAATTATTATATAAACGAGAAAGAAGTTAATAGGTATATAAATGAGGATACTTATATAAATTTTTTAAGAGGATATGTTGAAAAGGATATGCCAATAATGACTCTAGTTGGAAGTGGCATAGGTAAAGTTGCACTTATAAAAAATAAAAATGTTGCTATAGTCCAAAATACCATAGGATTTAAAACAAATGATAGATTAAATTCAAAATATTTATATTATTGGTTTTTAACTAAACAAAAAGAATTACAACTATTTAATAGGGGATCTGGACAGCCAAGTATTAAAAAGACAGATGTAGAAGAAATGCTACTAGACATTCCATGTATTGATATTCAAAATAAAATTGTAAATATTTTGTCTAAGATAGATGATAAAATAGAACTAAATAATCAGACAAATGATAATTTGT
>CAKOSX010000009.1 GCA_934119935.1 uncultured Clostridia bacterium | reverse complement strand
CCCCAGTTGAATATAGAACTCAACTAGGGTTTCCATAGAATTGTTTTTTTGTGTCTACTTTTTATTGACAACTTCAACTATATACTTTGCTTTTTTCTTTTTATTACAACCTCTCATTTATAAATTCTCCTTTAGCATATTATAACATATATATATATACAAAAACAATTAATTTTTTATTAAATTTATTTCATTTACTAATATAATTTCTTATACAAATTACTATTTTTCTAACTAATTACTAAATTGTGTAATTTGCAATTATTTTTTACCTATCCTTGTCAAAAATCGTACTCCAAATTCAATAGCTAAAATGAATAGATAAAATCCCAGCCATATATCCAGACTTATTAATTTTACCTCTGCTGTATTTTCTGCTCCACTTCCATCGAAATAAGGTTCATTTGGAGATACGCCAACATAGCGAATTACAATAACCCTTCATTTATAATTTATTTCTTATCTTCTTCTCTATCTTTTTTAGCCATATAAGCAACTATTAAAATTATACCGACAAAATTTCAGCCAATTGATAACCCTACTAATAATCCACTACAAAAATCTCCAAAACTGCTTGTTTCATTTCCAGTAAAAAATGTAAATGCTAAATATAATAAGTTCCCTAAAACTATTAGAAATGTTCCTATTTTTAATTAATTCACCTCCTATCTTAAATCATTTCTCCTCATTTAATTACTTTAAATTAAGTGCATCTTTAGGGCATTCTTTAATACATTTGCAGCAAAGTATACACTCAGTTCCATTTTTTCTTTTTCTTGAGTCATCTAGCATGTCCACATTCATTGGACAATTTTTTATACATTTTTTGCAATTAATACATTTACTATGATCACATTTAACTCTCAAATACGAGAAATAACTTGCAGGTTTTAGGAAAACAGTTATAGGACATATATATTTGCAAAAAGCTCTATTATCTTTAAATATAAAAGCGAGTAGTATTCCTAAAGCATAATATACTATATTTCCAATTATGAAAGCCCAAAACATTATATTTTCTAAGTTGTCTACATTAAATATAAATAGTGATGCCACAAATGTTAATGATAGCAAAAACATTATATATCTGATCCATCCTAAATTTCTTCTACTATTCTTAGGCGTTTTATATGGTAGCAAATCTAATACCATTCCTGTCCAACATGCATATCCGCACCAACCTCTACCAAAGAATAATGGTCCTGCTATTTTGGCGACAAAATAATGTATTGTTGCAGCTTCAAATACTCCTAAAAACAAGTAATACCAAAAGCCTTCAATTTGCATATTTTCTCTACATACAATTCCTAAATACACAAGCATATACAAGCCAACAGCACATTGAACAAAGTTTCTTGCATACTTAACTTTGTGTGACACTAAATACATTCCAAGTGATATACAAATTCCTATATAATTGAAATTGAACAAATAAAATAAGTTTTTTGTTGAAAAAAATAGCGAGATTGCCACAATTTCAAATATTAACATCGTTATTAAAACAATTTTATTTTCTTTAATCCATTTCAACATACTTTTCTCCTCAAATTATTATTCATTTTCTTTTTATTTTTTGGATAATTAAATTTAATTTCTATCTTCAATTATTTCTATATCCATTCCTTATATTTCTTTATATAAATTTTCTTTGCATAGCTTGCTACAATACAATATAAGAATGTGACTCCAAATATCATGAAAATATATTTTAATGCAATTGGTGCTAAGCCTATCGCAGCTCCTAAAGGAGTGAATGGTACTAAAATTCCTATTATAATTAACAGAATTGAAGATATATAAACAGCCTTATGTGCATTACTTTGTATAAATGGTGTTTTTGCCGTTCTTATAATGTGCATTCCTATTAAATTTGATACTATACTGTAAGTAAACCATATTGTTTGAAAGTGTGTAACATCTCTAACTGTGAAAACAAACCATAATAGTAAAAATACAACTATATCAAATAGTGAACTTACAGGACCCATAAAAAACATAAACCTTTTTAAGCTTTTTATATTTAATTTTTTTGGCTTTCTAATCAATTCTTTATCTACATTGTCAAACGGAATTGTCATTTGACCAAAATCATATAATAACCCCTCTACTAATAATTGAATTGGTGTTTCAGGTAAAAATGGTAATACAATGCTTGCAATAATTACTGAAACTACTTCCCCAAAGTTGAAACTTGTTGCCATTTTTATATATTTCATTAAATTTACGTATGTTTTTCTTCCGCTCCATTACACCATCTAATAGTACATTAAGGTCTTTTTCAAGTAATATGATATCCGCAGTTTCTTTTGCTATATCAACTGCTGTATCAACAGAAATTCCAACATCGGAATTTGTTAATGCAGGACTATCGTTTATTCCGTCTCCCATATAACCTACAACATTTCCATTTTGTTTTAAAACTCTAACAATCCTTGCTTTTTGTATTGGAGAAAGTTTCGCAAATGTATTATTTCTTTTTAATAATCTTGATAGTGCTACATCTGATAATGTATCTATTTTATTTCCAGTTATGATTTCTTTTGAATTTATCCCTGCTTTATTACAAACGCATCTTGTAACTTCTACATTATCACCTGTAAGAACCATAACTCTTATTCCTGCATTGTTTAAGCCTTCTATTGCTTCTTTTGCACTTTCCTTTGGTGGATCTAGAAAACCAATAAAGCCTAATAAAGTCATGTCTTTTTCATCAGTGCTATTAAAATCTTTTTTATTATTAGTTATAATTTTTTTACAAATGGCAACAACTCTAAAACCTTCCTCATTTAAGTCTTTACAAATTTTTCTCATGTTTTCTATTTTTTCATTTGTAAGCTTTTCCGTTTGTCCCTTATATTCAAATG
The DNA here is from genome assembly GCA_934119935.1 of uncultured Clostridia bacterium. Classification (GTDB taxonomy): domain Bacteria; phylum Bacillota; class Clostridia; order TANB77; family CAG-508; genus CAG-245. The sequence continues at coordinate 53,176 of CAKOSX010000009.1, read as the reverse complement.
TTGTACAAATATTTAGAATTTCTTCAACAGCACCTTTTGTTATTAATTCATCTTTATTATCAATTTCTACTGCTACAGATAAACACCTACGAGAAAAGTCAAAAGGAATCTCATCTATTTTTTTATATTTTTTTAAACTATTTTCAATTCCAACAGTTTTAGCTTTAGCAACTACTGCCTCGTCTATATTGCTTTTTAGTCCTGTTTGCAAATAGGCATTTAAAAAGGCATATTTTAAAATGTTGGAGTCTTCTTCTCCATTTACATTTAAGTATTTTTCTAGAACAATCTTGTCTTCTGTTAATGTTCCTGTCTTATCCGTGCAGAATATGTTCATTGCTCCAAAGTTCTGAATTGAATCTAGCTTCTTAACAATAGTCTTCTTTTTTGACATTCTTACAGCACCTTTAGATAAACTTGAAGATAAAATAACAGGTAGCAATAGTGGTGTTATGCAAATGGCTATTGCAACAGCAAAAGTAAATGCTAGAATAATATCATGTTTTTCCACATTTATTAAAAATACTATTGGAATCATAAAAATCATAATTCTAATTAATAATTTACTTATACTTTCAATTCCTTTTTGAAATGCTGTTTTTTCCTTTCCAGAAGTTACGGTATTTGCTATTTTCCCAAAATATGTTGAATCTCCAACTTTTATTACAACACCTTTTGCTGAACCAGATACAACATTTGTACCCATAAAACAGATATTATCAAAATCTGATATACTGTCTAATTCTTCTTTCTTGTTCTCTAATTCAACGGTTTTCTTTATATTATCAGATTCTCCAGTTAATGAAGCCTGTCCTACATATAGGTCTTTTGATTCAATTATTCTTAAATCAGCTGGTATAATGCTTCCAGCAGATAGAAAAACAATATCTCCTAGGGTTACATTTTTAATTGGAATATTTATTTCCTTGTTATCTCTAATAACTGTAGTAGTTGTTTCAACTATTTCTCTTAATTTTTCTGCTGCCTTATTAGATCTATATGACTCAAAAAAATCTAATAAAGTACTTGCAGTAACTAAAATTGCTATGACTATTATATTTGCATAGCTTGGTTCTATTGCTAAATATATATCTGTATATATTAAGATAATTGAAATGCCAATTAAAATACAGTTAAAAGGTGTTAGTAAACTTTGTAGTAAATAATTATACCACTTCTTAGGTTTAGCCTTTTTTGTTTCGTTAAGACCAAATTTCTTAATATTAATTTCAGCTTGTTTACTAGTAAGCCCCTTTTCATTTAGGTTATGCTTTTTTAAAAATTCATCTCTTTGTGTAGTACTGTCTTCTCCATACATTTTTAATACATCAACATTTTCTTTTGAATCACTCATATTTACACCTCTTTACAAAAAAATATATAAGCTAAATATAATAAGTTTCCTAATATAATTAATAATATTCCTGTTTTTTATTTTTTCATAATCAATCCTCCATTTCAACAAATTTCTATTTTTCTAATTCATATAATATCACAAACTTATTTATCCTGTCAAAATTATCCAATGGATAATTTGCAGGAAAGGTCATATTTTTCACCACCTTTGTTGTGTGATGTTAACTCTGATTTAGCTTCTATTCAAGTCCTTTTAGATTAAGTTATCGATTAAAGAAATGTTAAGCAATATCAAGCGTTTCTGATATTTCCCCAAATTGTATGCTCATACCGGGGTAAAATCCCCAGGATGCGAAAAAAGTACCACCCACTTTCCCTTATAATCTTCAAGTGATCTGTTTCCCATTGTTGTAATAGCACTAAATGCTGGTGCAGGCTGACCTATTTTTACACTTCCATTCATCATTAATTCATATTCCATATTGAAAACTCCTTTCATTGTTGTATAATATGAAAGAAGTTTAATAAATGTTATAAAAAACGTAAAAGCAAATTGCCTTTACGTTTTACTATATATATTATTACACTCTTTTCCAAAACCAGTCTAAACTATTATCTATACTCTTTTTATTCTCTAGTTTCGCTTGCATGTCGTCTATCCATAAGTATGATATGAATGATAAGAATATAAATATGAAGTCTACTAGAATACTTCTTGATAAATTATATTGCATCTCTTCTGTAATATTTGGTATTACCGCAAGTTCTATTGCATGGCATACTAATATAATTAAGAATACGAATAACATTATTGCAGGTATTCCACTTTTATGTGTTTCCTTTCCCAAAAATAATGTTAACACAAAAAGTGCAAGTGCTAAAAGCATTGTAGCAACATTTGTGAAATTGATGAATGGCATTTGTTTTTCCTCCTTTATTTTAACTTTTGTTCTATTAATTTCGCCAAAGCTTCAGCTTTAGCTTTAATATAACCTTGATTTTCACCTTCTATCATCACTCTAACAAGTGGTTCAGTACCCGAAGGTCTAATAAGTACTCTTCCATTTCCAGAAAATTCTTTTTCTAATTTTTCTATTTCAGACTTTATTTCTGGATCTTTATCAAAGTCGTATTTTTTATCTGAATTTACTTTTGCATTTATTAAAACTTGTGGATATATTCGAATTATATCACATAGTTTTGAAATAGCCAAGCCTTTTTCCAACATTATTTTTATAAGCATTAAAGATGTTAGAATTCCGTCTCCTGTAGGATTATAATCTAATAATATAATGTGTCCAGATTGTTCTCCACCTAAATTATATCCATTTGCTAGCATATTTTCAAGAACATATCTGTCTCCAACTTTTGTTGCCTCAAAATGAATATCATTATTTTCTGCATATTTTCTTAGTCCTAAATTGCTCATTACTGTTGCAACTAAAGTATTTTTATTTAATTTGCCTTCTTCTTTTAGGTAATTTGATATCACAGCCATGATGCGGTCACCGTCTACAAGTTCACCTTTTTCATCAACGGCTAAGCATCTATCTCCATCACCATCGTAAGCAATTCCTAAATTGCACTTATGTTCTACAACAAATTTTTGTAATCCTTCAATATGTGTTGAACCACAATTATCGTTTATATTTATCCCATTTGGATGATTGTTGATTATATAATGATTAATTCCTAGTTTTGTGAATACTTTATCTGCAACGACAGATGTAGCACCATTTGCTGTATCTATTGCAACTGTAAAGTTTTCTTTATCTAGATTTTCTAGGTCCTCTTCAAAGTTTTTTCTAAAGAAATATACATACTCCTCTAATAAATCTTCTCTGTTTTCTGAAACGCCAATCTTATCACTAACGGCTGTTAGCTCATCTAATTTTCCAGAATCCATTACCTCTTCAATCTCTTCTTCCAGAGTATCTGGAATTTTCATTCCTTTATTGCTGAAATATTTAATCCCATTGAATTCAAAAGTGTTATGAGATGCTGAAATAACAACGCTTGCATCTGCTTTATATCTTCTTGTTAAATAAGCAACCCCTGGTGTTGGTAAAACACCTAATAATTTAACATTTGCACCATAGCTTAAAAATCCTGCAGTCATTGCCGCTTCTATTAGGGTACCAGAAATTCTGGTGTCTCTTCCTATAAAAATTGTTGGAGTATGGTCTGTGTGTTTTGAAAGCACATAGGCTCCAGCCTTTGCGACTCTGTACACTAATTCCGGTGTAAGCTCACTATTTGCAATTCTTCTAATACCATCTGTTCCAAAATATTTTCTCATAAAAGTAACTCTCCTTTATTGTGTAATATACCGTTTTCTTGGTATATTATATTTTTAATAAATAAAAAATGCAATAGTTTTGAATAAATATTTAGTAGATATAAATTTGTCCTGTTTTTGAAATTTATCCTAATATATTTATTTCTTTTTCTAGCTGTCTTAAGAAATACCTCTTGTTAGATTTAAATTTAGCTGGTGTAAAGTTCTTGGATTGTTTTATTAAGAAATCTATCTTGTCAAAATCTTCTAGTGCTAAAATATATCCTTCTGCAGTAAAGTTATCCAATATTTGCAATTGGTGGTCGTTTACATGCTCGCCATATTGTTTTAACCTTGCTGCAGCTATTATTTTTTTACCTTTTTTTAATGCTGTTAATATTGTTCCAACTCCAGCATGGCATATTATTAGATCAGCCTTATCTATGCATTCTTCGAATTTTCTCACAGACATATAATCAATTATTTTCATGTTTTTTGATTCGAATTTTGTGCTTCCAGCTTGTACTATTATTTCTTCTTTTTTACTTATTTTACCTTCATCTATCTTTTTTTGTATTGCCTCTAGCAATCTAGGAAACTTTTTATCTTGAGTTCCTAATATTACGAATATCATTAGTAAATCCACCCCCAGCATACAGATTTAGGATATACCTTGTGCATTTCTTCCCATTGCACGACAAATGTATCTGCAATTGGGTAGACAAGCCTCCCTGCAACAGTTCCAGATGTTCTGTTTGCAAAAGTTTCTATAAAAATCACTTTGCTTCCAAACAATTTTGCAATATAACACATTGGTACAGCCGTGTGTGTGCCAGTTGTTACAACTACTTCGGGCTGATATTTGAAGAAGTAGAATAAACTTACAAAACAATTTGCTATAAATTTAAATATATACGTAAATGGATATTTTTTTGTTCCATATATTAAGAAACTTATTTTATTTTGATATTCGTCTTTTAAACTATCATCAACCTTTGTTTTTTCAGTTACAATATGATAATCAAACCTTTTAAACAATGGTTTTATTTGTAATAATTCGTTTAGGTGTCCTCCTGTACTTGCTATGAACATTACTTTTCTTTTTGGTCCTTCTACATTTTCTGCGGCAAGTCTTTTTGGTTTATCGTCTTTTATCTTTTTTATTTTGTTTATAATCGTTATTACAAGTAACACAAGCAGTACTCCAAATGTGGCTGCAACTGTATCTAAGCATACATCTGTTATTTCACTCCCCCTTCCAGGAACAAAAAGCTGATGTAATTCGTCAGATGCAGCGTATATCATACACAAGATAACGCTAATATCAAACTTATATGCTTTGCTTCCTTTAAAAGTGCTAGCACAACACATCATTAAAAGGCCTAATAGGAAATAAATACTAAAGTGTGCCGCTTTCCTTACAATCGGTTGTATTGCCTTAACCATCATTTCAGAATTGAATACTGCATTGTCTTTATATATTACATTTAATATAATACTCGCTACACGTTCACTCGTATGTGACGATTTATTTCCTTGAGCAGCAGAAAACTTAAATATTACACAGCACAAAATCACAATACAAATCATAAGTATGTATCTAATCACATGTTTTAAAATATTTTTATTCATCGATTCTCCCTTGTCTTCTCTAATAGAATTACATTTTTTCTGGTACTTTTATTCCTAATAAATTTAATCCTACTTCTAATACAGTTTTTACCATATATGTTAAATATAAACGTGCATCTTTTATTTCTTTTTCTTGATCTAATATATGATTGTTGTTGTAAAAACTACTATACTGCTCTGCCAAAGTTATTAAATATCTTGAAAGTATCGAAGGCTCTTCCTTTTCTGTTACACTGTTTAATATCTTGTTGAAGTTATATAATGTACTAATTATATTTTTAGAGTCTTCATCATCTAATTTAGATACATCGATGTCTTTTGCATTTGGAATGTATCCGGCTTTTTGCAATATACTCTTTGTACGCACACATGTGTATTGAACATATGGACCTGTCTCTCCATTAAAGTTTAACATTATGTTCCAATCAAATATCTCATCTTTTATTCTGCTATTTGATAAATCGTTAAATATTACGGCTCCAACGCCAACCATTTTTGCAACTTCTTCTTTATTTTCTAAGTCTGGATTTTTCTCTTCTATTATCTCCCTACTCTTTTCAATTGCTTCATTTAATAAATCCTCAAGTTTAATTATATTTCCTTCTCTTGTAGACATTTTTCCTGTTTTTAGCTGAACCATTCCAAATGTTACATGTTCAAGTCCTTTTAGATATTTTTCGTCTATTCCTAAGTATCTTGCCGTTGCAAATACCTGCTTGAAGTGTAATATTTGCTCGTATGAAGTTAAATACAAAGCTTTATCGAAATCATAAGTTCTTGATCTGTAAAGTATTGCAGCTAAATCCCTTGTAGCATATGTACTAGAGCCATTTGATTTTATAATAAGACATGGTGGCATATTATATTCATCTAGTTTTACAACCATTGCTCCTTCAGATTCTTCTAGTTTTCCAGCCTTTTTTAGTAATTCTATAACTTCTGGCATTTTATCAGAATAAAAAGCCTCACCGTTTAGAGAATCAAATTTTGATCCTAACATATCATATACCTTTTGAAATTCCTTTAAACTTAAATCTCTGAATTTCTGCCATAAATCGACACAATATTTATCTCCATCTTCTAACTTTTTAAAATTATTTCTGCAAGCCTCTAAAACACTTTCATCTTCTTTACACAAATTATTTATTCTAACATAAATATCAGTCAATGAATCTATTGGATTTTCTTCCAAGTTGTATTCAGCTCCCCATAATTTGTAGCCCTCAATAAGTTTTCCAAACTGAGTTCCATAATCTCCCAAGTGATTTACGCCAGTAACATTATAACCTAAAAATTTATATATATTATATAAAGCTCCTCCAATAACAGTCGTACGCAAATGTCCTATATGAAAAGGTTTTGCGATGTTTGGTGAAGAATAGTCTATTACAATGTTCTTTGGATTTTCTTGAATCTGACTGCCAAATTTATCTTGCTTTTTGTCAAAATCTTTTATAAGTTCTTCTGTAATTTCATTTTGGTTTAACTTAAAATTCAAGAAACCATTCACAGCCGAAATTTCACTAATTTCGGCTATATTATCCTTTTTTACTCCTTCGTCAATAGTTTCTTGCAACTCGTTTGCAATCATTACCGGAGACTTCTTTAACTCTTTTGCTAAGATAAAGCATGGAAAAGCATAGTCACCGTTTTTTGTATCCTTTGGTACTTCTATATTAGTTATTATTTTATCTATTCCTATGTTAGTTGCTTTTGCTATTTGTTCAGCAATAATCTTCTTAAAATCCTTCACTTCTATTTCTCCTTTTTCTCTCATCTTCGCCCAAAAAGGGACGTCCCCGATGGGCGAAAATCTAATCACCTAAGCAAATTCCAATGTCTCTTGCAGTTTTTACTAAATCATCATCCATTGATACTTTACGTAAATTGCTCTCTGGTGTATTTCCAGATACGGCTCCCATTTCTTTATTCTTTCCAACTACATCTTCTAATGTTGCATAATCTAAATGACCATTTTTCATTACTGCAATTGTTCCAAATTTTCCTGCCATTGCAAGCTCCATTGCTTTTGCACCATATTTTGTAGATAAAACTCTATCAAACGCTGTTGGAGTTCCTCCTCTTTGCATATATCCTAGAACTGTACATCTTGCTTCATAGCCAGTAAGTTCTTCTAATTGCTTTGCAACCTTTTGTCCTGCTCCACCTAATTTGTTATTATCTACACCTTTTCCATTGTTTCTAACACCTTCTACAGTGATTGTTCCGCCTTCTGGAACAGCTCCTTCGGCAACAACAACTATACTAAAATGTTTTCCTACGTTTGATCTTTCTTGAATTTTTCTTACTGCAGAATTTATATCATATGGTATTTCTGGTATTAAAGCAATATCAGCTCCACCAGCAATTGCAGATTCTAGTGCAATCCATCCTGCATATCTTCCCATAACCTCTAATACCATTATTCTATGGTGAGTTTCTCCAGTTGTATGTAATCTATCTAGTGCTTCTGCTGCAACAGATACGGCTGTGTTGTATCCAAATGTAATATCTGTACATGCAACATCATTATCAATTGTTTTTGGCACACCAATTACATTCATTCCCTTTACAAAGAAATCTCTAGCAGACTTTTGAGTTCCGTCTCCTCCTAGAGTAAATACACAATCAAATCCATCATCTTTCACATTTTGAACACACTTATCCGATAAATCTTGATACTCAACCTCTCCATTTGGTAGTACAACCTTATAATTGAATACGTTTGCATTTGTTGAAGATCCAATTATAGAACCACCCTTTGGAAGTATTCCAGATGCATTACTGTTTTCACTTGTGCTAAGTCTTACAAAATCGTTTTTTAGCAATCCTCTATATCCATCTATAAATCCATAACATTCAATATTGTTTTTTTCTGCTGTTTTTATTATAGCTCTAATAACAGCATTAAATCCTGAAACATCTCCACCATTTGCTAGTATAGCTACTTTCTTTATCATTTTTATTCCTCCAATTTTCTTACGTTAATATTATTCTTTACATATTATAACAAATTAAACGAAAAATACAATAAAATAGGCTCATTTTATTATATTTTTCGTTTAAAATTTTATTTTAGATATAATGTAAATCTTGATGTTCTCAAAGTAGCTCCAGAGTTTGGTACATCGTTATCTGCTCCTGGGGTGTAAGTACTATTCGATCTACTTGAAGCAATACCAGATTCTGTTTGAAAAAAATGTCCTCTACTTGTTCTTGTATAATTTTTACCTCCCTCCAAAGTCCACTCTCTTAAATTTCCACCTAAATCATAAATATTATTTATTACATCATCGTTTCTTGACAAACCATTTTTATAAGTATTCCAAGAGTAATATTTTATCTCGGTAGAAGATACCTTATTTTTGGTTTGCCCTTCTAGAGCAAAATTCAGCATTGCATCATACTGGCTTCCCCATATCATCCCAGAAATAATTGAATTGTTAGTATTAGTGTACTTCTTAAATGTTGAATACCACGTATACCAATCATTTGTCGACCAGCTAGAGCTACATGACCATGTGCTTTCTGTTGGATTAATCGCAATCTTAGACATTGGCATATCATTTTCTATTGTCATTTCATATCTTGATACATAAAATCCACCATACTTCTTCATACCGGCAATCATTTCGTTATACTCACCTTGAATTTTTTCCTTCTCATAACCGTTCACATTGCTATCTCCTATATCGTATGGTTCAAGAATATTTGTGTCTTTTGTCTCTTCAGATGTTGTTCCAGAAAAATCATATAGAACTCCGGTATAATCAATTTCATTAGATAATTTTGCCATTTTTTTATCTGTCTTACCAACAGTTAAATTCGTTTTGTCAATAGGAACATAAACGAACTCATTTCCATTACTGTTTCCATCTTCATCTACACTATCTGTTATTACAAGACCATTATTTACACTTTTTACATTATCTGTTACACCATAGGCAAATCCAGCAGGTATCACAACATCATATCCATCAATGTTTAATGTAGTATTTTCATTGCAAATACTAGAATATTTTTCTACTTCACATTCCGTGATATTTACATCAAACTTTTCAAATATTTCATCGTTATAACTCACTTCAATATTATACTTTCCATTAATCACAATAGGAATCTCTGCAGTGCTCCATTCGTTATCTTCATAATTTATTGTATCTACATTTTCTCCATTACATTTTACATTTAATCCATTAGGATATTTTTCTTCTAAATTTTCGCCAGAATCTTTTAATCCTATCACAATCACAACAGCTCTCGATTCTGTCTTTTCAATTTGATAATTCACCTTCAAATCTGCTTTTCCACTTATAACGTCATCTATCTCAGAATCTAAGTCTCCTAACATTTGAATATCATTTTCTTTTGCTTCTTTAGTTTTTTTTCTTGCATTCTGTGCCTTCCTCACAATTCCATTCTCGCCAAGCACATAGTTAATACTTATACCAGCCAGTATTAATAATACAACTATTGTAACTACAAGAGCTATTAAGGTTATACCTGCATTTTCCTTTGTTTTTCTCATTTCTAACTTTCCCCCTCATTTTCATCAAAATAAAAAGTGCAAATCCGTGTTTTCTCACACTTCATCGCACTTATAGTACCATTTTGATTTTCTTCTTGCAAGCCTTTTCTAAAGGCTTGATATATATATGTACACTCTCCCAATGGGTTGCAGGCTTTATTGCATTTATTTTACTTTTTTATTACTGTTAAGTTACTACTGGCAAAATTAAAATCCCACACCGATTTACTCCTTACAGCTAATATGTATGTTCTCAATTTCTCCTTTCAGTTCTCTTGCAATTATGTTTTGTATTTGTGCAATCTGTTCTTCTTTTAGTTCCTTTGCCTTTACTATTATGCTAATGCTATCCCCATTTATGAATATTATTAAATCTTTAAATCCTTTATTTTTTATTAAGTTTTCAGCTATCATTATTGCATTTCTTGTATCGTTTATTTTCTTTATTTCATTCTCTGAAATTTCCTTTTGTGTTTCTGATATTTGGCTATTGCTTAATATTTTTTGATAGCTTTCTAGCATCTGTGAATACATCTTGTCTCTCTCGAGTCTCAGTTCTGCAAAGTACTGGTCTCCACTTGATGTTTCTACTGCATTCGAAGATGCATCTATTTCATCCTGCTTGATACTTTCATTTGTTAAATTATTAACTAAATTTGAAGTACCACTATCTTCGCTTTCGCTATTTTTAGTTTCATTCTCGTCTTTTGCAATATTTTCACTATTGTCACTTTCGTTGTTAACTGCTTCATTATTTTCAACTGCATTTGCACTAACCAATGTTGCATCTCCTATTCCAGCATATTTTTCGGTATCCGTTAGTGCCGATGTTTCAAGCAGCTGTTTTTCATTTGTTGTGTAATTCATGTAACCTGCTGCAATTAGCATTATTGCTATAACAGAAATTATAACTTGATTCTTTTTTAAAATCATTTTCATAGTCATTTGCCTCCCTCAATTTTTTCTGTTCCTAACTTTTTAATACATTTAAATTTCTAGTTTTCACCTTTCATCTCAAAAACTTGTATCTTATATGTAGCAAGCCCTGTCGCAGCTTCAACTGCTTGCACTATACTAGTTTTTATGTTTGCATCATTTGCCCCTTGCGCCGTTATTATTGCTCCCTCAATCTTTGGATTTATCACACTTTGAGTTATTGGAGTTTTTACACCATTTTTATCTTCATATATCACGTCTTTTTTAGTTGTACTCTCATTTACAGTTCTCGTCCCTCCACCAGAGTCTGTTTCCTCTGTTGTACTCATACTCGAATCTTCATCATACATTGGAACTACCTGGCTAGTCTGTGAATATGTAATTAACACTTTGGTCTTGCCAACGCCTTTTATATTAGATAGTATATTCTCTAGTTTTAGTTCCATGCTATTTTCGTCAGATGTTGTACTATTTGCATTAGTGCTATTTTCTGTTGTTGCAAGCCTTTTGTTCGTATCTGTTGTAACATTTTCTTTTTTATTGTCACCACTCCAAATATAATTGATTGCAACTATGGTTACTATCATTATAATTATAAAAACAACAAGATTTTCTACTTTCTTCTTATTATTTTCCTCACCATTTTTTTCTTTTATTTTCTCTAGTTTTTCTTTAAACATTCTTTTACTGGCACATTATATTGTGCACTCCTCCCTTTAAGTAATATTAATGTTTTTCTTGTCTATGCCATACGTTTGACTAATGTATGTCTCTACTTCGCTTTTTTCATCATCTGTTAGCTGTTTCTCATTTTCCATTTTCTCTGTACTTCCTATTTCTATAGTGTTTATTACTATTTCATTGTTCTTTTCTGTTTTTTGATCATTTTTTATCACTTCCAATGTAATTTTTTCTATTGTATAATTTTCATCATCTTTCACTTCTATTATTGATGTAGCTACTTTGTAACCTTTCTCTTTTAGTTTTTCAGATATATCTGCCTTTAAATTTGACACATATATATCTTTTATGCTTCGACTATTATTATCTTCAAACTTTTGCGATATTGCGTTATCACTCTTTGCAAGCTGCTGCTCATATTTTTCTACATTCAGTATTGTATTCAAATCAGCATCTCTTCCACCAATTTGCTTTATTATTGGCGACACAATTGTGAACAGTATATACATTCCAATTACAACTTTTACATATTTTTTACTACTACCATTTGGCAGAATTAATTCTATTAATGCTGCTATAATCACTGCCACAATTATTCCTTGAGCCCAACTACTAAGAAATTCGATCATGTAAGTCTCCTTTCTAACTTTATCTCCTATTCTATCATTGCATCATCACACCACTATTCGATATTTTTATCACCAATGTTACTCCGATAATTAGCATTACCGAAATACTACACATTATGGCTAGTAGTAATTTAAACGTCCCTCCTATTTGTTCTAGTAGCTTTACTATTTTTTCATCTGCAATTGGCTGACATAGTGCTGACCCCAGATAATACACTCCCATCAGCGTTGCCAATTTTATTATTGGAGTTATGCAAATGCTTAAAATTATAATCACTCCAACTATTCCAACTGCGTTTTTTAGAATGTTGCTGCAACTCATAACTGTATCAACTGCATCCCCGAAGTATTTTTCCAACAATTGGAATAAAATTAGAGACTGCGGCTTTAGTCGTTTTTACAGTGAGTGCGTCAACTCCATTTGTTATACTGCCTTCTAACGATGATACTCCCACAAATATAGTAAGAACAATTCCTAGTATCCACACTACCGTTGTATTAATATATTTTGAAAGTTTGTTTATCTGCACTCTATCAGATACATTTGAAACTACGCTTAGTGCCACAGAAATTAAGCTTGCAGGTACTAAAACCAGATTTATAAAGTTTCCTATAAAAGATATAATCCATAGAATAATCGGCTGTAGCATACCTGCAGATGCGATATTTCCAGTAGTTATCATCAATGTTATTAGCAGTGGAATTAGGCAATTTGTAAATGCAACCAAACTTTCAATAGATGTTTTTACCATATTTATTATGTCTGAAAAATTTTTCATTACAATTGTTACTATCAATAGATACGTCACATAATATGCAATTTGTGAGACTCCTTTGTTTTCTAAACCATCTGTTATGCCTCTTAGCACGCTAGATATTACTACAATTACCATGATACTTCCGAACTGTGGCTATTGCCTCTCTTGTCCCTCTAAATAACTGTGTTAAAACCTTCTTACCTATTGTTTTATTATCCACATTTCCTTTTATAGCAGATGTTATGAGTTCATTTACATCAATATCAAAATCATCACTTTTGTATTTGTTAGCCTCCTCAATAAAGCTAGATATTCCAAGAGTACTCGATTGGCTCTTTAAAAGCTCACTCGTTATATCTTCTTCGGCATTTACGCTGTATGAAAAACTTAGATGACAAAAATATAGTAGCAGTATTATAATTATTCTTATTAATCTTTTGTTTCTCATTCTGTTCCCTTCCAATCTAATTTTTATGGCAAAATATTTAAGATTACTTCTAATAAGCTAGACATAATTGGAACAGACATCGACATTATTATTACTTTTCCTCCCATATCGACCTTGTTTGCAATTGCTGATTCTCCCGCATCCCTGCAAATACTTACTGTAAATTCTGTTAAAATTGCTATTCCAGTAATCTTTATGAGTAATACCAAGAACTCGTTGTTTATAGCATTCCTGCTAGCTAAACTCTTAAGCACTTCAATGATTCCTGAAAGTTTTGCGGCAATTAGAGCGAATATCAGCATTCCTGCCACGAGTGAGGCATACATTGCAAATTCTGGCTTGTACTGTTTCAGAATAATAATTATTATAACGGCAATAAGCCCTATACCAATTATTTTTATTATGTCCATAAAATCTCCCCTACAAATTAAAAATAGTTCTAACTGTATCAAACAATGTACTAATTTCCTTTATAACCATTGTAAGAACTATAATAAGCCCTGCAAGAGTTGTCATCATTGCTTGATCCTCTCGTCCGGCTCTTACCAAGACTTGATATAATACCGCAACTAGAATTCCAATAGCAGCTATTTTAAATAACAAATTTATATCCATTTTCTGTACCCCTCTTTTGTAATTTTTTATATTAACAGAATCACGGCAGTTAGCCCCACTGTAATTCCAATAGTCTTGTATAATTTTGAATTTTTACTCTTTTCTATTTTTGCATTCTCTATCTGATCTTCAATTAGTTTTTCGGTTAATTCAATTTGACTTACTTGCCCATCAATATCCGTATTTCCAAGCATTTTTCCAAGTGATTCGAGTGCTATAAAATCTTCTTTATTCAAGCTTAATCTATTATTTGATTCCTTTAGTGCCCTTGTCCATCCATCTTTTGCACTCATATCATCCATGTATTTACTCGCATCATTAAAAATTTTACCAACTAAGTCTTGGTTGTCCTCATAAATTTGATTAAAAATTTCTTGAATAGTAAGCCCTGTAAATTTAATTTTAGATTTAAATATGTTAAGCATCCCTCGCAACTTTTCGAGTTCTCTTTCTCTATTTATGTACTTTTTTGAATACAAATTACCGATATATGTAAACGACAAAAAAACGCCAAAAATCAGACTATATTTTATAAAAATCATAGCTTGTCTCACATAATCAAATTCATTAATTGATTAAGCCTTTCTTCTATTTTTGTTTCTTTATAATATATATTCAGATAATTTTGGTTTAGAACTAAATTTAATAAATTTTTAAGTAAATTTTATTACTCGATAGATGAGTGGTAATTGTATACTTTGTTTAAGCCTCGACACGTTGTGCTTGGTCGGGGCTCCTATCGGACCCCTCAAAGGGCGCACTGCCGGTCTCGTTTAAAAAAGTATACAATTACCACTTCACATTATAAAAAATTAATTTATGTTTATAGTTTCAATTTCATAGTTTGCCCCATGTCTTGATTTGATAATAATTATTTTTTCAAAGATCTTGTCTTGGATCAGTCCCTTCAATTCTGGATTCTTCATCACATCTTCTAAACTATTCCCGTGAGCCGAAAAAACACCTTTAACGCCACAACACATAGCATATTTTATCGCTTCACTATCATCTTCGCTTCCAATCTCATCAGCAATTAAAACTTGCGGAGCCATAGAGCGTATTGCAATTTTCATTCCAATTGATTTTGGAATATCATTTATCACATCTGTCCTAATGCCTAAGTCATTCTGCATAACGCCTCTATATGAAGAGGAAATTTCTCCTCTTTCGTCGATTACTACTAAATTTAGTCCACGTAATTTGTTCGATATTCCATTGCTAATATTACGTGCTATGTCACGCAATAGAGTCGTCTTCCCGTGTTCCTGGCTGTGAAATTAGAAATGTATTATAGATGCTCGTTTTGCTCCTTATTATTTCATCCATCATACAATTTGAACATCCTTTTATCTCTCTGCCTATTCTAAAATTCAAACTTGAAATGTAATTAAAATTAGCAACTTTTCCATTCGCATCTAATACAGCTGTTCCAACTATTCCGACACGGTGTCCGCCCTTTATTGTTATATATCCACTAGCAATCTGCTTTTGATACGAGTACACAGAATTCTCGCATATTTTTTGAAATATAAAATTAATATCTTCAGTATTTGTAACATAATCAAGAATTTTCTCTGTTTGTCCAACTTTTAAGATTAGTGGCAAATTATTCCTAACACGAATTTCCTCTAGTTCATCCATGTTTTCCTTAGACAGCATTTGCTTCATAGTCTGTGGAAAATATTTTAAAATTTCTTCATATCCCATTTTTTCTTACTTACGCTCTCCCTAAATTTTGTATATTATTATAATTATATTCCTTACATTTAAAAATAGAACTGTACAATTTTTCCTCCGTCCCCGTTTTGTACTAATTTATACAAAAAAAGAAGCGTACATTTTCTTCTCCGTCCCCGGATTGTACGATTCTTTTATTACTCTTTTATTATTTTTTAGTTATTCTCACTATTGTGGTAAACGTTCATAACGTCATCTAATTCATCAAGATTTTCTAGTAATTTATCCATTCTTTCTTGAGCTTTTTCATCTAATGCAACATATGTTGTTGGAACCATTTGAACTTCTGCTTCTAAGAACTCTATTCCTTGGCTCTCTAAAGCTTCTCTTACACTTGAAAAATCTTCAGGTGTTGTTGTAATTGTGTAGCACTCTTCATCAGCCTCAAAATCTTCTGCTCCTGCATCTAATGCAATCATCATTAAATCGTCTTCTGATTGTTTACATTCTGCTTTATCTACAACCATTACACCCTTTTTATTGAACATATAAGAAACACAACCTGTTGTTCCTAAATTTCCACCTGCTCTATCGAATACGTGTCTTACGTCTGCAGCTGTTCTGTTTCTATTATCTGTACTTGCTTCAACTATAACAGCAACACCGTTTGGTCCATATCCTTCATATATAACCTCTTCGTAGTTCTCTGAGTTTCCAGCTCCAGATGCTTTCTTAATTGCATTGTTTATTGTATCGTTTGGCATGTTTGCTGCCTTACATTTTGCAATTACATCCTTTAACTTAGAGTTACCAGTCGGGTCAGGTCCACCTTGCTTTACTGCTATTAATAATTCTCTTCCTAATTTTGTGAATACTTTACCTCTTGCTGCATCAGCTTTACCTTTTTTAGCTTGAATATTATGCCATTTGCTATGACCTGACATTTTAACTCCTCCTTCTTATTGGCTTTATTGCCATTATTTATTTCCCGTAAAAATTACATTTTTTATTGTACCACAAATTTTGTCATTTGGGTAGTATTTTATTAAAATTTTTGTTTCTTCTCAAATGAATTGTTCAAAATATCCTCAATTAGCCTTATAATTTTTCGATCTCTTTCTCGCTGAGCCCTGTTATTTGGCTTATATCCTTTATATGCATTTTTCCTTTAAGCCTTTTTGCAACTAAAGCAATTCCCTCTGCTTTACCCTCTGCTTTACCCTCTGCTTTACCTTCTGCTTTACCTTCTGCCTTGCCCTCTTCTTTTCCTCTTATAATTCCTTGGTTCCAACCAATTTCAATTCCTTCTTTTTTGCTCTTTCTTATTTCTCTATTAATTATTCTTGAAGCATTAGTCATAATTGCATCATTCCTCCCTACATTTTTTCTATAAATTTACATATTATTTCTTTATCTTCTGTTTCTGCAAGTTCATATTGAACCAATTTTTCCAACTGTAAATTGTCAAAATTCCCGTTTTTATTTTGATTATTTATTACATCTTCTATATTTTTATATAATTCCTCTTTATTTTGTGATTTTTCAATCAGCATAGCTTTAGAAGTTATGAGATTATCTTTAAGTAGTTTTTCTCTGCTAAATTCATTTACATCTACCAAATTATATTCTCCTGCGTTTTCTTCATAACCTTCTATTTGCTCTTCAATATCTTTTATGGATAATTTATGCCATTGTCTTTTCCCCGTATATAATACTATCGCTATTACTTTTGGAATTTTATAACTTTTCTCTCTTAATCTTTTTCTGTCTATTGCAGAATCTACAATCGCATTTTTGTAAGACAATATCCTATATGACATCTTTAAATCTACACTTGATTGATGTTCTATTAGGATAAATACATTTTTATTCTTTATTTTGTATACAACATCAGCCTCTATATTATATAATTCTTCAGTTCTAAACTCTTTTTCATATTTTTCAATATCATCTTCTAGTAGATTTAAATTTAAATAATGATTTATAAAATTAACTGCTTCCTTCTTGTCTGACAATATTTCTTTAAATAGCTTATCATGTTTTTTATTTATTTGAACATTTTTCTCATACTTTTCATTTTCTTCTTTTACTATATTCTTGTTGTCTTTTAGCTGTTTTTCAGAAAATTCGTCCTCATCTCTTAATATTTCTTCGCATTTTTTTACCATTCTTTCTATTTTTTCTTTGTTCTTTAAATAGAAAGCTCCAGTATAGCACATAATATCTTTACCATCTTTTGTTTTTAATCCTGAGGGAACATACATTTTTTCTTCTTCCATCTATCTTCCTCCTTATTATACAATAGAGTTTACCTATAGGTCAATATTTAATTTATTGAGTTTATATAAGAATCAACAACTTTCGCTATAGCGAATTTTTGAGTAAATTTTTAAAATAAAAATGTTTTGAAATAATTTATTTAATATGATGATTATATTACCTAATAATACAAAAAGCAAGTAAAATCGTTCGACAAAATTCTTCATTCTGCTACATGCAATAAAAAATCCACCAGCAGAACCTTATTAAGATTCTACTGGTGAATAATAATTACTTTAAATTTTTACTGTTTAGCAAGTGCCAATCGTACAGTTTCGGCTAGTTTTTGATCAGCTTCTTTCACTGCCTTCAACAACAAGAATTCCAATGTTTCTCTGGAAGTATTTTCATGTTCGGCAATAAGCAACCTTAGGTTTCTATTATTATTTCTCGCTAACTTAGCAAGCGCTTCTTCCGGAGTATTTTTGTTTCTTACAACAGCTACAAGAATTCCCATATTTCTTCTTTCTGCAAGTATTGTAAGTGCTTCTCTCGGTACATTGGGGTTACAAGCCACATTATAGGCAACATTAGTATCACGATCTCTTGCTGACTTCATTAAAATCGTTTTGGGAGTACTTATATTACCGGCAATGGTTTCACGCACTCGTTTACCAGTGCCTGCAGCCATTCTATGTATTACCCTCGTTGGAATATTTGGATTGCCCAAAGCAGCCAATTTAACATCAATTACAGGATCATGTTCAGCCATCTCTTCAAGCGTTAGACTTCCTGTTTTAGGATTTTCAGCTACATTCTCCCTTACAATATCATCTTTGTCCATAGACAACTTTGCTAAAAGCTTATCATCTGCATTTTCATTGCAAGCCACCGCTCGACGTACATTGCAGGACAAATCATCAGCCAATTTTTCAAGAGTTTTAAGTGACGTATTAGAATTTTCTGCAACTTCCCACCGTACTTGATCAGATTCATCATTTGCTAACTTATCAAGTGTCTCTTCTGACACATGTTCGTTGTTAGCTACTGTACATCTGACATAACTCTTTTCGTCCGCCGAAAGTACATCAAGCACTTCTGAATTTTCAGTTTCACTGGCTATTGCATGCCGAGTTTCTGTAGATAAACAATTCAGTTCTAAAGTAACTTCCATTTTACTACCTCCTTAGTAATCACTATTATGAGATATTGCTTACTGGTACATATTATTGCTCCCTGCACCTAGGATAAATTACGTGTATATTATATCATGTTGCTTAATTATGTCAAGCTTTTTGAGCTATCTCCGCCATCTTTATAGCATCTTCTTTTGTTTCTGCTGTACAAATAAAACATGCATTATGGCAAAATTTTGCTGTTTTTATCTTTGAAATTTCTTGAAGTTTTTCATCTCTTAGTCCTGCCCATTCTTTAGGTAGACTCTTCCTATTCTCAAAACTTCCAAGCTCTTTTGGCACTGTATGCACACTAAATCCGCCTCTATTAGACGGAAATACTACAAAATTTATTTTCTCAGCCTTTGGATTTGATGATGTTAATACCGCTTCTTCCCATGGCATAAATTGTTCAAGTATCATTATTCCATCTTTTGAATTTTCTATAGCATTGTCAACCATTTCTTTAGCTTCATTTTTAGCAATCTCACGTGCAATAAAACGTTCAAAATATTTTTTTGCAATTTCATAAGCCTGCATGAAGCATTCATCGGTATCTACTGTTTCGTTCCAGCATGGATTAAAAGCAGAAATTACGCTGGCTAATTCTACAAATTTATAATCCGTATCAATCTTGGTAGACTGTCCATTATCATTCGCATCTATGTATTGTATTAAATCTTTATCAATTTGTAAAAATAATTCTTCTATATGTTTTTCTTCTACATTACATTTTTCTAAATATATTTTTCCATAACTTTTCCATATTAATCCGCAAGATGCATATTTTACTCCATTATCTCTTTGCCCATTTCCGCCTGCTTGGTGATGGTCAAACTCACCTCCGCCAATATCATATACGAGTTTATTTGCAATACTTTCTCTCATTGAATCTGTTACTTCATTTACTCTAATTAACTTTATGTTAGGTAATATTTTAGATAATATTACAGTTGCAAAAATTTCATCAGAATGGAACTTACCTCCATGAGTTACACAATTTGCTTCTTTTAATTCTTTTACTATTTCTATCATGAGCTTTCCCTTTCATATTATTTTTTCTATAAACGTTATCAAACCAAATTTCATTTTGATAAACAAGGTCAAACTCGCCTTTTGAGAAGTCCTAAGGGGTTCCGACCAAGAGCGATGTGACGAGGTTTTAAAAAAATAAATTTGGTTTGTATAAATGCTTACATTACATATAACAATATTGATAAAAATTGCAATATACTTGCTAGTACTATAAATAAATGGAATATTGAATGTATATATTTGTGTTTTTTTCCTACCCCATATAAAACTGCACCTATTGTATAAGCTATTCCGCCCAGCACTAGTAGAACCGTACCTGGAATTCCTACTAATTGCATTAATAATGGAAGTTTTATTATTATGCACCACCCCATTGCTAAATAGCAAATCATCGAAAATACTTTATATTTTTTTAAGTCGATAGCGTTTAATACAATTCCGAGAATCGCAACTCCCCATATTATTCCAAACAAAGACCAGCCTAAAGCTGTATTATATTCTCTAAATGTGCATAAGGCAAATGGTGTATATGACCCTGCAATTAGCAAAAATATTGTACAATGATCTAGTACTTGAAATACTTTTTTTGCCTTGTTTCTATGTAATCCATGATATATACTAGACATCGTATATAAAATTATCATCGAAGCTCCATAGATAGCTCCAGATACGACACCATACACATTATGATGAATTGCTGCAAACACCACGCATAGAACAGTTGCAACAATTCCAAATGCACCACCAACAATATGCGAGGTCATATTAAATATTTCTTCGCCTTTAGTGTATGTTGGTAAAATTCTTTCCGAAAGTTTTGTTCTTTTCATATAATATTTCAATTAAATAGACTACTATTTAATTGGCTCCTCCTCTGTTAAAATTTTACTCATCTCTTCGTGTCTTTTTATCTTGGCTGTTGATGTTTTAATCATTGGCTCATCTGTTATTATTAATTTTTTCATATGTTTGTAGTTTGTAAGTCCGCCATTTATTTCTTTAATATCTTCCCATATTTTTTCTTTTAATTGTTCTTGAGTAAATCCTGCAAAATTATCTTTTACATAGTCTTTATTATATACAATCTTTACAGACACTATTAAATCATCGTCTTTTGGATAACCGAAAACCATACATTCGTCCACATATGGAAGTTTTCCTACTAGTGTTTCTAGCTCTTCTGGATAGATGTTCTTTCCGTTTTTTAACACTATAACATTCTTTTTTCTACCTGTTATAAAGAAATATCCATCTTTGTCTTGTTTTGCCAAGTCTCCTGTATGAAACCATCCGTCTTTTAAAGCCTCGTTTGTTGCTTCTTCATTCTCGTAATATCCAAGCATAACATTTGGACCTTTTGCAATAAGCTCTCCTATTCCTTGTTCATTTGGATTATCAACTTTTAGAGTAACCCCTGGCATAGGAAAACCAATTGAACCATACCTTATACAATTTTCGTTTTCAGCAGCTAAAACTGGTGAAGTCTCTGTTAATCCGTATCCTTGAATTGTTAATATACCAAAGTCATTAAAAGCTTTTGCAACCTTTGGATCTAATCCCGAAGCTCCACTTATAATTTCTCTTAATGCTCCTCCCAAATTATCTATTACACTCTTGAAAACTTTTCTTCTAATGTCTATACCGAACTTCAACAAAAAATTACTAATCGGAGTCACAAATTTTATTAATTTATCTTTTCCCTGTTTTTTTATCTCTTTGTCAATTTTCTTGTACATTGACTCAATTAAAAGTGGAACACAAACAAAAATGCTTACTTTATATTCCTTCATATTTGCTTGTATGTGTCTAATTCCATCACAAAATACATTTGTACAACCATGGTTTAAAAAAATTAGAATTCCTGTGCTACCAAAAGTATGGTGAAATGGCAAAAAAGCCATATTAACATCAGTACTCAAAAAATTTTCAACTCTATTCATGGCAGAAATATTTGATGCTATATTTCTGTGAGATAACATTACAGCTTTCGACTTAGAAGTTGTTCCTGATGTAAATAAAATAATGCTCATCTTGTTATCATCAATTTTTGCATCTATAAATTCTCTATTGCCATTCTCAACTAGTTTGTTTCCTTCTTCTATTAAATCTCCTAAATACAAAAAGCCAGCTTGTTTTTCTTCATCACTAATTGGATCCATACAAATAAATTTTGTAACATCTGTTGTCCCAGAAGCCTTGAATTTCTTCATTGTATCCATATATTCATTTGCAAAAATTATAGCCTCAGCATAACTTCTTTGCAAAGATGACTCTGTCTCCTCTTCTGGCAATCCTTTATCTAGTGGAACTGCAATTCCAGTACCATTTAAAACTGAAACATATGATAAAATCCACTCATATCTATTCTTGCTAATTATAGCAACTCTTTTGTCTTTCAGTCCTATATTAATTAAAGCTGTTCCAAGAGCATTTATATCTTTTTGAAAATCTTTGTACTTTATTTCTTTATAAGTAACCTGCTTGCCATTTGTTTCCTTTAATTTGAATGCAACATTATCAGGGTAATTTGTAAAGGCATTATCAAGAACCTCTCTAATGTTGTTATATTCCTTTGATTCATAAATCTCATATTTTTTTCTATTCATTTTACTTTACTCGCATCTAACAGTACGAATATCTCCTTTCTAGGGATTTTCTCCTTTGTTTTTTGCTAACTTCTACTCCCTATTTTCATTGATAGAATACCATAAAAAACAAAATTATACAAGAGCTATGACCGAGTGTTCAAGTGACAAAATTCTACAAATTTTTAAATCTGCGTTTATTGAATATTTTTTATAAATATGAAATAATACTGAAAAGCTGTTGACTGTACGTAGTATACGTAGTATAATATACTTGTTAGGAGGAATAGTCATGACATTTCGTGAACTTGAGAAATTGTTAACCTCCCATGGTTGGTATCATCATCATACTAACGGTTCACACTACATATATAAGCATGATGAGATTAATCGGAAGTATACCCGTTCCCAACCATAAAGGAGATATCCCCAAAGGAACTCTTAACAATATTTTAAAACAAGCAGGGTTGAAATAGCACCCTCGCTTGCAAATATATAGGAGGAAATATATCCATGAAGGTTATTTATCCAGTATTATTCTATGAAGAAAAGGAAGGTGGATATTCCGTATTTGTTCCAGATTTGAAAAATAATTCTACTTGTGGTAGCACATTAGAAGAGGCCATGACAATGGCAGAAGATTTGATTGCTGGTATTGTATTAGATGAAATGGAAGAAAATAATCAAATTCCTAAATCAAGTAAAATTGAAGACGTATCATTTGAAAAATTAGAAAAATATTTAGATATAGAAAACTGGGATTATGTTTCTAAGTTTAAGACATATATTTCAGTAGACATAAGTTCATTTGCCGAAAAATGGGGAAAAGAATTAGTTAAAAAAACCGTTAATATTCCTAAGTGGCTAAATACAAAAGCTGAAAATTTAAAAATAAATTTTTCAAAAACATTAGAAGAAGCATTATTACAGAAAATATATAAAGAATAATACGTACTTTCAAATCGTTACAAATTTCGTGAATATTTAAATGAATTTTCTTAGAGACAGAATTGCTTCTGCCTCTTTATTTTGTAATCTGTTTTTATATTCATGTACATTTTTTTCTCCGTCCAAAAATTGTACAGTTTTTCTTATAATATTATGCAGATTAGTCCTCCGCTTCCCTCGTTTATTATTCTTTCCAATGTTTCTTGTAATTTTTCTTGTGCATCTTCTGGCATTTTCATTAGTTTTGTTTGCAAGCCTTCGTTTACGAGCTCATGCAGGCTCTTGCCAAATATATTTGATTCCCATATTTTCTTTGGATCGTTTTCGAATTCTGAAAGTAACGATTCTACTAGTTCTTGTGATTGTTTTTCGCTTCCTACTATTGGAGATACTTCTGTTTCTATGTCTGCTCTTATCATGTGTATTGATGGTGCTTTTGCTCTTAGTTTTACTCCATAGCGTGTACCTTGTTTTACCATTTCAGGCTCTTCTAATATTAATTCGTCTATTGATGGGCTTACTATTCCATAACCTTTTGTGTTTACTTCTTGCAATGCTGTTGATACTTTGTCATACTCCTTCTTTACATTTGCAAATGATATCATGCTAGAGAATAGTTCTCCTTCGTTTGTTATTGGAACTCCAGAAATTTCGGTTAATACCTTATAGAATAAATCATCTAATAAGTTGATGGTTATATTTATGCTTCCTGTTCCAAGCTGTATTTCGTTTATTATACTTGTTGATATTACCTCAGTATTCTGCAATTTAGTTATTCTGTTGTCTATTTGTTTTAGAATTTTTATGTCTTTAAATGCGTCTTTGATTTCATCATATAATTCTTCTTTTAGCCAATGTGTTTCTGGTAGTCCATCAACCCATCTTGGGAAGCTGATATTTACTCTTTCTATTGGAAATTCATATAATACTTTGCCAAATATTTCATCAATTTTATCTGCAGTTAAATTTTCACAATCTGTCGGAATTACCTGTGTATCGTATTTTTCTTGAAGTTTTTGAGCTAATGTTTGTGTATATTCAGAATCTGGCTCTACCGAATTTAGCACAATTACGAAAGGTTTATTTAGTTCTTTTAATTCTCTTACAACACGTTCCTCTGGTTCTATGTAATCTTCTCTTTCTATTCCAGTCACACTTCCATCAGTTGTAACCAATATTCCAATTGTAGAATGTTCTTGAATTACCTTTTTAGTTCCAATCTCAGCTGCTTGTTCAAATGGAATTTCCTCTGTTGACCATGGTGTTTTTACCATTCTTGGCATATCATCTTCCAAATATCCAATAGCATTATTAACCAAATATCCAACACAATCAACCAGTCTTACGTTCAGCTTTATATTATCACCAACAGTAATTCCGTACCGCTTCATTTGGAATAAACTTTGGCTCTGTAGTCATAATTGTTCTGCCACCAGCACTTTGAGGCAACTCATCTTGTGCGCGCTCTTTTTTATACTCATTGTCTATGTTTGGAATTACTAGCAAATCCATAAATCTTTTTATGAAAGTCGATTTACCAGTTCTTACAGGTCCAACAACACCAACATAAATATCGCCATCTGTCCTTTTTGCTATGTCTTGATATAACCTATTGTCTTTCATTAATTTTATACCTCCTTATACATCTAATGTATATTTCAAATGTGTTATGTGTTTGTACAATAACTTTATTTAATGTATATTAGTCTTTTAAAAAGTTATGCATAAAAAGAAAATTAATTTTTACATATTTTTATATTTTTAGTAAAAACTATATTAAATTATTTTTTGGAGGATTGTATTTTGAGTTCCGTATTTAGTTCAATAAAAAATTATTTTCATGATATTTTTTATGAAGATAACCCTAATGATTATAATTTCTCGCTTGGCGAACAGACTAATCCATTAGTAACTAATGCTTCTACAACTTTTAGCAAAAATTCTGAGGCATTAAATTTAGATAATGAGTCTCTAACAGACACTAGCAATGATAAAATTTTTCCATCTTTAGATGTTAACTTAGAATATATAAGAGTTCGTTTTAATGAGATGATTAATTCCGACATTATAATTAGAGAATTTACGCTTACTGCACGAAACAAACAATATAGCGCTTTTCTTGTTTATATTGACGGAATGACTGACCAAGATGTTATGAATAACTTTATTTTGAAACCTTTAATGTTAAAAAACACCGCAAATTCTTTCGAAGGCAATCAGAATAGAGTATTATCCGAAGTAAAAACAAATAACATAACAGTACGAAAAGTAAAAAAATTTAATATTGTAGAGTACATTTCTAATTGTTTGCTTCCTCAAAACAATGTTAAAGAATTTACTAAGTTTGATGATATAGTGAAAGCTATAAATGCTGGAGACTGTGCTCTTTTTATAGATACTCTTGATATTGCATTTGATGTAGAAGTTAAAGGATACGAAAGGCGTAGTCTTACAACACCGCACAATGAAATGGTAGTTAGAGGGGCTCAAGTTGGCTTTACAGAAAATTTACGTACAAATACCTCTCTTTTAAGAAGATATGTAAATAACGAAAATCTTATAGTAGAATCTGTAAATATTGGCAAGTTGAGCAAAACTCCTTGTTCTATATGTTATTTAAAAAATATTGCAAATACAGATTTAATCTCAGAGGTGCGTTATCGTTTAAATAATTTAGCAATAGATTATTTAACATCTTCTGGGCAATTAGAGCAATTAATTCAAGATGATGATAATACCAGCCTTCCGCAAATAATTGCCACAGAACGACCAGATAGAACTTCAAATCTACTATTTGAGGGTAGAATTGCAATTATTGTAAATGGAAGCCCCTATGTGCTTATTGTACCTGCCATATTTTCAGATTTTCTAGCTTCTTCCGAAGATTATAATTTAAAATATCAATATTCAAATTTTGTTAGAGCTCTTAGAATTATAGCTCTTGCATTTGCCTTATTGTTACCTAGTATGTATATGGCTATTACAAGCTTTCATCAAGAATTGGTTCCAACAGAACTTCTTTACTCTATAATATCAGCTAGAGAAACTGTTCCATTTCCAATACTTTTTGAAATTCTAATAATGGAATTATCATTTGAACTAATCCGTGAAGCAAGTATAAGAGTTCCGTCTCCAGTCGGGCAAACTATCGGAATTGTTGGAGCCCTTATACTAGGTCAAGCAGCAGTAGATGCCGGAATTGTGAGTCCTATTTTAATTATAATTGTATCTTTTACAGCCATTTGCTCATTCTCAATTCCAGATTTCTCGTTAAGCTTTCATTTTAGAATAATGAGATTTATCTATATTTTACTAGGTGCTATGGCAGGGTTTCTTGGGCTTGCAGCAGGACTATGTGTTCATCTACTAGTATTAAATAATATGCATTCTTTTGGAGTAAGCTATTTAGGTAAAAATATATTTAAAACAGATGAATTTGGTAATGGAATAGTGCTATCTCCGGCCTATCACAGAGAAAAACGTTCTAAGGAGTTAAAAACAAAAAGGCCAAAATCTCAAGATAAAATAAGCATGAGATGGAAATACCCACAGCATTGATTCTTATAATATATAATTAAAAGTTTCATATTCTAAACAAAAAGGAGGATAGCGATTTTTCGCATAATTTATGAAGTTTTCAAAAATTAATTTAATTGAATCTATCGCATTAATATTAATACTTACAATTAACAGAATATCTATGAATAGTCTACAATCTATATTGTTGTTTTGCGGTTCATCATCAATCTTAAATGTTATATTTGTCAGTATAATCACTTTGTTTTTAATTGTTGTTATAATACGTTTATTTAAAAAATTTCCAAATTCAGATATAATTGATATTTGTGAAGCTACTGGAGGAAAGTTTCTTAAATGGCTAGTTGGTTCAATTTTTGCCCTATATATAATTGTTACATCATCTTTATTGCTTAGGTATTTTATAGAAACAATTCACATTATTTATTACGGAGATGCTCCAATTATTTATTTGCTACTTTTCTTTTTAGTAGTGGGTGTTATTGCCAATATGCAAGGAATAAAAAGTATTGCTAGAACTAATGTTATTTTATGTGTAATTATGGTAATAAGCTTATTAACAGCTTTTGCAGCCGTAGTTCCCAATATGACAATTCAGCGTATTTTTCCAATTTTAGGTCATGGGGTTTCTAATACTTTTTTCACTGGTATTTCAAATATTTTCATATTTAATGGTTTTTCTATTTTATTTTTAGTACCACCACTACTCGAAAACAAAAAAGATTTTAAAAAATCGACCTTAATTGCAACATTAATCTCCATTTTTATTGTAATACTTGCAACTGCTAGTATGCTTTTAGCTTTTTCTTTTAGCACAGACATAGACCGTATTTCGCCACTTTATTCACTATTATCAAATAACGAATTTGGTAAATACTTTCAACACCCTGAATCTTTATTTATATTTACTTGGATCTTATCATTTATGAGTTACTTTAGCATTGGATTAATGACTTCATCATTAGTCTGCCAAAAAGTTACTAATGTAAAAAACTCGACACCTTTTATAATTCCTATTTGTATAGTTAGTTTGATAATTGCACTTATACCAAACAGTATTATGCAAACACTTGCAATAAATGATTTTATATCTAAATATATTGGAACACCATTAACTTTTATAGTATTTCCAATTATTCTTATGATTGCTAATTTAAAATTAAAGAAAGGAAACAATACCAATGAGAATTTGGATTAATATAAAAAAAGTTTTAATTATTTTTCTATCATTATTTATTGTATTTTTCTCATTATCTGCACCATATAGCACACGTAATATAGATAAATTAGCCTACGTTCTTGCTTTAGGTCTTGATATAGGAAATTCTAATACATTAAAACTATCTGTTCAGCTTGCCAAACCATCTAATGGTTCAAATGGTTCATCTAGCAGAGCATATGAAAAAATTGTAAATAGCGTAGAATGTGCGTCTATAGAAACTGGAATAAGTCTTTTAAACAGCTATATAAGTAGGCGTTTAGATTTATCTCATTGTAAAGCCATTGTAATATCAGAAAAACTCGCTCAAAAAGGGGTTTCTGAGTATATGTATACATTATTAAGTAGCCCACAAACCAGTCCTCACGCCAGTATAATAATAAGTAAAATACCCTCTGCAGATTTTTTAAATATAGCCTCACCAGAGCTCGAAGATTTACCATCAAGATTTTACGAAATTACTCTTGCTTCAAATGAATATACATCTTATACACAAAACGTAACACTTATAAATTTCTTTTCTGACTGTGTAGATTCCTTTAAGAATCCAGTTGCTACTCTTGGTTCTTCATCAAGTTTACCTATATCTCCAGCAGATAACATCGAAAATAGCGGGCTTGCAGTTTTTAAAAACGATATATTGGTTGGAGAATTAAATGCCGAAGAATCAATTTTGCATATGATGGTTTCTAATAAATTAAAATCTTGTACAATTAGCATACCTAATCCTATTGGAGATTCTGAAAGCATTAATTTAAGCATAAAACTTGCTCATAATACAAAAAACAGCGTTTCTTTGGTAAATGGCACTCCATTTATTTCATCTGTTGTAAAAATTAATGCAAAAATAGAATCTGCCACTCAAGAATCATCCTACGGAAATTCCAGTTACTATTCGAAGGAAAACATACAGCTTATAGAAGAATCTTGTAATCAATATTTAAAAAAAGCTTTAAATGATTACTTATATAAAACTGCTAAAGAATATAATTGCGATATAGATGGATTTGGAAAATATGCAGTAAAATATTTTACAACAATTCAAGACTGGCAAAATTATAATTGGCTAGACAATTTTCAAAATAGTACATTCAATGTAAACGTAGAAACAACAATAAAATCAGGAAACACTTTCTTATAATTAAATATGAAGAATACAGCTCTGTTTAATCGTTAGAGATGCATTCTTCATATTTTGTTTGTTACCACATTTATAGTTCTTTTTATTCTACTTGCTATTTTTCAAATATTTTTTCAAATTCTTCTTCAGATATTACTTCTTTTTCTATCAACACTGCTGCTAGTTCATGTAGTTTATCTATATGTTCTATTAGTATTGCTTGAGCCTTCGCATATGCTTCGTCAATTAGACGTTTTACTTCTTTTCCTATTTCGTTTTCTATTGATTCTCCAAATATTTGCATCTGGTATGGTTCTTTTTCTAGGTTTATACTAAGTGGCCCTATTTTATCACTCATTCCGTATATTGTTACCATTTTCTTTGCTATGTCTGTTGCTACTTCGAAGTCATTACTTGCACCTGTTGATACATCATTTAGTATTAATTTTTCTGATGCTCTTCCTCCAAGAAGTGCTATTAATTTTTCTAGCATTTCTGTTTTAGATACATAATACTTATCTTCATTTGTCTTATACATTGTGTATCCACCCGCAACTCCTCTCGGAATTATAGATACTTCTTTTATATCTTTTTGAGTCTCTAAGAACCTGCTTACTATTGCATGTCCTGCTTCGTGGTATGCTGTTAGTCTTTTATCTTTGTCAGACATTATTCTGCTATGTTTTTCAACACCAACAGTAACCTTCTTTAAAGCATCGTCTATGTCTTTATTCGTTATTGCCTTTTCTTTATTTATTGTTGCAATTATTGCTGCCTCATTTAGTATATTTTCTAGTTCAGCACCCGTAAAACCGGCTGTATCTCCTGCTATTGTCTTTAAATCAACATCGTCTGCTAACTTTTTATCTTTAGCATGGATTTTTAATATAGCCTCTCTTCCTTTCATATCTGGAAGTCCAATCGTTATTTGTCTGTCAAATCTTCCTGGTCTTAATAGTGCTTGATCAAGCATATCAGGTCTATTTGTTGCTGCTAATAATATTACAGTATGTTCAGAATCAAATCCGTCCATTTCAACCAACAATTGATTTAGTGTTTGATTATTATCATTATCAGCTGCCGTGCTTCCATCAGATCTCTTTGAGCCTATAGCATCAATCTCATCTATGAATATTATTGCTGGAGCCATTTTCTTAGCCTTTTCAAATAATTTTCTAACTCTTGATGCTCCAAGCCCTGCAAACATTTCTGTGAATTCAGAACCACTCATAGAAATAAATGGAACATCCGCTTCTCCCGCTATAGCCTTTGCTATAAGAGTTTTACCTGTTCCTGGTTGTCCACATAATAAAACTCCTTTTGGAATCTTTGCACCCATTTTATAGAATTCATCTGGATTCTTTAAGAAATTGACTATTTCTATCATTTCTTGCTTTTCTTCATCAAGCCCAGCGACATCGTCAAATGTGGTCTTTACATCATCTTCATCAGCTTCATATATTTTTCCTTTATCTCCAAGTCCTTGCATTTGTATTAATAATACGAATAATACTAACATTAATATTGTTGGCAATATCGAAAATGCTTTATCAGCAATTGATAAAAACACACTTGGCTTTTCTTGTATTAATGTTATTTCATTTCCATCTTGTACTTTCTCTTGGACTAATTCGATAAATGCTTGTGTACTTGGAACGATAGCTGTTTTAGGTTCTTCTTGTTCTTTTAAGTTTACCTTGATTGTTGTACTTCCAACAGTCATTTTTATTTTTTCTACATTTCCATCATTTATTTGCTTGATTAAATCTGTATATGAAATTTGGTCTTCTGGAATAACATCCTCATCTTTCTTTTCTTTTATTACAGTATATACAACTGCACCTAATATTACTAACGCCAGTATTACTATTAATATCCATAACAATATTTTTTTATTTCTGTCTTTATCTTTTTTATTGCTATTTCTATTCTTTTTATTTTCTTTATCTTTGTTTTTATTGTCTTTCAATTTTTTAACCTCCAAACAAATTTATGTGTATGTTATTTTACACATTACTTCCTTCTGGTTTATCTCCAATTTCAGGAGTTTCTTGTTCCTTTTCTCGTTGTTTTCTTTCCTTTTCCTTTTGTTTTTCTCTTTCTTTCTTTTCCTTCTCTTTTTCCTTTTGTTCTTTTTCTTTTCTTTCCTTTTCCTCTAATTCTTCTCTTACTCTATCCTGTTCTGTTTGAATTTTCTCTACCTCTCCTTGTTTTTTTATATACTCGGATCTAATAATTAATATTGCTGTAACAACATATATATACGAAATTGCTGTATACATAACTTGAAAATACTTGGTTGTCCATCCAGTAAATCCATTAAGTATTACATAACAAATATTTAAGATTATTGGCAAAGTCAATGCATGAACTCCCATACTAAATGAAGCACTAAATTTAATCTTCATTCTCATAATTCTTGCAACTAAATAAGCTAGCGCCCCCAAAACAATTGCATCTACAAGAATACTTGCAAAGTACACAAAGAACATGTATATAAATAATGAAATAAATACTGATGTATAAATTTGCATTCTACCATTGTTGAAATAATCTAATATTTGTTGTTTGTCCAATGAATTTATATTATATTTTGACAATAAATCTTTGTACGAAGCCTCAGATACAGCAGACAGCATTTCATTTTTTAACATTATTTTATCTTTTAATAATACTATTCCATTGCTTTGATTTTTTGCCTGATTTCTATAAGCTTCAACTTGCTCATCACTTAAGTCTGAAGTATCTATTATTACGGTACCCGTAATATATTTATCGCTTTCCACTTCAAGTTTCTGATTATCATTTACGTTTAATTTTCCATCCTCATATGTTAATTCTGTAATATTTTCGTCAAAATATTTTACAACTTCCTCGAGCGTATTGGAGAATTTATATACTGTCATACTTGTTATTATGAGTGTAAATATTGCTACTAACTTTATCAAATACCCTGATGTTTTGCCTAATCCCTCTAGTCCAAAATCTTCATATTTATCAAAGTCCTTAATACTTTTTAATACATCCCTAAAAAATCCATTCTTCTTTACTTTCTTTTCATCGTTGTTATCTGTCTTTGACATATCTAAATTCTCCTTTGAAATTTATCCTTATTTTTCCTTTTTTACTATTATTCCATCTTTAGTATCTTTTATGCTGTAACCCATACTAATTATTTTATCTCTCAACTCATCTGACTTTTGCCAATTTTTATTTTCTCTTGCTTTGTTTCTTTCTGTTATTAAGTCTTTTATATCATCTGGCAATTCCTCATTTTCTTGTTTAAATTCTTTTAAGTATTGTTCTGCATTTTTTATGTCTAAACCTAACACCTTATCGAATTCTAATAATAGTTCAGCAAAACTTTTTGCTTTTTTTGTATTTCGTGCAATCTCCCATACAACACTCATTGCACCCGGCATATTCATGTCATCATTAATATAATTACTAAATTTTTCTTTATATTCACTTATTATACTTTCTTCAATTTCATCTGCTCCATTTGCATTCTTTACATAGCTATCGTACAATCTCTCCAATGCCTTTTGAGCTCCGTATGCACCTTCGAATGTAAAATTCAACTTATTTCTATAGTGTGCTGTGAAGCAAAATAATTTAAATGCAAGTGGTGATATTCCTTTTTCTTTTAATTGAGAAATAGTATAAGTGTTGCCCAAACTTTTTGACATCTTTCCACCATCGACTTGTAAATATTCACAATGTAGCCAAACATGAGCAGGTATTTTTCCTGTTGCACCTTTAGATTGTGCAATTTCATTTTCATGATGTGTTGGAATATGATCAACTCCACCAGTATGTATATCAAATTCTTCTCCTAAGAATCTTCTTCCCATAGTCGAACACTCTAGATGCCAGCCCGGATACGATAGTCCCCATGGACTCTCCCATTTCATTATATGATTTTCAGGAGCCTTAATCCATAAAGCAAAATCATATGGATTCTTTTTTTCATGGTCAACATCAACCCTTGCACCAGCTATTTGATCATCTAACTTTCTATTTGATAAAACTGGATATTTATCTAACTTTGATATATCAAAATATATTCCCTTACTGGTTTCATACGCATATCCATTTTTTATTATATCTTTTACATACTCAATCATTTGAGGAATATTGTCCGTTGCTTTTGTAATAATTTCCGGTTTATCAATATTTAGCTTTTCCATATCTTGCAAAAATATCTCTGTATAGTATTTTGCAATCTCATATGGATCTTTCTTTTCTTTTCTAGCCGCTTTTTCCATTTTATCTTCGCCTTCATCGGCATCGGATTCCAAATGTCCAACATCAGTTATATTCATAACATGTTTTAATTCATATCCATTATATTTTAATACTCTTCTCAACGTATCCATGAATATGTATGTTCTGAAATTTCCAATGTGAGCATAGCTGTAGACAGTAGGTCCACAACTATACATTCTAACATTTTTTCCATCTATAGCATGAAATTCTTCTTTTTTTCTGGTTAATGTATTATAAAAAGTTAATTTCATATATGCCTCCTTTTTTCGTTATTTAATTTTGGTTTTCAATATTCTGTGGTGGAAGAACTGGATCAATAACATCATTTACAATTTCATTGTTTTTTACAGGTGTCTCCCCTTTCTTTTGCTTGCTTACAGTTATAGTAACGTTTTCTCCTGCTGTTAACTTAGTTCCTTCAGCCTTGCTCTGTGCTATTACAGTTCCATCATCCTTTTCTGATTCTTTTGTCTCAACAGTAACTGTTACACCTAAATCTTTTAATGTTTTCATAGCATCTTCCTTAGTCTTTCCTATTACATTCGGAATTGTCACTAGTTTCTTAGTATGTACATCACACGTTTCTGTTGGTACATCATATTTATCTCCATCATTAGTTCTCCATAATGTAGTATCCTCTTTTTCAGGCTTTTGGGTATATATCTTCTCCTCTGTATTTGGACAATTTTCTGTAGCGATTTTCCCTGTATCTGTACAGATTGTTAATTTCGTATGTCCTTCACAATCACCAGGAATAGTCCCTTTTACAAAATATTCTGTATAAGTATTGCTACATGCTTCAGTTGCAACTTTTCCCGAATCCTTACAGATTTTTGCTGTTACGATATTGCTTGGTTTTTCAAATTTTGAACTTGGTAAATCACTGTGTATTTTTTTCATAACAGAAGTCCATAAAGATGTTGCTCTGTTTGGATAATTTGCTCCTGCATAATATAAATCCTCTGGTTGATCAAATCCATACCATGTAGCTGCAGTATAGTAGTTTGTAAATCCGCAGAACCATCTATCATAGTTATTTGTTGTTGTACCTGTTTTTCCTGCAGTATCTTGCCCTGATATCTTTGCACCTCTTGCAGTTCCATTACTACCAGTAACAGGTCCTGTCAAAATTGATTTTAATATATAAGCATTTCCTTCAGATAACACTCTTCTTGTTTCTTGTTTAGGTTCCATAACAGTATTACCATCTTTATCTTCTACTCTTGTATAGAATGTTGGTGTTGTGTATACACCGTCATTTGCAATTGTTGCATATGCACCAGCCATCTCAAGAGGAGAAATACCAATAGTTGTACCTCCAAGCACTAATGGCAAGTTTTCATCATTACTTGATTCATTATCTTTTGCCGTAAGTAATGTAGAAATTCCCATCTTTCTCATAAATGCAATTGAATTACCTGGCCCAACTTCATCCATAATCTTAACACTCATTGTATTTGCAGAAAATTCTATACCTTTTCTAACTGTTACTAAACTATACCCCGAATGAGGATTTGGCGAATAATTTCCAAAAGATGTTCTTGATTCATCATATACTGTTGCAGCTGTAATTATTCCAGATTCTAAAGCTGGAGCAACTGCTGCTAGAGGTTTTATTGAAGATCCAGGTTGTCTATATGTTTGAGTTGCTCTATTTTGTCCGTTTGAGTCAACATCATCTCCAAGGCCTCCCATACAGCCTACGACTTTTCCAGTTTTATGGTCTATTACAACCATAGCAGACTGAGTATGGTCATTTATTTTAACACCATCTTTTTTAGCAACACCAGAGAAAATATGATCACCACTTCTATATACTTCTTCCATCTCTGATTGAATTGTAGAGTCTTGTGTCGTATATATTTTGTATCCTCCACCAGCAATCATCGTCATCGCTGAATCTGTAGACACTCCGTTTTCTTCTGCATATTGATTTAATACTTGATTTAATGCTGCTCTTGCTAAGTATGACATAGAAGAAGTGGTAGATGTACTTCCCTTTTCAAAATGTAACCCTTCATCAACTTCAGCTTTTGCAGTATTATATTCTTCTTCAGATATTTTTCCTTGATCCTTCATTTCTGCTAGAACTGTAGTAGTTCTCTTCTTTATCAATTCACTATTATCCACAGATTCCTTAAATGGATTGTAGCTATTTGGTGCATGGTTTATACCTGCCAGGAATGCACATTCTGCTAAATCTAAATCACCAACAGACTTGTTAAAGTAATATCTAGAAGCAAGTTCAACTCCATGTAAATTTCCCTCTCCTCCAACATATATAGTGTTTAAATATAACTCTAATATTTGACTCTTAGAGATCATTTTTTCAACTTTGTATGCTCTTGATATTTCTCTTATTTTTCTTTCTATACCGGCTAATCCAGAATCACTATTGTCCTCTTTTAAGTTTTTGATTAATTGTTGTGTTATTGTACTTCCACCATAAGAAGAATGCCCTTTATGTAAAATATATGTAACAGTTGCTCCTAATGTTCTCTTTAGGTCCACTCCATTATGTTCGAAAAATCTCTTATCTTCAATTGCTATATATGCATTTTGCAAATTTTGTGGAATTTCACTCAAAGGCACAACTCTTCTCTTTTCATCCCCAGATACATTAGCAATCTCGTTTCCATCTTTATCATATATGATTGTGTCTATAAATTTTAACTCTAGTTCATTCTTTGAAATTGCCCAATCATCATTATTAAATAGTGCAACAACTGCACCAGCACCTATTATGCATAATAATATAATTAATATAAAGCATATTTTTATAAATGTTGCTAGTTTTCTGTGTCTTTTCCAGAAACCCTTTTTATTTTTGTTTTTATTTTTTTCTTCTGTTTTTAGTTCTTTTGAATTTATTTTTTTATTCTTATTATTTTTACTATTTTTATTAGTAGATTTATCATGTTTATTCCCAGATTTACTACCCATTAAGATGCTCCTCCTTATTTTTATTCATGGACTAATTATATTACATATTTGAATAAAAGTAAAAGCTTTTTAACAAAATAATCAAATTTTGTATCATGTACTTTAGTTTTTTGCTGGAATATTAAGCTTTTCCGCTCAAATTATTGTCCAAAAGCAGATTAAATGTTTACAAAATCTTCTAAAATGTCATTTATCCCTGTTACTAGTTTTGCTCCTTGCTTTATTAGCTCATTTGTTCCTTTTGCATTTTTTCTATTTATGTCGCCTGGGATAACATATACTTCTTTTCCCTGTTCTAGTGCAAAATCAACAGTTATAAGACTACCACTATTCTCTTTAGCCTCCACAACCAGTACCCCAGACGACAATCCACTTATTATTCTATTCCTTGCGGGGAATGTATACTTATCCGGTTTAGCTTCTGGACTATATTCAGATATTATTAAACCATTATTTTTTATTATACTTTCTTCTAATCTTTTATTCTCTGGAGGGTATATATAATTTATTCCATTCCCCAAAACAGCTATTGTTTCTTTTTTTGCCATCAGACAACCTGTGTGTGAAAACGAATCTATTCCTCTAGCAGCTCCACTTATTATAATTATTCCATTTTTTGATAGTTCATACGCAAATCTTTTAGCCACATTTTTCCCATATTCGCTATAATCTCTACATCCAATTATCGCTAATATATTGTTTTTTTCTAGTAAATCAATGTTACCGGCATAATATAACTGCTTAGGAGGATTATGAATTTTTCTTAGTCTTTCTGGATATCTTGCATCCTCAATTTTTATAATTCCAATTTTCATTTCTTTCCTTTCTGAAAAATAGGGAAACAGAGTGGCTATTATTAATCACCACTTTATTTCCCTATTCTTCCTTAAATTATATAGTTAAAATATTACGAATTAATTATAAGTTGTATTGTATCTTTGTTGCTTTAACAACATTATTCATCAGCATTGCTATTGTCATTGGTCCTACTCCCCCTGGGACCGGCGTTATATATGATGCTTTTTCTTTCACTTTTTCAAAATCTACATCACCAACTAATTTACCATTATCATTTCTATTCATTCCTACATCTATAACGACCGCACCTTCTTTAACCATTTCAGATGTAACCATATTCACTCTTCCTACCGCAGATATTAGTATATCGGCAGTCTTTGTTATTTGTGATATATCTCTTGTTTTCGAATGACAAATAGTAACAGTAGCATTTTTTCTTAGCAGGCATTGCACCAAAGGCTTTCCAACTATATTGCTTCTTCCAATGATTACAGCATGTTTTCCTTCAATTTCGATGTTATATGCTTCTAACATCTTTATTATTCCATATGGAGTACATGATATAAATGTATCTTCTCCTATCATTAGCTTACCAACATTCACAGGATTAAATCCATCTACGTCTTTTTTATAGCTAATTCTCTCGAATGCCTCTTGAATGTTTAACCCATGTGGAATTGGACTTTGCAATAATATTCCATTAATGTCTGTTCTTTCGTTTAATTTATCTATTATACTCAATAATGTTTCCATGCTAGTATTAGCATCTAACAATATTTCTTCAAATTCTACGCCACATTCTTGGCACGCTTTGCTTTTATTTTTTACATAAACCTTCGATGCACTGTTATCCCCCACCATTATAACAGCCAGCTTGGGTATTATGTTTTTCTCTCTTAGGTTATCTACCTCTTTTTTTACCTCTCCTCTTATGCTTCTTGCTAATTCTTTTCCATCAATTATTTGATACATTTCACATTCTCCTAATACTTTAGTTTTTACTATACATCTTCTTCTACAGTTAATTTTGCATAATATTTTGGATTAAACTCCGTATCATACTCTATGTCTCCAAATATTTCTGGCATTTGTTCTTTAAAAAGCATTAATAAAGGAATTAATATTTGTCTTATTGCTGGATGTACATGATTAGTAGTTCTTAATTCTAAAATATGCTTCCATTCTCTTATATTAGCCGTCATCGTATATTCTGCTGCAGTCGAATGAGGTAATATTTCTCTACACATATCTGTTGTAGCTCCCAACTCCTTCATTTTCATATACGACTTTTCCATTTCTTCCATTGCATTTTTCCAAGTTGCATATACTTCTTTATCTTCTATGTATACTGGATCTATAATAGCTATTTCGTTTCCATACTTATCTTTATTATAGCTACAATATCTAGTCGATTCTACTGAGAAACTCGCAAATCTATGCCTCGTCAAATCTTTATAAGAACCTATATCACTGTATATTCTAACTGTTATTTTTTCATGTTCAAGTACAGACTCATGTCCTCTGTTAAGGCAATTTGTAAGTAAATTTTTATAGCTATCTTCACTTATTTTATCTTCTGAACGATAACAAGTTCTGCATGCTCTTTCTATTCTTTTCATAATCTTTACGCCATCAAATTTTTCAACTTTTATCCATGGTTCTACTAATCTCATTTTTTTACCTCCAATTTAGTTTTACTAAATATATCAAAATGATTTCAATTTTTCAACCTTTACTTAACCATAATTTTCATTGTTTAAAATTTCCAAATTTTAATAACCTCATAGCCTATAAACACTAGTACTCCAAGGCCTATTATTATTGCTGGAATTGCTAATACCTTTATTACTTTTTCTATTAGATTTGAAAAATTCCTTACGTTTTCAAAGTCCATGTTCTGATAGTTAACTTGTGCTTTGATTTTATTATATTTTTCATCGTCTTTCTCATCCCAATAATAGTCTTTACTCATTTGTAACTCTCCTCATATAATGTCTTTATATATAATGTTCTACATTAATAACCATTTTCCCTTTTTTGGTAGTACCATCTATTTGTTTTATTAGAAATTTTCCTTTACCACGTATTACAATTACATCATCTTCATTAACTATCTTGGTGTTTCTTACTTCGTTCTCATAATTTACAAATACTCGTTGATTTTCGATTATTTCACTCGCATTATTTCTAGAACAATTGGCTAATTCTGCTATAATAGCGTCTAATCTCATAGATTGAACTACAATTCTGATTTCTTGAGTTTTTATTTCTGGCTCTCTTATACTTTTTTCATCTATTTCAAATATTCTTGACTTGCTGAACCTAGTGAGTTGCTGTAGATTATTAATAATAAATTCGCATATTTCAGGTCTTACCACAATATCTGCACCATCATCAAAGACCAATATATCTCCAACTTTTTCTCTTTTTATTCCTAATTTCATAATTCCGCTTAAATAATCCCTATGTACATATGTATTTTTTAGTTCATTTGGTAATGCAATTCTTATTGCCTTAACAAATTGAGAATAGTTAAATCTATTTTCTTCAATCAATTCTTTATACTTATCTGGATATATAATTAATAACGCTTTTTCAGCTCCTTTACACGCAAAATAATATGTATAATTTTCTTCTCCTGACATTTTTAATATTTCTTCACTAATTTTCTTCTGGTACATGTCAAGAAAATCCGTGCTAACTATTTGATTTCTCGTTTTCACTAAGGTAATTTTATCAAGCAATTTAGCCGCCAAAAGCCTATCTTCATCATTTGAATACTTATCTAATATCATTGCCCTATTCATATTTTTACTCCACTTTTTATTTTTTATTATATAATATATAAAAATTTTTTTAAAGACTAGCTTTTTATATTTTTTTGTGGTATTATATATTTTGTTATTTGTTAAATTATATTGGGATGTCGCCAAGCGGTAAGGCCTCGGACTCTGACTCCGATATGCGTGTGTTCGAATCACACCATCCCAACCAAATTTCAGCAGGAATGTTTCAATGAGTAGGTTATTGATTATATTCCTGTTTTTATCTGCGTTTATTATAAACATTTGTTTGCTGTTTGTCAAGTCTATTTTTAAAATTTCTTGTATTTTTTTCCACATTTTGTTAATACTACTATCATTGGAGGTATTAATTTATGAAAGATTATTTAGGTATTCTAAGTGTTCACGCCTTAGAGGTTTTAGACTCTCGAGGAAATCCTACTGTTCAAGTCGAGGTTGTTACCGAAGGTGGATTTTCTGGTATTGCAATAGTCCCATCAGGAGCCTCAACAGGTAGCTTCGAGGCAGTCGAATTGCGAGATACGGATGAAATGAGATATAACGGAAAGGGCGTAACAGAGGCAGTATCAAACGTAAATTCAATTATCGCTAAAAAGATAGTTGGAATGAATGTTTATGATCAAAGAGCAATCGATAATTTTCTAATAAAATTAGATGCAACTCCGAACAAATCTGATTTAGGTGCTAACGCTATTTTAGGTGTGTCTTTAGCTTGCTGTAGAGCTGCAAGTAATTCTCTTGGTACCCCTCTTTATTCTTATATTGGTGGAACAAATGCTCATCTACTTCCTACGCCAATGATGAATATTTTGAATGGAGGTAAACACTCAGATAACAATTTGAGCATACAAGAATTTATGATTGTTCCATCAGGAGGAAAAACATTTGCAGAAAAATTAGAAATTGGAGTAATGGTATATCAAAACCTAAAAAAAATATTAAAATCAAAAGAACTATCAACATCTGTTGGAGACGAAGGTGGTTTTGCTCCAAATCTTCAATCTTCGGAAGAGGCTTTAGAATTAATTGTAGAAGCTATACAAAAGGCCGGATATAAGCCAAAAACAGATGTTGGAATCGCCTTAGATGTAGCGGCTACAGAAATGTTTGATGAAGCCAGAAAGCAAAACAAAGATGGATATTTATTCTGGAAAACTGGGGAAATTAAGAGTAAAGATGAAATGGTTGACTACATTTGTCATCTTGTAGACACTTACCCTATCGTTTCAGTAGAAGATGCCCTTGCAGAAGAAGATTGGAATTCTTGGAAAATTTTAACCGAGAAAATCGGCTCAAAAGTTCAACTTGTAGGCGACGATTTATTTGTTACTAATGTATCTAGACTAAAAAAAGGAATTAATTTAAAAGTTGCAAATTGCATTTTAATTAAGCCAAATCAAATTGGCACATTAACAGAAACTCTTGATGCTATTGAGCTTGCTAAATCTAATGGTTATAAAGCCATCATTTCCCACAGATCCGGAGAAACAGAAGATTCAACCATAGCTGATCTTGCCGTTGCAACAAATATAGGTCAAATAAAATCAGGAGCTCCATGCAGAACCGACAGAGTTGCTAAATACAACAGGCTATTAAACATTGAGTATGAGCTCACCGTATAAAATTTAAACCATTTAGATGCTTTAAAATGCATACTAAATGGTTTACTTATTTTATCTTATATTTACTTATTTTTTTCCATCCAATTTTTTCCGTCTACAACTCTTGCAACCATCATTGAAGCTACTGAATCTCCTACTGAATTTAATACTGTTGCCGGTGCATCTATTATTGTTGCAACCATTGTAAGTATTGGTAATGCTGCTACCGGGTAGCCCATCATAGATAGAATCATCATTTCGGATATTGTTCCACCGCCTATTGGCACTGCGGTAACTAATAAGTTAGCAATTAATGCCACAATCATAACCTGCCATATGCTTGCACTAGTTCCAAACAAACATACTAAAAACATTATCTTGAAAACAGATCCAATTATTGAACCATCTTTATGAAAACTCGTTCCAAGAGGTACCGTTGTTTCTGCAATGTCTCCAGAAACTCCTATTCTTTTTGCAGCCTCTGTATTTGATGGTATTGCAGCAGCAGACGAACATGTTGCTAAGGCTACAACTGTTGGTGATACAATGTTCTTCCACATTGCTACTACGCCTTTCTTTCCTCCTGCTATAAATGCATATAAAGAATAAGCAACCACATAATAAACAATAGATACTAATGTATATATTACAAAAGTTTTAGCATATCCTAGTGCAATTTGACCACCAAATGTTCCAACTAGCACTGCAAAATAGCATCCCAATCCGATTGGCGAATAGTACGATATTAATTGTACAAATTTCAACATAACAGTGTACGCTGATTCTAGAACTTCTTCGAGTAGTTCTCCTTTTTCACCAGCCATTTTTATTGCAATTCCAAATAAAATTGAAAATACAACAATTGCAATTATATTTTCTTTTGATAATAGTTTGTTAAAATCACTTACTGTAAGTACATTTACAGT
Source organism: uncultured Clostridia bacterium (assembly GCA_934119935.1). Taxonomy (GTDB): domain Bacteria; phylum Bacillota; class Clostridia; order TANB77; family CAG-508; genus CAG-245. The sequence goes on along the minus strand of CAKOSX010000009.1, from coordinate 10,419 downwards.
TCTCTCTAAAATATTTAAATCTTCCGTTTCCGTGGTTTCCGCTGTTCCACTTTGTTCTTCCAACTCGGCTCTTATTTTTGCTCCATCATCAGTATTTACAAGCTTAAACGAATACGTCGATAAAACTCCAACAAGAACAGAAACTAACGACATTACTATAAACACACAGAAAATAGTAATCATTATTTTCCCTAGTCTCTTTGGTTGTTTAATTTTTGCAATTGATGTTGTGATACTTAAGAATATAAGCGGAACTATTACTACAAATAGTAAATTTAGGAAGATATCCCCAAAGGGTTTTAAGACAGCTGCTTTTTCTTTAAATGCTATCCCCACAATAGCGCCAATTATTATCGCAGCCAAAAGTATAATAACTGACTTGTACGTTTTTAAAAATTTTTTCATAATACTTTCTCCTTAAAAAAGAAGCGTTATTAAGGAAATATAATTATATCTCCTAATTCGTAGATTATTATATAACTGTTACATTAATATTGCAAGGGGTTTGAAAATATTCTTATGCAACAAACATAAATTGAAAGACTGTTAATCATTGATTATATATCTATTATAAATTGAAATTATATATATTCATTAAATTTCATTTATCGCATATTATTTAATATGAAAATTTTAAAAGTTATTAGATTTAATTATAAAATTATTTTAAGTTTTACAGCTATGGTTTCTCTGTTTTCATTTTTATTTAGCTTTTCATTTGCTAAAAGTGATGATGAAATTGAGTTACCTATTATAATGTACCACAGCCTGTTAAAATCTCAGAAAAGTACTTATATTGTTCATCCAAACATTTTTGAAGAGGACTTGAAGTATATTCAAAGCAAAGGTTATTCTACAATTACAATGACCGAACTAATAGATTACGTTTATAACAATGCTCCGCTTCCTGAAAAGCCTATCATCATTACATTCGATGATGGTTATTATAATAATTTAAGTTATGCAGTCCCGCTTCTTCACAAATACAATATGAAAGCCGTAATTTCAATTGTTGGAGAGTATTCCGATAGATATACAGAGTCAGACGAAGCCAATCCTAATTATGGTTATTTACGTTGGAAAGATATAAATGAATTAATGACTGATGGTTGTATTGAATTTCAAAACCATACATATAATTCGCATTCTATGAATAATGGTAGAAACGGTTGTAAAAAAACTTCTTCTGAAAGTACTGAACACTATTCTAATTTTTTAAGCAATGACTTAAATAAACTACAAGAAGAATTTAGAAATAATTGCAATGGATATCAGCCCAATACATTTACATATCCATTCGGAGCAGTCTCTAAAGAATCTAATTCAATTGTAAAAGACCTTGGATTTAAAGCAAGCCTATCATGCACAAGTGGTATAAACATAATAACAAAAGATCCTAATTGTTTGTATCTTTTAAAAAGAAACAATAGGGTCCCTGAAATCAGCACAGAACACTTCTTTATGAAATTATTAGATTAATATTGGTACAATCCTGTACAATTCGGGGACGGAGAAAAAAATGTACATTCAATAATAATAAAAACAGCAATACCATGATATTTTATAAAAGCTCAACACGTTGTGCTTGGTCGGGGCTCCGATCGTCCCCCTCAAAGGCGCACTGCCGGTTTTGTTTTTAAAATATCATGGTATTGCTGTTATATATGGACAGAAACTTTGTACATTTTTTTCTCCGTCCCCAAATTGTACACGTTTATGACCCAGTAGACTTATATTTTTTTAACCCTACACACCATATCGCATAACATGGTATAACGAATATCATTGCAACAACTGGTAGTAACATATAAAGTTTGTTGCTAGTTTTCCCAATTACATATAGTAAAGGATAATAGTTCACTAACGCAATTGGAATTATGTATGTAAATAAATTTTGTACCCATTTTTGATATATGCTTAGTGGGTACTGTGTTAGATCTCTTGCACCATCTGTAAAAATATTCATAATTTCTAAACTTTGAGTCGTAAAAAACGTTATTCCTGCCTTAAGAATAAATAAAGCTGCATATACCACAATGTTTCCAACTATCATTAAAATTAATGTTATTAATTTAGTCGGTTGCAAAAGCTCCGGCTTAATAGCAAGTAATATAATAAACGTCACTATAGCTACAACAGCTCTACCTATTCTATTAAATTCTACCTCTGAACCAAGCACCTGCAAAATTACGCTTCTAGGTCTAACCAAAATTCTATCAAATTCTCCGTTCGATAATATCCTGTCGAAATGGTCAAAGCTTCTGAAAAAGCATTCTGCTAATGAAAATCCTAGAAAAGACATTACAAAGCATATTAAAACATCCTCAAACTTATAATCTACAAGGCTTCCAAACTTATCAAATAGAAATACTATTGAAACAAGTGCAGATATAGCTGACAGCATCTTAAAAAATAATGATAAAGCAAATGCCTTTTTATACTCTAAATCTGCTTTTAGTTGCATCGCAACATATTTAAAATAAAGTCTCATTTCAGCTCCCTTCTTCGCCCATTAGGGACATCCCTTTTAGGTCGAAAATCTTTACGATTTTAATGTATTCTCTTGTAAAATTCTTTAATTACCCTCCATTTACTTCTATTTTTCTTATTTGATTTTTCATCATTTTTCTTCCTATTGCGGTCAAAATAGCAAGCCAGAAAATCTGTAATAGAATTGCCTTCACAATTTCTCCTGTATTCGTTATATAACCATTGTAAATGTTTGATGAAATATTTTGCATGTAATAGAACGGCGTAAATTTCAACACTTTTACTATTACATCTGGCATAAAAGGAATTGGAACTAATCCTCCTGAACAAAAATCAAATATCAAATAAAAAGCCGTTCTTATTCCTTGCGAGCTAATTGTTTTCATAACCGCAACATACATTATCATTATATATGCAAGCATTATCCCTGCAGACATAATAAATGTAAATATTGATAATCCTAGTGCTCCCAAACTCACTGGTGGCATCAATCTAAATTGTCCCATAAAAGGCATACTACAAATAAATAAAATAGGAATTGCTCTAAGTGTAACCTTCGCAAGTTTCGTTCCAAGTGTTTTTGAATGCCATATGTAATAAAGATCAACCGGTTTTATAAGTTCTGTTGATATTATTCCAGTTCTGCATTCGTCAAGTATTTCATTGTCTAGTGCCCATATATTAAACATCGTGAAAAAAGCTTGGTTGAGCCATATGTATGTGCACATTTGTGAAACCGAGTAGTCGCTTGTTCCTTCTTTTAAAAATGCTGTATAAAGCATTACATACATGAAGCCCCACGAAAATTGTGTCAAAATTCCTGCAATCGCTGCAATTTTGTATTGAATCTCATTCAAAAATTTCATTTTAAAATATGCAACATAAATTCTAAAATTATTTTTCAATGTTTCAATTTTGTCCTTAATTATCTTGGTAATCTTTCTTTTGAAATTAAATCCGTTATTCCTAGAATCTTTAGTTACAATCAATGCTGTATTTTCCATATAAATCCTCCTCTTCTAATTTAATTCTTGCTTATTTATTAAATTTGGTATTCTTTATATAGATTTGCAACAATGTTGTCTATGCTTGTATTTTTTATTTCTAAATCTTGAATTTCTAAATTGTTTGATAAAAAGTTAATTGCATCAGCAAGTTTTATCTTGCTCTCATCAATCTGTATTTTCGCCTCATTTTTAGATTTTTCTAATATCTCCATTTGAGGCATTGTATCTGGCAACCTTCCAGTGTATTGAACATTCAAAATCTTGTTGCTATACTTCTTTGTTAGACTGTTCAAACTTCCATCTAATAAAAGTTTGCCTTTTCCAATTAAAATAATTCTTTTAGTTAAAGCTTCTATGTCGCCTGTATCATGCGTTGTAAGAATTATTGTAGTATTTTTTTCTTTGTTTATCTTCTTAATAAAGTCTCTAACAGCAATCTTAGACGTACTATCCAATCCAATCGTTGGTTCATCCAAGAAAACAATCTTTGGATCATGTAAGAAAGCTGCTGCAATTTCGCATCTCATTCTTTGCCCTAAACTCAGCTGTCTGGTTGGAGTCTTAATTATCTCTTTAATATTAAGCATTTCAGTCAAAAGCTGTTTTTGCTTTTTATACTTTTCATCAGAAATATTGTAAATCTCTTTTAGTAGCTCAAACGAATCTTCTACTGGCACATCCCACCAGAGTCCGGACCTATTGCCAAAAACGACTCCAATATTTTTTACGTATTCTTTTCTATCTTTATATGGCACCATACCATTTACAATACATTTGCCTGAATCCGGCGTTAAGATTCCACACATAATCTTTATTGTAGTGGACTTTCCAGCTCCATTCGGTCCAATGTATCCGACCATTTCTCCTTCGTTTATCTTAAACGAAATATTCTCAAGTGCCTTCACTTCCGTGTACTCTCTCTTAAAGTAACTTTTAAATGCATTCTTAATTCCTGCATCTCTTTTGCTAACCTTGTAGGTTTTTGTAACATTTTCTAATTCAATCATTTTTCCTTCCTTTCTAGTAGTTAGAAGTTTTTCGTGCATTTTTATTATGCACTAACCATGATATTTAAAAGCTCTATTGCAAATGCTACTTTATGTACATACCTGTTGTATTGTGTATAGCTTGCAAATTCAAACAACTTTTAATTTTTTGATATGCTTCTTCTCTTTCTAAAAATAATTTAGCTTTTTTACTTTAAATTAACTATTTTTTTGCACTACCCTCCTTTTTTCCAAAATTTTCGTCACGGAAAAAATACCAAACAAAAAGTTTACACTTTAAGTTTGGTATTATATGATTTTTATTGTACATTCTTTTTGCCACTCTTCTAATTGTTATAGTATTTTGATTTGCATTAAAATCATATAATCCTATAAAATAGAGTTTCCTTCTGGTTCGGAATGTTACAGGTTCTCTCTATAATCGACAGGCACTATTGTACTACCATTTCCATAAGTTGTCAACAATAATTTTGTACATTTTTTTCTCCGTCCCCGAATTGTACCGAATTGTACTTAGAAGCTTCTCGAAGAACCTCCGCCTCCAGATGAGCCTCCACCACCGAAGGATCCTCCTGAAGAACCTGATGAGAATCCTCCTCCTCCAAAGCCTCCTCCATATCGACCACCTCTGTTAGAGCTTATTGTTACAAGAAATAGAAACACACTAGTTATAAATGTCATTAACCAAATATCACTATATAAAAACATAAGTAGTATAAAGCTCAAAATAGCTGAGACGCCCGAAATAATTCTTATAACCTTTTTTACTTTTCTATTAAATATAGAAACCATTGAACATGGTATAATCAAAATTGTAAATATAGTTGCTAATTTATCGAATTTTTCTGTCTCTTCATTTTTTACAGGTTCCGTACTACCATCAACAGCTACATTGTATTCGTTCTTTACTTCTTGTAAAACTGCATTATAACCATTTTTTATCCCATCCTGCCAGTTATCGTTTTTAAAGTATGGAACCATATAATTATCTTGAATTCTGCCAGTTTTTCCGTCAGTTAATGTTCCTTCTAAACCGTAACCAACTTCAATTCTGCATTTTCTATCTTGAATTGAAAGCAAAATCAACACACCATTATTCTTGCTTTTATCTCCAATTCCGTACTGTCGAAATAGTTTATTTGCATAATCCTCTATAGCATATCCATCCAAGCTATTTACTGTTACAACAACTATTTGTGCACCAGTCTGAGAATATAAAGATTTATTTGTTGATATTATATAAGCTTTAAGGCTGCTATCTAGTACTCCTGCCGAGTCATTCACATAAAAATCACTTGTTTGACTAACAACAGCATTCGATTTATTAAAAATAGCTAAACAAAATACTATAAAAATTAAACATCCTACTAAAAATTTTCTCTTTTTCATATTAATTAATAAATTAGAAGTTATTTCATTTTTCACATTCAATAACTCCTAATTTTTCTCCTTTTTTATTCATTTTTATTCAAAAGATACATTTGGTACATCTTTGCTTGATTCACTTGCTTCAAAATATGTTGCAGTTTCAAATCCAAACATTCCTGCTAATATGCTATTAGGAAATTTTTTTATAGATAAATTGTAAGTTTTAACAGCATCATTATAGTCTCTTCTTGCAACAGCAATTCTGTTTTCTGTTCCACTTAATTCATCAGAAAGCTGTGTAAAATTGGTTGATGCTTTTAAGTCTGGATAATTTTCCACAACCACCAATAAATTAGATAATGCCTTTGAAATTTCATTATTAGCTTCTATTTTTTCATCTGTAGTTGATGAATTTAAATATTTTGTTCTAGCATTTGTTACTTGCTCGATAGCAGCAGTCTCATGGCTTGTATAGCCTTTTACCGTATTTACTAAATTAGGAATTAAATCGGCTCTTCTTTGTAATGTTACATCTAAATTAGAATATGCTGTGTCTACAGCTTCTCTTTTTGTAACCATTCCATTATAGCCACTAATTAACGCTCCTCCTATTACTACAACAATAGCAATAATTACAATTAAAACAATTAAAGATTTTTTCATATAGTTTTCTCCTTCATTTTCTTTTTGTATTATTATATACTTTATAGATTCACATTACAATACATTTTAAAAATTTATTATTCCCAAATGTTCTAATAATATTTTTATTCCTAATAAAATTAATATTACTCCACCCATAATTTCAGCTTTTTTTTCGTATTTATCACCAAAACGATTTCCAATTTTTACTCCTATCACCGAAATTATAAAGGTAATAACTCCTATTGTTATAACCGGCACCAATATATGCATTTTTAGACAAGCAAATGTTATTCCTATTGCCAAGGCATCTATACTAGTTGCTATTGATAAAACAATCATTGTTTTCATATCTACATTGTCGTTTCTATTTTCACTTTCTTTCTCAAAGGCTTCCTTTACCATGTTTATTCCTATCACAACTAATAAAATAAAGGCAACCCAGTGATCTACATTTGTTATAAATCCTTCAAATGTAGTTCCTAAAAAGAATCCAATGATTGGCATTACAGCTTGAAATACACCAAAATACAAACCTATAATTATTGCCTTTTTCCAGTTCATTTTTTTCATTGCTAAACCCTTGCAGACAGATACAGCAAAAGCATCCATTGCAAGTCCTAAACTAATTAAAAAAATTTCTATTACTCCCATATAAAAACCTTTCTTTTCCTAAGTTAATACTATATATTCTTCTATAGCACAAACTATTACTGCCTTATTAGTCAGGCAGTAATAGTCTATAGTGTGTATGCTACATTTTTTAATACCATTTAAAGCTCATAATCTATTGCTTGTCTATCAACTCTTATTTGCTTACATAAAGCTGATACTTTCACATGTTCAGGATTATTTTTATATTTTTCTAAATCTTCCATAGTTTCAAATTCAGAAATTAATATTGCATCATAGTTATTTTTAGGGTTTATATTTATCCCAGTTTCCATATATTTTATTTCTGGAATTATATTTTTTAAACTATTTAATCCTTCTAAAAATTTTTTCATATTCTCCTCTTCACCATCTTTGAATTTCCACATTACAATATGTTTTATCATTTACTGTTCCTCCTTTTATTATATTTTTATTATTTTATTTTTTATCAAGTCTGTATAATATAAAATTTCCTTATTTAATTTTTTTGCATATTCTATTTCTAAATTTGTACTATATCCAATATAATCATCTACATTTATCACCAGTATAGCATCAGATAATTCTATTTTCTTAAAGTGCTCTTCTTTTAACATTTCTAATTGTTCTTCTGTTCTTTCTGAATTTTTAGAAGTCGGATATATTGGAGTAAGAATGCAATTGCCTAACAACGCCATTTCTTCAGCAATACGCATCATATATTCTTGAAATCTCAAACTTCCACATAGTGTTATTATCTTCATAATATAAACTCCCACATAAGTTGTCAATTTTTATTTAATTTATATCATAAAATTTCATAATTATCAACTTTTAATATGTAAAATAAAAAATCATACTTTTCGTATGATCCTTCATTTCTTATTTTATATCACCTTTTATTATACTTTCTAATAAATTTACCAATTCTTCTTCTGTTATTCCGTTTGTTTCTATATCAAAATATATTTCTTTACATTTAAACGTTGCTTCATACATCTTTTCATATTGAGATATAATAACATCTATATCACCAATTTTTGATACCTTATCACTATCCTCTAAAAAACAATCTCTTATTGGCTCTCCTATCTCCGAAAAAGCTACTTTAATACTATTTTCACAGTCTTTACTATAATTAAATACATAATCATGTAATAAGCTACATTCAGCATCATCATAGTTTTCTCTTGTATAAATCTCATAGCTGTTATCTAATTTATATTCACTTGGTAATTTTATATTATTAATAAATTCAAATTTTTCTGGCAAGCTATTTATTTCAACAGTTTCCACGTCTGCATCCAATTTTGCCATTGAAGCACCTTGCATCGGATTAATTTCTAGCATTACATTCATATTTTGACTACTAACCATTCCTTCATTTTCAGCTTTCATCATGTTATTATTCGACTTTTTCTGTACAGCTAATATTCCAACACCTAATATAAATACTGCACAAGCCGATGATAAACCATAGATAATTTTTTTATTTCTAATAATCTTCATATAAAATTCTTTTTTATTTTTCTCTTTTGGTGTCTCATATTCTTCATCTAGATATTTATCATCAATATTGCCAAGAGCTCTTAATAAATCTTTTGAATTCATACCACTTCACACCTTTCTTCTAAATATTTTCTTAAGGCATTTCTCATCCTTAATAATTCCATTTTTGTTTTACTTTCTTTTTGCTTATGTTTTGTTGCTATATCTTTAATCGAACTCATATACCAATACCTCTCGAGAAATACAACTCTCTTCTCTTTTGGTAAATCTCCTAAAAACATATTAATCTCTTTCACAAGCTCATTATATTCAATTTCTTTATCTATACTATTCGCTGGTATGCAATCTTCTAATTCTTCATAAACTAAATCCATTGAATTATTCCTTTTTTGTGCAGTTTTACTATCATACTTATCAAGAGCCAAATTTCTTGTAATCTTTGCCAAGAAAGCCTTAAAAATGCTAGGTCTATTAGGAGGAAGCGCATTCCATGCATGCAAATATGTATCATTAACACATTCTTCTGAATCTTCAACATTTGCTAATATGTTATAAGCTATCTTACTACAATATTTTCCATATTTCTTATCTGTTTCTTGTATTGCCACTTCGTCTCGCTTCCAGTAAAGTTCAATTATTTCGTTGTCTTCCATAATATCTCCTTCATATATACTGACGTAAAAATTTTTATTTAGTCACATATGAATTATTTATAACAAAAAAACAGATAATTATCAATAAGATAAACCTCATTTCGGCTTATTTTTTAATAATTATCTGTTTTGTACTATTTTGTCTCTGTAAAATCTTCTCTTTTCCCTTCTTCAAATTCAGTATAAAGATTAATTTTATAAACTCTATTCTTTTACAAGAAGCTTCATCATAATTACGAATTCCATTTGGATTTCTTGGCACATTTCATAACAAACCTATTATATAATAAATCTTTATAGTTTTTGTCGTAAAAGGTCGAATTACTTAAATTAAATAAAAAAATAATCTGAATATCCATTGCTAGATTTCAGATTATTATGGCTCCTCGTGTCCGACTTGAACGGACGACCTATCGGTTACTGCACTACATTAATTTTCATTAACATTATATTATTTATAATTTGTAGTCTGGACTTTCTCTTTACCATATCGATTGACTTAGGTAGGTGGTGTAAAGTCTCTACACATAGCTTACGCCTTGCTCGGTATTGTCTTCAGCATTATCTGTTAAGAGTTTCACCGATTTAGCCACCTTCTTCATCTAAGGATTTCTCCATAGAGCTGCTAACTTCTGATTGCAAATAGTTTTAAACAATCTGCTTTACAGCCGAGCGCTCTACCGACTGAGCTAACGAGGAATATATAAAATCTGGCGACAACCTATCTTTCCAACAAGGTAACTCGTAGGTATTGTCGGCACTTAAGAGCTTGACTTCTGTGTTCGGAATGGGAACAGGTATTTCCTCTTAGTAATAATCACCAGAAAAGTAATGTCTGCTTTTCATATTTGATATGATACCATTAAATTTATAATTTGTAAATAGTATTTTCAAATATTTTTTAAAATTTATTAATTATTTAATAATCTTTAAAGCACACTCAAAAATACATAGAAGAATTTATTCGTAAACCTCTTTATTTATATTAGTGGTTAAGCCCTCGATTTATTAGTATTGGTCAGCTCAATGTATCACTACACTTACACCTCCAACCTATCAACCACATAGTCTTTATGGAATCTTACTACCTTACGATATGAGATATCTTAT
>CAKOSX010000008.1 GCA_934119935.1 uncultured Clostridia bacterium | reverse complement strand
ATTCTAAACAAAAAACAGGAAGATTAATTATGGGAAATTATTATGGATATATAAAAGATCCAGAAGATATAACAAAGTTATATGTTGATGAAGAACTACGATCTGTTATAGAATTAATATATAAGCTATATACCGAAGAAGGAATTGGAAGAAAGAAAATTTGCGACATTCTAAATAGTAAATATAATTACCCAACTCCATCGTTTTACTATCAAATGAAACATCTAGAAAGAGGAAGAATATATAAACATCCAGTTCAAAAATTATGGTCCACATATATGATAAGAAATATTTTAGAAAATGATGTATATTGTGGCACACTTAGAACTCATAAGAAAAAGACTGTATCCATAAGAGGCAAAGCAATAAAGCTTCCAGAGGAAGAACATTTTGTATTTGAAAATCATCATGAAGCAATTATATCTAAAGAAACATTTAACTTAGCTCAAGAAATAAGAAAGAGAAAACTAAATACAAAAAGTACATCAAGTACGAGAAAAAGAAATTATTACTTTTCAGGACTTTGCAGATGTGGTGATTGTGGTTTTGGAGTAAGTGGCATAACTATAACTAGAAAACAATCTCAAAAGGGCTATGAATGTTCACAATATAGAACTTATGGTAAAGCTAGATGTAAATGCCATGAAATTAAAGAATCAGACATAATTATACATTTCAAAGAATTTTTAAAATTCACTAAAAATAAATACATAGATGAGATAAATAAAATACAGCTTCAAACAAAAACTAATGCTAAAACAAATAATAAAGAAAAAATCAAATTTGAAATCGAAAACTTAAATGCTGAATACAAAGTTTTGATTAGTCAAAAAATTAAAGATTTAACTAACACTAAAAATGAGTATCAACGAGAAATGATTGAAAATACATATAAAGAAGTGGAAAAAGATAAAACTAATCGTATAGAACAATTACAAAAATTATTAGAGCAACAGCAAGAAGATTTAGACACAGAAAAAATAAAAAAATTAAAAACTGCAATAGAATATTTTGATGATATTCTAAAATCTAATGAGCCCAATAGATATATTTTAGAGTGTTTAATTGATAAAATATGGATTTATCACGATAAAAGTGTGAAGTTCGAGCTAAAACCTGAAATTAGCCGATTAATATAATATCCCCAAATTGAAGGCTTTTACCCCCGTTTGTACAACAGAAATGATTGCTTTTGCAAAGGCAAACTCATTTTTTGAAAGATTAAATACATGTTTACTTGGACTGAGTGTTGATAGTAATCCGTCTCACTTGGCATGGATATATGACATATATTGCAAGACAGGAATTATAATACCTTTTCCTATAATTGCAGACAGGAGCGGAGAGATAGCAAGAAAATATGGAATGATATCAAATACGATAAATAACACAGCAACCGTAAGGAATGTATATATAATTGATGACAAACAAATTGTTAGAACTATTCTGGTTTATCCTATGAATATTGGCAGAAATATTCCAGAGATTTTAAGAGTAGTTAGAGCACTGCAAGTAGCCGATATTAATAATAAGATGGCCCCTGCAAACTGGATGCCTTGTGATCCAATGATAGTACCAATGCCGCAGAATTTTAGTGAATTGCAAACAAGGGTTAAGAGCATAAAGCAGGAACAAAATGGAATGAATTGGTATTTATCATTTAGAAATCCAGAACATTGCCAAATTGAGGAACAAAATTCTTGTGACAAAAATAATAGAATTGTTGAAAAAACATCATGTAATGAAAAAGAAAAGAGGGAAAAATATAAATAATTATTTGGACATATTTATAAGAATTATGGAAATAATAAAACATAAGAAAAAGTTAAGGAGGTAACTGATAAGATGAAACAAACTAATAAGGATAATCAAACAATAAACTGTACTGTAACGTCTTGTAAATTTAATAATGGACAGAGACAATTGTGTGAATTAGAGCATATAATCGTAACGCCGGTGCAAGGGTGCCAAACAAAACAACCAGATGAATCAATGTGTTCAAGCTACAAAAATGCAAATAACAAATAATAAGATAATTTGATAAAAAAATTAAAAAAATTTGTAATTGATGACACGTTTCGACAAACTTTTCAAGAATAATGTGATATTATATAAAAAAAGCAGAAAAAGGAGTGAATATAATATGAAAAGCCAGACTTTGAAAAGGTTGAAACACACAGCGAAACTTGAATCATTAATTGCCCAAGAGGCTGATTATAACAAAATTTTAAAACAAAGTCAGAGAATTGATAAGTATATTGTTGAAGAAATGATACGTATTAATGACCACAAAGATAAGGAAAAATGATGTTATATGAGACTCAAAAAGCATATGAACTAATAATTCATATGCTTCTTAATGTACATCTCTGAATCTTTTTTCTTTAAATCTTCTCTTTTATCATATAATTTCTTACCCTTACCGATTCCAAGTTCTAATTTCACGATGCTACCTTTAAAATATAGTGAAACAGGTATAAGAGTATAGCCTTTTTGAGAGATTAGACTAGAAAGCCTAATTATTTCTCGCCTATTCAATAGTAATTTTCTGTCTCGTAAAGGGTCTTTATTAAAAATATTTCCTTGTTCATATGGACTTATGTGCATTGAATATATGTATACTTCGCCATTCTTTATGCCAGCATAACTATCTTTTAAATTAACTTTTCCGTTCCTAATTGATTTTATTTCTGTACCAGTTAAAACTATACCAGCCTCAATAGTATCGGTAATTGTGTAATTATGTCTAGCAGTTGGATTTTTTGCAATGTTCTTAATCATAATAAATTTCGTTCCTTTCGTTTCTATTATAGCATCATATAAGTTTATTTGCAATTATACATATGTAAATGATATTGCATAAAAACAATGTTTATTCTTATGTAATATCATTTAAATTCAATAACGGCTAATTTAAAACATTATTCGTTAGAATGGTCAGAATTTTCTGTGGTATTTTGTTTTGCATAGAACCATATCAATCCTACTATTGCTACTGCTAATATTGCCATAATAAGCCATGTCCAAGCATCTGCGTTCATTCCTAACCATGTTGCAGAAGTGTTAGTTCTGGTTGCAGAATAATTACTAGAATGATTATTATTGTTGTTGCTATTTACTGTTCCAGAAACCATTGTGTTACCAGCATTTTGTACGTCTCTTGTAACTGTACTTCCAGCATCTTTTATATCTCTTGATGCGTTGCTTACTGTGTTTTCGGTTGCATTTATTCCTGTACGAAGTATGTTACCAGCAGCATTAGTTACATTTTGCGCAGCATTTTCTACTGTATTTACCATATTATTATTGGCAAGGACAGTTGAAGCAAATATTGCGAATAATATTGTTAATAAGGCAGATATAACAAAAAATTTCTTCTTCATAATTTCCTCCTTTTTGATAATAATAATATTATTATTAAATTTAAAAAAATAAATATACATTGAAATAATGGAAAATGCTCAAAAAAAGAAACCTGTTAAGGTTTCTTGCAAGTTTTTTATTTGTTTTAATGTTTTAATCTTATAAAAATCGCAATTGCTAAAAGTATTAATACAACTCCAACTGCTATTAATAATATATTTAAAATATTAGTTAATCCTAATTCTGATTCTGGTAATGATTGTAAAGCATCTGCCATGCTTGATCCACGATTAGAAGATGGGGTAGTAGCTGTATTAGATGTTGAGTTTGATGATGCAGAATCACTATTTGATGTGTAATTAGATAATGTATTATCATCTATGTCGTCTATATTAAAATCATCATCGTTGTAATAACCGTTAGAATTGTAGCTTCCAGAATCAGTTATATTGCCAGAGTCTACTAAATTTGAAGAAAGATTCATGTCTATATTAACTGCAAGGCAGCTTTCCGCAAAAATAAAGAAAACACATATAAGACTAAATACTAATATTTTTAAAGATTTTTTCATTATAAATTCATCCTCTCTAGTTCAAAAAGTTTTACTATATAATAATACACAATAATTTAAAAAAAGTCCATAGAAATTTGAAAAAATTAAATAAAAAAATTTTAAAAATTTCTAAAAGTTAAACTAAAGTTCATGTAGTTGTGTAAGTATTTAATATTTAAATCAGGAGTTGAAAGTGGCGAAGATTACAATGAAGATTCCAATTCTTTTATTTGGTCTCTTAATTTTGCTGCTTCTTCAAACTCCATTTTTTCGGCGTGTTGTAACATCTCTTCGGTTAGCTTGTTGATAATATCTTCAACACTAGATTCTTTATCAAGTTCATATTTTTCAGATGCTTCTGCAACAATACTAGCACGGATAGTATCTCTAACAGATTTTTTTATGGTTTGAGGAACAATTCCGTGTTCTTCATTATATTTCATTTGTATTGCTCTTCTTCTATTGGTCTCCGATATGGCTTTGTCCATAGAGTCTGTGAGTTCATCGGCATACATTATAACTTTACCATTGGTATTTCTTGCAGCACGTCCAATAGTTTGAATTAAAGAACGTTCAGAACGAAGAAACCCTTCTTTATCTGCATCTAATATTGCTACTAAAGAAACCTCAGGTATATCTAATCCTTCTCTTAAAAGGTTAATTCCAACTAACACATCAAACTCACCAAGACGTAATGACCTAATAATATCCATTCTTTCTAAAGCCTTAATATCAGAGTGCATGTATCTAACCTTAATATCAAGTTCAGCTAAATAGCTGGTTAAATCTTCAGCCATTTTTTTAGTTAGAGTAGTAACCAATACTCTCTCATTTTTTTCTACTCTTTTATGAATTTGGGTAATCAAATCATCAATTTGGTTTTCAATTGGTTTTACTTCAATTTCAGGGTCAAGTAGACCTGTTGGACGGATGATTTGCTCTACAACATTATCTTTAGAATGTTCTTTTTCGTATTCTGCAGGAGTTGCACTAACAAATACTACTTGATTAATTCTTTGTTCAAATTCTTCAAATTTTAAAGGTCTATTATCAAATGCAGAAGGTAACCTAAAACCATATTTTACTAAAGATTCTTTTCTTGCTCTATCACCATTATACATAGCCCTAACTTGAGGGATAGTAGCATGAGATTCATCAATAAGCAAAAGAAAATCCTTTGGAAAATAATCAAACAGGGTGTATGGAGCACTTCCTGGCTCACGACCACTTATGTGTCTAGAATAGTTTTCTATACCTTGACAAAAGCCAGTTTCCTTCATCATTTCTATATCAAAATTAGTACGTTCTTCTATTCTTTGAGCTTCAATTAATTTACCTTGTGATTTGAAATATTCGACTTGCTGTTTCATTTCCTCTTCAATAGTAGTAATTGCATGCTCCATTTTATCGGAAGTCGTAACATAATGAGAGTTTGGAAATATCATAATATGGTTTCTACTTGCAACAGTTTTACCTGTTAAAGGATTAATTTCAGAAATCTTTTCAACTTCATCTCCCCAGAACTCAACACGAATAGCGCTTTCACCATAATCAGAAGGGAATATCTCAACAATGTCTCCCTTGGCTCTAAAGGTACCACGCTTAAAATCTAGTTCATTTCTAGAATACTGCATATTTATTAATTTCTTTAACATAGCATCTCTTTCAATCTTCATGCCGGGTCTTAAAGAAACAGTCATATGCTCATAGTCAATGGGGTCACCCAAACCATAAATACATGAAACAGATGCAACAATAATAACATCTCGTGTTTCAAACAATGCAGCAGTTGCAGAATGACGTAGTTTATCAATCTCATCATTAACAGAAGAGTCCTTCTCAATATAGGTATCTGAAGAAGGAATATATGCTTCCGGTTGGTAATAGTCATAATAAGAAACAAAATATTCAACATTATTTTCAGGGAAAAACTCTTTAAACTCACTATAAAGCTGACCTGCTAACGTCTTATTATGAGCCAAAACTAAAGTCGGTCTTTGTACTTTTTGAATAATATTAGCCATAGTAAAAGTCTTACCAGAGCCAGTAACACCAAGCAAAGTTTGAAACTTCTTTCCCTCTTCAATACCTTTAGATAAATATTCAATTGCCTGTGGCTGGTCACCAGTAGGCTTGTATTCAGAATGTAACTTAAACATAATACCTCCTAAAAAATTATACATATTATATACCACAAAAAGGCCAAAAATTCAAGTTTAGTACAATTTGGTACAATTTGGGGACGGAGAAAAAATTGTACATAATACTAAAATGAGATAAGTCATAATAGAAAAGTAAATTTTAATATTAATTAATGAAATTTTATTCCAAGTTTCTTTCATGAAAATATTGAGATTTTAAGCTATTTGTGATAGGATATTGAAAGAAAAAATGAAAGTAGAAAGGAAGCAAAACGTGACAGGCAATATGTTAACCAACACGATAAAGCATTTTAATTTAGTAACAAGGCATAGATGGGTAGTATTCAAGTTATGTTGCAAAGCTGGAATACCTTGGAGAGGCTTAGTACACGATTTATCGAAGTTTTCTCTAACAGAATTTTGGGAGTCTGTGAAATACTACAATGGAAGTATGAGTCCAATTTTATTTGCAAAAAGAAAGCAGGGATATTCAAAAGCGTGGTTACACCATAAAGGAAGAAATAAACATCATCCAGAATATTGGTATGACCCAATGTCTAGAAATCCAATGCCAGTAATTCCGTATAAATACACTGTAGAGATGATATGTGATAATTTAGCCGCCGGAATTGTTTATAATGGTAAGAGATGGAGAAACGATACCCAATTAAAATATTGGAACTCACGCAAAGACAATATGCCACTGAATGAAAAAAATAAATCTATGGTGACAGAGGTTTTTACACAAGTGAGCATAAATGGCATTGAAAAAACTATAACTAAAAGCAATTTAAAGAGATTATATAAAAAATACTGTGAATAAATTTATAGAGAGGAACGTGATTAAATATGAAAATTATATATGGAACTTCGAATCAGGCTAAAATAGCCCAAGTAAAGGATTATTTAGATTACAAGAATATTGATGTTGAAATTTTATCATTAAAAGACATTGGTTTTAATGAAGAAATCGATGAAAATGGAACTACATTTGAAGAAAATTCACTCATAAAAGCTAAGGCTATCAAGGCTTATTGTGAAAAAAACAATATAAATGAAATCATAATGACAGACGATGCAGGACTTTGCATTGATGCATTAAATGGAGAACCAGGAGTATATAGCGCGAGATACGCAGGAGACCACGCTCCTCAAATTGTTGCAATAAATAAAGTGCTTTCAAAAATGGAAAATGTTAAGGATGAAGATAGAACTGCAAAATTTGTATGTGTTCTTACATTGATGATGCCAGATGGAAAAGTAAATGTTGCAAGAGGAGAAACTTTAGGTAGAATAGTAAGAACTCCAGGACCTCTTGGAAAACTTACATATGGTCCAATATTTATTCCCGATGGATTTGATAAAACTATGAATGAACTTACAGAAGAAGAACTTGGAGTAACTCATAGAGAAAAGGCCTTAAAGCAGATATTAAAATATCTAAAGGAGGAACAATAATGAATATAGGATTTTATGCTGGAAGTTTTGACCCATTTACTATGGGACATATGCACGTTGTAAAGACTGCCTCAAAAGTATTTGACAGGCTAGTGATTGGAATAGGCATTAACAATAAGAAGGCAAGAAGATATGATAAAGAGAAAATGAAAAATGCCATAGAACAAGCCTTAAAAGATGAAAATATAGATAATGTAGATGTAATTACATATGAAGGACTATCTGTTGATGCGGCAAAAGACAATGGATGTAATTTCTTGGTAAGAGGAATAAGAGATGATATGGATTACTACTATGAGGAAAATATAGCAGAGATTAATGAGGAAATATCAGGACTAGATACAATTTATGTAAGGGCTGGAACATTAGGTAGTATAAGTTCGAGCACAGTAAAAGAAATATTTGATAATGGAAAAGATATTTCTAGATATGTACCTAAGGCTGTACTAAAAATAATGTAAATTAGGAAGGAACAAGAAAAATGAAATTACACATAGTAATGGTTGAACCAGAAATACCACAAAACACAGGAAACATTGCAAGAACATGTGCTATAACAGGTGCAAAGCTACATTTGGTTTATCCATTAGGCTTTAAAATAGATGATAAACAACTAAAGAGAGCCGGATTAGATTATTGGGATAAATTAGAGATTGAAGAACATACATCATTAGATGCTTTTTTAGAAAAATATAAGCCGGAGGAGCATAACATGTTTATGGCTACAACCAAGGCAAAACATTGTTATACAGATGTAGATTATAGTAAATTTAAAGATGAGGATGTCTTTGTGTTATTTGGAAAAGAGACTAAAGGTCTACCTGAAGATTTATTGCAAAAATATATAGATAAAACTATAAGAATTCCAATGAGACCAGTATTAAGGTCATTAAATCTTTCAAATTCGGTGTGTGTAATAGCATATGAAATATTAAGACAGATTAATTTTGAAGGATTACAAGAAGAAAGTCAATATTTTGATGAAAAATAGTATGATTGACAAAGCATTGCAAAATGCATATAATATACACGAAAAAAATAGGCTCATAAATGGAGTAAAATGTAAAATTTATAATTAGGAGAGATTTTGATGGATATAGAAAATACAATAAAAATAATGTTAAAAGGTGCAGCTGATCATACAGATGTTGAAGAAATTAGAGAAAAATTAAAAAAGGTAGATGCAGAACATAGACCACTAAGAATAAAATTAGGCTTAGACCCATCTGCACCAGATATTCACTTAGGACATGCAGTTGTACTTAGAAAAATTAAACAATTACAAGACCTAGGAAATGAAGTAATAATTATAATTGGTGACTTTACAGGAATGATAGGTGATCCTACAGGAAAGTCTAAAACAAGAAAACAACTTACAAAAGAGCAAGTAGAAGAGAATGCAAGAACATATCAAAAGCAAATATTTAAGATATTAGATCCAAGCAAGACAACAGTTAAATTTAATAGTGAATGGCTAGGAAAAATGGATTTCAGAGATGTTATCAATCTTTGCTCGAAATGTACAGTAGCAAGAATACTAGAAAGAGACGATTTCCAGAAGAGATATACAAATAATCAACCAATAGCTGTACATGAGTTTTTCTATCCATTAATGCAGGCATATGATTCTGTTGCAATTCAAGCAGACCTAGAAATGGGTGGAACAGACCAAACATTCAATGTACTTATGGGAAGAAATATACAAAAAGATTATGGACAAGATCCACAAATTACACTTTTTATGCCTTTAATTGAAGGAATTGATGGGGTTGAGAAGATGAGCAAGAGCCTAGGAAACTACATTGGTGTAAATGAAGATGCAAATACGATGTATGAGAAGGTAATGAAGATTCCAGATAATATGATAATAAAATATTACAATTTATGTACAGATGTACATCCAGATGATGTTGCAAAGATAGAAGAAAGATTAAATAATGGAGAAAATCCAAGAAACATAAAGATGGAACTTGCAAAAGAAATAGCAAGATTATATCATAATGAAGAAGAAGCTGAGCAAGCAGAAGAACACTTCAAAACAGCATTCCAAAAGCAAGAAGCTCCAGAAGATATTGAAGAAATCAAATTTGAGAATAATATATTAGACACATTATTAAAAACAAAGAAATGTGCTTCAAAAGCAGAATTGAAGAGACTTTTCGAACAAGGTGGAATAAAAGTTGAAGGAGAAAAGGTAACAGATTATCAATCATTAAATAATTTTGAAGGTGAAATGATAATACAAATTGGAAAAGGAAGTTTCTTTAAAATAGTAAAATAATACGATAGAAAAAATAGAAAGGAAGTAAATAAGATGGATTGGGCTAAAGAAACATTGCAAAAACCAATGTGGAAGGAAGAGATAAAAAATAGAGAGGCAAAAGAACAGGTTGCTAAGAAAATGGCAGAACGTGTACAAGATGGTGACATTATAGGATTTGGCTCTGGCTCAACATCTTATTTGACTGCTATTGAAATTGCAAAAAAGGTACAAACAGAACACTTGAATATTATTGCTATTCCTACATCATACGAAATTAAGATGTTGTGTACTTATCTCGGAATACCAACAGCAACATTGGAAGAAAAAAAGCCTGACTGGTGCTTTGATGGAGCTGATGAGGTTGACCATGACAACTGGATGATAAAAGGCAGAGGAGCTGCGATGTTTAATGAAAAATTAAATATTAAATGTTCAAATAAAACCTATATATTAGTTGATGAATCAAAAATAGTAAATAGACTAGGAAGCAAATTTCCAGTACCAGTAGAGTGTACTCCAAAGGCTATAAATTTTGTAAAAGAAGAGATATATAAACAAGGAGCACAGAATGTAGAATTACGTTTAGCTCTAAAGAAGGATGGCCCAGTAATAACAGAAAACGGCAATATTATATTAGATGCTTGGTTTGATAATATAGACGAGACATTAGAAAGAAGATTGAAAAACATAACTGGAGTTGTAGAAACAGGCTTGTTTATAGGATATAATGTGGAGATTGTGGCAAAATAGCTCTACTACACAAATCAAATTTCATTTTGAAAAAACAAGGGCAAGCTCGCCTTTTGAGGCGTCCGAAGGAGCTCCGACCAAGAGTGCCGTACCGAAGTTTTGAAAAATGAAATTTGATTTATAATAAAAAGGAGATTTTGATGAAGAAGTTATTGTTTTCAGCAGTTTCGCTTGATATAGGTGGAATTGAAAACGCACTTGTTAATTTATTAAATTACTTAGCAAGGACAGATAAATATGAAATAACGTTATTTCTGGAGAAAAAAGAAGGAATTTTTTTAGATAAAATTGATAAGAAAATACAGATATGCGTGTATTGTCCAAATGATAGTAAGGTAATCATTCTAAGAAAAGGTATTAATTTTCTAAAACAGACAATGTTTAGAATGAAATATAAAAATAAGTATGATTTTTCGTGTGCGTATGCAACATATTCTAAACCTGCATCTTTTGTGGCAAGAACTGCTTCGAAAAATAGTTGTTTATGGGTACATAGTGAATATATGCAGATGTTTGATAATAATAAGTCAAAATATGTTGAATTTTTTGAAGGAGTTAACGCAAAAGACTTTAAGAATATTGTATTTGTGTCTGAAAATGCAAGAGATATATTTGCAGAAAATTTTAAAAATGACAAAGATTTCATAAATAAAACGAGTGTTATCTATAATTTTATCGATGCAGAAGAAATTTTAAGAAAGTCTCAAGAAAAAGTTACAGATTGTTGTAAAGAGAAAACTTTTACTTTCTTGAATGTTGGAAGGCATACTGAGGAAGATAAGAAATTAACGAGATTAATTGAAGCTGCTAAGAAGCTGAAAGAAGATAATCTAGATTTTAGAATTTTGCTAGTTGGAAGCGGAAACAAAACGCAAGAGTACAAAAAAATGGTAAATGAATATAAATTAGAAAATAATATAATATTCTTAGGAAAAAAACAAAATCCATATCCATACTTTAAACTTGCAGATAGCTTAATTCTTACATCTGAATATGAGGGCTTTCCAGTTGTTTATTTGGAGGCTATGATATTAAACATTCCAATAATTACAACGAATGTATCTGATAGTTTACAAATTATACAAAACAAATATGGTATTGTCACACAAAAAAATGTAAATTCAATTTATAGTGTGATGAAAAATGCAATAATTAACGGAATTTCTCAGAAAGAAGAGTTTGATTATAAAGAGTATAATCAAGAAATAAATGAAAAGCTAGAAAAACTTATAAATGATTAGTCTGACATAAAAGCATTAAATATCAAAAAGAAAAGAGGAAAATGTAAATGACAGAAGAAAAAAGTAAATTTTTATTTTCAATAATTGTACCTGTTTACAATACAGAAAAATATGTAGAAAAAACTCTAAAGTCAATATACGAAGCCATGGACAAGGACTGTGAGGTAATAGTTGTAAATGATGGCTCGAAAGACAATAGCGAGGAAATTATAAAAAAATTTATAAATGCTCTACCAGAAGAGTATAAAAATAATTTTGTATATGTAAAGAAAGACAACAAAGGACTTGCAGACACTAAAAATGTAGGAATTGCAAAGGCTAAAGGCGAGTTTATCAGTGTTGTTGATTCTGATGATTACATCGACAAAAACTTTTATAAAATTGCAAGAGAATATGTGAAAGATAATGACATTATAATATACGATTTATATGTCATATTTGAGAAGAATCCTCTTTGGAACTATACATCAAGAGCATGCAGAGATGATAAAGAAAATTTCTTGGATGGCCTTATAAATGGAGCAATGTCTGGTTCATCTTGTAACAAAATAATAAAAAAAGAATTGTATAATGGATTCGAATTTCCTGTTGGAAAACAGTATGAAGATGTTGCTGTAACACCATTTATATTGACAAATGCAAAAAACATAAAATATATACCATATCCAATGTATTATTATTTACAAAGAGAGAAGTCTATAGTTGCAACAAATACATATATGTCGGCTTTTTATAAAATTTGTAGCAATATTTCAGAGGTTATAAAAAATCATGATAATGATTGTGAAAAATACAAGCTTATAATAAATGAGTTTTTTGTAAGAAGAATATTGGACATGATAACACAAGACTATAATGCTAATAAAAAAGAGTTTGAAAGTCATTTAGAAGGCTTTGAAAAAGATAATAAAAACACAATAGAATATATTGTAAACACAAATATGGTAAACACTGAAAAGAATGATTATTCAGAAAGACAAAAGCAATTGGTTACAAATATGTTTATTGCATTGAAAAATAGCAATATAAAGAGTATAAAAAACAACTTGATAAAGAGAAAAATAATAAATTATTTTAGAAATATATTAGTTTCATTAAAAACATTCTTAAAATCTATTATAAATAAATAATTGGAGGAAAACAATGGTAAAAAAGATACATTATTGTTGGTTTGGAGGCAAAAAATTACCAAAATCGGTCGAAGATTGCATAAAAACTTGGAAAAAGTTTTTGCCAGATTACGAAATAAAACAATGGGATGAGAGTAATTTTGATGTTAACAGCTTTCCATTTGTAAAAGAAGCTTATGAGAGTAAAAAATGGGCATTTGTTAGTGATTATGTAAGAATATATGCATTATATAATGAAGGTGGATTGTATCTCGATACTGATGTAAAAATATTAAAAGATCCAACTGATGTTTTAAATAAGGAAATTGTACTTGGATATGAAGATAGTGGATATGTTGGAACAGCAATGATTTATGCACAAAATCCACAAAATAAGTATATAAAAGAAATACTGGATTACTATGGTAAAATAAAACACTTTGAGCCAGAAATTATGTATAATTTTGCAAATCCAGTTATAATCACAAAAATTTTGAAACAATATGAGAGCAAAGTAAATGAACAGGGAGTTCGAATATTTGATGAAAATATTTATGTATATCCAAGGGATTATTTCTACCCAATAAACTACAATTATTCTGAAAAGGTATATACTAAAAATACGTGTATGGTTCACCTATTTAAGGCAACCTGGACCGATAGAGGAGAAAAAAGAACAATAGGAATATATAGAACTTTTGGACCAGCATTCGGTAAAACTTTAAACTCTATTATTGATGGGATATTTAATTTTAAAACAAGCATAATTGTTACATTAAAGAAAATTTATAGCTGGGCTAGAATGAAGGCTTCTATATATATTACAAGAAGTAGAAGAGTAAAAAGGATAACAAATGAGATAAATCAAATTCAAAAAGATTTCATTACAATTTGTCATCCAGAAATGCCAGTAGAAAAAAATGAAATACAAAATCTTATTGAAGGCAGTATACTAGAACTTAGAGAGCAGTATACAAAAAAAGAAGCTGAAATGATTGCAAATGCAATAGTTAATTCTAGTAAGAAACAAATATTGTTTAATCAATATGCTGATGGTTGGGATATGCTTATATCAAGCATAAAAAAACAAAAATCGAGTATGAAGGTAAAAATGATAATTCATAATGGGCAAGAAGATTTAACAGATGCAATAATATGGAACAATTTCGACAATATTTTAGGAATGTATGATAAAGGTTTGATTGATGAATTAGTATTTCTAAAGAAGTCTGTATATGAGTTCTATAAAGAAAAAGGATATAGAGCAAAATTATTATCTAAATATGTAGAAATTGAAAATAGAGAAAGCTACAACGAAGATAATAAAGCAGAAAAAAATGAAAACTTGCCAATAAAAATTGGAATGTATGAAGCATACGATAGAACTGGCAGAAATATATATAATCAACTTTGTGCAGTAAGCATGATTGAAAATGCAAAGTTAGATTGTTCTCCAGTAAATTATAAAATATCAAAAATCGCAAGGTTTTTTAATATTAATTTAACTGTTGCAAATAAATTAATGACAAAGCAAGAACTATATAAAAAATTAGCAAACAATGATATAAATCTATATGTTAGTACAGTTGATGAAAATAGCATGATTCCGTATGAAAGCCTTGAACTTGGCACACCATGCTTAGTTGGAAACAGTTTTAAAGGCTTTGAAGGAAGCTCTTTACAAGATTACTTGGCAGTAAAAAATGCAGATGATATATTAGAGATAAAAGAAAAGACTTTAAATGCTTTAGAAAATAGAGAAAAAATCTTAGAAGAGTACAAATTATGGAGAGAAAAGAATAAACAAGATGCTTTAAAAAATCTAAAAGAAGTATTGGAATAGTTTTTTAAAAAAGAATATTACAAAATAACAATTTTCCTAAATAGATTTACACTTCAAGAAAGGGATAAGATTATTTATGATAAAAGTAAGTGTTATAGTTCCAATTTATAATGTAGAAAAGCAACTGGCAAAATGTTTAGATTCATTGCTAAATCAAACTTTAAAAGATATTCAGATAATACTTGTAAACGACGGTTCAGAGGATTCGAGTGCAGAAATTGCAAAAAAATATGTTGTAAAAGACCCGGATAGAGTAATGTACTTCGAAAAAGCAAATGGCGGATTATCAGATGCAAGAAATTATGGATTGAAATATGCAACTGGAGAGTACATATCATTTGTAGATTCAGATGATTATATAACAGAAAATTTATATGCTGATTTGTTACCATATATGGAACAAAAATATGACATGATTAAATTTAAAATTGCAAAAGTTGATGAACAAGGTAATGTGCTTGAAAAAAATTATACACCATTGTTTGAAGAAAAAAGTGGTGAAGAGGCATTCGACATTTTATATAAAACAGATGTAATGACAGAAGTTGCATGGGGGTATTTGTATAAAAGAGATTTTTTTAGAAGAAATAAATTTGAGTTTACTAAAGGAAAATATCATGAAGATTTTGGATTAATTCCTCTTATACTATTGAAGGCTGATAAAGTTGCGAGTGTAGATGTATTTGGTTATAACTATGTGCAAACTCAAAAAAGCATCACGAGGGGAAATTCAGAAATTACATATAAAAGAGCTTTAGATTTACTGTATTTCTATGATGAAATGGTTATAAAAATTAAAGATTATAAAATTTCAGAAAAATCTAAGGAGAATATAAAAATATATTATACTAATTGTATAATATTAGAAGTGAATAATCTAAAGGGAAAAGAGCAAAAACAATTCATAAAGGAAATAAGAAAAAGAAAACTTGCAAATAACATAAAGGCAAGAGATGTAAAACAATTTTTAAAGAAAATACTTTTGAAAATAAATATAAAACTATATTTAAAATTGAGATAGATTTAGGAAAGGGATAAAAATGCCAAAAGTAAGTGTAATTGTTCCAATTTATAATGTAGAAAAATATCTAGAAAAGTGCATTAATTCATTGCTTAGTCAAACTTTAGAAGATATTCAAATAATTCTTGTAAATGATGGCTCTAAAGATAATTCTGGAAACATAGCAAAAGAATACGAAAAAAATAACAAGGACAGAGTAATCTATGTTGAAAAAGAAAATGGTGGACTATCAGATGCAAGAAACTATGGGCTAAAATATGCAACTGGTGATTTTATTGCCTTTTTAGATTCAGATGATTACATAGAAAAAAATGCTTATGAAGAAATGTACAATAAGGCAATGGAAGAAAATGCAGATTATGTTGAATGTGATTTTATATGGGAATTTCCTAATAAAATTAGGGTGGACAAGCAGTATTCATACAAAAATAAAAAAGAGATGCTTAGCTTTGTTAGAGTGGTTGCATGGAATAAGCTGATTAAAAGACAATTAATCACAGATAATAACTTAGAATTTCCAAAAGGATTAAGATATGAAGATGTGGAATTTACTTATAAGCTTATACCATTTATAAATAAATTTGCCTATGTTGATAAGCCATTCATTCATTATGTACAAAGAGAAGGTTCTATTGCAAATGTTCAAAATGAAAGAACGGCAGAGATATTTACTGTATTGGATAATGTTATCGAATTTTATAAAAAGAACAATATTTATGAAGAGTATAGAGATGAACTCGAATATAATTATGCAAGATATTTACTATGCAGTTCTTTGAAAAGAATGTGCAAAATAAAGGATAAGACAATTAGAGAAAAATTACTAACAGAAAGCTGGGAAAGACTAAATTTAAATTTTCCAAACTGGAAAGAAAATGTAATTTTAAAAACTGTAAATATTGGTAAAAATAAATATATGAGAACTGTAAATAAATTAACATATAAAATATACTCAAAAATTTTAGAAATTATATAGGGGTATGGGTAACCCTTAAAACCTAAATATTACATAAGGAGAAAGAGATTAAAAAAACTCTAGGAGAAGATGAAAAAGTACAAAAACAATATTATATCTTTTATACTTGCATGCATTCTTACTATATGTATATGGCATAACTTTCTAATAAGTGGCAATAACATAATATTTGTATTTATATTTGCAAGTTGCTATTTTGTAATAAAGAAAACACTAGAATCAACAAAGAACACAAAAAGAAAAATGATAACAGCGGGAATTGTAGCATTTATATACACGATAATAGAAATAATAGGAAAGAGTATAAATACAGATTTTACTCTTGACCACATTTTAAATAAATGGCTTATAGTAAATTTTATTGGCTATTTCACAATGTTTGGTATAATAATTTTATGGGTCTATGATATATTTGAAAATAATAGGTTAAAATCTGAAAATATTACAATATTGGGAAAAGATTTATCAAATATAAAGTTACTTAAGAATGAAGTATTTCTTGTTATAATCACGATTTTACTTATATTTTTATCATATTTGCCATTCTTTTTAAGATATTATCCTGGAATCGTAACATCGGATTCGTATTCTCAAATAGAGCAAACAATAGGAATATTGCCACTAAAAGACCATCATCCTATTACACACACGGCAATAATCGGAATATTCGTAAATTTAGGATTAAAATTATCTGGAAACATAAATACAGGAATTGCTTTATATAGCATATTCTCTATGCTTACAATGGCAACTTTTGCAGCATTTGTATTGAAATATTTAAGAAATAAAAAAGTTCCAGCATTTGTTCAGCTAATAACTTTATTGTTTTACATGTTCTACCCAGTAAATGGAATGTACAGTATAACAATGTGGAAAGATATATTATTCTCTGGAATAATGCCTTTGTTTATAATACAAAACATAGAACTAATATTTAATACAGATGAATTTTTAGCTAAGAAAAGAAACATGGTAGGGTATGTGCTAATTTCAATATTCACAATGATTTTAAGACATAATGGTTTATATGTTGTTGTACTAAGTTTACCATTTATATTTATAGTACTAAGAAAACATTGGAAAAAATTATTAATCATGTTTATGTCTATACTTGTTATATATGAGGCTTACAATGTAGTGGTATTTAAAATACTCAAGGTGGAAAAAGGAGCAGTAGGAGAAATGTTATCTGTTCCAATACAACAAATAGCAAGAACTGTAAAAAATAATTACAATGATATTGATGAAGAAACAATAGAAAAAATAAATAAATATTTTATTGTAGAAAATGCGTGGGAAGACTACAATCCTATATTATCAGATCCTGTAAAGTTTAATTTTAATAACGAATATTTTTCGGAAAATAAATTTGAATTTATATCGATCTGGTTAAAATTATTCGTAAAATATCCTAAGGATTATATAGAAGCATTTATATCAAATTCGTATGGATATTATTATCCAGAGGTAAGAAATTCGGTGGTTAGTAGAATTACTATGGACCATAACATGGGAATTAAACAAACACCATTAATAGAAGGAAAATGGGTTGAACAGATAGATGAATTGATAGATGCAAGAGGAATACCAGTATTTGGATTTGTATTTAGCATTGGAGCAGGAGTTTTACTTACTGTAATTGCATTAAGTTACACCATTTATAAGAAAAAATATAAATATTTGCTAGTATATTTGCCAACATTTATATTATGGCTAACGCTTATTGCTTCACCTGCTTATTGTGAATACAGATATGCATATCCAATATTCTTAGCATTACCAGTATATCTTGGAATGAATTTTATAAAGGAAGGGAATAATGAAGATGGAAAAAATAGCAGTACTAATACCTTGTTATAATGAAGAACTAACAATCGAAAAGGTAATAAAAGATTTCAAAAAAGAATTACCAGAAGCCGATATATATGTTTACAACAACAATTCTAAAGATAGAACAAGAGAAATTGCTGTGAAAAATGGTGCAATAGTTGTAGATGAATACAAACAAGGAAAAGGAAATGTAGTAAGAAGTCAATTTAGAGATATTGAAGCAGATATATATGTAATGGTTGATGGAGACGACACATACCCTGCTGAATTTGTCCACAAATTGATTGAACCTGTAAGAAATGGTGAGGCTGATATGGCAATAGGAGATAGACTTTCAAATGGAACATATCAAAAGGAAAACAAGAGACCATTCCACGAATTAGGTAATAATCTAGTAAAGAAATCTATAAATGTGTTATTTAAGACAGATTTAAAAGACATTATGACAGGATATAGAGTATTTAACAAGAGATTTGTGAAAAACATGCCTGTTCTTAGTCCTAAATTTGAGATAGAAACAGAGATGTCTTTATATGCCTTGGATAAAAAATATATTATAAAAGAAATTCCTATAATTTATAGAGACAGACCGGAGGGAAGCTCTTCAAAATTAAACACTATAAGTGATGGTATAAAAGTTGTAAAAACAATTGGAAGAATGTTTAAGGATTATAAACCATTTAAATTTTTTGGAGCTATTGCCTTAATATTCTTTATATTGGGACTTGCTGTTGGAGTACCAGTACTTGTTGAATTCTTTAACACACACTTTATTACTAAGGTGCCTTCTGCAATACTTGCAACAGGCTTTATGGGATTGTCCGCTGTTGCCTTCCAATGTGCAATTATATTAGATACAATAACAAGACAACACAGGGAAAATTATGAATTAAATTTGTTAAGATATGAACAAATTGAAAATTTGAAAAAATAAAAATTCAATTACCAAGAAAAGAATTTTTACCAGAAAAAAGTTATAGAAAAATATAAAAAACTATTCTCTAATTCTTAAATTTATGTTAAAATAAAAGAGACAAAATTAGATAAAAAATTTGTTTTTGTGACAAAAAGTTTAAGAACAGGAGAAGATAAAACTATGAAGAGAAAAATTTTAAATATTATAAAAATAGTAGTATTGCTTAGCGTGTTTTTTGGGACTCTTAACATCAGCAATACTACTTTTGCGACTGATGCAAATCAAACTCTTGAAGATGGAGTATACACTATAAAATCTGCTCTAAACGAGAAATTTGTGTTTGATATTTACAGCAGCTTAAAAACAAATGATGCTAAGGTGGAATTATGGACAGGTGGAGGAACTAAAAACCAGAAGTTTACACTTAAATACATAGGGGATGGGTGTTATACTATTTCACCTGTACATTCTGGAAAATTTATTGATGTTGCCAATAATTCAAAAAAACCGGGAGCACGAGTTCTACAATATGAATACCATGGTGGAAATAACCAAAAGTGGATTATAAAAGATGCTGGAAATGGCTATTTCAATATAATTTCTAAAAGTAATGGCTTATACCTAGATATACCTCATTCTGATGCACATGATGGTTCAACAGTACAAGTCTGGGATAAAAATGGATGCAATAATCAAAAATTTAAATTTGTAAAAGAGGGAGAAGAAACACCCACAGGAACTAAAACAATAAATGATGGAACTTATCAAATACAAACTGCTGGAGATACATCAAAGGTTGTTGATATAGGTGGAAGCTCTACTCAAGATGGCACAAATATTGGGGTATGGGAAAACTCATCTACAGCCAACCAAAAATTTAATATAAAATATAGAAATGACGGTTATTATACAATATCTGTAAT
Source organism: uncultured Clostridia bacterium (assembly GCA_934119935.1). GTDB lineage: Bacteria > Bacillota > Clostridia > TANB77 > CAG-508 > CAG-245. The sequence continues at coordinate 46,909 of CAKOSX010000008.1, read as the reverse complement.
GCATTCTGGAAAATATATTGATGTTGCAGGAAGCTCAAAACAAAATGGTGCAACTGTTGACCAATGGGAGTACCATGGTGGAAATAACCAACAATGGGTAATTAGGGATGCAGGAGACGGATATTATTACATAATTTCAAAATGCAATGGATTATACTTAACAGTAGATAATGGAAAGATAGTAACATCAAAATTAAATAATTCTTCAAGCCAAAAGTTTAAGTTTACTGTTCCAACTGCAATGAAAGGTACAAAAACATTAGAAGATGGAACTTATACTATTGCTTCGGTTGCAAATACAAGGCTTGTAATAGATATTCCTCATAGCTGTAAAGATAATGGTGAAAAGATTGAACTTTGGAAAAATGGTAAAACTGCAAACCAAAAATTTAATATAAAATATGTTGGTGATGGATATTACACAATAACTGCAACACATGCAAATACATCGATAGAACTTTCGAATGGAACAACTATAATTGGAACTAAAATTACCCAATATGCTAACAACGGCTCTGATGCACAAAAATGGATTATAAAAGAAGCTGGAAATGGAGAATATTACATAATTTCTAAAAATAGTGAATTATATATGACTGTTGAGAATGAAGAAGTTAAAGAAGGTGCTAATTTAACAATTCAAAATTATTCAGGAAGAGTTGCACAAAAATTTACAATAACTGATTCGAAAATTGTTGTAGACATAGATGATAATAAATATCCCGGATATAAAGCAACACTCGAAAAATTATTAGCCTCTCATCCAAATTGGAATGTAAAATTCCTATATACAGGACTAAAATTTGATAGTGCAGTTGCAGGAGAAGCAGAAGTTCATGGAAGAAACTTAGTTGAAACATCAAATAGCGGAGAATGGGTATGTTCAACTTGTGGAACACAACTATATGATAGTGGCTGGTATTGTGCTTCCGAAAAGGCTATAGCATATTACATGGACCCAAGAAACTTTTTTGATGAAGTAAATATATTTCAATTCCAAGATGTAAATGAATATTTAGATGAAGCTTGCACACTAGAAGGAATAAAGGCTAAAGTTAAAGATACATATTTAGAAAAATATGCAGACGATATAGAAAAAGCATGTAGAAACACAAATGTTAACCCATATTACATAATTGCAAGACTAATTCAAGAACAAGGAAGCAATGGAACGCAAATTGGAAGAGGCATGGATGGTGGAGATGGAAAAACGTATTATAATCCATTCAACATTAGTGCAAATGGAACTGGATGGGCGCAAATTTATGCAAATGCCTTAGCTAGAGCAAAAAAAGAAGGTTGGGATACAATGCAAAAAGCCCTAGAAGGCGGAATTGGGTTCTGTAAGGACAACTGGCTTGAAAACTATCAAAACACATTATATCAAAATAGATTTGATATAGACTCTACAAATGGAACTTCGTTATATACTCATCAATATATGCAAAACTTAATGGGAGCTTATAGTGAAGCACAAACATTGCAAAGCATGTATAAAAATACAGGTAAATTAGATTCAGAATTTACTTTCATAATTCCAGTGTACGAAGAGATGGATAAAACAGTAACGCCACTACCATCTGCTAGCTCAGAAACATATCCTATAAATGTTGAAACGACAGGAACAAACGTATTATTAAGATCTGGACCAAGTACTTCTTCAAATATAATTAAAACAATTACAGACAAAGGAACAGTTTTCTTATCAATCGAAAGAGGTATAAATTCAGATTGGCAGAAAGTAGTCACACCAGATGGAACTATAGGCTATATATCTGGAAAATATTTAAAACAAATAGATGATGTTAAAACCTGTGACTATAAAGCAAATGTAAAAACTAATGACGGATATGGATGTAACGTGAGAATTGGACCAAGTACCGATGTCGCAAAGCTTACAGCATTAGCTGAAAATGCAGAAGTAACTGTAATAGACAATTCTACTTATAAAAATATAAATGGTTATGATTGGTATAGAATAATAATTTCAGATGGAAGACAAGCATTTATACCAAGCAAATATTTAAGATAAATTTATAAAGTATAAAAAAGGCTGAATATAATTAAATTATTTCCAGCCTACTTTATACCTTGAGGAGAGGAAAAAATATGAAGAAAAGTAAAATAAAGGTAGTTATAGCATTGATGGTCCTATTGGTGATAATGATAACAATGAATAAATCATATGCAGGAATGGCAGATTTAACAGATGAAATGTCAGATACACTTGCAAACGAACAACTTACGAATCAACAAAAGGCAGAAAGTGAAAATGCTAATAAATCAAGTAATAACTATCTTTCATCATTGGAAGTAGAAGGATATAGATTATTACCTGAATTTGATAAACAAATTCAAGAATATACATTAGATTCAGATACAGAAGAAGATAATGTAACTATAAAAGCAACTGCTGATGATGAAAGAGCAAACATTACAGGTACTGGGAATATAAAACTTCAGACAGGAGAAAATAACTTAAGAGTTGACGTGTCTGCAGAAAATGGAACTGTAAGAACTTATTTCATAAAAGTAACTAGAAAAATTCAAGATGAAACTCTAAGACTTTCTTCTATAAAACTAAATACTGTTGATCAAAACGGAAATAAAGATGGAGTTGAATTATCACCATCATTTTCTGAAAACGTATTTAGTTATACTGCAAAAATATATAATGGTGCTTCAAAAATTGATGTTGATACATCATGTTTAAATGAAAATGCTAAAATTACAGTAGAAGGAAATGAAAACCTAAAAGATGGAAAAAATACTATTATTATAACTGTATCGAAAGAAGGCAAAACTGAAACAGTATCTTACAAAATAGATGTTATAAGAGAAAGCAGTCGAGAAACTTCTAATATTCCGACAGACAAAAAAGATAATAAAACAGCTATTTGTGTAATAATGGTATTGGCTGTAATTGTAATTTTTATGTTGCTTACAAGGAAGAAAAATAGAAAACATTAAAATGAATAGCTAAAAATTTTGACAATATAAACATTATATAATATAATGATATCGAAAAATAAAAAGAAAGGCAAAAGTAAGATGTCAAAAGCTGAACAAGAAAATAGAATTGTTGTCGACCATGTATATAAAACATTCAATATTTATATGGACAAGGCAAATAGTTTAAAAGAAAAATTATTATTTTGGAACAGAAATAGAAAAGAAAAAAGAGAAGTATTAAAAGACATAAATCTTACCATAAAAAATGGTGAGGCTGTTGCACTAATAGGTGTTAATGGAAGTGGAAAATCTACCTTGCTTAAATTAATGACAAAAATAATTTATCCAAATAAAGGAAAGATTGAAACTCATGGAAAACTAACTTCATTATTGGAACTTGGTGCAGGATTTCACCCTGATTTCTCTGGAAGGGAAAACATATATTTTAATGCATCAATATTTGGATTAACAAGAAAGCAAATAGATGAAAGGCTTAATGATATTATAGAATTTTCAGAATTGGGTTCTTATATAGATAACCCTGTAAGAACATATTCGTCTGGAATGTATATGAGGCTTGCATTTGCAGTTGCTATTAATGTTGATGCGGACATACTACTAGTTGATGAAATCTTAGCTGTTGGAGATCAACATTTCCAAGAAAAATGTATTGCAAAAATGAAAGAATTAAAGGCTCAAGGAAAAACAATGGTATTTGTAACTCATAGTATGGGAACAGTAAAAGAATTTTGTACTAGAGCAGTATGGTTATGCGACGGAGTCGTAAAAATGGATGGAAAACCAGATGATGTAATAGAAGAATATTTGAAGGAGACTTTGTAAATGAACATAATAAAGGATTTGTACGCATATAGAGAACTATTAAAAACAAATATAACAAAAGATGTAGGTGGAAAATATAAACACTCATTTTTAGGCGTGTTATGGTCTTTTTTAAATCCACTACTTCAAATTGCTGTATATGCATTAGTTTTCCAAGTAATATTAAAAAGTAATATTGAGAATTATGCTGTTTACTTGTGTTGTGGTTTAATTCCGTGGCAATATTTTTATAATGTTGTTATAAGAGGAGCAGCTGTAATGGTTGATAATGGCAATATTATAAAAAAAGTGTATTTTCCACGAGAAATTCTGCCAATATCACTTGTTGCAAGTGAAGGAGTAAACTTTTTAATTGCGACAATAATCATACTAGGATTTGTTATTTTTGGTGGAATCGGATTATCATGGAATATATTATGGTATTTCTTAATACTTGCAATACAATTCATTGTATCTATAGGAATATCACTTCTTGTAAGTAGTTTAACAGTATACTTTAGAGATTTATTACACTTACTAGGTGTATTTATGCAATTGTTATTTTATGCAACACCAATCGTATATTCTATGGAGGCTGTACCAGCAAACTTTAGATGGCTATTAAGATTAAATCCAATGTCATACTTAATAGATGGCTATAGAGCTATATTCTATAGTAAAACAATGCCAGATTTTAGAGGATTGCTAATTGCATTTATAATGGGAATAGTTCTTTGCATTGTTGGATATTTTGTATTTAAAAAATTAGAAAGAAGATTTGCAGAAGAATTGTAAAAGAAAAGGTTTTAGTATGTGCTGAATAAGGCAGAAAATATACTAAAACCTTTTTTGGCAGGTTATTAAAACCAGAAGAAGTTGTATTTTTTAAGCCTCAACACGTCGCTCTTGGTCGGAGCTCCTTCGGACTCCTCAAAAGGCGAGCTTCCGGTCTCGTTTAAAAAATACAAATTGTTCTGGCTTTTTCTATTGCTTTTTTAGCGTTTAGTATATATAATAATCTTGAAAAATTACAATCGAAAAGGGTTGAAAAAAGATTACAATTTTTTCTTTTGCAACTCAATATATGTTTAGTGAGGAAGATATTAATTATGGAAGATAATATCAAAAAAGAAAAGAAGCTTAATTTGAAAAATATTATCACAATAGAAAATTTATTGTGTTTTTTAATAATAATATGTCCGATATTGGATGCTGCAAGTTTCTTGTTTAGAAACTATTTTAACACTAATATTTCGATATCTACATTTATAAGACCAATTATACCAATAATTGCAATTTGTTATATATTCTTTAAAGATAAGTTAAAGCCTTATATTCTTATGGCGGGAGGCACGTTTTTTATATATGCAATATGCCATCTTTACATATTTTATAAAAAGAGCGTGGGATGTGCATATGGAGGTATAACACAAGAAATTCAATATTTGGTTAATTACACTTTCATGATAATGAATTTATTTATTTACATTTATTTCTTTGTTTATAAAAATAGAGAAAAAGAGCTTAAAAATGAAGATGGTACAAAGATTATAAATAAATTAAAATTGTCTGTACTAATTTCGTTTACAGTATATATTGTGCTTATGTATATTTCTCTAATTACAGGAACATCTTCATATACATATAGTGAAGTTCAAATAGGCTACAAAGGATGGTTTGAATCCGGAAATAGCATTGGAACAATAATGTTATTAGAACTGTTTATTATTCTTCCAAACCTAGGAAAAAATAATAAAACTGGAATTAGAATATGGACTTTTATGACAGTAGTTCTTGCTGGAGCATATTTATGTACTTTACTAGGGACTAGAACTGGTTTATTTGGCTTTATAATTGTAATACTGATGTACTGCATAATTTGTATAATTAACAGCTTGATAAAAAATAGCAAATTAAACAAAAAGGCCTTGCCTGCATTTTTACTTGCATTGGTTGTTATTGGTATTGCAGTAATTGCATTTGGTTCAAAAACTATTGAGAGAAGAAAAGACCTTCAAGAAAGAGAAAATCAAATTATAGATACAATGACTGGAAAAACCGCTCATGTAACAGGTGATATTGTTGATATTGTGAAGAAAATAAAAAATAACGAAATTGACGAAGGCTATATGCCGGAGAGTATGCAAAAAACTTACCTAGAATTATATGATATTGCAAATGAAAAGCAAATTCAAAATACTAATATGAGAGCATTGCAATTTATATACCATAGTAGATTAATAAAAAATCAAAACAGTATTCCAATGCTACTTTTCGGAAATGGATATATGGCACATTTTTATGAGATGATTTTTGAAATGGAAGTTCCAGCATTTTTATATAATTTTGGAGTAATAGGATTTTTCTTATATTTCATGCCGTTTTTAGCTATTGCAATATATGGAACTTATATGGCAGTAAAGAAAATAAAAAATATGAATATTGAATTTTTAATGAGCACATTTGGTTTATGGTTTGCCATATTCATATCATTTCTATCTGGATATACATTTTTCAATTCATCAAGTATGATGATTATAATAACTCTTGCAACTCTTATATTTAATGGTTCTAAAGATTTTGAGGATAATGAAATGAAAATTTATGAAGGAAGCAAAAAAGAACCAGAGACGGAGAAAAATGTGAAAAAAATTATTTTTGGAATAACTGGTCTTACACTTGGAGGCGCAGAGAGAGTACTTGTTGATATTGCTAATAAACTTACAGCAAAATACGATGTTACAATTTTTACAATTTATGCTGGAGGAGAGCTAGAAAAAGAGCTTGACTCTAAAATAAAACTTATAAGTCTATTCAATTTTAAGTATAATGATATGGGAAAATTAAAGAAAAAGCTAATACCTATTAAAGTTTTGTTGGAAAAGAAAAAAATATTCGAAAAATATGTAAAGAGCGGAGAATATTTTACACAAATTGCATTTTTAGAAGGGCCTATTACTAGAATATTTAGTGTTAAAGATAAAAACTCTACTAAAATTGCTTGGATTCACAATGATATTTCTAAAGTTTTTGGGAAAGGACCAAAATCTAAAATTAAGAGAATTTTAGACAGAAATATATATGAAAAATTTGATACTCTTGTTTTTGTTAGTATAGATAATTTGGACAAGTTTAATAAAGTTTATGATGATATGGATTTACCTCATGAAAAGGTTATTAACAATTACATAAATTGCGAAAGAATACTTAAGTTGGCAGAAGAAAAGCTAGATGAACAAGACAATGAATTGTTTGAAAACAGAAAAAAATCTGGACCAACAATAGTTCAGGTTTCTAGGTTAGTTAGCCAAAAGGCCATAGATAGACTCATAAAAGTTCATTCCAAACTAATAAAACAAGGCTATAACCACAAAATTATTGTTATTGGAGATGGACCCCTAAGAGAAAAACTAGAAAAACAGATTCAGGAAGAGGGAGTAGAAGAGACCTTTAAACTAATAGGAGCAAGAGAAAATCCGTATCCAATAGTGAAAAAAGCAGATTTCTTTTGCTTGTTATCAAACTTTGAAGGATATCCAATGGTTGTTGAAGAAGCAAAAATATTAAATAAGTTTATTCTTACAACCAATACGGCTACGAGAGAGGCACTAATAGATTATGCAGGAAAGAGCCACATTGTTTCGAATAGCGAAGAAGGAGTAGAAGAAGCCTTAAAGTTTGCAGTTAAAAATTACAAACAAAAAGATAAACAAAACAGCCAATATGAATATAAAAATGACAGAATTATTGGTAAAATAGAAAAAATGATAGAAGAAAACAGCAAACACCCAGACAGAGTAGGAAAAATAATATAAATCTGGATGAATAAAAGGAGAAAAAATGAAAATATCAATACTTACAGCCACATACAATAGAGCACAACTTCTAGATAAATTATATGCAAGCATATTAATAAACAGTAATAATTGTCCAGAAGTACAGCTCGAATGGTTGGTTATGGACGATGGCTCTACAGATAATACTAAAAGAATAGTAGAAGAATATTGTAAAGAAAATTTAATAGATGTTAAATATTTTCATCAAGAAAATCAAGGGAAAATGACAGCTATAAATAACCTTATAAAGGAAACAACAGGAGATTTAATAGTGGAATGCGACTCTGATGATTTCTTTACAAAAGATGCTTTTAAGATAATTGTGCAATCTTTGCAAGAATGCAAAGATATGGGTGAAACCTATGCCTTAGTATTTTTAAAATATACTAAAGATGGACAAAATATGGGCAACAATTTTATAGAAAATGATTATCCAAGCACAATGTTTGATTTGTACTTTAAAAATGGTATTACAGGAGAAAAGGCTCTAGTGTACAATGCTTCAATAAGAAAACAATTTGAATACAAGCTTGAACATGACGAAAAATTTGTAACAGAGGCAAGATTACACCACGAAATGGATTTGCAATACCAAGTAAGATGCTTTAATAAGCCTATAATGATATGCGAATATCAAAAAGAAGGATACACTAAAAACATTAGTAAATTATTTACTACGAGTCCATTTGGATATTATAACTATTTTAAAGAGATATTCAACCAAGATATGCATGGTGTGACTTTTAAAAAGAGATTATATGTGTATAAACACTACATATTATTTAGCGTGCTTACAAAGGAAAAATATCCAATAAAAAATGTTAATGGATTAATGAATAAAATAATGGTTTCAGTTTTATTTATACCAGGTAAAATTGCAACGAAAATAAGAATGAAGAAACAGAGCTGAAAAAATTGCAAAAAATATATAAAACTGACAAATAAAGTTGAAAAATGACTGTAATATGATATAATTTTAATGTGAAAACAATTAGATTTGAAAGGAATTTTTTAGTATGTGGGGAGACATTGCCATTGCGTTTCTACTTGCATTTATAACAGCATTTGTTATAACGCCATATTCTATAAGGTGGGCGAAAAAAGTAGGAGCGGTAGATTATCCAAATGATAGAAGAGTAAATAAAAAACCAATGCCAAGGCTTGGTGGTATAGCTGTAATTGCAGGTTTTTTAGTATCAGCAATTTATTTAATAATAACAATGAGAATAGAAAACAATATTGATTTTATAACAGATGGACTAGGAAAGAAATTATTGGGCTTCTTATTTGGAGCAATGGTTCTTGGAATTACCTGTTATATTGATGATGTTAAGGGAATAAGCCCATTAGCTAAGTTAGCAGGACAATTAATTGCTGCAATAATAGTAGTAAGTTGTGGAGTACGCATAGATAACTTTACTATACCATTTAAAGAAAACAGTATAATGATAAATGAGGTAATAAGCTATATTCTTACTATTGGTTGGATTGTAGGAATAACAAATGCAATAAACTTAATTGATGGATTAGATGGACTATCATCTGGAATAACATTAATTGCATGTATTTCAATGCTAATAATATTCTCTTTGAATGAATCACCATTAATTGCAATTATATTAATAACAGCACTTGCTGGAGCAATAGTCGGCTTTTTGCCATATAATTTTAATCCTGCAAAAACATTTATTGGGGACGTTGGCTCAAACTTTATGGGCTATGCAATTTCAATAATATCAATATTAGGAGTCGCAAAAACATATACGGCAATTGTAATTATTGCTCCAATAATAGTACTAGCACTTCCAATATTCGATACTTTGTGGGCTATTGTTAGAAGAATAGTAAAAACCAAGTCAATAAAAGGAGTATTTAAAGCTGATAAAGGACATTTACACCATAGGCTAATGGCAAAAGGATATACACAAAGGCAAGCCGTTTTAATCTTATATGGAGTAACTGCAACACTTGGAATGATTGCAATAATATTGCTTGATAGTGGCTTATGGAAAGCCTTATCATTTGCATTACTTGTAATTGCTATAGTTGCAATAGGATATAAAGACATATTACATTTAAGAGATAATGAAGAAATAGAAAATGAAAAACTAAAGTCAAACAGAACTGATAAAAATATATAAATTTGTAGAAGAGGACGAAAATATGAAAAAGATTACAATTTTAGTACCAGCGTATAATGAAGAAGAATCATTACCTTTCTTATATGAAAGAGTTAGCAAAATAATGAATGAAGTAAAAGATTATGAATTCGAATTATTATTTGTAAACGATGGAAGTAAAGATAATACATTAAATGAAATAAAAAAATTAAGAGAGCAAGACAAAAGAGTATGCTATGTAGACTTCTCAAGAAACTTTGGAAAAGAAATAGGAATGATAGCAGGGCTTGACTATGCAACAGGAGACTGTGTAATAATAATGGATGCAGATCTTCAGGACCCACCAGAGCTTATTCCAGAAATGATAAAATTATGGGAACAAGGCTATGATGATGTGTATGCAAAGAGAAGGTCAAGAGCAGGCGAGACATGGCTAAAAAAATTCACATCAAAAATGTACTATAGAGTATTACAAAGTCTAACAAAGGTTGAAATACAAAAAGATACAGGAGACTTTAGATTATTAGATAGAAGATGTGTAAATGCATTGAAAAAAATGAGAGAAACAGGTAGATGCTCTAAGAGTATGTTTAGCTGGATTGGTTATAACAAAAAAGAAATAATGTATGATAGAGACCCACGTATTGCCGGAAAAACAAAATGGAACTACAAAAAATTGATAGATTTAGCAATAGATGGAATTACATCATTTACAACATCACCACTTAGAATATCTACAATGCTAAGTATACCAACATTTTTAGCATTATTTGTATATTTTATATATGTAATTGTGAAGGCATGTGTTACACACACTGCAATACAAGCATTCCAAGCAATTATATTGCTAATATTATTCTTCTCTGGAGTACAAATAATATTGATTGGAATTATGGGAGAGTATTTAGGAAGAATATTCAATGAATCAAAACATAGACCATTATATTTAGTAAACGAATACAATGGAGAAAAAGAGATGAATGATAAATAATTCTTTAGAAAGATAAAAATATAAAAACATAAGAAATACTGGGGAAAAAGATGAAAATAGAAATAATTATAGGTATAATAATATTTTTTATAATATTAGTTGTAAAACTAATTCAAAAATATATGATAGAGCACAACATATATAAAGACAAGATAGATTCCATAGAAAGTAAAAAAGACAATTTCATAAATAAATATTATAAATGGATTTTGGCGGTACTTATAATAGTAACGGCGATAACAAGATTTTATAAATTTGGATCAATACCACAAAACATAGGGGTTGACGAAGCAGGTGCTGCATATGACGCATACTGCTTGGCTAACTATGGAGTAGATAGATATTTAAACAAGCTACCACTATATCTTATAAACTTTGGCGGAGGTCAGAGTTCATTATATGCATATTCAACTGTTCCTTTTATAAAATTATTCGGGGCAAATATTATATCATACAGATTACCAGAGCTAATATTCTTTATAATGGGAATCATTGTTTCATACATCGTTGTTAACAAATTTAAAGATAAGAAGAATGCCTTATTATATGCTTTTATAATAATTATATGTCCATGGCATATAGAAGCATCTAGGCAAGGATTAGATTGTAATTTATTAGCACCTATGATGATGCTTGATATTTTATTGTTACTTACGGCAAAGAAAAATTGGCATTATGCAATTGCAGGAATATCTATAGGAATAACCTTGTATACATATGCACTTTCGTGGATGTTGATTCCAATATTTTTGGCCTTTTATATTACTTATTCGTTGTATATGAAGAAAATAAATTTCAAGCAAATAATAATACTTGGAATTCCAATCGCAATATTTGCGATACCATTTATTTATCTAATATTATTGAATCATGGATATGTAACAGAAACAAGGTTGGGAATATTTACAATTCCAAAACTACCATTTTATAGAGAAGGCGAGATAAAGATATCAAATATATGGAAACTTGGTACTGAGTCTATAAGCACTGTATTTTTAAATGAACACAGTATATATCTATTTGAAATTCCATTCTTTATAGTTGGATTAATAGATGGAATAACGAGTTTTATATATAGTTTAAGAGATAGAAAATTCAACTTCAATGGATTTATCACAGTTGCATTTCTTGTGTTATATATATCAAATTTAATGGTAGAGGTTGGAACTGTTAATAAAATCAATATTGTATATTTTCTATTACTATATGTAATAACATTAGGAATAATAAAAGTATGTGAAAAATCTTATGTAATACCAATAATGACGCTTACTATGTTATGCGTGTTGTTTGTTAATTTTGAAGTAGAATATTTTGATACTTCAAAATATGAAACAAATTTTAATAAAAGATATGCGGATAAAGAATTGACGGCTATTACAAAAGAGATTGAAGCAAATGAAAATAATGAAGATGCAGATAAATATTTTGTTGTGTGGTATAAAGCTGAACCCTATATATATACTCTGCTACATAAGAAGATATCACCATATGAATTAGATGAAATAAAAAATAAAAATTATGGAATATATCTAGCACATAGTGCATCAATTGCATCATTTATGAATTACAGCTTTTTCGGAAGACCATTAGATGATGATATGATTGAATATATAAATAGTAAAGAAAAGCATTTAGTGGTTATAAATAAAAGATATACAAACAATATTGAAAAACTTGAAAATCAAGATACGACGACATATGAATATGGAGATTATAAAATAATAAAAAATTACTAGAGAGGCTTACAAAATGAAGGAAAACTTAGTAATAAATCCGGAAATTACAGATAATAATGAAGAAAAACTAGAGACAACTCTACGCCCACAGTTGCTGGAGGAATACATTGGTCAGACCAAAGTAAAAGAAAGCATGAAAGTATATATAGAAGCTGCAAAGCAAAGAGGAGAACCATTGGATCATGTATTGTTATATGGCCCTCCAGGACTTGGTAAAACAACCCTTGCAGGAATAATTGCAAATGAAATGGGGTCTAAGCTTAAAGTCACAACAGGGCCGGCAATAACAAAGCCTGGTGATTTAGCTGCAATACTCACAAATTTACAGGAAAACGATGTTTTATTCATAGATGAAATCCATAGAATAAATAAAAGCATTGAAGAAATTTTGTATCCTGCACTTGAAGATTATGTTTTAGATATAATAATTGGTAAAGGACCTACTGCAAAATCTATTAGATTAAATCTACCTAAATTTACTTTAATTGGCGCAACAACTAAGGCAGGTTCTTTAACTACACCACTAAGAGATAGGTTTGGAATAGTACATAGATTAGAACTATATTCAGACCAAGACCTTGTAACAATAATAAAAAGGTCAGCAAGAATTTTGGACATAAATATAGATGAAGAATCGAGTCTGGAAATTGCAAGAAGATCTAGAGGAACCCCAAGAATAGCGAATAGATTACTAAAAAGGGTTAGAGACTATGCAACAGTTTTAGGCGATGGTAGCGTAAACTTGAAAATTGCGAAAACAGCATTAAACAAACTCGAAATAGACGAGCTTGGTCTTGATGAAATAGATAGAAAAATTTTAGAGACAATGATAATAAAATATCAAGGAAAACCAATTGGAATAGAAGCGTTAGCAACGACTGTGGGAGAGGACATAGATACGCTAGAAGATGTATATGAGCCTTATTTGATACAAATAGGATTTATATCAAGAACACAAAGAGGAAGAGTTCCACTTCCAGCGGCATACAAACATATTGGGGCGTCTTATCAATTACAATTATGATGAATAGAGGAAAACTATGAAAATAGAAAAATCAATAAAGAATCATATCATTCAGGGAGTAAAATATGTGTTAGTATTTATAATTTTAATTTGTGTATATATGCTATCACTTATTGGTACGAGTCTTATTCCATCAAATTGGATGAAGAATAATGTTATAAAGAGCTCGGAAATACTTAATGAAGAGGGAGAAAAGAAACTCATAGATTTAGGTTATAAAGGTGTATATTTATTTCTATTTACTGATGCGCTGATGATTAATACAGCATATTCAATAGATTCAAGAACGCCTTTAGAAAGTTCTTTGCTAGATAGAAAAAATTATATACCCGGTCAAACTTTATTGGAACATGTAGACCAACAATATAATTTAGGCGCATCAAAAAACTATGTTGATGAAAAAGAAAATGTATTTCAAACTGCTGAATTATATGGACTGATGCATGGAGAAAATATAACAGATTCATATGAATATGCAAGATATTGGCATGGATATTTGGTAATATTAAGACCTTTATTGGTTCTTACAACTTATCAAGGAATAAGAATAGTACTTTTATGCTTAATGATTGCATTAGTTGGTTGGATGATGTACTTGCTAACGAAAAAATTGAATATAAAGATTGCAATAATATTTTTATTAGGACTTGTTTCAGCTAATATATTTGTAACGACACAGTCTTTTAATGAGATAGTAGTATTTTTCATAGCTGTAATATCATCAATATACTTACTATTGAAAAAAGATGTTGAAAAAAATATAGGAATAAATTTTTTTGTGATTGGTTCAATAACAGTATTTATGGATTTACTGACAGCGCCACTTGTTACACTTGGTATGCCACTTGCAATATACTTCTTGTTGTCGGAGAGTAAAAAGAAATCTGTAAAAGAAAACGTACTTGCATTTATAAAACTATGTACATGTTGGACAATAGGATATGGAATAACATGGGTTACTAAATGGCTAATAACATCAATAATATGTAACAGACAGATAATTCAAAATGCAATTACACAAGCAAAATTTAGAACTAAAAACTCAGAAATATCTTATGCGAATGTAGTAAAAAGAAATTTGACATTTTTATCATGCTTTGTGATTTCGACTTCTATGGTAATAATTGCAGTGTATACAATTATAAAGTTGATAATAAATAGAAATAAAAAAATCAATATTAAAGAAAATGTAAAAACAGTTTTACCATATCTTTTTATTGGAATGCTTCCATTTGCTTGGTATTTTGTATTAAAGCAACATTCAATGATGCATCCATTTTTGACATATAGAATATTGTGCATAACAGTAATATGTATATTAATAATTGCAGAAAAAATAACGGAAAATAAATAATTGATAAAATAATTAAAAATTTAGACATAGACTAGGGGATATATAATGAAAAACAAAAAGATAAAAATAATATTTGGAATAGTATTGATATTTTTATTTTTATTGATAGAGTATAAATATAGAGTGGAAACTACAAAGTATGAACTTAGCGAAAATGAAAAATATTATTTAATATGCTATGATTATAGTGGAAAATCAGAAAATTCTGATATAAAAGAAGAACAGACATTTACTTCACAACATGATGGGCTAAACTATGTTTACATTAACTTTTATAGAGAACTGAAAATGTATTATGATTTATCACAAATTATAAATATAAAAATTGAAGAAGTAGACACTGGAAATGTAATTTGTGAGAAGAGTATTGGAGTTGAAAATTTACAATATAGTCTATCATATAAAGTCAATTTTGATGTTCAAAAACATTCTAAAGATAAAACATACAAAATAACTGTTTCATACAATACAAGTGCACGATATTTGCCTTACTTTAAAAACATAGGTGATTCAACTAAAGCGACTATGGATGGAGAGCAAATTGATAAGGAAATATATTTGAGACTAGGATATTATAGTAAAGAAGAACATCTTTTGATAATAACATTAGTAATAATCTTGGAAATTATAGTATTCTTGATTGCATCATATATTTTAGATAAAACAGACATAAAAGAAGAAAATGTTTTTTTACTGATTGTTCCAATGTTTTGTATTATGATGTCTTTAGTAATACCATTAGGAAGTGGACATGATGAAACACCTCAGTTTTATAGAGAATATGGAATTGTCAATGGTGAAATATTAGTTGGAAATCAAATTATGGCACCAGCCGCATTTAAGAACACATTTGAGACAATAGGTAGTAAAATTAATAAACCTTATTATGAAATATCGAAATGTAATGAAAAAATAGATTCTAATGTTAAAGCGTGTGTAGGGATAACAACTACATCAATTTATAACCCGGTTCAATATACAGGCACTCTTGTAGGGCTGTTTTTGGCAAAATTGATAACAAAGAACCCTGTTACATTTATATATCTTGGAAGGCTTAGTAACATTATTATTTCAATGATATTGCTATATAAAGCTATAAAGATGATGCCATTTGGTAAGAAAATTTTGTTACTTGCCTCGATGATACCTATTGCTATAGAAGGATTTAGTACTCTTTCTTCTGATGGATTTACTATCGCAATATGTTATTTTTTCATAGCGTATATATTAAATCTTGCATTTAATAAAGAGATAAAAACACTGAGTACAAAGCATAAGATAATTATTGGCATATTATCCTGCATAATAGCATGTTGTAAAATAGTATATTTCCCTCTAGTATTATTAATATTAGTAATACCAAAGGAAAAGTATGGTGGGCTAAACGAAAAAATAAAAGAAGATATATTAGTCATATTCTTGACAATACTAATAAATATTACATGGCTAATATTTGGGTTTAGCATCTTAATTTCAAGAGGTGGAGAATCGGGAAGCCAAATGATACTAGAAGCTATAAAAAATCCAATAAAATTTGGTCAAATGGTATTATACACTACAAACAACAATTCAAATAAATACTTGTTAAGTGCTTTTGGAAATCAATTAGAATGGGGAGACCAGGTAGATGGAACTACATTTGTTATAGCATTTATAGCATTAACTATGTTCGTAACACTAACTGATCAAAGTATAAAAGACAAGTTTTCTAACAAACAAAAAATAGTATTAGGAATAATAGCTGTAACAATTATTGGGTTAATATTCTGCTCTCTTTATGTACAGTGGACTCAAATAGAAAGTCCAGAAATACAAGGAATACAAGGCAGATATTTTATTCCAATAATGCCAATAATGTTATTGTTACTGGGTGATATTAAGGCTAAGAGTGAATATAGCCAAGATAAATTAATAAAAATAATATGTCTATATAGTTTAATATTCCTTACATACATTATATTTGGTGTTATAATATTTCACTTATAAAACTGAAAGGAGCAGAAACTAACAATGAAATTACTAATGCATACTTGCTGTGCACCATGTAGTGTGTACTGCATAGACAAGTTGAGAGAAGAAGGAATAGAACCAACAGTATATTGGTATAATCCAAATATCCACCCATACACGGAATACAAAGCACGTAGAGACTGCCTAAAAGAATATACAAAATCAATAAATGTACAAGCCATATTCGAAGAAGAATATGGCTTAGATGCGTTTTGCAAGGAAGCTGTGAAGAATTTAAATGCAAGATGTGTTAATTACTGCTATCCAGTAAGACTAAGAAAAACATTTGAATACGCAAAAGAACATGGTTATGACACTGTTACTACCACATTGCTATACAGCATATATCAAAAGCATGATTTTATAAAAAAATTAATGGAGCAATACAGTAAAGAATATGGAATAGATTTTTTATACAGAGATTTTAGAGTTGGATTCTGGGAAGGACATCAGAAGGCTCACGACTTAGGGCTATATATGCAAAAATATTGCGGATGTGTGTTCAGTGAGGAGGATAGATACGCTAAGCAAATCAAGCGTGATAAAGAAAATATATTGACATCAAAATAAATCTAATATAGAATGCGATTAATAGTTTATAAGGAGCAATAAATGCAGGTTAATAGTAGAAAAATACGCAGTAAGAACTAAATAAAAAAGGAAAGGCGGTATTTTTTTATGAATGATTTAGAAATTAATTTTTCTGAAATTATTAACATGATTGAAACAAGAAGACAAAATGCTTACAAAAAAGTAAATGAAGAACTAATCTCCTTATATTGGGACTTTGGAAAATATATAAGTGAGAAGGTAAAGGATTCTAACTGGGGAGATAAAATTGTAGACAAGTTAGTAGAATTTATGAAAAGAGAATATCCTACAATGAGAGGATTTACTAGACGTGGAATATATAGAATGAAGCAATTTTATGAAACATACAAAGATAATGAATTTGTGTCAACACTGTTGACACAAATTAGTTGGAGTAATAATGTAAAGATTTTGAGTTCCACTAAATCTATTGAAGAGAAAGAATTTTATATAAAAATGTGCATAAAGAACAATTATACAGCTAGAGAATTGGATAGACAAATTTCAAGTGGATATTTTTATAGATATATGCTATCAGAGGGAAAAGCAAATCAAAGCTTATCAAAGGCAGTTGGAGAAGAAGATTATCCTAATACTAGAATATTGGACACTTATAGTTTAGAATTTTTAGATCTACCAAACCAATATTCAGAAAGAGATTTAAAGAAGTCAATTATTTCTAATATGAAAGATTTTATATTAGAAATAGGAAAAGATTTTACTTATATTGGAGAAGAATACAGAGTACAAGTTGGAAATGCAGATTTTTATATTGATTTATTATTTTATAATAGAGCATTAAGTTGTTTAGTTGCTTTTGAACTTAAAACAGATGATTTTAAGCCAGAATATATTTCGAAAATGGACTTTTATTTGGAAGCATTAGATAGACAAGAGAAAAAAGAAAGTGAGAATCCAAGTGTAGGTGTAATTTTGTGTGCAAGTAAAAATGAACAAGTAGTTGAATATGCAATGAGCAGAAGTATGTCACCAACTATGGTATCTCAATATACACTGAATCTGATAGATAAGAAATTGTTGGAAGATAAATTGAAGGAAATTACAAATATAGTTGAAGAAAACAACAATAGATAATTTTATAGCTTTAATGATTTATTGAAAGAAAACCGAGTTATTTGAAAAAATCTGAATCACAGTAAATGGTAAAAAATTGACATAATGCTTAAAAAGTTGTATTATATATATATCAGGGATGTCCTGAAATTACATAAATAAAAGGAGAAACCGAAATGACTAAAGAAGAAATCCGGACGCTAAACAAGATGCGGAAAGAGATGTGCAACTGCATCGAAAAGATTGATGCTATGTTAGGCGATGCTGAAGATGATAACGAAGACATTGCTGAAATCAAGCAGCAGGAAAAAGAGAGAGAAGTGGCTGAATACCTTATGAGCCTTGGTATGCCTACCAATGTTAAGGGGTTCAAGTACTACATCAGCGCCATTACTACGTATATGGAAAATACGGGAGATGAGCTGATGATGACCATCGACATCTATCCTGCAGTGGCAGAAAAGTTCAACACGACGAGCAGTAGGGTTGAGAGAGCAATGCGGCATGCCGTTGAGCTGACATGGGAAAGGGGCAATACAAGAGCATTAAAAAGGCTCTTTGGCAAGTTTGCCAGAAACCGCCCGACCAACTGGGAATTTATTTCCCGTATCTCGGAGGACTTTAGAATGATGAGGTGAATCCAGGTGTGGAACTGCCAGAAATTGGTGGTTCCGCACCACTTTTTGTTGATTGGAATGATAAAAGAAGGTGCCCCTAAGAGCAACGCTCTTAGGGGCACCTTCTTGTTAACGGAGATCAGCCTACATTCAAGTATGTCAAGCTTTGACTAAAAAGCTCAAGTGCTTTCTGGAGGCTGATGGGGTCGATGTGGATATTATATCCAGAATCGCTCCCCGAATACTGGCTTGTGGTGATTTTAACACCATCTACGGGACTGGTCACATCCAGGTTGTGGTCGTACTGACTCTGCTTTATGCTAAAGTCAAATGCGACACCATCACGGACGTTTCCGTAAACCCTTACTGTGGACCCCTTGCCGAATCCATAGGATTCGTAGCTGCCAGAACCCAAATCAATCGTCTGATCGATAGAGTCCCAGTTGCTCTGCTCCATGTTAATGGAGCCACCATACAGATAGAGCATCTGCATCAGGTAGTTGGGAAAGTTTCCCGTTTGACCCATAGAAGGGGTGCTACCGGAAGCTATGCCGCCTCCTGTAATAATGTTGAACAGCAGAGAGAGAACCACGAGGATAATGTTCGTATTCATTATGAATACACCTCCGTTATTAAAAAAATATGAATGTTGTGCAAGAAAACCCTGCACGCTTACAATTTTATTATACAATAAATAGGGGATTTTGTCAAAAAAAGGGAAGTATTTTATTATTGATAATTATATAAAAGTGTGATATAGTTTGAAATGTAATTATGAATATAAAGGAGACATTTCAATGTTATTAGCACTTTCTGGAATTACAGGGGTTGGAAAGTCTTATTTTGCGGAAGAAATAGCTAAAAAATTAGATTTTAATAAAGTACATACAATAAGGACAAGAGATATGAGACCTGGAGAAAAAAATGGAAAAACAGGTTTATTTATGACATCAGCAGAATTAGAAAAAATGAGGAAAAATGGAGAGATTGCATACGATTTTAATGTGTTTGGTGGAACATATGCATATAAAAGCGAAGAGATATTCTCAAAAGAAAACTATGTTTTTGAGATGTATTATACGACTATTCAAGATTGGAAAAAGATAAGACCAGACATAGTAACTATATATATACTACCACGTGATGTAGATGTGGCTTTGCAAAAAGTTAAGCAAAGAAATTTGACTAAAGAAAAAGAAGAAGAGAGAATAAAAGAGACAGAGGAACAATATAAAGAATTCAAAAACAATAAAGAATTGCAGAACATGTTTGATTATATAATATATAACAATTATGACTATGAATCGGAAGAAAAACTTATGAATTTAATAAGAAGTATAAAGAATTAAGAGGTAAAGATGAAAGATATATTTTTTAAAGAAGATGAAAATTTTGAGGCAATAATAAGAGAAGTTTTAAAAGATAAAGATGTAAAAAACATGGAACAAATTTCGACTGGGTGGACGAACATTGTGTATGAAGTCGAAACAAATGATGGAAACTATTTTTTTAGGTTCCCAAGAGATGAATTTTGGTCAAGAACGATTGTTAAGGACTGTGAATTTGCAAATTATATTTATAAAAAGACCGATTTTAATACTAGTAAATTAGAACTTAAATATGATAATGGCAGGCCTTTCAGTATGCATAAAAAGATAAATGGAACTCCACTTGCTAAAAAGATGGATGGCTTAACTGATGAAGAAATAAAAAATGTTGGAGATGATATTTCAAAGTTTATGTATGAACTTCATAGTTTAGATTTTGAGGGAGACAAGATATTCAATAAAACAAAAAATATTGGATTAAAATTACAGGATTTTTTAGACGAACTTCTAAATTTACACTTGAGCAAAGATGATCTGAAATTTTGGCAAGAAGAAAAAGAGGATAACAATTGCAAG
The DNA here is from genome assembly GCA_934119935.1 of uncultured Clostridia bacterium. Lineage (GTDB taxonomy): Bacteria > Bacillota > Clostridia > TANB77 > CAG-508 > CAG-245. The sequence continues at coordinate 25,875 of CAKOSX010000008.1, read as the reverse complement.
AACCTAGTACATGGAGATTTGAATCCAAGTAATGTTTTGCTAGATGATAATAATAAGGTAACTGCAGTTATAGATTTTGGTTTTGGTGGATTTGGTAATAAATATGATGATATATCTAGAATAATTGGAAGATGCCCAGAAAAATTTAAGGATAGTATTGTTCAAAGTTATGAATCATATTCGAAAATGCCTGTAAATATGTCAATTTTGGATAGCAAGATAGATGAATGGAGTAACATAGACCAAGGATATATAAATTACATGAGGAGTATAGGAATATACGAATAATTAGGAGGTAAAACTTTTGGAAAGTAATAGATTACTAATAATAGATGGAAACAGTATAATGAATAGAGCTTTTTATGGAATTATGAACTCGAAATCATTGATGTCGGCTGATGGAACTTATACGAATGCAATATATGGCTTTCTATCAATTTTATTTAAGGAATTAGGAGATTTGAATCCTGATTACATTGCTGTGGCATTTGATTTAAAGGCTCCAACACATAGACATAAAATGTATGCAGAATATAAAGGAACCAGACATGCTATGCCAGAGGAATTAGCCCAACAGATGCCTATTATTAAAGAAATACTAAGAGATATGAATATAACTATAATAGAAAAAGAAGGCTATGAGGCCGACGATGTTCTAGGAACAATATCTAAAGAAGCTGCTGAGGCAGGCCACTTTGTTACAATCCTTTCGGGAGATAGAGATACATTCCAGCTTGCAAGTGATAGAGTAACAATAAGAATTCCAAGGACAAAAATGGGAAAAACAGAGACAGAAGATTATGATGATAAAAAAATAGAAGAAGAATATGGAGTTGAGCCAGAGCAACTTATCCAAGTAAAAGGATTGATGGGTGATACTTCTGACAATATTCCAGGAGTACCAGGAGTAGGCGAAAAAACGGCTATAAAATTAATAAAGGAATATGGAAACATAGATAATTTATATAGTAAATTAGCCGAAGGACAAGCCGAGAGTGTAAAGGGAGCCTTGAAAGAAAAATTAGAGAAGAATAAAGAGTTGGCCACTTTATCGAGAACACTTGGCACGATATTAAGAGATGCTCCTCTAGACATTGAAATAGAGGATTTAAAGGTAAAGGAATGGAATAGAGACGCAGTAGCAGATAAGTTTAAAGAATTACAATTTAATAGATTTATAGAGAGATTTAATTTAAACGGACTTGGAACCCCAAAAGAAGAAAAGATAGAAGATTTATTTGAAATAGAAGAATTAAATAAAGAACAATTAGATAAAGAAATAGAAAAAATAAATCAAACTGGAAAGTTTGTATACTATATAGAAAAAGAAAAAATAGAAGACGCAAATGCGATAATAAAAGAAAAATTTAAGACACTGTATTTTTATGATAGTGATAAAATTTTCTATGTTAAAAATGTTGAATTAACAAAGAGTATAGTATCTGTTTTCGAAGATGAGAATATAGCAAAAATAAGTTATAAAACAAAACCAGATTATATAATTCTTAAAGAACAGAATATAGAATACAATAATATAAAATATGATGCAGAGATTGCAGGTTATAATTTAAACCCTACTGATAAAAACACCATAGAGGAAATGTCAAAAAAATATTTAGACATTGATATTTCTGAATATGTTTCAAGTAAATTCGAAGACAAGAAAGAAGATGCACAGATAAATTTATTTGATAGTGTTACTGCAAATAATGAAAATCAAGATAAAGAAAATACATTTAAGAATTCTTTAATTTGCTATTGTATTGCAAAATTGGAAGAAATAACTACAAAAAAATTAGAAGAAGCGGGAGCCTTGAATTTATTTAACAATATAGAGATGCCACTTGTACCAGTACTTGCACAGATGCAGTTTAATGGAATGATGGTAGATGAAGGTGAACTAAAAGAGTTTGGAAATACATTGAAAAATCAAGTGGAAAATTTAACTAAGGAAATATATGAATTAGCCGGTGAAGAATTTAATATAAATTCACATCAACAATTAGGAAAAATTTTATTTGAAAAGTTAGAATTGCCAGTATACAAGAAAACAAAAAATGGATATACAACAGATGTTGAGGTGCTAGAAAAACTAAAAGGAAAGCACCCTATAATCGAAAAAATATTAGAGTATAGGACTCTAGCAAAGTTGAATTCAACATATGTAGAGGGGCTTATTCCATATATAAACCCAGAAACAAAGAGAATTCATTCTAGTTTCCACCAGATAATCACTGCAACAGGAAGAATAAGCAGCACAGAACCTAATCTGCAAAATATCCCAACAAGAGCCGAGCTAGGAAAGCAAATAAGAAGAGCATTTAAACCAGAAGAAGGCAATATATATATAGATGCAGATTATTCACAAGTAGAATTAAGAGTGCTTGCACATATTTCACAAGATGAAAATATGATATATGCTTTTAATCATGGCGAAGACATACACAAACAAGCTGCTTCAAAAGTTTTAGGAATACCAATTGAAGAGGTAACTAAAGAGCAAAGATCTTCGGCTAAAGCCGTAAACTTTGGAATAGTTTATGGAATAAGTGATTATGGACTTGCAAACCAATTAGGTGTAAGTAACAAAATGGCAAAGGAATATATTAGTCAGTATCTAGAAAAATATAGTGGTATTAAGCATTTCATGGACGATATAGTAGAAAGTGCTAAGGTGAATGGATATGTAGAAACGCTTTTCGGAAGAAGAAGATATATTCCAGAAATCAATTCGAAGAATTATATGGTTAGACAATTTGGAAATAGAGTTGCAATGAATACACCAATCCAAGGAACTGCGGCAGATATCATGAAGATTGCAATGATAAATGTTGCCAAAACATTGAAAGAAAGAAAAATTAATGGTAAAATTGTTTTGCAAATACATGATGAATTGTTATTAGAAGTAAAAAAAGAAGATAAAGTACAAGCAAAAGATATACTTAAACAATGCATGGAAGGTGCAATGAAACTTTCTGTTCCACTTGAGGTGGAAATATCAGAAGGTAATGACTGGTATGAAGTAAAATAGAACAAAGGAGTGTGTAATTAGTTTGAAAAAACAATACAAGATTGTTATTGTGATTACAATAGTAGTGATTATATTAGTTACTGCTATAAAAGTATTTAATGTAAAGCAAATTATATTACAAAGAATATACCCTAAAAAGTACGAAGAATATGTAGAAAAATATGCAAAAAGCGTAAATATAGATCCATTATTAATCTATTCTATAATTAAAGCGGAAAGCAATTTTAAGGAAAAGGCAAAATCATCTAGCGGAGCTCAGGGACTAATGCAATTAATGGAGGCAACGGCAATCGAGATTGCTAATAAGATTGATGAACCGTTAATTGAAGAGGAAAGTTTATTTGAACCTGAAAAAAATATTTTAATAGGTATAACATATTATTCAGAATTATTAAAAATTTTTGATGGAAATATGATACTTGCTGTTACCGCATACAATGCTGGAATCGGTACAGTTAACCAATGGATCGAAAGTGGAACAATAAAAAAAGATGGTAGTGACATAGAGAATATTCCATACAAGGAAACTAATATGTATGTAAGAAAAATTATTAATAATTATAAAATGTATCAATATATTTATGAGTAACTAAAGAGTAAGCTGAAAGGAAACGAATTATGAGGAAGAAAAGAGTAAGTATTAGTGTATTTCAAATATTTATAGCCTTAATAATTATTATAGCTTTAATCATCGGAATTATAGTTGTAAAGAAAAACGTCGTCAGCACCGGCAAAATCAATACGAAAAAAATGGGTGATTTTGCAGGAAGCGGGACAAGCCAAGAACCATATAAAATAGAAAAGATTGAGGACATAGTAAAGCTATCTGAAAATGTAAAAAGTGGTAAGTCATATAAGGACTGTTACTTTGAATTAAGCAATAAATTGGATTTTCAGAGTGACGAGTCTTATAAAAATCCAAGTGTTAAATATGGTGATTTAAATGGAGATGGACAAAATGATGATATAAAGACCGAGCTAACAACAGGAAAAGGATTTCCTGCGATTGGAACTGAAAATTGCGCTTTTGAAGGAATTTTTAATGGAAATGATAAAACAATAAAAAACCTTAATATTAATGTTTCTGAAAATAGAGAAGAAACAATGCTTGTGGGTTTGTTTGGTAATAATAAAGGGAAAATTCTAAATTTAAAAGTTGTATCAGAAATAGTCCTAGACGAGAATGTGAGTGGAAAAGCAATATATGTTGGAACAATTGCAGCAAAAAACAGTGGTGTAATTCAAGCTTGTAAAACTGAAGGAAATATCACGGCTAATATAAATGACGAAAATGTACATGGAGAAATAGCTGGTATTACCGCAGAAAATTATGGAAAAATATTAGATTCTGCAAATAGCATGAACATAATATCAAGCCAGCTTAAAGCAGGTATCGTAGCAAAAAATATTGTAGATGAAAGCATTGAAGAAAGCGGAGAAATTACGAATTGTACAAATGATGGCAAGGTTAGTGAGAATACAGGAACAATGTATTTTACGGCGGGAATTGTGGCTGATAACCAAAATGGAAGCATTACGAGTTGTAACAATAATGGTAAAATTGAAGGAAAGATTGTGGGCGGTATTGCAGGAAAGTCAACAGGCAACATAGTAGCATGCCAGAATGCAGGAATGATAAATAATTTAAAAGAAGACTCGAAAGATGAAGAGCATGCTGGCGGTATTTGTGCTATTATAGATATGGCTACAATAGAAAATTCTAAAAATACCGGAGACATACTTGGAACAACTAATGTTGGTGGAATTGTAGGAGAAAACAAGGGAAAAATACTACAAAGTAAAAACGAAGGCAAATTATCAAAAGTAGAAGAAATAATTTGCAGAACAGTGAACATTGGAGGGATTGCTGGAAAGAATAGTTCTTCAGCAATGATATCAAATTCAAAGAATTATGGCAGTATAGAGTCAGAAACCGATACAACAGTGAATATGGGTGGCATTTGCGGTTTGTTCTATGGTGGTTCTGAAATTGAATACTGCGAAAACAATGGAGGAATGAATGGTTCAGCAAAAGATATCATACCAAATGAAGACAAAGATGAAAAGTGTACATCATGTACAAGCAATAATGGCGGAAGTGCATCATTAGATGAATTTGGACAACTGAATATTGGAATAATATATGGAAAATTCCAAGAAATATAAGGCTGGAATTTTAAAAAATTGTTTAGAAATTTGAATGTTATAATTTCTGAAATAATTTTAATTTTGTAAAAATTAGACCGGAAGCTCGCCTTTTGAGGGGTCCGTAGGAGCCCCGACCAAGAGCGACGTGTCGAATTTTTCAAAATAAATTATTTCAGAAATGAATGATAAAAATTAGTAATGAAAGGAAGTTGATTCATATGTCAATATTAGTAACTGGAGGAGCAGGATTTATAGGAAGCCACACGGCAGTAGAATTATTGAATGCAGGAAAGGAAATTGTTATAATCGATAATTTTTCGAATAGCAAGCCAAAGGCTTTAGATGCAATAAAGAAAATAACAGGAAAAGATTTTAAGTTCTATGAAATGAATTATTTAGATAGAGAAAAACTTGAAAAGGTATTTGAAGAAAATAAAATAGATGCTGTATTGAATTTTGCAGGATACAAATCTGTTGGAGAATCTGTTAAAAAACCATTAGAATATTACGATAACAATATTTCTGGATGCCTAGTTTTACTAGAAACAATGAAGAAATATGGAGTTAAAAAATTCGTATTTAGTTCTTCTGCAACTGTATATGGAGAGCCAGAAAGAATTCCTTTAACAGAAGACTGTAAAACAGGTGGTACAACAAATCCATATGGAACATCAAAATTATTTATAGAGCAAATTTTAAAAGATTTATATGCATCAGATAATTCTTGGGACATCTGCATTTTAAGATATTTTAACCCAGTAGGTGCTCATGAAAGCGGACTAATAGGTGAAGAGCCTCAAGGAATACCAAATAATTTAATGCCATATGTCGTAAGAGTTGCATCAGGAGAACTAAAAGAATTATCAGTGTTTGGAAACGATTATGATACTCCAGATGGAACAGGTGTTAGAGATTATATTCACGTTGTAGACTTGGCAAAGGGACATTTAGCAGCTTTAAACAAGTTAGATAAAGAAGGAAAAGGACTATATATCTATAATCTTGGAACAGGAACTGGATATAGTGTTTTAGACATGGTAAAATCTTTCGAAGAGATTACTGGAAACAAAGTTCCATATAAAATAACACCAAGAAGACCAGGAGATATAGCAACATGCTATTCAGACCCTAAAAAAGCCAAGGAAGAACTTGGATGGGAAGCAAAAAAAGGAATAAAGGAAATGTGCGAAGATTCTTGGAACTTTATACAAAAAAATAAATAGAAATATTGTGTACAGATGCTATAGAAAAAATGTGTCGAACTATTGACAAAAATGTCGAAAAATAGTAGATTAAACATGCAAACCGATAGAACCGTCCATAAGCTAATTAGAAAGGAAGGGAGTTAGGATGAGTGCAATCTCTAGCATTTGGGTAGGCAGAACGGCTTATCAAATTGTACCGGACCGGTTTTACAGAAAAGGAGACAGTGTAAACCACATTAATGGAAGAAAGCTGAAAGAGTGGAATGACAGAATGCCGGACTGGAAGCCCGACATGGATGGAGAATACAGAAACCTCTACTATTATGGTGGAAATCTTAAAGGGATTGAAGAAAAACTTCCGTACCTGAAGGATTTAGGATTTAGCATGGTTTATATCACGCCAATCGAGCAGAGTTTATCGTACCACCACTATGATGTTGGAAATCAGTTAGAAATCGACCCGTGGCTCGGAACTTGGGAAGATTTTGCGTCGCTATGTGCAACTGCTAAAAAACTGGACATTTTAATCGTTGTGGACCTTGTGTTTAATCATGTTGGCACGGAGAGCATATACTATAAAGATCCGAAATATTCTAGCTGGTTAAAGAAAACCCAGAGTGGAAAGCAGATTTTCTGGTGGGGATTCAAAGACATGGCAGAATGCAACACTTGTTGCAAAGAATATCAGGACAATATGGTTATGGTGGTCGAAAACTATGTGGCACATGGTGCAAACGGAATAAGATTCGATTTGGGAGAAAACTTGTCAAAAGACTTCCTCTTCGCAATGCAGAGAATTAAGGAAAAATATCCAGACACGATACTCATTGGTGAAATGTGGGGAATTGCAACAGACCGGGAAGATTCTAAAATATTCGATGGTCAGTTGGATTCTGTAATGAACTATCCAATGGCTGATGCCATTCTTCGCTGGACCAGGTTTGGCTTTGATGGACATTTTTCTTACAACTTTAATCGGGTGTATGGAGAATATCCTAAGGCTGTGCAGAATGTTCTGCTGAATAACATCGGAACACATGATACTCCAACAACTATTACAATGCTTGTTGGAGACAAAATGAATTCTGATGTGTTTGGAAAGAAAATTTGGGACATTGAGGCTCCTTGGCTTCAAGGAGAAAAATTTAATACCTACAAGTTCCGTGAATACGAGGCAGAACACGATAGATTAACAGAAGAGGCATATACCTATGGCAAGAAATTGCTTAAGATAGCGCTTACTGTTATGTACAACATTCCTGGAATTCCGTGTGTGTACCAGGCAACAGAAGTTGCAGATTCTGGTTACAAGGATCCGTTCAACAGAAAACCGTTTCCGTGGGAAGATCAAGATGAAGAAATGAAGGATTTTGTAAGGAGGTTAGGCAAATACCGAGAAAATAATATCGACATTCTTGCAACAGGAGATGCAAGAATAATTCGGGTGTCGAAGGAAATGCTGGAACTCGAAAGAGTAAGTCAAGCAGGAAAACTTCGCATGTTTGTTAACCGTACTGGAGACGTTCAATATATCAACGGGTATGACAACATCCAGAACGCTAATGTGGTGTTTAAAGCCAACAATAGCACCATGAGCGAGTTGACCCCATACGGAATTTTGATTGTAAGAGGTAGCTAAAATTGCATTTGCCCCTTCCATGCCGATATAAGGTGTGGAAGGGATTTTTTAATAAATACTTGACATTAACATAAAAAAACAATATTATATATGTATAAATTGGAATTAATGTGTAAATTAATAGTTATATATGAAGGAGTAAGGGCGTATGCATAGTCAAATGCTTACATCTAGGCTTGGAGGAGAGTTAGTCAGCTTTAAGTTAGATGGAATAGAAAAAATACACCAAGGACAAGATTGCGTAGATGAAAACGGAAGAGTATATTGGAAACGTCATTTTCCAGTGTTATTTCCAATAGTGGGAAAATTGAAGCAAAATAAGACAATTATAAATGGTAGAACATACGAAATGGGGCAACATGGATTTGCAAGAGACATGGAATTCGAACCAATTACAAAATTGGACAATTTTCATTCATATGTTTTAAGGAGCAACCCTAGTACATTAGTAAAATATCCATTCGACTTTTCGTTATATGTAACATATAGAACTGATGAGAACAAGTTAACAACAATATACAAAGTAGTGAATGAAGGCGACAATAACATGCCATTCGGAATCGGTGGCCACCCTGCCTTTAAAATAAATCAATATGATTTATATAATGATGAGTATTATCTAGAATTTGAAGAAGACGAGAACAAAATACACTTTTTATATCTAGTTGATGGTTTAATCGGTACAGAGTATGCTAAAAACAGAATGACAGATCTTAGAAGAATTCCGATAGACAAAAATTCATTTAACAATGATGCTATAATAATGAAAGGAATAACATCAAATAAAATAAGTTTAAAAAAGAAAACCGGCAACAAAACCTTGCTAACAATGAACTTCGACGGCTTTCCATACCTTGCCGTATGGTCAAAACCAGGAGCTCCATTCATATGCATAGAGCCATGGTACACAACCGCTGATGCAATAAAATCAACAGGAGTATTTACGCAAAAAACAGACATGTTAACATTAGCACCAAGAAAAGAGTTTGAATGTAAGTATACTGTTGAATTCTTTAACTAGTAGTTGAAAAAATAACTGGGAAGAACTATAAGAAAGGGACTTTATCAAAAATGACAAAAATTATATTTATAATTATTGAGTTAATTGTTCTTGGAATTTCTGTAATAATGATATATGATGCTAGAAAGATAGCGACAAAAACATTTAGCTCAAATGAGACGAATGAAACAACGAAAGTATTGAAAATAGTTGGTTTTATTGCTCTAATAATAAGCCTATTAATGATATATATTACAAAAATAAAAATGTAAGAAGATAAAATGTGAAACAAAATTGATGGAAAAGACCAAAAATGTTTCACATTTTAATTTTTGTAATATAATATAAATGTGAAACAAAATTAATGAATAAAGTCAAAAATGTTGTATTAATATATAAGAAATCGAAAAAATAAAATTAATATTACAATTGTATTACAAACAGTGAAAATACTTGTACTGTACATAATTTATTGTGTATAATGTTGATATAAAATAGAGAGGAGGAATATCAATTCACTTTTCTGTGAAATTGATAAAACAGAAGATGATGAAAAAAATAATGAAGAAGGAAACAAATGGAATAACCCTAATTGCTCTAGTAGTAACAATAGTTGTTCTATTAATTCTAGCCGGCGTAAGCATAAACATGGTACTAGGACAGAATGGAATTGTTACAAAAGCAAAAGATGCAAGAGATAAGACGGAACAAGCAAAGCAAAATGATTTGGCAAGCATGGATCAATTTGTTAAAGACATGGATGACATACTAAATGACAACGGAACATCTGGAGGAGATGATACACCAACAGAAACAAAAACACTTGTAGAAGCATTTAATGCAGGAGAACTAAAAATAGGTGATTACGTAGAATACAAACCAACTGCAGGACAAACATATACGAGTACAACAAACGAAAATGGCTGGGCAGACCAAACATACACAGTAGACATAACTACAACGTGGAGAGTACTTGGATTAAGTGATGACGGAAGTCAAGTGTTATTAACATCAGGAAGCCCAATAAAGAAGAATATGGATACAAGCTCAACAAATGACTGGGACAAGGATCCATACCTATATATGAAAGGTGCATATGCATACGAAAACTGTAAAACGATGTTAAAAAACATTTGTGCAATTTATAGCACAGATTTAGGAACAGCAAGAAGCATGACAATAGAAGATGTAAATAAAGCATGTGGTGTAGTTGTGGACTATGATGAGAATAAAGTTTATTTAGCATCAGATACAAGTAAAACAAATATAGATCAAGCAGGAGTACTAGGAAAAACATATACTTACACAGCATCAGATTATACACCAGAAAGTTATATAGATGGAAAGAAAAATGCAACAGCAGGTGAAACTGTAACAGGAACAGCATATTGGTATGATATAACATCAATGAAAGATAAAAAGGTAGAAGGTGGAGACGTAACACTAGGAAGCCTATTATTTGATAAAATAACAGATGATGATAATTATGCAAAAGCATATTGGCTGGCTTCTCCTGGAGTGTATGTGGACTCTTCCAATGCTGCCTTCGGGCCTGGCTATGTAAACGATTTTGCTGGTTCCGGCTTATACAATTTCGACTCGGATGGTGACTGGTTTGCGTATAGGTTCGCTGTTCGTCCCGTAGTTTCTCTAAAATCTGATGTCACAACAGCACAAGTAAAAAAATCAGCAAATCAAAGTATAACAGAAGATACTTGGAGTGGCTATTCTGCACAATGGAGTACAAATGGTAGTGCAAGCAACGGTGAAGCTGGAAATCACGGAAATTAATATACAATTTGGGGACGGAGAAAGGATTGTACAAAATATAAAATAGTATATAGTAAAAAATGATTACGCCCAAGAGGAATGTTCCTTTTGGGCGAATATAGTTTTAAAATTTGGACAACATATTATGGGTGATTAGTATGTTTAAGCCGAAGGCTTTATATTGTGAAAAAAATATTGAGGATTACGTACTCGGAAAAGAACTTTTAGAAAAATACTCTGATGTTCCAAGAGTGATAATTGACAATCATAACAATATTGAAGAAATGAGAAAGAAGCAAAATAAAGATTTTGCAGATATGAAACGAAATCTGATAATTGGTGTTAGGAAGACACATAAGTTTGTTCCAAACCACAAGACATCAGATTTTCTTGTTCCATATACGTCCTCTGGATGCACTGCGATGTGCATGTATTGCTATCTTGTGTGCAATTATAATAAATGTGCATACTTGAGGTTGTTTGTAAATAGAGAGGAAATGCTAGATAAAATTATAAAAACGGCGCAAAATTCAGAGAAAGATTTAACTTTCGAAATTGGAAGCAATAGTGATTTGATTTTAGAAAATACGATTACAAACAATTTAGTCTGGACAATTGAAAATTTTGCAAATACCACCAAGGGGCACTTAACTCTTCCGACTAAGTTTGATATGGTAAATGATATTTTGCCGTTAAAGCATAATGGAAAAGTTACTATTAGAATGAGCGTGAATCCAGAAGAGATTATTAATAAAGTTGAATTTGGTACATCAAGGTTAAAAAATAGAGTTCAAGCTATTAATAAATTGGCTGATGCCGATTATCCTATTGGAATATTGATAGCACCTGTAATATTAATAGAAAATTGGAAAGAGCTATACTCAAATTTGATAAAATATCTATATAAAAATCTGAGTGAAAAAGCTAAGAAACAGGCGTTTTTCGAAATCATTTTTATGACATATAGCTTTGTTCATAGGTCCATAAATACAGAAGCATTTCCAAATGCCATAGATTTATACAATGCTGAACTAATGAGAGGACGTGGTAGAGGAAAATATATGTACAAAGACTATATACGTGAAGAAGGAGAAAAATTCTTACGAGAAGAAATGGATAAATACTTTCCGAATAATCAAATAGAATATGTAGTATAAAATAAAAAAACATCAAGAATTATATTGACAAAAGTAATACATTGTAATACAATAAAAGTGAAGGGAGTTGATATTTATGACTATCTCAGTAAGATTAAATGAAAAAGATACAGAATTGATAAAAGCTTATGCGGAAATAAATAATATATCATTATCGGATTTAATAAGAAATGCAGTATTAGAAAAAATTGAAGATGAATATGATTTAGAATGCTATAATAAAGCAATAAAAGAATTTAAAGAAAATCCTAAAACTTATACTTTGGAAGAAGTAAAGGAGGATTTAGGGCTATAATGAATTATAAAATTATTTTTACAGAAAAAGCAAAAAGGCAGCTGAAAAAGCTTGATAAGCATACAGCTGCTCTTATAATTGGTTGGTTAGAAAAAAATATTGAAGGTTGTAAAAATCCAAGAATACATGGAAAAGGGCTTGTAGAAAACAAATCGGGACAATGGAGATATAGAATAGGAGATTATAGAGTAATATGTGAAATAGAGGAACAGAAAATTTTAGTGCTTGTTTTAGAAGTTGGACATAGAAGAGAAATATATGATTAAAAAGTAAAATTATTGAAGGGAAAAAATAGAATGAGAAGATTATTTACATCAGAGAGTGTTACAGAAGGACATCCAGATAAGCTATGTGATTATATATCAGATAGTATTCTGGACAGTTATTTGGCAAAAGATAAAAATGCTAGAGTTGCTTGTGAAACTGTTGCAGGTAAAGGAGAAATTTATATAACAGGAGAAATTACATCGACTGCAAATGTTGATATTGAGCAAGTTGTAAGAGATACTATAAAAGAAGTTGGATATGCTGATAGTGAGTATGATATTGATTATAGGACTTGTAAGATATACATAAATCTATCAAAACAATCTCCAGATATTGCACTAGGAGTTGATAAATCACTTGAAGACAAAGAAGGTAAAGATGTTGAGTCTGAGGGAGCTGGTGACCAGGGGTTAATGTTTGGATATGCTTGTGATGAAACAGAGGAGTTGATGCCTCTTCCAATTTCGCTTGCACACAAACTTTCTAAGAGATTGACCGAAGTTAGAAAAGAAAAAATAATAGATTATTTAAGACCAGATGGCAAGACGCAAGTTACAGTCGAATATGATGGAGAAAAACCTGTAAGAGTTGATACTATTGTTGTTTCTACACAACATCTGCCTGATGTTGACATGGATATCCTAAAAAAAGACATAATTGAGAAAGTTATAAAACCAACAGTTCCAGCTAATTTGTTAGATGAAAACACAAAATATTTTATTAATCCAACAGGTAGATTTGTAATAGGTGGACCTCTTGGAGACAGTGGACTTACAGGAAGAAAAATAATAGTTGATACTTATGGAGGAGCTGCAAGACATGGTGGAGGAGCTTTTTCTGGGAAAGACCCTACAAAAGTTGACCGTTCTGCTTCTTATATGGCAAGACATATTGCAAAAAATATTGTTGCAAATGGTTATGCAAAGAGATGCGAAATACAAATAGCATATAGCATTGGTGTGGCAAAACCAGTATCAATCTATGTAAATACCTATGGAACAAATACAATTCCAGAAGAAAAGATTATAGAAAAAATAAATAAGACTTTTGATTTAACACCAAGAGGAATAATAAATTATTTAGATTTACGAAGACCAATTTATAGACAAACAACAAACTACGGCCATTTTGGAAAAAAGGACTTACCTTGGGAGAAAATTATAAATTTTTAGGAGTTATGAATAAAATATAGGCTAAAAGGCTGTTATATAATCCATTTTTATGATATAATAGATAAAGTTACCATTTTATAAATAGACCACTAAGGAGGTTAAAAAATGGGTAAAATTGTCGTTGGACGGTGGGATTGTTCCTACTGTGGCACAAAAGGCATACGTGGTAGTGAAAGAGAATGCCCTAATTGCGGCAGACCAAGAGGCGAAGATGTAAAATTTTATGTTGATGATCCGAAGGATTATGTTCCTGAAGATGAAGCAGCAAAAATTAGCAAAGAACCTGATTGGATGTGCGAATTTTGTGGCAGCTACAATTCGGCAAAACTCACTAAGTGTATGTCGTGTGGAGCAGAAAGAGGCAAAAGCAAAGATTATTTTCAAGTACAGGAGGAAAACAGAGAAAAAGAATCTGGAAAAGCAGAAACTACAGAAAATGAATTCGAGCAGAACCCCGAAAAAGAAGAAAAGTATCAGTACTTCGAAAGACAGCAAGAAGATTACTCACAGCATGATTTTAGCTCCTACAATTTAGCAAATATTTTTTTAAACAAAAAAGTTATTGCTATTGTTTTAGCCGTTTTGCTTTCTATTATTGGAGTAGTATTCTTATTTACGCCAAAAGAAGCAAACATGCAAATCACCGATTTTTCATGGAGCAGAAGCATCAGCATCGAACAAAACAGAACATTTCACGAAAGTGATTGGAGTGTTCCATCCGGAGGCAGAGTAACGTCTCAGCAAATGGAATTCCATCATTACGAATCTGTTCTGGACCATTATGAAACCAGGACTCGAGAAGTCGCAAAAGAGAGGTTTTCGCATTACGAGTATAGTACTACATTAAGAGACATGGGAAATGGCTATTTTGAGGAAGAAACAACAAGTATTCCTGTATATGAGACTTATTATGAAACCGAAGAATACCAAGAACCTGTGTACCGTGACGAACCTGTTTATGCAATGAAATATTACTATGACATCGATAGGTACGTTTACGAAAGGTCTGTAAACACAAGTGGAAACGATAAGAACCCTTACTGGGGAGAGGTAAAACTCAATTATGATGAGCGACTCGCATCCAGAAACGAGGAGTACATAATCTCTGGCGTCACCGACGAAAAAGAGGCCCGGAACCTAGAAATCAGTGTGAATTTTGAAAAATGGAATGTTCTTGAAAAAGGACAAACTGTTAAGGTGAAAATTTACAAAACTGGTACAGCAACATTAGTGGACTAACAATAAGCCTTATACTAAAGGCTTAAAACAAAATTGGCATCATGCTTTCGAACGAGAGTATGGTGCCGATTTTTCTGTATTATAAATATTGAAATTAATTATCAATTACGATATAATTGTGGCATAAAATTGAGATAATAATTGGAGAAAAATATTGAAAGTTATTTTTTTAGATATAGATGGGGTCTTAAATTCAGATGAATATATAACTAGGGCAAAAAATTCACAAGGAATAGAAAGACACATAGACATAGAAAAGGTTAAATTATTAAAAAAAGCAATTGACGAAACAGGTGCAAAAACTGTTTTAACCTCCTCATGGAGAAATTCAAAAGATATTGGTCCGCTAAGAGAGCTATTAGCAAAATATGAAATTTACTTTGATGTGACACCGTTTATTAATTGGGAGAGAGGACTCGAAATAAAACAGTGGCTTTCAACACATAAAGGTGTGGAAGATTACATTATACTAGATGATGAAATTTATGATTCATTTGATCAAGAAATGCTTAGACATTTAGTAAAGGTATCAAATGCAAATGGACGAGGACTTGGAGAAGGATTAACACAAAAAGATATAGATACAATAATAAAAAGACTTGGAAGAATAAAGGAAAAAGAAGATTTTGAAAGGTAATTTATAGGTTAAAGTATGGGAAAATGGTTAAAGTGGGCTATTGAAATTCAGAGCTTGGCGCAAGCAGGACTTGCATATACAAACAATGTTTATGATATAGAAAGATATGAAAGATTAAGAGAAATATCGGCTGAGATTATATCTGAAAAGAGTGGCTTAAGTTTAGAAAAGACAAAGGATTTATTTTGCAATGAAACTGGATATCAAACTCCTAAAATAGACACGAGAGCAGCAATATTTAAAGATGATAAAATTTTGTTAGTGCATGAAAATAATGGAACTTGGTCATTGCCGGGTGGTTGGTGCGATGTATTAGAATCTGTAAAATCAAATACTGTAAAAGAAGTAAGAGAAGAAACAGGACTAGATGCAGTAGCAAAGAAGATTATTGCTGTACAGGACAGAAATAAGCACAATAAACCAATATATGCATATGGTGTATGTAAAATTTTTGTCTTATGTGATGTTATTAGCGGAAAATTCGAAAAGAATATAGAAACAACAGAAATAAAATACTTTTCATTAGAAGACTTACCAGATAATTTAGCAGAAGAAAAAACAAACAAAGAACAGATAGAGATGTGCTTTAAGGCTTTTAAAGATGCAAATTGGCAAGTGCAGTTTGATTAAAAAATATGGAGGAAAGATAATGGAACATGTTCATTCAATTATATTGATAAAAAGAGGAGATAAATATTTAAACTATTTTGATGAAAGATGGGGAATGTATTTATTTCCAAACATTAAAGGAAACAATATTGAAGAAATAAAGAATAAATATAATACGGACAATGTGAAGTACTTGTTTGATAAAGTACATGACAAATATTCTATACCAAATAAAGAAACAAGAACATATCACCATTATTTTTATGAAGTAGATGAAGATATAGCTGGAGAATATTTTTCTTTAAATGAATTATTACAAAAAGAAAAAGTACAAGAGAACAATGGAGACATTATAAAATTTATAGAAGAATTTTATAACAATAAATAATATATTGTATAAAAATTCATACAACATACATTACGTGACCAACATGATTGAAAAAGGAATGAATATTGTATTCACAGAAGATTATGCAGAAAACCAATTGGTAACATCACCTTATGAAGTGGACGAATGGATAAACAGTTTATAACAGGTAATTAGTTGATAATTGCCTGTTTTTATGGTATAAAAATAGTATTGGAGGTGTATGAATGAACTCTAACAAATATAAAAACAGATTATGTACGAAATTTGAATTAGTCAATGCTTGCAATAATGATATACAATATTTAAAGGAAGCAAAACTATATAATATATTTAAATATTCTAAAGAATTACCAGATAAAGAGAAAAATTATATTAAAGAATATGTAAATAGACATATACCTTTAGAAATTAATGCTTACAAAATTATCTCCGTTAATTCCAATATAATTGGTTGCTTTTCTGTTGTAACAAAAGATGATGGAATAATGCTTGATGAGATATTTATAGAAGTCGAATATAGAAATTTAGGTATAGGCACAAGTATAATTAGCGATATAATATCGAAAAATGAATGTGTCTATTTGTGGGTTTATAAAGAAAACATAAAGGCAATTTCCTTATATAGAAAATTAGGATTTAATGTTATTGATGAAACGGAAGAGAGATACTATATGAAACATATTGGAGGTGTATGAATGAGATCTAATAAATATAAAAACATACAATTGACAGATAAAATAGATAAGGCAAATTGTGTAACGCACTCGGGATGCTTTCACATTGATGATGTTATATCAACGATTTTTATTAGTAAAATAATGAAAAAGGTTATTTTAATAAGAATTCCATCTACGGAAAATAAAGACTTAAAGAATAAGTTAGTTTATGACATAGGGTTAGGTCAATTTGACCATCATCAAAAAAATAGAAATGGAAGAAGAAAGAATGGAATATATTATTCATCAATAGGTTTATTATGGAGAGAGTTTGGTACAAAATATTTAAAAGATTTGAAAGTAAAAAATGTTGAAAAAGTATTTGAATATATGGACAAAGAATTAATACAATATATTGATGCCATAGATAATATGCAAAATGAATACCTAGAAAATAAGGTATTACCAGATTTTATAAAATATTGCAATCCACAATGGAATGAAAATATATCTGAAAATGAAGCATTTATACACGCATTACAATTGGCTGATGAATTTTGGAAAATATATATTAAACATGCGATAGCAGAAGTTGAAGCTATTGATATTATTTTGAAAGAGGCAGAAAATTGTGATAAATGCTATTTAGTATTTGACAAAGATTTGCCATATAGAAAAGCAGTTAAATATCTAAAAAATGATAGAATAAAATATATGGTTTTTAAATCTCGAAGAGAGGGGTATGATGTTAGAATAATAAAAGAGTCAAGCAAATTTAAAGAACAAATTATAAATGAAGAATGCAAAGACAAAATAGAAGACTTAATATATGCAGATGCTAATGGAAAACTATGCTGCACAGAAACAATAGATGGAGCAATAAAACTTATTGAGTATAATGAACAATAAAAAAATTGAAAAAATACTATTGACTTAGAGTACGCTCTAAGTGATATAAATTAACCGAGGAGGAATTTTAAATGTTTTTAGAAAATATAAATGGACCAGAAGATATTAAAAGATTAAAAATTGAGGAGCTACCAGTTTTAGCAGATGAAACTAGAAAGGCTCTTATTAACAGAATTAGTAATGTTGGAGGACATAATGGACCAAACTTAGGAATGGTTGAAATGACTGTTGCTTTGCATTATGTATTCAATTCTCCAATAGATAAGATAGTTTTTGATGTATCGCATCAATGCTATCCACACAAAATTTTAACGGGAAGAAAAGAAGCATATCTAGATGCTGAACATTTTAAAGATGTAACAGGCTATACGAATCCAAATGAGAGCAAACATGATATGTTTACAATTGGACATACTTCTACTTCAATTTCATTAGCACTTGGCTTAGCAGAAGGAAGAGATTTAAACAAAGAACATGAAAATATAATTGCAGTAATTGGAGATGGTTCTCTTTCAGGAGGAGAGGCTCTGGAAGCACTTGACTATGCAGGAGAGTATAAGAATAATTTTATAATTATTATAAATGATAATGACCAGAGCATAGCTGAAAATCATGGTGGGATGTACAAGACTCTAAAAGAGTTAAGAGAGACAAATGGAGAAAGCAAGAATAATTTATTTAATGCTTTCGGACTAGATTATAGATATCTAGATGATGGACATGATTTAAAGAAATTGGTTGAATTATTCGAGAGTGTAAAAGGCATAGATCATCCAGTTGTATTACATATTCATACTGTTAAAGGGAAAGGCTTAAAGTATGCAGAGGAAAACAGAGAAGCATGGCACTCTGGAGGACCTTTCAATGTTAAAGACGGATCACCTAAATATGGTGCAAATATAAAGCACAACACAACAGTATTTGATAGTTTAAAGAATTTACTAGATACGAACGAAAAAGCAATAATATTAAATGCGGGAACACCAATGTCACTTGGCTTTGTTCAAGGTGTTCGTGATGAATATGTAAATAGAGGACAATTTATAGATGTTGGAATTGCAGAAGAAAACATGGTTGCTATGAGTTCTGGAATTGCTAAAAACGGTGGAACAGTTGTATTTGGAACTCATGCACCATTCTTCCAAAGAACTTACGACCAAATATCGCATGATTTATGCTTGAATGATAGCCCAGCAACAATGTTAAATTTAAATGCTGGAGCTTATGGAATGAATTCAAATACTCATATTGCATTGTGTGATATTCAAATGTTTGCACATATTCCAAACTTTATATATCTTGCACCAACAAGCAAAGAAGAATATTTACAAATGTTTAAATTTGCAACTACACAGAAAAAACATCCAGTTGGTATACGTGTACCAGTAAAATTTATTGAAACAGGAGTAGAAGATACAACAGATTACTCTATTTACAATAAAAACAAAGTAGAAATTCAAGGTGAAAAAGTTGCTATATTTGCAGTAGGCTCATTACTACCAATGGCAAAAGCAGTCGCT
The DNA here is from genome assembly GCA_934119935.1 of uncultured Clostridia bacterium. Lineage (GTDB taxonomy): Bacteria > Bacillota > Clostridia > TANB77 > CAG-508 > CAG-245. The sequence continues at coordinate 6,251 of CAKOSX010000008.1, read as the reverse complement.
AAAAAGGTAAAAGAAGAACTAGGATTCGAAATAACTGTAATAAATCCAAGATTCTTAACTGGCTTAGATGTTGATTTACTAAATGAATTAAAGAAAAATCATGAATTAGTAATTACCATCGAGGACGGAGAATTAATGGGAGGATATGGCCAAAACATCGCATCTTTCTATGGCATGGATGAGATGTTAGTTAAAAATTATGGAATTTCAAAAGCCTTCCATACAGACTTCGTGGCAGAAGAATTATTAGCCGAAAACGGAATGTCGGTTGAAAATCTATTTAATGAAATAAAAGAATTTGTTAAATAAAAAGGAAGATGAACTCTCAAAAAATGAGGGTTCGTTCTTTTATAAAAACGTAATAAAATTCGTTAAATTTACCATAATATTTATTAGTATTTTATATGAGGAGAATTAATTATTAAAGCTAATGAATATAGATAAAATTAATGGAATTGAGCAGAATCTAAAGAAATATAGCCAGATGAACAATACTGAAGTTTTACATGAACTTGATACATCAGAAAATGGCCTTAGCTGTATAATAATAGATGAGAAACAAGAAGAGTATGGCAAAAATATAATTGATATAAATAACAACGATACCACATTTAAGAGGCTGAAAGAAGCCTTTATAAATCCATTTAATATCGTGCTAATAATAGTTGCAATAGTTACTTTTTTTACAGATGTAGTATTTTCTACAAATAAAGATTATCTAACTTTTACACTAATTATTAGCACGGTTTTTATTTCTGCGATGATATCTTTTTTTCAGCAGACAAATTCGAATAAAGCGGCACAAAAATTAAAGAGACTTATTACAAATAAAATAGATGTAATAAGAGACGAACTTCCAAATACGGTTGATGTTGAGGATATTGTGCCTGGGGATATCCTAAAACTTTCCTCTGGAGACATGATTCCCGGAGATGTGAGATTCTTAGAAACAAAGGATTTATTTATTGACCAAGCTTCATTAACAGGAGAATCTAATCCTGTTGAAAAATTTTTTACGTTAAGAGAAAAAGACGCAGAATTAACACATTTATCTAATATTGGATTTACTGGAACAAACATTGTTAGTGGACGAGCAACGGCGGTTGTGGTTGCAATAGGAAGCAACACGTATTTTGGAAACATGGCAAAGTCTATATATAGTACGAGTGAGCAGAATAGCTTCGAAAGAGGAGTAGATAGTGTTAGCAAGCTTTTAATAAAATTTATGGTAATAATGATACCTGTGATATTTGCAATAAATTTCTTCACAAAGGGTAATTGGTGGGAGGCTTTAATTTTTGCAATAACAATCGCGGTAGGGCTTACACCAGAAATGTTGCCAGTAATAATGACTTCTACGCTTGCAAATGGAGCAATAGAAATGTCTAAGAATAAGACCATTGTAAAAAGATTGAGTGCTATACAAACATTCGGAGAGATGAATATTCTTTGTACAGACAAGACTGGAACTCTTACAGAGGACGAGATTGTATTAGAAAGATATATGGACTTAGAAGGAAATGAAAGTAAAAGGGTTTTGAAGCATGCTTTTTTAAACAGCTATTTTCAGACTGGACTAAAAAATTTGATAGATGTAGCAATTATATCCAGAGCCGAAAAAGAAAACATGAACATTTACAAAGAAACATACACACGTGAAGACGAGATTCCATTTGATTTTTCACGCAGAAGAATGAGCGTGGTTTTAAAAGATCAGATGGGAAAGAGGCAACTAATAACAAAAGGTGCAGTAGACGAGATTATGCATATTTGTTCATATATCGACATAAATGGAGAGGCAGTAGAACTCACAGAAAAATTGAAAAATAAAGCGTATGAAACATATGAAAAATACAATAAAGAAGGACTAAGAATAGTTGCGGTAGCTCAAAAAAACGACATACATGGAATAGAAACGTTTGGAATAAATGACGAAAAAGACATGGTGTTGATAGGATTTGTAGGTTTCTTAGACCCGCCAAAAGAAAGTGCAAAACAAGCAATTGAAGCTCTAAAAAAACATGGTGTAGATACAGTGGTTTTAACAGGAGATAGCGAAGGTGTTGCGGTAAACGTTTGCAAAAAGGTAAATATATCAACAGAAAATAGATTAACTGGAAAAGAAATTGAAGAAATGACTGATGAAGAACTAAAAGAAAAATCGGTAAATTGTCATCTATATTCTAAACTTTCACCACTTCAGAAACAAAGAATTGTAAGAATTTATCAAGAACAAGGTAATACAGTAGGTTACATGGGAGACGGAATAAACGACAGCCCACCATTAAAACAATCTGATGTTGGAATATCGGTAGACACGGCGGTTGATATTGCTAAGGAAACCGCAGATATAATTCTACTAGAAAAAGATTTAAATGTGCTGGAAAAAGGCGTTATAATAGGCAGAAAAACCTTTACAAATATATTAAAATATATAAAAATGGCTACGAGTGGAAACTTTGGAAACATGCTTTCTATAATAATTGCAAGCTTAGTCCTTCCGTTTTTACCAATGCTTCCAGTGCACATATTAATACAAAATTTACTAAACGACTTTGCACAAATAGGAATGCCGTTTGATAATGTAGATACAGAATATTTGCTAAAACCAAAAAAATGGAATACTAGTGAAATAAAGAAAAACATGTTTATATTTGGAACGATTAGCACTATATTCGATTTGCTGTGCTTCTTAGCATTGTGGTTTATAATGAAATTTAACACAATAGAAAAATCAACATTATTCCAGACTGGTTGGTTTGCATATGGAATAATATCTCAAACAGTAATAATACATTTAATGAGAACCTCGAAAATACCTTTTATTCAAAGCAAACCATCAAAACAACTAATAATTTCAACGATGTCGATAATCATCTTAACTCTTATTATTTGTTTCACGAACATAGCAATAATTTTCGATTTGCAAAGATTGCCGGTAGAATATGGAATAGTTATTGTAATATTGATGGTGCTATATGCAATGGCAATTCAGGCTTATAAGAAAATTCAAAATATGAATAAATAAACAAAAAAATTATACATGTTCAAAAAATATGTATAATTTTTTGAATTTTTTATACATATTCGGGTGTTGAAAAAATATACAAGTATGGTATAATGCTAATTAAATGAAGTCAAACTAATAATAGGAGAAGGTAAATGAAAAAAGTAATGGTTTATTTAGTAATTATTATTGTCATAATTTTAGCATGTGTATTTGGAATAAATGCTTATGTGAAAATTTCTACAAAAAATCAGATAATTAAAGAAAATGAATATGATAAATTGTCAGACATAGATTGTATTATTATTTTAGGTGCCGGTGTATGGGGAGACAAGCCTAGCCATATGTTAGAAGATAGATTATTAGAAGGTATCAAATTATATGAAAATAATGTATCAAGCAAAATAATAATGAGCGGAGACCATGGCAAGGAAGATTATGATGAAGTAAACATAATGAAAAACTATGCCATTGAAAAAGGAGTACCTTCGGAGAATATTTTTATGGACCACGCAGGCTTTTCAACATATGAGAGCATATATAGAGCCAAAGAAATATTTAAAGCTAAAAGAATTGTAATAGTCACACAAGAGTATCATTTATATAGAGCACTATACATTGCCAATAAATTAGGCTTAGAAGCTTATGGAGTCGGAGCAGATCCAAGACAATATGTAGGAGCAACATATAGAGAATTAAGGGAAATATTAGCAAGAGATAAAGATTTTATAAAATGTATATTCAAACCAAAGCCAACTTATTTAGGAGAAACAATACCAGTAAGTGGTAATGGCGATATTACAAATGATAAGAAAAAAGATGTGTAACATAAGAAGAAAGACTTTCATTATAAGGAAAATGATGATATAATAATATAAATTTAATGGGAGGTATAATTATGTCTATTGAAAAACAAAAATTATATAATGAAATTGAAACATTACCAGAAGAGTTGACGATTCAAGTGGTTAATTTCATCGAATTTTTAAAGTTATCATATGTAGATGGAGAGGCTCCTGAAAGTGTAACGATAAAAAGTAAAAAGGATTTAAAAGAAAAATTACAAAAAGGAATGAAGGATATAAAAGAAAACAAGGTATATTCTTTAGATGAAGTCTTTGCTAAAATAGATAATATATAGAAGATAGGAGCAAATGATATGAAAAAATATAAAATAAAGGTATCAGAAGCAGCGGAGAATGATTTAGAAAATATTATTTCATATCTTCGCCACAATCTGTCGGGAGACATACTTGCAGATAAATATAAATTACTATTTAAGCAGGGCTTGAAAGACTTGGAAAACATAGCAGGGAGTATGCCTATATTAGATGAAAAATTGACTGGAGAAAAGAATGTTAGAAAAATTAATGTAAGAAATTACATAATATTTTATATGGTTGATGAAAAAACTTCTGAAGCATTAGTACTAAGAATAGGACATGCGTTTATGAATTGGGAAAAATATTTAAGAGATGAGTAATCAAAAATAAATTGTTTTTTGGTGGAAATGTTTGTGTAATGCCTGGAGTTACAATAGGAGATAACGTTGTTATTGGTGCTGGCAGTGTGGTAAATAAAGATATTTCATCTAATGTTGTTGCAGTAGGAAATCCTTGCAAAGTATTAAAAAATATATAAAAATTCAATTGACAACATATAATATTTCATGTTATTATGAATATAATAATTAAAGACATTTTTGTTTTTAATAAATGTGTTTGTCGCTGCCTCTTTAGCGAGTTATAAATGAGAGAGTGAATAAATAATTCTAATAAGGCTTACCAGAAATGGTAGGCCTTTGATAATATAAGGAGGAATCAAAATGGAAATAGATGTGGGATGTTTTTACTTTATAAAGGATTCTTTTTTTGACATTATAGATGATCCGGGATTGATGAAAAATAAAGAAAACGAAAATAAAAGACCATGCTATTATTGCTTTAAAAGTGAGAAATATGATGATATTATATGGTTTGTTCCAGTTAGTACTAAAGTAGAGAAGTACCAAAAAATATATAATAAAAAAATAGAAAAACAAATAAAGCTGGGAAAAAATCCTTCCATTGATACAATTATACAAGCAATTAAGAAGATATATAAAGAGTATAATTGAAGATCCTGATTATATTGTTGAGGATAATAGACATGAAGATACAATGATATATTTAAAGCAAATTGAAGAAATTAGCAAAAATGGTCGAGTAGTTATAAAATTAGCACTAGGAAAAGATGAAGAACATAGTAAAAATTCTATAATAACATTAATGAAATTAAATAAAAGAACGTGGAATCAAACTATAAGAAATAGAGGAAAAATCATTTGGAAAAAAGGTAGAAAAAAGTGAATAAAAGATGTATAATTAGAGTACAATATAAATAGGTTATTTGAGGTGGACAATAGTGCCATCCACGCACCTAAATGGTCAAAAGAGATGCAGGAAACGGCACACCTGCCAAATAACTAAGACTAAGGAGCTATGATTTACATAGCTCTATAATTTTATAAAAAATATTTTTTTCAATTATTTTGCAAAATACCAACAAAACGGAGATACAAATTGTCTAAATAGTAGAAAGGTTAGGTGGTATATATGAAAAAAATAATAATCATATTAGTAATTATAGCAGTTGCAGCAGTTGGAACAATGTATTTGATTGACTCTATTAAAATGAAAAATGGTGAGGAAGTAGTATTTGGAACTTGGGGTAAAAAATATTCAACGGTAGTAAAGACAAGCCAAAATGAAAATATAATAAAAGAAGAGAAATACTCTAAAACAATTGGTGACACTACAATAGAACTAAAAATTCCAAATGGTTGGAATTATAAAGAAATGCAAGTAGCAGAAGATGATAATTATGATTATGCTTTAAAGCTTTATAAAAACGATGAAGAGCAGTATGCAATGATATATTTTTATAAAGAAAAATTTGGCGTTTGTGGTACTGAAAGAATATCAAAAAATATAACTTTAAATAATGGAAACGAAGTTGTTGTTGGATATCATTCAGGTGATGAAGTGTGGAGAGATATTCTTATAGATACCAATAAAAACATTATAGTAATTAATCCAAATTTACCAAAGAATGAGGCAGATGAAGCGATTGAAATTATAAAGACTGTAAACATAAAGTAAATAATTTGAAAAAGCAGATAGTTGATAATTTGAAGTTGTCAATAAAAAGTAGACACAAAAAAACAATTCTATGGAAACCCTAGTTGAGTTCTATATTCAACTGG
>CAKOSX010000007.1 GCA_934119935.1 uncultured Clostridia bacterium | reverse complement strand
CTCTTGTTCTTTAGCTTTCGCTGTGGAACGTTTCATATTGTACCATCTTTATTTTGTTTTGTCAACAGTTTTTTTAATTTTTTTAAAATTATTTTTTATACTGTTTTTTAGGATAAAAAAGTGTAAAATAAAAAACTAGTAATTCTTCATTTTGTCGTAAATTTACTGTGTTTTTTATTACTAATTTATTTAATATTTTATCCATTGTTCGGCACTTCAAATATAATACCACAGACCTTATTTAATGTCAACACCTTTTTTTAAATTTTTTTAGATTTTTTTAATCAAGGAAACTGTAACTAATTTATTTTCTTCTTCACATATTCAGTAGCAATGTTAAATATTTCATTATATCTTTCCATTGTTTTTTTATCATTAAATTTATTTCTTTTATATATTTTTTCTATGTAATTATTTATATATATTATTTGTAAGCTATATTTATAATTAAAATCAAATACATATGCAAAGTGACTCACCAATGTATCTACTGCAGTTTTCCTATTTTTATAATTGATTTTTCTATCCTCTTTAAATTCTCTGTATATTTCGTCACTTATTGTATCATTTGACAAATCTTTGCTTTCCCAAACCGCTTCTTTCGAATATATTGTTAAAGAATAATATATATCCACTTTGTCTGCATCTCTTATTATTTTACTATGCATTATTTCTCTTTCTGTTAATCCTTTGTCTATTTGCAATTTATTATGATTTAATATTGCCTTCTTTATTATTTCGTCATACTGCTTGTCCTCTATAAATTCACGTATTAACCCATCTTCAAATAATATTTTTACACCAATTTCTGCATGATTCACACTTTTCCCATCATTAAATGTATGATAAAGTCTTACTTGTTCGAATCTTCCTATATCATGCAATAGCCCAATTAGCCATGCAAGGTCTATATCTTCTCTTGTTAGTTTCAAATTTTCAGCTATATCATTTGCATTTTTTGCCACTCTCTGTATGTGTTCTATTTTTACCATTATTTTTTCATCTTCTGGATTATATCTACTAACATATTCATAAAATGCTTTTAATGCTTTTTCTTTATCTATCATTTTTCCTCCGATTATATTTTATGTTCCACCCTTAATTTGTTAAGGGCGGAATTTTTGATACATTAATCACAATATTTTCTTGGTTTCTTGCAACATATTATTAGAATTATCGTTAATACTAACAATAGGCCTAATACAACTGCTAAAACTATTATTGCACTAATTGCTCCTAATATAGTTCCAACCATTTCAGCTCCTACTATTATTCCTATTACAACACCTAACGCAACGGCAAGTATTGTAGCAATTAATCCGAAGCAATTTTTCTTTTCTTTCTTCTTTGTATCACAACAGCAATTATAATCATGTGGCTCCATAAAAGTCACCTCCATACAACATCTTTTTTGTTTGATGTTATACTATATTGTATGCTGTTTTCTATTTTTTGACACAATTAGTCATTTTTCATTTTTTCTTATAAATATCTTATTTAAATAATTTATTCTATCTGGTATTTTTCACTCTCACTTTATGCCCATTTATTTCATTCTTTGTTTTACCGCTTCATACATTACTATTCCAGCTGAAACTGATGCATTCAAAGATGTAATTTTTCCTTTCATAGGAATTTTTATTAAGAAATCACAATTTTCCTTTACGAGTCTGCTCATTCCGAAGCCTTCGCTTCCAATTACAATTGCAACATTTCCTGTCAAATCTTCATCATAGTACATTTTTTCTGTTTCCATGTCTGTACCATAAATCCATACGTTATTTTCTTTTAGATATTTTATCGTTTCATTTATATTGTTTACTCGTGCAACTTTCATGAAACTTGTTGCTCCAGCAGATGTTTTTCCAACCGTACTATTTACCGCTGCAGCTCTTCTTTTAGGTATAATTATCCCATGAACCCCCGCAGTCTCGGCTGTTCTAATAATTGAACCTAAATTATGTGGATCTTCTATTCCATCTAATATTAATATAAACGCTTTTTCGTTTCTATCTTTTGCTTCATTTAAAATGTCTTCTACTTCACAGTAATCAAAAGGTGGAACTATTGCGATTACACCTTGTGCATTTTCAGTTTGAGCCATTTGATTTATCTTTTCTCTTTCGACTTCTACTGTTACAATTTTTCTTTCTTTAGCTTTTGCTATTATCTTCGTAATAGAACCATGTTTCTCGCCTTTAGTGATATAAATTTTGTTTATATCTTTGCCACTCTCCAATAGTTCTAATACAGCATTTCTGCCTTCAATTTGATCATCAAATTCTTTTTGTTCATTTTCTTTTGAAAATTTATTATTTCTAAAATTTTTACTCATCTATAATATCCTCTTTTTACAAATTTAATTATAAGTTCAAAACAATTTTTATTTTTGAAAAACAAGGTCAAGCTCGCCTTTTGAGGAGTCCGAAGGAGCTCCGACCAAGAGCGCCATACCGAAGTTTTGAAAAAACAAAAATTGTTTTGAGCAGATTATTTTTCATCATCTAATTTTAATACTGACAAGAATGCTTCTTGTGGTATTTCTACGTTTCCGATTTCACGCATCTTTTTCTTTCCACGTTTTTGCTTTTCTAGTAATTTTTTCTTCCTTGTTACGTCTCCACCATAGCATTTGGCTAAAACGTCTTTCCTCATTGCAGATATTGTTTCTCTTGCAATTATTTTTCCTCCGATTGCAGCCTGCAGTGGTATTGTGAATAATTGCCTTGGTATTACTTCTTTAAGCTTTTCTATCATCTTTTTGCCTCTTTCATAGGCAGAGTCTTTGTGCACTATGAATGATAAGGCATCTACGTTTTCGCCATTTACTAATATGTCTAGTTTTACTAGTGTCGATGGTCTGTATTCTTTTATTTCGTAATCGAATGATGCATATCCTTTTGTTTTTGATTTTAATTTATCAAAAAAGTCGTATATTATCTCATTTAAAGGTAACTCGTATATTAATGTTACTCTTGTTGTGTCTAGATATTTCATATCTATATAAATTCCACGTCTGTTTTGACATATTTCCATTATGTTTCCGACAAATTCTTTTGGTGTTAGTATTTCCGCTTGTACAAATGGTTCTTCTATTCTTGATATTTCGTCTGCTGGTGGCAAATCTGCTGGATTGTAGATTTCTACCATCGTTCCATCTGTTTTATATACTTTATAGATTACAGATGGAGATGTTGTGATTAGACTTAAATCGAATTCTCTATCTAATCTTTCTTCTATTATTTCCAAATGTAATAATCCTAAGAATCCACATCTAAAGCCAAAGCCTAAGGCTGCAGATGTTTCTGGTTCATATTCTAAGGCCGCATCATTTAGTTGTAATTTTTCAAGGGCAACTTTTAAATTTTCGTAATCACTTCCGTCGACTGGATATAGTCCACAATATACCATTGGGTTTACTTTTTTGTATCCAGGAAGTGGCTTTTCTGCTGGTCTATCATCTACTGTGATTGTATCTCCAACACGTATATCTGATAAGCTCTTTATGCTTGCAGCAATGTATCCAACTTCTCCTGCTGTTAAGCTTTCAGCTGGTGAATATGAGCCAGGTTCAAAATATCCTACTTCTGTTACTGTAAATGTTTTGCCAGATGCCATTAATCTTATCTTGTCTCCAACTTTTACAGTTCCGTTTTTTATTCTGCAATATGCAATAGCACCTTGGTAGTTATCATAAATAGAATCAAATATCAAGGCTTGCAATGGCGCATTTTCATCTCCTGTTGGAGCCGGAATATCTGTAACAATTCTTTCTAGCACTTCGTCTACATTTAATCCTGTTTTTGCAGAAATGCAAGGTGCATCTTGTGCAGGTATTCCAATTATATCTTCAATCTCATTTTTTACTTCGTCAGGTCTTGCATTGGGCAAGTCGACTTTATTTATAACTGGAAGTATTTCAAGATTATTGTCTATGGCTAAATAAACATTTGCTAAAGTCTGTGCTTCTACGCCTTGGCTTGCATCTACTACTAATATCGCACCATCACATGCAGCTAAACTTCTAGAAACTTCATAATTAAAATCCACATGTCCTGGGGTATCTATTAAATTAAGTTCATATGTATTTCCGTCTTTTGCCTTGTATTTCATTCTAACAGCTTGAGACTTTATCGTAATTCCACGTTCTCTCTCGATATCCATGTTATCTAGAACTTGTTCTTCCATCTCTCTTTTAGAAAGAACTCCCGTCATCTCAATAAGTCTATCTGCTAATGTAGATTTACCATGGTCTATATGTGCAATTATACTAAAATTCCTAATATATTTTTTCTTATCTTCCATTAATTGTATTTCCCTTCTTAAGGTTTAATTTTAGACTCATTCAAATACGTTTTAAAGAGCCAGTTGTCCGCTTTTTGTACATTCCAATTATACTTTTTATACGCAAAATTGTCAATGCAGAATTTTCCATATTTGTCTCATTCATTTTCTTTCATTTCATAAAAGAAAAAGAGCATTGTTTATTTTACTAAACTTTGCTCTTTGCTAAATTAATCTTCTTTACTTATTTTTGCATATTTTTTTAATTTTGCATATGCCAAGCTATTTACACTACCAGATGTAAATCTTCCTGATTCATCTCGTTTTCCAGCTGGTACTCCAGTTAAAATTTCTATTCCTTGTTCTATTGTTGAGATTGCATAGATATGGAACAATCCTTGTTTTACCGCTTCTACGACTTCATCTGATAAGTTTAAATTTTTCTCGTTTAATTTTGGTATCATTACTCCGTGTAAGCCTTTAAGTCCACGTGTCTTGCAGATTTTGAAGAATCCTTCTATTTTTTCATTTACTCCACCTATTGGTTGTATTTCACCTTTTTGGTTTACAGATCCAGTAACTGCAATTGATTGATTTATTGGTATTCCAGAAAGGCTTGAAAGTATTGCATATAACTCTGTTGAAGATGCACTATCTCCATCAACACCGTTATATAATTGTTCAAAGCACAAACTTGCAGTTAAAGATAATGGCATATCTTGTGCAAACATCTCGCCTAAGTATCCACTCAATATCAAAATTCCTTTTGAATGAGATGAGCCAGACATTTCTACTTCACGCTCTATGTCTATTATTCCATTTTTTCCAACATAAGTATTAGCCGTTATTCTTGCTGGCAATCCAAATGAATAATCTCCTATGCTCATTACTGTTAAACCATTTATTTGTCCAACTTTGAAACCTTCTGTGTCTATTAGAAGTGTGCTATTGTTTATCATGTCAAGATATTTTTGGTTGTATTTTTGTACTCTTTCAATTCTTTGAGCAAGTGCTTCGTCTACAATTTTTCCTGTAATAACTTTTTCTCTTTTTAATTTTGCAAGTGTAGCCGCTTCTCCAACAATCTGAGTAATCTCGCTAAATCTTGTTGATAATTTCGTTTGGTCATTTGCAAGTCTAGATGCAAATTCTATAACTTTTGCCATTCCAGATCTATCAAGTGGAGGAAGTTCTTCTGTTTGACAGAATCCTTCTACTACTCTTGCTAATTTATTCATATTTTCCAAAGTTAAAGGTGCGTCATCTTCAAACTCAACCTTTATCTTGAATAGCTTTCTAAAATCAGTATCAACAGATATTAAAGTTTGATATAATGCTTCGTTTCCGATTAATATTACCTTTAAGTTAAGTGGAATAGGCTCTGGTTTTAGAGAAACCATTACCATAGACGAATGTTGGTCAACCGGATTTTCTATTCCTAATTCTTTTGTTCTTAATACTTTCTTCAATGTTTCATAACAATATTGATTAGAAACTATGTCTGTAGCCTGCATTATTAAATATCCACCATTCGCAATGTGTAATAATCCTGGTTTTAACATTGTATAATCTGTTTTCAAGCTTCCATAATAATTTTCATATTCCAACTTTCCAAATATATTTGGATATGAATAGTTAGAATCCATTATTACTGGAGCACCTTCTAAGTTGCTATTATCTATAAATAAATTTACTCTGTAATTAAGCCATGGTCTTAGAACTTCCTGCCTTTGTGGCTGTGGTTGTACTGGTTTCTTGCTATCATCATCAACAACTAAAAATGCATTTACATTCTTTAAAATATCTTTTTTTACATCATCTAAGAATTTTGTAATTTTCTTATTTCTCTTGAAATTAGATTTAATGTAATTTACATGTGCATTTACAGTAAGAAGTGCTACATTTGATTGCCACTCACTTATTTTCTTATCAGACTCAGATTGAATGTTTTTTATTTGTGAAATTGCTTCCATTACATGTTGCTGAACAATTGCAGATTTATCTTCAAAATCTTTTTTTGTCTCAGAATCTAATTTTTCAAATTCTTCTTCTTCAATAGTTTTTCCATTTATAACAGGCATCATATAAATTCCATTATTAGCAGATTTTACTTGGAATCCATATTGTGAAGATGTGGCATTAAGCTTATCCATTAAAGCTGATCTTTTTGCTTCATATTCTTGCTTAATAAGTGCCTTCTCTTTCTCGAAATCCTCGTTATTAAAGGTATCTTTTATGTCATGTTTTATGTCTTTAATAAATCTATCCATTGCATCTCTAAATTCTTTACCTTGACCGGCTGCAAGTGGAATAGCAATTGGCTCATTTGGATTATCGAAGTTATAAACATAACACCAATCTTGTGGAATCTTTTTCTTCTTAGAAATGCTCTCCAAATAATGCTTAGTGTACATGGTTTTGCCAACTCCACTAGGCCCTTCTATATATAAATTGTAACCATTAATATCAACATTAAGTCCAAATTCTAGAGCTTTTATTCCTCTGTCTTGGCCAATTCCACTCGCTATTGGTTCCAAACTTTCGGTAGTTTCAAACTTGAAAATGTTTGGGTTACAAGTTGATTTTAAATCCTTGTAAGAAAGTTCAAATTGATTTTTCATTAGTAGTTCCTCCTATAAATTTTTTCTGGTCTTTTAGTATATTTTAAATTTAAGAAATTTTCATATTAATATTTTAATATTCATAAATCTCCAATTTCATAAGTATTGCATCATATGTATTTTCATAATACTTTTTTCTTAGTCCAACTTCTTTGAAATTATACTTTTTATAAAAATTAATTGCAATAGAATTTTGAACATTTACTTCTAAAGTAATACACTTTATTCTCTTTAATTTGCAATAATTTATTAGATTGTTCATAATTTTTGATGCAATGCCACTATGTCTATAGCATTTTTTTGTTACGATATTCATTAGATCCGCTTCATCTACAATTATTTTTAAACCTGCAAAACCAACTATTTCATCATTCTGCTTTGCAATAAAATATTTTGAAAAATCAGATTCTAATTCTTCTTTTAGAGTCTCGTAATTCCAAAATTCATCAAAATCGGTTTCAAGTATATCCTTTATGTTTTCTAAATCTTCAATTTTCATTGCAGAAATTAGATAATTATTTTTCTCCATATTTTTCCCTTTCAGCTTGAGACTTTCTCAAATACAAAGGAGAAATATAATTAGAGTCTCCATATTCTCCCTTTAAATATTTGTCATAGGCACATCTTGCTAAAGACAAACTAGATTGCAGGTTTTTATCCGAAAATTTCACGTCCATATTTTCAAATTTTTCTAATATCATTTTTTTATGTAAGACACTACCGTCTCCAATAAAAATGATGGAATCTTTACCATGTAATTTGCAAATTTCTAACGCTTCATCAATTGTATCTGCTATATTTTCCCCAATTTGTGAATAAGTATTATCATTTAGTTTAAATATTGCAGAATAAACATTATTATTTTTGCAATCTATAATAGGACAAATTGTCGAATTCTCGTTTATATTGTAAGCTAGACTTTCAAGCGAAGTCACTCCAACAGTAGGAATATTTTTTACATCAGCAAAAGCTTTCATAGTTGCAATTCCGATTCTTATTCCAGTAAAAGATCCAGGTCCTAAGCAACACGCAAGCAAATCAATATTATCCAAACTTAAATTAGATTTTTTAAACATCTTGTCAATCATAGGAATTAGCTTTACAGAATGAGTTCTTTCATCATCATTGTTATCCTGTGCAATTATATTAATATTTTTATTTTCATCGACTTCCACAATAGAAACAGAACAGTTCCTAGAAGAAGTATCAACAGCAAGAATCTTCATTTTTTATTTCCTCTATTCTTAATTTTCTTAAATCCGAATTATCGGCATCATTATCTCTAGAAAATGTAATTCTTATATAGTCATCTTGAATAAGATTCTCAATCATTTCTCCCCATTCAAAAATACATAGTCCAGTTTGTAAATATTCTTCTCCACCAATTGCAAAAAATTCATCAACATCAACTAATCTATATAAATCAAAATGGTAAATTTTAAATTTTGGAGTGTCATATTCATTCACAATCGTAAAAGTAGGACTAGAAATTTCATCTTCTAATCCAAAATGCCTAAGAAGTCCCTCTGTAAACTTAGTCTTTCCTGATCCCAGATCTCCAGATAAAACAATCTTAGAATGTTCATTTAACTTTGATGCAAAATCATCCGCAAATTTCATCGTCTCTTCTTCCGAATGCGAAATAAATTCATAACAATGCATTTATACATTTCCTTTCTTTTGGTTTCTACTTTATTAGTTGTATTCTACATTAAAACATATAAATTTTCAAGTTTTTATTTAAATCTACTAGCAAAAAAATCTATTAACACTATAAGAGACGAAGTCATTCTCTTTTCTTCGTCTCCTAAATAGTCTTTCTCACTATTCTTTTATTTTTCCATGAAGTATTTTTATAATTTTAGCATTGTCTTGTGGCTTAAAATATTCGAATGCTTCTGGTGGCAAATTTATCATGTCCATCGCAAGACATCTATTTGCATCTCCATGAGCTATAACAAAAACGTTTTCTATTTCATGGTTCTGCATATATTCTTTAATAAAGAACAATACTGAATAGCATCTATCGCATACATTTGCAGGACTTTCGCCTAAATATTGTTGTTTAAAATATTTTAATGTATTTCTATTATATTCGGCATATTCCCTCTTATAGTCATTCATTTTCTTGTCATGATTTATAAAGTCAAACGCACCATAAGACATTTCTCTTAAATCATTTAATACAAATACACTTTCTTCATTGAATTTTGCCTGCATATTTGCAAGTTCAAATGTTTTTCTTGCTCTTTCATATGGAGAAACAAGTACAAGAGTTTTATTTCTATCTATTTCTTTACTTTCAAACATTTGCTTAATTTTACTTCCAAGATTTCTTGCTTGCTCTTCACCTTTTGGCGTAAGTCTAACTTTTATGTCTTCTAGCCTTTCCTCTTCTTTAACTTCATACGCATAGTCTGAAACTTTGCTCTGTAATATATTACCTTCTGACTCGCCATGTCTAACCAAATAAATATTCAATTTTTTTATAAATTCATATGGACTTTCCATATCACTTAGTTCTTTTATATCTTCAATTCTATAATACATATAATCCTCCGTCCATTGCTCCTTATCATAAACATTTGAATATTTTTTTAACTCTAGTTTCGCCCAAAAAGGGGCGTCCCTATTGGGCGATTTTTTATTTTTCTAGTACTTCTTTACATCTTGGGCATAGTCCATCTTCTATGTGGTCGTTGTACATCCAACATCTCTCGCATTTTTCACCTGTTGCATGTTCTACTTTTACTCCAAGTTTTTCTTCTTGTTTTCTGTTATTTTCTTGTATTTCTAGTCCAGATACTATTAATACAAGTTTTATTAATTCTTCATTTTCTTTTAAGAATTTGTATTCTTCTCCTTCTGCATATATTGTAACTTTTGCGTCTAGAGAGTTTCCTATTGTTTTTTCTGCTCTTGCAAGTTCTAGGTCTTTTGCAACTATGTTCTTAACTTTGATTATTTTTTCCCATTTTTCTGCTATTTCTTTGTTATCCCATTCGTCATTTGAAACTGGATAGTCTGCAAGCATTGGGCTTTCTACGTTTTCTTTTTCTGTATGTTTCATTGCAGACCAAATTTCTTCGGCTGTGAATGAAATCATTGGTGTTAATATTTTTACTAGTGCATCTAGTATGTAATACATAGTTGTTTGTGCTGCACGTCTTGCTACTGAATCTGCTTTTTCTGTGTATAGTCTATCCTTTATTATGTCAAGATAGAAGCTACTCATGTCTACAACGCAGAATTGGTTTACATCGTGGTAGCAGTTTCCGAAACTGTATGTGTCGTAGTCCTTTGTACAGTCTTTAATTAATTTATTTAATCTTGTTAATGCCCATTTATCAATTTCTTGTAAATCTTCATAAGCAACTGGATTTTCAGGGTCATAGTCATAAGTATTTCCTAAGATATATCTTGCTGTATTTCTTATCTTTCTATAAACATCTGAAATTCCTTTTAGTATATCATCTGATAAGTTTACGTCCATAGAATAATCTGATGATAGAGCCCAAAGTCTTAATATATCTGCTCCAAATTTGTTTGAAACATCTATTGGAGATACTCCGTTTCCTAAGCTCTTAGACATTTTTCTTCCTTGACCATCTACAACGAATCCACAACATAGAACTTCTTTGTATGGAGCTATTCCATTTACTGCAACTGATGTTAATAATGAAGATTGGAACCAGCCTCTGTATTGGTCATTGCCTTCTAGATATAAGTCTGCTGGGTAGTCTAATCCTCTTTCAATTAGAACACTTTGATGTGTAGAACCAGAATCGAACCAAACATCCATTATGTCTGTTTCTTTCTTGAATTCTGTGCATCCACACTTTGGACATTTTGCACCTTCTGGTACTAAATCTTTTGCTTCTTTTGCCCACCAAGCATTTGTTCCTTCTGTTCTTACAACCTCTTGAATTTTCTTTATAGATTCTTCTGTAACATAAGGCTCTCCACAGTCTTTGCAATAGAATATTGGAAGTGGAACACCCCAAGTACGTTGTCTTGAAATACACCAATCATTTCTTCCTTTAATCATCTCGCTCATTCTATCCTCGCCCCAATCTGGGTGCCATGTAACAGTCTTAATAGCCTTTAAAACATCATCTCTAAATCCATCAACAGATGCAAACCATTGTGGTGTAGCTCTGAAGATTATTGGCTTTTTGCATCTCCAGCAATGTGGATAAGAGTGCTCTATCTTTACAGCTTTTAATAAATATCCATTTTCATCTAACCACGCTGTTATAGTTTTGTTAGATTTTGCATAGAATTGACCTGCAAACTCTCCGGCCTCGGCTGTTTGTTTTCCTTTATCATCAACAGCTACAACCATTCCAAGTTTATCTTTCAATCCTTGTAAATAGTCCTCTTTACCATAAGCAGGTGCTGTATGAACTGCTCCAGTACCTTCATCAAGAGTAACATTAACAGTTGTTTCACTACCAAGAACTACTCTAGACATTCTGTCTAAGAATGGATGCTTGCATAAAACTCCTTCTAGTTCTGAACCTTTGAAAGTTTGAACTGTTTTGTAATCTTCTACTTCAGCAAGTTTCATAACTTTTTCTACAAGCTCTGTTGCAATTATTAATCTTTCAAGTTTTGCATTCTCCTTGTTTTCTTTTAACTCAACCATGCTATACTCATAATCTGCACCAATTGTAATTCCCATATTTCCTGGTAGAGTCCAAGGTGTAGTTGTCCAAATTACCATATAAGTATCTTTTTTATCAAACAAGCCCTTAGAATCTTCAACAGGAAATTTTACATATATAGATTCTCCTGTTACATCTTTATATTCAATTTCTGCTTCAGCTAGTGCTGTTTCACAATCAGTACACCAGTAAACTGGTTTTAATCCTTTATAGATATATCCTTTTTTGTACATATCTCCGAATACACCAATTTGTCTTGCCTCTGTTGCATGGTCATAAGTTATATAAGGGTGATCCCAGTCTCCAAGAACACCAAGACGTTTGAAGCCTTCTGTTTGGATATCTTTGTAATTTGTTGTAAATTCTCTACAAGTATCTCTAAACTTTGTAACAGGAATCTTACTTCTATCTAGTCCAAGCTTCTCAATAGCCTTCTTCTCAGTTGGCATTCCGTGTGTATCATATCCAGGAACATAAGGAGCATAGAAGCCTTTCATTGCCTTATATCTTACGATTGTATCCTTTAAAATTTTATTTAAAGCATGTCCAGCATGAATTTCTCCATTAGCATATGGAGGTCCATCATGTAAAACAAAATGCTTATGTCCTTCATTTTTCTTTAAAATTTTCTCATATAATCCATTCTCAAAAACAGCCTTTAATGTTTCTGGCTCTTTAGTTGGCAAATTTCCTCTCATTGGAAAATCTGTCTTTGGCAGATTAAGTGTGCTTGAATAATCTTTCTTCTCTTCACTCATATAAATTACTCCTTTCATTTTCGCCCAATAGGGACGCCCTTCTTTGGGCGAATTTTTATTTTCCAGAGAATAGCTTCATTTTATAAACCTACTTTTATAATTTATTACAATTTTTCGTCCAAAAAGGGGTGTCCCTATTGGGCGAAGTTTAGCTTAGTCTTTGGCAACAAAAATTCGTCCTATTAACATAGGACGAATTTTACTCCGTGGTACCACCTAATTTAAAAGTTTATATTCTTGTTTGAATATTATAATCTTCTATAATTTAGATTTTTTCAACACAAGATGTATTTAGCTTTTCTCTTATTTTATCTTAACGCAATATTACGATTTATATTACTCAAATATTAACATTGGATTTCTCACAATATTCTTTCACATAAACAACTCCAAGGTGATAATAAATAATCTTTAATTTATCAAAATCTCAGCATGCATTTGACTCTCTGTTAATTAGTTTTATTTATCTTGTCCTCTTCACAGTTTTTTCTATTCAATTCTACATAATAATTTACCACAAACTAACTGTGAATGCAAGTAATTTTTGATTTTTTCTTTGTTTTTATGATTAACTTTTCATTTTTTGTTTTTAGTTTTATTTAATTTGAAAATTTTATATCATATGCTGTTATAAAATTGCCAGACATCGAAATATTTAGCTTTCCTGTTTCACCAATTCCAAGCGCTCTTATAACACCTTTTACTTTGCATATTTCATTTTTATCTTTATCAATTAAGGTTGCTGTTATTGTAGAAATACCTGTTTCTGTATCAGAATTGTTAACAACTTTTGCAGTTAGGCTTGTAATCCCAGAATTATATGTTAGCTGAATATCTGTAATTGTTAAATTGCCAAGAATTTTGTCTGAGTTTACCAAGTCACTTGTGTTTAACTTTATACCATCTTCTGTTTGCTTTACATATTCACCTAAAGTTGTATTATATAATGCTATTCCATCATTCGAATTGTTTAAATTATCATTAGTCGATTGCTTTTTCTTATTAATATTTATTATACATATAGTTGCAATTACTATAAAAATTATAGCAATAATGATGTACAATTTTTTATTATTTTCTTTTTTTATTTGTCTTTTTCCTTTCAAATTTTAAGTCCTCCTTGCAATTAAATAGCATAATTTTCAATTTATATATTCAACTTTTTTCACTATACAAAACTATGATTTAAATTATTTATTATTTTACTTCACATATAATGTAAAGCGTGTTCCCATAATACCTGTTATCAATGTTGGTTCACTGTTATTACGTTCACTTGTTACTGTATTTCCATTCGTACCATATGTTCCTCCACGGTATACTCTATGTGCATTATTGTTTGCTTCTTGTGTTAAATCTCTAACATTGGAACTTGTATCAAATATATTATTTATGTAATCACTTCCATATTTTCCCGTTGTTCCAACAGCTCCTTCATGGTTTCCAATTACCTTGAATATTTTGCTTGCATCATTTCCTGTAAGTACCCAGTTAAGCATTGCATCCCATTGACTGCCAAAAACCATTGTTGATACAACGTCTGAATTTTTATAATAAGGATTCTTACTATTTAAACCACTTTCTTGAGAATAATACATATTATACCAGTTAGCCGTATATGGTTTTGCACCACTTACTGAATGAATTCCTCCATCTTCTGCTATTGTAGTTTCATATCTAGCAATCCAAAATCCTCCATACTTTTTTACCGATTCAACCATTTCTGTGTATTCATTATTCATATATGTACCAAAATCGTTTACACTATTAAAATGCAGTATTTTATTATAATTTGCAACAACAGCATCATAAAGCTTGCCACTCTTGTAAAGCCAACCTAATTGTGTCTCACTACCAGTTATTAAACTTATTTCTCTGTTTGTTTTTGAAATACCTAACACAGATTTAACAGACTTCACATAAGAACCTGTTTCACTATTCATTGAATAATCATATAATATTCCTTCATAATTACTTTCACTTGTCGTTTCGCTTTTTCCTTGTAATCTAGCCATTGGTTTATACATACTTGTACTTGTTGGACTATCTGCTAATATATTTTCCTTGTTTGCTTCATCATATACAGCATTTTTTACAGGTACCCACACGAATTCGTCTCCGTTTTCTATTGCATTACCATTATTGTCTTTCATTCTTTTTATAACCAATCCATCTTTTATTTCTTTATGTAGATTGTTTACTGCAAATCCCGACGGAATTGTTGCCTTATTTTTATCTATATCTTCATATTCAGTTTTAGTCTCATATGTGCTAGAATAATCTTCCAATTGTGTTATATTAAAAGTATAGATTGATGTTCCTAAATCTATAATAGTTTCGTTTCCATTTTCATCAACACTTTTTTCTTCTATTGATAATACATTTATACCATCAGTTACTCTTACATAAACAATATCACCTATTGACAAGTTGTTTACTTGCACACCAGTTTGTGGATTTTTCAAAGAAGTTTTTAACCATTTTCCATTTGCATTATAATTTGCTCCATTTTTACCTATTTGATATTCTATATGATAACTATCCATTTCACTAAAGGATTCGTCAAAATCTATGTATACAGTTCCTTTCCCATTTGTACCATATATTGCATCTATAAATACCTCCGATTTATCAATCTTATATGGTATTGTTGTAACTGTTCCAATGTCAATTTGTGATTTCTTTCCACTATGGTCATAAACGGTAACTTTCATATCATAAGTTGTATTTTGCTTTAATCCCGAAAAAGTATATGTATTTCCGTGGTTTTCGTATTCTTTATAATTAATATAGTTTCCATTTGCATCAGTAGTACTACTAATACTGTATATATATTTTGATATTCCAGAACCTAGTGTACCATCTTTATTGTCTGGGTCATATGCAGTAACCTTTACAGTTATGCTATTTGATTTTGCATAAGGCTCAACATATTTTTTATTACCTTCACTATCTATTCCATCTTCTCTTTTAGATATATAAGGAGCTGTATCGTCTTCTTCGTTTACAATATAAAGTGCAAGTCTAGATCCATGTTGTGCACTTATTGTTCCAGCATCCTGGTTTAGATATGTTACAGCATTTGTACTTTTTCCATAACATCCACCTCTTGTAACCTTAAATGAGTTAGTATTTACCGCCATAGAAGTTTCTGTTACATTACCTGCTAGGTCAAATATATTATTTATAATATCCATTTCTGTTTTTCCTGTATTTGCAACTTTACTGTGATATCCCAAGTTTTTATCTGTTAATAATTTGCTATTTTTTCCTCTATATATCCAATTTACCATTGCATTGTATTGAGAATTCCATATCATACTTGATACAACACTTGTAGATTTGTAATATGGATTTGATTTATACCTTGTACTGTCTTGATAATAATTCATATAATACCAAGTCTTACTCGTATATGGTGTCTTATCTGGAACAGAATTAACAACCACACCTGTTTTATCCGTACCTGTTACACTTGTTTCATACCTTGCTATGTAAAAACCTTTATATTTAATTACAGAATTAATCATATTATAATATTCTTCATTTATGTGTTTTCCAAATTCTTCTGCAGAGTTGTATCCTGCAGCTGTCTTGTAAAACATTTTACTAGTATCCCTATTTTCGGTTTTTATTATTGTATTTTCTATATCCCATGTATACACGTCTGAACCATTAACATTAATTGTTACAAGTGATGGCTCTCTGTAACTTGAACTTCCTACTCCGCTTCCTAAATTATATGAAAGTGCACCATTGTCTAAAATATTATAATAAATTCCTTCATAATATTTATTATTATTTCCTTTTTGATATTTAACCATTGGAGTATAATTTTCTGTTATTTCTTTATTATCATTTTTTACAGCATTTTCAACTGGAATCCATACATATTGATTTTCATTTTCATCTTGAATTACCAAACCATTTTCAATTGTATTTATACCACTCGATATTCCAACACTAAATCCTTTTGGAATATATGCAATTTCACCATTCACATCTTCGTATTTATCTGTTTTTGAATATATTTCTGAAAATTCTTCTGAATAGCCCTTTAAATAAAATACTGAATAATCTTCTTGCTCATTCCCATTACTATCTGTTAGCTTTGCAATTATCACATTTGTATCTGATAAATTGCTAACCACATTTCCTATAATCCATGTACCAGAATTTAAATTATTTATATCATCCAGGTCTTCCACTTTTTCTACAACCTTGTATTTAATTTTAAATCCTGAATTTTCATAATTTTCTCCCATGGCAAGAATTGCAACACAATTAGGATTTTTACCATAAAAGCTTCTTATATATAGGTCATCATTTGAAATATTCATAGAATTTGTAATTACACCTTTTATTATATATCCACTTTCGTTTCCTACTTCATCAGATACTTTTACTCTTATATAATACAATTTTGATTGACGTAAATTTTCAAATGTATATGTGTTTGATGTTGTAATAATTTCATCTTCCCATGTAGTTCCATCTCCAGATAATGAAATAGAATAATAATATTTTCCTATACCAGTTTCATCTTCCGCATCTGTAATGTCTACCTTTATGTTATTAACCCCTGCTGTTACTTCTACATTGAATGTTGGTGGAGTTTTATCAGTAGCATCTAATAAATATAGTGCCATTCTTGAGCCATATGCCTCTGAATTATCACTTGGTGATAACAAAGTTTTAGCAGATGCTGATTTTCCTACTGTATTGGCAAAATATCCGCTACTTCTTGCAACTCTTTGCGAAGCAGAATATGATTCAACTGTTTCTTCATATACATTTGATATCAAATCGTAAACATTACTTATTTTGTCATCTTCATAACTACCTGCAACAGCAATATTTCCCGTTCTATTTCCATAATTTTCGGTAGATGTAACCTTTGAGCTTTCGTTTCCTTGTAGCATAAAGTTAAGCATTGCATCATATTGGCTTCCTGTTATCATAGATGATTTTACTATTGTTGAATTGTAATATGTATTGTTGTTATTTAGTCTATTATTTTGAGCCTTGTATAAATTATACCAGTTTTTATTGCTTAAAATATTTTCTCCTTTTTTTGATCCAATCATGCCCGATTTATCTATTGTTGTTTCATATCTACCTACTAAAAATCCTCCATTTTTATTTACAGATGTTATCATTTTTGTGTATTCCGAATTCAAATAAGCTCCAAATTCTTGTGTTGAATTAAAACCTAATATATTTGCATACATTGCTGTATCTGCATCAAATGATAAACCAACTAGATTTTTTATATTCCAGGTGTATTTATCTTTTGCATTTCCTGTAATAAGTGTTGGCTCCATGAAGTTACCACCACCAATTCTATATCCTAAATTCGTTAAGTTTCCAATCGCAACATTTCCATTATATGAATAATATATTTTTTCATAATAATTTAAACTTTCCTTTTGACATCTTACCATAGGAGTATAATACTTTGCAGTTGATAATGTAGTTGCAGTATTATTGTAAATTGCGTTTTGAACTGGAATCCATACAAATTCATTATTATTTTCATCTTGCATTACTAATCCAGTAGAAACAATATTTTCTTGATTATCACTGGATACTTTAAAACCTTTTGGTACTGTCGCAGTAAAAAATTCTTTATCAATATATGTTTTGTTTTCATCAGCAAATACTCCAGGTTCAATTGTTTCATTTGCTATAGTTGTAGTTTTATTTATACTTCTTGTTAATGTACCTTGTTCATTATTATTTAATTGAATACATATAGTACTATAAATTTGATATTCTTGTGGTAAATTTAAAGTCACTTTTTCATCATATGTACTTGTTGTCATTACAAGGTTATACTCATCTGTTTTTACATTTTTCATGTAATAATTATATGTTAAAGCATTTGAATTTTGTGATGAAGTATTTACTTGCATTTCATTTTTATTTACAGAATAAGTTAATATATTAAAGTTTGCAATTGTTATTTTTTGAACTTGTTCTTCTGTTAATGTTGGATATTTTGCTTTCATATTGTTTATGACATTATATGTAGCCCAATTGCTAGAACTATTTGTTCCATCATAAAGTTTTACATATAATACATCTCCATGTTCTAATCCAGTAATATTTGTGCCACTTGAAATAGGTTCACTCCAGTACTGGTTTAAGTTTTCCAATACACTACCTTCTTTAACAATTTGATATCTCATTTTATAGTTAGTTGTTGTTTTTACATTTACCGTTTGTGTATTATTTGTCCATAATGCATTTAAAAAAACTATTTCTGCTTCATCATTATTTACAAGTAATTCACTTGTTTTTATTGATGTTTCTGCCATGCCTATTCTTCCAGCAGCATCTTGAGTTTCCACTTTTATATAATAGGTTTTATTATGCTCTAAATTTGGAAATGTATATCTTGTGTCTAATATTTCTATTGGCTCTTTATCATACACTCCACTCTCTGTTCCTATGTAATATTTGTACTTTCCAGTAAGTCCAGATTCAGTATCTTCCGCATTCACACTTACAGAAATAGTGTTAGTATTGCTTGAAATATTCGTTATATTTATTTTTGGCTTTTCAGTATCAATTTTAGAAATTACTTCTCCTCTTGATATATTACCAACTTTATCTTTTACATATACATAATATTGTTTATTGTATACCAAGTTGTTTTTTAAATAATCTTGAGTCACATAGCATTCAAGTTTATTGGTGTTATCAACACTTAAAAAATCTGTTTTTGTAATATCTGCCACTTCAGTATCTGTTACAAAATATCCGATTATTCCAGAACCTTCATCTGTAGCTGTTATGGTTAATTTATCATAATCTGATATTACATTAATAACAGGTGCAATTTTATCAATATTGTTTACATTAATACTTCCAGTTATTTTATTGCTACCATCTTGCAATACATAATTAACACATATATTTTCATAAATTTCAATTCCATTTATTTCGTCATATGGATAACTTGTTCTTGCACCCAAACTATAACTAAGTTTTGCATCTCCTAAGTCACAGAATTTTATTACAGTTTTGCTATTTGTCCATTCCTCTAATTTAGGTGTTGTCTCATAAATTAAGTTCAAGGTTCTAAATTTCTGCGAAGTAACATTTCCAACACCGTCCTTCACCCATAAATAATAATCTGTATCTGTTTTTAAATTATTAATATATGTTTCTAAATTTTTAGTAGTCTCATTTAATATATCAGAATAGTTTTGCGGTTCTGTATTGCTTGTTGTTACACAATATTCTTTTATACCAGATTTGTTATCTGAAATATTTATTTTTGCTCTTGCAAAACTTGGCGTTATTTCATTTATTGTTGGCTTTATGTTATCTATATTATCAATTTTTATTGTACTAGTTATTTTTCTTCCTGATGAATTTTCTGCTACCGCATATATATAATAAATGGTGTCTATCTCTTCCGACTTTATTGTTATAGTATTTGCAGTGCTCGAACTTGCATTTGCAATAGCTTCAGCTTCTGTTTTACCATATCCCGCCATTGTGTTGTATTGATATGCACCAGTATAACTTATATTGGCTGTAACATCACCAGTTAAGAATTCAGATTCATCATTTAAAGTAATTTTTATATCACCTAGTAGTACGCTTATCATCTTAGATGTTTTAACAATTTCTTTCTGTTCTCCTATTTCTGACGTATATTTAATTCTAACCCATAAATAATATGTTCCTATTCCAGTATCTTTTTTCGATATCTCGCTTTCATTTTTTTCAAAATTAAATTCAATATATTCTTCGTTGGTTGGAGCAGTCGGTGTTGTTGTCCAAGCATATTCTGAAACCAGTGGAATATTATAGGCGTTTGTTAAAGTAACTTTGCTTGATATTGTTACTTTTTCGTCTTTATTTAAAATATCATATGTATTTTCATTGTTTTTTATTGTCACATCTAAAGAACCTGCATCAACTGGTGGAACGGAAATTTTTACATCTATTGTTTTATTTAAAACATATCTTGCATATGATATTGTTACTGATGACAAAATTATAGTAACTAAAATTATAATAAGCCATATTTTGTTTTTTAACTTCATTTTATAATATTTCCTCTCTTTTATAATGCAAATTGTATCTGTTTTCTAACACTTATTGTTGCATATCCTTTTGAGTAGAATTCAGCTCAACATCAAAATCTAGTTCTTCTTGAGACGATTGTTCTGATTTGATAAATATTTTAAACTTTTTTTCTTCCTTTTTTTCATTTCCAAAAGAATAAATATTTGTTGTCGTTTGTCCTAAATAAGTACTGGTTCCTTCATCATATTTACTATTATCATCTTCATTTATTTTTTGCCATATAAAAGTTCCATGTTCTCCATCTTTGTTCTTTATTGTCAAACTAAATTCTACATCCACAGATGTTATATTATCATTTTCATCATAGTTTTTTACTGTTACAATTATATATGGGATGCCATTTATTATGTAAGATTCGTCTTTTTCGACATTTGCATTACATATCATCTCTCCAGAAGTAGCACTATATTGTACAAAAATCGAGTTCACATATGCCGCATATGCAACAGTTGCGAAAACTGATAAGAGTATTGTAAATAAAAATATAATTATGTATTTTTTCATGCCAAAAAATCTCTTCATTTGCTCTCCTTCTCAAAATTAGTTTGTTCTTTGTTGTGCTTCAATGTTTAAAACAATTTTTATGTTCTGTTTCATCCAACTATTTGTCTCATCTATTGTTGTATAATTCCATTTCCAATAAATGCTTCTAGTTACTTTATTTGTTCCTAATTCTGTTATTCCTGTATAACCAGAAAATTCTACGTTACACTCACTATCAGTATATAATTTCATATTTTCTGGAATGCTTGATTTTTCTGTATCTAGTGTTACTGAATAGCTAGTAGCAGTTTCAATTTCAGAAAAATCCATTTCTATATTTAACACTCCACTACTACCGTGGCACTAATTCATTTTTTGTATATAAATTTGGAATTAGTGTGTCTGCAAGATTTATTTCTACATTTTCTATTTTATCTGTTACTTTAAATGAAAATTTCGAAGTGTTAATTTTAGTTTCTGCAATAGCAGACATTTTATATTTTGAAAATGTAATTCCTACTACTAATAAAATAAAAGCAATAACATAATATAAGAATATTATTTTCACTTTATTGTTTTTTTTAATTTTCATTTCTGTTCCCTTCATGTATTTATTTATGTATCTTGTTCTACTACAACAGTCACTGGAATAGTAATGTTTAATGGTGTATGCCCTATTGTAGTGTCTATTTCATCACCATTGCTTATCCACTCTGCAGTTATTGTTACAGTTACTGGATTTTCATCTAATTCAATGTTTCCATCATATGTTCCGTCAGTGTTTTTTTTAAGTTCTCCTACATTTGTTCTAACGCTGCTTACTACAACATTTGGAAGATTTTCTGTAACAGATTCTCCTGTTTTTTCATTTTGATAATTTATTGTTCCAAGCAATATCTTATATTTTATTGCAACCTCTGTTCCATTTGGGTCTATGGTAAAACTGCCTTCTACAGACGTATTAGGAGCAATTGTTCCAGTTTTAACCTTTGCAATATTAGTTGTTTCTAAAACTAGTTCTGAAGAAAAATCTTTTTCTCCTCCAGCTAAATCAACATTTCCTAGCTTTACAGTCCACTTTGCAATTCTTGTTGATGTTCTTGAATCTGCTGTGCTAACATATCTTGAATATGTTCCAGCAACAAGATATAAACATATTTCTGCTGCAAACATTAATATTATTCCTATTATTTTCACTTTGCTTTTTCTCATTTTACTGTTCTTTTCCCTCCTCGTGGTATTATGAATTAAAATAACTTTACTTTAATTCTTCTTTGCCTTTAAGGTTTTCCTTGGTTTTGGTTAGTTCATAATTTAATCTTTTTTCTCTTCTTTTATTTCTTTTCTCTGCTTTGTTTTTTTCATCATTTATTACAAAAATAATTAATATTATTGGTATTGTAAATATAATTACCATGCCATATTTTTGTTGCATAAAATTAATTAATTTCCCAGTTATTTTCAATTTTTTTATATACATTCCTTCAATGTCTGAAAAATTTACTTTTTCGCTGTCCACAGTATTATTCGAGTCACCCTTCATAGTATAAGTCAAATTTTCATCAATCTTTGTTATGTCTACAATTCTATGAGTTACGAGTGTATTAGGTGCTACTTTATATGTTACTACATTTCCTATTTTTAAATCACTATCATTTTTTACTTCTTTTATTAAAATTGTGTCTC
This sequence comes from uncultured Clostridia bacterium, assembly GCA_934119935.1. GTDB lineage: Bacteria > Bacillota > Clostridia > TANB77 > CAG-508 > CAG-245. The sequence goes on along the minus strand of CAKOSX010000007.1, from coordinate 44,973 downwards.
CAACTTCAAATTCACCAGACATTGACCCAGACATTACTTGTAATATTTTGTAGCCTAATATGTTTGGAACCTGTTCTTTTAATATAAATTTTTGAATTATAAGAGATATTACTATAACAAATACCATAGTAAACAAAATAGAAATTAATAAATTTATTATGCTTTTCAGAAATATTATTACCTTTTTCTCTGTCATTGTAGCTCCTCTTCTGTTTCTCTTTTTTAATTTTACTCTTTTATACTAATCTACTTGAGTTGCAGTTATATTAACTGCTAAACTTATTGTTTTATCTCCTTTAGATACTAAATTTCCTAATAATGTATCTTTTTCATTATCACCATCTATCTCCCAAGTCCAGCCTATAGTATAAGTATCTCCCCCTAAAGTACCTGGCTTGTGTATTTGGCGACCATCATCAATAGCACTTATTGCTTCTTTTAGTTCTTCAAAACTCATTTTGCTTGTTGTGATTGTAGGATTTGTAGCTTTATCATCACCTTTATTAGGTCTTGTAAATGAATATTGTATTGGATTATATCCTTCCACAGCACCATTTACTTCATCTATTCCAGATGCACTTATACTTAGAGTGTATGCTGTTTCCACATCTCCATCTATAGTAAAACTGTATGAGCCAGATGTTCCAGGAGCAATAATTCCTTGTTCCTCTGTTCCAGGAGCAATATTGGTATATGAAGATGCAAATAAATCACCTATATTATTCGTTGTATTAATATTCCAATGTGCAACTCTTGCTGAATCATTGCCTTTTACTGCTGTATTATATTTTGCATAAGTACTCGACATTTGAAATAAAACAACTGCACACAACAATATTAATAACGAGAATATTAACATAACTTTCTCTTTTTTCATTACTAAAAAACCTCTTTTTCATTAAAACTCTATTTAATTATATCAATACAAATTAAGATAATCAATACATTTTATTTAAATTTTTTTTATTGGATTTAATTTATTTTTTTGTATTTTTTTGCCATTTTTACCAAAAAAACAAGTAATTTTAATAAAGTTCATATTAAAATTACCTGTTTTTTTATTAATTTTATTATTCAGCTTTTGGTGCTTTAGTTGCTGGTGCAACTTCTTCAACTGGAGCTTCTGCAGGAGTTTCAACTACTGTTTCTTCAACAGCTTCTGTTAAATCTTCTTTTACATCTATATATTTAGATTCAATTTTTGCTCCAACATTTTCCTTTGTCTTAGCAGCTTTACCAGTTCTGTTTCTTAGGTAGTATAATTTAGCTCTTCTAGCTTTTCCTACTCTAACTACTTCAACTTTCTCTACTAATGGAGAGTGTACTAAGAATGTTTTTTCTGTTCCTACTCCATAAGCAATTCTTCTTACTGTAAATGTAGCGTTAACTCCGCCACCTTGTTTCTTTATTATTATTCCTTCGAATACTTGGATTCTTTCTCTGTTTCCTTCCTTAATTCTTTGGTGTACTCTTACTGTGTCACCAACTTTAAGGTCTGGAATTTTATTTTTCAATTGTTCATGTTCTATTGATTTTATTATATCCATCGATATTCTCCTTTCTTAATTTTCTAATTTATATTTCGGCTATTTTATTACACAATCTTGATAGTTCTAGTAACATATCTTAATTTTCATGTTCTTCCGAAATTATTTTTTCTGCTTCTTTTAAATCTTTTTCATTAAGAAGCTCTGGTCTTTTCAAAAATGTATTTGTTAAAGAACTTTTTCTTCTCCACTCATCTATTTTCTGATGATTTCCAGAAGCTAGTATTTCTGGAACTTTTTTACCATGAAATTCTTCTGGTCTTGTATATTGACTATATTCTAAATACCCTTGAGAAAATGATTCTTCTTTTGTAGAATCTGTACTTAGTACGCCTTCTACATATCTGCTCACTGAATCTATAAGCACCATTGCGGGTAGCTCTCCTCCAGTTAGCACATAATCTCCAATCGATATTTCTTCGTCAACAATTTCATCTAAGACTCGTTGATCAACTCCTTCGTAGTGACCACAAAGTAGAATTAAATGTTCTTCCTTAGATAATTCTTGAACTTTTGCCTGGTTTAATTTTTTTCCTTGAGGTGATAAGAATATTACTTTTGATTTTTCATCTTTTACAGATTTATATGCATCATACACAACATCTGCTCTCATTACCATTCCTGCTCCACCACCATATGGAGTATCATCTACTTTTTTATGCTTGTCTTTCGAAAAATCTCGTATATTAATTAGATTAATATTTATTAAATTTTGCTTAGACGCTCTTTCAATAATACTGTGTTTTAATGGTTCAAACATTTCGGGAAATAATGTTAGTACATCAAATTTCATATTTACTCCTCTTTAAATTAAGCCTTCAATAATGTGAACTATTATTTTTTTATTTTCTAAATCCACTTGTTTGAGTACGTCTTTGATTGCTGGCAATAGAATTTCTTTGCCTTCATCATTTTTTACAACATATATGTCACTGCTACCAGTATTATATATGTAATCTACTTTTCCAAGCAATTCATCTTTATCACTATATACATCTAATCCTATTAAATCTGCTATGTAATAAGTACCTTCAGGAAGCTTCTTTGCATTTTTTCTGTCCATTTTTATGTAACAGTTACGCAATGTTTCTGCTTGTTCTGGAGTCTCTATTCCTTTTAACTTTAGGATTACCATACCCTTGCTGTAATTAACTTTTTCTATTTGGAATGATTGTAATTGATTTTTCTTTTCAACAAAAATTTCTTTAAAAGTATCAAATTTTTTTATATCATCTGTAAAAGGCTTTACTTTTACTTGACCTCTTATACCAAATGTGTTTACTATTTGACCTAGTTCTAAATATTTTTCCATTACCTATTCCTCAAATATAATTCCAACTTTTTTATGTTCTTTAGCTGTAATAGCTTTCATAACAGTTCTTATTGCTTTTGCATTTTTGCCCTGCTTTCCAATAACCTTTCCCATGTCCTCCTCAGCAACTTTAACTTTAAGAAGTATTCCCTTCTCATCATCAGTTCTAGTAATTTGAACTTGTTCCTTGTTATCTACAAGACTTTCAATTATTGTTTTTAATATTTCTTCCATACAACTTTGCCTTTCTAAAAGCATTCACACATAAATTATTGTGCTTTCTCTATTAAAGCTTTTACTGTATCTGTTGGCTTTGCACCATTTTTAATCCATGTTGCAACCTTTTCTTTGTCTAAGTTGATTGTAGCTGGATTTGTCATTGGATCATATGTTCCAATTTTTTCTACTATTCTTCCATCTCTTGGAGATCTTGAATCTGCAACAACGATGTGATAGAATGGAGCCTTTTTTGCACCTGCTCTTTGTAATCTAATTTTTACCATTTATTTTCACCTCCGCATTTTTAGAAACTGCTCTTTTAGAACAACTTTTTATATAAATTTCTGTACCTACAAACTGTTGGGTTCGTATAATGTACATAAAAATTAAAAACTTATTTATAAAACTTAATATCTATATTATTGGTTTAAATTCATTTCTTTCATCATCTTTTTTAAAGATTTTTTATCCTTCATTTGTTTCATCATTTTCTGTGTCATCTCAAAAGATTTCATAAATTTATTTATTTCTTGCACGCTTGTTCCACTACCATTTGCTATACGAATTCTTCTCGAACCATTTAATAGTTTAGGATTTTTTCTTTCCTTATCTGTCATAGAGCATATTATTGCTTCTATTCTTGTAAACTCTTTTTCATCTACTTTTAAGTCTTTAATGTCTGCCATTCCTGGTATCATTTTAAGTAGTGATGAGAATGAACCCATTTTCTTTACTTGTCTTAATTGAAGTAAATAATCGTTCAAATCGAATTCTTTTTTAGCCAATTGTTTTGTAAGCTTTTCTGCTTCTTCTTGGTCAAATGATTCTTCTGCTTTTTCTATTATTGATAGAACATCACCCATTCCAAGTATTCTTGATGCCATTCTGTCTGGATGAAATACCTCAAGCTCACTTAGCTTTTCTCCTGTACCTACAAATTTTATTGGCTTGCCAGTTACTTTTTTTACTGATAACGCAGCACCACCACGTGTATCACCATCTAATTTTGTAAGTATTACTCCATCTATTCCTAAAGCATCATTGAATCCTGTTGCAACATTTACAGCCTCTTGACCAGTCATAGAATCTACAACTAGTAATATTTCATGTGGATGAACACTTGCCTTTACATTTTTAAGCTCGTTCATCAATTCTTCATCTATCTGTAAACGTCCTGCTGTATCTAATATTACAACATCATTCAATTTTGAATACGCAACACTCATTGCTTGTTTTGCAATATGAACAACATCTTTCGAATTTTCATTTGCAAACACCGGAATATTTAACTGTGCTCCAACTACTTGTAACTGCTTAATTGCAGCTGGTCTGTAAACATCACACGCAACTAGTAATGGCTTCTTACCTTGTTTTCTAAGTAAGTTTGCAAGCTTACCCGCTGTGGTTGTTTTACCAGAACCCTGAAGACCAACCAACATTATTATTGTTGGTGGATTTGAGCTAAAATTTATATTAGCCTCTGTTCCTCCAAGTAGTTCTACTAATTCATCTTTTACAATCTTAACAACTTGTTGTCCTGGAGTTAAAGATTTTAAAACGTCTTGGCCTAAGGCTTTTTCTTGAATACTTGCCGTAAATTCTTTAACAATTTTGTAGTTTACGTCAGCATCAAGTAGGGCAAGTTTTACCTCTCTTAGCATTTCTTTTAAATCCGATTCAGTAATTCTTGTTTTTCCTCTTAATTTCTTTGTAAATTCTTGTAATTTAGAAGATAGTCCTTCAAAAGCCATATTTTTAACCCTCCGTTTTTTTGTCTTTTATCGTTGATTATGCATTTAAGCTAATTAATTCTTTTCTTACGCTGTTTAGGATTTTTTCAACTTTCTTATCTGATGAGTTGTCTGTAATCTTACTTAGCTCTGAAAGAATGTTTTGAATTTGCTTTTCTTGGTCAATTGTTTTTTTCATAATTCCTAGCTTTTGCTCATATTCCAAAAGCTTACTTTCTCCTTTCTTAACAATGTCGTTAACAGCTTGCCTTGTTATCTTGTTATTTTCAGCAATTTCAGTCAAAGAAAGATCCTCATTGCAATAATCGTTCAATATATTCAATTGTCTTTTTGTTAGAAGATTACCATATATTTCACATAGCATTCCAATTTGAACTTTCTTTTCCATATTATCACTTTCTCCTTGCATGACTTTATTAGTATAATTGCTAATTTGTAATGCTTATATACTTTACAACATTTTAAGCAATTTGTCAAGTAGTTTTACATTATTTTTATACATTTTCATAACTTATTAGCTCTATTTCATTAGATATAAATTCTTTATCTTCATCAATCGGTTTAAATAAGTCTGTAGACAAATATTTTTTATTGTCATCTGCAAATACTGTAGCAACAATATTCTTCATTTCTTCTCCTAACAGAACGCTTCCTATAAAATTCGCACCAGAAGATATTCCAACTCCAAGGCCCAGTTCTTTTGCAAGTTTTCGAGACATATTTACTGCATCATCATCATTTATTCTTATTATTCTATCTATACTTTTCAAGTCAACTAACTTCGGAATAAAATCATCCCCAATTCCCTCTATTTTGTGTTGTCCTTGTATTTTTCCTCCAGATAGAAGTGGCATTTTTTCCGGTTCTATTGCCGTAATTTGCATGTTTGGAAATTTTTCTTTAATTCTTTTTCCGGTTCCCATAAGAGTTCCACCAGTTCCAACACCAGATACGAATCCGCCTATCTCACAATTGCTTTGTTCTAATATTTCTTTCCCTGTTGTTTCATAATGAGCTAAAAAATTATCATAGTTTTCAAACTGATTTGCTAAAAATCCATCTTTTTCATCAGCCATTTTCTTAGCCTCTTTCACACACTGTATAAAGCCTCCCGCTTCTTTAGAAATTAATATTACATTTGCTCCATACCCTTGCATTAATTTTACTCTCTCAGCACTTGCCCAATCTGGCATAAATATGTATACCTGGTGTTTATAACGTGCTCCTAATGCCGATAACGATATTCCAGTATTTCCGCTAGTTGCTTCAATTATTGGCATTCCCTCTTTTAAAGCTCCTCTTTCTATTGCATTATTTATAATATAAAATGCAACTCTATCTTTTATACTTCCAGTTAAATTGTAATATTCAAGCTTTGCAAACACTGATTTTTCTTTGTTATTGTACCTATAATTTATCTTTATCATCGGTGTGTTTCCAATTCCTTTATTATTTTTCAAAATAATACCTCCTAGCATAAAAAAATAAACTATGTATTACATAGCTTATTATAATAATATTTATATGATATTGATTTTATCAATGTTTTCTATTATTTTTATCTATTATAGTAATCATCATCATTATCATCTGTTTCATCATATTCAAACTCATATGTTTCAGTTGGCTTATGATATCTTATATTTTTCTTGGGTTTTACTTGTTGCGGTTGAACGGTAGCTTCTATTGTTTTATTTTCATTCATTTGCATTTCTTGTTTTCTATCTTCTCTTGCCTCTTGTCTTTCTCTTTCTTTTCTTCTATCATCTTGTGCCTTTTCTTCTTTTTTATTCTGCAACTGTTTGTTTAACATAGCATTTACCTTTTCAATCAAATCAGGCACGTAATCTAACAATCTATCTAAGCATGAATTGTGATCTACTGGCAATAATTTTACTGTGTTTGGTTGCACCACTAAGAAAGCTACTGGAGTTATACTAACGCCTGCTCCAGAACCACCTCCGAAAGGCAATCTATATTGAACTTGTTCTTCTTTCTCCTTCTTTGTATACTCATCTATTGTTTCCCCTCTAAATTCACTTCCACCTGCTGCAAAACCAAATCCAACTTTTGAAATCGGTATAATCACCGTGTTATTTGAAGCCTGTATCGGCTCTCCAATTATCGTATTTACATCAATCATGTCTTTAATGCTATTCATAGCCGTATTCATAAGATTTTCTATTGGATGTTCTCCCATATTAATCACATTCCTTCCTTGCCTTAGCTATTTTTCATTTGCATAAGGCACTAATCCGATAAAATTTTATTTGTATCTTTCTCACTTCGTATATAAATAATATGTACCAATTTTTTCTTTTTTATACAGCTTGTGCATTTCTTTTTTCTATATTTTTCATAATATTTTTATTGTTCTCATCTTGATTACTGTCTTTATAATTTTCATTTTGCTTAGTTGTTTTTGCCAGCATTACTGCAATGTACAATAAATGAGATATTTTTGTAGCGACTCTTATATTCATTTTTACTGAATAAATATTTCTTGGTTGATAAATAGGTTGTACACTATATATCACTGTTTTAGATATTTTTTGTTTCCTGCCAAACGTAGCTCTTGCTAATATATTGGGCAAAATTGCAGATATTATTCCTATTAAATAAGATGTAATCACATAATCTTCTGTTCCAATAGAAATATTAGCCCTAAACTCGTTTAATTCAACTTTTGTACTTAATATTAATCTTCTAATCTCTGTATTCTTTAGTATAATTGCCATTTCTTTTTTTGCAGTCTTTTTCATCTTTTCCGCTTCTACTTTATTATTTTGTTCATAACTTTTTATTTTGTTATTTAATTTTAAAATTTTCTCTTTGTTTAAACATATCTTTATCCAGTGTAGCTTTCCTATTTTTAAAGAAATACTCACTTTTAATTTTTTATTATTCTGTTTCTTTTCTATATTGCTCATATCTAAATTTTTTATTTCAATTTCTATTTTTGATATTATAATCATTATCAATAACAACAATATTAATACAATTATTCCTAATAAAATATAAAAAACTAATATCAAAATAAATCACTCCTATCTATTAGGGTATTTTGTATTAGTTTTTCCATTTATTACTATTTTAATCATTACAATTATTATTTCTATTATGTGCTTTAAGTCGCTCTTAATATTATATATATAACTACATCTACACTTGTCCATTTTTATTTTTTTCTACAGAAATATCTCCAAATAGGTTTTCTTGGCTTGTAATTACTTTGCTTCTTCTTGATAATTCTAATAATCCAGAAAAAGCAGTTACAACTTCTTCTTTTTCACACCTTTTTAAAGAGAAGAGTGCATTGAAAACAAACTTAGGTCTATTTACAAGTTCTCTAAGCATTTCTTTTACTTTGCTTGCAACAGTATATTTATCTGTTATCGCTATCTTTTCTATATTGCTTGCGTTTTGATTTACCTTTTCTTGATTTACTCGAACAACATTTGAATAAGCGTCTATAATCAGTTGCTTGTCATAGTCTCTTTCAAGTTTCTGTTTAGGTAATTTAATTTCGTCTGGGGTTTTGTAAAATCTAACAGAATTTTCTTCGTACATAGACTTCAAAGTTTTTGTAATCTCTTTATATTTCTTATACTCAATAATTCTTCTTAGTAATTCCTCTTCTGAAATCTCTTCACTCTCTTCATTATCACTTGGTAATAAACTCTTCGATTTTAAATATATTAGAGTTGAAGCCATAACTAGGAATTCACTTGTTACTTCCAAATTCATCTCTTCCATTTTGTTTATGTACTCAATATATTGGTCTGTAATCTCACTTAATTTAATATCATTTATATTCATTTTATTCTTATCTATTAAGTGGCACAATAAATCTAGTGGTCCTTCAAAATTTTCTATCTTAATAGCATATTTATTGGTTTCTAATGTTAATATATTTGGCATTTTTCCTCGTTCCTTTAATCATCTAATAACTCTATAGCTTGTCTAATATTGCTAGTTTTATAACCTTTTTTTAATAAATATTGAATAATAGCCTCTTCATCCATTTGATTCTGCTTTTTTATTATTATTGTTTTCGCTGACTTTGTCTCATAATTTTCCATTTCTTCATCATGACTATTTATATAATCTTCGATTAAATCATTTGGAATACCTTTTGCCATAAGCTTATATCTAACTTCTTTTAAAGAAAGATTATTTAGAGCCATAAATTCATTAATAGCTCTTTCTATGTAATTGTTATCATCAATATATCCGTTTTCTTCTAGCTCTTCTATTATATCATGTAACATTTCATTTTCAATAACATTGTAAAATTTATTTTGTACTTCTTTTTTACTTCTTTTCTTATATAAAACATACTTTAAAACTCTTGATTTCTCTTTATCATATTCTTCAATCGTATACATATTATTCCTCTTTCATTAGCATCTTACTATAAATTAATTCTCTAATAATTTTAAATAATCTGTTTTTTCATGTATTACTCTATAAATTACTGTTTTCTTATATTCTTCATCAATATCGTATAAAACAATATAATTATTAATAATAAGTTTTCTATATATTTCATTATGTGGTTTGACTTTTACTTTAGGACATAAATATGGGTTTTGTGCTAATCTTAAAACTCCATCTTCTATTTTATCCATTAACTTATTAGCAGCTATTTCTTCATGTAAATTTTCTAATATATATGCATATATATTTTCAATTTCTTCTTTTGCAACATCAGTTAAAGTGACCTCATAATTACTAATATCCATATTTTTCTCTCAATTCTTTAAATACTTTTTTCGCACTATGAACTTTTCCTTCCTTATACTGTTTCTTACTTTCTTCAAGTTTGCTCAAAAATTCTTCTCTTCTATACTCTTCTATGTTTATTGAAAGCGTAGTTTTCGTTTTTTCATTATTTTTCGTTGGTTTAATAACTTTAGATTTTCCATCCATTTTTTCACACCCTCTAATAGTTATTTCTTTCTGCATAATATCACAGCCTTTCTTTATATGATTATTATAACACATTGTTTTTGATATTTATACCGATTACTTATTATATTTCGGTACGAAAATCAATGTAATGTATTTTCTTATGTAATTTTACAATATTATAAATATTTTCATAACAGCTTTTTAGTATTTAACCTAAAATTTTATAAGTCAATTTTTTCGAAATTTTTGACCTATGAATTTTTATCTGTCAATTTTTTTAATTTTGGGGCTTATAAATTTTATTTCAAAAATAGGGAAAAGAATTCTAAATTATATTTTTAGAATGTTTTCCCTATCTTTAATTATTAGCCATTATCTATATTTACTTTTACTCTTCTTCAGTTGGTTCTGTTTCTTGTTCAGCGTCTACTTCCATTTCGTCGCTTAAACTCTTTTCGAATGCTTCGTTGAATTTTGCTCTTACTTTTTTCTCTACTTCTGCCATTATTTCAGGATTTTCCTCGAAATATTTCTTTGCATTCTCTCTACCTTGTCCAATTCTTGTTCCATCATAAGCGAACCAAGAACCACTCTTTTCAACTATGTCTAAGTTTACACCTAAATCTAGTATGTTGCCAGATTTTGATATTCCTTTTCCATATATGATATCAAATTCAGCCTCTCTGAATGGAGGAGCTACCTTGTTCTTTACAACTTTTACTCTTACTCTGTTTCCAAATACTTCTCCATCTTGTTTTAAGTTTTCTGTTTTTCTTATGTCTAATCTAACAGAAGCATAGAATTTTAAAGCTCTTCCTCCTGGAGTTGTTTCTGGATTTCCAAACATTATTCCAACTTTTTCTCTTAATTGGTTTATAAATACTATTGCAGTATTTGATTTATTTAATACACCTGCTAATTTTCTTAAAGCTTGTGACATTAATCTTGCTTGAAGACCAACGTGTGCATCGCCCATGTCTCCATCTATTTCAGCCTTTGGAACAAGTGCTGCAACAGAGTCTACTACTATAATATCTATGGCACCACTTCTAACAAGAGCTTCTGCAATTTCAAGTGCTTGCTCTCCTGTATCTGGTTGTGAAACTATCAAATTGTCTATATCAACACCTAAGTGTTTTGCATACACTGGATCTAATGCATGCTCAGCATCAATAAATGCTGCTTCTCCGCCTCTCTTTTGGCATTCTGCAATCATATGTAATGCAAGAGTTGTTTTTCCTGAAGATTCAGGTCCAAATATTTCTATTATTCTTCCCTTTGGAATTCCGCCAATTCCTAAAGCAACGTCAAGGCTTAATGCTCCTGTTGGTATAGATTCTACATTCATTGCTGTAAAATCTCCAAGCTTCATTACAGAACCTTTTCCAAACTGTTTCTCTATTTGACCTAATGCTGATTCTAGTGCTTTTTTCTTTTCACTGTTTTCTAAACTCATAAATTTTTCCTCCTAAATTTTGAAATAATAATGTTTTAGTTATCCCCCAACAACTATTAAACATATGTTTGCGTTTTCTATGTGACTATTATATATCAAATTTGAAATTTGTCAATAGTTTTTTTCAAACATTTGTTTTATTTTTTTTGCCACATTTTTGGTTAAAGCAATAATATCCTTTTTGCAATCTTTTTCATTAGTTAGTTTTCAAAATTTATCTTCTGTACCATCCTTCTATTCCATAAAAAGTTGAGTAATTATTGGGCTCTACTGTTCCAACCATTGATTGACTTGTTATTGTTATATTTTTGCTCCTATATAAACCAACAAAAGGTACATCCTCTTTATACAAACTATATATCTTTTGGTATATTTCTTTTAATTGTTTAGTTTCTTTTGTTATGCTAGCATTTTGCATTAATTCTGCCATTGAATCATTACTGTAATTTGATATATTTCCGGCTGAAAAATAGTATGTTAAATCTGGACTATAGCTTGTATACACACCCGTTAGCAATATTTGATAATTCTTATTATCTACATATTGGTTATATTTATCATTTGATACTTTATCCAAAGTAATATCAATTCCTATTTCTTCTAACTGTTTCTCTATTAATTCTGCAACAGCCACACGTGATTCGTTCGATTTATCCACAGATATTTTTAATCTTAAAGTTTTAGTACGCCCTCCAATATTTTTCTTCCATCTGTTGTTAATATAAGTCCATCCACCATCTTCAAGTACCTTTTTTGCTTGCTCTGCATTATAGCCAGAGCTTGCAGTATTTTCTGTGTATAAAAAGTTGCCGTAATCTAGCGGATAGTCCGCTACTGAATTTTGATTATTATACACTGATGAAACTATATTACTCTTATCTATCGCATAGCTTATAGCTTGTCTTACTTCTTTAAACTGCATTAACTCATCTTCACAATTAAAGCTTAAGAAATCGAATTGTCTGCCTGGATATTCAGTCTTGTTAAATCCAATTGTTCCAATATATTCTTGAAAATTTGGATTTGATGTATTTATAATATCAATGTTTCCTATCTTAAAACTGTTAAATGCCTCTCCCATAGATGAATATAGGTTGATTTTTATGTTATCTAATTTTAACTCTTCAACTCCTGTTGTACTTTTCCATTTATCAAACTTTGCAAGCGTAACGTTATTTGTGCTAATATTAGTTATCTTATATCTGCCTGTCCCAATAGGCATTTTGGAGCTCGAGTAAAAATCTTCTCCAAAATAATAATTGTTAGACATTATTGGAAATATCAAATTATATTCAAAAAATGGAATATCGCTATCCAAAGTTATTTTTAAAGTAGTTGCATCAATTACTTCTGTCTCTGCAATATGAGTCACATTATAACTATACACTGAGTTTCCATTCTTCAATAAGTCAATTGTGAAAGCTATATCTTTAGCCGTAAAAGGAGTATTATCGTGCCAACTAACATTTGTTGCTGTTTTTACAACATAAATTTTATCCCCTGTTTTTGAACATTCCTTCGCAAGACATGGTTGAAGCTGATAATCCTTTGTTAGAGTAAAAAGTGGTTCATAAATAAGAGTATCTATATTGATAATGTCTTTATTTTGAGTGATTAGCGGATTCATAGTATCATAATTTGTAATACCCATTCGCAAATCTCGAATAATACTTTCTTCAACCACTTCATTAGGTTCTTGGTTATTCTCCTCTTCCTTATTTTGATTATTATAAATTCTATAACCTGCATACGCTATAATTCCGACTGCAAATATTATAAAAATATACTTAAATATACTACTTACCTTCATTCTTCGTAATCCTTTCTTCATGCTAATAATACATTAAAATAATGCCAATTTCAATACCTTTATTGTATTATTTTTTTATTAATGGAATGATTTTTATTTTTTTAAATACGAAGTATCTCGTGCTTGGTCGGGGCTCCTATCGGCCCCCTCAAAAGGCGCACTCCACTTCTATTTTGCAAAAATAAAAATAATTCCTTATATAAAATAAAAAGCACACAAAAAGGACATGTTTATTACCCATGCCCTATTATTTATCAACTTAAAATCACTCTATTTTCTAGACTCTACGATAAGTTTTATACCAGTTCTTTCTTCGCCTTCAACTTCAACTTCTGCAAATGCTGGTATGCATATTAAATCGACACCTGCTGGAGCAACGAATCCTCTCGCAATGGCTACTGCCTTTACAGCCTGGTTCAAAGCGCCTGCCCCAATTGCTTGCATCTCCGCTTTGTTAGATTCCTTTACCAATCCTGCTATAGCACCTGCAACTGAATTTGGATTTGATTTTGATGAGATTTTTAAAACTTCCATTTTTATCCTCCTAATATTTTATTTTTTTGTATGTTTAAGTACAGATATATTTATATAATATTTTGGAGCGATTGTCTATATATTTTTGGTAATTTTTTACAGTTTTCATCGTGCTATTTTTGCATTTTTCGTCATTTATTTTCTTACAACTCTAGTAATTTTCTCAACTCGACAGCTTTCGTCATTTATCTCAAAAATACAACCATTTAATATGCAGTTTCCATCTGCCAATTTATATTTTTCTGGAAGTGTTGTTTCAAATCTTTTTAAAGATGCTGATACATCCATCCCTATTACAGATTTCTTTGGACCAGTCATTCCTATGTCTGTTATGTAACCTGTTCCTTTTTCTAATATTGTTTCATCTGCTGTTTGAACATGTGTATGTGTTCCAAACATAGCCGTTATTCTGCCATCTAGATAATAGCCCATTGCAATTTTTTCTGCTGTTGCTTCTGCATGGAAATCCAATATTATAATGTCTACTTTTCCTTTTACTTCATTCAAAATGTCATTCATTTTTAAGAATGGATTTTCAGACAAAACATTCATGTCTGTTCTTCCAATTAAATTTACAACACATATCTTTTTGCCCTTGCAATCAAAAATTCCATATCCATGTCCTGGGACATTTGGTGCATAGTTGGCAGGACGTAAAAGCTTTGGATCATCGACAAATGAGAATATATCTTTTTTGCCCCAAGTATGATTTCCCATTGTGATTGCATCTACTTTTAATTCTTTCAATTCATTAAATATCTTAGTGGTAATTCCCATTCCACCAGCCGAATTTTCTGCGTTGACTATCACAAAATCAATTTTTTCTTGTTCTCTTATTTTAGGTAAAGTTTCTTTTAATTTCTTTACTCCATTTTCTCCAACTAAATCTCCTATTGCTAAAACTCTCAATGTTATTTTCCTTTCCATTATAAAATTCTATTTCAAACTCATTTTCATTTTATCTTTCAACGTTAATTTAATTTGGTGTGGATTTTCAATTTCAATTTCTTCATTCTTTACAGCACTCATCGCATTAAAATGAGAAATTTTATCAAATTCATCTTGTCCCACAATATCTTTTATCTTTCGCACTGCTGAATTCATCTTTGTATATATAGAATTTGTTCTATGTGCATCAGAACCTAAAAAATGAACTAGATTACACTCAAGCATTTTTTCTATTATAACTTGTGCTTTTTTACCATATTGTCCAATAATACTTCCATAGTTTGACTGCATAAGTACGCCCTGATTTGCTAATTGATAGATTAACTCTGGGTCTTCTTGCATAAATGTGTATCTTTCCGGATGTGCTAAAACCGGAACGTATTTTTCTGCAATTAAGTCATATACAACTTCTTCTATATTCATCGGTTTTGCATTTAACGGAAACTCAAATAGTACATATCTTGAGCCATTTATAGTTGACGCCTTCTCATCTTTTATCAGCTCTAAAATTTTATCTGAAAAATATACTTCACTTCCCAAATATAAGCTAAGCCCAATCTTCTTTTCTTCCAAACCATATTGAAGCCCATTCAGCCAAGCTTTTCTATCAGCTTGGCTTACTTCATAATAATTTTCTATATAATGCGATGTAGATATAACTCCATCAAAACCTGCACGATTTGCTTCCTCAAGCATAGAAATAGCTTCCTTTACTTCTCGTGCTCCATCATCAATTGCTGGAATTATATGAGAGTGAAAATCAATCATAATTTTGTAAATTCCTTTCTCATTTCACCAATCTAGTTATAATTTTCAACACTAGTTGTCTCTTTTGGTATCATTTAGATTATTTCTTTCTTGTTGTAAATATTCATTTACTTGTTTTAAAATCTCCTGAGTCTTATCAGGCATATCATTTTCAACTTTTTCATTTTGCTTAGGCTCTTCTTTTTTTTCATTTTTCACAACTTCTTTTTCTATTTTAACCTTATCTTCAACTGGCTTTTTAGGTTCTTCTTCAAAGAAGTCTTTTTTAGAAACAGCATGTCCAGCTTCACGTTTTCCTCTTGTAGTTGTTAACTGCGAGCCATAGTAATAAGATTTTTCATATTTTTTAGCGTCTATTGGTACCTTGTTTAAAACAACACCGGCAATTTTTCCACCTACATTTTTTATACTTTTTATTGTTTTTTGCAAACTTGCCTTTTTAGTAAATTTATGTGCCGTTACAATTACAGTAGAATCAACCATTCTAGATAATATTGCAGCATCTGTTACGAGTTCACATGGTGGGGCATCTACTATTATAATATCAAATTGTGTTGAAAGTCTATCTAATAAACGTTGCATTTGTGGTGCTATAAGTAGTTCAGATGGATTTGGTGGTACATTTCCTGCAGAAATTACATACAAACCATCGATTTCAGTTTTTTGAACATATTTTTCCATGTCAATTAAATCTGCATTTTTATCACTTGCAGCTAAATAATTTGCAAGCCCTGGTCTAGGAGAAATACCAAATATTGAGTATTGTCTTCCCTTTCTCATGTCTGCATCAATCAAAATTACCTTCTTCTCAGCTTGAGCAAATGTAATAGCCAAATTTGATGCAACCCAGCTCTTTCCTTCTCCTGGTAGAGTTGATGTGATAAGTATAGACTTTAATTTTCTATTAATATTCATAAATTGAATATTTGTTCTTAAAGTTCTAAAAGTTTCTGATATAGGAGACTTTGGATTTCTAAAAGTAATAAGCTCTTTTTTCATTATTTTCTACCTCCTTTTTTGTTATCAGAATTGTCAAAAGGTATTGAAGCAAGTACTGTAACGCCACAAGTTTTCTCAATATCCTCAGTTGTTTTTATAGTAGTATCTAACATATTATCTAATAATACATATATTACAGAGATTACTACACCTATAAGTACAAATATCATCACATCTTTAGCATGATTTATGTTTGATGGTTCAGAAGGCTTTTCTGCCATATCTACCACATGCACGTTATCAATATTGTAGATTTCTTTTACTTGCTCAGAAAATACTGTAGCAAGCTCATTTGCAATTTTCGAAGCTATCTCTGGATCTTCATTAGTAACCGAGATTTTTATAACTTCAGAATCTGACACAACCTTTACTGTTATGCCATTCTTTAAACTCTGCTCAGAAATATCAAGTCCTAAATTATTTATAACTTTTCTAACAACCTTATCACTGGTTGCAATTTCTCTATAAGTTGATATAAGTTTAGAGTTTAATGTTACATCTGTTGTTGTAATTGATGTTGGCAAAGTTGAATCTTTTCCAGCAGCCAAAACAAGTGTTGTTGATGCTGTGTATTTAGGTGTTATAAAACACATTGTATAGGTTACGCCAATTACAGCAAATATTAAAACGATTAAGATTATTTGTACTTTTCTATGCCAAAACAATGAAATCATTTGGCTCAAATCTAGTTCTTCCATAATTACTCCTTTTTTCTTTTGAATTTAATTTGTCAAAAGTATTATATATAAAATAACAAATACTTGCAATAGTTTTTAAATTAATTTTTACTAATCTGTTTATCGTTTGCACAAACACATGAAGATATTATTCCAATAATTGTTCCACATGATGTTGCAACATAAAGAATTCTATAAATCTCTTTCACAAAAATTTGAACTATTATAGATGTATTTTCATTTAAAACAGTCAAACTTTGTATTCCTAAGAAATGTTTTTCAAGCGCTATTCCAACCAAGCTAAGTCCCGCAATAGTGAATGCTATTATAGCTGCAATCCTAAAAATATTTCTCATATTTTTAATATTTAATACGAGTATAGCTATTGCATCTATAACTAATAATACTACAACTAATACTAAAGCCTTTGGCATTATATTTCTTACTCTTCCTATAATTTTCGAAATGCTTTTTATAACAGAACTTGAATAAGAAACTGAATTTGAATATGTACTTACAATTGCATTTTCAAAATTTTGAATTTGATTTTCTGTAGCTTTATTTACCAAAATCTTATTATTTTTTATATAATTTCTTATATTGTTATCTAATTTTTCCCTTATATCATCTGTATCAATTTGATATTCCTCATTGTTTAAAATAGAGTGAATTATCGCATTTGTGTCTTTTTTTATTCTGTCAAAATCATATATTCCTTCAAACACACTACTATCCATACCAGATTGCATTATATAATTTTCAAATCCATCATTTATAGTAACTTCTAGTTTTTCATAATAATTACTATCAGCAATCTTTTTCTGCCAATAATCTTCATTTAAAACTTTATTCTGCACAAAATCCATTCCAGTAATTATTATAATTAGAACAACCATTATAAATGATAGTATGTATGATATTACATCTTTAACCATTAAAATATGTCTCCTTCTATTAATTTTGAATATGTTACAAATCTATGAGTCGCATGCCCTATACTGTTTGAAGGATAACATGTATACAACATCAAAATTTCTTCATCTTCCTGTAGATATACAGCACTTGTGTCTGATTGGTCAACTATTTTTGTTTCATAAATTTCATATGTAAAATTTCCATAGTCAGTCTTTATTTTTATTTTATCTCCTACATTAACTGTATACAAATACTTCAAAAATCCACCCGTATCATGCGCCATGCAAATTATAGAGCCACCTTCACCTGGGAAATAAGACACAGATTGCCCTACGCCTTTTCTTAATATTGAAAGTGAATCTCCATAATAAAGTCCCAACTTAACATTAATCGAATCAATAGACAAAATTCCATACTTCTCACCCCATGCTGGGTAATGAGTCAAATTCTTATTTTCTAAATCAATCTTAATAGCTTCGCTTTCTGTATTATTGTTCTTATCGCTTACTGACACCAAATTAATTAGTGCAATTGCCTGCATAAGCTGGTCGCCAATAGAAAGCCTAATAGCAACACATATAATAACAATAAATATAAAAGCAACTATTAAATTTCTAATAGTTGCTCCTAATATATTCTTTATTTTTTTCATATTATTTTGATGTTACTTTTTTTGCAACTAGTACAGCAACGGCAATTAATGCTATTCCAGAAACTACTATATATGGAACATATGATGTTCCTGTTTGTACTAAGTTTGTACTTTGTCCAACTTTTGCTTCAATTAAAGATGTTCCATTAGCATCCTTTATTTGAAGTGTGTTGTTAGCAGAAATGTAGTTAATTTTTACATTTGTAGATGCTTCAATTTTATCTATATTTGCACTTATTTTGTTTATAGCATCTGAAGAAAACTTTGATACATCTGCTGTATTTTGGCTTTCAACTGTTTTTACTATTTCAGCAACATTTGTTTTAACAACTGATACTTGCTCGTCTGTTAATTCATGTGAGTTTAAGTATTGTTTTAAAGCTAATAATTGACTCTCATTTGCTTTGTACGTTTTGCCATCTACTGTTACTGATACACCTTCCATGTAAGAATATAAATCATCATTTGCTGCAGCATTTACCACTGTTGTTAATGCTACTAATACCATTGCTATTAAAGCAACTATTAAAACTGTTTTGTTAAGTTTCATTTTAAATTCCTCCTAAGTTTTTTTTTATAATATATCATTAATCGATATAAAATTCAATAGTTTTTATTACCAAATTTAAAACTTTTTTCTAATTTTCATTAAATAAGTCTCTAGTGTAGATTTTATCACTATGCTTCTTTATTTTATCATCAATTCTATTACATAAAATTATATCTGATTTATTGCAAAATTCATCAAAATCGTTTATAACATGGCATTCATTAAACTCTTTTGTCTTTAATGTTGGTTCATGTATAATAACATTTATATTATTAGCTTTTAATCTTTTAATTATTCCTTGTATAGCACTTGCTCTAAAATTATCTGAATTTGTTTTCATAGTCAATCTATAAATTCCCACGTTCTCTGGCTTCTTCTCTAAAATCATTTTTGTTATATGATCTTTTCTTGTATCATTAGATTTTACTATTGCCTCTATTAAATTTTGTGGAACTTTATCATAATTAGCTAATAATTGTTTTGTATCTTTTGGTAAGCAATATCCGCCATATCCAAAAGAAGGATTATTATAGTAATCTCCTATTCTAGGATCTAAACATACACCATCAATAATATCTTTTGTATTTAATCCTTTTAATTCTGCATAAGTATCTAATTCATTAAAATATGAAACTCTTAAAGCCAAATAAGTATTCGCAAACAATTTAACAGCTTCCGCTTCTGTACTATGCATAAATTTTATAGGAATATCTTTTTTTATTGCAGCATCTTTTAAAAGCTCTGCAAACTTCTCTGCCCTTTGTGATTTTTCTCCAACAATTATTCTCGAAGGATATAAATTATCATAAAGAGCTCGTCCTTCTCTTAAAAACTCTGGTGAGAACATAATATTGTCAATATTATATTTCTTCTTCATTTCTTCTATAAATCCAACTGGAATTGTAGATTTTACAACCATTGTTGTTTCTATATTCATACTAATAACTTTTTGTATAATATCTTCTACACTTGAAGTATCAAAAAAGTTCTTTTCATCATCATAATTAGTTGGTGTACTAATTACAATAAACTCTGCATCTTTAAAAGCATCTTTGTAATCAAGAGTTGCTCTTAAATTTAAATTTTTATTTTTCAAATAATCTTCTATATATTCATCTTTTATTGGACTTATTCCTTTATTTATCATTTCAACTTTTTCTGGAATAATATCTAATGCAACAACTTCATTATTTTGACTTAATAAAGTTGCAATAGATAATCCAACATAACCTGTCCCTGCAACTGCGATTTTCATGTTAATTACGCTTCCTCTCTTTTATCCATATAAAATGCTTTATACCATTCTGCAAATTTTCTTAATCCATCTCTCAAAGTAGTACTTGGTTTAAATCCAAAGTCTCTTTCAAGAGGTGTAGTATCAGCAAAAGTAATTGGCACATCACCTGCTTGCATTGGAACTAATTCTTTATGCGCTTCAAAGTCATAATCCTTTGGAAGCACTCCTGCTCTTATCAATTCTTCTTGCAATATTTGAACAAAGTCTAGTAAATTTTCCGGATGACTATTTCCTATATTATAGATTTTATATGGTGGTATTGGTAAGCCATCTTCTCCATTTTTCTTCTCTGGAGCTTTTTTCATTACTCTTACTATTCCTTCAACAATATCATCTATATACGTAAAATCTCGTTTACAATTTCCATAATTGAATATTTTTATAGTTTCACCATTTATTAATTTATTTGTAAATCCGAAATATGCCATGTCAGGACGTCCTGCAGGTCCATAAACAGTAAAAAATCTTAATCCTGTTGATGGAATATTATATAATTTCGAATAACTATGAGCCATAAGTTCATTTGACTTCTTCGTTGCAGCATATAAAGAAACAGGATTGTCCACTTTATCATCTGTTGAATATGGAACTTTTTTATTAGAGCCATATACAGACGAACTCGAAGCATAAACTAAATGCTCTACTGGATAATTTCTACAACATTCTAATATATTGTAAAAACCTATTAAATTAGATTGTATATATGCATCAGGGTTTGTTATACTATAACGTACTCCAGCCTGAGCAGCTAGGTTAACAACTATATTTGGATGATATTCCTTAAATATATTCTCAACTGTTTCTTTATCTGCTAAATCTCCTTTTATAAATTTAAAGTTATCATATTTATTTAATTGAGCTAATCTCCATTCTTTAATTTTCACGTCATAATAATTGTTCATGTTATCTAAACCAATAACCATAACATCTTTTTCATCTGTCAAAATTCTTTTTGCTAGGTTAGAGCCGATAAAGCCGGCAGAACCTGTTATAACTATATTTTTATCGTACATCTTCATTTTTTCTCCTAAATAATTTTATTTTAATATACGCAAATAATACATTCAAATCTCTTATATCAAATCTTGCAAAAGCCTTTGATTTTATTATATCTTTAATAAATGTTGTAATATTTATACTTTTAGTTTTTAATAATTTTAGTTCATTAGTTTCATCCATAAAGAAGAAGTTATTTTTATACCTATAATTTATTTTTTCTTTATAGTTTAAATATTTATACCAAATAAATGGAGCATCCACACCATTTTTTATCAATGCATAGCCATTACCACTATGTCTGAAATTTATTTCATTTAAATATATTTTATCCTTGCATATTAAGAATTCAATATCGAAAAAGCCTCTGTATCCTTCATTTTTTAATTTTAATAAAATGTTATTTAGTATTTTATTAATCGAATCATCTTCGTAGAAGCACGCAAAAGCTAGGCTTCCTCCTCCATTAGGCGGGTATTCTCTTATTTTTTTTACTGAACACTTAATTATATTATTATCTAAAATACAGCCATAGGAACATACCTCATATTCTTTTTTTAAAAACTGTTGTAATATAACATTTTCATATTTTTTTTCTTTAAAACTTGATATAGCTTTATATAGTTCATCAATATTATTGCATATTTTAATATCATTTTTCTCGCCATATGCACTAATTTTTGGTTTTAGTATACATGGAAATATCATTTTTTCTATTATTTCTACATCCGGTATATTTACATTTATGTTCCATGTTTTAGCCATAGGTATTTCATTTTCTTCTGCCCACTTTTTTTGATTATACTTATCCATTAATTTTACAATCATATTAGGTTTATCACGGAAACAAGGAAAAACATAATACTTTTCTAACTTCTTGTAATTCAAATCAATTGTATATGCAGCTAGGTCAGAGCAAGGAAACAAAAAAATTTTATGTGTCTTATCTATATTCTTTAATAGCCAATCGCAAATATGCTTAGGATCATCCTGTACAATATCCATATATTCAACTGATTTTGAATAACCTATCCTTATTATTTCTCCAGATTTTTCTTTAGTGTGAATCAGCAGTTTAAATGGTATTCTATTATAAAAAAAACTTCTGCATACAGCCAATGTATTATGGTGATCTCCTCCTATAATAATTACTTCTGTATTAATTTTTCTATTCAACATTTTTATTTATCCTTTCACTTTTATTAATAAATTTCTAATACCGTTAAACAATATGTTAATAAACATTTTAAAAGTATTCCTATAAAACACTATTCCTAATATACAATATAAAATAAAGAAAACTAAAGAATATATTATTCCATAAATAATCCATGATAATATTGAGTATATCTTCATGCCTACTAAAAATTTACAAATTCCCAAACCAATTATTGAGAAAATTGTAAAGATAAATATTTTTTTAACGAAAATTTTAACGTCTCTATATATAATATGTTTTTTTAGATACGCAACTTGATATATCATTCTAAATAACATTGCAACTATAGTTCCACTTGCTACCCCCATTAATCCATATTTTTTTACCAATACAACTGATAATACAATGTTAATTATTGCTTCCAAATAACTTGGTAATCTCATTTGTTTAAATCTGTTAGCAACTAAAGCCAGGTCTAAATATGGCATTTTTAATAAATACAATTCTTCTGAAATTACCAGTAAAACTCCAAATAACGTTTGATTATAATTTATATCGTTTATTCCTTTGGTATAAATTACAACAAATGGTGTAATTAATAAAATTGATACTGAAAATATCAGAAATACAATAAAGAAAATCATGAATTCATATTCATCAAAATATTTTTTTAACTTTTCATAATCCTCTTTTGCATATAATTGTCCTATTACAGGATTAATAGCACTTGTTATTGAAGTAACTAAGCCTCTTAATCCTCCTGTTATTGAAGAATATATTGTATATATTGAAACTGTTGATAAATTTGTAAATACAGTTAACACTACCACATCTGTACTGAAATGAATAAATGCTGCTATATTAATAGCAAAACCATCCCATCGGCTTTTTAATAGAGAATTATCAATTGGAGCACTCTTATTAATATTAAAATTTTTATTCACAAAATACTTAAAAATTACTGGTTGAATAATATATAATAATCCATTAACCAACTTTAATAAATGAATGCTTGGATAAATTTTTACAGAAATATATGCCAACACTATATTAATTATCATGATTATTATTCTTGAAATTGAAACAATATATCCTTTTTTATCAGCTATTAACAAAGATCTATTAGTCAAAGAAAAATTATACTGAATAAAAAAAGTTAATGCCAAAATTAAAGTTAATGAAAATATATAACCATATGAAAATTGTGTAGAAATTATACATGGATATATTAAACCAATACATAACGTGTATACAATAAAAATCGCTGATATTTTTTTATAAAATTTTTCTGTGGTATTTATAATGGAACTTACTTTTTCAAAATCCTTGTTTACAAGTGGTTTATACAAATTTGCCATTACAACTCCAGTAACACCACCCTCAATTAATGATATATAATTTAATAGTTGTGTAAGTGATGAAACAAGCCCATTAACTTCTGAGCCAAAATAGTTTAATATAATTTTTGGCACAATAAAGCTATTAATTATAACAATTATTTCTAACATTATACTTGATACCGTATTAAGCATTGTTTTATTATTCATTTTTCTCCCTCATTTGAACTTGATTTTTCCAAAAACATATATTAAAAATAGAAATAGACCTATACCACTTAAATTAGTTACAATTATGGAAAAATTATATATAATTGGTGACACACTAAACAGAATACATAAATATATTAATATATATTTATGTGCTAAATTATTACATTCATAAAATCTTTTTTCAAAATAGAATGCGATATATGCTGTAATAATAGATAGTAATGGTGCCATGACAATTCCAAAATAATAGCATGACTGTGAAACCATCGGAATTATTTTATTTACTATCAAATTATTATTATAGATACAATAATTAAACATCTTATTGCATGTATATGTATCCTTAAAAAAATACATTATAAAAGATGTTGAAGCAGGTATATCTTTCAAGAGACTTTGTATATTAACACCTTTTCCCATTTTAAATACATATGCAACGTAAAATGGGCCAGAAAAATATGATGACAATGTATCTAATAAAGATTCATCCATTATTGTATTTCCATTTTTTGCAAAAAGTGCGTAAAACACACAACACGCTACAAAAATATAAACAAACTTTAAATATTTCTTTGCTTCTTTATATAAGATAGCGATAATCATAAGCAATGCTATTGAAACAAACACAGAAATTGCCTTGTCATCTGTTGTCGTAATACAACCTGTTATAAAAACAACAATTAATGAACATAAAACTTTATTTTTATTCTTTAATTTTGTATTTTTTATTCTATTAATAATTAAGAATGGAACTAAAAAATATAAAACAAAAAATATATATTTAAAAAGTAGGTATACTATCGATGGAACACTTTTTTCTATTTCCAATGTATTTTTATAACTTTCTATACTTGTTTGAACTGATGATTTGTCTAATAAAAATTTAAAGTAATGTTTTAAATTCGGATATCTAAAAAGTATTACACAAAAAATAATCCCCAAAATCCAAGCTAAAATAAAGTAAGAATTTTTCACCTCTTTATCTATAGCATATTGTTTTTTCTCCTCTTTATTATATTTATTTTTTTTATAATAAATATAACTTATTAGCATTACAAAGAAAAATTCATATATTAGCAAAAAAACAGTTAAAAATTGATTTTCTGCATAAATATGTATATCTAAATTTTCTATATCCACAAAACAAGTTATTAATGGAATAAGTACTAATCTTATAAAAAACAATGAATATATTAATGTATAAGAAATTTTGTCAAAAATACGCTCGATATTGTCAATAAATATAATTGAAATTATTCCAAAAAATAGTGGAAGGTAGATTAATGATTGACAATTATTAATTATTAAATTATCATCCATGCACATCATCACAATAAAAACAATAAATGGTATTAAAATTATTATGCTTTTACTAGCTTTCTTCATCTTTCTCCTTTCTCTTTCGTTAAATCGTCATACAATTTTTGAACTTCTAAAGCAAGTTTTTTTTCATCATAAAGATCAATTCTATTTTTATTCTCAATAATTCTTTTGTTTTCTTCACTCAATCCTTCATATATTTTTTTTGCCCAAATTTTAGTATCGCTACTTAAAGAAATTCTCTCTACTTTATCAGTAATAATAGCATCTTCAGGTATAGCATCACTCACAAAACATTTTACTCCTGATATTTGAGCTTCTATTAAAGCAATTCCTAATCCTTCATATAATGATGGAAAAATAAAAGCATCAAATGCCGAATAGTAAACATTTACATTTTTACATTCTCCTAGAAATAAAACTTTTTCTTGTAAGTTTAAACTCTTTACCTTTTTTTTGATACCTTCCTCTAACCTACCACTTCCTATCAGTATTAAAATACAATTTGGATTGATTTTTAAATATTGGTTAAATATTTCAATTAAAAAACCATGATTTTTAGCTTCATTAAAACCTCCAACATTGCCACAAACTACGGTATCATCTTGAATATTTAAATAATTCCTTATGTTTTTTCTATTCTCATCACTAAAAGTGAACTTTGAAATATTTACTCCATTCCTAATTAGTTTAAATTCAGCATTATTAAACATCCATTTTCCCGCTTCGTTTGAACACGCCACTTTAATAATTCTCTTTTTTGGAAGCAAAAATGAATGAAAATAATGTAAAAATAAAATTTTAAAATTTTTACCTTTCCAGCAGCTATGACTGTGAATAATTACTTTTGTATCTTTATTTTTTAGTGCTAACATAACCGGAATATTATTATTAAGAGTATTTGCATGCCAATGTACCACCTTATAATTATTTTCCATAATTATTTTTTTAGTTTCTTTAATATGCTTTAGAAAATTCGTACTTCGTGGAGTTATATAAAATATTCTTCCTCCTAATTCTTTTATTTCCTCCTCAAAACACACCTTTTTTCTTGCATCACATATAAAATCAAATTGATACTTATTACGGTCAATATTCCTATATAATGACATAATAAATATCTCTATTCCACCTAACTTCCAATCCATGCCAACTTGTAGTATTCTTTCCATTAATTATTTCTTACCTTTCTAATAAAAAAATATGTTTTCTTCAATAACAAATCTATAATATTTCTTCTTCTTTTTTTCAAAACTATATCTTTTGAAAACTTTCTTTTATTTTTTTTTATAAAATATTCTAATTTACAAAAGCTCTTATCATCCATTAAATTTGGATGATAGCAAAATGTAACAACATTTAATGGTATATTTCTAACTCTTCCAGACTGTTGTGGCAAAAAATAAAAATCATCTTCATAATATATATCATTTGCTATTGTATCTGATATAATTCTAATTTCAGTTGCCTTTTTTATAGCTCTTAATGTATTCTCATCAAAAGTATGTGCAGGAGCAAAAAATATACTTACATTAATATTATTCTGTTTAAAAAAATCATAAGATTTTTTTATCTTATCCAGTTGTTTTTCATATGAGAGCCCTGAAAATTCCGTTTTATTGTTTACTGGATTTATGCCACCAGAATTTTCAAATAAAACATGTTCATATCCATGCATTGCAATATGCCATCCTTTTTTTTCCCATTTTTTTACTAGATCAACAAAATTTTCGTTAAATTCATATTTTTCAAAATCTTTATCTTTTACATTAGGAATTACTCCAACTATAGGTTTAATGTCATTTCTATCAAAAATTTCTTCAATTCTTCTCCATTTTTTTAAGTCCATTTTGTGACAAGCATCATCCAGTCTTATAAAATATCTTGTTGCCATTTCATCTCATTCTCCTTATTTTAAATACAATTTTTTTAACATCTCTATCTGGTTATCAATATTATACTTGTACGAATTTTTATTCATTATAATGTTCCTATCTAAACTCTTACTATTCTCAATTAATTCCTTTATCCACTTTTTACTATCCAGTTCGATTAATCTAAGTTTATTAGAGATTATTGCTTCTTTTGGTATTGCATCTGATGCAATACATAATAAGCCATTGTATTGAGCTTCAATTAGTACCATTCCTAACCCCTCATATTTTGATGGCAAGATAAAAATGTCAAATGCATTATAATATTTATAAATATCATTGCATGATGATATAAAAATAAAATTATTCTCTATTTTTTTCTTTTTCACTTCATTAATTATTTTTTTCTTTTTTTCTCCATCTCCACACAGCATAAATTTAAATCTATTATTGATATGTATCATTTTTTCTGCTATTTCTACTATAAACATGTGGTTTTTCACATCAACAAATCTTCCAATATTGCCAATCAGTATCTCATCATCCATTATATTAAATTTATTTCGAATTTCAATTCTTTTTTTACTATCAAATATAAAATTTTCCGCAATAATTCCATTATTTAGTATAATACATCTATCAGATTTAGAATATTTACCAAATAGCCAACAAGCTGATTCTCTGGAACATGCTAACATATAATCACTCCATTTAGGAATTCTTAGCTGTAATATTTTTTTCAGCATAGACTTTATTCCGACTCCATTCGAAGTACTATGACTATGTGAAATAGTTTTTAAACCTTCTTTATGTGCAATTTTTAAATAAATAGCTGCTGTACTTCTTACATGCCCATGTATCACTTTATATTCATTATGTTGCCTAAAAAAATTATACCACCATTTTTTGTATTTAAAATGATTAATTACTTTATATTCCGGTGCTCTATATATAACTCCTCCCAATTTTTTTATCTCTTCTTCGTACTTTCCTATAGCTTTTCCATGTACTATAAAATCAAATTGAATTTGGTTTTTATCTATTCTTCTATAAACATTCATAATAAGAGTTTCTGCCCCTCCCATATTTAAATGCCCAAATACATGTAATACTCTAACCATTTATTTTCTTCCTCATATTTTCATTTCTTTCAAATATTCATTAACTACTATATTTCTGTCAAATTCTTTTTCAACTTTTTTTCTTGCTTCTAGGCCCATCTGCTTACGTTGTTCATTTGAGAGCTTCAAAAAATCTTCTATTCTTTCAATTAATTGTTGTGAATTCTTTATATCTATGATATAACCAGTCTTTTCATCTTCAACAATTTCTCTGCATCCACTTCTATTAGTTGTTATTGCTGGTCTTCCAGAAGCACTCGCCTCTAATAAAACATTAGACATTCCTTCAGGATAGTATGATGGATGTATTAAACATGAAGCGTCTCTCAAAAAAGGAATGACATCCTTTTTTAATCCATGATAATTAATTACACCATCATTAGTTAATTTTTTCAACATTTCTTCATATTCTTGTTCGCAAAATCCTAAAATATGAAATTCTGTATTTTTGTATTTTTCTTTTATAACTTTTGCCGCTTCCAAATATTGTTCAATTCCTTTTTCTTTCATTATTCTACTAATAAACAAAAATTTAATACTTTCATCTTTATTAGGATATGGTAATATTTTAAAATGTTCCAAATTCACACCAGAACCTGGGATTAGTTTACATTTTTCACGTTTTACTAATTTGTTATCTATTAAAAATTGCAAATTTTCACTATTTTGGACAAAACAGCATCTTACCTTTTTTAATGCCAACTTATAAAAAATGAATATTATTTTTTGAATAATACTTTTATTTTCTGTTGCAGAGCCTAATCCTGTTATGTTACATATATACGGTATTTTTTTTATTCTACACATTAATCCGCCATATATATTTGGCTTTATCGTATATGTTAAAACCATATTAGGTTCAACTAATTTTAAAATTTTTCTATATTTTAAGATTAATTTTAAATCCTTAATTGGATTTGTTCCTCTCCTATCTACACTTGTTTCAATAAAAGTGCAACCTAGTTTTTCTAAGTCTTTTATCCTTTCACCATTTGGCAAAGAAATATAAACTTCATTTTTTTCTTTTATTAATCTTTCTATTAATTCTTTTCTAAAATTATATAATCCTATATCATTATTAGCTAATATTAATATTTTCACATTTAACTCCATTATATTTTTAATGACTTTGCTGGAACTCCTATATATGTTCCTTTTTCTGTTATATCTTTTACTACAACGGCTCCTGCTCCAATTATAGTTTCTGCTGTTATATTTTTATTATTTATTACTGTTGCCCCTGCTCCAATGTGAGTCAATTCTCCCACTGTGACAGTTCCTGCAAGTATTGCATTTGGTGAAACATGTACATAATCATTTATTATATTATCATGTTCTATTATTGCTCCTGTGTTTATTATACAGTTTTCTCCAATTGTTGCATCTGCATTTATGCAAACATTGGCCATTATTGCTGTACCTGCTCCAATTTTTACACCTCTTGCAATTACAGCAGTTGGATGAATTGCCGTATATAGCTTCAATTTATATTCATCATTTATTTTTTTTCTTAAGTAATTATTTCCAATAGCAATTATAAAGTAAGTATCTTCCGAAACAAATTTATAGCAATCGTTAATTTTTCCAATTACCTTATAGCCATAAACTTCTTTTTTACTGTTATCATCATCGAGAAATCCTATTATCTTGTCTCCACTTTTTTCAATTATATCTGCTATTACCTTAGCATGCCCACCGGCACCAATTATGACAACATTTTTAGACATTTACCTGATTCTCCTTATTATTTGTCTTGTCACTTTTTTCCCTGTTTCCAGTGAATTTTTCCATTGTTGCATTACCTTCTTGTGCTATTCCTTCTCTTTTGAATACTTTTGCTACTGTCATAAATATTATTTTCATATCTTCAAAAAAAGTTATATGTTTTATGTACTGCAAATCATCATTAAACTTTTCTTCCCAAGAAAGTGAATTTCTTCCACTTACTTGTGCAAGCCCTGTTAGTCCAGGTCTTACATCATGTCTGTGTTTCTGTTCTTCACTATACAATGGCAGATATTCAACTAGCAAAGGCCTCGGTCCTACTATGCTCATGTCTCCTTTTAGTATGTTCACAAGCTCTGGTAACTCATCTAAGCTTGTGCTTCTTAGCACTTTACCGAACTTTGTTAGTCTTTCTGAGTCTGGAAGTAAGTTTCCATTTTTGTCTTTTTTATCTGTCATTGTTCTAAATTTGTATAGTGTAAATATTTTTTCGTCTTTTCCTGGGCGTTGTTGTTTGAATATTATTGGGCTTCCTAGTTTTATTCTAACCAGTATTGCTACTACTAGCAACACTGGCGATAAAACTATTAGTGCTATTAAGCTTAATATAAAATCTAATATTCTTTTTATATATTTTGCGTACATAACATTTCCTTTTCTATTATTTCCATAAGTCTGTTATGGTTTTAATAACTCTGTTTTGCTCTTCTTCTGTCATTTTTGTATCAGATGGCAAGCAAACTCCTCTTGTAAATAAGTCTTCTGATACTGCCTTATCTGCAACTTTTATGAAATCGCATTTTGCAAATACTGGTTGCATGTGCATTGGTTTCCATACTGGTCTTGACTCTATGTTTTCTTTTTCTAATGCTTCCATTATGTCTAATGGTTTTACTTTTGAGTCTGCTTTTAATGTTATTACAGATAACCAGTGGTTTGGTACTGTGTCTACTGGTACTGGTTGCATTTCTATGTCTGGTATTTGCTTGAATGCTTCTTTGTATCTGTTGTATATGTCTGTTTTTTGTTTTATTCTTAAGTCTATAACTTTTAATTGTCCTCTTCCAATTCCTGCTACTATGTTGCTCATTCTGTAGTTATAACCTATTTCTTTATGCTCGTAATGACGTGCTTTTTCTCTTGCCTGTGTTGCCCAGAATCTTACTTTTGCAATTTTTTCTCCGTCTTCTGAGACTAACATTCCACCACCGCTTGTGGTTATTATTTTATTTCCGTTGAATGAATAAATTCCATATTTTCCGAATGTTCCTGTTTCTTTGCCTTTATATGTTGAACCTAAGCTTTCTGCTGCATCTTCTACTAATGGTACTCCATGTTTATCGCAAATTGACTTTATTTCTTCTATTTTTGCTGGTGTTCCATATAGATGGACTACTATTACGGCCTTTGGATGTGGATATTTTTCAAATGCTTTTTCTAATGCTTTAGGATCCATATTCCATGTTTCTGGTTCACTGTCTATAAATACTGGTGTTGCATTTTGATATATTATTGGGTTAGCTGTTGCAGAGAATGTTAAGCTTGAGCAAAATACTATATCTCCTTCTTTTACGTCTAATGCTTTAAATGCCATATGTATTGCTGCTGTTCCAGCTGATAATGCTGCTGCATGTTTTGTTCCTACATATTGTGCAAGTTCTTCTTCAAATTTGTTTACATTTTCTCCAAGTGGAGCAATCCAGTTTGTATCAAATGCCTCTTTTACGTATTCTTGTTCATATCCTTCATCAGACATATGTGGTGAAGCTAAATAAATTTTCTTATTCATAACAAATTCCTTCTTTCATTAATAATTCTAAGCTTCTTTAGGCATTGCCATCTGTTCCTGTATCTGTCTTTCTTCTATTTTTTCAAGCTCTTCTTTGTAATTTATTATTTTTTTATTTTTTTCTTCTGCCTCAACAAATGTTGGTACTGCTTTTTTTACAATTCTTTTTATTTCTGCCATTGAGTGATCTTCTGTTTGTACAAATTCTCTTAGCATTTCTATTCTTTTATTTACTTCTTCTGCTGGAATATCAAGTGGTTCTGCGACAAAGATTTTGTTGTGTTTTGTGTGTTCTAATCCTTCTTCAGACATTAGTAGTTCTTCGTATAATTTTTCACCTGGACGAAGTCCTGTTATTTCTATTGGGATATCTACGTCTGGTTGAAGTCCTGATAATTTTATTAAGCTTACTGCTAAATCATATATTTTTACAGGCTCTCCCATGTCTAATACAAATATTTCTCCACCTTTTGCGTAAGTCATTGCTTGTAGTACAAGTCCTACCGCTTCTGGTATTGTCATGAAGAATCTTGTTATTTCTTTGTGTGTAACTGTGACTGGTCCGCCTTCTTTTATTTGTTTCTTAAATAAAGGAACAACTGAGCCATTGCTACCTAAAACGTTTCCAAATCTAACTGCTGCATACTCGGTTTTGCTCGTTTTATTTTTTGCTTGAATTACCATTTCACACATTCTCTTGCTTGCACCCATTATATTTGTAGGGTTTACAGCTTTATCTGTTGATATTAAA
This sequence comes from uncultured Clostridia bacterium, assembly GCA_934119935.1. Taxonomy (GTDB): domain Bacteria; phylum Bacillota; class Clostridia; order TANB77; family CAG-508; genus CAG-245. The sequence continues at coordinate 12,339 of CAKOSX010000007.1, read as the reverse complement.
ATAAATCTCTTTGTTCCGAATTTATCTGCACAATCTGCTACATTTTGTGTTCCTAAAACATTGTTTTTTATTGCTTCTAATGGGCTAACTTCCATTAATGGAACATGTTTATGTGCTGCTGCATGGAATACTAAATATGGTCTGTATTTCGAGAAAACATCTTCTAATTTTTTCTTGTCTCTTACACTTCCAATTATTCCTTTTATATTTAAGTTTGGATATTTTGCTCTTAATTCTAGTTCAATATTATACAAATTGTTCTCATAAATATCAAATATTATAAGTAATTCTGGGTTAAAAGATGCAATCTGTCTGCATAACTCAGACCCTATTGAACCTCCTCCTCCAGTTACTAGTATAGCATGTCCTTTTATTAAACTCTCTATATTGTTGTTATCTAGCTTTATTGGCTCTCTTCCAAGCAAATCTTCTATCTCAACATCTTTTAAACTGTCTAGTACATTTTTGTTCTTAATAATATCTTCTGTAGATGGAAGTATTCTAATCTTTGCATTTGTATCCTGACAAATTTGCAATAAAGCTCTCTTATTTTCGGCTGATATATTCGTAATTGAGAAAAATATTTCTTGAACATTATAATTTCTACATATCTCTTTTATTTTATCTCTATTTCCTAATATCTTCACTCCAGAAATCGAATAATTCCATTTTTCAGGATTATCATCAATCAGTCCAACAATATAGTATGTATTTTTTAATCCTTCTCTAATAGCTTTTATTATGTCCCTTGCAGACTTTCCTGCACCAATTATAAGCAATCTTTTCACAATTACTGGCTCAGTGCCTTTCTTTTCTGAAGGAATAGTTTCAATTATTAGCATTCTTATTATTACTCTGCAAGAAACCACTCCAACTGCAATTAGAACACTTGAAAGAATGCACTCTTTTGTTGTAAATGTATTTATCCTGAAAATATTTTTTATTAGATATGTTGTTAAACATGAAATTGCACATACAAATATGTAACTTAAATAATCTTTTCCACTTTCGTATCTTGTAATATTTCTATATAAATTAAATAATCTAAAAAATACTTGGTATATTACAATAGCTAATGCAATAGAAATTCCTATTTGCTGCCATTCGTCCGATTTAAAATAAAATGTATTTGATAATAAAAATCTTGAAATTATGCTTGCTAACGCAATAATTAATATATCTATAATTGTTAATATAATTTTGTTTCTCTCAAATTTAATTCTTTTCATCACTTGAACATCCTCTCACAATATACTTTTGTTATTTGCCTTTTATTTTCTTTATAATATTTCGAATGTTCCTTTATTTCTCTCCACTCATGTATTTTCTTCTTTCTTTCGTCATTTTCTATGTATTTTATTCTTTTTTCGTCTTACAAGTTTTATTATATATATAACAGTAATTTTTTTCAAGCCTTTTTTAGTATTTTACAAGATTTAACAAAACAAGGAGAAAATCCATATATTAGTTTTCTCCTTTATTTCAACATTTCTTTATTTAATTAAAAAACATCCTTTTATTACTATAGATATTCCTTCTTTAGAATCGTAATTACCTTCTAAGTCTACCTCATAACTCAAGTTCACGTCTGTAATGTAGATATCTCTAGAATCATCCACCTTATGAACTCTATGGCTTACAATGTATTCTTTTGCACTTTCATCACCATTTTTATTGGCTTCTATCAATCCAAGCACATAATCTTTCAAATTTATGTTGAATGTGTCGTACAAGTTTACATTTTCCAAATTTTCCTCGTTTATATCATATTCATAGACTTGGAATTTCTTTATACGGTTGTATCCTTCTACAGTTATTACTCCATTGTCTGGATATTGATAATTTACTCTTTTATATGTTGTTCTTTTTTCATCATACGTTTCACCTTCGTCATCGTATGGACTATAATGTTCTATTAATTTTTCAGTAAGTTCTTCTTTATCAAAATACTTTGGTAAGTATTTTTCGGAATTTTCCTGTCTTAACAAATATCTATAAGCACTTGAGGCTGTTGCCTTTTCTTCATTTGAAAGGCTTGTAAAACTTTCTCCTTCTCTCCATGCATTTTTTAATCTTGATGCCTGATTGTAATTCGATATTTCTTCCATGTTTACAACTGGTAATATTGTTGTAATTGCAAGCAGTCCTGCTACAACTAGCATAGCATTGTTTAAGTATTTTCTTTTATTCACTATAGATAGTGCTATTGCTACAATTTCAAATATTATAAACATTACTCCCATGTATCTTACAGGTGTAATTCCATTCTCACCAATTCTTGCTCCAATCGAATATATTTGAAGTCCAATCAGTGGGATGAATGCTATCGGCATTATTTTTGAAAATACTTCTATAAATTTACTTTTCTGTTTGTATTCGTAAGTCATTACCCATACCGGGAAAGCCACAACAAACAGGCCTGCTATAATTCTATAGATTGAATTTTGTGGAATTTGTCTTAATACTAATATTTTCAGCATGTATATGTAGATTATTATAGTTGCAAGAGCCGTTAATGGCAATAACACAAATGAAATTACCGCTTCTATAAACTTAGAGCTTTCGCCTTCTGTATTTGTTATTGATAACAATGTTGCTGGAATTAAGAATAATCCGAATATTGCAATTTGCGCCCTCATTACAGGTTCATAACTTCTTCCTGAAGTTAGCAAGCTGATTGCTATTGTCATTATTAAAATAAATCCTACGACTAAAATTCCATATATTACACCTGTTCCAAATAAATTTTTGAAGGCTCTGGTACAATATTTTGATAACTCTAGTTCAGAATTTTTTATAACTTTAAACAAGCCTATTAGAAAGGCAACTATAGAATATCCAATTAAAATTCTATATATACTTGTTCCGAAAACATTATAATGAACAAATCTTTCAAATATACCTGCAATCGCAAATCCTACAATATACGAATAAATTCTTGCACTTTTCTTCTTAAAATATGACTCAACCACAAAAAAATTAATGGCAGCAATTACAGCAATAATCGCAAACGAAGTTAAAAACTTGCTCCATGCATTAAAATTTGCAAATGTAAACACAAGTGTTGCAATAATTATTACTATATTTGTTGCCATGTACTGTTTTACGTACGTTTTGTAATTCGACGTAAGCCTGTTAAAAAAATCTTTTACCTTTTCCATAAAATTTCCCCTTTTAATTTATTTAAGGCATATTAGTTGTGAAATTATTCTAAACTAAAATCTCCCTTTATTTTTCAAAAGCATTATATCATACTTTTCTAAATAATGGGAGATTTTTTGTTAATATTGTACTGTATTAGAATCTATAGTTTCTAATCTTTTCGGATAAGAGCACACCTCTATTTCTTTGTATATCTTTCCATCGCCACTTACATAATCTATTTCTGCATACAAAGCTAATACAATATGTATGTCATCTTCTTTCTCCTCCTTGATTATTCCATAGAAACCAGCTGGTATATCTTCATCAACTGTAATTTTTCTATCCTTGTCTGCTGAAAACTTATCTCTAGTATTATCCACAGTTAGAATATAGCCCGTTTTGTCCATCTCAAGACAACCATCTAGTCTTTCTTCTTTTTTGTATTCTAGATCCTTTATAATCAAATCGCCCTCAACAGTAAACTGTACAATTCTTATTTTATCCTCTTTTCTATCTTGAGAATTTATTTTTGTGTTTTCAATAAATTTATCAAGTTTGTCTTTGCCATAAATTTTATTATATGTAATTACTACACAGCCGTCATCAATCGCCTGTTCCAAAGAATAATCTTGTGGAAGCTCCGATAAAGCTCTGTACCCATAAGAATCTACCTTAGGCTCATCATTTGTTTCAAACTCCTCATTTCGATTTTGTGAATTTGTTTCCTTACTTAAATTTTTCGAGTTGTCCTGATGATTTATTTTATAATATACTCCTCCTGCTATAGCTATAACAATCAATACAATAATTAATAATGCAATTTTCCTTTTCATACGTAACACCTTTCCTTTCTTTCTACTATTTAGATGTAGAATTGGTTCTATTTTGTTGGTGTTTTGTAAAAATTATTGCAAATATTAAAGTTAGCACTAAAAATATTGATGCCAAAGACAAGAATATGTTACTTGTTATATTGTGCATTTTTTCATCTTTTGGTTGTATTTCAATTGTTTCTACCGTATTATTTTCATTATTTTCTATAACATTTTCAATTATGTCTTTACTGTCTGTTTGTGCATTATCGAGTTGCTCCTGTTTTTTGTTTTCCTGTATTGTATCATCTTTACTCTCTGATTTTTCGGTTGTTTGAGAATTCCTTGAAGTTTCATTTGCCAGCTCTACATTTTCACTCTTTTTGTACTGTGTAGAACAAATATATAATGTTAATGCTACAATAAACATGCTGATATTTCCAAGTAATAGTTTCAAGCTATTCAAAGCCTTGTAATATCTCCATTGAACGGTTCCGATTGGCTCATTCAAAATTCTTGCTATCTCTTTAAAAGACAATTCTCCGACTATTTTTAGCGATACAATTTCTTTTTCTTTAAGTGATAATCCACTTATTATTTTGTTGTATTTTTCTGTATCTACAATATCTTGAAGTTCCTCACATTCTTTGCCTGTGTCTATGTTGTAGGCTTCCTCTAATGAAATATTCAACCTATCTTTTCTTAGAAATGTAAGTGCTTCATTCTTCGTAACAGCGTATAACCAAGTTGCTTCTTTTGAACTTGGTAACTGTTCTTTCTTCAAATTGCATATCTTTGTAAAAACAGTTTGCATCACATCTTCGCTATTTTCTTTGTTTTTCAATATAGAAAATGCAATTTTATAAACCAATTGGTTATATTTTTTATACAGAATTTCAAATTGAGAACTATTACCTTTTCGCATCTCGGAAAATATTTTGTGTAACTCTTGCTTATCTATCATAATTTTTCCTTTTTTTATTCTATTATAATTATAGCTTTTGCAACTTGTCAATAACTCGACGATAGTATTTTTAATTAGTGTGGTTTTCTCAGATAAATTGTCATATTTTAGCAAAATTTTCTTAGATTTTTTTCTTAAAATATATTGATTTAATAAATAATTTAAAGTATAATTAATATACTAAATAATGATAAAGAAATTTATCTAGCAAACTAGGTTACACAAACCTTTGATTTATTTCATAAATAAGTGCATTATAACATTAGGTTAGATATGAGCCTTTAGGATGTTTATCCTATAAACGAATATCCTATTTAACATTAGGTTAGAAACGAGCCTTTAGTTTTTACTATAAACAAGTTTCAGTAAAATTAATAGGGGGATGCTTTATAAAAGTATCCTCTATTTTTTTTGGAGGATTTATGAAAGAAAATAAAAAACTAAAATTAAAGAATTTAAATTTTTATATTATTGATGAAAACTATATTAACTATCTAAGTCAATTTGATAAACATATAGCTTACAATAAAGATCAAACTAGGCCTTATGTCGGCGTAGTAATTGTTGTTGAATCTCATTATTATTTCGCACCTTTATTTTCTCCCAAACTAAAGCACAAAAGTTATAAAGACAATTTAACTTTTTTCAAGATTTCCAATTTAAAGGCTAAAAAAGATTTAGGCATCATTCGATTCTCTGACATGATACCCGTACCAATCAGATGTGTTATTCCACTAAATTTGCAAGATAAAAGCTATGGTTATAAAAGACTACTCCATGAACAATATTCTTGCATAAACACATCTCAAAACAAGTTAAAAATTACATATAAATCAGAGAAACTTTATTATATAGTAACAAGCTCAAGCAATACAAAAATGTCAAAATTCTATAAAGATCTAAGTTGTGACTTTAAATTACTGGAACAGAAAAGCTTAGAATACAAAAACTAATTCATACTTCTTGATATGCTTTAATCTTTTTTAGTTATCTAATTATTTATTCTTTGATAATTCATAATAATTATAGAAATATGGTACTACAGTCAATGAACACAAACTTAACAAAATTTCTCCTGATGAAAAGAATGATGGTTGTATCATTTGGAAAGCAAAACAAACTATTACAGTAATTAAATACACTTTGTTGTTTATAAAGTTCGGCTTTTTTAGCAATATGTTGAAAAAATATATTATTGAAATAACATTTACAATAATTTCACCAAACTCATCTATATCGGCAATTCCATAGGCTACTCTTACAATAGTCATCATTCCATAAGAAACTGTTTGTATTATTAGCGTTATAATTAATATGTAATTTGCCACTTTAATATTAACTTGCTTTTTGTACATTTTTAATAATATCATCGCAAAATATACTGCAAATCCAATTACACTTGTTTTATCCAAGATTATCGAAATAAAGGCACCTCCAAAATAAAAAATTAAGTAATAAGCTAATAATATAACACTTCCAACAAATGCTAATATTGTTGTTTTTTTGTTATCTTGCAAAAATTCTTTTACTTTTCCCATTTTCTATCTCCATTCATTCTTTCTTTAACTTATCATAAAATTGCTAATTTATCAATGTAATTGTGGAAATTAATAGCAAACACTATATGAATTTTTCCATGTATTCTAGTTATTAAATGTGCGAATCACATTTTTGCAAGGTTTTTGAGGGATTTTATCACACTTTTGCAGGTGTTTTTTAGGTTTTTATCACATTTTTGTAAAATGTACTCTGTAGAATTGTTTCATAAACTCTTTCAAGAGTTGACATCACAGCTTTTTTATTGTATTATATTACAGTGTTAAAGGAGATGTAAATATATGTCAACAGCCAAAAGGATGACAAGCAAGAAAAAATCGCATAAAGTTTTTATAATTATTTTTATAGTATTGTTAATTTTTATTAGTTTTGTTGTTTTCCACATCACGAGAAAAAATTCTGAACAAATTAATTCTAAGCCTATTACTCTTAGTAACTCAAAAAGTGTTATTGGTCTTGAAGATTTACAAATACTTTCTATAGATGTAGATAATTCTAGTAATCTAACATTAATACACATCACGTTGCATAATAATTCTAATAAAAAGATTTCAAATAAAATGGCTCATCTATATCTACTAGATGAATCTGGCAATTATACATTTGGTTCTTCTTTTAAAATTTCTGAAGTTGATGCAAATTCACAAGCTGATTTTTCGATTGCATGCAGTGATAAAATTGAAAATATTACAAATTATGAAATAAAATTAGAACATTAAACCATGGAATTTTCCATGGTCTTTTTCTTTATATAAAAAAATATGAGCTATTTCTAGCCCATATTTTTTTATCTTAGTTATTTGATTCAACTTCAAAATACTCGATTTCAATCTTTGCATCAGCATCAAATTTACTTGTATCTAAGTAATATTCTCCGTCGATTTTTTTTATCTTTTCACCAAATGAATCGATTTTACCTGTTGTTCCGGTTGTTTCTCCATTTAGCTTTATAGTTATGTCTTTGTTTACATCTATTCCTGGTAATTCTATTAAACCATTATTTGATATAACATCAACATTTCCACCTTCTCCGATTTCTGTGCCTATTTCTGTAAATATATTTAATAGACTTGAGTAATCGCTTGCAGTTTTAAAATATGTGTTATTTTTATCTGCAGGTGTAGCTATTGTATTTTCCATCAATCCAGATTGTTTTGAAGCGAATGCTACTGCATAGACTGTTGGTTTACAAGCACTGTTTTTCAAGTTATTTGATTCAGTCGTAACTCTTTTTTTAGTTTCTCCACCAGTTTCATCAATAGTTCCATCTTTATCATTAAGAATCTTAAAGTCACCATCACTTAGTACTATAACAATATTTTTATTATTGTTTCCTTCTGCTAATTTATTTATTTGAGTATTAGCTTCTTTCAAGCCTGCTGCGATACGTGTTCCTCCATCTGCAGTTAAATCATCAATTTCACCTTTTAATGTCTTTGCTTCTTTATCATCTTTTGCTGAGCCTAATGTTTTTGCGTTGTCCCAATTATAATAACCACCCCAATTATTCCATTTATAGTTTGAACTAAATGTTACAACAGAAACTTGACACCCTGTAGCACCATTCTTAAACATTCCATCTATCAAATTTTTGCAAGCTTGCTTTGCAGCATATAAACGGGTTTTTGTCTTATCACTCGTTTTATCTCCGTTTGAATCATCGGCCATACTTCCTGAAACATCTAATACTATAACAACATTACTGTTTTTAATTGTTGGTGTCTGAGTATTCATCTTTACAGATACTTTCTTTTCTACTGTATGTTCATCTAGGTCTTTTGCATCCTTTCCATCTACCGTTGCTGTATTTGTAATTGTAGATGAAGGTTTTCCTGTGACTGTTACATCAAAACTTACTGATGCTGTATCATGTGCTGATACAGATAATGTGTATCCTTCTTCTGATGATATAGCAGTATATATATCACTTTCAACTGGTGTTGTTCCGGTTGGTGCTGTATCTTTTACAACAACTGTTCCAGCTTTATTTCCAGTATTTGTTGCTTTAATTGTGTATCTAATTGTATCTCCATACATAGCTGGTCCAGATATTTCTTTTCCATCCCTATATAATTTACTACTCTTAACTACATTAATATCAGCTTTCCATTCTTCAGTAGGAACTTTTACTTCATCAGTTGGAGTAGTTTCATCTGGATTTGTTTTATTTACTGTTACAGTATTCTTTATTTCTCCAACAGTTGTTGTCATATCGCTTTCATCAACAGTATAAGTAATTGTTATTACAGCTTCTTCTCCAATTTCTAAATCTCCAATTGCTATTCCATCTTCAGTAATTGTATAATCTCTTACTGTATTATTTACAGTAATTGATTTTATTTCATATGACTTCTTAGATAAATTGTTCATTGTATCTGTTACTATAACATTTTCTTGTTTTGTATTTCCAGCATTGCGTACTTTTATAGTGTAATTTATAACCGTTCCTGGTGTTACCTTTGTGTTTTTCTCATCTTTAGCTAACTGTTTACCATTAACTGATTGCGTTTTTTCAACTTCTATCTTAGAAATATCTTGAACCTGTGCAGATGCCTCGTCAAATCTGTCTATTTCTTTTTCTTTACCTGTAACATCTGTATATTTAACAGTAGCTGTAGCAGTATTGTCTATTGATTTTGATGAATCACTAACATCTGTACTTGTTACTTTATAGTATACTAAATAAGATACTGGTTCACTCTTTGTTTTTAATTCTGGAATTACTGCAACTATTCCATCTTTTATCTTGTTTGATACTGTATTTGTTGTTTTATCATAATTTTCATATATAGCATTTCCATTTGTCATTTCATCAACAACAGTTACATTAGTTAAGTCTACATTTCCAATATTCTCTACTGTAATTTCGTATCCTATAACATCACCTTCAACAACTGATACTTCTGTATTGTCATGTAATTTTACGCCGTTTAGTGATACTATTTTCTTAGTAATTTCTAAGTCAGGTATTGAGTTAGTTATTGTATATTTTTCCTGATCTATACTCTTTACATACCAATCTAATGATGTTGATTTTTCATCTATTGTATAAGTAATTGGATTACCATTTTCATCGTATTTTGGTAGGCTATAGCTTTCTGACCATGTATTACCAGTTCCAGTTAATTTTTTGTCTATATCTTTTTTTCCACCTTTAAATACTATATTGATTGTATCTGGACGTGGACCTTTTTTGTCCTCTCCATTTATTTGAACATTATCATTCCAGATTTTAGTTACTGTTATTGAGTTCTTTTCGTCTGGTACAACAAATTTGTTTGTTACTGTCATTGTGTCTTGATCTATTGTTGCATTTGCTATTGTATAGAATATGCTTCCTGTGTCTTTTTCACTTAATACATATTTGATTTCATCACCATTTGCATCATATTTTGGTAATTCACCAAATGTATATTTGTAAGTATTATTTACAGATGTCTTATTGTCTTCTGTCATTAAATGTGAATATTCTTTATTGTCTCCTTTTAGCACTAGCTCTGCTTTGGCTGTTGATCTCTTTCCTGCTGCATCATTATTGTCATCCCATACTTTTGTTACCTCGATTGGTTTCTTTTCGTCTGGCACAACAAATTTGTTTGTTACTGTCTTTGTGTCTTGATCTATTGTTGCATTTGCTATTGTATAGAATATGCTTCCTGTGTCTTTTTCACTTAATACATATTTGATTTCATCACCATTTGCATCATATTTTGGTAATTCACCAAATGTATATTTGTAAGTATTATTTACAGATGTCTTATTGTCTTCTGTCATTAAATGTGAATATTCTTTATTGTCTCCTGTTAACACTAACTCTGCTTTGGCTGTTGATCTCTTTCCGGCTACATCATTATTGTCGTCCCATACTTTTGTTACCTCGATTGAGTTCTTCTCGTATGGTACAACAAATTTGTTTGTTACTGTCATTGTATTTTGATTTATTGTTGCATTTGCCATTGTATAGAATATACTTCCTGTGTCTTTTTCACTTAATACATATGTGATTTCATCACCATTTGCATCATATTTTGGTAATTCACCAAATGTATATTTGTAAGTATTTGCATCTTTCTTGTCTGACTCTATCATTTCATGTGAATATTCTTTATTGTTTCCTGTTAATACTAACTCTGCTTTGGCTGTTGATCTCTTTCCTGCTGCATCATTATTGTCGTCCCATACTTTTGTTACCTCGATTGAGTTCTTTTCGTCTGGTACAACAAATTTGTTTGTTACTGTCATTGTATTTTGATCTATTGTTGCATTTGCTATTGTATAGAATATACTTCCTGTGTCTTTTTCACTTAATACATATGTGATTTCATCACCATTTGCATCATATTTTGGTAATTCACCAAATGTATATTTGTAAGTATTTGCATCTTTCTTGTCTGACTCTATCATTTCATGTGAATATTCTTTATTGTTTCCTGTTAATACTAACTCTGCTTTGGCTGTTGATCTCTTTCCGGCTGCATCATTATTGTCGTCCCATACTTTTGTTACCTCGATTGGGTTCTTTTCGTCTGGTACAACAAATTTGTTTGTTACTGTCATTGTGTCTTGATCTATTGTTGCATTTGCTATTGTATAGAATATGCTTCCTGTGTCTTTTTCACTTAATACATATTTGATTTCATCACCATTTGCATCATATTTTGGTAATTCACCAAATGTATATTTGTAAGTATTTGCATCTTTCTTGTCTGACTCTATCATTTCATGTGAATATTCTTTATTGTTTCCTGTTAATACTAACTCTGCTTTGGCTGTTGATCTCTTTCCTGCTGCATCATTATTGTCGTCCCATACTTTTGTTACCTCGATTGGTTTCTTCTCGTCTGGTACAACAAATTTGTTTGTTACTGTCATTGTATTTTGATTTATTGTTGCATTTGCTATTGTATAGAATATACTTCCTGTGTCTTTTTCACTTAATACATATTTGATTTCATCACCATTTGCATCATACTTTGGTAATTTGCTAAATGTATATTTGTAAGTATTTGCATCTTTCTTGTCTGACTCTATCATTTCATGTGAATATTCTTTATTGTCTCCTGTTAACACTAACTCTACTTTGGCTGTTGATCTCTTTCCGGCTGCATCATTATTGTCGTCCCATACTTTTGTTACTTCGATTGAGTTCTTCTCGTCTGGTACAACAAATTTGTTTGTTACTGTCATTGTATTTTGATCTATTGTTGCATTTGCTATTGTATAGAATATACTTCCTGTGTCTTTTTCACTTAATACATATTTGATTTCATCACCATTTGCATCATACTTTGGTAATTCGCTAAATGTATATTTGTAAGTATTTGCATCTTTCTTGTCTGAATCTACCATTTCATGTGAATATTCTTTATTATTTCCTGTTAACACTAACTCTGCTTTGGCTGTTGATCTCTTTCCTGCTGCATCATTATTGTCATCCCATACTTTTGTTACCTCGATTGAGTTCTTCTCGTCTGGTACAACAAATTTGTTTGTTACAGTCATTGTGTCTTGATCTATTGTTGCATTTGCTATTGTATAGAATATGCTTCCTGTTTCTTTTTCACTTAATACATATTTGATTTCATCACCATTTGCATCATACTTTGGTAATTTGCTAAATGTATATTTGTAAGTATTATTTACAGATGTCTTATTGTCTTCTGTCATTAAATGTGAATATTCTTTATTGTCTCCTTTTAGCACTAGCTCTGCTTTGGCTGTTGATCTCTTTCCTGCTGCATCATTATTGTCATCCCATACTTTTGTTACCTCGATTGGTTTCTTTTCGTCTGGTACAACAAATTTGTTTGTTACTGTCATTGTATTTTGATTTATTGTTGCATTTGCTATTGTATAGAATAT
>CAKOSX010000006.1 GCA_934119935.1 uncultured Clostridia bacterium | reverse complement strand
GTTGGTATAAATTTAAAGAAATAACTCCTTATATCGCAAAAGCTTTATATATAGAAAGTTATAATTAAAAGACAGCATTAAGCTGCCTTTATTCTTATCTCTTATTATCACGACAAATTACTATTCGTATTTAACTTTACTTTGTCAATTGATAACTTTGTTCTATCAATTCTTTAACTAATGTTTTATCCACTTTTTCGTCAATAATAATTGTATTCCAATGTTCCTTATTCATGTGATATGCAGGTATTATATAATCATAAGTATTTCTCAATATATCAGAATAATTTGGATCTGTCTTAACATTAAGGTATAACTTATTATTTACATTCATTAATAACGCAAACCATTTTTTATTTTTACAATGTTTCATTGTTACAGATTCAAAGTCATCTGAAAATGGACAATCTTTATATGTATTTTCTAATGTTAAACAATATTTTATTATTTCTTCTTTATTCATAACTAAATCCTTATAATAATCTACCTTTCATTTATTGTTTCATTAAAATTAAACCTTTTATACTTGGATGTAATAATTTTATAAAGTCTGTGGCATCTTGTTTTGTTCCGACAACACTACCATAATGAATTGGAACTGCTATTTTAGGTTGTATTTCATTTATTAATTGTGCTGCCTCTTTGAAATCCATTGTATATGTTCCTCCAACTGGAACAAAAGCAACATCGCATTTTACTTTTCTATTTTCTTCTGTAATGTCCGTATCTCCTGCAATATAGTATCTAATACCATCTAGTGTAATGATATAACCAACCCAATCGTTTTCTTTTGGATGAAAAGTTTTGTTTGTATTATATGCTGGTATTGTTTCAAATTTAATTCCTTGTACCATATATTCTTTGTTGGATTCTACTGTTATAACTGCATTTTTATTTATCCCTTTTCTTAATATTTTTGTCAACAATTCTTCTGGTATTATAATAGTTGTATTTTCATTTATAACCTTATCTATATCTTCCTCAGAATAGTGATCAAAATGGTCGTGTGTTATAAAAACAATATCTGCATCATTATAATTTTTGTCTATTTTAAATGGATCTATATAAATTATTTTATTTTTACTTATTCTTATACTACTATGGTATAAAACTTCTATATCTTCTATCATTTATATCCTCCTTGATTTTTTTGTATTGTATCATAAAAAAGCAAAAAAATAAATAGTACCAATTATGGTCCTACCCGCAAATTTTTGCAGTTCCTTGCTATTACTAGTATTTAAGCTATTTGCTTTAACAACAAGCTATATGTCTAAAAAATAAAAACGCCTTAAAATTGATTTTGATATGTATATTTTTTTATAATATTTATTAGTTTGTTTACATTTTTACTTGAATTACTACCACTCCAATCTCCGTATGTACTTAATGTAATTCTTTCATTTAAATCGTAATTCCATATATCAATACCACGTTGTCCCATATCTGCTCCCACCGAATAATTATATTGAAAATTTTCAGATTTAATATCTTTTGAGAATTCTTTTATTTCTTTTAAGTCTTCTTTACTAATTTTTCCAACATATTCTGTTTTATTATTCAAAATAGCTATATTTAATTTTTTTAAGTCTTCATAAGATTTTTCATATTTATCTTCTTTGCCATTCATCGAAAATTTATATACACTCCCATCGTCACAAATGATAGTTCCTCCATATGAGAATCCCGAAGCCCAATTTATATATGAATCTTCAACGATTATTTTTTTATTGCTTGAATGTATTAATAAAACAAATAATATAATAATTGATATTGTGAATAAAGCAATTATTAATATCTTAATATATTTCTTCATTGTATATACCTCTTTATTTAAAATACTATCATACATATAATTAAATGTCAATTTTTTAATAAGGACTACTATTATCAAAGTTTTGTGCATTTTAATAACACTTAAAAATCAATTTTTGTTTTATTGTAGATTTTATAATTTATCCTTATGATTCTACATCTAAATAATTTTTTCTATTTAAAATTTAATTTTATTACTTAATAATATTTCCAAATTTAAATTTCTCCTTGGATTAGATTAAATTCTTTTATTATTTGTATTACGCTATCGTAATCATCTGGTTCGACTTTTTTTGAAATAATACCAATTGAATTACCTGTTTGATTATCATCTAAAAAGATGCATTCATCTGGTATTAAACTATATCAATTAAAGCATTTCCTAACCATTGTATTTTTTCTTTGCCAACTGGGTGGCTGATTAATCGATTAAAATGAATTTTTTTAATTTGCCTATTCAATCCACTTTTTAAATATTTCAACAACCTCAGGTTTGTTTTCAATGTACTCAAATAAGATATCTAAAATTCCTTTGTATATTTTGCATCTATATTCTTGTGGATTTTTAGGAAATATGTTGTTATCTTGTGCTAGGTTTATAACTGGACATGTTCCACAGTATGGCATGTACACGCAATTACAACAATATGGATTACATTCTATACACGATGAAACACACATTGCTTTTGTGCTATCGCTTTCCATCAATTCTGCATATGAATTTTCGTAAACATTTCCAATCTTGAAGCTGTCATTTCCCATTTCTGCTAGCATTCGTCCCTCGTCACAGGTGTAGATGTTTCCATCATAATAATATGCAAGTTGGCCAATTGCACCTCCACAAGGTGATCTTAAGTCCATGTAGTTGACGGCTTGTTTAGATAATATTTTTCTTAAGAATATTGTGCTGTTTCCTTCTGCTAAGAATATTCCTTGCTGATTTTTTTCAATGATATATTCTAAGGTTTTTTTATAAAATTCTACGAATGCTTCTGGAGAATATCCGACTTTTTCCCAGTTATTATCAGCTTTTCCTAACCTAGTTAATGGTCTTATAAATATACTCTCTAATCCAAGGTTTATATATTCATCAACTATTTCTTTGTATTTGTCTAAGCTAAATTTGGTTGTTGTTTCTATTGCATTTACTTTAATGCCTTTTGATTGCAATATTTTTATTTTACTAACAGTTTCTTTGTATGAATCATGATTTTTATATGGTCTATTAATATTTTGTAATTCATTATTTCCATCAATAGAAGTACATATTGATACATTGTTTTCTATAAAGAATTCAATCATTTCTTCTGTTAACAATGTTAAATTTGAAACTAAATTGTAATCTATGTTTTTATCGCCTTTATTTTCTTTTGAATATTCTATTATATATTTTATAGTTTCGAAATTTGTTAAAGGTTCTCCTCCTTGAAATTCAAACGATAGATAGTTGCTAGGTGACTGTAAGGCAATATCAACAGCCTTTTTCGCTGTCTCGCATGTCATTTTAAAATTCTCTTTTTCGCTTAAATTTCCAGCTTGACAATATATACAATTAAAATTACAGTTCTTACTAACAACGAATATGTGTAGCGATGTTGGAACTAGTAAGTATTCTTTTGCACATCTTAGTTTCATAGCTTGTTTTGTTGCAAATATTTCCTCGTTTTCTTTGTATATAAATCCTTTTTGGCCTAGGCTTTCTTCAACATTACCATCCAACTCTTTTCTTTGCAATAATCTTTTAAAGTTATCTTTTGATAAAAATTCATATTCTCCTACATCATTTGTTATTAAATAATTATCATTTTTTTCTTCAAAATTGAAATAGTTTAATTTATACATATCATATTCCTCAAATTTAGCTTTTTATTGGTTTTATTGTAATATCTTTAATATTGATAGTCGAGCTGAAAAATCCGCCACAACAATCTTGTGCATCGCATTCTTCACATTGTTCTTTGTAACGCACTTTGTAATCTGTTATACTCTTACGAGATATACTATATAATCTTTCGTCTATACAACATAATGGAAAATTATATAGGTTTGTTACAATTCCATTTGCTATGAGTCTCATACAAGCCTTATATAGATAATCGCTTACATCAGCAAAATTTATCCATACTTGGTCCTTATTTTTGAATGCATTACCGGTCATTTCAAGGGCCATAATGTTTACCATTTTAACTTGTGGCATATTTTTCACTATGAATTTTGCTATGTTCTCGAGTTCTTTATAATTCTTTTTTAGAACTACAATTCTTATTTCTATATCAATATTTTTATTCATTAAATTGTGAATTCCCGCAATTGACTGCTTAAAACTGCCTGGAACTCTCGTAATCTCGTCATGCAGTTTAGGTTCTCCTGCATAGATTGGTATAGCAAACCTTACATTATTAGGTACAACTTCTGCTATTTTTTCTGTATATTCTTTAACTGAAAAAACTCTTCCATTGGTTAGTACTAAAAATTCTGTGTTTGGTAGACATTCTTTGCATTTTTCAAGTACTTTTATAAAATTTCCTTTTAAAATTCCAACTTCTCCACCCGTTATAGTTATATGTTCTGTATCATCTGGGATGCATTCTATTTGCTCTAATATTTTCTTGATATTAGGATTTTCTTTGGTATTTCTAACAGCATCAGAATCTGGGCACATAATACAATTCGAGTTACACTGGTTTGTAACAACTATAGCATTATCGTCAGAATCATCTCTGTATAACACTCTAATTACACCATTGCCAAGCATCTCAATAACATCATAGTTTATTAGTGTTTCAAAGTTTTTTATGTTATATCCGTAGTTGATATTAGTTAAATCTATGTTTTTAGGTTTATTTTCAAAAATATATCCTTTGCAGCCTTCCTGATATTTTTCGATATTCTCATCATCTAAAACCTGAATATATTTTGAGGGATCATCTTCGATATTTGTGTTCTTTATTACTTTTCCGATTATATACTCGTCATTATTTCTTATAATATTTGTTCCTTTTAGTGCAAGAGGTCTATTAATCATAACCTGCTCCTTTCTAAATATATAAGTGCAAAGCAAAAAATATAATTTCTCCAATTAGCATAAATGGTGCAAATGGCATGTGTCTAACTATAACAATAGAATCCTCTCCTTTTGCTGATTTACTCCATCTTTTAATACTATTTACTTCATCTTCTGTTAATCTTGAATCTGTAGATTCGGTAGTTTGTTTTGGAAGTCCTTTTATTCTCGAGCTGTAAAACTTCAGTACACTACCATAAGAAAGTATCATTCGTGGCTTTAAATCTGTTATTTTTATACATTCATAATTATATTTTTCTGATACATTTCTAAATAACATTATTGCTACCACAATTACAAGCATTTTTATATTGATTGGATAAAAAGTAAAGCCCATAATGGCATAATAGATAACATTTAAAGCAACTGATATAGCTATTGCTACTATGGTTTGCTTTTGGCTCTGAATAACCCTATAAACGAAAATGAGCAAAAGCATGTTGCATATAAGAATAAGAGCTCCATTTTGCTCTTGAAAAGCCGGAAAAACTGTAAATATTACATTGTTTACAAATAGTGTTATAAAATATCCCATAAAGTATTTTTCAAGCCATTCTTTAATACTTGCAGCATCAAATCTAGTTATTTTAATTTTTTTAAATTTTTCGCTGTCTTTTGACCATAAAAATATCGTTTCAATGACTACATAAATAAAAGCAACACTAAATATGATTATAAGCAAATATATTCCAGGAAACACATTCGTTGTATCAACTTCATACAATTCAAAAGGTATCATTATAATCATTGCTATAAAAAGTTTTGCATCGCCTGCAGCCCAAATTTTAAAATAAAAAAATAAAAATGAAATTAATACGCTTATGCCAAGATTTATTACATAGCTTTTTATTAACTCCATATCAATTTGATTCCACAAGACTATGTACAATAAAAGACTGATTGATACACCGCAAATTATAGTTTTGTTATATATTTTCTTTTCTTTAAAATCAGTAACAGTAGAAAGAATTCCTATTGCCACTGCTACAAAAGACTGTAAGTATACTAACATTTTTTCTCCTCTGAATCTTCGTACTTTTCAAACCAATTAACAGCAATATCTTCTAGTGAATACTCAGTGTTATCATCTTCATAAATTGGTCCATCTGACTGCTCTTGATTATCTTCATTTTCATCAACCTCTATACATGTTGTATACAAAGCCCTTCCAACTATTAGTTCTCTCAAATTCTTAGTTTCAACTGATATTTCATATCGTAACGATTCTCTCAAACACTCATTGTAAAATTCACCTATAATTTTTTCTAAATTGCCTTGTTTGTCTTGTAACTTAAAATCAATTATGAAATTTTTATCGTTCTCTTCAATTCTTACATATACGTCATTTAAAAAATTAGCCACTGCCTTTTTAATAGCAATTAAAGGATAAACGGCTTTATCGAGTTTTATTTCCGCAAATTTATCTTGTATTATATATTCTTTTTTCATCTTAATACCTTCTTATTATCTTATTTGAGGCGTCTCTGGTGGTATTTGTGGTTGTTGGAAGGTTGGCGTTGGTTCAACGGTTGGTGTTGTTGGACTGTTTACAGTTGTCGAACTATGACTATTATGTGTTACAGTTGAACTGCTGTGGCTACTATGCCCAGCACCACTCTGATGACTTTGGTGGCTCTGATGGCTTTCGTGACTTCCATGGCCTCCTCCTGCAGATGAAGAATGTGATGAGTGAGATCTATGCGAAGAATGAGATCTGTGTGCAGCATAAACATCCCCTGCAAATAAAATTCCTGCAATTAGCAATAGCGAGCCAACTGTCAAAATCTTTCCTCTACTTATATTACCTTCTTCTTCATATAAGAAATCGTTTATTTTCTTATTTATTTTTGGAATAAATTTTTCTTCTCCCATACTCTTCCCCACTTTTATTTAGTATATTGATTATCTTTCCATGTTCCAGTATATTCTTTCCCGTCTTTAGAATATGTACCTTGTCCATTAAATTTGTTGTCTTTAAATTCGCCTACATATTTTTCTCCATTACTAAAGGTGTATGTTCCTTTACCAGACATCTTGTCATCTGACCAATCGCCTTCATAAACATCTCCATTTGCAAATTTGTATGTACCTTGTCCACTCTTCTTTCCATTTACGAAATTTCCCTCATAAGAGCCTTTTTCTGGAATTGTCAAAGTTCCCTGTCCAGTTATTTTATTATTGGCAAAATCACCCACATATTTTGAACCGTCATTCCACTCATATGTGCCTTTGCCTTGCATTTGGCCATTTACAATGTTTCCGTCATATTTACCGTTTTCAGTAGTTATTATATTGGTTAAAGTTTCATTAATTGTATTTTGATCTATTGCAACAGTGTTTACATTTATATTTATTCCACTAATTGTATTTTTAGTCTGTTGTAATTGGTTAGTATTCAAATTCTCTATCACATTTCGTTGAGACGTACTACCAATGTCTCCTAAAGCTCCAATACCAGCAACAACACATAATATTATAATTATCCATAACCATACTTTTTTCTTTTTTCCATTAGTAGCATTCTCGTTTTTTTCTTCATTTGCAGTTTCTATATTCTCTTTATCCTTCATACTTTTCCATCCCCTTATTTTTCATCATTATACCATACGAAAATTTTGAAGGCAACAATTATTTCCAAAATTAGACATTTTTCTTAATTCATAAAACTTAATAGCTCTCCCACGTAGATGGAAGAGCTGTTTTTGGTATTTATATTCAATGCTTTTATAAATATCTTGTCCGTCCGAAACTTTGATAAATATTACCGATAATAGATTCTAGTCCCTTATTTCTTTCGACTGCAAAAAGTGAACTTTCCTCATTAAATCTCAATTCAAATAAAATAATTTCATTTCTTTTTTTGTCCATAAGAACACATCCTTTATATAAAATTTAGTTCTTAGTATATTTGTTGTTATCTATAAAATATTAATTATTTTTATTTTTGAACTATTGCATCTATTTTATAATAAGAACAAATATTCGTCTATACTAAAATGAAATTTTTTTCTTTAACACAACTTCAACGCTTTCTCAATGTATAATTCTTTGTTATAGAATTGAACGTCTTATACTTTTATGCTATAATTATAAATGATGTAGTCGTCTTTGACGGCAAAAGTTTTTTTAATCAGAAAGGTGGCTCAATTATGATTGTAAAGCGGGCTTTTGTAAGTTGGATGAATCCATGTAAAACTTTTTCAATAATTGAAAAGACATTAGCAAGCAGACCTAATACACAAATATTTGTATCGCGGGAGATTGTTAAGCATTTACCTTTTGCCAAGCCCCTCAATTCTGTATCTTCTTATAATGAAGATCTTATTGATTGGCATGGATATGAAAGCAGATGCACATACACACATGCAGGCTTTGCTCCTATTACTAAGGAATATATGCATCTTGCTGTATACCATTCGGATGAACATGAAATTGAATATTTTCATTACAAAGCTGGTATTAAGAAGTTATTACTTATCGAATTTGAACCATAACTAAAACGGTAGTGCGAGTGTTGTTACACCCGCACTACCGTTTTATAAAATAATGAGTCCCATTCAAGTATTTCTGCTCCGCTCTTTATAATTCTATTTAATTGCAAGCTCTTTGCTTTTCTCTACTATACTACATATTAAATCTACAACATTGTCTATTCCAATAGAATCGCTATTTACACAAATATCGTAGTTTGATGGTGTCTCCCATCCTCTTTCTGTGTAGTACTCATAGTGGTTTGATCTTAGTTTGTTTATTCTTGCAATTTCTTTTTCTGCTTTTTCTTTATCCATATGATAAAATTCAGTTGCTCTTTTTATTTTATTTTCCATACTGCTACTTACAAATATTTTCAATACATTCTTTTTGTCTTTTAATATGAAATCTGCACATCTTCCAACTATTACGCAAGATTCCTTATCAGCTAAATCTTTTATTAAGTTTGATTCTTGTATAAATAATTCGTCAGAGTTATTCAAGCCAGCATAGTATCCATTATTGAAATTATCAAAAACAGTTCTTTTTTGTTCGTTGGCTTTTATATATTCTTCTGATAATCCTGTTTCTTCTGACATTTTTTCTATTATATTCTTGTCATATAGTTTAATGCCTAGTTTCTCTGCTACCAATTTTCCGATATATCTTCCACCAGAGCCGTATTCTCTTGCAATTGTGATTACAATTCCGTTGTTAGCTACTGCAGTTTCTGGTATTTCTTTTCTTTCTGCTTTTTCTGTTTCTACTCCATCAGCCTTCATGCCTCTTGTTTCTTTTATTAGAAGTATAACAGCCAATACAAATGCTAATCCATCAGCTACTGGTCCAGCACTTAGTATACCCATTATTCCATAGATTCCGCTTAATATTATCATAGCAGGAATCAATATAACAATTTGTCTTGAAAGTGATAGTATAGCACTCTTTGTGCTTTTCCCGATTGCCTGAAAGAATATTCCTGATGGGATTTGAACACCATTGCAAATGCAAAGTAATAAATATGTTCTAAATGCTAAACACGCGAATTCCATGTATTTTGCATCACCATTACCAAATATTAAGATTAATTTATCTGGTATTGTTTGGAACAATATAAATGCTATTGTGCTTATTACCAAGCTTGACCCTAAAACAATCTTTAACGTTTTCCTTACTCTGTCATATTTCTTAGCACCATAGTTATATCCAATTATAGGTTGACTTCCTGCAGCAATGCCAATTATTATACTATTTAATATCTGATTTATCTTCATTACAATTCCAAGAACAGTAATTGGAGTTTCGGCCCCATAATCGCTTTGAGCTCCATATTTTCCAAGTAAATTATTCTCAGCTGCCATAACGCACACAATACTCATTTGAGTAATAAAACTGCTTACACCAAGCATTGAAACCTTTTTACATACCTCAGCTTTTAATTTAAAGCTTTCTTTTGATAATTGTATAGATTTAAATTTCTTGATATATGCAACATTTAATATAAATGTAAGCACCTGGCTTATTACAGTTGCAATAGCTGCTCCAGCAACTCCTTTGTGAAATACAAATATAAATATTGGATCTAATATTGTATTTAAAATTGCGCCAGTAACCATGCTTGTCATAGCATATTTAGGATTTCCATCTGCCCTAATAATCGAGTTCAAGGTTGTTCCAATCATCGAAAAAGGAAAACCAATTGCTATAATTCTTCCATAAGTCATTGCTAAGTCTCTTAGCTTATCAGTACATCCAAATAGTGTTAAAAGTTGTGGTAAAAAAATTAGTGTGATTGCACAAAAAATTATTGATACAATTGCAGATAATAATATTCCGTTACCAATTCCTTTTTCTGCTTCTTTTTTCTTCTTCTCTCCAAGCTTTAAGCTTAAATATGCTGATGCACCATCTCCAAACATTAGAGAAAATGCCAATCCTATCATTACTAATGGGAATACTACGTTTGTAGCACCGTTTCCTAATGTTCCTACTCCTTGTCCAATGAATATTTGGTCAACTATGTTATATAATGAGTTTACCAACATTGAAACAATGCAAGGAATAGAAAACTTTAATATTAGTTTTCCTATTTTTTCTTTTCCAAGTATATTTTCTTGATCCATTTTTTAGTTAATTCCTCCCCTTTTTCAATAAAAAGACATAAATATCAGGTTGGAGAAAAGCACTAAGTTTTTCTCACAACCCTTACTCTCTTTTTTGTTAGCTTGATTATTATACCACTTAGAAAGAAAAAAAGTCAATCAAAATTTTTAATTTTTTTAGTGTATATATTTTGGTTTTAAATTTTTC
Source organism: uncultured Clostridia bacterium (assembly GCA_934119935.1). Taxonomy (GTDB): domain Bacteria; phylum Bacillota; class Clostridia; order TANB77; family CAG-508; genus CAG-245. The sequence goes on along the minus strand of CAKOSX010000006.1, from coordinate 72,029 downwards.
TTTCAGCTGCTGTATTATCTCTAAATTTCTTAAATTTTTTCTCAATTTCATATTTTGAAGTAATTGTATTAATTTCGTATTATTTGCATCAATGTTATAACCCAATATATGCATTTTATAATCATCTTTTTCGCAAGATATCTCAACGCCAGGAATATACACTACCCCTCTTTTATCCACATTCTCCATTGCTTTTATGCTCTCTATATTATCATGGTCTGTAATTGAAAATATCTCTATTCTACATTCTCTTACTTTTGATACAATTTTCTCTACTGAATAATCACCGTCTGAAAATTGAGAATGTATATGCAAATCATATTTTTTCATTCATAATTCTCTTTCTAAAAAAGGATACAAATAAAAACTTCACATTCTGTTTATTTGTATCCTTTGTCATTTATTTTATTATACTTTAGTATAACTATTAACTTCTTTTTGTAATCTTGTACTTATTTCTTTTGAATTATTATATAAATATCTACATAAATTGGTTCTAAACAAAGCAAATTCTAATAATCCCTTTTTCTCATAATCATCATTATATTGCTTATAACCGAATGGGCTACTTACAATTTGAATTAAATATAATTGTGCTGCATATTTTAAATCATACTCATTTAATTGTACATATTTTGTAAATTCTTTAACATACTCCACTAATGTATCTATATTTAGTTCTCCATTTTTTGCTTCTTCATCAATATAACTATATGATCTCATTACTTCCCAAATTATCGGTAGTTTTTTGGCTGTTTCAAAATCAATTACAGTTGTCTCACTATTGTCATTATAAATTAATTGTTGAACACTATAATCTCCATGGCTGTTCATTATTGTCATCTTTTTAATTATTTCAAAATCAAAATTGTTTAGCAATTTCCTTGACATATTTATTTTATCTTTAAGATCTTTCTCAAATGTTTCTCTATACGGATTATCTAGATTTAATTTACTTATTAAATCTTCCATTTTTATTATTCCTTTTTCTAAACTCTCCTTTGAAAACCATTTTTCGATTATTCCATCTTCATCTAAACCTTCGTAACCTTTCAATGCTTGTGTCATTTTTCCTAATATTTTTGCACAATCAATTGTTTTCTGATAATTTCCTGTATTATTTTCCATCGTGTATCCATCTATACATTCTTGTAAAATTATTATTCTATTTTCATACTTAATATAAAAACTATTTTGTTTTGACTTTATATAAACAGGAACATTTATCTCTTTTTCTTTTAAAAAGTTAATTATATTAGTTTCTTTTATTACTGATTCTTCTGTTCTTCCTTCGCTGAATTCCTTTAAAATATAAACTTTGCTATTTGATTTGATTTTAAATATATTTGCAGTTCCCCTGTTAATTTTTTCAACTTCTTTTATTTCTATGCCATAATATTTATTTAGCAATTTTTTTATAATTTGTTCATTTAAATTAGATTTTTGAATTCCCATTATCTTTCTTCCTCCAATTCTTTTTCTTTATAATTAGAATTATCAAATGGAATGTTCGTATTATTTATCTCTTTCTTTAATTTTTCTATAGTCCTATATTCTTTGTTAGTTTCTGCCTCAATTAAGATATTATTTTCAGACAATATTTTTACTATGATTTTAAATTTTCTTTTTATTACTTTTCGTTTAATTATTTTTAGTAAAACTTTTAATTCCTGCATATAGTTAACTCTGAATATATTTCAATTCTTCCATGAATTCTGGTGTTATTCTTGTAGAACGATTTGATTTCAATAATTGTTCCTTTGTGTATGCCAATCTGTAAACTTCCGTGCGTTTTACCCCAAATTTATCAAGACCTGTATCCACACAATCTGACGCTACTTTTTCCATGAAAATAGATAAGAATTCATCTTATAGAAGTTTTCTATAACTCCTTTATGTCTGTCAATTAGATAATGAGTAATTTCATGCAGATATGTTTCTATGCTTAACGAATCATTTCACCACCTTTACTCCTAATAAATACATTAAATCTATTGCTTGCATTTGGTTTATTTTTGCACCTTTTATATCTTCAAGTGAAACTGCAATTTGATCTATATTACTGTTTGATAAATCTATTCCATTTAAGCTTGTTTTAAAAAATTGTGTACCTGTTAGGTCCGCTTCTTTAAAGTTTATATTTTTAACTTTATTTTCCTGCAAACTTCCGCTTCTAATCGAAGTATTATTAAAGAATATTCCCCTTAAATTACTCATTGATATATTAGCATACCCCATATTCGAATCTATAAATCCAATATCAAATAGAACGCTTTCTATAAAATTACATCCAGTTAGCTTACAATTATTGAATTCACATCTTATAAAACTACAATTATCAAATGTAGTATTCGAAAAATTGCAATTACCAAACTCTACATCTGTAAAAGACGTCTTTTCAAACCTGCTATTTATTATAGAAACATTATTAAATATTGCCTTATTGCTAGTAAAATCAAAAACTTCTAGATTACTTGTTGAATAATCTTTTATCTTAATATTTTCTAATTCATCATTTTCCATTAATTCACTTTGTAAATTTTCAATAGTTCTTAAATTATCAAACAACATCTTTTGTGGTTTTAATATATTCATTCTATTCTCCTTATCTTCTCACTTTTGTTTTGTATTTGTACACTTTCTCTTACTTGTCTCTTTTGCATACTTTTTCTAGCTCTTCTGCTGTTAATTCCCTACACTGGCCTTCTTTTAAATCACTTGGTAATTGTAAACCTCCCATGGATATTCTGTGCAAGTTTACTACTTTTGCTCCAAAGCATCCAAACATTCTTTTAATTTGATGATACTTTCCTTCTGTTATCGTTATTAATGCTGTATTTTTATCTTCTACCACAATCGTTGCAGGACAACACACATGGTCTTTTAGAACAATTCCTTGTTTAAATTTTTCTCTCATCTCTTCTGTTATATCTATATCTATTTGTACTCTATATGTTTTTTCTATGTGTTTTCTTGGAGCTAGTATGTTGTGTGCAAAATCGCCATCATCTGTTATAATCATCATTCCAGTAGTATCTTTGTCTAATCTTCCTGCTGGGAACAATCCTTTCCTCATGTATTGCTCAGGTACTAAATCTAATACCGTCTTTGCTGTTCTATCTTCTGTTGCCGATATATATCCTTGTGGCTTGTTGAGTACTAGGTATATGTGTTTCTTCATATCTAATTTATTTTCATCTATATATATTGTATCTTGTTGTTCATCAAACTTCTGTTCTGGCCTTTTTACAATCTCGTCATTTACTCTTACTTTCTTCTGAGATATAAGCTTTTTGACATCTTTTCTTGAATAGTTAGTTTGAGAAGCTATTATCTTATCTATTCTTTCCACTTTAATCTCCTTGCTAAATAATATTTTTTCCTTTCCCATACTATCAAATATTTAAATATTTTTCAATATATAAAAAACTAATCGCCCGAAAAGGGGCGTCCCTATTGGGCGAAAAGAAAACAATCTTTGTCATGTGATATAATTACTCCTATTGCCTGTAAATATGAATATATGATTGTTGAACCCACAAATTTCATTCCTCTTTTTTGTAGATCTTTTGAAATAGCGTCAGAAAGTGGAGATATTGTCTTATCTATTTCATAGTATGTTTTTCCATCTGTAAAAGTCTTTAGATAATTGTCGAATGAGCCAAATTCTTTTTGAATATCCCTAAATATTTTAGAATTGTTTATGCTTGCTTTTATCTTTAATTTATTTCTGATTATGTCTCTATTTTGTTGCAATTCTATAACCTTTTCATCATTATATTTGCATACTTTATCTATATCAAATTTATCATATGCCATTTCAAAGGCTTGTCTTTTATTTAGTACACACTCCCAAGAAAGTCCAGCTTGAAAGGACTCTAATATAAGCATCTCGTATAAATATTTCTCATCAAAGTTCGGTTTGCACCATTCTTCATCATGATATTTTATATATATTGGATTATTCAGATTGCACCACTTACACCTTTTTCTATTATCCATGTAAACTCCTATCTAATAAAGTATATCCTTCAGTATATTTTAGACATTGCTCTTCTAGTAGCTTAAAATTGCAACATCTTTCTTTCACAATTTCTGCATTATATCATATACGTACATATGTTTGCAAGTGTTTTTCTAAAATTTGTAAAAAAAGATTAGAGCTTTACACTCTAACCTTTCTTTTTTAAGTTCCAATTTAATGGCTGGATTCACCGCTTTTTTAAGTTCCAATTTAATGGCTGGATTCACCGCTTTTTTAAGTTCCAATTTAATGGCTGGATTCACCAACTTTTTTTGAGAATTTTTTCTCTTTTGGTATTGCCTTATGACTAACACCATATTCTTTATATATTATAATATACATTTTTATTATATTCAAGTATTTTCTAATTATTAAAAATCATTCTTTCTCAATTATTTTTCTTGCATATGAACATGTTGCTTTTATCTTTTTATTATACTTTCGAGAATTTTCTATAACATTTTCTACTAACTTTCTGGCTATGCCTTGCCCTTGATAATCACTATCAACTTCTGTATGTGTTATATTCCAAATATCATCTATTTCTTCAAAATCGCATTCACCAACTTTTTTATCAGAATCATAGGCAAGCACCTTATTCTCATCAGATTTAAATATTATTTTCACCATATAATATATCTCCTCTTTATAGAAAAATTTTTTCTATTCAAATTTCTTTATAATAAAATTTCCCCATATTGTATTTTTAGCATTTCTTTTTGTACTTGGAATTGTCTCAAAATAATCAATAAGCTTAACATTTCTTTCTAGCTTTTCTAATATTTGTATCATTTCATCTTTAGATATAAAATTATAATATTTTTCTTCTTTTATTTCATAGCCTGTTCCTACTTTAAAAGAAGCATAAATTATTCCATTTTTCTTTAATGCGTCTATCATTTTAATTAGGATGGATGGCAAATTCTCTTTTTCAACATGCAATATTGAAGAACAAGCCCATATACCATCATAAATATTTATATCATTTAATTCATCAAATTTCATACAACTTACATCTTGATTTAAATATTTACTAGCCAACTTACACATTTCATCCGAGCCATCTATTGGTTTAACTTTATAGCCATTTTCTTTGAAATACTTACTGTCTCTTCCTGAACCGCATCCAAAATCTAGAATATATGCATTTTTAGGTAAATGTTTTAAAAACTTATCATAGTTTTCTTGTAAATCACCAATCAATGTTTGTTCGCAATATAATTCTGCATTCTTATTATAATATTCTAAAGTATTATATTCTTTCTCCATAGTCCTCTCCTCCTATAAATTACTTTTATTTCATTGTTTCGCTATTGTTTATTACCAACGTACTATACATAAATAATACATCTTGGTCTTTAAATTCTATATATTGGCTTAATAACTTTGGTGATATATATCTTGTATCAACCACCGTTATTTTACTATATCCCGTCACCAATAATGGAATTAAACTGCTACCATAAGAGTCTCTAAATACTATTAGTTCTTTAGTACCATTATAATCCGGATTCTCTATTGTTAGCATTGGCGTTGCTCCTGATAGATATACATCATATTTATCTAAACTATTTATTTTATTAAAATTGTAAATACCAGAATATTCTTTTGTTTCATAATTATATACCTTGCATCTTTTTAACGTGTCATTGGTTAGCACTTTTATTTCGTCGTTTTCACTGCTAATCGGAAGTTGACCGCTATATACGCCTTTAAAATCTGTAATTTTTATAGTTTCATAATCTTTTAATATGTTTGCATTCATCTGATTTGCAATTTTTTCTGCAATTTTTAATATACTTTCTTGTTTCCAGTGTGTATCTGTCTTATAATAGTCTGATAATTCTAGCAAGTTATTTATTTTTATGTATTCAGCAAATGTTAAACTTTTTTCTAGCATATCTTCCATTTTGTTATAATCTAATTTTAAATTGTCTTTATCCACAAAATAATTTTTATCTGGAACTATTGTGAAATATACATTGTTATTCTCTGTTAAATACTGGTTTGCTATTTGTTTTACCTTGTTTGAAAGATTTTCAATAGATTTTTCATTTAGAGGATATTCTTGATTTATGATATATCCATTGTATTCATATAAATTGTTATAATCCTTCTTCTTAAAAATATTTAACTCAGTTTCTACTTTTAATTTTCTCAAATTATCTCTGTAGGTAAACTGGTCTGTTGTATATTTATCAAATTTTTTAAAGAATGTTCCATTGAATAGTTTAGATATTGAAAAAACCGGAAATTGTTCTAATTTTCTTCTTTCTGAAATCGATATAGTACCATCTTTTTTAGCAATATTTACAATCATAGTTACAACTAAGACACTTACAAACATTATTGTAATAACTACATTTTTTACTTTATCACTCATCTAGAACACCTCCTTAAAATCTAAAATACAAAAATGGATTATACGAATTATCAACCAAATATGCTGTTACAATCAATATAATTATTACCATTGCTATTGGTTCTAGTATATTTATAATTTTATTCATTACTGGCTTTGTTTTCAATTTTTCGATTATATTTTTTAGAATTGGTGTTGCTCCAATTATTGCTATTATTATTGTAATTAAGTAACTTTTTAGATAATATATTGTGTAATCGTTTATTATACAAGTAGAATTTGCGCCAAATAGTCCTGAAATATTAGTAAATGCTTCCTTCATTGTGCCCGCATTAAATATTATAAAACTTATCATTACAATAAAAATTACATATAATCTCTTGAAAATATTTGGAAGTTTTTCTATGTATTTCCCAAGCCATAATTTTTCTATTATTAATAATATTCCAAACATTAATCCCCATATTACAAAATTCCAGCTTGCTCCATGCCAAATACCAGTAAGAAGCCATACTATAATAAGATTTCTTACAAGTATTAATTTTCCTTTTCTACTTCCCCCTAGAGGAATATAAACATAATCTCTAAACCACGAACCTAGCGAAATATGCCATCTTCTCCAGAATTCTGTTATGCTCTTTGATATGTATGGGTAGTTAAAGTTTTCTAAGAAGTGGAAGCCAAATATTCGCCCTAATCCTATTGCCATATCTGAATAAGCCGAAAAATCAAAATATATTTGTAACATATACGAGATTGCAAATAGCCAATATAGCACTACACTCTTTTCATTAGTTGCCGAAAATTTGTTACAAAATTCACCTAACATATTTGCAATAAGAACTTTTTTAGCAAGCCCTATAACAAATCTTCTAGTTCCATATGCAAAATTTTCAAAGCTATGTTTTCTGTTAGAAAGCTCATCCTCAATCGTTTCATATCTCACAATTGGTCCTGCAATTAACTGTGGAAATAAAGCCACATATGTTGCTAAATTTAAGAAATTTCTTTGAACCTTAACATTTCCTCTAAACACATCAATCTCATAACTGATAATTTGAAAAGTATAAAATGATATTCCTATTGGCAATGCTAGCTGTAATAAATTAAATTTTGCATTAAAAATATTATTAATGTTTGCAATTAAAAAATCTGTGTATTTAAAAAATACTAACAATCCTATATGAATTGCAAGAGTGACTGCCAAAACGCTTTTCTTTTTGTATTTATCTATTAAAATGGCTCCTACATAAGCAATAAAAATTTCTGCTAACATCAAGAAAATATATTTTGGTTCACCATAAAAATAAAATGCCATAGAAGCAATAAATAACACGAAATTTTTCACCTTCTTTGGCACAATAAAATACGCAATCAATACAATTGGTAAAAAATAATATAAAAAGCTAATACTTGTAAAAAGCATGTTTCCTCCTTTCGCCCAATAGGGACGCCCATTTGGGGCGAAAACTTGTTAATTATTTTTTTTAAAAAATTCCGCCCAAAAAGGGGCGTCCCTATTGGGCGAAATTTTTACATTACTGCTGGCATTTCTGGTGGAAGTTCTATATCTTCCTCATCAGATACCTTTTCTAATTTTTTTCCTATATTATTATTTACATATTCTTTAAATGCTTCATATACTGGTTTTGCCCAGTCTTCGTCTGACATTACCATAAATATTGTATTTCCGCTGTTTGTTATATATAAGTTACTAGCTGAAACACAAATCCATTTTGCCATGTCAATATTGTCTAGCATTTCTTGTTTCATCTTTTCTACATTAGCACCTGCTTTTACTTTTACTGCAACTGCTGAATATGCTTGTGAAGACATTGATGGTTCAGATACAACAAGTGTTTCTACATTTTCGTTTGATTGCAAACCTGTATAATCTTTTACTGCTAAGGCATCACTTACATCAATTTTAGCTGTTTCCAATTCAGGCAATTCATCTCCTAATTTATTATAGATAGATTTAAACATTGCCTTCATTTGAGAAGCAGTCTCTATAGTTGTACCTCCATTTGATTTTTGATTGTTCCATATAACTATTCCTGTTATAATTGCAAGAACTGCGATTACTGCAATAACTATTGCGATAATTGTTTGTTTTTTCATAAAAAAATCCTCCTATAATTTGTTCTTATCTATACTTTACCATAGATTGATATATAAAGTAAATAGATTTTCGAATTTTCCATTTTATTATACAGATATCAAGTTAGCAATATTTTCTAAAAAATCTCCCCATACTTAACACAAGCATTATAGCCTGCATCGAGTACGGGGATTGAACCTCTACCTGCCTTATTGTGGCAAGTTGTTCATTGCTTTTTCTAACACTAGGAAATTGGTTTCTCCAATTTCTGCTTGTTCCGTCCACTGTTTCAATTCTTCGAATTCCTCTGATTTAATTAGAGGATTATCGAGAATTTCTTTTTTTCTACTTTCAAGCTCTTTTGCAGTTGTTGTTTTATCTTGCAAACAAGCCTTCAAACTAAAAAGTGCAACATTGAAGCGGAAAAGCTCATCGTCCTTTTCTTGTTGTTTTATCTTGACGAAACGTTCCCATCCATCAAGATCTTTCATTTGCTTCTTAAATTGACTGGTCTGGTAAAACCGGTATAACGGTTTTACTATTGGTAATTCGATTAATTTCATTACTAAAGCTTTTTTTAGCATTCGCTTATATCTGTAGTCCGAGCCTAGTATTTGTTTTAGTCTCATGCTTCCACCTCCAGTATTTTGCCAATTTTTAAAACTTTATTTTAAGTATGACGCCTAAACTAGAAAAACTCTCCTTTCGTTAGTAGTGTATAAGTCATACACTTGTTTACCAAAGGCATTGTCTTTGATACACAATACTTATTACAAGTATATATTTTACTACATTTTACATAAACTGTCAATTTCAGATACACTATTCTTTAAGACAATATAAGGTGTTCAATTATTTGAACACCTTACGTTTGTTTCTTAGATTACATGATATGCTTTTAACATTTTTTCTATATCCGTTCCTTCTATCTTTTTTAGAAGTTCTTTTACGGCCACTTTTTGTGCTAAATTCATATCCATATCTGTTGCTTTCTTGCCATCTCTAAGCTTTACAGTTGCATTCAATAAATCTCTTATGTCATACACACTGCCCCATACTTCTGGTACGCCTCTATCTACATTTAGCAATGTGTAAACGGCTTCCATTGCTGTACGTATAGAATATTCTGTTGTAAATATTGTATCTCTTCTGGTCTCTGCAAATTGGCCTAAGAATGCAAAGTTTACACTTCCCTTTGGTACAACAAGTGGTCTATCGCCCTCTCTTCTTGGCATGAAGAACGCTGTTATATATGGCATCATGCATGGAATTGTATTTGCACTTTTTTCTGCCATATCTTCTATTTGATTTTCTGGAACTCCAATATGATATAGCCATTCCATACAAATTTCTTTTCCTGTACATTCTCTCATTGGCTTTTTAACAAAGTTTCCTGGCTTATCTGTAAATAATCCATAAATCCATCCAACTAATTGGTCTTTTGGTTGACTTCTAAATTGTGGTTGACGGTTAAATGTCCAGCTTAATAGCCAGTTAGAATCTTTACATGTTACTATTCCTCCAGTTACAACCTTTCCGCTAAATGGATCTCTCTTACATATTTTTTCTACATAAGGTGGAATTCTTCCGTCTAAAGTAGTTACTGTTGCACTCATCCAATTTGTTTGTTCTGGGTCTGAACAGAATTTATCTGGGTGACCAAATTCATCACATTGTTCAGCTATTTTTCTCCACATATCCCAGCCACCGCCTGGTTTTATTTCTGGGTCAAATGGAGCTGGTGTATTTTGACTTCCAAGCCTTGCATTTTCAACACATCCACCATTCGTAATAAATACTAAATCATTTTCCGTTAAATCTATAGAATTTTGATTTCCGTCTGTAGTATATATTATTCTTTTTGCCACTTTCTTATATTCTTGGATGTCGAACTCAACATTTTCAACTTTTGTGTTGTAATGGAATTGAACTCCGAATCCTTCCAAATACTTAATCATTGGCAATATCATAGATTCATATTGATTATATTTTGTAAATCTTAATGCTGTAAAATCTGGTAATCCGCCAATATGATGTATATATCTTTGTATATATAACTTCATTTCCAATGCACTGTGCCAATTTTCAAAGGCAAACATGGTACGCCAATATAACCAGAAATTTGAGTTTAACACTTCATCATCAAAGAAATCTGTAATCTTTTTATCGTATAATTCTTCATTTGGAGTAAAAAACAATTTTAATATTTCCATTGCACCTTTATCAGACAAACCAAATTTCTTATCTGTATGTGCATCTTCACCTCTATTTACAGTTGCTCTCATTAACGAATAATTTGGATCTTTTTTATTAAGCCAATAATACTCATCTAAAACGCTTACACCTTCTGTCTCTATTGATGGAATTGAGCGGAACAAATCCCACATACATTCAAAATGGTTATCCATCTCTCTTCCACCACGCATAACATATCCTAAATTGTCATACTTATATCCATCGCATGCTCCTCCAGGAATTGGATCCTTTTCAAGAATGTGAACTTTTTCACCTTTCATCTGTCCATCACGAACTAGAAAACAAGCTGCAGCAAGAGCTCCCAGTCCAGAACCTATAATATATGCTGATTTATCATCAACGCCCTCTGGTTTAACAGGTCTTGCAAAAGCTTCATAATTACCACTACTATAATACATAAAATTTACCTCCTTAGTTTTAATAAATTTATTATAAAAATAAAAATTTGTAATTTTCAATAACCAGTTTTTTTATAATGTCAAATTTTTTTACAAATTTGTCTTTTTGTCAAAAAAATATTTATAGAGCTTAGTCTATAAATATTTTATCTATCATTTCTTAAATTATACAAAGCTTTTTTAAAACTTCCGTCTAAAATTTTACTTAACTTTTCTATTATTTCTTTGGGACTTTCCTTCATGCCTTCTTCTATCCAATTCTGAATTATTCCTACAAATGAATATCTATAAAATGTAGCTATAAAAGCCTTATCTCCATCTTTCACCTTTATCTCTTCTTTTTTCGCTTCTTCATCGATTACATTTTTCAATAATTTATCAGTCTGTTCATATATAAATATGTTTACATATTTTCTACTGATTGAATTATATGTATTTTTCACAAAATCCTTATTATCTAGCACATAATTAAAAATACTAAGAAATCCTTCCTGCCACTTTTCATATGTATCTTTATCGTGAATAATTGGTTTAATAACCTCATTAGTATATATCCACTCTATCAAATCATATACGTCTGCAAAATGATAATAAAAAGTTTGTCTCTTTACTCCACAGTCATCTGTTATATCCTTAATAGATATTTTTGTTAATTCTTTTTGAGACAGCAACTTCTTTAAAGATGTGGCTAATGCTCTTTTTGTAATTTCCGACATACTGTACCTCTTACTCTAAATATAATTTATTGTATTTATATCATATTATCATAGAAATTTAAAGGTCTTTTAGTATATCTATTTCTATTATATCTGTCATATTTATCTCTGTTCCATCTTCCATTACAGCAATATTATCAACATCATCTATTCTTTTTACCCTTCCAGCTACTGTCTCGTATTTTCCACCTTGCTTCTTTAAATCTTTCACAAAAAAAGTTATTGCCACATTCTGCATAAGCGTTTGTTTAATAAAATTCAACTTTTCATTTATATCTTTTCGAATTTCATCTGTTACCTCAATTTGATTCTCCGTTATTCTAGCTGCTTCACTCACTTCATCTTCATAGCCAGTTACAGCCGAAAACGGTGCAAATTGTGCCGACCTTTCTTCTAAACTCATATGTGGATGTTTTTTTGACACATGGTGTTCTAAATTTATAATATCATCATATTTATGTTCATTCATATTTATATTCCTCTAATACATTAGTTTTATTATGCTTAAAACACGGTTGAACCTGCAGACGAATCTGCAGGCCAACCATAGGATTTTTAGTCTACGTCTGCGCCAACGAAGACAAGTTTTGCCTTGTTAGCTTTGGAGTTCTCCACGAACAGCACATAGTTGTCTTCCGAGTCAAAAGCATCTCTGCTTATCTTCCATTCTCCTATCGGATCCTGGAAAAGACTTGCAACCCAGCTGTACGGGTCAATCGGTCTTCCCAACATATCGGTCGGGATAGCAGTAGCATCAACACTGATATACAGCGTGCCACCTTTCTCCCAAGAGACGCCTTGGAGCATGTTCTGGTCTTTCAGACTCTGGAGCCATTCGAAACCGGCGGGCAGAACATTTTCACACCCATCTTTTTCACCCTCAGAACCTACGCTATCGGCGATTTCAGTTTTGTTTTTTATTGTTGCAGCACTTGCACCAATCGAAGCACAACTTATGCCAATAAAAACAACCAGGAACGCAGCGATTACCAACATAGACGATTTGCTCATATTTCTCATCCTTTCTATGAGCTTTCTTCAAAGGATTAAGCTCCTTTGAATTTGGTAAACTTCCCTCCTTTTTACAAGAGGAGTTCCACTTTGGAACTTATACATATATTTTACCATATTTTGAAAGATTTTTCAAATTTATCTCTTAAAGACTATTAATGCGATTTGTTATTTTTTCTTATTTCTCATTTTTCATAAAAATAGAGACCACAACTAACGTTATTAGTTATAATCCCTATCTTATTTTTCATTCTCCTCTAAAGTGGGAGCTTACTCATCTTTCACTGTTGGTGTTGTTTACTATTGCTTATTAATTAATATATTTTTGATTTTATTTTATTACATTTTTTAAATTCATCTTCAGAATAGAAAATATTGTTATTTATATTATTTTTAGAGTTATATTTATAATATTCTTCCATTATTTTATCAAACTGAGTATCTCGAATTTTTCCGCCAAATGATATAACGAAATTTTCAAGTTCCTTAAAATATGGTATTTTATATGTTGTACCCAACTTTATGTATGATGGTACTGGTAATGGTCTATATTCCTTTATTTGAATATTAGAATCTCTTAATAAGTCTGCTGAATTTCTTTTTATACTTGAGACATTTAGCATGCTTATTTCATTTGTTGTTTCATCCTTATTTATTACCAACATATATCTTAATTTTTCTGACTTTTCTCCTCCATCTAATATTGGAGGAAAAAACTTTAATATCTGCCTTTCTTCTATGCTCAATAATCTTCCTCTTCATTATAAGGCAAATCAGCAGTACTATCATAAGCTTGTAGCACTTTTTTCATTCTGTATAATTCTTCTTTAAGTTCATTATACGGAACTTGTGCTTTTTTCTTATTATATCCAAATAGCATTTTTGATTCGTCAAAGTGTTTACTCCAAGCATTAAATTCGTGACATAAATCTGATAATTCTGCTGCACTGTAATGTCCAAAAATTTCTTTTGTCAGTTCTAACGACTCTTCTATCTCTTTGGGTAGTTTAATCTCTTCTTTGCTCTTTTCTTTTAATGTGTTGTATCCATTTCTATATTGCATTCTAATATCATTTAGAACCATTCCATTTTTGAAAGCTGCAAATTCGTCATCAAACATAGTGTTTTCATTATTTTTGCACATATATATTAATTGTGAAAAAAACAATAACTTTTGCATTTTCGTATTTCCATCTTGAGTATTATCTAATCCACTAATATTTTGTTTCATAAACCATTCTGCGATTTCTATAGGCTGGACTTTATTCATATTCAACACATCCTTTCATTATGTTCGTAATAAATACTATTAAAAGTATATCACTTATGTAACTTTCAGGCAAGAAAAATCGTTCGACAAAGTTTGACACCTACTTCAATAATCTTATTTTTCTCATTTTGCAAGGTATTCTGGATGTTCAACATACCAATCTATTGTTTTTACAATTCCATCTTCAAACTTTGTTTTAGGAAGCCAGCCTAATTCGTTATGAATTTTAGTTGGATCTATTCCATATCTATAATCATGTCCTTTTCTATCTGCCACATGAGTAATTAATGTCTCTGGTTTGTTTAATCTTTTTAGTATAAGTTTAACAATGTCTATATTTCTTTTTTCATTGTGTCCACCAATACAATATCTTTCGCCTTTTCTTCCATTATGTAAAACTTCATCTATTGCTTCGCAATGGTCTTCTACAAATAGCCAATCTCTTATATTATTTCCTTCTCCGTATACAGGTAATGGTTCGTCTTTTAAAGCTAAGCTAATCATGTGTGGTATTAATTTTTCATGATGTTGGTATGGTCCATAATTGTTTGAACAATTTGTTACACTTACATTCATTTTAAATGTTTCTGCATAAGCAAATGCAATTAAGTCTGAACTTGCCTTTGATGCTGAATAAGGTGAATTAGGTTTTATTGGTGATGTTTCTGTGAAGTATCCTGTTTCTCCTAAGCTTCCAAATACTTCATCTGTTGATACATGAACAAATTTGTTTTGACTGCCTTCTCCCCAAAATTGTTTTGCAGCTTCAAGTAATGTATGAGTTCCTAATACATTTGTCTGAGTAAATATGAATGGAGTTTTTATACTGTTATCAACATGAGATTCTGCAGCAAAATGTACAATTCCATCTATATTATATTTTTTGTAAGTTTCCATTACTTTATCAAAGTCACATATATCACCTTGTACAAATGTAATTTTATCTTTTACACTATCTAAATTATGAATATTTCCAGCATAAGTTAATTTATCATAAACTATATAATTATATTTGTCTCCATATTTTTTTACCATTAATTCTACAAAATTTGCTCCTATAAAACCAGCGGCACCAGTAATCATTATATTTTTCATTTCTAATCTCCTTTTTTTCTAAGTAGAATTCTAAGCCTCAAAAGTTACAATCACTCTTCGACTTTATCCATTCTTCTTTCAAAGTTTTTCAAAAAATTATTTAACTCTGTATTCTTCAAATAAATTTGTATTTTTTAGTTCTTTTAATGTTGGCCATTTACCATCTTTCTCAGATGTTAAGTATTGTTCAGGAGTTATCCCATTTACCTCAGGCCATTCTATATTTACATCTTTATCATTCCATTGTAATCCACCCTCAGATTCATGGTCATATATATTGTCAACTTTGTAGCAAAATTCTGCTACATCTGATAATACTAAAAATCCATGTGCAAATCCTCTTGGAATATAGAACATTTTCTTGTTTTCTTCTGAAAGAATTACTCCTTCCCATTTTCCATAAGTCTTACTTCCTGGTCTTAGGTCAACGGCTACATCAAAAACTTCACCTTTAATACATCTTACTATTTTGGCTTGAGAATGATTTTTTTGAAAATGTAATCCCCTTAGCACACCTTTTTTTGAGCGAGATTGATTATCTTGAACAAAATCTCCTGTTATGCCAATTTCTTCGAAATCGTTCTTTTCATAAGTTTCCATGAAATATCCTCTTTCGTCTCCAAAAACAGTAGGTTCAATTACACATACACCATCTATTGATGTTTCATATTTTTTAAACTTTCCCATTTTATTTGTTCCTTCCTTTTATTGCACTCATGTTGCATGCAGTACAATTATTAAATTAATAGTTATCTTTATTTATATGTACATTAATTATTTTCTACTAAATCCATTAAGAATCTTCCATAATCACTTTTTAATAGTGGTTCCGCAAGTTTTTTTAATTCATCGCCTGTTATCCAGTCGTTTTCAAACGCAATTTCTTCTGGGCAACATATTTGCATACCTTGCCTTTTTTCTATTGTTTGAACAAAGCTTGCTGTCTCGATTAAAGCATCATGTGTTCCAGTATCAAACCAAGCCATTCCTCTACCTAGTTTTTCAACTTTTAATTTTCCTCTATTCATATATTCTTCGTTTACAGATGTAATTTCAAGTTCGCCTCTTGCAGAAGGTTTAACATTTTTTGCAATTTCAACAACATCATTTGTGTAGAAGTATAAACCTGGTACAGCATAATTTGATTTTGGTTCTGATGGTTTTTCCTCTATTGATACAGCATTTCCATTTTCATCAATTTCAACAACACCATATCTTCTTGGGTCTTTTACCTTATATCCAAAAATTGTAGCCTCATCTTCTCTGGCATTAGCACATTTTAATACCTCATTTAAGTCTCCACCATAGAACATATTATCACCTAATATCAAAGCAACATTAGAATTTCCAATAAAGTTTTCACCTATTATAAAAGCTTCTGCAAGTCCATTTGGTTTTTCTTGTATTTGATATTCAATATGCATTCCCCATTTTTTTCCGTCTCCAAGTAACTCCTTAAATGTTTCATGGTCTCTTGGTGTTGTTATTATTAATACTTCTCTTATTCCAGCAGCCATTAATACATATAATGGATAATAAATCATCGGCTTATCATATACTGGCATTATTTGTTTTGAGATTGCTTTTGTTAATGGATAAAGTCTTGTTCCACTTCCACCTGCTAATATTATACCTTTTCTATTCTTCATAATTTTCCCCTCTTACTATTAATTATTCTTTTCATGTTCTGTCTTTAAGTATCTCTTTAATGCATCTTCATAAGTTGGTACTTCTATTCCATATTTTAATAGCTTGTCTTTAGACATTTGAGAATTCTTAGGTCTTTTAGCTGCACTCTTAAATTCTTCACTGGTTACTGGTGTAACTTTGCATTTTATTCCTTCTAACTCATAAATCATTTTAGTAAAATCAAACCAAGTTGTATAACCTATGTTTGTTGAGTTATATATTCCAAAGGGAATTTGCTTTTCTATGGCTTGATGAATTATAGAAGCAAGATCTACTGCATAAGTTGGACTTCCATGTTGGTCATTTACAACTTTTACTTCGTCATGTTCTTTTGAAAGATTAATCATAGTTCTTACAAAGTTGTGTCCTTCTCCATAAAGCCATGCAGTTCTAAATATATAGAATTTCTTACAATTTTCTTCTATAAATTTTTCACCTGCGAGTTTTGTTGTTCCATACACAGCTTGA
Organism: uncultured Clostridia bacterium; assembly: GCA_934119935.1. GTDB lineage: Bacteria > Bacillota > Clostridia > TANB77 > CAG-508 > CAG-245. The sequence continues at coordinate 54,639 of CAKOSX010000006.1, read as the reverse complement.
GGATCCTTTTCATCATCTTCACTGTAATCTTCTGAAACATCTTTTTCTCCGCCAAACACATAATCTGTGCTTATATGAACAAGTACTGCATCATTTTCTTGTGCAGCAATTGCTAAGTTCTTAGGGCCAATTGCATTTATTTTATATACAAGTTCCTCATTTTCTTCAGCTTTGTCAACAGCTGTATAAGCTGCACAATTAATTATATAATCTGGCTTTACTTCTTTGGCATACTCCTTTACAGCCTCTAAATTAGTAATATCTAAGTCTGCAACATCAGTGCAGATTAGTTCGTTTTCTTTCAATTCTTCTCTTACTGCTTTTGCAAGCATTCCATTAGCACCTGTAATTAAAATTTTCATTTTTTTCTTACTCCCTCCTACTTTTTTTTAATATGACTCTCAATAGTTCTAACAAATAATAAAATGAATCAATTCTTAAAATTTTTGCTCCAACTATATATATTACTCCTCCTACAACAACTTGAAGTGCAAGTGATGCAATTATATGTAATTTAAGCATTCCAACTAAATATACTATAACTCCCATAAACACTGCAAGTAAAACGCTTGGTAATATATCTTTTACCTGTTCTATATAGCTATAACCTAATAATTTTTTATTAGGCCACGAATTAATTATCTGACCCAAAAATCCACTTACTAATAAGCTACATGCCATTGCCATAGGACTAATATACATTGTTGCAACTAAAAGTACTACTCCTACAATTTTCTTTACAATTTCCATCTTTAGGAATAAATCGCTTCTTCCCATTGCTTTTATTGCATTAAGATTAGCTGTATGTATCGGGTAGAACATAAATGTTACACAAAAAACACACAAGTACGGAACACATTCTAGCCATTTTTCTGTCAATAATAATGTAACAATGTTTTTCGACGTAAAAGCAAGTCCCATCATTAATGGAGCCATTATAAATATACTCGTCTTTATCGCTCTTCTTGTCATATCTCTTACTCTCGCCTTATTATCCTGTTCATTAGACATTGTTGGCAATAGTACACTATCTATTGATGTATTAATGTTTGTAACTATTAAGTTTGGAAATTGTTTTCCCTTGTTATAAAAAGCTAAATCAGCTGACGAATAAATTTTGCCTATCACCAATTGTCTTACATTTTCATAAGTCGTATCTAACAATGCTGACACCAATAATTTCCATCCATAAGAAAACAGTTCTTTTAATCTCTTGAATGAGAACATTAACTTTGGTCTCCACTTAACAGTTATCCATAATACAATAGTATCAACAGTTAAATTAAATAATTGTTGTGCTACTAAAGCCCATACGCCAAATCCCTTTTGAGCCATAACAATTCCAACAATTGCAGCCCCAACGGTACCAGCAAGTGTTGCAAAAAAGAATTTTTTAAAAATCAATTTTTTAGAAACGTATGCCTGTTGCACATTTTTTACCCCTGATATAACAATCGTTAAACTCAGAACCCTTACAATTGCTACAAGCGAATTGTCATTATAGAAACTAGCAATAGCTGGAGCACATAAAAAAACTCCAACATATAAAAGTAAACACACTGCTATATTTGCAAAGAATACTGTTGAAAAGTCCAAATCATCAGCATCTTTTTTTTGAATTAAAGCATTGCCTAAACCACTATCCACAAAAACTTGAAGAATATTGGTAAATACCGTAATTAAAGCAATTGTTCCATAGGCTTCTGGAGCTAAAATTCTTGCAAGTACAATTGACACAATAAATGAAACAACTTGTGCTCCACACCTTTCGGCAAATCTCCATATTACATTTGAAAATACATTTTGTTTTGAGTTATCCATACTTTATTCCTTTGATTATTTTTTTAAAATTATATCACAAATTCTGTTTGCATCTTCCACAGAAAGATTTGCATACATAGGTATTGTCAATACTCTATCTGATATCTTCTTTGCGACTGGTGTTTTTTTAGAATCAAATCTATCTTTGTAGCAATCGTAATCCGATATTAGTGGATAGAAGTATTTTCTTGAGAAAATGTTTTCTTTTGCAAGTTCTTCAGCTACTTCATCTCTTGTCTTTCCAAATACAGTTTCATCAAATATTACAGGATAGTATGCGAAATTTGGTTTTACACCTTTTTGAGTCTTAGATATAGTAATTCCTGGAACCCCAGATAATCTTTCTGTATATACATTATATACTTTTTCTCTCTTTGCAATTTCTTCATCAAAGTGTCTTAAGTTGCATAATCCCATTGCAGCTTGGAATTCATTCATTTTAGAATTAATTCCAACATCTATAACATGCTCTTGGTCTATTATTCCAAAGTTTTTGAAACTATCTATTGATTGTTTTAGTTCTGGATTATTATAAACTAAAGCTCCTCCTTCAATAGTATTAAATACCTTTGTTGCATGGAAACTGAACATTGAAATATCTCCGTAACTTCCTATTCCTCTTCCATTTACTTCAACTCCAAATACATGAGCTGCATCATAAATAACCTTTAAATTATGTTTCTTAGCTATTTTCTCAATTGCATCAACGTCACAAGCATGTCCATAAACATGAACTGGTACTATAGCTGTTGTTTTATCTGTAATTAATTCTTCTATTTTATTTACATCTATTGTATAATCTTGTTCATTTATATCACAGAATACAGGTGTTAATCCATTTTGAACTATTGCGTGTGTTGTAGATGCAAACGAAAAAGGTGTAGTAATTACTTCCCCAGATAAATTCATTTTATGAATTGCTGTATATAAAGCTAAATGTCCATTATTAAATAATGATATATTTTTTACTTTTAATTTTTCACATAATTTTTCTTCAAGCTCATGGTGCTTAGTTCCCATATTTGTAAGCCATCTTGTTTCAAAAATATCTTTTATTTCTTTATTGTATTCTTCAAGTGTTGGTATTGAAGATTGTGTTACTAAAATTTTTTTATTCATCTTATCTACCTCTTAATTCTAAAAATCTATCAACTTTCATTTCTTCTTTGTAATCTTCTAATAATTCTTTAATTCCATATTTAGGTTCATAACCAAGTTCTTCCTTGGCATTCGTTATATCTAGAGCAAATCCTCCACTATTCTTTTTTTCAGGACAGTAAATAATCTTTGAAGGATTATCCTTTGGCGAAAATACTTCTACTATTGTTCTTACTTTTTCCTCCAAAGTTACAGGTTTTCCTGTTCCAATATTATAGAATCCTCCATCTCTATTTGCTTCTATCGCTTTGCATAGTTCTTGACTAAAATCATATACATGAACCATATCTGTTGAATAATTTGGATCTCCCCATATTTCAAGTGGCTCACTATTTTTTGCTCTTTCTATCATTCTATAAATTGGTCTTAATGTCTTTACTCCGTTTGGATGGTAATAATGATATGGACTATAACTATAAATTGTAGGTAATCTAAATATAAAGTCTTTAATTCCATATTCAGCATGATAATGTTTTAATAATTCAATTGCAGTATTTTTTGTTATTACATATAAAGCATGATCACCTTTATAACTAAAATTTACTGGTGTATCCGGTTTTAGCATTACACCATCTTTGGCAGATAAAGATATATCAAAAACAGTAGTTGTATATAGAATTCTATTAGCTTTAACCTTTCTAGCATATTCACATACATTAAAAGCTCCCACAATATTTGAATTAATATATTTTTCTGGCTGGTATCCTTCCATATAAGATGGAATTTGTGCTGCAAGCAATACAATTGCATAAACGTTGTCTGTTGGTAATTTTTCAAAATCTGCTGCACAGCTAATATCCACACTATAATATTTTATACCTCTTTTTGTAAAGAAATCTGTATTTCTTCTACCAGATGCAATTATTTCATATTCATCGTTGTTAAAATACTCAAGTGCATATTTAGTAAAATAACTTCCTACATTTCCACAAGCGCCAAAAATTATTATTTTTTTCTTATTCATACTTTTTATATCTCCTTTACAATTTTTATTATTTTATCCATTTCCTCTATGCCATATCTTTGGTCACATGGCAATGGTAATATATTTTTTGCAAAATTATAAGCATTAACACTCTTATTATCTTTTATTACATTTGGCCACAAAACTGGAACAAAAATATTTTCATCTATTAATTTTTTTCTCATTTTTTCAGCATTATCTATGTATAAAGGATATGAATATGCACCAGTCACATTTTTTAAATTTAGTTTATTTAATTTACTCAATCTTTCATTTAGGTACTTAAAATTTTTGGTCCTTTTTTCCTTTATATTTTCATAATTAAAACATCCTAACATGCTTTCTGTAGATTTTGACATTTTCAATAATGGCAGTTTTTCTAATAAATCTTCATTTTCTCTATACACATTATAGTATTGTTGAGGTGTTTCCTCAAGTCTTCCTAATATATATGAAAATCTATCTTTAGACTTATCTCGTTCTAGTTTTTCTAATGAAATAACATCTGTATATAAGTAAGCTCCATCTGGAACTCCTACAAATTTTCTACATGAATATATTGTATCAACACCTTTTATCGGTAACTGAAAAAATGCTTGGACATTATCTATAATAATATTTTTATAGATTTCCTTCAACTTTTTTATTAAATAATTGCTAACTTGTCCGAAGTAATTAACAACATATATATATTCATTATTATTTAATTTTTTGTTAAATATCGGTAAAAAATTATCATTTATATCATAATATTCAACCTCACAATAGTCTAATATTACATCTACTGAATCACACAAATAATACGGAATATACAGTTTTTTTATTTTTTTACTCTTTGCTAAATATACCAAACAATTCCTTGCGCTATTCAATTTGAGTGCATTTTTATGATATGGCTGATTAATTAGACTCTCTAATTCAAAATATCCACCTATATTTTCTTTCATATATTCCTCTTTATTTTAATATTACTTTAATATATTTTTCTTGATTATTTAATACTTCGTCCATTTGTTTCTGACTATCAAATTTTAACACCAAGGTTCCAATAGCCTCATTTGCTCCTGCAAATCCACCAACTTTTGTTCCTGTTTCTATCCATAAATCGTTTTCTACAATATTTGAACTAATTTCGTCTGAAATCCATAATTTTTCAAAAGTTCCTTCTTTTTCACTATGAAGAATAATTTCAGCCCAATTATCTTTTATTTCTTGTTGTTTAATATCATCTGGTTCCATTCCAAGTGCAACTTTCACAATGTTAGTTATCATATCTACACCGGTCATGTATCTAACCATCTCTGCTAATCGATTTCCTCCTCCTCTTGGAGAACATTCCATTATGTATGCTTTGCCGTTTGTGCATTCTCTAGTTTCAATATTGTAAATAGAGCTCTTCATATTAAGCAGCCTTAATAGCCTTTGTATTTCATTTGTAAGTTCTTCCTGATGTATTTTCGATATTGATGTAGGCCATGTGTATGCGGCAGGAGTATATGGATTTTCACAATTTTCATCAAACTTTTGTGCAGAAAAAGATACAAAATTCAACTTACCATCAATTGAAAAAGAATCGCAATCTGATGAGTCTCCAACTTTTTCTAAAAAGTCTTCTATTATAAATTCATTACTATGTGAAAATTTTAAGGCATACTTTATAGCATCTTTTAATTTTTCTTTTTCTTCTACCTTTGTTACACCTTTACTTCCAGCTGAATCTGTTGGCTTAACAATTACTGGCCAATTAAACATTTCAATATCATTTAATGCTGTTTCAATATCTGTATACTGTTTTGCAACAGGGACATTAAAATTATTTTCTGTTAAAAATTTTCTAAATTTTCCCTTGTTCTGTAATATTTCAACAGATTCATAAGGTCCAGAAGATGGTAGTCCCATTTTTTCTGCAACATATGCCGCTGTTACAACCCCAGGGTCACAAGCAAAAGAAAGAATTCCATCTATTTTTAACTCTTTAGCTTTCTCTAGTACCTTGTCCTTCTCAAGAATACTAACATTACAATATTCGTCTGAATACTTGTGTGCAATATTGTTTGGTAAATAATCACAGGTAATTACATAAACACCTAACTTATGTGCTGCCTCTATAACAGGAATTAAATATCTCATTCCTCCTAATAACATCAGTTTTTTCATGACTACTCTCCTTTATTTTTTCAATTTTCTATAGAATTTTGCAACTTGAGGTAAATATACTTTTACAGCAAATTTAAACCTTGTCATACCTTTTAAATTATTTAAATATTTTTCTTCTTTTATTTTTTTTATATCACCAGAGGTAATAAGTTTTTCTATTTCAAACTGGCTTTCTCTCATTTTAAATACATCATTATATTTTTCTTCTGTAAAATCGTTCATTTGCTTTACAAATTTTATTTCTTCATTCAAAAAATTTATTTTCTTTTCAATTGACTCTCTCGAATTTTCTTCATTCTTCTTTGTTACAGATCCATTAGCATTCATCCTATATACGCACATCATTTTATCGATGCAATAAGCATATCCAAAGCTAGTCATTATTAATTTAGTAGGCCAATCTCCCACAAAACACTCATTATAAAATTGTGGCATTTTTTCTAAATTTTCTCTTCTAAACATAAATGATGCTGTTGGTATAAATTCTAATAATTCTAATTCACCAACATTATATATTCCATCTTTTTTTACATATTTTTTTATTTTTTTGCTATTTGGTATAAATGGTCTGCTTTGCCCATTTGACATATCTACAACTTTTGCATTATGGAAGCAAAAAGTACAATCCTCATGCTTTTCCATGTATTTAACTTGTTCGGTAAGCTTATCTTCATCAGTCCAGTAGTCATCTCCTTCACACAGAGCAATATACTTTCCTGTTGCATATTTGTATGTTATATTTAAAATTCTTTTTACCCCTTGAGAATACTGATTTTTCTCTTCAAAAATAGGCTTTATAATATCAGGATACTTTTCTGCATACTCTTTTATTATCTCTGTTGTACCATCTGTTGAAGCATCATCATGAATTATTACTTCATACTTAAAGTTCATTTTTTGTTTTAAGAATCCTTCTATTGCATCCCTTATGTATTCTTTTTGATTGTACGTTATACAACATACACTTACCATCATATCTTCTTTATCCATACCTATCTCCATTTTAAAAATAAATAAACTCTCCGATAATTCTTAGTAAACCTTGTTTATAAAATTTGTATTTCATTATTTTTAATATTTTTTTTAGTTTTGTATAATTCTTCAACTTTAAAAACTCAGTAATAGTTTCCCTTGTTTTCCTATCTAGTTTCATATTATATGTATTCAAAAAGCTTTCAGCTTGACTATATAATTCATCTATTGACTTTTTGGTTTTATCACTATTTTTTAATGATTTACATATGTAATTCAATCCTTTTCCTTCTTTTGCACCAACCACATTATTGGCATGTTGCCTATACTTTATAGTTGGCTTATCTATATATAAAACCTTTCCAAATACACTTGCAATTAGGGCAAAATACCAATCATGCATTCTTATATTATCAATTTCAAAGTTTACTTCATCTACTAGCGCTTTATTTAGCAGCATCGTACAACCCGTAACATTGTTTTGTACTAGATAATTATTAATCTTGTTGCACTCGCCATTTAATTTTGAATATTTCATAAATGATTCATTTAAAGTATTTAAATCTTGGTCAACAACGCACAAGTCTGTATGTACCAATATAGGAATCGTTTTATTATCTTGTTTTTCATATTCCTTTAAAGTTATTTCGACCTTGTCATTCATCCAAAAGTCATCTTGATCTGAAAACATAAATACTTCATGCTTATTTAACTTATATACATACTCCAATAATAACATGAAATTTTTACAAGCTCCTTTTGCAATTTTTCCATCTTCAACAAGTATGACTTTATCTGGATATTTTGCTACATATCCTCTTATGATTTTTGTTGTATCGTCCTTTGAATTGTCATCTCTAATATATAATACGAAATTTTGATAAGTCTGAGCTAATATCGAATCAATCTGCTCTCTTATGAATTTTTCTCCATTATAAGTTGCCATTAAAATAGCTATTTTTTTTTGATTTAAGTTATTCATCTTTTTCCTCTTTATAATCCATCTTTAATATTTTTCCTTTAAAAAATATTTTTTCTATTAGTTTTAATATAATTACATAAAACCATATTGCTGGTGTTGCAAAACCATTCGTAAAAAATGAAAATATTAAACAATATTTAAAAATTGAATCAATCAATATATTTGAAAATTTATTTTTTTCAATATTCTCCACAAGGCCGCATAGATAGCCAATTACCATCATATATATGTATATACCTATTTCACCAAAATCCTGGTACGGTTGCATTATAATTGGATAAGTATTATATACGTCAACAAACCTTATCAAATTTTCATCTGCAATGTTAGGAATAATAAATTTTAATCCCGTTAATGCAAAAATAGGAAATAAACTTTTAGTTCCCAAAGAAAGCTTTTCGATTTTTCCAACATTTGCATTAAAATTATCATAATTACACGATACATACATATAAATTTGCATATTCTTTATAGATAATATACTATCATCTTGTATGCACATGGCCCCTTTTAGGTACACATCATCTTGCTTTCGCAAACTACTTATTCCAAACCATCCCACAATTCCAACAAGAGCTATAAGAATTATCATATATTTTTCGTATTTTTTATTCAATGTTATAGCTACTATTGTTCCTAATACAAATGTCATCAGTAATAAATGTCTAGATACAATTAATATTGGAATCAAAATTCCTATAATATTATAAGACACAATTTTTACATAGTCCAATCTTGTAAATTCTTTTCTGTATAACATTACACATACTATTGAAATTGGTAATATAAAACACGATAAGACTGTAAAATAGTGCAGTCCTGTAACACCAAAATTATGATAGCTTGACATATCACTCGAAAGCGCTGGTATCTGTCTTCTAATTATAACTTCTAAAATAAAAAAACCGGTGCAAATTGCCGTTATAATCGTCAAAAACTCAAGGGCAAGCTTTTTATCTATTATCAAGCTTACATTCTCATTTTTTTCTTTTTTCTTTATTACTTCAAACAAGCAATAGCCTCCTAAGAAAATGTTGTATGTAAGTATAAAGTAAAGCCACGTATTATATTTCCAAGTAACCTGTTTTTGATGTAACTGCAAACACGATAATCCTATCGTTAAAAACCACACACCGCCAAATAAACCAGGCATATTTGCAACATATCCAAATATCTTTTTATTGGCGATAAGAATTTCGATTCCAAGTAATATAGTCAAAATTGCCGCAAAAACATTATTTATAAAATAATAACTCATGGTGATTATCATTGAAAAAAAACTTGCAACACCAATCTGCACTAATTCTCGTTTTACCTTTCGAACACTATCAATCATTGTATCTTCCTCTTACCTACTTTCATTCCTATAAATCTTGCCATCATGTTTGGTATAAAATTGAATAAAACCTTCCAATTCTTTTCTTGCCAAGCTCTCTTTAATACATAGGCAGCAAGTTTTCCACCAGATTTATTTACTTTATATTTATTTAAATACTCATTTTGTTTAAAAAACTTTCCTGTATCATAATATCTTTTGTATTGTTGTTTTAACGTAAATTTGTGTGAATGTACAACTTCTGAATCCGCACAATATTTTATCTTATACCCATTCGTAATTAGCTTGTATGCTATGTACATATCTTCATTTGTCGGAAAGTCTTTTCCATCATATCCGTTTAATTTCTTAAAAATATCTGTTTTTATTGCAGATGATGCATCAGAAAAGAAAAATGTGTTTAACCCTAACTTTTCTATATCATCTTTACTCTTTATAACAGATTGAGAAGGATAATTACATTCTCTAGTATATCTTTCTAGTGTATAGTTTTCACACAATTGTCTGCTGTAACACGCTTCAACTTCACCATTAGCAATAGGATTAGTCAATTTTTCTAGCCAGTCTGTTTTTTCTATTTTAACATCTTGTGTTATAAAAACTAGTATATCTGCTGTTGAGTTTTTAGCAACTTTTTCTCTTGATAAGCTATGTGAAAATTCTTGTTTTTTTATTTCACTGTATTTTATTTTTCCATCTTCTTTTTGCAGTCTTTCAACCAAAGGCAACGTTCCGTCCTTGCTTGCAGTAATAATATAATTTATATTTTTTATATTATTATAAAGCCCTTGATTCTTTATTTGATTATATTGATTTTCTATGTAGTTTTCAGCATTATATAATGGGCAAATTATATCGATGGTCATTTTAAACTGCTCCCTCTTTCTTGAATACTGTTATAAATGTTTTAAAAAATATTTTTATATCTAACCACAATGAGCAGTTATCTACATAGTAAAGTTCCATTTCCATTCTCTCTTCGAAAGTAGTATTGCTTCTTCCGTTTACCTGCCAATAGCCTGTAAGCCCTGGCTTTACGCTTAAGAACCTTTCTTTGTTTTCTCCATATTCTTCAACTTCTTTTTCTACAACAGGTCTTGGTCCCACAAAGCTCATCTCTCCTTTTAGGATGTTTATCATTTGTGGAAGTTCATCTAAACTTGTTTTCCTTAAAAATTTTCCTATTTTTGTTATTCTTGGATCATTCTGTAGTTTATGTGTTTTTTTGAATTCTTTTCTAGCTTCCTCGTTACTTGCTAAGTATTCTTTTAGTTTTTCATCTGCACCAATACACATAGATCTGTATTTGTAAAGTCTAAATATTTTTCCATTTTTACCATATCTTAGTTGTTCATAGAATAGTGGTCCTTGGTCTTCTTTTAATATTTTTCTTGCGAAATATATAATTATTGTTGCTGGTATTAGAAATATAATTCCAATTAGTGAACCTATGATGTCTATTATTCTTTTAACCATTCTATATAATATTTTTTTACTAGTCTTTGTTTTTTCTTTTTTTATAGGTCTCACATTATTAGGTGTTGGCTCTTGAAGAATTGCTTCTTCTCCAACAATATCGCCCATCTCATCTTTCACCGCTAAGTTGCTTTTACTCATGGCAAAACATTCCCTTCTATCTTATTGTTTATAATTTACAGCCTACTTTTTAGGCATCACTATTTTATGTTTCAAACTTTTCCGTCTAGTTTGAATAACCTGTTTTTCTTACTATTGCAGCACTCATTTCTTTTACGGCATCTGATGCTTCATAATTCTCTTGTCCGAATGCTTCTTTGTGTAATTTCTCTACATTACTTTGTAACGTAACTGGTACTCCATACCATCTGTCTAATGTTATTCCTTTTGTTTCATATGGCCAACCTAAGCTTTCTGTTACTCTGAATGAAGCAAGCTTTGGAACTAGTCCCCATATTTCTGATGATGATATGTTTGTTTTTATTCTTGGCAATATTGTGTCTGCAAAGCTGTTTAGCTGTCCTACTCCAAGTGTTTTTGCCTTGCTTAACATGGCTTCTACTACTGTTCTCATTCTTTCTGTTCTCTTGTAGTCGCCACCTGCTGTATATCTAATTCTTGAGTATGCTACTGCTTGTACACCATCTAATTTTTGTCTTCCTGTTGATGTTACATGGCTAGATTTTACCCCAGAACTTTGTGATGTTGCATCTATGTAGTCATTTATATATTTTATTTCTGAACTGTCTATATCTATATAAACTCCGCCAAGACTATCTACAGCTGCAATTACTGCATCGAAGTTTACTGTTACGAATTCTGTTATGTTTAAGTCTAATGCTTCGTTTAGAGATTTTAACGTGTTTTGTGCTCCTCCATACGAATATGCATGTGTTATTTTGTCTAATCTTTTACTTCCACTTTCTGTTACGTATACGTATGTGTCTCTGTATACAGAAATTAGTTTTACTTCGTTTGTTTCTTGGTTTATACTTGCAATTATTATGCAGTCACTTCTGTTTCCAAGTCCATAATCATCGGCTCTACTGTCTATTCCAAGTAGAGCTATGTTTCTATAACCTTTTAGTTCTTCTTTGGTTTCTTCATTTATTCCAACTGCAGTTGTATCTATATTTTCTTGTTGCATTCTCTTAAGCTTTCCATTCACAAACATGTATCCCGCAGTTAATAATGTTGCAACTATTATTACTAATATCAATATTATAATTAAAAATATTTTCAGTCCTTTATTCATTTTCTTTTTCTTATTTGTTTTATATTCCTCTTCTCTTTCTAACTGTCTCTCATATGCACCATATTTATATTGTTCATCGTTTTCTTGTTTATTTTCATTTATTTCATATTCATTATTTTCAAATTTAGCTTTTTTATTTTTTTCTTCTTTCTTGTTTTTTCTAGGCTCTTCAGCCATTCTTTTTCCTTTTGCTGACATTTTTTATCTCCTATATAGTTTTTTCTCCCTTATAATATCATTTTTAATATAAACATACAACCCTTTTTTGACATTTTTCGTACAAAATTTTATATTTTATTTTTCTTTTAAACTTTCAAAAAATAAACCTTGCAGTTAACCAATTTGTATATAGGTTTACTGACAAGGTTTTGTTATATTATTTTTTGAATAGTTTTACCATTTTATTGTCTAGCTTATTTATGTCTCTAGCACATTTTACCAGCTCTTTTGAGACATCGTCGTTTATTTCGCCATTTGGCTTGTATTTTATTTTATGTTCCAGGCTCGCCCAGAAATCCATCGCTAAGCTTCGTATTTGTATTTCGACTTTTATTAGATTGATTTTTTTGTTTATTTCGACGGGTACCTGGACAACCATATGGTAGCTTGTGTATCCACTTTCTTTCGGATGTGTTACAAAATCCTTTTCTTTTATAACATTTATATCGTTAAATTCTCTTATATATTTTCTTATTGTGAAAATATCACTTTTTAGCGGACATATTATTCGAATTCCTGCAACATCATTTATATCTGCAACTAAGTTTAAATATGTAGGTTCCATTTCGTCTTTTTTTAGTTTGTTTAGTATACTTTCAGGCGATTTTATTCTTGTCATAACATGGTCTATTGAGTCATATTTTTTGAAATATTCATAATCATATCTTATTATACTTACTCTTTTTTCTATTTCTTTAAGTGCCAAACCATACATATACATCAAGTCTTTAAATTTTTCGTTATTTACGTCTATTTCTTTATTTAATTTTTCATATTCTGCAATATCTATATATCATCCCTCCTATGCTTTATAGGTGTTATAATATATCAAATTTGTGTTCTTTTTGTAAAATTTTGATGCATTATTGGTAAAAGGTGTATACTAACTTTTTTATTGAATTTTTCCACCGCCAACAACAACGTCATTTATATAAAATACCGCAGACTGACCTGGAGTAATTCCTCGTTGTGGCTCTTTGAATATTACTTGTATGTTTCCGGATTCTGTTTGATTTATTATAGCTTCTGCTGGCTTGCTTGCATATCTAATTTTTACTGTTACATCCAATGTTTGTACTATTTTATCCATTAATAGGAGATTTACTTCATTAACTTTCATTTCTTTTCTATATTGTTCTTCTTGTTCTCCAACTATAAGTTCATTTTTGTCTTTGTTAAATCCAATTACAAATAATGGTGCTTTGTACGAGATTCCTAGCCCTTTTCTTTGTCCAATTGTATAATTGTATAATCCATTATGTTTGCCTAAAATTTCACCTTTTCTATTAACAATATTTCCTTCTTTTGGCGCTATGCTCGAGTTTTGTTCCAAAAATTTCTTATAATTTCCATCAGGAATAAAGCAAATATCCTCACTATCCGGTTTGCTTGCAACCGCCAAATTATGCTCTTTTGCAATCCTTCTTACATCTTCCTTCGACTCGAAGTTTCCTAATGGAAATAATACTTTTCCTAACAACAGTTTTGGCATATTGTATAAAACATAGCTCTGGTCTTTATTTAGATTCTTTGCCTTTCTTAAAACATACTTACCATATTCATCCGAATACTCCATTTTCGCATAATGTCCGGTTGCAATATAATCACAGCCAAGCTCTTTAGCCTTTTCGTACATAGCACCAAACTTCATATATTTATTACACTCTATACAAGGGTTTGGAGTTCTTTGATTCGAATACTCGTCTATAAAATTATTAATAACCTTGCACTGAAACTCTTCTTTTAAATTATATGTTATATGTGGTATTCCAATAGAATTGCATATTTGCTTAGCGCCAACAATCGCATCTGTATTACAACAAGTTCCACCAAACAACTCCAATGTAATTCCCACAACATCATATCCTTGCTCTTTCAATAAAATGGCTGATACACTACTATCAACTCCACCACTCATTCCTAATAAAACCTTCTTCATATAACATTCCTTTCTTTGTACATTTTGGGGACGGAGAAAAAATTGTACATTTTTTACTTAATTTGTATATAGTTTTTTCACTACCAATTAAGCATTTATTCAAGAACAATTTATTTTTTTAGCCTCAACACGTTGCTCTTGGTCGGGGCTCCTAACGGCCCCTCAAAGGCGAGCTTCCGGTCTCGTTAAAAAAATAATTTGTTCTTGCTATATTTAAAATTTAGTGTTCTTCGTTTCAAAAAGTTCATCCATGCTGGGTAAGAATTGCACTTGCTACCCTTATTCCATCTACTGCGGCTGACATTATTCCGCCTGCGTATCCGGCACCTTCACCGCATGGATATAATCCATATATATTCGACATTTTTTGCTCGTTTCTTTTTATTGTAACAGGAGACGAACTTCTTGTTTCTACACCTGTTAATATTGCATCATCGCATGCAAATCCTTCTATTTTTTTATCAAAGTATACGAGTCCTTCTTTTAGTGTTTTTGTTACAAATTCCGGCAATATTTCTTGCAAATTTGCAAGTGTTACACCTGGTTTGTACGTTGGTTTAACTTCTCCTATAAAAGTCGACTTTTGATTTTTCAGAAAATCTCCAACTCTTTGTATTGGTGCATTATAATTGCTTCCTCCCAGTTTAAATGCCTTTTCTTCTAATTCCTGTTGAAAATACATTCCTTCCAAAGGGGATTCGCCTTTGAAGTCGTCTGGTGTAACGTTTACCAAGACTGCACTATTAGCATTTTCACCATCACGAGCAAATGTGCTCATTCCATTTGTAACAATTGTGCCTTTTTCACTAGACGAGGCCATTACCGTTCCGCCCGGGCACATGCAAAATGTGTAGCATGACCTATCTTCTCCATGATATGCCAATTTATATTCTGCGGGTGGCAATTTCAGATTTGTTTTTTTGCCATATTGAGATTCATTTATCATCTGTTGTTTATGTTCTATTCTAACGCCAACAGAAAAGTTTTTCTTCTCCATTTCGACATTCTTCTCATATAATTTTTTGAATAAATCTCTTGAGCTGTGGCCTATTGCAAGGGCAACAGCCTCCGTTTCTATTCTTATCTTTTCATCATTATTACATTCACTGTGCAAGTTAGTCGCTATAACTGCCTTAACCTTGTTATTTTCAAATTCAAAATCCTCTGCCTTAGTCTCAAACATGAACTTTCCGCCATTTTCTTCTATATACTTTCTGATGTTTGCAACGATTTTTACAAGATTATCGGTTCCGATGTGTGGTTTGTTTATATACGAAATCTCCTCTGGTGCACCGAATTTTACAAACGTTTCGATTACATTTTTACACAGTGGATTATGTAAATTTGTCGTAAGTTTTCCATCCGAAAATGTTCCTGCTCCACCCTCTCCAAATTGTACATTTGACGATGTATTTAGAATTCTTTCTTTTAAGAATAATTCAACATCTTTTTGCCTTGCTTCGACTGTTTTGCCTTGCTCAATTATTATAGGCTTAATTGCATTTTCAATTAGAGTAAGTGCACAGAATAATCCAGCAGGACCGGCACCAATTATAACAGGATTAATGTCATTACATCTTTCAGCCAATTCGCTATTTAAAATTACTGGTTTCGTCACTTCAGTTTTTATTAGACTAGCATTTTTATTTTTTAGAAGGTTTTCCTCCTTAAAACTTTCACTCAAAGAAACTACAATAGAATAATTGTAAAAAATGTCGTTCTTATCTCGTGCATCTATAGACTTTTTTACAATTTTGTAATCTATTACAGATTCTTGCTGAATATTAAATTTTTTGCATGCATTCTGAACAATTTCATTGTCCGTTAAATCTTGCCTAATCTTTATATTTTCTAATTTGATAGTAATCATTTAAATCTCTTTTCTATAAAATCTCTTTATAATTATACTATTTTAGGTGATTTCCGTCAATTGGCCGGATTATTTTTTCATAAATTTTACTTTTATTTGTAGTTTGTTTTTTACTGCTTAAATATATACAGGCAAAGACTGAGCATGTTTTCACATTACTCAGCCTTTGCCTTTAGTTGATTTCACCTATTGCAATCTGCACATTGCATTTTGGTAATTTTCAACGCTTGCAGTTTTAGCAAATCTCAATGTTGGCATTAGGAAAACTTGCCTGCAGTGTTTTTACAAAATCGCAAGCGACTTTGCTTTGCTCCTCTTCATCGGCATAATAAACCAATGTAATCGTTCCTTCGAACGTCTTGCACAGCTTCTTGTCAAACTTAAGTTGACCGTCGTCTTCCAAATCCGACAAGATATAGAGATGTGCGTCTTTCGGTGCCTCGTACATAGTGCTAACAATTGTGCCAACAATGTTTGTACGATCACCGATACAATCACACCAGCAACTGCTGTTTTGATTATATCCCATCGTGTTCTCTGCAAACACATACATCTTGCCATTTTTAACATCTAATCTGCTTAAAACATCATCTGCAATTCCAAACATACTCTCAGAATAATCTGCGAGGATGTACGATTCTCTAACGTTCTGTTCGTCCCCAATGAGTAAATCATTCAGTGTATTCAAAGTCTTCCAAAGTTCTTTTTCCGGAATATTTTCCATAATTTCCGAAATTTTGCAACTTTTTTCAACTTTATACTTCCTATAGATAATCTCCTCATCCGGATCCATTGCAAACACTCCCATGCATAACACAGAGAGTGCAACAAACATTGAAACAATGGTCAACCACAGCTTCGTAGATTTACGAGTCATACTGACTCCCCTTTCTTATACGCTCAAAGTGAATTGCATATAATGTACTCTTGTGCAGAGAGTACAGCTCCAAATAAAGCAATTATATTATACCATTTTTCACATTTTATGTCAATTTGCTTTTCAATAATAAAAGCCCCTATGCAGTCTGCACACTACATAGGAACTTTTAGTTTGAGTGTAGTTTTATCTTCCAACTACCTCAATGGTTGCATTCGGCATGGCCGTCTCCATTCTTTCGATAAAGCTCTGCGCATACTTCTTGCATCCTGGCACCTTTCCAGGATAATACACTATGGTTATTACCCCAGAAAAGGGCGCACAGCGTTTCTTGCTAAAGTTGGTTTCACGGTTGTTCAACAAATCCGTGACTACCATTATGTGTGCATCCTTGGATGCAACACCTAGCACATGGTTTATTGCACGAACAATATCCGTGCCTCCTCTGTTCAACTGGTACGTCGGATCCTTCAGTGGGTATTCGGCTACCTTATCGGCAAACATGTACTTGTTGCATTCAGCACTTTCTATGCGCCTCATTACTTCCTTTTGGAATCTCTCCATGCTTCCCGAGCAGTCACCCAGGATATACGAGTCTCGTGCAACCTCCTTATCCTCCTGCACTGCAGTGTTAATTATGGTTGCCGTTTTCTTCGCCTTTTCCACTTCATTAGCAGAAAGAGGTTCGTCTTCCTTTTTTCTTCCTGCTGATGCAAAAGCGATGCACAAGAGGGCAAGAGCCAGAAGAATTGGCACTATTTTTTCATCCGATGCGAATTGATTGTTCGCTTCTTCAGGGTTGCCTGAGGTCCCAGTGGTTTTCTGTTCAGGTGACGATACTGTCACAGGAACTTTTTCCTCTTTAGGACTGGTCGTTTGCTTTTGTTCAGCACCAACCACCTCCACTTCTGGCCACTCGTTCCAGTAAGATACCTCCACATGTGCAGTGGTACCTAAGTGGTTCACAAAGTTATCCAGGTGCCTTTCGACATCTTCGGACTGAAAGTACGGAGTCAACAGCGTTATCTCCACGTTGTTGTTCTCTACGTTCTCTCGGCCACTTGTGTTCCAGCAATCGCTGATTACATACAAGCGAGAGTAGCCACTTTCGACGGCTCTCTGCACTTCATCGTAGATTGCAGTCTTCCCGTTGTCACCAAACCGGATAACCTCTGCCGAAGTATCTTTTAAGTACTCCGTAACAAAGGGTTCGTAACTGAAGTACCTTGATGAGTAGCTCTCATCAACTAGTACAGCAGTCTTTGCTGTCTCCGCCTTTGCTTTGACTCCCAGCAGCATCATAGCCACCAGCAGCATAGCAAAAGCAACCCATGCCTTGCCTATAGCCTTTTCCCGAGCCATATTGACTCTCCTTTCTTTTTTCATACATGCTATTTCTGCAACGTAGATTGTGTACTCTTGTGCAGAGAGTACTGGTGTGTATTGCCAACAAAATTTATTATACCATTTTGCACTAATTATGTCAATTAAAGAACAGGCATGTATTTTAACACACCTGCTCTTTGTTATAGAAATTTTTTCAATCTTTCTATTGTTTTTTGATGCTTTTCAATTTCTTTCTTCAAAGCAACCACTTCAAGTTGAATCAAGGTTTCATCCTTAATTTGCTCATACTCTGCACTTTTTTCAGCATACAAGAATACCTCCAAAGGAACCATACCTCTGTAGTCGTCGTATTGGTTCTCATCATTTCTGTTTATACGAGCATACCAGCAGTTTTCTGTTCCTTTGCATTTTCTGTCATAATATTGCTTATCACATCCTACATCTTCGTATTTTTGAAATTTTTGAATTGCAGAATATATGACATCTTGATTCATCACACATAACATAAAATTTTTATTATTAACATCAAATGTTAATGTATCAAAGCAACCACATGTACCAAATATACCAGTCTCAACTTTTAATTCATACCACCTTCCACATAATCCCGGCATAGTAGTTTTAAACTTACAATCGCCCTGATTATCAATTAAAATCTGAGCACTAACATTAAATTCTGTGCAGTGCAATTCTAAGGATTCGTGACTTTTTTGTATATCATGCCAATTATATCGTTTTTCAAAGCAATGTTTCTGTCCGCAATACGGACACTGAAAACCCACAAAATCTAAGCTCTTAAAAACATTTTCATGTAATATTTTCATCATTCAATCCTCTTTTGAAAATATAATGTCCTCCTTTTCTTTGGATAACATTTCTTGTGTTTTTCTTGTGGCTCGACCTTTTTTCTTGTTTTAATATCTGATTCCAGAGTTTTCTCCTGCTCAACCTGTCTTTCAGTTTCTGATAGCTTTGTTTGTTCAACCTGTTTTTCAGAATTTAATACCTCATCTTCTTGTAAATTAGACGGTAAACACTGAGTATCAACCTGTTGCATCAACCTTTCTTCTTCAGCTCTTAGTTTTTGTTCCATCTTTTGTAAGTTTTCTCTTTGTCTAATTGTAGCATGTAATGCATAATCCTTAGAGTCAAATTCCAATGCAAACTGAATATTTGAACTTCTCTTTCTTATACAAACTGTAGAAAACTCACAGTCGCTTCGAGTACAGAGTTCTGCTTCAGCAAATGGTTGTAGTAAATAAACTCTTGGCTCTGTTTCAGACTCTTTAAAGTCATATAAATAATAGACATCTTCATAGATACATTTTTCATTTTCAAAACCAGTAGAGATTACTAAGCTAAAATTGCATGTTATAACAATATTATAAGATGCATAAAAAGACATTTTTATAAAAACACCTTTTTCATACCATTCTTCTTCTATGCTGTCACAGCTCAAATATATTTTATATTTTTTCCCGTACTCTGAACGTTTAACTTCTCCATCCGAAAAACTAAATCTTGAATTCCAATTATGCCATTTTCCACAAATCGGGCATAAAAATCTCTTCACATGGCAGCTTAACAATTCAGGGTTCATACTCATCCTCTTCTACATAGTCTTTACAAAATACATTGTCACTTGAGAAGTATCTCATAAACATACTACCATCGGTATGACCGATGCTTGCTCTCTGAAAATTTAGACCAATTAGTGACTGTACAATAATGATTATGTTACCTCCGTTTATTTTTTTCAACATTTCCAAAGACTTGGTATCCATCGGATTTGTACCATAGTCTATTATAAAAATGAATTTTGTATATCCAGTGTAGAAACAATTTTTCATCATTATAATAGCTTGTTTAAGATGTTCATCTCTTTCCATGTTTCTATTTATTCTTTGCATCATAGCCAAACCTGACATATATTCCGTGTCAACTTCTCTACGAACAACCTGTTCAAGTTCTCTTAAAATTGCACGACTATCATAACTTCTATTATCATATTTTTGGTGTTTCTCCAATACTGACGCACCCATAGCGGCATAAACATCCGTATCCAAAGTTATTGGGATTTTGTTGAAAATAACAATATTTCTAACATGTCTCAATGCATCTTTTACCAGTTCGTCAGCTCCCGTTCCGAAAACACCGATTAAGCCACAAGTATTATTGTCACTCTCAGTAATATTTCTCAGTTTTCTCACTAACCGCTGAAGTTTCAGTTCTTCATCAGTACGAGAATGGTACTGCCGTTCGTTTTCATATGTATCTTGTCTTGTTGTTTCTACTCTTATGTTCTCATATGGTTGTACATATGTCGGTTGCTCCTCATCGCGGATTTCTATTCTAGGATTAGTAGTTCGCGGAGCACTCCTTGTTTCTCCTGGTCTAGAGTTTGCAGTTTCATTCGTTCCTGCTTTGTTCTCATAGCCCGGAATATACAAATGGCGTCTTTTGCCCATAATTGTTCTCCTTTCACATTTGTGATCAGGCATTGTTTAATAATAAACTTCTTGCTTTATTTTTTTGTTGTTCTTTAAAATCTCCTTTTTCAATTATCTCATAAAACTTTGTTTTTGCTTCATCAGTATAGACGCTCAAGTTTTTCTTAACTCTTTCTAAGTCAAAATCACTCCTAGCCTCAATAATTTGAAGCATAACACTTCGGAATACCCGTTCGAACTCAAGTTTTTCTTCCGTATCTGTTCCGGCAATATATGCATACTTTTGTCTAACTTCTGCCTTAAAAATATTTTTTGGCATTTGCTTTAAAGCATGATTTACCGTAAAGAATTCGTCAAAAACACTTTTGGGTTCTCCATCAGGTGCAGGATAGCATGTTGCAGAAAACTCTTGCATAATACATTCCATCCTTCTTTTCTTGGTTTTGGCTGGTATTTGTTTTGGTAATTCAGCTGCCAGAGTGCCTTCAACAGGTTCGTAGCTTGCAACTCCAATATCATCAAAGTATCCCTTTTTAAGATATTTTACAAGTTCCTGAAATTGTAAACTTGTTTCTCCTGGAAATCCCGTAATCACCTCTGTTGAAATAACTAAGTCTGGTCTGACCGTTTTCAAAATCCGAATTTTTTCATCTACAATGTCAAAAGCAGGTCTATTCATATCCTTTAGGATTTTCTTAGATACATGCTGAATATGTAACATTATTTCTACAATATTCTCATTCTCCAAAATAAGAGTCATAACCTCTTCTGTTAATCCTGCAGGATGAAACCAACCTATAACATAATTGCAATCCGGAAATCTTGTAACAATTTTTCTCATTAACTCAGCAAAGCTTCTCTTGCCATACAAGTCAACACCATAGTCGGCTGTTTCTTGTGCTCCGGTTATATAAATAGTAGACTCATTAGCATGCATTGCTTCAATTTCATCCAAGATATCTTCCATTGGTCTGCTCTTATACATTCCTACAATTTTCGGATATACACAATAAGAACATTGATGAAGGCATCCTGTAGAAATAATTACTTTGTTCTGTGGAATATACTGTTTAACTGTAGTCGGCTTTGCAAGTGTAACAAAAACCTCATTTAACGGTATTACGTCAATCCCTGGAATTGCTTCCAAGTCGGAGTGGCATAATTTTTCAAGGCAACCAGTAACAATGATTTTTGCACTAGGTTTTGCATTAATTCTAACGTCTGCAATCACATCAACAGAATACATCTTATGTGGGCCGAAGGCGCATGTGAGAATAATCACTGTATCAGCAATAGTATAATCACATACGACTTCGTACCCTGTTGCCATAAGATGATTTACGATGGTGTTTGCATTAGCTATATCCATGTGCATATCATTGCAAATAACTAATGCAACTTTCAATTTAGTAGCCTCCTACCCTCAATTTCTGACGGTTTTCTGTCTTAACTTCTGCTGCACTTTCCTTCAAGTATTCTTTGGTAAATTCTCTTTGCTCAATTTTTCCCAAAGAATCTTCAAGTTGAAGATACTTCGCACATTTTTTTCCTTTCAACCCCTTAGGTTCAAAAGTCAGATTTCCATCTTTAGATACTGTTACCAACATATGGCCACCATCGGTATCCTGTGGATCTCTTACCTTATAGGTATCATCACCCTTCGGAGTTACAGAAAAATGTAATCTTTTTGCAACCTTTTTAAGCATCTCAACAGAATAATTGTGCAGAAGAATGCTACCTCTCGGTCCAATAGTCCTTTCAACATACCCACCATAAAAATCAGCAGTAATGCGATAAGAACCAGTACCATTCTTTTCCAGAGCCATATCATATTGTCCAGGCAATCTGACAACATTCTCTTTCATTTCTGTTCCAAAATAATACCGACAGCTTCCATAGCTTTGCATGGTAAGCCCCATATTATTAAGAGCTTTGTTGCAAGCGTCAAGATCTCTGATTTCAGCAGAAACATGCGTAAAGTGACTCATTCCTTATTTCCTCCAACTCTTCTAATAACACGGCCACCAGGCGTCTTTTTAGTTACGGTCTTTTTTGCAGAGTTCTCATTTTGAGTACATACAGTAGAATTAGCGTTCCGAACATTTTCTTTGCTAGCCCATTCATTAAGAGCTTCTACGGTATCTTTCATAATTCCCTCAGAAGCGGGTTGGCAACTCTTCATCTGCGAAATAATGTCATCACTCGTTAATTCCCTTGCATTATCTGCATAAGCTTCAAACATTGCTGATACGATAGCTTCTTCGATTTCAGCTCCTGTAAATCCATCGCAACTTTGTGCAATTTTCTTAACATCGAAGTTTTTTTGCTTTCTACCTTTTCTTTCAAGCTGGATTGCAACAATTTCTTCGCGTTCTTCCTGAGTAGGAAGCCCAACAAAGAAAATTTCGTCGAATCTACCTTTTCTTAAAAGTTCAGAAGGCAAAGATGTAATACTATTTGCAGTTGCCACGACATAAACAGGAGATTTCTTTTCCTGCATCCATGTAAGGATGCTGGCAAACATTCTCGAAGATACGCCAGAATCATTTCTACCACCAGAACCAGCACCAGCTAATCCCTTTTCAATTTCATCAATCCACAACACACAAGGTGCCATAGCTTCTGCAATCTGAAGGGCTTTTCTAGTATTAGCTTCAGTGTCTCCAACATAGCTTCCGAAAAGTTTTCCTAAATCGCACTTAATCAGCGGAACATTCCAACTGTGTGCAATTGACTTAGCAGCCAAACTTTTACCACAACCGGGAATGCCGACCAACAATACACCTTTAGGATTAGGCAATCCATATTTTTTTGCTTCATCGGAATACGCCAAAATTCTTCTTGCAGTGTATTCCTTTAAATTTTTCATGCCACCAATCTTAGAATCTTCACTATTACTCCAGAATTCCAGCAAACCATCTTTGCAAATAGTTTGTGCTTTAACTTCTGCAATAACATCAATATCAATCTTCCTTTTCAGGAAAACAGATGTAAACAATGCACTGTCAGCCTGAGTATACGTTAAGCCGATAGAAATTTCTGCCGCCTTTTTTATGGTACTCTGCTTCTGTTCCTCGCTTTCGAAAGCCAATAGCCCTTTATTGTTTCTGTCAATATATCTGATTGTTTCATTGAATGAATCTACAAGATCTTCTTTAGTTGGAAGTTCGAGTTCAATAGAAATAATCGTCTCCTGCCAATCAGCCGGAACTTCGAACTTGCTACTAATAAAAATATAGCTAACACCCAAGTTTTCAGCTTTTTCAAAAGCATCTTTTGCTGCTCTTAAGACCATCGGCTGATTCAGATAATGATGAAAATCGATAATACAGAAAATGTATCTTCCTTCACCGCCATTTAATTCAAGGCCTTTAACAAGAGCCTCTTGCGGATCAGTCATATCTGGATCGCGCTTTTTAAATACGTATCCATCCATAACTTCGTATTCTTCCGGATTTTTTTCTATTTCTCTTGTCAATTCGTTGTAATAATTGGCATCAGTGTCATCTTCAGGTTCATCTCCTACTTCATAAGGCAATATTTCTACAATGCCTCTCGTACAAGTCCAACCAAAAAGCTTAATTCCATATTCAATACTTGCTTGCAGGCACTCCTTAATCGCCCGAGTTTCTTCTGTGGTATTAATCAACACAGAAGAGTACCCGGAACCAATACAATCCCGAACAGATAATTTACTCATGTTTTTTCCTCCAATATTGTTTATTATTAAACTTATCATTTATGAAATAATTACCTCATAAATAACAAATTTTTACGTGAATATTATATCATTCTATCTGTGTTATGTCAATTTAATTATGTTGTTTCATTTTTCTTAATTTATGCTTTCTATAAATAAAAAATAACCCACCATATATAGGCTATACACTATATATGGGGTTTATTATTTACTATCCCAACGCAACATCCAAAAGCATCATTATTACAAAGCCTATACCTACACTAATGGTTACTAAATTTGATTTTTTTTCTGCCTGTGCTTCTGGTATTAACTCTGATGATACTACATAAATCATTGCTCCTGCTGCAAATGATAGAAAATATGGTAAAATTGGCACTACAATCCTCGTTAATGCAATGGTTATTATTGCCCCAATTGGTTCTACTATTCCTGACAGTGTTCCGCCCATAAATGATTTAAATTTGCTTTTCCCAGAGCTGTGAAGTGGCATTGATATAATTGCCCCTTCTGGTATATTTTGTATCGCTATTCCAATAGCTAACGCAAATGCTTCTGCGAGTGTTATTCCTGTATTTTGTGAGAATAGTCCTGCAAACGCAACCCCGACCGCCATTCCTTCCGGAATGTTATGTAGTGTTACTGCAAGCATTAGCATTGTAGTACTCTTTACTTTTTCTTTGATAGTTGATTTTTCTGTTGCTATTGTTGTTTTTACTTTTCCACTATTTTTATCTATGTGTATTAAATTTTCAATATCATCACATATAGTACATTCATTCTTTTTGCTATTTCTTTTTTCTATTTTTTCAGCCAAATTGTTTACACAAATTAGCGTTACAATTCCTATCATAAATCCAACACAAGCAGGTAACCATGCTGTTTTTCCTTGTGACTCTGCCATTTCTATTGATGGTATTAATAAAGACCATACAGAAGCTGCTATCATAACTCCTGCGGCAAAACCTAGCAACATCTTTTGTATGATTGGCTTTATCTCTTTTTTTAATAGAAATACTAAAGCGGAACCGCAATGTTGTTCCTAAAAATGGCACCATTAAGCCAATAGCAATCTGTGCCGTACTGTTAATACTCACGTAAAGTTCCTCCCTTAAGTCGTCCATAGTATTTTACATATATTCTTCAATTTTATCTTGAAGTTTTTTAGGACTTCTCTTTTATATAATATGAGCTTTACATAAGATTGTGCTTACTATATAAAAAAGCTGTTCAACTTTTTTAGTTTAACAGCCTTCTTATTAAATTTTATAATTCTTTAGTTTTATTTAATAATATCTTTTAAGCATTCTAAATAAGGGACTCCATTATTTTTGTTTGCATCATAAATCCATCTTGAGTAACCACTATTGTTGTCACTCCATGTATTAAGTATATCGCAAAACTTTTGGCTTTTAAAACTGATTACTTCCTGTACATTTTGAGTTACTTGTTCTACATTTACCGCAACCGATGGATATGAATTAGTTAAGTCCACATATCCATTAATTAGTTTCGTGCCTTCAAATTTATCATAATGGGATTTTACTTGTCCTACATTTTGGGCAATATTGTAAGGGTCTCCCTGTATATTTATTGTTTTATTACTATATCCGTAACAATTTTCTATTGTAACATCCTTATAAATGCTTCCAATAATTTCTCCATATATGATAGGATGCTTTACAGTCTCCTCTGATGCATAACACAATGTTAGATTACAGCTATTAAAACAGTTTAATATTTTAAATGTCCCAAAATCAGAACCAGCAGCACCAACTAATCCTCCTATTCCATTATCAGAAGTATTTGTGTCTTTTACTGCACACAAATTTATGTTTCCAATATTAAAGCAATTATAGATCACTCCCTCATTATTTTGACCTATTATTCCCCCAACATCACCATATATGCAATTTTCCACATCAGAATATATTTCTCCAGCATTATAACAATTGTACATTGTAAGTATGGCTCTACATTGCCCAATCACACCTCCAAAGTCTCCACCATCTTTATAGGTATTATATATTTTCCCAAGATTATAGCAATTATATATTTCAAGATTATCTGAAGCATCCCAGCCCAAAATGCCTCCTGTCCCCCAGGCAGCACCTATTTCTCCAGTATTAGAGCATTCATAAACCTTGCTATTATTGCACATCAATTCTCCGACAATTCCTCCCGTTCCGCCCCAGTTTCCACTAATATTAGCTTTATTATAGCATTTATTTATGACGGAACTATTTGCATCTATTCTACCTGCAATTCCTCCTACACCATTATTAAAGTCTTGTGGTCCATTAATACTTGTATAATTCGTACAATCCGTTATATTACAGTATTCACTAAGTATTTTACCTGCAATTCCCCCAAATTCTCCAAAATTATCTACATCTGAATCACATCTAATTATGTTGTTGGATATTAGGTCCTTTAATGAAAAATCTGTCACATCACATGCTAATCCCAATATTGCTCCGAAAGCAATATTCATTAATAATTATATAATTATCTTTGCAATTGATTTCCGAACAAGTTACACCTTTTTCTATAGCACCTGCAACTAACGCACTAACTGCATTTCCTGCCGATATATAACTATCTGTAACCTCTAAATTGTTAATTTTAGATCCATCAACAACTCCAAATACTCCAAAAAAATCATTTTTTTTATCATTGCAATATAAACCTTTTATATTGTTACCATTACCATAAAAATCTCCTTTAAATGGAATAGCATAATAGTATGGTTTTTCATACTTATCATACTTTTCAGAAGTACCACTGAATGTGTATAGTTTTCCGTATTGTGATACTTTATTCTCCCATTCTGTTTGACTGGAAACTTCCACTTCTTGCATTGTTCCTATTGGTGTCCATGTTTCAGGGGTAGCTCCAGTTATACTACCATCTTTTAAAAATACTGTTTCTGGATTCAAATTTATATCTTTCAATAAAATAAACTTAACATTTTCCGTTATATTACCTAAATTTGTATATTCTGCTAGATATTCCATCTCATTTTTACTATCTATTGAAATTACATCTGTCCCATCATTTTTTAGTTGATATCCACTCTCATCCTTTAAGACATAGTATTTATATAGGCTTGTCATTGTAGACGAAATTTCATAATCGGATACTTTAAAACTTATAGTTTTACTTCCTATCGTAATTTCATTATTAGTATCTTTTTTTACTCTTTCTACCTCTTCTTTTGTTAATAGTTTTCTTTCTTGTAATTCTTCCAATATCTGATTCATTGATTTTGCATTGTCTCCAATTTTTTCTGCTATATTTCTTTCATTCATCCACAAATCTCTTTCGTCTTTTACTGTTGCAGCTCTGCTTTCAATTTTTGCATCTTTTGCTTTTGCTATTATTCCATTGTTTCCAATCACAAAATTAATACTAACTCCAGCCAAAATTAGTAGAATCACAATTGTTACTACTAGAGAAATTAATGTAATTGCTCTACTATTTCCATCTCTTCTCATTCTTAAGCTTTCCCCTCTCATCAAAAATAAAAAAGTGTGATTTAGTGTTATTCGTTTTTCTACACTATTGTCACACTTATATTACATTATCTATTTCCTTTTTACAAGTCTTTTTCAAAGGCTTGATGTATAGGGATATACTCTCTCAGCAGGTTGCGGATTTTGTTTCATTTTCATTACATTTCTATATATTATATTTTATTACTTTTGCTTCTGCATTTTCTTCTATTCCAGTTGCTATTACTGTTACCATTATTGCATCGTGTATTCTTTCGTCTACTATTGTACCGAAGATGATGTTTGCTTCTGGGTCTAAGAATTCTTTTATGTAACCAACAGCAGTACTTACTTCGCTTAATCCTAAGTCCATACCACCTGTAACATTTACTATTAATCCTTTTGCACCTTTTACAGATGTTTCTAGAAGTGGGCTATCCATAGCAGCCATTGCAGCATCCAAAGCTCTTTGGTCACCTTCTGCAACGCCAACTCCCATATGTGCAATTCCGCTGTCTCTCATTATTGTTTTTATATCTGCAAAGTCTATGTTGATAAATCCAGGTATTGTTATTAAATCTGTAATACCTTGAACACCTTTTCTTAAAACACTATCAGCCTCTTGGAATGCTTGAAGCATTGTTGTTCCCTTTGGAAGTGCTTTTAATAAGTTGTTGTTTTCAACAACAATTAAGGCATCAACATTTTTCTTCATTCTAACGATACCATCGTCTGCATTTGCTTTTCTTTTTCTTCCTTCAAATAAGAATGGCTTTGTTACAATTCCTACAGTTAATATTCCCATAGATTTTGCAATTTCACATACTACTGGAGCAGCACCAGTTCCTGTTCCACCACCCATTCCGCATGTTACAAATACCATATCTGTATTTGCTAAAGCTTTTTTTATGTTTTCTTCATCTTCTCTTGCAGCCATTTCGCCTAATATTGGGTTTGCTCCTGCTCCAAGGCCTTTTGTTGTATCTTTTCCAATATGCATTACAGTAGTTGCCTTTGTTTGAGCTAGAGCCTGCTCTTCTGTATTTATTGCTATAAATTGAACATTACGTATTCCTTCATCAATCATTCTATTTACAGCATTGTTTCCAGCACCACCAACACCAATTACTTTAATTCTTACTAAATCGTCTTCATTATCTTGTTCTGTGTATCTCATTTTTTACATCCTTGTTTATAATAAATTTAGGTTTCTGGGAATGTCCTATAACCCATAATAGTTTGTCTAATTTTTTTCTTCTATATATTACTACTTTTTTTACCAATTGGCAACAGTAAATCTTATTTTTTCTCTAATTTAAAGTTGTAGGCATTTGCATATTGATCATTTATTCCTGCCTGTACACCGATGGTCTCACCTATTTGTGTGTCTGGTATAGCTACTGGAATTCTACCTTGCTCTTTCCCTTCTTTATCTAATAGCACAATATCTGCCATGAATGCTGATTGGCTTGAGCCTGTCATATTTGTTACATCAGCTTCTAATACTGTGTGACCATCTTTTTCTGTATAGTTTATGTTTGATATTTCAAATCCGGCTTCAACTTTATCCTCTTTAAGCTTTTCACTTGTATTTACAACGGTTCCATCGCTTTCTGTTTTTGTAAATTCACCACGACTTGGGTCGACCTGTGATAATTCTATATTCTCTTCATTATTTATATTTTGGTTTGTATCTTTTGAGTTATTCTTTGAGCCTCTCGTTACTGCAAACATTATGCCAATTATTATGATGGCAACCAATATTAAAATTAAAATTCCTCTCTTTTCATTACTTTTCAACTTCGGTTTCTCCTTTTTTAGATTAATATACACATGGTAACATATTTGTTAGCCAACTTCAATAATTTTTCTAATATGAAACACAATTGTAATTTTCTTTTTCTCGTACAAGTTGCATATACTCTACAGAATTGCATTTAATCTTTTACTTAACACAATTGTAATTTTATAATATGTCTGTTAGCTCTGTAAATTTATGAATTGTCGCCATTATATACTCATTTTGATTTATTTTTATATTATTCCTGTCATAGAATATTACATTCATATTAGCATTTACAGCTCCAGATACGTCTGTTTTTAGGCTATCTCCTACCATTACGCATTCAGAAAATTCATATGGTCCTTTAGCAGTTTCAAATGCTTCTTTGTTAGGCTTCATCGGTATATTTTCTGTCATATATGTTCCTGAAAAATACTTATCTAACCCTAGCCTTTTTAATCTTTCATCTTGCGATTTTTTAAACCAATTTGAAAGAACTACTAAATCATATTTTTGTTTCAAATATTGCAATGTGTATACAACTTCATCATCAGCTTTTTCTGGTACACACATACCCAGATATCGTATCCATATATCAAAAAAACTTTCTGGCAATTTATATCCTAATTCTTCTTCTATAGCATTCATCATAGATTCTTTTGTATATGTAAAATTTGTACCGTCTTCATAGTTGTCTACAGCATGCTGAATTTTTGCTTTAATCTCACTTGAATATGGTAAATTAAGCTCATCAAAAACATTTTTCAAGCAATCCCAGTATTCAGCTTTCCAATCTATTAATGTATTATCTATGTCAAAAATAATTCGTTTAATCATGGTTCCTCCAAAATTTTTAATAATGCAAATATTATCATATAAAAGAGGAAATGTAAATTGTTTTACAAAAAAATGAAGCCTTAATTTTAGGCTTCTAATTTTCGTCTTGTTCTATTTCTGCAAATATTATATATATGGTCTTTTTTAGCAGGTCATTTGGTATTTTTTCAATTAGTTGATATCCCCTACTTTTTAAGTCTAATGTTCTTACATGCTCGCACAAAATTACTCCAGTGGTTTTTGTTCTAGAATCAAGTGGGATATGTAATGGAAAATGGTTGTCCGTATTTGTTATAGGACACACCACTGTTAGTCCTGTTTTTTGATTAAATATGTTATTGCTAATTACAACTGCTGGTCTATACCCTGCTTGTTCATGACCAGATTTAGGATTAAAGTTTACCTTTATTATATCTCCTTGTTTTACCATACTTCCTTCCCTTCTGGCTCTCCCCAATCAATTTCAGATGGTTCATATTCGCCCTTATAATCTTTAAATAATTCTTTTATATTTTTTCTTTCGGTTTTTTGGGCTTTTTCTATAACAATCTTATTATCTTCTACTTTTATTTCTATTGGTTCATTTTCACTCCATTTAACTTCTTCTAGTAATATTCTTGGTATCCTAATGCCTTGACTATTACCCCATTTTTGTATTGTGGTAGTCATACAAATCAGCCTCCTTTTATCGTATATACTAAGTATATACTGTTTTTGTGTTTTTTGTCAATAGTATTATAAATATTTTTTAAATATTCATTCCTAAAAAATAATAAAATAGAGAAACTCCTTTTAAGTTTCTCCATTTATTATTTTCCATAGCATATTTATACTAGCCTGCTAAGGGGCTTTTGTATATCGTTTCATAGCATATTTGCCCAATCGCCTACTAAGGGGCTGACATTATATTTACATATTTATTTTTCCATCAGCCTATTGCTAAGTCAATAGTATTAATAAATATTCATTTATATTCTATGATATTTTGTAAAATTAATTCACAATTTATTTCCCTGAATTTGTTTCTTTATTTTCTTCGTTATTTGCAACGTTTTCACTGTTCTCTACTGGCATGTTGCTTTCTTCTTTTTTGCTGTCTTTTTTCAAGCTATCTACTACAAATATGAATTTTGTTGCTCCTTCCGCTTCTTCGTCTTTTCCTGCAAAGCTATTGTATTCGTTTGCTAAGTCTTGTAGTTTTTCTACTCTTGTTTGTAAGTCTTTTACGTCTCCGTTTACCATTGAGACTATTTTGTTTATTCCTTCTTCATCAAATTCAGATATTCCTTCTGCTAGTGTTTTAGCACCGTCAGATATTGTACTTGCACCTTCTAATAATTGCTTGTTAGCACTGTTTAATTTATCACTCGATGTGCTTAATGTGCTTAATCCTGTTTTTAATTCTTTTGAACCGCTTGCAAGTGTGCTAACTCCTGTTTGTAATTTACTTGTTCCTTGGCTTAATGTTGATGTACCATTCTTTAATTCGTTTGATCCTGCTATTAATTCTGTTGTTCCGTCTGTTATAGTATCAAATCCTAATGAAATTTCGCTTATTCCACTCTTTATGCTTGATGTAGCTTGTGTCTTTAATGTATTTAATCCAGCTTTTACGCCTTTTTCATTATCATTTATTGCATCTAATCCCGCTTCTTGTGCCTTTGTTGTTTGAGCAACTGCACTGTCTATTGCTGTTCCAATTTGTTTTGACATAGCTTGTTTTTCTGCATCTGATATTGATATACTTGAAAGTGCTTTTTGAATTGCAAGTTTTTCCTCTTTTGTTAATGTTTCATCTGCAAGAATTTCTTTTTGTACACTTGCCATTTTCTTTTCCATTGTGCTATCTATTGCAGAAGATACTGCTGAGCTTACTCCTGTTTTTAATCCTTCTGCTAATTTGCTGTTTGCATTTTCTATTACTTGTTCTTTTATTGTTTCTACTTCTTGGTCTTTTCCTGCTATTATTTTGTCGATTCCAGCAGATAATGTTTTGCTACTTTCCTCTAATGAAGAAACAGCTTGTTCTTTTCCGGCAGCTACTCCTGTTTGTAATGAATTTAATCCATCACTTAAATCACTTGCACCTTGATTTAATTTATTTGCACCGCTCTTTAGTGTGCTTATGTTTGAATTTACAGAATCAATTCCTTCGTCTATTTTATTGTAGCTGTTTGTAGCTGTGTTCATTCCTTGATTGAATGTTTCTAATCCATCAGCAAATTCTGTACTCTTTGAAACATATTCTTCTGTTCCGTCTTGTAAAGTCTTTGCTCCTTCAACTAATTGTGTTGAAGCTGATTTTAAGTCATTTATTTGGCTATAAACTTCGTCTAATTTATCCATTGCAGAGACATCAGTATCATCAAATATTTTTGGTGTTGCATATGACATTATATTTCCCATTTCAAAGTCTGTTGCTTCAAAGCTTATTTCAACTTTATTTAAATCTGGTAAATCTTCATCTTCTAATCCTAAGCTTTCTATTAGTCCTGGGCAAGCAAGACCAACAACTACTGTCTTTTGACCGTTGTCTAAAACTTTACCATTTGTAACTTCTATGTTCTTCATTTTTGTATTATCTAGCATAGTTCCAGCCATTACAACAAATGGTACATACATTTTCTCACTCTTACCATTTATATTAACAAATCTTTCTTCTTTATTTGTATATTCTATTGTTATTTTTACATTTCCGCTCTTGCCAATTAAATCATTTGGAGCAATCTCTTCTCCGTTTAATTCGTATTTAATTGAACAATCTAATGGTAATTCTCTGTCAGTATTTCCTTGATAATAAATATCATTTCCAGATGTCTTCCATTCAAGCGAAGTTCCATTTTGAGAAGCTTCTTCATCTCCATTAGTATTCTTTATGTTTAACAATGTAGACATATCTTTTAACAATTCTGCATTGTCAGAATTCTTTAAATGCTCACTTACTATTGTTTGGTATGAACTACCATTTGCATTTGCTTTAGTATAAACAGTCTCATCTTTGCTATATGCGAAAACTGGAACCGCATTAATTGTTCCTAATGCTAGCACCAAAGATGAAGCAATAACCTTTGACATTATTTTTTTATTATTCATAATCTTTCCCTCTTTTCTAATATTTTATATCTGCATGTCTAGTTCTCTTAGTAGTCTTGCAAATAATCTTATCAAATACCATTAAGAATGCTGGTAACATTGTAATTACTACAACCATGCTTATTAGAGCACCTCTTGAGATTAATGTACAAATTGAACCTATCATATCTATCTTTGATATTATTGAAACTCCACATGTTGCTGCAAAGAAGCATAATGCACTTACTATTATTGATTTTGCTGAATTTTCAAGTGCATATTTTGCAGATTCTTGTTTATTCTTTCCGTCACATCTTGCATCTAAGTATTTGTTAGTCATTAATATTGCATAATCGACTGTTGCTCCTAACTGAATTGTTCCAATTACTATAGAAGCTACGAATGGGATCGTTACATTTGCGTAACATGTGCAAGACATATTAACAAATATTGCAAACTCTATTACGGCTATTAATATGAATGGTATCGAACCCGATTTGAATACAAATATCATTAAGATAAATATTACCGCTATTGAACTTATATTTACACTGTTGAAGTCTTGGTCTGCAATCTCTACTAAGTCTTTCATAAGAGGAGCTTCTCCTGCAAGAATTCCGTCTTCGTCATATTTCTTTATTACATTATTTATCTTGTTTACTAATTCATTCTCTTCATTTGTTGCAGTCTCATAGCTTGAATTAATAACAATCATTTGATACTTGTCACTCTCGAAAATGCTCTTTATGTCGTCATCAATCATCTCATCTGGAACTAATCCGTTTGTAATCTTTGCTTTTGCAATTGACCATTCTACACCGTCTAGGCTATCTATCTCATCTAACATTGCCTTAACTTTTGAATCTGGCATATCTTTATTTACCAATGCAATCTGTGTAGAAACCATGTTGAAGTCATCTGCCAACGCTTTATTAGCTGGCACACTAGCCAAACTTTCTGGTAATGAACTATTAATATTGTAATATACATTTACATGGCTGTTTCCATAAATTGCTGGAACTAATAGTATTAAGAATACTATAATTGCAGCTTTGTAATGTTTTACAACAAAATCTATCAGATGAGTAAACTCTGGTAATATAACCTTATGTGATGTTTTTTCTATTAGCTTGTCGAATACAAGTATTGTTGCAGGTAAAACTGTTACAACACAAATTAATCCAATTAAAACACCCTTTGCCATTACCAAACCTATATCTCTACCAATTGCAAGTTGCATTGTACATAATGCCAAGAAACCTGCGATTGTTGTTATAGAACTTCCTACAACAGATGAAATTGTACTCGTAATTGCTTTTTCCATAGCCTCATATATATCTTTAGAGGTTTGTTTTTCTTTAATATAGCTGTGATACAAGAAGATTGAGAAATCCATTGTAACACCTAATTGAAGTACACTTGCAATAGCTTTTGTAATATAAGAAATCTCTCCAAATATGATGTTTGTTCCCATATTATATAAAATTGCAATTCCTATACTTCCCAATAAAAATAGAGGAACTATATAAGAATCAAGTGCTATACTTAAAACTATCATACAAAGAACAGCTGCAACCACAACATAAATTGCCATTTCAGAATTCAAAATATCCTTCATGTCATCCTCTGTTGCAGATAAACCAGCAACTGCACACTTTTCCTTTGCAATATCTCTGATGTCATCAATAGCCTTAAGAGTATCATCAGCTGCAATACCTGTTTTAAAAGTAACAAGGATTGGCGTCTTGCCCTCTGCACTAATCTTCTCTTTAACATCATCTGGAAGAGAATCAAGTGGAACCTGAGTTCCAAGAACATCGTAAACACCAACAACCTTGTCTACACATTCAATATCCTTAATCTTATCCTCCATACTTAAAATATCTTTAGCTCTCATGTCATCATCTACAATCAAAACTGCAAACGAACCCATGTTGAACTGTTCAGACAAAATATTTTGTCCTTGAATTGTTGCTACATCATCTGGCAAGTAAGTTAAAATATCGTAATTAATTCTTGTAGCTACCATTCCAATAGCAGATGGAATTAATAGCAAAAGCGCTACAATAATAATTGCAACTCTGTACTTGCAGACAAACTTTCCAAACTTATTCATAATTTCACATTCCTTTCTTTTTCGTTTTGTACATTTCGGTACATTTCGGTACATTTCGGGGACGGAGAAAAAAATGTACATTTCTACGTTCCGAACGTTTGGTACTTTATATTTGCCAGTTTCAACCTTGTTTGGTTATTTCTGACTATCAGTCACTTTTTATATTCTATGACTTTTCTGACCATTAGTCAATATAGTTCACAAAACTTTCACAATTTTATTTAATTATTTAAATTATTATGTTATAATGTTCTATTTTATTATTCATATTGTTTAGCTTTGTTTCTCCTGAATTTCAGCATTTTTCGACCATACAATAATTTTTCGACCAAAAAGGGGCGTCCTTATTGGGCGAAGTATTTGACCAAAAGTCATTTTAGTGTTATAATCTATTTAGTTTAAATTTTATTAAGGCTTATTGCCTTAAAGAACGAAGGTTAATATGATGGATAAAAAAGAGAAAGAAAATAAATTAATGGAAAAAGCTTTAAAATTATTTACTGAAAAAGGGGTAAACAATACTTCAATTCAAGATATTGCTGATGAAGCGGGTGTTGGCAAAGGTACTTTTTACTTGTATTTTAAAGATAAATATGATATTAGAGATAAAGTTATTGCAAGTTGTTCTAATAAGCTGTTTGCTGATGCTTTAGATGCTTTAAACAATAGCTATATACAAAATTTTGAAGATCAAATTATATTTGTAATTAATCATATATTAGATGAATTAAATAAAAATAAGGTCTTGTTAAAATTAATATCCAAGAATCTATCTTTTGGATTATTCAACAACACCATATCAAATTTGTCGAATCTATCTAATATAAATAATGATACTTCGACACTATATGAAAAATTCGTAAATCGTGTTAATGAAAATAATGTTAATCTGAAGAACCCAAAGGTTACACTATTTACAATTATTGAACTTGTTAGCTCGACAGGATTTAATTCTATATTATATTCAGAGCCACTACCACTAGACGAATACAAGCCATATCTTTACTCAATTATACGAGGAATATTAAAAGAGAATATTTAATATTAGATAGCCCTACTTTTGGAGCTATCTTTTATATTTTTGTTGCAAATTATGTAAATTGGTATTATAATAGATAATCGTTAAAAGGAGATAATTCAAGATGAATAATTACTTAGATTTAAAAAATATAAAAGCTTTTTCTGAATATTCAAAATTAGAAGAAGCGGGACAAGTCATCAGAAATGGTGGTCTCGTTCTGTTCCCTACCGAAACTGTTTATGGGCTAGGTGCAAATGGACTCAATTCAGAAGCGGTTAAGAATATTTACGTAGCTAAAGGACGTAGCTCAGATAACCCATTAATTTTACATATTTCTGATATTGAGATGCTTGGCAAAATTGCAAAAGATATCTCTGACGTCGAATTCAAATTAATGAATGCCTTCTGGCCTGGTCCATTCACAATAATTCTTAACAAGACTGATGCAGTGCCTTCTGTTGTAGCTGGAGGTTTAGATACTGTTGGTGTTCGTATGCCAAGTAATGAAATTGCCAAAAATTTAATAAAATATGCTGATGTTCCGATTGCTGCACCGAGTGCCAATATTTCTGGAAGACCTAGTGGTACAAATGTTGAAGATATTGACCAGGAGCTTAAAGATAGAGTTGACTATATAATTGATGGTGGAGAGTGCCAGATTGGAGTTGAGTCTACTGTAGTAAGAGTTATAGATGGCATTCCACATATTCTAAGACCTGGAAAAATCACAGCCGAAGAAATTAAGGAAGTTGCTGGCGATGTCGTAATAGACAAACACATTTTAGGCAAGCTGGATGCAAACGAGAAGGTTATGTCTCCAGGAATGAAATATAAGCATTACGCTCCCAACACCAAATGTGTATTAGTATACAATGCTGATAAGGAAATTCTACGTGCAAATATTTGTAAAATAGTCGGAGATTGTTATACATCTAACAAAGTACCACTTGTAATGTGCTTAGATGAAAATGCAGAATTCTTAAAAAATATGTATCAAAATCTACAAATATTTAACCTTGGTTCTTCTCTTGATGAAATGTCTAAAAACATATTTACTGATTTGCGAAAAGCCGATAAAACCAATGCAGATTTAATCATAATTCAAGGAGTCTCAACTGATGGATTAGGCCTTGCTATAATGAATAGATTATTACGAGCTTGTAATTTTAATATTATTAGATAAAAATTTCTCAATACCTAATGTAGAAAGAGTATATAGAATAATTTGTGTAAAATTATTCTATATACTCAAATCATCACTTTTCTTTCTATAATTTAATTGTTATTTAATTATTTGTTTTACTTCCTCAGTGCTTATATTTACAATTTCAGCTATTTTTTCAATTGGAGTATTTAAAGAATGAAGTTTTTTTACAATTTCTACTTCTTTTTCTTTTCTGCCACGTGCTTCGCCTTCTTTTTCTCCAAGTTCTCTGTTTGTTTTCATCTCAACATTGTATCTCATTATACTCCATTCACGATCTTCATATTTAGCTATTTCATCTGGATCTTTGCTTAATTTATCTAATTCTTTTACTGTTTTGTCTATTTCTTCATTTTCCTTCGCCGACATTTTTACCTTCTCCTCCTTACTTCCATCTATCAACCATAGCCATTGCTCTAGTTTTGTATTGCAATCTGGATTTTTTTCTTTAAATTTAGGAAGTTCTATAAAGTGCATTTCAAATGTATTTGTTGCTTCTTTCTCTTCCTTGTTGTAGCCCATATCAACAAATTCATTTGGACTTGTATCCTCATATTTCATTCGTGCTATTGAATGATATGAATTTCTCTCTAAATAATTATATTTCAATATGTTTATTGTTATTATCTTTTTTAATTCTTTATAATTCTGCTTAGCTTTTAATTGCTCTGCTGCAAGTTTTGATAAATATGTACTAGACCTTTCTTTTATATTATGCTCATTCGAAACTTGCATTTCTACATCTACTACTTTTTCATTATCTATATCCAATTTTAAATCTAATATTCCAAGTTTTTCGTCTGCCATATTAGGTGTTAATTCTGGATTTTTCACTTCTACTTTATTTATATGTATATTTAAAATTACCTCTAAGAAATCCTTTAACATTGAATTATTTTCTTCTCTTGCAAATATTCTTTTAAAGACATAATCTGATGTTAGTGGCAGTCTTTTTACTTTTTGTTCTTCTGTTCTAATATTATTTTCTTGTAAATCGTCCATTGGCTTCCTTTCCATTTTACCATCTCATTTACTATTTTTCAACTAATAAGTAAAATTTTTGTATATTTTCTTTCATACTTTTATCTGGAAGTTCTCAATATAATATTTCTCTTTGGATCACAATTGTTTTAATATAAAGTTTGGTATTCAACCTTTCGCTATAGCGAATACAGAAATTAAATTCTTAGATTTAATAATAATTTGATAAAATTTTTTAGAATTCTAAATAAAAATTAACGTTAATTACTCTTTATAGTTTTTCATCTACTTAAAGTATCTGAATTATATACCTAAAAATGCATAAAAACAAGCATAACCGTGTGTCAAATTTCGACACATTTACGCTTGTTTTTCATTACACCATAAACACATAAATTTCAAGAGCAAATAGTACAATAATTATAATCTACCTTATGCTCCCATTATACTGTACCCATTATCTGCATATATCACTTGCCCTGTTATTGCATCTGACATATCACTTAGCAAAAATGTAGCTACATTTCCAACTTGTTTTGTAGTTACATTTTTGTGTAACGGTGCTTTTTCTTCCACTATTGTAAGCATTGATGAGAAGTCTTTTATTCCTTTAGCAGATAGTGTTTTTATTGGACCTGCAGATATTGCGTTTACTCGCATTTCTTCTTTTCCAAGGTTTTCTGCAAGATATCTTACATTTGCTTCTAATGCTGCCTTTGCGGCTCCCATTACATTGTAACCTTTTATAACTTTCGTAGAACCATGGTATGTTAATGTTACTATGCTAGAATGTTCATTTAGCATATCTATTTCTTTTGCTGTTCTCGCAGCAAGTAGCAATGAATATGCACTAGTTTCCATAGCATGTAAATACCCGTTTTTACTTGTATATATAAAATCATTATGCAAGTCTTCTGTATTTGCATGGGCTATTGAATGTACTATTCCATCTATTTTTCCGTTTTCTTCTTTTATATTTTCAAAAACAGATTTTACCTGTTCGTCATCAGAGGCATCATCTAGTGCATATATTTTACTGCCTTTAAATTCAGATACCAGCTCTTCTATTTTTTCTTTGTTGCCATCTCCTCTGTATGTAAATATAAGTTTGCCTCCATTTTCATACACTGATTGAGCAATGCCAAACGCAATACTCCATTTGTTTCTAATTCCCATTATTAATATTTTTTTGCCTTCTAGTAACATTAGTTAAACCTCCTTGAACCCGCTTATTTTTCTAAATTTTTGGTATCTTTCTTCTACAATTTCATCTTTTGTTTTACTTTTTAATTCTTGAACAGTTGTTTGTATCTCTTTCTTTATTTCTGATGCTATCATTTCAAAGTCTACACTTTGCGATGTTTTTTTACTATCTTTTATGTCCGGCTCTTTTATTATTGTTTCTATTATCCCCATATCATATAAATCGTTTGCTGTTAATTTCATTCTGTCTGCAGCTTCTTTGAACCTACTCGAATCTTTCCATAGTATGCTACTATATCCTTCTGGAGACAATATTGAATATATTGCATTTTCCAACATTATTACCTTGTTTGCAACCCCTATTGCCAAAGCTCCTCCTGACGAACCTTCTCCAATTACAATTGCAATTACTGGTACTGTGAGTTTTGCCATTTCAAACATAGATTTTGCAATTGCCTCACCCTGTCCTCTTTGTTCCGCTTCTACACCAGGATAAGCTCCTTTCGTGTCTATAAATGTAACTACAGGTCTATTAAATTTTTCAGCCTGTTTCATAATCCTAATTGCTTTTCTATAACTTTCTGGATTTGGCATTCCAAAATTTCTTTCGATATTTTCCTTGGTATTTCTGCCCTTCTGTTCTGCAATTATTGTATAATTTTGATTTTCAATCCTACCTAATCCACATACCATAGCTTTGTCATCTCCATAGCATCTATCGCCATGAAGCTCTATAAATTCATCAAATATTTCATTTATATAATCTAATGCTGTTTTTCTCTTTGGGTTTCTTGCAATTTCAACACGTTCCCAAGCCGTAAGCACATTTTTTTCTATTTTTTCTACCATATAAAATCCTCTCTTCGAATTTTTTCTGCTTAGCAATCATCTATTTAATTTTAATAGTCTGCTTAGTGTTTCTTTCATATCTTTTCTTTCTACTATTTTGTCTATAAATCCATGTTCTAGCAAAAACTCTGCAGTCTGAAATCCTTCTGGCAGTTCTTCTCCAATAGTTTGTTTTATTACTCTTTGCCCTGCAAACCCAATCATTGCACCCGGTTCAGCTAAAATTATATCTCCTAAGCTTGCAAAAGAAGCTGTAACTCCACCATATGTTGGGTCTGTTAGTACAGATATATACAACAATCCTGCTTTGTCTAACTTTGTTAGTGCAGCAGTAGTTTTTGCCATTTGCATAAGTGATATTATTCCTTCTTGCATTCTTGCGCCTCCAGAGCAACAAAATATTACAATTGGCATCTTAAGTTCAATTGCCTTTTCTATGCTGTATGTTATTTTTTCACCCACTACTGCACCCATGCTACCCATCAAAAAGCCACTATCCATTATGCATATTACTACATCTTCTCCATTTATCTTGCCAATTCCACAGCTTACCGCTTCCTCGAGCCTTGTCTTTTCTCTTAATGATTTTATTTTCTTTTCATAATCTTCAAGTCCTAATGGATTTGTAGTATCTATGTTTAAA
Source organism: uncultured Clostridia bacterium (assembly GCA_934119935.1). Taxonomy (GTDB): domain Bacteria; phylum Bacillota; class Clostridia; order TANB77; family CAG-508; genus CAG-245. The sequence goes on along the minus strand of CAKOSX010000006.1, from coordinate 12,913 downwards.
TTGAACCTTTTATATGTTCCTTCATCTATTATTTGCTCTAGCCTTCTGCCAATATGCATTCTAAAATAATGACCACAATTAGGGCACACACTTAAATTGTTTCTCAGATTTTCCTTGTATAAAATTTCTTTGCAATTTTCACACTTTACCCATTTTCCAACTGGTATGTCAATTCTAGAATTTTTGTTATTTATTAGCTTATTTTCTCTTTTCTTTATCTGGTCTACAATCATTGCATTTTCCTCTCTTTTATGCTTTTACATTTCTTAATATAATTTTAGCAAAGTATTCTAATGAGCTATGTATTGTATTTTTACTTTAATTATTTCAACTCTAAGAAACTATATTTATTTCAGGATTTTTCTTCCATCATCTTTTCTATAAAGGATGTGTCAAAGTTTCCTCTTATAAAGTCTGGATGAGTAATTATACTATATAAAAAGTCTCTATTAGTATCTATTCCCTCAACCACAAGCTCTTCCAATGACCTTTTCATTTTACTTATAGCCTCTCCTCTAGTCTGCCCATGCACAATTATTTTTGCTATCATAGAATCATAATTTGCAGGCACGGTGTAACCCGCATAAATTGCAGTATCAACACGTACACCATTTCCTCCCGGAAGGTTTATTCCAGTTATAGTGCCTGGTGAAGGTCTAAATTTTTTACTTGGATTTTCTGCATTTATTCTACACTCAATAGAGCTCCCTCTAAACTCAATATCTTTTTGCTTAAATCTTAATTTTTCTCCTGCCGCAATCTTTATTTGTTCTTTTACTATGTCTATTCCTGTACGCATTTCTGTAATTGGATGTTCTACTTGAATTCTAGTATTCATTTCCATAAAATAAAAATTCTTGTCTTTATCCACTAAAAATTCTACAGTTCCACAACTAGTATATCCAGCTGCTTTTGCTGCTTTTATTGCCGCATTCCCCATTTTATTTCTTAGTTTTTCGTCAATAGCAGTTGATGGTGTTTCTTCTATTATTTTTTGATGGTTTCTCTGAAGTGAACAATCTCTTTCTCCTAAATGAACAATGTTTCCATGTTCATCGGCTAATATTTGAATTTCAACGTGTCTAGGATTTTGAATAAATTTCTCTATGTATATTTCATCATCATTAAAAGCATTTTTTGCCTCTTGCTTAACAATATTATAATTAGTTTCTAATTCATCAAATGAATTTACTTGTCTTATTCCTTTTCCACCACCACCGGCAGAAGCTTTTAAAAGCACAGGATAGCCAATTTTTTCACACACCAGAACAGCTTCTTTCAAATTTTTTACACTGCCATCTGAGCCAGGAATTGTTGGGACTCCTTCTTGTTGCATTAATTTTTTGCTATTTGATTTATTTCCTAAAAGGTTTATTACACTAGACTTTGGGCCAATAAATTTAATATTTGATTCCTCACAAATTTTTGCGAACTCTGCATTTTCAGATAAAAATCCAAAACCTGGATGAATGCTATCTGTTTTAGTAATGTTAGCAGCCTCTATTATGTTCTTAATGTTTAAGTAACTTTGTTTAGGGTTTGCTGGTCCTATACAAATAGCCTCATCTGCAAGTTTAGTGTGTAGTGCGTCTTTATCAGCCTCTGAATATACAGCAACAGTTTTTATGTTCATTTCTTTGCACGCTCTTATAAGACGAACTGCAATTTCTCCTCTATTAGCAATCAAAATCTTGTTCATTTTTTAAATTATTCCTAGCCTTTCTCTATTTTTAGTCTTTGTAAAATTTGAAAACATTTTCTAGCAATAAATTTACAATTGCACTTTTATAGCTATACTATTGTCTATACACATTAAACAACCGCAAAAGTAAACTCTCCCTTTGCAGCAAGTTTACCATCCACTGTTGCAATTCCTTCTCCGATTCCTATCGGACCTTTCTTCTTTATAATTTTTACTTCTAGTTTTAATTTATCTCCTGGCACAACCATTTTTTTAAATCTTAATTTATCAATTCCCCCGAATAAAGCATTTTTTCCTTTATTCTCTTCTAGACTCAATATTGCAACAGCACCAGTTTGAGCTAGGCTCTCTGTAATTAATACCCCTGGCATAATCGGGTTACCTGGAAAATGGCCCTTAAAATACCATTCATTTTCGTTCACATTCTTATAAGCTATAGCCATTTCTCCAGGTACAAATTCTTCTACCTCATCAATCATTAAAAACGGATCCCTCTGCGGAATTATTTTTTCTATATCTTCTTTCTCTAACATTTTTCCTCCTTTTCGCCCAATAGGGACGCCCCTTTTTGGGCGAAATATTTTTAAGCAATTTCAAATAATGGCGTGCCATATTCTACTGGTTGTCCATCTTCTACCAATATTTTTTCTATTTTGCCATTATAATCTGATTCGATTTCATTCATTAGTTTCATTGCCTCTATTATGCAAAGTGTGTCTCCTTTTTTTACTTCTTTTCCAACTTCAACATAAGCATTTGATGTTGGTGAAGGTTTTAAATAAAATGTTCCAACCATAGGAGATTTAACGATATTGTTTTTTTCTTTTGTTTTTTCTGGGTAATCAGTCTTTTGTCTAAAATTTTCTTCTACAGTTCCTTGCAAGTTTTCTATTTTTTCTTGTTTGTTATTATTTTCTTCTATTACGCAATTATTTTCTAATGTCTGATTGTTTTGTTTTGTCATTTTTATCTTTGTTCCATCTGCGAAATCAATGTCTATAGATGTCAACTTAGAATTTCCCATATCTTCCATTAACTGTTTTATTTTGTCATATTCCATTTTAATAATCGCACTCCTTTCTTAATTTTTAATTTTCAAACTTTTTAATTGCAATGCAGGCATTATGCCCACCAAAGCCCAATGAATTTGATAATACTATGTTTAAGTTTTCTTTTTTTGAATCTCCAACAACTAAATTCAAGTCGCACTCTTCGTCTTTTTCCTTATAATTTATAGTTGGTGGAACAATTCCTTCCTCTATTGCTTTTGTACATATTATTGCTTCAACTGCACCCGCAGCTCCAAGCAGATGGCCTGTGTTGCCTTTTGTTGAGCTTACCATTACATCAGTATTGTTTCCAAATACTTTTTTTATTGCTAGAGTCTCTGTTAAATCATTTAAATGAGTAGATGTTCCATGTGCATTTATATAATCTACTTCATTTGCCGATATTTTGGCATCATCCAGGGCTCTTTGCATTGCACAGGCGCCTCCTTCTCCGTCAGGACATGGTGATGTTATATGGTATGCATCTGTTGTTGCACCAAAACCGATTATTTCTCCGTATATATTTGCATTTCTGCGTTTTGCATGTTCTAGCTCTTCTAGCACAACAATTCCAGCACCTTCTCCCATTACAAAACCGTTTCTTTGCTTATCAAAAGGAATGCTTGCTCTATTTTTATCTGTTTCAAATGATAATGCCTTCATATTTTCGAATCCAGCAATTCCAACCTCACATATAGCAGCCTCTGCTCCACCTGCTATAACAACATCCTCTAACCCTAATTTGATTGTTTTATATGCTTCTCCAATCGCATGAGTTGAAGATGCACAAGCAGTTAAAATGGACATTGATTCTCCTTTAAAACCAAATTCAATTGCTATATTTCCAGCAGCCATATTTGCTATTGACATTGGAATAAACATTGGAGATACTCTTTTATTGCCTTTTTCGTTGTCTATTCTACATTGTTCTTGAATAGTAGTAAGCCCTCCAATTCCTGAACTTACAAATATTCCAACTCTATTAAAATCTGTATTTTCTTTTGAAATTTCACTAGATTTTACAGCCTCTCTTGCTGCAATTATTGCAAATTGAGAATATCTATCTAATCTTTTTGCCTGCTTTGCATCAAAATATTCGAGTGCATCGTATTTTTTTACCTCAGCAGCGAGCTTAGTTTTAAAGTTTTCTGTGTTAAATAAAGTAATTTCATCTATTCCACATTTTTTTTCCTTTATTGAATTCCAGGTTTCCTCAACATTTTTACCAATTGGAGTTATCGCACCTAATCCTGTTATAACAACTCTTTTATCCATTTCTTCCATTCCTCTCTAACCGATTTTACTCTTTACCAGCGTTTTAAATAAGACTGGTTAAATCTTTCTATTTTTGCAAAATTACATTAACATTCCGCCATCTACATTAATAACTTGTCCTGTTATGTATGAGCTTTGTTCTCCTGCTAAAAATTTTACAACATTTGCCACATCTTCCGGCGTTCCCATTCTTCGTAATGGTATATTCTTTGCAATTTCTTCTTTTACTTCTTGTTTCAAAACATCCGTCATTTGTGTTTCTATAAATCCCGGTGCTACCGCATTTACCAAAATGTTTCTACTTGCGACTTCTTTTGCCAAACTCTTTGTAAATCCTATTATTCCAGCTTTAGAAGCCGAATAGTTTGTTTGACCAGCATTTCCACTTACTCCAACCACTGAAGAAATGTTTATAATTCTTCCACTTCTTTGTTTTATCATGTATGGTATTACGTTTTTTGTTACATTGAATGTGCCTACAAGATTAACATTTATAACATCTTCAAAATCCTCTTTTTTCATTCTCATCAATAATGCATCTTTTGTAATCCCTGCATTATTTACTAAAATGTCAATCTTTCCAAATTCATTTACAATCTGGTTTACCATATTTGCAGTATCCTCAAAAATTGATACATCACCTTTTACTGGCAAGCATCTTACATTTAACTCTTTTATTTGCTTCTTTATATTTTCCAAATCTTCATTTTCTTTTCTATAATTAAATGCAATGTCATAACCATCTTTTGCAAATTCTATTGCAATTTGTTTTCCAATCCCTCTGGTTGCTCCTGTTATAAATGCTACTTTAGCCATTTTATTTAACCTCCTTAATCACTTGCTCTAAGCTTGGTACATTATTTATGTTCATTATTTTTACATTTTCAAACTTCATTCTTTTTACAAAACCACTCAAAGTTTTTCCTGGACCAATTTCTATGAATGTGTCTATCCCACTTTCATACATGGTTTTTAAGCATTCCGTAAACCTTACCGGATTCATTATATGTTTTGCCAAAATTTCAGATATATTGTCCTTTTCTTCATAATACTTTCCATCTAAATTCTTTATTACTATAGAATTTTTTGATTTTATACTTATCTTATCTACTTCCATCTTCAATTCTCTTGAACACTCACTTAATTTTTCTGTATGAAATGGTCCTGCAGTGTTAAGCAGACTTACCTTCTTAGCTCCTACTTTTTTCGCTTCTTCTCCAGCATTTAGCACAGCCTGTTCTTCACCAGAAACCACAACTTGTCCAAGTGTATTGTAATTTGCTGGTTTTACAAAACCAGATGAAATATTTTTGCAAATTTCTTCTACATTTTCATCATCTAAGCCAAGTATTGCAGCCATTTTCCAATTTCCTTTCGGAGTAAAATTTTGCATTATTTCTCCTCTTTTAAAAACTATATTTATTCCATCTTCTAGATTAAAAATGCCATCTTCTATTAAAGCTGTATATTCTCCAAGACTTAGTCCTGCCATTGCATTTGGTACAATTCCATTTTTCTTTAATATTTGTGATATTCCTAAACATTCTATTAAAATGGCAAGTTGTGTATTTTGAGTCTTATTAAGTTCAACATCTGGCCCATCAAAACTAATTTTAGCAATATCTATTCCAGTTATTTTTTCTGCGTATTCATATAATTTTTTTATTTCTATAAAATTTTCATACAGGTCTTTGCCCATTCCAACAGATTGTGAGCCTTGCCCAGAAAATAAAAATCCAATTTTCATAGTGTATCTTACTCCTTTCTTACAATTAAGCCAAAAAATTTACATTTTCAGCCATTATTCATCTACTAGCACTGCATATGTTGATGTGCTGTTTAGTCTTCGTTCTTTGAAATCCTTGTCTCTAACATTTTTTCAAATCTATTACAAAATTCTGATATTATTTTTTCTCTATCAATGTCAATTCCAGTTTCTTTTTTTATTGATGTTGCAATCTGCTTTATATCTTCTGAAAAGTGTATTTTGCAAGTATTTATTCCTACTCCAATAACTAAAAATTTAGTTATTCCATTCTCAACTTTAGATTGTGTTAATATTCCTCCAACTTTTTTGTCGTTAAGCATTAGGTCATTTGGGCTCTTTATTGTAAGTTTCACTTTATACAAATTTTCAAATATTTTCTGTAGTATTGTAGCCATGTCTATTGTTATTCCTTCTAATCTCTTTGGTTTGTCATCTATCTTTACATAGAAAGAAAATGCAATATTTTCAGTTTCGTCTGTGTGCCATACTCTTCCGTGAGTTCCCTGCCCGTTAGTTTGAATATCACTCATCACAAGCATTCCGTCTGTTATGTTTTTTGACTCTATGAGCCTCCAAATTTCACTTTGCGTTGAATCTATTTTCTCATAATACTTAAAATTTTGTCCCAATTTATTAGTTTTCAGATTTATTAATTTCATCCAAATTTGCCTGCCTCTTTATCTTATTAGTTGTTGTCTTTATTAATGGTTCTTCCGTCAAAATTATACCTCTAATTGCTTTATACTTTGGCATTTGTGTGTTAATTGTCTTTATCTTTCCTCCTAATGTTTTTCGTATTTCTTCATCAGTAGTTGCTCCATAAACATCCTTTAAAATTTCTCTATCAAATACTATTTTTACATTTATCTTAATATCATTTTTATCACTACTTTGTTGCTTTCCAAATATAAAAGACTCTTTTACGCCTTCTATCTTGTTTACCAAACATTCCATTTCTTCTGGAAATATATTCTTACCATTTTTTAGTACTATTACGCTTTTCTTTCTGCCACATATAAATATGTAACCCTCGTCATCTATTTTTGCTAAATCTCCGGTATGGAACCATTCTCCCTCAAAGGCCTCCTTGGTAGCTTGTTCATCATTATAGTAGCATAATGCAACATTTGGACCTTTTACCAATAATTCTCCCATTCCATCTTTATCTGTATTTGCAAGTTTAACCTCTACACCTGGAATAGCCTTACCAATCGATCCAGTTCTGTACTCTTTATTCGTTCCAACAGCAACTACTGGTGATGTTTCTGTTAGACCATATCCTTGCACAATATTTATTCCAAGTAATCTGTACCTTGCTTCTATTTCAGAATCTAAAGCTGCTGCTCCACTTATAAACAATTTAATATTTCCGCCTATTAGATTGTGAATTTCCTTAAAAGCCTGTTTTCTTTCTTCCATTGATGAATTTTTATATTCTTCTTCTTTTCTTAATATTTCTTCTAATTTTCCTTGCTTTTCTAAATTCTTTCTAATCATCATAAAGATTCTCTCATAAATTCCTGGAACACAAGCCATAACTGTAACCTTATATTCATTTAAATTTTCTACAACATGCCTTATTCCATCGCAGAAAACTGTTTGAGCACCTTTATAAAGTGAAAATAAAAAACCTACTGTGCACTCAAAAACATGATGAATTGGCAATATTGAAAGTATAGTGTCTGTTGAATTTACATCTAAAACGCTTCCAATTGCCATCAAATTAGAACTTATATTTTTGTGTGATAGTGCAACCACCTTTGAATTCGATGTTGTTCCTGAAGTAAATAACATTATACTCATCTCGTCAGCATTTATTTTTGCATCTATAAACTCTTTGTTACCTTGTTTTACTAGCTCTTTGCCTTGTTTTACCAATTCTTGCATTGAATAAATTCCGTCTGTATTTTCTAAATTGTCCATTGATATTAGGTGTTTTAATTTATTCTCTGGACTACTTTTTATTCTTGTTAGTATTTCCTCATATTTGTTAGAATAGAAAATAGCTTCAATCTCAGAGCGTTCTATCAAATTTTCAAGTTCATTTTCTGGAAGTGCCTTATCTAATGGTACAACTGTTCCTGTTCCACAAACTACCGAAAGATACGCAATCTCCCACTCGTATCTATTTTCTCCTATTATCGCTATTCTTTTATCTTTAAGTCCTATATCTATTAATGCTGTTCCTAGAGCATCTATCATATTTCTAACTTCTTTATGTGTTATAACCTTATAATCTGGTTGTATATTTTCATTTTTTTGCTTTATTTTATATGCCGGTTTATCTCCATATAATTCTTTTGTTTTATTTAGCATATCTTTTAAATCTGTAATTTCTATTGTTTCATATAATTTTTCTGACATATATTCCTCCTTTGAATTTGCAATATTTTTATACCACAAATTGTAGGAAATGTCCTTAGACTGAAAGGTCAGTTCAAATTTATTATTTGGGCAATTTCTGTAAAAAAAAAGACTCTGAACCCGTGTTATTCCGTTTTATTTGAACAACTTTAAGTTTCAGAATCTTCTCTTTTATTCTTAATTTGCAAGCATTAGATTTAAACTTTTTATTATTTCTTTTCTCTGTACCAATTTTGAATTTTTGCATATATTATTCTTTATTTCATATCCAAATTTGTCTCTTATGAATTTATCTGTATTCTCGTTAGGAGAAAATAGAATTGAATATCCGCCTATCGTATCGATTATGTTTATAATCAAACAGTCATACTTAAATCTATCTATTAAATAATTGCAAACTTCCATCAATTCTTTCTTATTGTCTGCAATAAACTTTTCTGCATCAACTATTTCTAGCTGGCCAACAGTCATTCTAATATCTCCACACACTAGAGGAATTTCTGCTTCTACCTCATTTTTTAGAGATGATTTAAATACGGACTTGGCTCTAAATATTTCTTCTATTTTTTCTTTGCTTATTTCCTTGCATTGTTCTTCCAGCCATTTCGCAACTTCTATGTCTCTTTGTGATGTGTTAGAAGATTTTAAAGCAAAAGAATTCGACATTATTCCGTAATATAAAAGTATTGCGGAATTTCTAGAAATTGGCACATTATTTTTTCTAAACCTGTCGCCAACCAAGGTAGCAGCGGCACCAATCTCTTCAATTTCATATGTTATATATTCCGGCAAATCAAATCTTAATTTATGATGATCTATTATTTCAACAATTTTGTTTTCGTCGACAAACGGCACCATTTTAGGATTGTTTGTATCAACCAATACGATATTCGCATCTTTTTCAATCTCATCTACCGAATCCAGTTCTATCCCAAACATATCACATACAATATGTGGCTCAGTTTTGATATTTTCACGAACATAATATCTGCTTTCTTTGCCTGTTTTATTAAGATATTCTGAGTACGCATACATTGAAGATATTCCGTCTAAGTCCGGATGTTCGTATGATGTTACAATATATTTTCCCATTTATATACCTAAGCCCCAATATTGTGTAATATTGAGGCTTTCCTTTCTTCTATAATTTATAGTTTTACTGTAAATTTGTAATTTTACAATTTAACATAAAGAGTGGAATAAATACTAGAAATTTAGAATTTTCAAATTTATTCTACTAAATTTGTTCTAATCTCTTTATTGTATCTTCTAGCATTTCTTTGTATTTTTGCATTTTATCTTTCTCTTCTTGAACTTTAGCCTCTGGAGCCTTGTTTACGAATCCAGGATTTGAAAGCATTTTCGTGCTTCTTGCAACTTCTGCTTCAAGTCTTGCCTTTTCAGCCTCTAGTTTTGCCTTTTCTTCAGCTAAATCAACTAGTTCTTCTGATGGAATGAATGCTTTTATTCCGTCTGCAAGCATTGTTACAACATGTTTTGGTATGTTTGTTTCATCTTTTTCTATTTCTATCTTAGAAGCAAATCCAAGTTTTTCAAGCCATGATTTAGAATTTTCTATTAATGTCTTGTATTCATCATCATCTATTACAAAAATTAATTCAGATTTCTTAGATGGATGAACATTCATGTTTGTTCTTGTATTTCTAATTTGAATTATTATTTTCTTGATTTCTTCTAGATGATATTCTTCTTTCTCGAATTCGTATTTTTTGCATGGTGTTGGCCAAGATGAAATCATTATGCTTTCATCATTTGTATATAGCTCATCATATATTTTTTCTGTTATGAATGGCATGATTGGGTGTAATAATTTTAATATGTCTCCCAATACCTTGTTCAGAACTTTTTGAGCTGTTATTCTTGATTCTACTGCTTTTTCGTCTGTATTCTCTTTGTTGTATAAACGAGGTTTTACAATTTCAATATACCAATCGCAGAATTCATTCCATGTGAAATCATATATTTTCTGAGCATATACTCCCATGTCGAAATTATCTAGATTTGCTGTAGCTTCTTTTATTAAAGTATTTAATTTAGACAAAATCCATTTATCTTCGTACTCTAATTTTGAAACATCTATATCCATTATTGATGATTGTACATTTTCTTCTCCGTCCCCAGATTGTACAATGTTCATAAGAACGAATTTTGATGCGTTCCATAGTTTGTTTGCAAAGTTTGAAGCTGATTCTAGTTTTTCTGGCATGTATCTTATGTCATTTCCTGGTGTTATTCCCATTATTAATGATAGACGTAAGGCGTCTGTTCCATATTTATCTATTATTTCTAATGGATCTATTCCATTTCCTAAACTCTTAGACATTTTTCTGCCTAGAGCGTCTCTTACAATTCCATGTATTAATACATCTTTAAATGGAACTTCTCCTGTGTGTTCTATTCCCGAGAACATCATTCTTATTACCCAGAAGAATATTATGTCATATCCTGTTACTAATGTTGAAGTTGGATAGAAGTATTTAAAATCTTCTGTTTGTTCTGGCCAACCAAGTGTTGAGAATGGCCATAATGCAGAGCTGAACCATGTATCTAATGTATCTTCATCTTGATGTAAGTGTGTGTTTCCACATTTATCGCATTTTGCTGGCATTTCTTTTCCAACCATTATTTCACCACAATCATCGCAGTAATATGCAGGTATTCTATGTCCCCACCATAATTGTCTTGATATACACCAATCTTTGATGTTTTCTAACCAATTAAAATATGTCTTATCAAATCTTTCTGGTATGAATTTTGTTTTTCCACTCTTTACGGCTTCAATCGCTGGTTTTGCAAGTGGTTCCATTTTTACAAACCATTGTTTTGAAATCATTGGCTCTATTGTTTGATGGCATCTATAGCATTTTCCTACATCATGTGTGTAGTCTTCTATTTTTATCAAAGCACCAATTTCTTTTAATTTTTCTACTATACGTTTTCTTGCTTCATATATATCTAATCCAGCAAATTCAGGAACTATATCATTCATTATTCCATTTTCATCGAACACTTTTATCATTTCTAGATTATTATCTAATCCAGCTTGATAATCGTTTACATCATGTGCAGGAGTAAGCTTTACCGCACCTGTTCCGAACTCTGTCTCAACAAAGTCTGCTGCAATTATTGGAATTTCTCTTCCTACTATTGGAAGCACAACTGTCTTTCCAATATATGCCTTATATCTTTCATCATTTGGATTTACTGCAACACCAGTGTCTCCAAGCATTGTTTCTGGTCTTGTTGTGGCAACTATTAAATATTTTCCTTCTTCACCCTTTATTGGATATTTAATATGCCACAAATGAGTTGGTTCTTGTTCGTATTCAACTTCTGAATCTGAAATTGACGTATGGCAAGTTGGGCACCAGTTTATCATTCTTTCGCCTCTGTATATTAGTCCTTTATTATACAAATTGATAAATACAGTTTGAACAGCATTAGAAAGTCCTTCGTCTAGAGTAAATCTTTCTCTTGACCAGTCGCATGAACTGCCAAGTTTTCTGATTTGCTTTGTAATTATTCCGCCGTACTCCTTTTTCCAGTCCCAAGCTCTTTTTAAGAATTCATCTCTTCCTAAATCTTCCTTAGTAATTCCTTCTTCTTTTAATTTGGCAACAATCTTAGCCTCTGTAGCAATAGAAGCGTGGTCTGTTCCTGGAACCCAAAGAGCATTATATCCAGCCATTCTTTTATATCTAATTAATATATCTTGCAAAGTCTCATCTAAAGCATGTCCCATGTGTAATCTACCAGTAATGTTTGGTGGTGGAATTACTATTGTATATGGCTTTTTAGACTTATCGTTGCTAGGTTTAAAATAGCCTTTCTTCTCCCAATTCTCATAAATTTCATCTTCAAAATCTTTTGGATTAAATTTTCCTTCTAGTTCGTGTTTACTCATTTAGCATCTTCCCTTCTTTATATATTTTGATTTTTAAGTTACAGTAGCATTTTTTATATAAAACAAAAACTCACCACTTAACTTAAATTTAGTTAAGGGCGAGAATAATTCTCACGGTACCACCTTATTTGTATACTTTCTATAAAATATACATCTCATTTGTTTTGTAACGTAAACTACACGGATATATTTACTATTATTTCTATATATCAGCTCCCAAGCTACATTCAGTTTAACTTTCTATAAGAAGATCTCAGCATTTTTCTTCTTTTCTCTGGATAGATGTTTCAAACTTACTCCTCTTGTTCTCCGCTTTTAATTATTATGTTACTATAATAACATATTTTATACAGAAAAATCAATAGAATTAAATAAATTCTATTGATTTTATCTTTTCGTTTTCATCTCCACATTGTATCTCATTATACTCCATTCACGTTCTTCATACTTTGCAACTTCATCTGGATTTCGGCTTAATTTATTTAGTTCTTCTACTGTTTTGTTTATTTCTTCATTTTCTTTCGCCGACATTTTTACTTTCTCCTCCTCACTTCCATCTCGTGAAACAATTCTGCCTTTGTTATACATCATCAATTTCAAAATATGAAACTCATTTTTTGTTAATTCAATTTCTTTATCATTATATTTCAAATTTCCTTTTAATAAGTCTAAAGAAACACCTTTATACCTCTATACAGTCTAAATAATTTGCATTCTTAGTTCTCTTTAATACTGCCGAAATATGCCCTAGTAAAAAGCATTTACTCATAAATATTTTAAAGGTAGTTATGCGATAGTTTTCACTATCACACACCTACCCTAGTTAGCAA
>CAKOSX010000005.1 GCA_934119935.1 uncultured Clostridia bacterium | reverse complement strand
GTAGCAAATAATATTGGCTCATATATAGGTAGTACAGTAACAAATTATACTCCTAATGGAGGAGATAAAAATGTTGGATGGAAAATATTTTATGCTGGTAAATCAGATGCGGGAGATTCATCAGAGAATGACCATATATATTTAATAGCAGATGATTATATAGACATAAAGAATTCAGCAGGGGAATATAATACACCAGGAAGTGTGGATGCATTAGTTGACTCTCCAAAATGCGCAGCACTTGTTCATGTAGGAGGTTCAGGTGATAATAGCTTAGCCAAAAATTGGTTAAAAGAAGATTATGGTAGCTCTCCAATAGAATATATGTTAGATACAGAAGGATGGTCGAGTTTATATGGAAATGAATATGCTGAATATGCAATAGCAGGACCTACAGTAGAAATGTTTGCGAAAAGTTGGAATAGTAATGATGGATATCCAAAGTTAAGTTATTCTTATGATAAGTATGGATACTCGATGGATAATATTAAATCTACTGATAATGGCTATAGTGATAGACTATACTTTCAAAGCATTGAAGAAGAAGTAAGAAATAGTTGCGATGGTTATTGGATAATAGGTCAAAGCCGTTGGTATGCAACAGTACCAGTTGGTATAAGTATTACAAATAAGAATGGAGACCACTCGGTAAATTTATATGCACAGTGGGGACGAAATAGTTTAGGCTTCAGACCAGTAGTATGTCTAAATACCAAGGTTAAACTACAAGCAGATGGAATGGACAGCAATGGAAAAACAAGATACAAAATAGTTGAAACATCTAATGAAGAAAGTAGTACTCAAGCTTATACGAGTGATGAATGGAGCTCACAAAATGTATATGCAACTCTTGTTAATGTAACAACAGGAAGTGGAATAAGTACAAGCTATGAGAGTATTGCTGGCTCTGCACAGAATGTGACAGCAGGAACAACAAATACAAGTGAAATACAAACGGATGGAACAACAACATTAAGAGTTAAAACTACTGATGGCACAAATACAGTCTATAGTAAAAACTATACTGTAAAAATAGATAAAACATCTCCAACTCCAGGAACCCTAACAATGAAACAAAACAGTAGTACTGGAGTAGAGTATACTAGTGGAATAACAAATAATAATATATATATACAATTAAATAATGGAAATGATTCTACAAGTGGACAGAGGAGTAACGTATATAAATTAAAGGGAGTAACTGAAAGTGAAAATTTAACAGAGACTACAATAATTACAAATAAGGGCACTACAGTGGCAATAGTAACAACAGTAGATAATGCGGGAAATACAGCGACAAGAACCTATAATATTACAAAACAATTGCCTAAACTAGCTACACCAAGATTGACTGCAGATGGTAATTCAAAATTGACTTGGGATAGAGTTGAAAATGCAACAAAATATGTTGTGCAAAGTATAGTAGAAACTGTGGAAGTAGGAAAAGATAAAACATCTTATGATGCTTTAACAATGCGTAAAAATTTACTTAATAGTGGAGTTGAGCTATTTAGCGAAATTGTAAGAATTAAAGCGGTTGGCGATGGCATAAATTATGAAGATAGTAACTGGTCAAACGAGGTAAGATTATATGAGTGTTTATCAGGTGAGACCGAAATTGACATATATGATGAAGAAAAGAAAAAGAGAAGAAAGAAAAAATTAAAAGACTTAAAAGTCGGAGATAAAGTAATTTCATTTAATACAGAAACGAAAAAATGGGAAATAGATGAAGTACTAAATGACGATATGCACGAAGTTAAATTTGAGCTAAGTTATGATATATGGACTTTCTCTGATGGTACTCAAATAACAACGGTAAAGAAGCATGAATTCTACAATGTAAGCCAGGAAAAACTAATGTATATTGATGAATGGAATATGGGAGATAAAATATACAAAGAAGATGGAACAACGCCAAGTTTAATAAAACATGAGCAAATACAAGAGCCAATACGTCATTACACATTAATGACAAAGAACCATAACTATATAGCAAATGGATGCTTATCTGGAACAAGAGAAATGAAAAAAATAAAAGTAAAAGATTTAAAACCAGTTGATATTGATTAAGAGTGAGGAGAAAAAATGAAAGATAAAAAAATAATTTTATGTATTATTTGTTTAGTGGCAATATTATCAATAATTATCGCATTTGGAGTAAGTCAAAAAGATAATGCAAAAGACAAAGCAAATAAAGAAAATCAGAATAATATTCAAATAGAATTACAAGAAGGCAGCAAAATTGATGTAAAAAATCTAGAAAATGCCAAAATTGAAAATGGAATGAAAGTAAACAATTCTCCAAAAGCTCAAGAAGAAAAGATAGTAGAAAATCTTAAATATTCAGAATTTTCGATGGATTCTAAGAATGGAGAAAGCAATTTTAGAGTAAGAGTTACAAATGTAGGAAAAGAAAAAACGGAAGAACAATATGTAAAAATAACTTGTTTAGATGTTAATGGAAATTCAATTGGAGAAATTTATTTATTAGTTTCAGAGCTTAAGCCAGGCGAGTCGATAAGTGCAACAGCAAATATAGCAGATGACTATATAAATTTGTACGATTATGAAATTTCAAAATAAAAAATAAAAACAAAAAAGTAAACTAATAGTTGTAAAACTATTAGTTTTTTGATATGATAGGCATAAATTTGAATGTACAGTTTGGGGACGGAGAAAAAATTGTACAATAAATAAAGGAACAAGATGTTTAGAAAATATTAGAAATTAATATAAAACTTGTACATTTTTTTCTCCGTCCCCGAAATGCTCCGGAATGTTCGAATGGACGTTGTACATTAAATAAACATAAGGAGGATTTTTTAATGAGTGAATACGAATGTGTTGACAGCGTTGAAACTTTGGCAAAGACACTAGAGAGAGTTAAGAATGCACAAAAGAAATTTGCAAAATATTCACAAGAGCAGGTAGATAAAATATTTCAGGCTGCGGCTATTGCTGCGAATGAAGCTAGAATTCCACTTGCTAAGATGGCAGTCGAAGAGACTGGAATGGGAATAGTAGAAGATAAAGTAATTAAGAATCATTATGCGGCAGAATATATATATAATAAATACAAAAACGAAAAAACTTGCGGAGTAATTTATCAAGATGATAGTTATGGAATTAAGAAGATAGCTGAGCCAGTTGGTATTATAGCTGCTGTTATTCCTACAACTAACCCAACATCTACGGCAATTTTTAAGACTTTAATTGCACTAAAAACTAGAAATGGAATTATAATCAGTCCTCATCCAAGAGCTAAAAAGTCTACTATAGAGGCTGCAAAAACTGTTTTAGAGGCGGCAGTAAAGGCTGGTGCTCCAGAAGGAATTATTGCATGGATTGATGTTCCATCGCTTGAACTTACTAATATGTTAATGCAGTCTGCTGATATAATACTTGCGACTGGTGGACCGGGCATGGTTAAGTCAGCTTATTCGAGCGGAAAGCCAGCTCTAGGCGTTGGTGCAGGAAATACTCCTGCTGTTATTGACGAGAGTGCTAATGTAATCTTGGCAGTAAACTCGATTATACATTCTAAAACATTTGATAATGGAATGATTTGTGCTTCTGAGCAATCTGTAATAGTAAGCGACAAGATTTATGATAAGGTAAAAGACGAATTTGTTAAAAGAGGATGTTACATATTGAATCCTGAAGAGACGGAAAAGGTTCGTAAGACTATAATCATAAACGGAGCCTTGAATGCTAAAATAGTTGGTCAAAAGGCACACACGATAGCAGAGCTTGCTGGAGTAAGTGTTCCAGAAAATACTAAAATTTTAATCGGAGAGGTTGAAAGCGTAGACTTATCTGAAGAATTTGCTCACGAAAAATTGTCTCCAGTACTTGCAATGTATAAATCAAGCAGTTTTGACGATGCTCTTGAAAAGGCATATAAATTGATAGAAGATGGTGGACTAGGACACACTTCATCTCTATACGTGAATACTGTTACAGAAAAAGAAAAAATAGAAAAATTTTATAGCAAAATGAAAACTTGCAGAGTTTTAGTAAACACACCATCATCACAAGGTGGAATTGGAGATTTGTATAACTTTAAACTTGCTCCATCTTTAACACTTGGATGTGGAACTTGGGGTGGAAACTCGGTTTCAGAAAATGTTGGAATTAAACATCTATTAAATATAAAAACAGTAGCCGAAAGGAGAGAAAATATGCTTTGGTTTAGAGCACCTGAAAAGGTTTATATGAAGAGAGGTTGCTTGCCTGTAGCCTTAGAAGAACTTAAAAATGTAATGAATAAGAAAAGAGTATTTATAGTAACAGATACATTCTTGTATGAAAATGGTTACACAAAAGTTGTAACAGATAAATTAGATGAGATGGGAATAGTTCACGAAACATTCTTCAATGTTGCTCCAGACCCAACTCTTGCTTGTGCAAAAGAAGGTGCTAAATTGATAGATGCCTTCAAACCAGATTGCATTATAGCAATCGGTGGTGGTTCTGCAATGGATGCTGCAAAAATAATGTGGGTTCTATACGAGCACCCAGAAGTAGACTTCCTAGACATGGCAATGAGATTCATGGATATTAGAAAAAGAGTTTACACATTCCCTAAAATGGGAGAGAAAGCTTACTTTATAGCAGTTCCAACATCAGCAGGAACAGGTTCAGAAGTAACACCATTTGCGGTAATAACAGACGAAACAACAGGTCAAAAATATCCGCTTGCAGACTATGAATTGCTTCCTAAAATGGCAATAGTAGACGCAGACATGATGATGAATGCTCCAAAAGGACTAACATCAGCATCTGGAATTGATGCCTTAGTTCACTCTGTAGAAGCATATGTTTCTATGATGGCAACTGAATTTACAGACGGCCTTGCAATAGAAGCAATCAAGACAATATTCGAATATTTGCCAAGAGCTTATGAAGAAGGGGCAAACGATCCTATTGCAAGAGAAAAAATGGCAAACGCAGCAACGATGGCAGGTATGGCATTTGCAAATGCTTTCTTAGGAATATGCCATTCAATGGGACATAAATTAGGTGCTTACCATCATCTACCACATGGAGTTACAGTTGGATTGGTATTAGACGAAGTAATGAGATTTAATGCAGAAGAAGTTCCAACAAAAATGGGAACATTCCCACAATACGAGTATCCACATGCCTTAAGAAGATATGCAGAAATAGCAGATAGCTTAAACTTAGGCGGGAACACAGACCAAGAAAAACTAGAAAGATTGATAAATAAAATAGACGAATTAAAAGAGAGAGTCGGCTTCAAGAAAACAATAAAAGACTATGGAATTTCAGAAGAAGATTTCTTATCAACATTGGATGAGATGAGCGAAAAAGCATTTGACGACCAATGTACAGGTGCAAATCCAAGATACCCATTAATAAGTGAGATAAAAGAAATTTATTTAAAAACATATTATGGAGGTGAAAGATAATGGAATTTAATTTGATAAATCCAATAGCTGAAAGAAAAACAAAAACTGTTTACAGAGACGGAGATAAGACAATAAAATTATTCGTAGAAAATTACTCAAAGGCAGACATATTAAACGAAGCTCTAATTCAATCAAGAGTGGAAGAAAACACAGATTTAAAAATATCTAGATTACAAGAAGTTACAAAAATAAACGAGAGATGGGCTCTAATTACAGAATATGTAGAGGGAACACCACTAGATGTTTTAATGAAAGAACATCCGGAAAAACAAGACGAATATTTAAACTTTTTCGTAGGCATTCAATTAGATGTTTTATCAAAAAGGGTACCTCTATTAAACAGAATAAAAGACAAATATAGAAGAAAAATAACTGATGCTACAAACATAGATGACACGACAAAATATGAGTTGCTACAAAGACTAGAAGGAATGAAAAACCATGAAAAACTATGCCATGGAGACTTCGTTCCAAGTAACATAATTGTAAAAGAAAATGGCGAATATGTGATAATTGACTGGTCACACGCAACACAAGGAAATGGCTCAGCAGACGTAGCAAACACATACTTAATATTCTCTATGAGAAATCAAAAAGAATTAGCAGAAAAATACGTAAATCTATATTGCGAGAAGACAGGAACGGACAAGAAAGAAATACAAAGATGGATTCCAATAGTTGCAGCAATAAGAAAGACAAAAGGAAAAGTAGAAGAACAAGAAATGTTGGAACAATGGATAAACATAGTTGATTACGAATAAAATATTAAAAAGCCTACTCTAAAGAGAGTAGGCTTTTATAAAAATAATAATAAAATTAGTTGAAAATATGAAACTGTTATGCTAGTATATAATTATTAAGAAGTAATGAAAAAATACGTTAAAATCAAAAGATAAAGGAGGAAAAATGAAAAGAAACATTAAAAAAGAAAAAGGAATTACGCTAATGGCACTTGTTGTTACAATCGTAATATTGCTAATATTAGCAGGTGTAAGCCTAAATTTGGTATTTGGTAGTAATGGAATAGTTAGTAAAGCTGGAGAAGCAAGGGAAGAACAATGCCATGGAAGCATAAGAGACATAATGAGCATGAAATATTCAGAGTATAACATGAAGAAAAGCTTAGAGGAGATAGACGAAAATTTTATGAGTTACATTCAAGATGAAGGAGATCTTACTGCTGATGGAAGTATTAATACAGTAAAATTTTTGGGAAAGAAAGTTTTTCTAGGAAATGGTTCAGATAAAAAAGATGTATATGTATTAGAAGAAAAAGATGACGAATATGTTGTGAATTATTATGATAAAGATGGAAAACTTTCAAAAGAAGTATGGAATGTAGAAGGTCCGATTAGTACTGCTAGCAAGAGAGATGAAGGCATGTTTGAATTTGATTCAACAACAGGTACAATATTAAGAATAAAAAAAGAGTATTTAATAGATTATTATGCAAAATCAGAGCCATATAGTAAATGGGGAACCTACATGGATGAGAGTTCATGGTGTAAAATAGAAGATGGAATTGGTACATTAATAGTGCCAAGTTCAATTAACGGTGTTGCTGTAAAATATGTAAAATTTTTGGGTGTAATAAATGTAGATAAAATTGTATTCGAAAGTGGAATAGAAAAAATAGGCTATGTATGCATGGGAAATAAAGAAAAAACGCAACTTAAGGAAGTTGATATCCCAAATACGGTAACAACAATAGAAGATAAAGCCTTTTATTATTGTGATAGTTTAAGAAAAATATATATACCTGAAAGTGTGGTAAGTATAGGAAATGAAACTTTCATGCATTGTTCTGGGCTAATAAGTATTGCAGTTAATGAAAAAAATACTGTATATGATTCAAGAGATAACTGTAATGCTTTAATACAAAAAGGAACAGATACACTAATAATGGGATGTAAAAATACAGTCATACCAAGTGGAATAAAACAGATAGCAGATGATGCCTTCTTTGGATGCTCAGGATTAAAAAGCATAGCTATTCCGGAAAGTGTGACAGAAATAGGATATTATTCTTTTGTGGAGTGTACTGGGATAGAACAAATAACAGTTGATGAAAAAAATACTGTATATGATTCGAGAAAAAATTGCAATGCAATAATAGAAAAGGAGCATAACATATTGTTGAAAGGCTGTAGTAATACTACAATACCAAATGATATAGAGATTATTGGACCAGATGCATTTGCGTATTGTGATACATTAACTAGTGTGACAATACCAACTAGCGTAACAATAATAGGAAGTGGTGCATTTTCTAATTGTACAAGCTTAAATGATATAACAATATCAGGAGGTGTAACTCAAATATTAGATTATACATTTTTGGGGTGTACAGGCTTGAGCAGTATAACATTACCAGAAAGTTTAATAACAATAGGATATAGTGCTTTTTCTGAATGTACAAGTTTAAGGAGTATAGTGATACCAAATAGTGTAACAACAATAGGAAGTAGAGCATTTAACGGGTGTACAGGCTTGAGCAGTATAACATTACCGGAAAGCGTAACAACAATAGGAAGTTTTGCATTTTATAGTTGTACAGGCTTGAGCAGTATAACATTACCGAAAAACTTAACAACAATAGAAGCTTATGCATTTGATAGTTGTACAAGCTTGAGCAGTATAACATTACCGGAAAACGTAACAACAATAAAGAATATGGCTTTTGGTGACTGTGCTAACCTGAATAATATAATAATACCAAAGAGCGTAATAAAATTAGAAGGGAGTCCATTTTATAGATGTACTAATTTAACTAGTGTAATATTTGAAGATACAGAAAATTGGTATTACCATGGATTTAAAAAGGATGTTTCTGATCCAGCAAGCAACGCAACATTTCTTTCAGAAGGAGGAGAGCTTACAAAAAATAGCAATTAATTATTACTAATGTTTTAATCTGTTTAATAAAGGAAATAAAAATGAAAAAAGACAAAACAATTTTTATCATATTTATAATAATAATTATATCAACAATGCTAATAGGAAATCCTATTAGCAAAAATGACAATTTGATTAATATAATAATAGGCATATCTGGAATATATATAATAATTAAAGCTCAAAAAGAGAATAAATTAATGATAAAAAGCAAAACAACAATAGCAATGCTGATGTTATTAATAACATCAGCATTTCCATTAATATCTAATACATATTTATCATTAAATGGAACAGTGCAATATATATTCAGATACGCATCACTTTTTATAATGTGTATAATAATAAGCTTCAGTTTAAATAAAAATGAAGAAAATTTAGAAAAAATAAAGGACATACTGGTAATTTCAGGAATAATTCTCGTGATATTTGGAATTGATTTATTAACAACAAACTTGACATATGATTTTACTAAAAAGATTATAGGCGTAGTTAGTGATCAAAAATCATTAACAAGAATGTATTCATTATTTTTGTATAGCAATACATTTGCTGTAAGTGTGGCAGTACCATATATGATATGTACTGAAAAAGTACTAAATAAAAAGGAAAAATTATATACAGGGATTTCTACATTCTTGTTATCAGGAATATTATTAAGTCAATCTAGAGCAACATTATTGATTTTACTAATTATTGGATGTGCAAGCTTAATAATTGTAAAAGGAGAAGATAGAAGAGAATTAATTAAGTTGCTAGCTGTAAATTTTATATTTGCATTACTTTATGTATTAGCTTTCGAAAAAATGAAAAAGGCTGGACTTACAACTTTGATATGGATATTAACAATTTTGATTCCAGTAATATCTGCATTTGCTTTTAGTAAATTAATGTTAAGCAAAAGTATAGATAAGCTATTTAAAATAAAATACTTTATTATTATTTTTATAATAATAGTGATAACAATATTAATATTATCAATATTTAAAACGGATTTGGTGCTATTTAATGACAAGAATTCACAAAGTAAAGTAACAAAAAATATATATGATGTGAGCGAAAATACACAATATAAAATAGAATTAGATATTGAAGCAAAATCTGATACTTTAAATGATAATTATAAGGTGGAATTCATACAAAGGGACAATTATTCTGATAATTTAGGAGAGGTTGTATTTGAATTTAACAATTATAATGGAATCAAGGAATTTTATATAAATACCGTGGACGGGATAAAGTGGATTGAATTTAGTATTTCAGCAAAAAAAACAGGAATTAATAAAGAAGTAAAAGTAAAAAGTTTAAGCGTTAATGGAAAACCATTTACGTTAAATTATAAGTTTTTACCTACCGATATGATTGCACAAGTAAGATACATGAATCTTTCACAAAGAAGTATACAGGAAAGAAAGACATTTATAATTGATGGATTAAATGTGATAAAAGAATATGGAATACTAGGAGTTGGTGGAGATGGATATCAATATGCTATCAAGGATGTTCAATCATACTATTATGGAACATCTCAAATGCACTGTTATATATTGCAAATAGCAATAGAATTTGGATTGGTAGGGGTACTAGCGTTTGCATATATAATCACACTAACAATAATTAATATAGTCAATATTATAAAGAATGAAGAAAAAGATAAATATAGCATTGTGTTCGCATTTATAACTCTTTTTTTACACTCAATGATCGATTTTGATATGACTTTTTCCTATACAATGATAATTTTTTATACATTAATTGCAATTATTAATTATAAAAAATATAATGATGAAAAAAAGAATATAGCACAGATGATAGTGATTATATCAATAATTTTATTATGCACAACATTTAATACAAATGAGGAATATGTGAAAATAACCAAGGAAAATTCTTTAAAAAATGTAAGAACATATGAAGAAAAAACTAAATTGGAAAGAATGTATATGTATATGGTTCCATACTCGGCAAAGTATCGAATTGATAGGATTGAATATATAGAGCTATATTCAAAAGTTAAGGAAAACGAATTATCAGAGAATGAAAAAACGATGATGAGAAACGAATTAATAAATTTATTAAAGAAAGAGATTAGCTATGAAAAAAGAAATTCTAATATTATTGTGGAATGCATTAAACTATTGGAAAATGCTGATAATGATGAAGAAAAAGAATTGGCATATGAAACAATAAATAGTATTTTGAGTAAACATAGATATGATGCTGATCAAATATTAAGAGATTATGTAGAATTAGAAAAATTGAATGAAGAACGTATAAATGAATATATAAATAAAAATATAAAAAACTCGATTGAAAATCTTAGAAAATACAAAAAATGCAGAATAACCAAAGAAAAGGCAGAGGAGATAATAGAAACAATAAAGGAGAGGAAAAATCTTGATTAAGTTTTCGGCTTTAATATTAGTATATAATAAAGAGAAACCAGAGTATTTTTATGAAGCATTAAATAGTTTAATAAAACAAACTAGAAAACCGTCTGAAATCGTAATAGTAAAAGATGGAAAGCTAACAGAAGAATTGGAAAATGTAATAACAAAATTTTTGAATGAAGATAAAGGAGTTAAAATTAAAATAGTTCCTTTAGATGAAAATATCGGATCAGGTGGTGCTTCTGCAATCGGAATAAAAGAATGTAGTTACGAATACATAGCAAGATTGGACAGCGATGACATTGCAAAAGAAAACAGATTTGAATTACAGACTGAAATGTTTGAAAAAGAGCCAAAGTTTGACATTGTAAGTGGATATATAGAAGAATTTAGTGAAAATGCAAAAGAAAAAACACATATAAGGAAAGTGCCTGTAACTGGAGATGAAATAAGACAATATATAAAATATAAATCTCCATTTAACCATCCAGCTGTAATGTATAAAAAAAGTTCTATTATAAGAATAGGAAACTATAATGCTTTAAGAAAAATGGAAGATTATGATTTATGGATAAGAGCAGTAAAAAATAATTTGAATTGTTATAACATTCCTGAAATATTAACAAGAGTTAGAATAGGAAACAACACTTATAAAAAAAGAGGCGGAATAAAATACATATGTACAATCGTAAATATACAAAATAAATTAAAAGACAATGATATGATAACGATAAAAGAAGAAATGAAAAATATTTTCTTTAGATCTGTTGTAGCACTTATGCCATGGAAAGTAAGAAGAAGTGTTTATTGGAAGTTTTTAAGGGAGATATAACAAAGTGGAAGAAAAAGTAACTGTAATAATGAGTGTGTACAATGAGAAAAATGAATATTTGAAAAGCTCTATAAACAGCATATTAAATCAGACTTATGAAAATTTTTGGTTTATAATTGTAGAAGACCGGAACGACTGAGGAAAATAAAAAAATTATAAATGACTATAGCAAAAAAGATAGAAGAATTAGGGTTTTAGATAACAAAAAAAATATTGGATTAGTGAAGTCGTTAAATAGGGCTATTGAGTATGTCGATACAAAATATATTGCAAGAATGGATTCTGATGATATATCGGACAAGGACAGATTGAAAATTCAAATTGATTTTCTGGAAAAAAATCCACAATATGCGTTAGTTGGAAGCAGAGCTAATTACATGAATGAAAAAGGAATATATAAAAATAGCCAATTCTCTGGTGAAGTAACCAAAGAATTGCTTGCAAGGTTTTGCGTATTTTTTCATCCAAGCATAATAATAAGAACAGACATAATTAAGTCTTTAAATGGATATGAAAATTATTTGAGGAACGAAGACTATGCGTTATATTTCAAACTCTATGATAAAGGGTATAAAGGCTATGTGATGAAAAATATTTTGTTAGACTATAGACAAGATATGGAGTCTTTTAAAAGGAAAAAATATAAAGATAGAATTGTTGAAGCAAAAATAAGAAAAAAATATTTAAAACTTTTAGGAATAAATTTCTTTAAAAGAATTTTATATACTGTTAAACCATTACTAGTGGGAATTATTCCTGGAAAAGTTATGTATTTATATAAGGAGTTAAAAATTGAGAAAAAATGAAAACTATAAAGATTAATTTTATTGACTTTTGGAACATAGACAAAGAAAACAATATGATAACAAATATATTAAAAAAGAAATTTGATGTAAAAATTTCAAAAGACCCAGATTATATTTTTTGTTCTGTTTTTGGAAATAGTCATTTCAAATATAAGAATGCAGTGAAAATACTAGTACTGGGCGAAAATATGGCACCAGACTTTAATTTGTATGATTATGCAATGGGATTTTATGATATGAAATATGATGACAGATATCTAAAATATAATATTCTTCTAGAAGAAGAGATATACAATATTTTAAATAATAGAGGAAAAATAAGAAAAATAAATAAAAAATTCTGTGCATTTGTTTATGGAAAATCAGGGCTTAATCCGAAAAGAATAGAAATATTGAATAAAATAAACGAATACAAAAAAGTTGATTGTGGAGGAAAGTTACGAAATAATATTGGAAATAAAATAGGAAAAAGGAAAATAGACAAGATTAATTTCCAAAAGCAATATAAGTTTGTTATAGCGTGTGAAAACCAGCAATTTCCAGAATATAATACTGAAAAAATATTTGACGCCTTTGCATCAAATGCAATACCGATTTATTGGGGAGATCCTAAAATTGGAGAAATATATAATGAAAAGTCATTCATTAATTGTAATAAATATGAAAATTTGAATGAAGTTTTAGAAAAGATTTCGGAAATTGACAATGATGATGAAAAATATTTAGAGATGATAAATCAGCCAATATTTAAAGACCGAGATTATTATATGAAACAGACAAGATTGTTGGAGAAATTTTTATATAATATCTTTGAAAAAGATATAAAAGATGCTAAAAGAGTTGAATTTAATAAAAATTATTATTCATATAAATTTTATCTTAAATATTTTGTAGTAAATTGGATATATGATTTGCAATTGAATATTAAAAAAATTATAAGAAGAAAAGGGTAATAGAAAAAATAAAATTAATAATGTAGAACTGTAATTATAAAAAAATACTGAAAAAATGTTGGAAGTTTGTACTCCAACATTTTTTCGATTTTAAATAAAGTATCTCCGGGTTTTATAGTATATAAAATAGGACTCATACAAATCTTCCTTTAAAAAAAGTTTCTCTTATAGCATATTAAAAAAATAATGGAATGTTACATAATCGTTAATGAAAAAAATTAAAAATTTTATATTTTCTCTTTATTTTTAACAATCTATTGTATATAATTATAGCAAGCAAGGAGGAGATGATTGAATAAAAATTTTCAATCGAAATTTGTCCTCAAGAAAGGAATTAAGTAAAAATGAATTTACCAAACAAATTAACACTATTTAGAATAATACTAGTTCCAATAATGGTTATAGTATCTTTTTTTGATATACCGGGAAGTTTCTTAGGCATATCTACAACAATGTGGATAATGGAACTAATATTTATAATTGCATCAATAACAGATAAATTAGATGGATATTTGGCAAGAAAGAATAACCAAGTAACTAACTTCGGAAAATTTTTAGATCCAATTGCAGACAAAATTTTAGTAGTTGCTGCCATGATTTTATTTGTAGAAATGGGAAGATTACCAGCATGGATTCCAATTATAGTAATATTCCGTGAATTTGCCGTTTCAGGATATAGATTAATTGCTGTACAAAACAGTGGCAAGGTAATTGCAGCAAACGTTTGGGGTAAACTAAAAACTGTCACACAAATGATTGCAATAATTTTAATGTTCTTAACAACACAACCTTATTTTGCATTTGTATTTAGAGCAAAGACAGAGCAAGATGCACTTGTAAATAGTGCACTTACATATATGACAACAGGAGATTTTGTAATGAATATTTTAGCAAGCATATTTATGACAATTTCTGTTATTGCAACAATTTTCTCTGGATATGAGTATTTAAAAGGTGGCAAAGATTTACTAAAAGATTGTTAAAAAAATGCAATAAAAGGGGAAAATCAAATGAAGAAGTTTTTAAGATACTTAATGGTTGCTTTAATTATAGCTGCAGTTTTAGTGATGGTGGTTACTCATAATAAGTCGATTGCAGATGTTGGAAGCTTTGAGGATTATGATAGCGGTAGCTCATGGGACAGTGGAAGTTCATGGGACGATGACTGGGATAGTGGTAGCTCATGGGATGATGACTATGATAGCGGCAGTTCGTGGGACGATGATTATGATAGTGGAAGTTCATGGGACAGTGATAGCAGTGCTGGGGATGATTTTGACTATGAATATGCAAAAAATCATTATAGTGGGTATTACGATTCTACGCCAGCTATACTGAAAACTCAGTGGTCAGGTTTATTGCTTGCATTGTTACCAATTGGGCTGTGGATTATTATGGCAGTATGTATTGTAAAAGAAAAGAAGAAAAATGATAGAGAATATCGTAAGAGAATGAGCGAATCTAGATCTAATATTTACCATGAAAAATATGAGTATTATAAAGAAGAAAACGTTGAAAAGGCAATAAAACAACGTGATGAAGAGTTTGATAAAGGCAAGTTATTATTTTGGGCAAGCAATTTATTTATTAAAATGCAAGAAACGTGGACTACAGGCGATTGGAGCCAAATGAGATTATATGAAACAAATGAATTATATGAGCAACATTTAAGACAGATACAAGGTTATATAGATAGAAATCAAATGAATATAATGGATAAAATCAGTGTTCAATCTGCAAGATTAGCAGACTTCTATCAAACAGGAGATAAAGATGTTATTACCGTAATTGTACAATCAAAAATGTTAGATTATATAGTAGATAAAACGACAGGTAAAGTTCTAAAAGGAGACAAAACTACATTTAGATATGGCACATATAAAATGGAATTTATCAGAAAAACTGGAGTTAAAACATCTGATTCAATAAATACTGTTCAATGTCCAAACTGCGGAGCAAAAACACAAATAACTGTTTCTGGAAAGTGTGAATATTGTGGTAGTGTATTAACAACAGGAGAGTATAATTGGGCATTATCAAATCTGGAAAGAACAAAATAGCAAGGAATATAAAGTGAGGATATAAAATGAAGAAAATAAAAAGAGTATTTATTGTACTACTTTTAATAGCTTTAATTTCAGTATTTACAGTTGATTATGGTAAATCGATTGCAGATGTTGGTAGCTTCGAAGACTATGATAGCGGAAGTTCTTGGGATAGTGGAAGCTCATGGGACAGCGGAAGTTCAAGGGATGATGATTGGGATAGAGGTAGTTCATCGAGCAGTTCTAGTAGTTCGGACGATAGTAGCAGTGGTGGTGGCGGATATCGCCATGAAATGACACCGATTGAATGGCTGTTTGTCTTTTCACCATTTATTATTTGGTTATTTGTGGTTATAATTAATCAAATAAATAATGTAATAGGCAGTAAAACAATTAAATATGTTAAAAAGAAAAAGACTATAGATAATGATTACCCTGAAAAATATACACGATATAAAGAAGAAAGTATTGTTGAGGCTATTAAGAAAAAGGTTGTAGAGTTTAATCGTGCAGATTTTTTGGATTGGGCTGGCAGACTTTTTATA
The DNA here is from genome assembly GCA_934119935.1 of uncultured Clostridia bacterium. Taxonomy (GTDB): domain Bacteria; phylum Bacillota; class Clostridia; order TANB77; family CAG-508; genus CAG-245. The sequence continues at coordinate 73,134 of CAKOSX010000005.1, read as the reverse complement.
CAAACACAAGAAATATGGAAAAATGGAGATTGGAACTCAATTAGAAGATATGAAACGACGGAACTATATGAGCAACAGTCTAAACAATATAAAGATTATATAGATAGGGATTTAGTAAATGTTAAAGATGCAATAAGTATTCAAACAATAAGGCTAGCAGACTTTAATCAAACTGGTGAAAAAGATGTTTTAACAGTAGTATTGCAATATAAGATGTATGATTATATAATAAAGAAGACTACAGGAAATATTGTAAGGGGTGATAAAGAAGCATTTAAATATGGTGTATATAAAATGGAATTTATCAGAAGAACGAGTGAGGCACCTGGTTCGATAAGAAATGTTAAATGTCCAAATTGTGGTGCACAGCTAATGTCAGAAGGTAAGTGCGAATACTGTGGAAGCATAATAACAACTGAAGAATGTAATTTGGCACTATCAAGTTTAGAGAGAATAAAATAGGTACTAAAGAATGTAAAAGGGGGATAATATGAAAAAATTAAAAAAAATATTAATGGCATTACTTTTAATAACGGTTATTTCAACAGTTACGATTGATTATAAAACATCAATTGCAGATGTAGGAAGTTTCGAGGACTATGATAGTGGTAGTTCTTGGGATAGTGGTAGCTCATGGGACAGCGGAAGCTCTTGGAGTAGCAGTGATGATTATGGCTACAGTGGATCAAGCTATGGAAGTAGTGGAGGTTCCTCGTGGGGAACAATAATAACTTTTATTATAATAATTGCTATTGTGTATGCTATTTCTTCAAAGAATAAGCAACATACGCCAACTAGACCTGTTCAGAATTATCAGCCAAGATATAATTTTGATACAGAAGAAAATGTTGAAAGAAGAGTTAAAGCAGTTGATGAAATGTTTAATAAAGAAGAATTCTTGTCTTGGACTAGAAGCTTATTTGTAAAATTGCAAGAAGCATGGACTGCAAGAGATTGGAGCACTATTAGAGTATTTGAAACAAATGAATTATTCGAACAACATCAAAAACAATTACAAGGTTATATAGACAGAAAACAAATAAATGTAATGGAAAGAATTTGCGTATTGTCAGTTAGCTTGGCAGACTTCAAACAGACTGGAAATAAAGATGTTTTAACTGTTGTATTAAAATCTAGAATGAATGATTATATAATAGATGAAACAACTGGAAGAATATTAAAAGGTGATAAAACTACTGATAGATATAGCACATATAAACTTGATTTTATTAGAACAACAGGTGAAAAGACGAAACCAGGTTCTATTGAAATAAATACAACAAATTGTCCAAACTGTGGAGCACCAACACAAATAACTTCATCAGGTAAATGCGAGTATTGTGGAAGTGTAATAACAACGGGTGAACATAGCTGGGCATTATCAAACTTAGAAAAAATAGGGTAAAGTTTGTGCGGGCCTTGTAAATTGAGGCCTGCACAGAATAAATTATTTAAAGCCCAAAAGTAAAAATTAATTTTAGGAGGAAAAAATTATGGGATTAATTAAAGCAGCAGCAAGTGCAATAGGAAGTACAATGCATGATCAATGGAAGGAAGCAATAAGATGTGAGAACATGACAAATGATATTCTTATGGTAAAGAAAACTACTCCAAATGGAGTTATATCAAACAAAAGCACAATTATAGTAGCACCGGGTCAATGTGCAATTATATTTGATAATGGTAGAGTAATTGATGCAACAGCAGAAGAAGGTGTATATACTTTTGATAGTTCTTCTACACCATCATTCTTCGCTGGACAATTTGGAGCAGTATTTAAAGAGATGTGGCAACGTTTTACATACAATGGAGCAAGTGCTAAACAACAAGCAGTATTTTTCTTCAACACAAAGGAAATAATAGATAATAAATTTGGAACAGCGGCACCAATTCCATTCCAAGATTGGTCACACCCAATTCCAAACCAAATGACAAATACTTTAACACCACTAAGAGTAGAAGTAAAATGTTTTGGTAAATATACTTTTAGAATTGCAGATCCAGCATTATTCATGACTAAATTGGCAGGAACAGCAGATGTTTACAGAAAAGATGAATTAGTAGAACAATTAAGAACAGAAGTTATGGCCGTATTCCAAAACGTTGCTAACGAACTTGGAACAGCTAAATACAAAGTTCCAGTTCTAGAGATGCCAAGCCAAACAGATGAGATAAGAGAAATGATGGATGAGCAAGTATTTGATGCAAAGATAAGAGAAAGAGGAATAGAGATTGTGTGCTTCGCTGTTGAATCTGTAACATTAACAGAAGATTCAGCAAAGAAGATTGATGACTACGAGTTAAGTTCAAACTCTTACATGCAACAAGGAAGAATGGTTGGAGCATATTCAAATGCTGTTGAAAATGCAGCTAAAAATGAAAATGGAGCAGCAAATGGATTCATGGGAATTGGAATGATGAACATGTCAACAAATGGAATGATGCAAAATGCTGCAAATGGACCATGGAACCAAAATACAGATGCAAGTAAAATGGACTTAAGTGGCAGTGGAGAAAAAGCTGAAAGTTGGACATGTGAATGTGGACATGTAAATCCAGCTGATAGCAAATTCTGCAGTGAATGTGGTAAGGCAAAGACAACAAAAAAAGTTTGTCCAAAATGCAAAATGCCAAATGATGCAGGTAACAAATTCTGCAATAATTGTGGAGAACAATTATAAAGTTTTGTAGGAGGAACTTATATAACAATGGAGTTAGAGCAAGCGAGAACAGAGGTTAAGGAACTTAGAGAAAAATTAGAGTATTATGCAAAACTATATTATGACATGGATAACCCTGCAATAACTGATTACGAGTACGATATGATGATGAACAGATTAAAAGCTTTGGAAAAAGAATTTCCAGAGCTTGTTACTCGTGATTCGTTAACTCAAAAGGTTGGAGGTCATGTTAAAGAAGGATTCAAGCAAGTGGTACATGAAGTACCACTTCAAAGCCTTCAAGATATATTTTCTTTTGAAGAATTGAGAGATTTCGATACAAGAGTTAGAAAAGTTGCAGAGGAAAATAATGAAGAGTTAAAATATGTTGTAGAAACAAAGATTGACGGACTATCTACTGCACTTAAATATGAAAAAGGAGTATTTGTGCAAGGTGCAACACGAGGAAATGGCCTGATTGGAGAAGATGTAACAGATAACTTAAAAACGATTTCACATATTCCAAAAGAACTAAAAGAAAAAATAGATATTACAGTTCGTGGAGAGGTATTCATCGGAACAAAAGAGTTCGAAAAAATGAACGCAGAAAGAGAAATATTAGACGAGAGTCTATTTGCAAATGCAAGAAATGCAGCGGCAGGTTCTCTTCGTCAATTAGATTCAAAGGTAACTGCAACAAGACCACTAGATATTTTCATATTCAATGTACAAAAATATGATGAAGATACATTTGATTCTGAAAATTCGCATTTTACCGAGTTAGACAAGCTACAAAAATTAGGATTTAATGTGGTGCCAGTAAGAACATTGTGTAGCACAATAGATGAAGCAATTGAAGCAATAAAAAAGATTGGAGAAGATAGAGAAAATCTATCATTTGGAATAGATGGTGCTGTTATAAAAGTAGATAATTTAAGACTAAGAGAAATACTTGGAACCACTTATAAAGTTCCAAAGTGGGCTATTGCATACAAATATCCACCAGAGAAAAAAGAGACAAAACTTTTAGACATCGTGTGCCAAGTTGGAAGAACAGGAGCACTTACACCAACTGCAATACTAGAACCAGTTAAAGTTGCAGGCTCAACTATTTCAAAAACAACACTTCACAATGAAGATTTTATAAAAGAAAAAGACCTAAAAATAGGAGATACAGTCGTAATTCAAAAGCAGGGAGACGTAATTCCAGAAGTTGTTGATGTTATAAAATCGAAGAGAGATGGTACTGAAAGAGAATTTATTATGCCGACAGTATGTCCGGTCTGCGGAGCACCAGTAGTAAGAGAAGAAGGCGAAGCTGTTGCACGTTGTATAGGAATAGAGTGCAGTGCAAAAATATTAAGAAACCTTGCACATTTTGTGTCAAAAGAAGGAATGGATATAGATGGACTTGGAATAAAAATATTAGAGCAATTAGTTGATAAAGGTCTAATAAAGAATATTGCAGACATCTACACACTAACATTAGATGAAATTGCGTCACTAAAAAAGAACGGAAAGAAATTTGCTCAAAACCTAATAGATTCAATAAATGCAAGCAAAAACAATGACTTATTTAAGTTACTAACAGCACTTGGAATAAGACATATAGGAACAAAATCTGCTAAAGGATTGTGTAAAAAATATAAGTCTATAGATGATATTGCTGGAGCAAGTTTTGAAGAGTTAAGTATGATTGAGGATGTAGGAGAAATTACAGCACAAAGCATTTATGAATTTTTCAGGCAACCACAAACCATCGACTTAATAAATAGGCTGAAAGAAGCAGGAGTGAATACTGAAGTACTACAGAGTGAAAACGAAAATGCAAACGTAGATGACAGATTTGCAGGAAAAACATTCGTATTAACAGGAAGTTTAGAAGAGTATACAAGGCAAGAAGCAAGCGACCTAATAGAAAGCTTTGGAGGTAAAGTATCAGGTTCAGTCTCTAAAAAAACAAGCTACGTTCTAGCAGGAGAAGAAGCAGGTTCAAAATTAACAAAAGCACAGGAATTGGGAGTTACAATTATATCGGAACAAGAATTTAAGGAAATGATTAAGAAATGATTAAGAAATGATTAAGAAATAATTAAGAAATGATTAAGAAATGATTAAGAAATAATTAAGAAATAATTAAGAAATAATTACAATTTTGATGGGTCAAAATTTATTTCTTTCTAAATCTTGGCGTAACAAATAAATGAAAGGAAAAAATCAAACTTATGGACGGCAAATACTCATTTGAACGAATGGAAAACGAATTGGATAATGGATATATAATTTTCTACACATATGTAAGGAATAGATATCAGCTATTCAAAACATCAGAAAACTGCTACACACAGCAGTTACTAACAGAAAATCTAAAAAATCCATTACCACGTTTAACAATAATTACACATAAGAGACTAAAAGAAATATATCCATACATGGAAAACATAGAATACAAAACGAGCGCTATATAAAAGAACGATCATATTGGCAATCGGCTTGGCGTTCATTTTGGGGACGGAGGAAAAAATGTACACTTATGACGATGTAAAAGAACATAGCAATGACAAAGAATATGTGGAAAAAGCAATAGAAGAAGATGGACTTTTATTGGATGCAGCAGATCCGGAGTTTCAAGACGACAAAGATCTAGTAATGAAAGCCGTTACAAAAGATGGTGGAGCATTGGAATTTGCCTCAAAAAGATTAAAAGCGGATAGAGAAATATTGATGCAAGCAGTTGAGAAAAAAGGCTGGGTTCTTTGTTATGCATCAGATGAACTAAAAGCAGACAAGGAATTAGCTTTAAAAGCTGCCAAAACAGATGGTCAAATTTTATATTATGTAAGCAAAGAATTGAGAGACGATTACGATGTTGTGCTTGAAGCGGTAAAAAATAAAGGACTAATTATTAAATATGCAAGCAAGCGTTTGCGTTCAGATAAAACAATAGCAATAGAAGCGATAAAGCAGGATAAAAGAGCCTATGACTTTATCGTGCCAGAATTAAGACAAGATGAAGAAATACAGGCAATAATAAATCCGCCAGCATAAAATTATTTGTACAAAATGGGGACGGAGAAAAAAATGTACGAAAGTTCTGTATATAAAATCAATACCATGATATTTTATAAAGACTCAACGCGTTGTGCTTGGTCGGGGCTCCTATCGGACCCCTCAAAGGCGCACTGCCGGTTTCGTTTTAAAAATATCATAGTGTTGATTCTTTTGATTATTATGAAAATGTACTTTTTTTTCTCCGTCCCCACTTTGTACAATTATATATTTTGTGGATTTGCATATATGGTTTTATTATTTGTGTATATTACCATTCCTGGTTTTGCACCATTAGGTTTCTTTACGTATTTTATTAAGGTATAGTCAACTGGCACATTCTGAGACATTCTGGCTTTGCTGTAGTATGCTGCAACAGATGCACATTTATATAAAACGGCGTCTGGAACACTGAATGTATTAGATATACCAGGATTTTCTGAGTTTACATGAGAGGCATTAGGGTTACTATCTACTTTTAATACAACGTGGCTTCCATGTATATCTTTTGTGTGGAACCAAATGTCAGAATTTTGTGCGAGTCTGCAAGTTAAATAATCATTTTGTTTATTATTTTTTCCAATGTAAACAGTGTAACCATCAATATCACGCTTCTCCGGCATATTGCTTGAGCTTGACTGCTTATTAGATTTTGAATTCTTTGAATTAGCAATTTTATCGTGGCTATTATAAACATGATTATTTACTGTATTTGCATTTTTTCCAAAAATTAAATTATCACAAATTTCAGAATAAATATTGTCTATATCTTCAATTGTGGAAACATTTTCTAATTCGTATACAATGCTATCCAAGTATGATAGTTCGGCTTCGGCCAATTCTTTTTGCTTTTCTACAATAGCTATTGTATTTTGTAATTTTCTATATTTCTTGAAAAAATTCTTGGCGTTTTTAGATGGACTAAATTTCTCATCTAAAGGTATAGTAATTAAATTGTTGTTATCATAATAATTTTCCAAAGTAACTTCAGACTGTGGATAATCTGGGATTCTGTATAAGTTAGAGGTTATTAACTCACCATATAATCTGTATTTTTCAGCATTTGTGCAATCGGCAATTTTTGAATCTATTGTGCTAATTCTTTCTTTTATTTTTCCAACATGATTTAAAACAAGCTTTAATACTGTATCTCTATATTGTTTAAACTGCTCAGCTTGTTCTTTTGAAGTATAAAAATCATCTAAAAAGAAATTTACAGAAAGTCCGTCATTTATAGAGTTATAAGCAAAATAGTCTTTCTTGTCAGCGGCATATTCTTTTAAAACAACATTATCAGGCATGCTTGCAAATAAATCTTTTAAATATGAGTAAACTTTTTTCAAATCATTAGTAGAAACAGCTGTTGGAATATTCAATGTTTCTAATAAATATGATATATTTTTCTTTCCAAATCCATTGTAAATTTTAGATAATGTTGATGGTAAATTTCCGCAATCTATTGTGACATCTCTATAAAATTCATCAAAAGTTCTAACTGCAAGAAAGTCCTTTTTATCACTTTCAATATTCAAATATTTCGAACCAGGGAAGATGTCTCTATTTGAATTATCAAACTTATTTAGATGACGTAAGCTATCGATAACTATATGCTCTGAATTTAGTAGGATAACATTGCTGTGCTTTCCCATAAGTTCAACAACAAGAGTTTTTGTAATTAAATCATTAAGCTCGTTGTATACATCAACATCAATAAAAACAATACGTTCCAAGCCAGTAGAATAGATTTTTTTTATAGTTCCACCAGTCAAATGTTTTCTAAGAACCATACAAAAATTCAAAACATTTTGAGGGTTAGGCTTAGAACTGGTAGTTAAATTAATTCTATAGTTTACTGAATCTATAGAAATATTCAAACAATAATTTTTTCCACCAGAATAAATACCCAATAAAATCTCGTTTTTATTAGGTTCAAAAATTTTATTTATCTTTCCATTAATAAGACAAGTATTCAATTCTGAAACGACTGCTTTAGTTACAATACCATCAAAAGCCATTGCAAAAATCTCCTTAAATTTTAATAGAATGATTATACCTCAAAAAAGACGGTTTAGCAATAAAAAAACCACTAAAAAAATGAAAATAATTTGCAAAAAATATTGACATTTCAAGCTTTTTTGGCATATAATACAAACCAATGAGGCACTATTAGGAGGAACTTGCTAAAAGATGAACAACAATTATAATAATATGTCTGATGATGAACTACTGGAATTGATAAATAAAAAAGATACAGATGCACTAGATTTTTTAATATGCAAATATAAAGACCTAGTAAATTCAAAAGTGAATAAATATTTTATAATTGGTGCCGAAAAAGAAGATATAGTACAAGAAGGTTTGATAGGGTTATATAAAGCGATTAAAGATTACAAACCGGACAAGCAGAATTCATTTAAATCATTTGCAAATTTATGTATAGAAAGACAGCTAATAACAGCAATAAAATCCTCTAATAGACAAAAACATATGCCACTAAATTCATATTTATCATTGAATATGACAGCTTTTGAAAACGAAGATGGGAACAATGATACACAAATAGTGGACGTGCTTGAAAACACAGTAATAGAAGATCCACTAGATACAATTACAAAAAAAGAATATTTCTTAAGTGTAGAAAATGTGATAGACTCATCATTAAGTGATTTTGAAAAGAAAGTACTTAATAGATATGTACAAGGAGAATCTTATGTAAAAATTGCAGAAAGATTAGATGCTCCAGTAAAATCTGTGGACAATGCAATACAAAGAATTAGAAAGAAAACTGCAAAAAATATACAAGCAGAAAGTAATATATAAAAGCTTCTGATGAAAAACAGAAGCAATACATGCTATCATAGCTCAGTAGGTAGAGCGCAGCCTTGGTAAGGCTGAGGTCACCGGTTCAATTCCGGTTGTTAGCTCCAGAATGAAAAAATTAGAGTTTTATATAACTTTAATTTTTTTATTTTATCTAACATAAAAAAATATGCATATATTTTTAGTGTTCGCTTGTTTTTTATTAATATATATAGTATAGTAATTGATATAGGAAATGAGATAAGCAAGTGTGTTGCCACTTTACTTCATAGTATATACTATGGGAAAGTGAGGTGGTGTTTATGGGTATTATATTATTTTTAATATATGCATTGGGATTTTCCCTTACTATAAACGTAGCCTTATTAGCAATTATATACATAATTTTGTCAAATAAGGAATAAATAAAACAACACATCTTTGCTTTGGCCAGCAGATGTGTTGTTACAATAATATGTGGCAACCACGATTGTGGTTTTTCATTTCCTATATTTATTATATACATTAATTATCTGTTTGTCAATTTTTTGACAACGATTTTTGTTATAAATTTAATCTAGTTATATAAAAAATAAACCACCAGCAGAGTTGCTCTGAAATGAGTAACTCTGCTGGTGGTTGTGGTACATGTGATAAGGCCTGTACCATGAAATGAAATTATGCGATTACAATAACATCGCCGTCAAACGGCTTGTTGACCTCACCCAGATATTCGAAATCCTCGAACATCTTAAGGAGATAGAGAAACTTCATTTCGGTATAACCCTCAGGATCCTTTTTGGGAAGCTCCTGAGAACTTCCCAAAACTTTTTGAAGCAATTCATCGCCGATCTTGTTCAGTTTGACTTTGACCTTGTCATTCATCGATACTTTCATTAAAACTTCCTCCTTGTGATTGTTCGGAGGATTGTGCCTCCGAACTCTGTATATATTCGAAGGCAACACATATTAAAATATGTTACTGGCAAAATTATACAATATTTTACAGGAAAAGTCAAATATTTCCAATTGAAAATTATGAAAAAATAAATTTTTTATCTAAATTCGTGTAAATAGTCTCAATAAAAAAATTCTCGAATACAATATATTAGGAGGATTTAATATGGAAAAGATTAAGACAATAGCAAAATATACAATAAATGTTTTGGCAATTATTAGTGCTTTGGTTACTGGAATTAATGCTGTAGAAGGAATAACAATACCATATGCGATTCAAATAGTACAAGTAATAGCCGTTGTTCAAGGTGTAATAAGTACGTATTTACTTGGTCAGAAGGCTATTAGCAATAGGGAGAAAAAATAAATATGAATATAATTAATACAAATTTAAATTTTAAACAAATGGATACACGTAGCTCTACTAAAAGAATAATTTTGCATCATGCTGCTGCAAAAAGGTGCTCAGCTGAAGATATTCACAGGTGGCATTTAAGCAACGGTTGGAGTGGAGCTGGATATCACTTTCTGGTAAGAAAAGACGGCACAATATATAGACTTCGTCCAGAGGATAAAGTTGGAGCTCATGCATATGGTGCAAATTATGATTCATTGGGAATTTGCTTTGAAGGAGATTATAAGGAAGAAATAATGCAAGAGGAGGAGATTAAGGCTGGAAGAGAACTTGTAAATTTTTTAAAAAATAAATATGGAATAAACACAGTACAAGTTCATAAAAATGTAAATGCAACAAATTGCCCGGGTGACAATTTTCCATTTGATCAAATAGCAAATTCAAATGAAACAGGAGTATCAAAACCAAGCCAAGAAAAGGGAAAAATAGCTACAATACAAACCTCTTTAAATGAAAAATATGGCTTAAATATTTCAGTAGATAATATTTATGGAAACGAGACGAAGAAGGCATTGGTGAAGGGATTACAAACAGAATTAAATAAACAGTTTGGAAGTAAACTAGCAGTCGATGGAATATTTGGAACTAACACTTACAATGCCTGCATAAATGTTCGAAGAGGAGCAGAAGGAAACATCACTTGGCTAATTCAGTCAATGCTTATTTGCAAATTATTTAACATTAATGCAGACGGAATATTCGGACCTGCAACAGAAAGTGCGATACGAGAATTTCAAAAAAGAAATGGATTATCACAAGATGGAATAGTTGGAAAGAATACGTTTAATAAATTATTCAAATAATAGTGAAAAATATATTTAAAATTCTATTTGGGGTTCCGGTATGGAACCTTAAATAAATTAATTGCCAAAAGTAATAATTTGTGTTATATTATAATAGCTATAAGAAAAAGAAAGGTCGAAGATATAATGAAAATAGGAATTGTAGGACTTCCAAATGTAGGAAAGAGTACTTTATTTAATGCAATAACAAATGCAGGAGCAGAATGTGCAAATTATCCATTCTGTACAATAGAACCAAATGTTGGAGTAGTTCCAGTGCCAGACGAGAGATTGGACAACCTAGCAAAGATGTATAATCCTCAAAAGGTTACACATGCTGTAATTGAATTTGTGGATATAGCAGGTTTGGTAAAAGGAGCAAGCAAAGGTGAAGGATTAGGAAATAAGTTTTTATCTCATATAAGAGAAACAGATGCAATTTGCCAAGTTGTAAGATGTTTTGAAGATTCAAACATAATACATGTTGATGGAAGTATAAATCCAGTAAGAGATATAGAAACTATTAATTTAGAGCTAGTTTTTGCAGATTTAGAGACTGTTGAAAAAAGAATTGATAGAGCAAGTAAATTAATAAAAGGTGATAAGAAATATCAATTAGAATTTGATACATGGAAAAAAGTAAGAGATGCTTTGCAAAATGGCAAGCCAGCAAGAAGCTTGGAGTATACAGATGAAGAACTAGAAATAGTAAGGGATGGATTCTTATTAACAATGAAGCCAATTTTATATGTTGCAAATGTTTCAGAAGATCAATTATTAGATGAAAATGATGCAAATGTAAATAGTGTAAAAGAATATGCAAAACAAGACAAGGCAGAAGTTATAAAGCTTTGTGTAAAAATAGAAGAAGAATTATCAAGCTTAGATGGCGATGATAAAAAAGAAATGCTAGAAGCACTAGGTTTGGAAGAATCTGGACTAGATAAAGTAATAAAGGCAAGCTATGATTTACTTGGATTAATGTCATTCTTAACAGCTGGAGAGCCAGAAGTAAGAGCTTGGACAATAAAGAAAGGAACAAAAGCTCCACAGGCTGCAGGAAAAATTCACTCAGACATTGAAAGAGGATTCATTAGAGCAGAAATAGTTTCTTATGAAGATTTAATGAGAGAAGGCTCGATGACAGCTGCAAAAGAAAAAGGATTAGTTCGTTCAGAAGGTAAAGAATATGTAATGCAAGATGGAGATATAGTATTATTTAAATTTAATGTATAATCTTTACATAAAGTGAAAAATATGGTATAAATTAAATATGTTTCAGAAAATAATATAACAAAGGGAGTGTGCATATGAAATTTTCAATGAAACTAAATGCAATTATTCTTGGAGTCATTATGGGGATAAACATAAGTATATTTTTAACGAAAATTCCCATTTTGACAGTTCGGTATGCTATTTTCGTAGTAGCAATGCAGATACCAATAACCATAGTTTATAATTATGATATTATGGCGAGAACTGAAAGATGGTTTCTTATAGCTATTATTGCTGGAATGGTAATTGATAGTAAATTTAAGATTGATAAAAATCTTGTGATTTTTGCATCGGGACTTATAATTATAACTATCATTATACCAATTTTTTTGAAATCAATTTTTAAACAGACTGAGAACGTAAAAAGAATTAAAAATAACCGAAAAGAATAAACTCCTGCCTCGAGATGGTCTATATAGACTGTCTCGAGTTTTTATGTTGTAAAAATTATGTAGTAAACGAGCGAAAATTCACAAAACTTTCACAATAAAATTAGCAATCTCTATTGACTTTTGCTAACTTACGATGTATTATATACACAGTTTAGCACTCGAGATAGTATAGTGCTAAAAAGAGGTGAAAAAATGCTAGACAATAGAAAGAAAAAAATATTACAAGCTATTGTAGAAGAATATATCGAAACAGCTGAGCCTGTAAGCTCAAAGTCTATTGTAGAAAAACATGGAATTGATTACAGCAGTGCCACGATAAGAAACGATATGGCTGAGCTAGAAAAGATTGGTTTGCTTGATAAACCACATACATCAGCTGGACGTATTCCGTCGGCACAAGGTTATAGATATTATGTTGATGAACTTTTAAACTATAATGATATTAGTATGCAAGAGATAAAATATATACAAACACAACTTGCAACTAAAGTTAATCAGATAGAAGATTTAACAAAAATTGCAACATCAACATTATCGGAAATAACTCATTACACATCAGTTGGAATAGGGCCACGAGTAGCGAGCCAAAATATAGAAGAAGTTAAATTTGTATTGTTAGGTAGCAGGCTTTTAATGGCTATAATTCTAACAGAGAGTGGACTCATAAAAGAAACAATAATTAAGTTTGACGAAGATGTAACACAGGAACAAGTTGATACAATAACGTATTTGTTTAACAACAAGCTAAAAGGAAAACCACTTACTCAAATAGATAAACCGATGGAAGAATACATGCATTCAGAAATGAGCAGTGTATTAAATGTGGTAAAACCTGTGTTAGAACAGTTAAATAAAGCAATAAACGAAGACGCACCGATTTATATGGAGGGGGCCAATAAATCGTTTGATTTGCCAGAATTCAAGAGTTTAGATATAGCCAAAAATTTTGTAAATATATTAGATACAGACAAAACTAAACAGATGATAGATGTTTTGAATAGTGATGATAATCAAGATGAAATAAATGTTTACATTGGTGATGAAAATGTGGATGAAGCTCTAAAAGACTTTAGCATAATAACATTTAAACATAAAGAAGAAGGCAAAGATTTAGGAACAATTGCTATAATTGGACCTACCAGAATGGACTATTCAAAAGTAATATCGGCAATGAAATATATTAGTAAAAAGCTAGGCGAAAATAGTGAAACACCAAAACTAGACAATCCAAATTCTAAAGAGAGAAAGGATGATGATAATGGATAAAGAGAAAAAAGTACAAGAAGAAAAAGATGAAAAGCAAGAAGTAAAAAAAGAAGAAAAGACAGAAAATAAAGAAAAAGAATTAAATGAGCAAATATCAAAATTAAAAGATGAATTGACAGACGTAAAAGATAGACACACAAGGCTTATTGCAGAATTCGATAATTTAAAGAAAAGAAGTGCAAAAGAAAGAGAAGGGTTATACAATTCGATAATAGGGGATATAATATCATCATTATTACCAGTAATTGATAACTTAGAAAAAGCAACAGAAGCCGAGACAAAAGATGAAGAATACAAAAAAGGAATCGAGCTTGTGTTAAAACAATTTAAAGATGTGCTTACAGCAAATGGAGTAAAAGAGATAGAGGCAGTAGGACAACCTTTTGATCCAGAATTACATGAGGCAGTAAGCATGATACAAGATGAAAAACTTGGAGAAAAAATAGTTGCACAAGAATATAGAAAAGGCTACATGATTGGAAGTAAGGTTATTAGGCATTCTATGGTTGTTGTAGCAAACTAAAATTTATATGTTATTAATTTTAAAATTTATATAGATAGAACTTAAGAAAATTTAATATAGAAAAATAACTTTAGTATAGTAAAATAGGGAGGAAATTTATTATGGGAAAGATTATAGGTATTGATTTAGGTACAACAAATTCATGTGTTGCAGTTATGGAAGGTGGAGAGCCAGTTGTTATTCCTAACGCAGAAGGAAACAGAACAACTCCATCAGTAGTTGCATTTTCAAAAAATGGAGAAAGATTAGTAGGACAAATTGCAAAACGTCAAGCTGTTACAAATCCTGATAACACAGTTATATCAATAAAAAGAAAAATGGGTACAGCTGAAAAAGTTAAAATAGAAGGAGAAGAATTCTCTCCACAAGAGATTTCTGCTATGATATTACAAAAATTAAAGACAGATGCAGAAAATTATTTAGGACAAAAAGTTACACAAGCTGTTATAACAGTTCCAGCATACTTCTCAGATAGCCAAAGACAAGCTACAAAAGATGCAGGTAAAATTGCAGGACTTGAAGTATTAAGAATTATAAACGAGCCAACAGCCGCAGCTTTAGCATTTGGTATGGATAAAGAAGATCAAGACCAAAAAATAATGGTATACGATTTAGGTGGTGGAACATTCGATGTTTCTATACTTGATATCGGTGATGGTGTATTCGAAGTTCTTGCTACAAATGGTAATACACACTTAGGTGGAGATGACTTCGACCAAAGAATTATAGATTACTTAATATCAGAATTCAAAAAATCAAATGGAATAGATTTATCAACAGATAAAATGGCTATGCAACGTCTAAAAGAAGCTGCTGAAAAAGCTAAAATAGAGCTTTCTGGAATGCAACAAACACAAATCAACCTACCATTTATAACAGCAGATGCTCAAGGACCAAAACACTTAGATGTAACATTAACAAGAGCTAAATTCGAAGAATTAATTAGAGATTTAGTTGATGCTACAAGAGTACCAGTAGAGCAAGCTATGAAAGATGCAGGAGTTACATCTGCAGATATTCATAAAGTATTATTAGTTGGTGGTTCAACAAGAGTACCTTGTGTACAAGAAGAAGTTAAGAAGATAACAGGAAAAGATCCAGATAAAGGAATAAACCCAGATGAATGTGTTGCAATTGGTGCATCAATTCAAGGTGGTGTATTATCAGGAGATGTTAAAGACTTAGTATTACTAGATGTAACACCATTATCATTAGGTATTGAAACATATGGTGGTGTATTCACAAAATTAATTGAAAGAAATACAACAATACCAACAAAGAAATCACAAATATTCTCAACAGCAGCAGATGGTCAAACATCAGTTGAAGTACACGTATTACAAGGTGAACGTGAAATGGCTGCATACAACAAGACATTAGGAAGATTCCAATTAACAGGAATTCCAGCAGCACCAAGAGGAGTTCCACAAATTGAAGTAACATTTGATATAGATGCTAATGGTATAGTTCACGTATCTGCAAAAGACATGGCAACAGGAAACGAGCAAAAAGTTTCTATTACAGCTTCAACAAACTTAACAGACGAAGATATAGACAAAGCCGTTAAAGATGCAGAAGCACATGCTGCAGAAGATAAGAAAAAGAAAGATGAAATAGAAGCTAGAAACGAAGCTGAAAGCTTAATGTACAACTGCCAAAAGACAGTAGATGAATTAGGTGACAAGATAAGCGGAGAAGAAAAAGCAAAAGCTACAGCAGAAATAGAGAATGTAAAGAAAGCTCTTGAAGGTTCTGATATTGATAAAATAAAAGAAGCAACAGAGAAGTTAAAACAAGCTTTCTATGCAATGTCTGAGAAACTATATGCACAAGCAAATCCAAACGGAGCTGCAGGTGCCGGAGCAAATGCAGGAGCAGGAGCTGGACCACAAACAGATGCAAATGGAAATGTATACAATGCAGATTACAAAGTAGAAGACGACAAAAAAGACGAAAACAAATAATAAAAATCGCCCAATAGGGACGCCCCTTTTTGGGCGATTTTCTAAATATTTTTCGTTAATAGATTTCGTTACTGATTAATACAATCTAGACGTAAAATTTAGAAAAGGATAATTGTAGAAAAGGAGAAAGCAATGGCTGAAAAGAAGGATTATTATGAAGTCTTAGGTGTTGAAAAAACAGCAACAGATGACGAACTAAAAAAAGCATATAGACGTCTTGCAAAGAAATATCACCCTGATGCTAATCCAGATAATAAAGAAGAAGCAGAAGCAAAATTCAAAGAAGTAAATGAAGCATATGAAGTTTTGTCTAATCCGCAAAAGAGAAAAATGTACGACCAATTCGGAACAGCAGATCCAAGCCAAGGTTTTGGCGGTGCTGGAGGTCCATTTGGTGGGGGAACATACACGTATTCAACATCTGGATTTGATGGATTTAGTGATATTTTCGGAGACTTAGGAGATTTATTTGGATTCGGAACTGGAAGGTCATCATCTAGAAATCCAAATGCTCCAAGCAAAGGTGCAGATTTGAAATATAGTGTAAACCTTACTTTTGAAGAAGCATATAGTGGAGTAAATAAAGAAATAAATATTACTAGAAATGAAAAATGTCCTACATGTTCTGGTACAGGTGCAAAACCTGGAACACATCCAGAAACGTGCTCTATATGTGGAGGAAAAGGAACTGTTACAAAGATGCAGACTACTCTATTAGGACAAATGAGAGTCCAAACAACATGTTCAAATTGTCATGGAACTGGTAAAGTAATAAAAGATGTTTGTGATACATGTCTTGGAAAAGGAACGGTAAGAAAACAGGCTAAAATAAATCTAAAAATACCTGCAGGAATTGACGATGGTCAAACAGTAGTATTAAGAGGCGAAGGTGAACCAGGAACAAACGGTGGACCAAATGGAGATATATATGTAACAGTAAATTTGAAGAGACACAGCATATTTACTAGAAAAGATGATAATGTGTATTGTGATATTCCAATCACATTTACACAAGCAACACTTGGTGCAGAACTAGAAATTCCACTAGTAGATGGAACAAAAACGACATATAGAATACCAGAAGGAACACAAACAGGTACAAAATTCACAATAAAAGACAAAGGATTTGTACACATTAATTCTGGCTATAGAGGAAATTTAATATTCACAGTACAGGTACAAGTTCCAAAACGTTTGTCTAAAGAACAAAGAGACCTACTAGTAGAACTTGCAAAAACTATGAACGAACAACCTCCAGTAAAAAAGAGAGGAATATTTGGATAAAATATAATTTTTGTACAATTTGGGGACGGAGAAAAAAATGTACGTTTTTGTATTTTTTCTTCTCGAAAAATAATATACTTTAATATTTTAAAAACGAAACCGGCAATGCACTTTTTGGGGAGCCCGAAGTAGCTCCGAACAAGCACAACGTGTTGATGTTTTATAAAATATTAAAGTATTATTTTTTTTTATATTTATTAATTTAGTACGTACATTTTTTTCTCCGTCCCCAAATTGTACAAAATTGTAAAAATTGTACTATTGCTAGTTAAACTATTTTTTGGTATAATGTAAACATAAAATTGTAAAGAGAGGTTTTGTATGTCTAAATTTTTTGTAAAACCAGAACAAATAAAAAACGATAATATTATAATAGATGGAGATGACGTGAACCATATATTAAATGTATTAAGAATGAAAAAAGATGATGAAATTCAAGTTTGCAATCAGGTGACTGGAGATAATTATAATGCAAAGATTACTCAGTATACAAAAAATGAAGTTAATTGTGAAATTATAGAAAAAATAAGCAAAACAACAGAATCAAATGTGCATATAACGCTATTTCAAGGGGTACCGAAGTTTGAAAAAATGGAGCTTATTATTCAAAAAAATACTGAAGTCGGGGTTAATAATATTGTACCTGTGATAATGGAAAGAACGGTTGTAAAGCTTGATGAAAAGGTCGCTAGTAAAAAATTGGATAGATGGCAAAAAATTGCTGAGATAGCTGCTAAACAATCTATGAGAGACATTATTCCAAATATAAAAAGTATAATAAAGACAAAAGAAATTGATGTAGACGGGTATGATGTTGTATTAGTTGCATATGAAAATGAAGAGCATAATATGTTAAAAGCAGAGCTAAAAAAATTAGAGAGCCAAAATAAACAAGAGTACAACATAGCAATTGTGATAGGCCCTGAAGGTGGAATTTCTGAGAAAGAGATAGAATTACTAGATGAAAAAAATGTTAAATTTGTTTCACTCGGAAAGAGAATTTTAAGAACAGAAACTGCGGGACTTGTAATGGCAGGAAATATTTTATATGAGTTGGAAAAATAGGAATGAAGAATAGAAATGAAGAATAGAAATGAAAAATAAAATAATAAGCCTTGAAATGATAAAGTATAATTTGGTATAATCTGTATTAGGAGGATTTTGAAAAAATGGCGGATAATAATGAAGAAAATATACAAGAGAATAACGATGTAAACAAAGCAGATACTAATAAAAACAAGAAAACAAGTAGTGTAACCAAGAAAAAAACGCCTACCAAAACATCAACCTCAACAACAAAAGCTAAAAAGAGTACGACTACAAGTAAAAAAGCAACTGGTAGGCAATCAACTAAAAATGAGACAACAGGCGAGCAAGTCGAAAGTAAAACAAAAACAGCAAAAACAACAACTAAAACAGCAACGAAATCAACAAAAAAATCAACTACTAAATCAACAACGAGAGAGGCGGCAAAGCCAACTAGAAAATCAACAACAACCAAGGCAACAGCACAAAAGAAAAATAAAAACAGCAAAGACACGAAGAAAATAGAAAAATCCAAACAAGTGAAGAAAGCCAAAAAGACGGATGAAAAAATAAAACAAATTATTGCAGAACAATTAAATAATGTAGATAAATTTAAAGAGGTGGCCGAGGAACCAGAAAAGGAAGTAGTAAAAAAAGAAACTCCTAAGATGGATGAAAAGCAAATTTCTATGCAAATTGAAAAAGCTCAGAAAATGCCTAAAGATGAGAAGAAAAAAATATATAAGAATGTATTTGGAAACATTTTATTTGGCATATTAATTTCTATTTATTTTATTTCACTTGGCTGGGGATTTGTTAATATAAATACCAGAAGTTTTGTAACAGATTTAAAAGTATTTAGCGTTATATTGCTTGGCATTACAATTATATTGTTTGAATATGCGTATAACAAAGATAGTGGAAGAGCTGCACTAAAAGGGGTAGAAATGTTAGTAGTGGCAATTGTTTCGCTAGTATTGTTATACATGTATATATTATATCAAGATAAATTTGTAATGATAACCAGCATCTGCTCTTGCGTAGCAATAGCTTATTATTTTATCAGAGCAATATCGGTGTATATAAAAGATAAAATAAGCTGGAAAAAAACAATAAGCGATGTAAAAGAAATAATTTCTGATGATTAGTAAAGGGGAGATAGAAAGTGAAAAGTATGACAGGCTTTGGCAGAGCTACTTTAGAAAGTAATGGTAGAAATTACGTAATAGAAATAAAGACTGTAAACAATAAATACAGTGATATAACAGTTAAAGCTCCAAAAAGATTTAGTTTTATGGAAGATAAAATTAGAAAGCAAATTGCGAACAAAATAACAAGAGGAAAAATTGATGTTTCCATAAGCTTTTTTGACTTTAGTAGCAAGTCTAAAAATATTGTACTAAATAAAGAAATTGCTAAAGAATATATTACACAATTAAGAGAAATTGCAGATGAAAATAATTTATCTGAGAATATTAGTGTGGTAGAAATAGCCAAACTTCCTGATATATTAAATTCTATAGACTCAGATGACGATGATGAAATAGCAAATGAATTATTGCAATGTTTAAATATGGCAATAGAAAATTTAATTGAAATGAGAAGAAATGAAGGAGAAAATATAAAACAGGATTTATTAGTAAGAATTGAAAGAGTTCAAAAGTTAGTTGACGAAATAACTCAAAATTCAAAAGGAATAGTTGAGGAATATGTGAATAAGCTAGAAAAAAGAGTAAAGGAAATACTAAAAATAGATGTTGTGGATGAAGATAGAATTGCACAAGAAGCGGTAATATATGCAGATAAAACATCAATCGAAGAAGAGCTAACCCGTTTGAACAGTCACATAGTTCAATTTAAAGAGTTAGCCAATAGTGACGGTCCAGTCGGCAAGAAGTTAGATTTTATGATCCAAGAAATGAACAGAGAGACTAATACGATAGGCTCAAAAGCAGGAAGCGGAGAAATAACAAAGGATGTAATAGACCTAAAGGTGGAATTAGAAGATATAAGAGAACAAGTTCAGAACATAGAATAAAATGAGCTTGAACTAAACATAATAATAGAAAATTAAGTTTTTTAAGTGACAAATTCACTGAAACGTGTTATAATAGTAGAAAATTGGAAAGAAGGTAATTGTATTATGATGATAAAACCAAGTGTTGCTGAATTACTAGAAAAAGTAGATAACAGATACGAGTTAGTAATTGCAACATCAAAAAGAGCAAGACAAATTGCACAAGGAGCAGAGCCACTAGTAAAAACAGACGATGTTGCTCCAGATTCTATAGCAGCAGATGAGATTGAAGCTGGAAAGGTGAAAGTATGCTAGTATTATTATCAGGTGTTTCTGGTGCGGGTAAAGACACTATAAAGAGAGAATTAATAAAAAGAAATTCTAATATCACATCTTTACCATCCTATACAGATAGAGAACCAAGAGAAGGAGAAGTAAACGGAGAAATATATAATTTTATTTCTACACAAGAATTTGAAGAACTAATAAAAAATGGTGATTTGTACGAGTATGACGTACACCATAATCACTATTATGGCACATCAAAACATTTGTTAAATGAACGATTAAAAAGTGGAAAAATAATAGTAAAAGATATCGATGTAAATGGAACAGAGAATCTAGTAAAATTATTAGGAAAAGACACAAAAATAGTTACTATATTTCTACGTGTTCCAAAAGAAGAATTGCATAGAAGATTATTAGAAAGAACACCAGATGCAGATCCAAAGGAAATAACATTACGTCTAAATAGATTCGATTATGAAGAATCTAAAATTGGTGTATATGATTATGTGTTGAAAAATAATGACTTAGAAAAAACAATACAAATAATAACTGCAATAATTGATAGCGAAAGCAAAGTTAAAAATGTAGAATTTTAAAAATAGAAAATGTAAGGAATGGAAGAAATGTTCCATTCTTTTTTTTGAGAAAATGTTGAAAAAAGTTTTTTGCTATGATAATATGAAGTAAAATTGAACGGAAGGAGAAAAATATGAAAATACAAAAGGGGAAGAATGGTATTACATTAATTGCACTTGTGGTAACAATAGTCGTATTATTAATTCTTGCAGGAATTAGTATAAACATGACACTAGGAAACAATGGAATAATAACTAAAGCAAAAGAAGCAAGAAATGCTATGTCAAATGCAACAACATCAGACAATGAATTCTTAAATAGCCTAGATAATTTTATCGACCAAAGCTTTCAATATGGTGTAAGAATAGAAGGCGATAAACTTATGTTTTATGGGCAAGATGGGAAGGTTTATAATTTACAGACGGATTATAGTACAGATGAGTTGGAAGTAAGGGATGGCTATGTTTATTTTAAAGAACCAATACAAGATAATTCCGGTAATACTGTAGAAATTTTAAAAGGTGGTAGTCAATGGTCGTTAAGGGAGACGGAAACTAATGGAGAATTTTATGAAATATATGTAAAGTCAAATGGATATGATATATTTGTTAGATATGATAAAGAAGGAAAGTATATAGAAATTTACATCGACCACGTACAATAAATATTTTAAATTTATTTATAAAAAACTATGAAAAATTATTGAATATATTATATAAACCCAGGTATATAGTTTATATACCTGGGTTTTACTTACTCTTTAAATGAAAAAACTAAATTATCTTGCGAATCCTCAAAAAAAATTATATAATCTTACCATAAGAAAAGGAGCAGTCATGATAGCAGAAGTTATTATAAACAGCAATGTTAAGAATTTGAATAGAAAATTTGACTATATTATCCCAGAAGAGCTTGAAGCACAGGCTATTGTGGGAGCTAGAGTTTTGCTGCCTTTTGGCAATAAGAAGGAGCTTGAAGAAGGATACATTGTTGGAATCAAAGAGACTTCTGAGTATTTAGATAAATTAAAGAGTATTGCTCAGATTGAGAGCAAGTTGCATTTAAGTGATGAGAAAATTGAGCTTGCAAAGTGGATGGCTCATAGATATTTCTGCAATGTTTCAGACTGTATGAAGCTAATGTTGCCACCTGGAACAACTGCAAAGGTCATGTCTAATAGAGTAAATGATAAGACACAAAATTTTGTATACTTAACAAAAGAAGCGGACGAAATTGAGGCAGATATAGAGAGTAAAAAGTTGAAATCTGAGAAGCAGATTAGAGCCTTGAAATTTTTAGTGGAAAATGTTGAAAATGAAATATTAAGTACGGATTTGCAGATGTTTGCAGATGTAACGAATGCTGTTTTAAAAACTCTTGAAAAGAATGGTTATATTGAAATTGTAGAAAAAGAGGTAGAGAGAAATCCATTTATACATAAAGTTATAGAAAAGAGTCAGGATTTGGTGTTAAATCCGGAACAGCAAGATGCTTTTGATAAAATAAATGCCTCTTTGCAATTTGATGAATATGATGAATTTTTGCTATTTGGTGTTACTGGTTCTGGAAAAACAGAAATTTATATTAGACTCATAGAAGAGGCGTTGAAACTTGGAAAAGACAGCATTATGCTAGTTCCGGAAATTTCGCTTACTCCTCAGACTGTAAATAGATTTTTGAGTAGATTTGGTGAAGAAAAAATAGCGGTTCTACATAGCAAATTATCAGTTGGTGAAAGATATGACCAATGGAAAAAGATTGAGCGTGGAGATGCCAAAATTGTAATAGGAGCAAGGTCTGCAATTTTTGCACCAGTCCAAAATCTGGGATTAATCATAATTGATGAGGAGCATGACGATTCATATAAGTCTGAGATGAGTCCTCGCTACAGTGCAAAAGAGATTGCAAGTTACTTAGGAAAACAGCATAATGTACCAGTAGTTCTTGGAAGTGCTACTCCAGATATGACAACATATCACGATGCTATAAATGGAAAGAAAGAATTGTTAGAATTGACCAAAAGGGCTAATAATGCGAGCCTTCCAGATATAGAAATTGTAGATTTACGCCATGAACTTGCAAGTGGTAATAAAACAATGGTTAGTCAAAAATTACATGACGAGATTGAAGAAAATTTAAAAAATAAGAAGCAGACAATTTTATTCTTAAATAGAAGAGGATTTGCTACTTTCATAATGTGTAGAGATTGTGGATATACCGCTAAATGCAAGAACTGTGACATAACTCTTACATATCATTTGAAGGAAAATAAATTAAAGTGCCACTATTGTGGTTACGAGACAAAGGCACTTACAGTATGCCCAGAATGTGGAGGCAAGAATATTAGGTATTTCGGAACTGGAACACAGAAACTAGAAGAGCAGATAAAAACAATGTTTCCTGATGCTACAACAATCAGAATGGACATAGATACAGTAACAAAGAAAAATTCACACGAAGATATTTTAAATAGCTTCAAAAAAGATGGAATAGATATACTTATTGGAACTCAAATGGTTGTAAAGGGACACGATTTTCCAAATGTTACTCTTGTTGGAGTAATTGCTGCTGATAGTAGCTTAAATATAGATGATTATAGGGCTCACGAGCGTACTTTTCAAACTCTTACTCAAGTTGCCGGTCGTGCTGGAAGAGGAAAAGACAAAGGAAGAGTAATAATCCAAACTTACAATCCAGATGCATTTTGTATTCAATATTCACAAAAACAAGATTACAAATTATTTTATGATACAGAAATACACCTAAGAAAACAGTTGAGATATCCACCTTTCTGTGATATAATACTAATTGGAGTTTCTAGTAAATCGTATAAAGAATTGGAAGAAACTTCGAATAAAATATATGAAAGTTTGAAGGCAAAAATACAAACGGAAAAATTGCAAATATTATTGTACAAGCCTGTTCCAGCTCCAATTGACAGAATAAAAAATAAATTCAGGTGGAGAATAATAGTAAAATGTATTGTGGGAGAACCGATAATAAATGCAATAGACGATACTGTAAAAAATGTTGGAAATAAAAATACAAAAAATGATACTAGAATAGTTGTAGATGTAAATCCAAGTAATATGTTGTAAAAGCTGTTTGAAATATGACTAGTGAAATGTACAAAATAAAATATAAAATGGAATGCTATGGAAAGAAATATAGAAGTATCAATATTTATAATGAGAGAAAGGAGCAAGTAGAATGGCAATAAGAGAGATAAGATTATCAAATGATGAAATTCTAAGAAAGACTTCAAGAGAGGTTGAAACTGTTGATGATAGAATAAGAGAATTGTTAGATGATATGGTTGAAACCATGCATAAATATAATGGAGTTGGACTAGCTGGCCCACAAGTTGGTGTGCTTAAAAGAGTGATAGTTATAGACTTATATGACGGAGAAGAACCACTAAAACTTGTAAACCCTAAAATTATTAAGGCAAAGGGAGAACAAGAAGTTGATGAGGGATGCTTAAGCTTTCCAAACGAGTATGCTAAAGTAATAAGACCTAAAGAGGTTGTTGTTGAAGCTTTAAATGAAGAAGGAAAGAAAGTTAAAATTGTTGGAAAAGATTTATTAGCTCAAGCTTTAGCTCATGAAATAGATCATTTAAATGGGGTTTTGTTTATTGATAACATGATTCCAGGAACTTTAGAATATATTAGTCCAGAGGATGAAAAATAGAATATAGTTTGACTAGAATAATGCTACTAATTTTGTATAAAACAAGTTAGTAGCTTAATAATTAAAAAGTTAATTTTGATTATGATAAATTTTAGAAAATACTATTTTGTTTAATGAAAGTGTAAATTTTACTCAAAAATATTTGGAAAACAAAAAATCAGAATGTTATGAAAGGAAAAATAGAGTATGAGAATTTTATTTATGGGAACACCGGATTTTGCGTTAGAGTCGCTTAAAGCATTATATGAAGCAAAATATGATATAATTGGGGTTGTTACAAATGTAGATAAACCAAAAGGAAGAGGAATGAAGATGGTAGCTTCTCCTGTAAAAGAATATGCAATAGAGAAAAAATTGCAAGTTTATCAACCTGTAAAAGTTAGAAATAATCCAGAATTTTTGGAGGAGGTAAAGAAATTAAATCCAGATTTAATTTGTGTTGTGGCTTATGGAAAAATCTTGCCACAGGAATTATTAGATATTCCAAAATATGGATGTGTAAACGTTCATGGATCTTTATTGCCAGAATATAGAGGCGCTGCACCAATCCAGTGGGCTGTACTAAACGGAGATAAGAAAACAGGTGTAACCACTATGTTTATGAATGCTGGAATGGATACTGGAGACATGATATTAAAAGAAGAAGTCGAAATAGGAGAAGATGAAACTACTGGTGAATTGTGGGATAGATTAAAAATGATAGGGGCAAATCTATTAATAAAAACAGTAAAAGAAATTGAGAATGGAACTGCCACAAGAACTAAACAACCAGAAGTAGGAACTATGGCTCCAATGCTATCTAAAGAAATGGCAAAAATAGACTGGGAAAACAAGACTGCTCAAGAGATAAAAAATCTCGTAAGAGGACTAAATCCAATAATGGGAGCATACACATTTCTAGACGGCAAAAAGATAAAATTCTGGAAAGTACAAACATTAACAGAAAATGAATTATTAGAAAAATTTCAAGAATTAGAAGAATACAAATACCATTTAAACAAAATGCAAGCCGGGACCGTATTGTTTTCAGACGAAAAAAAGGGCTTATACATAAAGGCGAATGAAGGAATACTACAAGTGCTTGAAATACAAGGAGAAAACTCAAAGAGAATGGCAATTTCTGATTTTCTAAGAGGAAATAAGATTGATGTAGGGTACATTTTGGGGACGGAGGAAAAATTGTACAATTAAATAATTTCTAAACTGAAAAAGAGTGCAAATAAAATATATATAAGGAAGTCTTATGATAGACATGTAACAAGAAAAATAAAATTCATATAAAATATTGACATATATTTTTATTAATGCTTTAATTGAAGTGTAAATATTAATTTTAAATATATGAAAGGGGAACCTATGAAAAAAGAGAGAGTTAAATATGTAATTATAGCTGTATTAGTCATTCTATTAATTGTGTTTTCTACATTGTTAATAATAAAAAAGAATGATAAAGAGGTAAAGACGAAAGTAGCATTGGAAGACTCAGTATTAACTGAGGACGAGATATACCAAGAGGTTTACACAGAAGTATTATATGGAGAAGAAAAATATATAACACATGATGAAAATGGTAACAGAGTAAACACAAGTGAAAAAATGAAAGAAACAGTTACCGTTGATGGCGAAAGAGACTTAGAGGTTGAAGGAATACAAATAACAAGCAAGGATAACAACACTATGATTTCTGGAACTATAAAAAATACTGGAAGAGCTACTCTCGGAGACGAAATATTAACTATTTCATTAAAAGATGATTCTGGTATTGAAGTACTTGCTGTTGGAATATATGTTGATGAAGTTCCTGCTGGTGAAACAACAACATTTGAAACTGCTGCGACTATTGATTTAGCAAATGCCTACAGTTATTCTGTATCAAAATAAATTTAATATAAATAAAAATGTTTTTAGTAAGTGAAAGCTTTCTAAAAACATTTTTTTATAATTATTTAAAATATACAACGGTAACGCCCATTTCGCCTTCGCCGTAAGTTCCCATTCTATATGATTTTACATAAGGATGTTTCTTTAAAAATGAGTGAACTCCTTCACGAAGTCTGCCTGTGCCTTTGCCATGAACGATTCTGGCAGATTCTAAATTCGCCATGTAACAGTCATCTAAGTATTTATCCACTATTGGAATTGCTTCATCAACATTTAAGCCGATAATATTTATTTCTGAGGCTACATTTTTAGCTTTAAAGTTTTTTGAAAAAGATATATTGCCTCTTTTAGATTTTGTGCCTGCTTCGTTAGACGATGAAACTACTGAATTCGAACCTGGAACAGCAGATAGAGTATTTACTTTTAAATTTGTCGTTAAGCTTCCAATTTGAACACGTACTTCCTTAGATTTATTTGGAAGAGAGACAATTGTACCTTTGGCGTTAAAAGTATTACAAAATACTTCCTCTCCGACAAATATATCAGAAGGAGAGAGAACTTTGATTGTCACGGGATTGACGTCGTCTACCAAAGAATTTATGGAGTTGTTTAGCTTATTTCGCATTTCATTGGCCGACTTTGTTGTAATAGATTTTTTGTTCAATTCTTTAATTATATCGTTTGCTTCGTCTTTTGCATCTAACAAAATCTCACGAGCCTTTTGCTTAGCGTCAGAAACTATATTTTCTGCCTCTTGAGATAATTTGGTATTATCTCGTTCTAATGATTTTCTCAAAAGCTCTATTTGATTAGAATTCTTTTCTATTTTTTCCTTTTCTTTTTCTATTGCAAGCTTATCATCGTAAATATTTTTCAGAAGTGTTTCAATGCTGATATCATCTTCTTTTTGAAATGATTTGGCCCTGTTTAATATGTCCTCTGGAAGTCCAAGTTTTTTGCTTATTGCAAAAGCATTGCTTTTGCCTGGAATACCGATTAACAATCTGTATGTAGGGCGTAGATTTTCAACATCAAAGTCTGAACTTGCGTTTTCAAAGCTGTCGTGAGTTAATGCATATTGCTTTAACTCTGGGTAGTGAGTTGTACATATAGTAAGTGTTCCTAAATTATGAAAATACTCAAGAATGCTTATTGCAAGGCTTGCACCTTCTAAGGGATCAGTTCCAGAGCCTAGTTCATCAACCAGTACGAGACTGTTAGAAGTTGCGTCATGTAAAATTTCGATAATATTTAACATGTGTGCAGAAAAAGTACTTAAAGATTCTTGAATGCTCTGCTCATCGCCTATATCGGCAAAAATGTTATCAAAAACAAATACACTGCTATTTTCTTTTGCTGGAATCAAAATACCGCTACAAGCCATAAGGCAAAATAGCCCAACAGTCTTTAAAGATACGGTTTTTCCGCCGGTATTTGGACCTGTAATTAATAAAGAAGTATATTTATCTCCTATAGATATATCAACTGGAACTACAACATCTGGATTGATAAGTGGATGTCTGGCACCTAATAGATGTATTTCTTTCTTATCGGATATCTGTGGAAGTATTCCATCGATTTTCCTCGAATATTTTGCCCTTGCAAATATAAAGTCAATTTGACCTATTGCTTCTAATGCAACTCTTAATTTGTCTGCAATTGGAAACAAAGACAAAGAAAGATTTTTCAGAATTTTTTCTATTTCTATAGCTTCTTCGGCTTTAATTACATTGATTTTATTATTTAACTCGAATATAGCTGATGGTTCAATATAAACGGTAGAGCCACTTGCAGAAACATCCAGGATTGCACCAGAAATATTATCTTTAAATTCTTCTTTTACCGGAATAACAAATCTATCGTTTCTTATTGTTACAATAGAGTCCATTATGTATTTCGAGTATGACGAAGAGTGAATAAAATTAGATAATTTATCACGAACATCTTGCTCTAATTTGTGTTTATTTTTTCTTAACGATAGTAAGGTTTTGGATGCATCATCGGCTATAGTATCTTCATCTATTATTGAACGTAAAATATTTTTTTCTATATTTTCGTTGTAATAAAGCATAGAAAAGTAATTTTCTAGTAAACTAAATTCAGATAGGTCAAAAGAATCGTCTGCAAAGAAATATTCATGCAAAAGACGAGAGGTTTGCAATACATGAGCAACATCTAGCAAGGCTTTTGCAGAAATTGTATTATAACTCTCAAGATTTTTTATATAGACCTCAATATTTGTAATGTTAGAAAAAGAAGGTTCTCCTTTTCTAAAAAGTAAAATAAGAGCCAAATTTGTTTCAGAAAGTTTTGTTTTTACTAAATCTGAATCATTACTTGGTAGCATGCTTGTGGCAAAATTTTGCCCGATATATGTTGAACAGTAATTTGATACTAGATCAACAATTTTATCATATTCTAATTTGTTTAAATATTTTTGTAACATTATAAAATCTCCTAAATAAAACTTATATAATTATAACACGTTGTTGGCATAATGACAATATTACAAATTTATTACAGTTTTAGAAAATTATTGACTTGAATGATTTATTAAAATAAAATTATCTTAAAATAAGAAAAGGAGAGGAAAGATGGATAAAAATAAAAACAAAATTTTAAATGTAATAATTATAATATTAGCTATTGCGCTAATTGCAGTAATTGTAGAATTTGCAAAACCTAAAAAGGAAGAAGTAATAACAGATGAAGCATCTTTAAGAGATAAAATAAGGGCTAATATTACATATGATTATATTACAAAGCCGGAAGAGGAGCAGAATGCAATGATGGCCGAGCAAGAAAGAATACAAAATGAAGAGATGAAAAATGAAGAACTAAGACAACAAGAAGAGCAAGCAAATGAAATGGCAAGTGAAATTCAACATGGTGTGTCAATATAGGTAAAAACACTTGTAAAATTTCAAATAAATTGGTATACTATATATGGATAGTAAAAAACTATTAGAGATAATAAATGTATGGAGGTACTATTATGGAAAATAATGAAAATGAGAAAGTAAATGAGAGTGAGATAACAATAGAAAACACAGAGGGAGAAACAAGCAGTATTCAAATAGCTGACGATGTTGTATCTGTAATTGCAGGAAAAGCAGTAGCAGAAACTCCAGGTGTATACGCAATGGCAGGAAGCTTTGCTGGTGGTATATCAGAAGTATTAAGTGGAAGAAAAAATCTATCAAAAGGTATAAAAGTTGACGTTGGAGAAAAAGAAACAAAAATAGATGTAAATATTATAGTTGAATATGGTTCTAGAATTCCAGACGTTGCATTTGAAATTCAAAACAGAGTAAAAACAGCTGTTGAAGGTATGACAGGATTGAAAGTTGTAGCTGTAAATGTTCACGTACAAGGAGTTAACACAGAAGCTGCTACAGAAGAAAAAGAAGATCAATCATCAGATGAAGAAAACAAATAAGAATAAATACTTATAAGGCACGTATATT
This sequence comes from uncultured Clostridia bacterium, assembly GCA_934119935.1. Taxonomy (GTDB): domain Bacteria; phylum Bacillota; class Clostridia; order TANB77; family CAG-508; genus CAG-245. The sequence goes on along the minus strand of CAKOSX010000005.1, from coordinate 42,821 downwards.
TCGTGCCTTTATATAAGTATATGGAGGAAAAATCATATGAAGTTTATAGATAAAATGATATTATGTGTATTTTCAGTATTAATGTTGCTAATTGCAATTTTTTCATGTGCATGTATATTTGGATGGATTGAGGTAACAAATTTATATTTACTTGCAACAAAAGCATTGGCAGATAAAACAACATGCAATATATTATTAGGATTAAATGCTGTACTAATAATAATGGCGCTAAAAGGAATATTTTTTGAGTCAAATACAGAAGAAGAAAAAGGATCGGGAAATGGAATATTATTAGAGAACGATGATGGCAAGTTATTGATAACAAAAGAAACTTTAGTAAGCATTGTAAATTCTGTAGTAGCTGGATTTGAAAGTGTACAAGGTCAACAAACAAGAATTACACTAGATGAAAATAACGATCTTTCTATATTATTAACAATAGAGGTATCTGATAAAGCGGTTATAAAGGAACTAAGCAATAATATTCAAATTCGTGTAAAAGATGCAATAAAAAAATCTTTGGACGTTGAAGTAAAAAGCTTGGATATTAAAGTAAAAGACATGGTAACACCTGCAGAAGAAACAAAAGAAATATAAATAAGTATAGTATGGAGGGGTAGTATGGACGATATAAAAAAGTTTTTTAGAACATATGGCGGAGCAATAATTGGAGCATTAATTGCAATTCTAATATTGTGTACACGTTTGTATGAATTAATTATATGGATAGTATTTATATGCTTAGGATTATACATAGGAAATTATGTACAACACAACAAATCAGAAGTGAAAGAAAAATTAAAAAAATTTATAGATAGATTGTAGTAGTAAGGGGATTTAGATGGAAGAAATGACTAGAAGAGAGCTTGCTTTTTGCTATATATATAGTCAAGAAATACAAGGAGACAACAGCAAGGCTCAAGTAAAATTATTTTTAGATAGCACAGAAGTAGAAAATGGTCGTTCGAGAGAGTATGTTAAAATTGTTGCGAGTGGGATTAAAGAAAATGATTCTGAGATTAGTGAAATGATATCAAAAAATTTGAAAACAGGATGGACAATAAATAGAATTTCAAAGATTGATTTAGCTTTATTGAAACTTGCAATATATGAAATGAATTATATGGGTACACCTTATAAAATAATTATAAATGAAGCTGTTAATATGGCAAAGAAGTATGGAGAAGAAAATTCGCCATCTTTTGTTAATGGAGTTCTTGCAAAAATAGTTGCAGAGAATAAATTATCAGATGAGAAAAATACTGAAACTGATGTGTCTACAGATAATAATGATGTTAATAGCGAACAATAGGAGAAAAAATGGAATATAATCCAATTACGGTAACAGATTTAAACAAATACATAAAGAACAAAATTGATGGCGATGAAATGCTAAATAATGTCTTAGTAAAAGGAGAAATATCTAACTTCAAAAACCATTATACTGGACATATGTATTTTACTTTAAAAGATGAAAATTCATTAATAAAATGTGTAATGTTCAAAAGTTACACCACACATTTATCTTTTATGCCTAAGGACGGGATGAAAGTCATGGTCTTAGGCAGTGTTGCTGTGTTTGAAAGAGATGGAATCTATCAAATTTATGCAAAAGCCATGAAGGAAGATGGACTTGGAAGCTTATACACGGCATATGAAGAATTAAAGAAAAAGTTAGAACAAGAAGGATTGTTTGCAGAGGCACATAAAAAGAAAATTCCGTTCATGCCTAAAACGATAGGTGTTTTGACTTCTAATACAGGTGCTGTAATAAGAGATATTATAAATGTAAGCACAAGAAGAAATCCAGGGGTACATATTAGGTTGTATCCTGTTCCGGTGCAAGGACCTGGGGCTGCAGAGAAAATTGCAGAGGGTATTAAATTTATGAATGAAAACAAACTTGCTGATGTTCTTATAATTGGTAGAGGAGGAGGGTCGCTCGAAGACTTATGGCCATTTAACGAAGAAATTGTGGCAAGAGCAATTTATGATTCGGAATTACCAATAATTTCGGCAGTTGGTCATGAAACAGATTTTACTATTGCAGATTTTGTAGCAGATTTAAGAGCACCAACTCCATCAGCTGCTGCAGAGCTTGCGGTTGCTAATATAGACGACGTAAGAGAAACTTTAAAATTGTATAATAACAGATATAAAGTTGCTCTGAAAAAGAAAATAGAATTAATGAGATTATCATACGAAAAATGTATGGCAAGACCTGCATACAAGAATCCGACACAGAAAATAAATGAACAATATATGGTAATTGATATGAAGGTAAAAACTCTGCAAAATAGCGTAATGCTGAAATTAAAAGAAGCAAAAACAAGTTTTGTAAAAGAGACTGCTAAACTAGATTCTTTAAGTCCATTAAAAACTTTAACAAGAGGTTATAGTATTATAACAGAACCAGATGGAAAAGTAATAAAATCTGTAAATGGTTTAAATTCTGGGGAAAAAGTAAATTTAAGATTATCAGATGGACAAAGAACGGCAACAATAGACTAGTTATTGAAATGAATTAGTACTGTGAGAAAGGAATACTATTGAATATGAACGAAGATATAAATTTTGAAGATGCAATGAAACAATTAGAAAACATTGCAAATGAACTAGAAAAGGGAAATCTAACATTAGATGAATCTGTAAAAAAATTCGAAGAAGGAATGAATTTGTCTAAAAAATGTAACGATTTTTTAAATTCAGCAGAAAAGAAGATTACAATGTTGATAAATAATGGAGACGAAATTAAGGAAGAGAATTTTGTTCCAAAAGAAGACTAGTTGTAATTATTTCATAACCAAAATTAGTTCGCAAAGAAAGGAACATCACAAAAGTGAGTAACTTAATGAATTTTTATAATGATTATAGATATTTAGTTGTGCCATTCTTTACATGGATTGGAATACAATTATTTAAAATAATATGGGAATATGCAGAAACAAAGAGATTAAATATTAGAAGATTATGGGGTGCTGGTGGTATGCCAAGTGCTCATTCTGCAGTTGTTGTTTCAATCACTACAATGATAGCACGTAGCCAAGGTTTTTCATCTCCACTATTTGCTTTATCATTCGTATTTTCAATGGTAGTTCTGTATGATGCGTGTGGAGTAAGGTATGAGACTGGAAAACAAGCCCATGTACTAAACGAGATAATGACAAATCCAGATTCTGAACTCTCAAAAATGACATTTAATGTAAAGCTAGAAGAATTAGTAGGACACACGCCATTTCAAGTATTTGTTGGTGCGATTGTGGGCTTAATTGTGGGACTAATATTTTAATAATTCACTTTGAAAAAATTTATTTTTGAAAAATCAACATGTCGTGCTTGGTCGGGGCTCATTCGACCCCTCAAAGGCGCACTTCCAGTTGATTTATTCAAAAATTGAAATTATTTTCAAAGTTATATGCCATTAATAATAAGAGGAGGCCATTATGGAAGATATTGAAATTGCTAGAAATACTAAGTTAGAGAATATTAAGAACATTGCTGCAAAGGCTGGAATTGCTGATGATGAACTTGAACAGTATGGAAATTTTAAGGCTAAGATTGATAGCAAAAAATTGCTTAATAGATTAAAAGATAGAAAAGATGGAAAGCTTATTTTAGTTACTTCAATTAATCCAACTCCATTAGGAGAAGGAAAAACTACTATGGCTATTGGTCTTGCAGATGGTTTAACACGAATTGGAAAGAGTGCAATTATAGCCTTAAGAGAACCTTCTTTAGGTCCTGTTTTTGGAATTAAAGGTGGTGCTACTGGCGGTGGATATGCTCAGGTAGCTCCAATGGAAGATATAAATTTGCATTTCACTGGAGACATTCATGCAATTACTTCTGCAAACGATTTGCTTTCGGCTCTTATTGATAATCATATTTATTATGGAAATGAATTAGGATTTGAAAGAGTTACATGGAAAAGATGTGTTGACCTTAACGATAGACAGTTAAGAAAAGTTGAGACAGGTCTATCTGGTGAGAAAAATATAGTTGCAAGAGAAGATGGATTCGATATTACTGTTGCCTCTGAAATAATGGCTATTTTATGCTTGGCAACTGATATTGAAGATTTAAAAAGAAGAATTGGAAACATTACAGTCGGTTATAATAAAGAAGAAAAGCCGATTACAGTAAGAGATTTACATGCAGAAGGAGCGTTAACTGTTTTACTAAAAGATGCAATAAAGCCAAACTTGGTTCAGACTTTAGAACATACTCCAGCAATAATTCATGGAGGACCTTTTGCAAATATTGCTCATGGGTGTAACAGTATTATTGCTACTAAAACTGCAATGAAATTAGCAGACTACACAATAACAGAGGCCGGTTTTGGCTCTGACTTGGGCGCAGAGAAATTTATAGATATTAAATGCAGAAAGGCAGACATACAGCCAGATGCGGTTGTATGTGTTGCTACAATTAGAGCCTTAAAATATCATGGAGGACAAGCAAAGGAAGAAATAAAAACAGAAAATCTTGAAGCATTACAAAAAGGAATAAAAAATTTAAATAAACATTTAGATAATTTAAAAAATGTATTTGGATTAAATGTTATTGTTGCAATAAACAAATTTGATACAGATACAGATGCGGAGATTGAACTTCTAAGTAATGAACTAAGAGAGCAAAATATTGAAATGAGCCTTGTTGAGAGCCATGAAAAAGGAAGCAAAGGTGCAATCGATTTAGCCGAGAAAATTATAAGAATTGTAGATGAAGAAGAAAACATGCAATTTGCTTATAATAATTCAGATAGTGTAAAGGAAAAAATAGAAAAAGTTGCTAAGAATATTTATGGTGCAACAGGTGTAGAATATTCGGAAAAAGCATTGCAAGAGATTGAAAAAATAGAAAAAATGGGATATTCGCATTATCCAGTATGTATTGCTAAAACACAGTATTCATTCTCGGATGATCCAAAAAATCTAGAATGTAATGAACCGTATGAGTTACATGTAAATGACATAGCATTAAAAACTGGAGCGGAGTTTATAGTTGTAATCACTGGAAAGATAATGACAATGCCAGGACTTCCAAGGGTTCCAGCTGCCGAAAAAATTGATATTGATAAAAACGGAAATATAATAGGAATATTTTAGTATAAATCCACCGAATCAAGGAATAATAAACTTGAAAGGTGGAATTTTTATGTTAAAAAATAAAAGAGCGATCGCAATTATTTCAGTATTATTAATAATATTTTTGTTATATAACATATTTTTTACAAATAATAATATATTAGCATTATCAAAATATGGTTCGAGAGGATCGGAAGTTACGCAGATTCAGACTAAATTAAAGAGATGGGGATATTACTCTGGAAGTGTTGACGGAATTTATGGCTCTGAAACGTTAGCAGCTGTTAAGTATTTTCAAAGAAAAAATGGATTAACAGTCGATGGAATTGCCGGAAAAAAGACACTAGAGGCAATGGGAATATTTAATTCTAGTGGTAATTCAAATTCTAGCAACAGTACAAGTAGCAGCAATTTAAATCTGCTTGCAAGAGCTGTGTATAGTGAGGCAAGGGGAGAACCATATGCCGGGCAGGTTGCCGTTGCAGCGGTCGTATTAAATAGAGTAAAAAGCAGTTCGTTTCCAAACACAATAGCAGGAGTAATATATCAAAAAGGTGCATTCACGGCTGTATCAGATGGTCAGATTAATTTAACACCAAACCAAACAGCATACAATGCTGCAAGAGATGCGCTAAATGGTTGGGACCCATCATATGGCTCAATATACTACTTCAATCCAAGCACTGCAACAAATGCATGGATTTGGTCAAGACCGCATGTTGTTACAATAGGAAAACATAGATTTTGTAAATAGCAATAAATGCTTGACAAACCTCCAACATATTGATAATATAAAGTAGCAGAAATATTAGGAGGATACAATGATTTTTTACCCTAAAAGTTACTTTAAAAACATATTAGAAATAGACATGAACTTTATAGAAAAAAATAATATAAAGGCTATTCTGTTAGACATAGATAACACCATGATAGACACTGATAATAACATTTTAGAGGGTCTAGAGGATTGGGTAAAAAAAGCAAAAAAACATGGTATAAAATTTTGTATTCTATCTAACACAAATAAAAAGAAAAAAGCAGAAAAAATGTCAAAAAAGTTGGAGGTTCCATATATTTATTTTGCTAAAAAACCATTAAAATTTGGATTCAATAGGGCTAAAAAAATAGTACAAGAAAATAGTGAAAATATAGCAGTAATTGGAGACCAAGTACTAACAGATGTGCTTGGAGCAAATAGGAGCCATATGTACTCTATTTTAGTCGAACCACTTGCCGAAAAAGACATTTTTATAACTAGATTTAACAGATTAATAGAAAGACAAATTTTAAAAAAATATAAACAAAAGTAAAAGAGGTATTTAAATGTACATTAACAATATAAACATATTATATTACTTATTTTTAGGTATTATAGGGCTTGGAATTGGTCAATTTGTGGCGTGGAGTACTGTAAGACTCCCTGATTATAAAAAAGTTTTCGTAAGAGAATTTTTTACAATTTACTTAAAAAATGAAAAGCCTAAATACATATACATGGTGGCGATGGCGTTACTGTATGTTGGAGTCTTGTATTTGTATGGATTCCAAATAAAAACGTTAGCTTATTTAGTCTTAATACCAATGCTAATTAGCGCTTTAGCGATAGATTATAGACTAAAAATAATTCCTAATAGACTAAATTTAACAATCTTCGAAGTTGGACTAATTTATACATTCGTAGAAGGAATTGTAAATATAAACATCGCAATAGACATGTTACTTGGAATGGTTTCTGGAGCTGGAATATTCTTGTTTATAACGCTAGTAGGCGGACTGATTGCAGGTAAGGAAGCAATGGGTTTCGGAGACGTAAAACTAATGGGGGCACTCGGATTATTCTTTGGATGGAGAACAATAATAATAATTTCATTAATAGCATTCCTACTAGGGGCAATAATCGGTGTAGCGTTAATAATATGCAAAAGAAAAACAGGTGATGAATATATCCCTTTTGGTCCATTCATTGTAATTGCTGCAATAACGGCGATGTTTGTACCATTTAATATTTTATTATATATAATGCTAAAAATATTTACTCTGGGGACATATAAAGCTCAATTGATATAATAAATATAGCAAAAATCATTAATAGAAATGGGTGAAAACATGAATAATAATATTCGTTGGTTAAGAGATAAAATAAGAATGTTGGATTTGCAAGGAATAATAATTTCTAATCCTATTAATATAAAGTATTTAACTGGAATTGAAGCAGAAGGAGTATTTTTAATTACACCAAAGGAAAACATTTACATAACAGACGGTAGATATGTAGAAGGTGTAAACAACACATTAACACTAAATGATGAGATAGTTGTTTACGATATGAAAGATATTTCGAGAGACGACTACGAGAATTTCTTTCTGTTCTGCGAAAATGTTGGATTCGAAGAAGAATATGTGACATATGCAAAATATAAAGACTTTATGCACAGATATAAAATAAATAATCTGGAAGAAACAGAAGGAATAATCGAAAAACAAAGAATGATTAAAGATCCAGAAGAAATAGAGCTTATAGAGAAAGCTTGTAAAATTACAGACGATTGCTTTAATCATTTAAAAAGTTTCATAAAGATAGGATTAACAGAAAAACAAATTGCAAAAGAAATTGATGAGTTTTTTATAGATAATGGTGCTGATGATGTTGCGTTTAGTACTATAGTAGCATCAGGAAAAAATTCTTCAATGCCACATGTTGTACCAACCAATAAAAAGATTGAAGCAGGAGATCCAATAACTATAGATATGGGCTGTAAATACAAAGGATATTGTTCTGATATGACAAGGACGATATTTGCAGGCTTTGTACCAGAAGAAGTAAAACCTGTATATGAGTTAGTATTAAAAAATCAAAGACAGGTAATAAACGAAATGAAAGAGGGAGTTAACTTAAAGCTTGTAAGCAGAATGGTTGAAAACGATTTCAAATTGCATGGTTATGATTTAATACACGCATTAGGGCATGGAGTTGGATTAGAAATACATGAGTTTCCATTTGCAAGTACTAGAATGGACTTTGTATTAAAAAATAACATGATAGTAACAGATGAACCAGGAATTTATATACCAAATCAATTTGGTGTAAGAATAGAAGACACAGTGCTTGTAAACAGAGGAATGAGCACGAGTCTTACAAAATCAGAAAAAGACTATGTGGTTGTAGATGCATAGAATTAGTGCAAATGAGATATATTAACTTTTTACGAAATATCAACATGTCGTGCTTGGTCGGAGCTCCTTAGGACTCCTCAAGAGGCGCACTTCCAGTTGAATTTCTAAAAAGTTAATATATCTCATGTTAAACCAGAAAATTTGAAAAACTGAAAAAAAGTGCTACAACACTTGATTTTTAAGCTATAATATGGTATTATAATATAGTCGCATTTTAATGAGAAAAAAATTTAAAAATATAATAAAAAATTAGAAAGGGGTAATAATAATGGCAAGCGTATATTCAGCAGGCGATTTTAGAAACGGAACAACATTTGAAATGGATGGAAATGTATTCAGAGTAGTAGAATTCCAACATGTAAAACCAGGAAAGGGATCAGCATTCGTAAGAACAAAATTAAAGAATGTAATATCAGGAGCAGTTATAGAAAAAACATTTAACCCATCAGAAAAATATCCAGCAGCTCAAATAGAGAAAAAGGAGATGCAATATTTATACAATGATGAAGATTTATACTACTTCATGGATAATGATACATATGAGCAAATACCTTTAAACAAAGAACAAATTGGAGATGCATTAAAATTCATAAAAGAAAACATGAGTGTAACAATGCTTTCATATAAAGGAAGTGTATTTGCAGTAGAGCCACCAATGTTTGTTGAATTAGAAGTTAAATATACAGAACCAGGATTTGCTGGAAACACAACAACAACATCTGGAAAACCTGCAACATTAGAAAATGGATATGAACTTACAGTTCCAATGTTTGTTAACATCGGTGATGTTATAAAAATAGACACAAGAACTGGCGAGTATATGGAAAGAGTTTAATTTTAGAAAGGTAAGAATTATGGCTAAATTAAGTGAAGAATATTCAAAAATTATAAAGGATATTGAAGAAAATATATCTGATGAGAACGAAAAGAAATATGTTTTAAGTAAAATTTCAGAACTTGCATCTTTATATATGGGTATTATAGATAGAGTTACAAGTGTTAATTCAGATAGAATGGATGAATTAGAAAAATATCAAGATCAACTTGAGCAGAAACTAGATAAAGTAAAAGAAACAGTTGATTTAATAAAAAAAGATATCTACGAAGATGAGGAGTATGATTTTGAAATCGTATGCCCATATTGCAATCATGAGTTTGTAGCTAATGTTGAAGATGAGTTAAAAGAAGAAATAGAATGTCCAGAATGCCATAATGTAATTGAACTTGATTGGGACGGAGAAGATGACTGCTGTTCAGGTGGTTGTGCTTCTTGTGGACATCATCATGTTGAATGTGAAGAAGATGATGAAGAAGAAGATAAAAATGACGAAGACGATGATATGTAGAAATTATGTAAAAAAGTCTAAAGGATTGACGGCTATGCCGTCTTTTTTTATTGTTAAATGAAGATGACATCAGGTAGTAGCACCATTTGTGGGATTACCGGAAGAATCTTTATATGGATTATTTAAAATTCCATACACATTTTTGGGACCAACATTTGAAATAACACTGCCTGCAACAACATAATCACCTTTGGCCACAACGAAAGCTGGAGAAACATGACAATAAGAAACTCTAATGTTACCATTTTCTACAACAATAGTATATCCGCCGCCGGCACCCCAACTTGCAAAAGTTACAGTTCCGTCGCAGACTGACAAAATTGGAGTGCCCTCTGGGGCAGGAATATCAATTCCTGAATGATATGAAGAGGCACCTGATGTGGGAGAGACCCTATGACCAAAATATGAACTTATATAAGAATAGTCTTGCAAAGGCCATACGAATGTGCCGTCATACTGAGTAGAATTTGCAGACTGAATAATGACGAAAAAAATTAAAACAATAGAAAACAATATTACACATATATATGTAATAAAATATTTAAAAAAACTACTAGACAAGATAAGCCTCCTTTTTTAGAGAATATCTATACTAGTAGTAAGAATTATTTTGATTTTTTAAATGCGAAAAATTTGCTAATAAAAAAGTTTAATATTATTACTAAAATTGTTAGTGCGATTTTTACAGGCATCAAAGGTAATTTTAATACTGTGTTAAACAGAATGACTCCACCTTCTTCAACAAGCATTGTACCCGCTCTGCCTAAAATAAACTTGCCAAATTCTTTTAAATTTTGCTTAAAACCGACTGCCTCAGAATTAAATACCATTTTTCTATTTGTAAGATATGCAACTATAACTGCTGCAATAATTCCTATGGCACTTGAAATTGCACCATTAATATGCATAAAATTGTTCAATATATAGGTTACAACTAGGTTTATGATAGTTGTAAGAACTCCAAAAACAATATATAAAATTACTTCTTTAGTAAAAAATTTGTCGATTATTTTTTTAATTAAATCCTTCATAAAAACCCCATTTCATTAATAATAAGCATAATAGCATACTGATCAAAGTTTGTCCATACTTTTCACGAAAAAGACACAAATCAGAAGTCACAAGATATTTTTGAAAAAAATAAAAGCTAGTAATAAATTACTAAGCTTTTGGCAGGGGTACTAAGACTCGAACTCAGCCCAACGGTTTTGGAGACCGGCATGCTACCACTAACACCATACCCCTAACTGACTTTATTATAATAGCATAAAATAGCAAAATGTGCAATACTAAAAGAAAAAAAATTAATTAAATTATAAAAATACCAAAAGTGGCAGACAAGTTAGTCTGCCACTCCTGGTGTCTCAGGAAGTGATATGGGGATAGCTATCATAAGCTTAAGCCCCTTCCAGAATAGACATGGAACCAATTATTGCTTCGATTCTGGGTAAAACAACAATTGCCTCTTTGTAATCGTAGCCCCTGCTTTTTAGAGCATACACAATCTGAGCAAACTCGCCTAGTGACTTTTTGAAAGAGTCATCGTAGGCCTTTTCCAACAGCTTTTGGAAAAGCTCTCTGTCTGAAAGAATATTGTGCACAGACAGAGGTCTTTTTGCCACTAAATCAACAGAAAGTGCTGATTTTAGGCAAGATAGCTGAGATTGGAGAGACTCATCAATGTCCTCGGGCATTTCATCCATAGCAGGTTGTTGTGTGGAGTTGTTCTCGCCAAAAACTTCTTCGGCAGAGCTTTCATCAAAAGGAAGCTCATCAGACGATAGTGCTTCGGAGTGAGAATCACGCCATGCTTCGAGCGGAGCTGCAAGCGGGGTGTTCAAAACAGGTTCTTTTTCTGGAAGAATTGATTGCCAAAGAGCTTCCAGATAGTTAGCAATGTAAGGTGCTAACTTCATGAAATATTGAGCCTGTTCGTAACTAAACTTCAAGCTTCGGATTCCACCAAATACGTTCTCTTTAACTTTGCTTTTTAGCAGGAATAGAATTCTTTCAACTTCCTGCTCATTGGATAAGTAACAAACATCGTAACAATGATAACATGCGACGTATGTTAGAACTGGATCGGCAGAAGCATCCAAAAGCTTCTTGAAAGGTTGTTCACATTCCTCAGGGAAATGAACAATTAGAAAATCTGGATGAAATTTTTTCCGCTGAAACCTAAGTTCGTTCTTAAGTGGTGTCACAAGTTCAGGAGGAATCTCGAGCGGCCTTGCGTGAGGAGAACGGTATTTCTCCTCAAGAACAAGGATGTCTTTAAAGATTTCATCCTTTACCTTCAGACCAAGAATGCTAAGCCCCCAAAAACAGTTATAAGTAATCTTCCACAGGATGTCGGCTGCATACACGTCATTCTGCTCGTTTACAAATTTCTCGATAATCGAGTACAACTCCTTTTGAGTGCTCTCGGATAAGGTCTCAAACAACCTTAAAAACTTACTCCGAAACTTGAGAGTCGGAACGGCGCTAGGATTAACTAATTCTTTTTGATTCATAGTCTATCTCCTTTTTCTGATGTTTTTTGTGTGTGTAAAAAAGGCAAACGCCTCTACTCCTATTATACGACATTTTCCACTTTATGTCAAATTATAAATGTACTTTTATGGTGTGCCAGTTAACTATAAAGTAAATTATTTCGAAAATTATGTATAGTATAAAAAAATAGTGGACTTTAATGTGAAATTAGAGTATAATAAATACATATGGGGATGTATTTGGTTTTCGACAGTATCCCAGAAGTATATGTAGCGAGTAGTGGATGGCTGCTTCGGCCACTATAAAAAAGCAGAAATAAAAATAAACGCTGATAATACAGAATTAGCATACGCTGCCTAAGCTTAGGCGGCCCGTCTTACTAAGAAGGCCTACGGTCTTAGATAAGGCGTCAATTAGTAGGATAACAACACTGTTTTAGCCATTAAAACAGTAGGTAAAACAAATGGTTACTTGTAAAATCCGTTTGTTTGTTAATGAATTTTACAGGGAAAATTAAATAACAAACTGCACTCGGAGAAACGTATATGGAAAGAATATTGGACAGGGGTTCAACTCCCCTCATCTCCACCAGAATAAAAATTAGAATTTTGACAAAAAATAACTAGGCTGAAAAATAGTTGGTCTAGGGAGTTGAAAAGGAGGAATAGAAAATTGTCCAGTGGACAATTTTCCCGACGCGGCTCGGCAACTCCCCTCATCTCCACCAATGACGTATCTGTTCGAACTAATAAAACAGATAGATACAAAAATCAATCAGAAAATAAATCTGGTTGATTTTTTTGTTGTTTAAAAACAATATAAAAATCATCCAAACGAAAGGATGGTGTCTGTAATGAAGATAATTAAACAGGAAATACAATTTGAGGAAAGTTTAAAGCAAAGACTAGAATTTATATGTGAGTTTTCAAAAGTAACTCCTACTTTTATAAAAGGTAGTATTAGAAAAATTGAAAAGACCAATTTATCTTATATCGAACCACATAAGGTAATTGTAAAAAACATTAATTTGTTAGTTTTCAATTATTCAAATGATGTTTATATTTCTAATTTATCTAAAAAGATCAAATTATCAGTTTGAAAAGCGAATTATCTACTAAAGATAAGATTATTAATAAATTACAAACTGAAAAAGCAAAGCTTAAAACAGAGCTACAAAAATTCAAAGGATTTTGGCATAAGTTAATTAAATACTTCCAAAATAAAATTGGATTTGATAAAGATGAAAAGTATAAATATGTTAGCGATGACCTATATAAAAATGGTATTTTTGATGACAATGATAATCGAATTGTTAATGATATATCAAGAAAAATTAAACCAGCAGATGAACTTAATAATACTAATGTTAAAAAGAAAAATAATATGGAATTAAAGTAAGGAGTGCAATGTTGGAAAGTGAAAAAATAAAATATTTAATAAATAGGATAAATGACATGGATATAAAAGATAAATTAAGACTAGCAATATGTATGAGTCAAAGTAAATGGTCATATAATACTAAAGACAATTATGAAAAATTTGATACTATGCTAAAAGATATTGATGAAGAGTATAGAATTACACTTAGAAACTTTGCTAAATATAAGATTGTAATGTTTGCAATGGCTAAACTTATGGAAATGGAAACAACAGAGCAAAATAAAGTAGCATTATATTTGTTTAACAATATTAATTATACTTAAAAATGTTCTAAATCATTGTAAAAATTAAAAGTTATTGATATAATATTTTTGAATTAAACAATAGAAGGTGAAAAAGTGCAAGAATTTTCATTAAAGTTAGAGAGTCAAATAAATGGAATTTATTTGAATTCAGAAACTATTGAATTATTAAGTATAATTCAATGTAAAAATATAGAAGAATTAAAAGATTTTGCAATTAATTGTTCACAGTTAAATATTTCTGAAGAAGATTTAACTAGTTGGAATGATAACGATATTGAAGATATAAAAAGAATGCTTGTCGAACAATATAAGAGCACATTAGTATCAATGGAACAAAGTATTAAAAACAGAAGAAGTGTTTTGAAATTAGCATTAAAGCATTCAGGAATTACTGCTGATGAAGTAGATTCATACATTTCAGTATTTCAAAATAATGGTTATGAAGGTATTAAGAAAAAATTAAAAGCAGAACACCCTGAAAGTTATGATATTTTTACAGAAAAAGCTCATAGATTTATTGGAACAGAAAGAGATCAAATGACAAGCATAACTTATGAAGAATTATCCGGATTAAATGATATTTTATCTAATCATAATACTCTTCTAATAGGAGCAGGAAGATATTATGATGTTACAAAAAAAATGTATGATGAACATATACCAAATATGGAAAAATATGATTTTTATTATGCTCAAAGGGGTCTAGATTTTTGCTATAAAAATGGAATGTATGCAAGATATCATACATTATTAGATAAACAAACTATGGAAGAACATTTAATAGGCAAGCAAAAAGAATATGTTTTAGGAGAACTGCAAAAATATGTAAAGAAATCTATAGATTTTATTTCAAAATATAATGAGGAGCATAAGATAAATGGAAAAGGAGTAATATGTTCTGTAGATTTGCTTAATGAGATAATTTCTTTTGATGAACCATACAGAAATATGTGGCAAGAATTATACGGAATTTCCAACGAAGAATTAGTTAGCATTTTTCAGTATGCATTAGAAAACAAACCAGATGGAGTAACGTATGTATATAATGAACCGTTTTTGGAAAATCCTGAAAGAAGACAAGTTGTAATAGAACAATTATCTCGAATTAATGGACTAGCTCCTGGATTAATTGATACAATTGGTACACAGATGCATATTGAGATGACACAAAATACAGATGATATTAGACAATGTTTTGAGGCCTTTAAAAGATTAGAACAATTAGGAATTAGAACTCAAATAACAGAATTTGATATGTGTTTACCAGAAAGATTTATGTTTGATGAAAATGGAAAAATACGTTCTGAGCAGGATTTGGTAGAACTTATTAATAGTAAAATAAGTAAAAGTGGTATTACTATTGGAAGTATAGCAGAGTTTAAATCAATGAGAATGGATGAAATTTCAAAAGCTATTGAAGAAACTGGAGTACAGTTAGATGGAATAACATATTGGTCTATAAGTGATACATTAGATCATAATTTAGAAAGAACTAATAGAAAAACTTATGAACAAGGATTGCAAAGAGAGATAGCTCAAACAAGGTATGCAGGCTTATACTCTGGCTTAGAAAGGAATCAAACAATTATGCTTGAAAATAAAAAAATGTATGTTAGAAAAATTTTAGAAAGTCAAAAAAATAGTTTAACAAAATATAAAACAATGTATGATGAAGCGATAAAGAATAATGAAACAAGAAAAGCAGAGGCATATGGTAGTCGAGTTGAAAAGATAAAAAGAAGAATAAATGAGCTAGAAAATCAACTTTCATATATGAGAGAAGATATTCCAGAAGATTTAGAAGAAAGGAAAAGAATTCGTCAGTCATTTAGCAAGCAAGTTGCTGAAATTATACCAGATGGCATTCCTATGGTATTTCACGGGAATAATGATATTGCAGCAATATATGAAATATTAAAGACTGGTGGACTAAAAACACCTGAAGAAAGAGGTGTAGATTTCAAATCGTTTGCTATACAAATTGCTGTTGCTAATAAATATGATATTCATGTTCCTGTTGAATTTGCAGACCCAGGAATCGACTCAGCCAGACCTTATGGAGCTATATTTGCATTTTATCCAAAAAAAGATGAGATTTATAAAGGTTTAGAAAATTTTGGCTCTGAAGTACCAGGAGGAGTTCAATCAATTGATTTTAAGGAAGATGATGACAGATTTGTTGGAATAATTACAACAGAAGAAAACAAAGAAAGAATTCAGAAGTGGTTGCAAGAGTTTGGAATGGACTATAAAAAGATTTTTACTCATTTAGAATTTATAGAGATGTGTAAAGATAGATTTAAAGATAGTCAATTAACAAATGGACAAAAATTAGGAAAACAAGTTATTGATGAAATATCTGATACTATTTTAATAGATGAAACTGAAAGAACAATTGAAAGTCAAGAAAGAGATTTAGATAAAACAAAGGAAAATCAAGCAACTATAGGAGGATAAAATGGTAAGTGTTGAATATGCAAATGCTTATAGTGAAGTTTTAGAAATTTTAAAATACATTTCCAAAGAAGATTATGAAAAAATACCAAATTCTAAAATAGAGCTTTTCGAAACAAATCACAATAAAGAATATATATTTAAATATAATCCAAATAAAACTTTAGATGAACAAAATGTATCAAAAACTGCAAAAGCAATTATTGCGATTTTATTTAGAGATTATTGGGCTACAGAATTACAAAAAGAAAAAATTATTACTAAACAAAATTATGATAGAATGCAATTAGAAGAAAAAAAGAAAGAAAGATATAATTCTGATAATATTTTTAAGAATAATAAGAAAAAAATTATTTTGGATGCTACCGAACAAGAGCAAAAATTAGATTTAATAGAAATAAATAATATTAAATGGTATAAAAAAGTATGGAAATTTATAATAAGATTTTTTAGTAAATAATTTTAATTGCGAAATTTTATTTGACTTTTCTTAAATATCTGTGTATAATAAATATAGGAAATGACAAACCCACAAACGTGGTTTTGCCGAAATTAGTTGTAAAAACTCACACCTAACTCGCCAAAGTTACAGATGTGAGCTTTTTTATTTATGTAGTTGCTTATCAACCCAGTTCTTATACAGAACTGCTGTCAAGGCAACGTTTAATGTTAAAGATAACATAAATGATATTATAAAAAATAGTATCACTTTAACCATAAACATCACCACCTCTCTTACGATATTTCGTATAATTGGTGGCAAAACCACATCTGCTTATCATCATTTCCTATGTCAGCTAGTATAACATAGAATTTAAAATTAATCAATATAAAAGAAACAAAATTTCGCAAGATTTTTTTATAAAATTTCTTGATTTTTATAAAAAAATCTGTTAATTTATATATAAATTGATTGATATTTGTCTCAATCGTTATGAGAGCCAAAAAGTTGTAGATAACTACCTCGATGGCACCAGAACAGAAAGAAAAACTAGAACTTTATATATAACTTAAATGAATAATATAAAGTTCTAGGGAGTCGAAAAGGAGGAATAGAAAATTGTCCAGTGGACAATTTTCCCGACGCGGCTTGGCAACTCCCTTCATCTCCACCAAAATTTATATATGTATTAAGTGAAAAATGGTTGTATTATCTATTTAGAAGAATACAACTTTTTTTTTAGGAAAATATAAAAAATGCTTGACAAACACAAACAAACGTTTTATATTTAATTCCATTAAATGTAAATGGAGTGATGGGGATGAGAAATGCGAAGAGAGAAAATCAAACGTTTGAAGACACTAGACACATTGACGAGAATTGAATTGAGTATTGGTATGGAAGAGAATTACAAAAGATATTAGAGTATAATAAATGGGAGAACTTTGAAAAGGTAATAAATAAAGCAATGATTGCCTGTGAAAACACTGGTATTAGCGTAACTGAACATTTTCCTGACGTCAGGAAAACGATAAAAATGCCTAAAAGAGTCGTACCATCTATTCAGAAGATACGACTCTTTTATTGCGAATGATATCATTCCCGACCTTTGAAGAACTTGCTCATCGCAAAGCATGCAATAGACTTTGTAAAGTTGCTGTCATCGAATTTTACTTCGCTGATGTTTAAAGCCTTAAAGTCGGAATAGACAAAACTGGAAACTTCCTGGCTGGCTAAAGCTCCTCCGACGATTAAAATGGAAGGATGTACAAACTGCATAAAAGGAATAATTTTACGCAATACGATGTCTTTTGCCTCAAAAAGGCTAATTTGATCTGTGTTATGCTTAAACAGCGTGCTAATAGCCTTTTTCTCGCATGTGTCAAGAGTAATTAATCCCTTGGCGGGACTAATTGTGTCATTTGATAACAGATAAATGGCGTCATTGCCAACATACAGATACCACATATCATCTAGTAAGTGATCTGATTTTAACATGTAGTAATTAGCTCGTACTGCTTCGAAAAGTGTACATTTGTCTAGGAAAGAAGAACTGCTCAATGATAAATGTGAATTGGAGATAACGACATCACCTGAGAGAGTTATTGTTCCCTGAATGGAAATGCCGACATTTAGTATTTTGTCCTCTTGCGAGAAGAGATGAACTAAAAATGTGATTTTGGACAAAAGACTAAGGTTTGTGTTATGAATGCTTGCAATAAAACTATCATAGTTTTCCTTAGAGAGCACTTCACTTAATTCAACAGTTTCTTGGGCTAGATTCAGTGCAATGCAATTAATGCTAATTCCATCAGAATAAATGCCAATAAATAATGATGTGTCTAAAATATCTGGATTGAACTTATAAGAATCTCCTTCGTTAATTATTATGCCTTCATTAAGCAAAGATGCAACTTTTTTCTTCACAGTAGGCCAACTTACGCCGAGTTTGATTGCGATAAAAGACTTGTCAACTGTTTTTGCACGTACTATTCCCGTTATGTAAAAATAATCTTCCTTTAATATTTTGAGTTGCCGTTCTGTCATTGTGTTACCATCCTTTCAAAAAATTGCTTGTTGCAAACTAGGAACATTATACCACAATATAGAACAAAAATCAATCGAAATGTAGATGAATACTGATGCTTGAGGTTTTCTGAAAATCACCTTGTATTTTTACATAAGTTATAGTATATTATTCTTCGAAGGAGTGTGATTTATTTGAAAATTACTGATGAGAAGGAATTAAGAAAAATTGCAAATGATGTTAGAATTGATATAATAAATGAAGTATACAGTGCTAAATCTGGGCATCCAGGAGGAGCACTATCAATAGCAGATATATTAACGGTTTTATATTTTAATCAGATGAATATAAATCCAGAGATGCCGGAATCTAATTTAAGAGATAGATTGGTGCTTTCTAAGGGGCATGCATCAGCTGCTTTATATGCGGTGCTTGCAGAAAGAGGATTTATTAATAAAGAAGATTTAAAAACTTTCAGAAAATTAGGTTCAAACTTACAAGGACATCCAGACATGGAGAAAGTTTCGGGAGTAGATATGTCTACTGGTTCGCTGGGCCAAGGTTTGTCTATTGCAAATGGAATGGCTATTGCATCTAAAATGGATAATTTGGGTTGTAGAGTTTATTGCATTTTAGGAGACGGAGAAATTGAAGAAGGACAAATTTGGGAAGCTGCGATGACTTCTAATAAATATGCATTAGATAATTTATGTGTAATTTTAGACAATAATGGCTTGCAAATAGATGGAAAAGTTGAAGATGTTAAAGCTTTGGATTGTTTGTATAGCAAATGGGAATCATTTGGTTTTAATGTTATTCCATGTGATGGTCACAACATCGAGATGTTGATAGATAGTTTCGAGAAAGCAAGACAGACTAAAGAAAAGCCAAGTATAATAATTGCTAGAACTGTAAAAGGAAAAGGAGTACCGTTCATGGAGAACAAAGCCGAATGGCATGGAAAGGCTCCAAGTGATGAAGAATATGAAAAGGCAATGAAGGCACTAAAATTAGAGGAAGAAAAAATAGAATATAATATTTCGGAACTACCTGGAAAGGAGGATTCAATATGCTTTTAGATAAGAAAATTGCAACACGTCAAAGCTATGGAGAGGCTTTAGTAGAGCTAGGAGAAGAAAATAAAAATGTAGTTGTACTAGATGCAGATTTATCTGGAGCAACAAAAACATCAATTTTTGCAAAGAAATTCCCTGAAAGATTTTTTGATATGGGAATCGCAGAGCAAGATATGATAGGAACTGGAGCTGGATTAAGTACTTTTGGAAAAATTCCATATGTAAGTACTTTTGCAGTGTTTGCAGCTGGTAGAGCGTATGATCAAATAAGAAATACAATAGCACACACAAATGCTAATGTAAAAATATGTGCGACACATGCCGGAATAACTGTTGGTGAAGATGGTGCGACACATCAAATGCTAGAAGATATAAGCATGATGAGAACTCTTCCAAACATGATGGTTATGAGTCCATCTGATGATATTCAAACTAAATGGGCAATAAAAGAAATTGCAAATGTAAAAGGACCTGTGTATGTAAGATTATCGAGACTTGAAACACCAGTAATATATGATGAAGAATTTGTTAAAGAAAATAATATAAAATTTGAAATTGGCAAAGCAATTCAAATTGGAGACGGAACAGACGCCAGCATAATAGCAACAGGAGTGGCAGTTTCGGAGGCTTTAAAGGCGCAGGAAGAATTAAAAGAAAAAGGCATAAATGTAAGAGTGATAGATGTGCATACAATAAAACCGTTAGATAAAGAAATGATAATAAAATGTGCCAAGGAAACTAAAAGAATAATTACAATAGAAGACCACAGCATAATTGGAGGCCTTGGAACGGCTGTATGCGAAGTCCTTTCAGAGAATTACCCAGCAAAGGTAACAAGAATAGGAATAAATGATACATTTGGAGAATCTGGAAAAGCAGAAGAGCTTTTAAAAAAATACAATTTAAATAGCGAATATTTGGTAAAAATATTATCTAAATAAAAGGTGAACAATATAAGAAAGACACCTAGATAAAAGCGATAGTTCTTATTTTTTAAACCGAAACTGGAAGTGCGCCTTTTGAGGAGTCCGAAGGAGCTCCGACCAAGCACGACATGTTGAGAACTTATAAAAATAAGAACTATCGTTTTTTAGTATATGAAGCTTACAAGATAATTGTGAATTTTTTGTGAATTTTATACTTTTGAATAATAGTGAATATCAAGCGATTTAAGTGAGAAAATTAAACTTAAATTGCTATTTTTTTTGATAAATACTCTTGCATTTAACATCGTTTATTGTTATTATAGAGAAGAATAAAATATTATGATATAAAATGTCGAAGAGTATGAAATGAGGATTTTAAAATGATAGAGTTTAGGAATGTTTCTAAAGTGTACGATACTGGTACAGAGGCTGTACATAATGCTAATTTTACTATTAATAAAGGAGATTTTGCATTCTTGGTTGGTAGTTCTGGTTCTGGTAAGTCTACTTTAATAAAGTTAATTTTGAAAGAGGAAGAACCAACTTCTGGACACATTATTATTAATGGAAAAGATACTACTTTCTTAAAGCCTAAGAGAGTTCCATATTTAAGAAGAAGTATGGGGGTGGTTTTCCAGGATTTCAGACTTTTGCCAGATAAAACTGTTTATGAGAATGTTGCTTTTGCAATGTATATTGTAAGAGCTACACCAAAGCATATAAGAAGACAGGTACCAATGGTACTTGCAATGGTAGGACTATCAGACAAGGCTAATGTGTATCCAAACGAGTTATCTGGTGGTGAGCAACAAAGAGTTGCACTAGCTAGAGCACTAGTAAACAATCCATCAATGTTAATTGCAGACGAGCCTACTGGTAACTTAGACCCAGACACAGCTTGGGATATTATGAGACTTTTAAATGAAATTAATTTAAGAGGAACTACTTTGGTTGTTGCAACACACGCAAAAGATATAGTAGACAAAATGAACAAAAGAGTTATTCGTATAGAAAACGGAAATATTATAAGTGATAAAAAAGGTGGGTATGACAGTGAAGCATAGTATATTGGGTTATTTATTAGGAGAAGGTTTTAGAAATGTATTTCACAATAAAAAATCATCGGGTGCGTCACTTGCAATTATGTGTGCCACTATGTTGATTTTTGGATTGTTTTTCATGATTATAGAGAACCTTAATAATGCGGTTGAAACATTGGAATCGCAACAAGGAATGCAGGTTTTTATAGAGAAAGACGCATCGGATGCACAAATACAACAAATAGGAGAGCAAATTTTACAAATTGACGGAGTAAATAATGTAAACTTTGTATCTAAAGAGGATGCTTTGAACCAGACTAAGGAAAAACTTAAAAATTATCAATCATTAATTACTGGATGGGATGAGAACAACCCATTTAAGGCATCATATCTTGTAACACTTACAGACTTAAAATTGAGTTCACAGGTTCAAGAAGAAATTGGCAAGATTGATAATGTAGCGAAAATTCAAAGCAGAGATGAAACTATAAATGGATTGGTAACAATTGCAAATGGAGTAAGAATTGTTTCAGCGGTTATACTAACATTGCTAGTACTAATATCAATATTTATTATTGCTAATACAATTAAATTAACTGTTCATGCAAGAAGAAAAGAAATATCAATTATGAAGTATGTGGGAGCAACAGATAGCTTTATAAGATGGCCTTTCGTAATAGAAGGTATAATAATAGGAATTGTAGCAGCACTTATATCAATCCTTATTTTAGGTGTTGCATATAACTTGATTACAAATGCAATGTCGGGCTCAAATATGCTAAACAGAATGGGACTAAAACTATTAGGATTCTCAGATATGATTACATTATTAGTTATAGTTTACATGACACTTGGAATTGGAATTGGTGCACTTGGAAGTTCAATTTCAATGAGAAAATACTTACAGGTATAAATTAAAAGGAGATAAAACCATGAGAAAAAAAATATTGTTAACAATACTTTCTATTTTAACAGTGTTCATACTAATATCATCTGTATCGGTGAAATCGTATGCGGCTTTGTCTGACGATAAAAAGGATGTTCAAGATAAAATTGATCAAACAAAAAATGAGTTAAGTGGTATATCTGATGATAAGGATGAGGCTGAAACAGAATTACAAAAGCTTACAAATCAGGTGACAGAGGTACAAAGACAGTTAGATACATTAAATGCTCAAATAGAAGATTTAAATGATTCGATAAGTGATAAACAAAAAGAAATTGAAGATGAAGAAGCCGAAATACAAAAGAAAGATAAGTTGCTTAAAGATAGAATGGTAGCTTTATATGAAGTTGGAGAAACTTCATATTTAGATGTATTGTTCAATTCAGAAAACTTATTAGACTTCCTATCAAATTATTCTATTATTCAACAGATTGTTGAAAATGATACTAATTTAATAAATGAATTAGAAGATCAAAAACAACAACTAGAAGAAGATAAAAAAAGTTTGGAAGAAGATAAAGCAAAGGTTCAAAGTACTAAGGCTGATCAAGAAGTAAAAAGAGCAGAATTAAGTGCTTTGCAAGAGAAAAAACAATCTGAGGTTAATAAGCTATCTGCTGATGAAAAGGCAAAACAAGATGAATTAGATGCTTATAACGCTAAATTAAAAGAAATTGATAATGCAATTGCGGAGGCTTTGAGAAAAGCACAAGAAGAAGAAAGAAAGAACAATGCAAGCACAGGTGGAAATGGAAGTAGCTTTGACGGTACTTTTGCATGGCCATTGGATTATTCACCAAGAAGAGTTACATCTAGAATGAAATACAGATGGGGAAGATGGCACAAAGGAATTGATATTGGAACTAATGCAGAAACTGGTAAAAGAGTTGTAGCAGCTGCATCAGGAACAGTTGTGTATAGTGCTTATCAAGCTGGAACTTCGTCTAATGTAGGTTACGGAAATTACATAATTATTTATCATGGAAACGGATATTGTTCATTATATGCACATATGAATTCTAAAGCTGTAAGCACTGGACAGAAGGTATCTCAAGGGCAATTAATTGGGTATTCAGGAAACACTGGAGGAGTTGCACCTCATTTACATTTTGAGATTAGAAAAGCGACATCAGTTGGTGATTTCTTTGGAAACAACTGGTTAAATCCGCTTGATTATTTGCCAGGTGGTTATACTATAGTCGATTAAATTGAATACATAGAGGGAGGAAACATTTATGGAAAAGAAAATAATAACAATAATTATAATATGTTCAATATTGTTATGTTTTTCCATAAATGTTTTTTCTGATAATGAAATTGCAGAAAATAACATATTAGAAAACGAAACAAATAGTGAAGCTAATAATATGACTTTATGGGAACAAAAAACAGAAGTTGATAATAAATTAACAGAATCTAATAAAAGGCTAGAATATGTAAAAAACGAGATTTCTGCTTCATTGCAAAAAGTACAAGAATTAGATGATTCTATAAATGATTATCAAAATAAATATAATAATATACAAGCGCAGATTACATCTTTGGAAAATGAGATAAATGCAACTGAAAATGATCTTTCAAGAATAGAGGAAGAATATCTAAGAAAGGAAAATCTTCTTAAGAAGAGAGTTGTAGCCATGTATGAAGACGGTGACGCAACATATTTAGATGTGCTGTTGTCATCAAAAAGTCTGTTTGACTTTTTGTCGAATTATTATATGCTAGAGCAGATTGTGGAACTTGATAGTGGACTGCTTGATGAATTGACGGAGCAAAAGCATAATGTAGAAGTGAAAAAGGCTGAACAAGAAAAGAAGAAAACCGACCTAAGAGTTGCAAGAGCAAAAGAAGGGCAAATGCAAATTTTGATGGAAAATCAGAAAACTTTGCAAGAAAGCTATGCAGCAAAGCTGAGCGACGAGGAAAAAGAGCTTTATACGCAAATAGAGCAATACAAAAAAGAGCAAGAAGATTTAGAAAACCAAATTCGAGCAGCAATTAACTGGAGCGGAGCCCTGGCAATACAGTACACAGGTGGAGTTATGATATGGCCAGTTGGAAAAGAAGGCACATATATAACGTCTCCATTTGGAAACAGATTACATCCTATCCAAGGTGTATACAGGTACCATGATGGATTGGATATAGGTAATGCAGGCTTCGGTGCACCGGTTGTTGCTGCTGCCGATGGAATTGTTACTTTTGCCGGAGTTATGGGAGGCTATGGCAATTGCGTTATGATAAACCATGGAAGTGGCATTGTTACACTATATGGACATGGACAGGAAATATATACAACATTAGGAGCATCTGTAAAGCAAGGTGAAGTGATAATGGCTGTTGGATCGACAGGAAATTCAACAGGTCCACATTTGCACTTTGAAGTTAGAGAGAATGGAACTGCGGTAGATCCAATTCCATATTTACAAGGAAAAAAAGATCAAGATAACAATGCTGCAAACAATACAGAAGTGAATAATACAGAGATTTCTTCGGGAGTAACAGGTTAAAACAAAGGGAATAAAAAAATAATTATTAAATATAATAAAACGAAAGGAAGAATGTTAAAAAATGAAGGATAATAAAATAAAAAAGCAAAGTGTATACAAGATAATCATGCTGGTTGTATTAACGGCAACAATTACATTTATGCTAACAACAATGGTAATGTACAACAAATTCTCTGCTACGTATGGAAGCATTGGTAGCACAATAAAGGGAAGCAACACATCACAATCAACAACAAGTAATACATCACTAATAAAAACATTAGAATCTTTCAAAGCAATGTTGCAACAAAAATACATTGGTGAAATTGATGAAGAAAAGATGATTGATGGGGCTATAAAGGGATATGTTGAAGGATTAGGTGACCCATATACAACTTACTTAGATAAAGAAGAAATGGCTGAATTTACAGAAGAAACAAGTAGTGAATATGTTGGAATAGGAGTTTATTTAACAAATGACAAGACAACAAACACAATTCTGGTTGTTGGAATAATGAAATCTTCACCAGCATTAGAAGCCGGAATGCAAGCAGGAGACATAATAGAAAAAGTAAACGATGTTGCATATACTGGAGAACAATTAAATGATGCAATAAAAGTATTAAAAGGTGAAGAAGGAACAACTGCAAAAGTTACAGTATTAAGAGATAATAAAGAGGTTGACCTTACAGTTACAAGAAAGAAAATAACAGTTGAACATGTTGCTTCAAAAATGTTAGATGATAAAATTGCATATCTACAAATCGATTCATTTGATAGTGGAGTTGCAGATTCATTT
This sequence comes from uncultured Clostridia bacterium, assembly GCA_934119935.1. GTDB lineage: Bacteria > Bacillota > Clostridia > TANB77 > CAG-508 > CAG-245. The sequence continues at coordinate 16,838 of CAKOSX010000005.1, read as the reverse complement.
AAGCAACAAATAACATCACTAAAAAATGATGGCGCAAAAGGAATAATAATAGATTTAAGAAGCAATGGTGGCGGAATTGTTGATGAAGCGACTGGAATTGCAGACTTATTCTTAAAGAAAAATGAAACAATTCTTATTACAAAAGCAAAAGAAAAAGACGAGCAACTAACAGTGTCTAAAAATGATCCGATAATTGAAGACCTACCTGTTGTAGTATTGGTAAATGAGAGTACTGCAAGTGCGTCAGAAATATTAGCAGGAGCATTAAAAGACAAATATCCAAATACAACAATAGTTGGAATGAAAACATATGGAAAAGGTGTAATACAAACTTTATATAGTTTAACAGATGGAAGTGGACTAAAAATAACAACAGAAGAATATTATACACCAAACCATAACAAAATAAACAAAGAAGGCATAACACCAGATGTAGAAGTAGATCTAACAAAAGATGCGGATGGAAAATATGAAACATCGTTTGATAAAGATGCTCAAGTAAAAAAAGCAATAGAAACAGTAAAGTCAAAAATAAAATAAAGTTCGAATCGACTAAAATAAATCAAACTAAATTAAATAAAAATTTAAATTAATAGAAACGTCCAATATGGACGTTTCTTTTTGAGCATTTAGCGTGTTGCTTCGATAAATTACAGGCGAAAAAAGTCGAAAACTTCTTATAAATCGATAAAAGTAGTCAAATTTTGCTATTGGAAAAATATGGAATATGTAGTATAGTCTATATAGAAAAAAGATAGCATATAAACTTTGTAAAGAACTAAAAAATAAAAATAAGGGAAAGATGCATAAAATTATATAAAGAAAATGTGTAGATATATGCAGTCTTAAGAAGAGGAGGAACGAAGGTGGAATGTATTTATGTACCAAAGGACAAGCAATTAACGCTTAAAATTACAGAGGAAATTGACGAGCACACAACAGAAAAATTAAGGAGGAAAATTGATAATGAAATTACTAGATTTTTGCCGAGAAAAGTTATATTTGACTTTAGTAACGTTGCTTTTATGGATAGTGCAGGAATAGGATTGCTGCTTGGTAGATATAAGGTAATAAAAATGTTAGGTGGACAGTTAGAATTATTAAATGTAAATAAACAAGTAGAAAAGGTATTTGAGATAAGCGGAATATTAAAAATAATTCCTTTAATAAGAGATCAAGAAGAGAATGTTGGTTAACATTACATTAAAATTAAAATATAAATTAAGATTTCAAAGCGTATAAAAATATATGGTTATAGATAAATTTTATAAACATATACGAGGAGGATAAAATGGTAGGAATTTATGATAATGAAATGAAACTAGAATTTGTTAGTAAATCATCAAACGAGGCATTTGCACGTATTACAGTAGCAGCTTTTGCATCACAATTGGACCCGACAATAGAAGAAATAGCTGATATTAAGACTGCAGTATCGGAAGCTGTAACAAATTGCATAATTCATGGTTATGAAAATACAGTTGGAATAGTAAAAATAGAATGTAAGCTAAAAGGCAATTGCATAGAAATACAGATAGCGGATACAGGCAAGGGAATTGAAAACATAGAGCTTGCAAAAAAGCCATTGTACACGACAAAGGCTAACCTTGAAAGATCGGGAATGGGCTTTACAATAATGGAAAGTTTCATGGACGAAATGAAAGTAGAATCAATTCCAGATATGGGAACTAAAGTAACAATGAAAAAATACATAATGTCTGGTAAAGACGAAGAGTGCGACTCGGAAGAAACACACGAAATTAAAGAAAATTCTAATTTTTAGGAAGGTTTTAAGAAATGCTGGAAAGTACATATGAAAACATTATAAAAGCTCAGAGTGGAGACAAAGATGCACTTGACGAACTTGTAAAAAATAATATGGGACTTGTGTACAACATAGCAAAAAGATTTGTAGGAAGAGGATACGAAATAGATGACATAAACCAAATTGGAGCAATGGGACTAGTAAAATCAATAAAAAAATTTGATACAAATTACAATGTTCAATTATCTACATATGCAGTTCCATTCATAATAGGAGAAATAAAAAGATATATACGAGACGATGGACGAATAAAAGTAAGCAGAAGCATAAAAGAGCTTGCAACCAAAATAATGCAAATACAGAAAGAAGCAATAGAAAAAAATGGAGAAGAAATAAAAATAGAAAAAATGGCAGAAATATTGCAAGTACCAAAAGAAGAAATAGCACTAGCGCTAGACGCAAGCTCAGCTAGCATTGTTACATCAATAAACGAGCCAGTATACAGTGAAAAATCTGGTAAGGAACTATGCATAGAAGACATGCTAGCAAGTGAAAAAGACGAAGAAGGAAAAATAGCAGACAAACTTACAATAAAAAAATTAATAGACGAATTGAATAATCAAGAACAAGAAATAGTAATACTTAGATATTACAAAGGAAAAACACAAACAGAAGTTGCAAAAAAACTTGGCATAAGCCAGGTACAAGTATCCAGAATAGAAAAAAGAATATTATATTCTATGAAACAAAAATTAGTAATATAAATTATTATGGAGAAAATGATGAAGAATTTAATAATAATTGTAATGCTAATCATATTGGCTACATTTGCCATACCGATTATATTTACTGGACAATTTGTACAGTTTGGGGACGGAGAAAAAATTGTACAAAAAACGAGTCGGAGAACTTGAAAAAGACAAAGAAATCAGCAATAATGTGCAACAAAATGATGAAGAAAACTTCGCTCAAAAGGGGGCGTCCCTATTGGGCGAAGATTTAACAGTGAAGATTTTGCATACAAAAGATAACAGTATAGAAGAGATGAAAATGGAAGAATACTTATTAGGCGTTGTGTCTGCTGAGATGCCAGCAAATTTTGAAGAAGAAGCATTGAAGGCTCAAGCTGTTGTTGCAAGAACATATACAAGGTATATTATTGAACATAACTCTAATAAACATGAAGGAGCAGATATTTGTGATAATTCTGCGTGTTGTCAGGCTTGGATTTCGAAGGAAGACAGGTTCGCAAGATGGGAAGAAAGTGAAAGAGAAAGTAATTGGGATAAAATAAAAGAAGCTGTAAATTCAACTTCAAGAAAAGTGGTAACATATAATGGAGAAGTGATAGATGCTTTTTTTCATTCGAATAGCGGGGGAAAAACCGAAGAAGTTTCAAATGTGTGGGGTGGAGCCAATCTACCATATTTGCAAAGTGTGGAGACTGCGGGTGAAGAGGGATACAGCCAATATCAATCTGAAGCAGTATTTACCAAGCAAGAATTCGAAAATAAGATGAAAGAAAAACATCCTGAATTTACAATAAATTATGATGAAAGTGATTGTATAAAGGTACTAGAATATACTCAAGGAAATAGAGTAAAAACAATAAAAATTGGAAACTTAGAATTATCCGGAGTTGAAGTAAGAAATTTATTAGGATTAAGGTCTGCTAACTTTAAAACAGAAATAAATGAGAGTGAAATAAAATTCTCGGTAACGGGATATGGCCATGGAGTTGGAATGAGTCAAACCGGTGCTGATAGCATGGCTAAACAAGGGAACAATTATGAACAGATTATAAAACATTACTATACGGGAGTGGAAATTACTACATTATAAATATAATAATAAAATTTAGAAGAGTATCCTTATTTTGAAATTAATATTATGTATATATTTAGAAAAAATGGAAATACTTTTATTAATAAAAAAATAAGGAGGAAAAGTATGAATAGAAGAGGCAGAAGAGATACAGAGGCGAACAAGAATGTAGGTTTTATTTATTTTGGAGTTATAGCAATAATTGCTGTTATTGCCTTTGTGATGGCGTATGTATTGTATAGCGGAAGAATGGCAGGACAGGCAAAACAAATAAACAATACTCAAAAAATTGCGTCATCATCAGACAAAAATATGATGAACATAATTGGAAACACTGAATCTACAAGTAGCTCAATTGGTAAAACTGTAAACGAATTATCAAATTCAATTGATACTACAAAACAAGAAAATAATGAAAGCTTAACAAACAAGATGGCTGTTAATACAAGCAATTTGGAAAATAAAAAAGAAACTTCTAAGAATGCAGAAAAAACAGAACAAAGTAACACAGAGAAAGTTAATATATCAGAAAATCAAAATGCAGACGAAGGCGAGAAAACAAAAGATCCTACTTTTATACAACCTGTTGAAGGAGAAAAATTAAAAGACTATTCAAAAGATAATCTGGTGTATTCAGCAACCTTGGACGAATGGACCACGCACCTTGGAATTGACTATGCTGCTCAAAAAACAGATATAGTAAAAGCTTCGGCTAATGGAACTATTAAATCGATAAAAAATGATCCAAGATTCGGACTTACAGTTGTAATTGAACATGAAAATGGATTTGAAAGTATATATTCTAATTTGCTAACAGCCGAATTTATAAGTGTTGGGGAGCAAGTTGAGCAAGGGCAAACCATAGCAACTGTTGGAAATACAGCAAGATTTGAAATTGCAGATAACACGCATATCCATTTTGAAATTAAGAAAGATGGCGAAAATGTAGATCCAAATATATATATAAAATAGAAAAAAAGCTAATTTATATTTTTATAGAAACCGAAATTGCAGTAACAAGCAAGTTTTAACGGATAAACATAAAAATATTAATTAGTTTATTTTTTTTGTTGAAAAAATAAAATCTTTACTATATAATAAGAAATAATAGATATAAGGAGAATAACAAATGATTGAAAGGCCAAGGAATTTTATGGATAAATATGAAAAGAATACAATTAAAAAAGAACAAGGTATAACTTTAATCTCTTTAACAGTAACAATAATTGTAATGATTATTCTAGCTGGTGCAACAATATCTCTTGTAACAGGAGATAATGGAATGGTTGCAAAAGCAAAAGAGATAAAAGCAAACATTGAAAAAGCACAGAAAGAAGGGCAAAACAGAATAGATTCTTTAAAAGGAACTACAATTGCTAATGATGGAGCTACTATCTTAAATGACGAAGATGCACCAACAATAAATAGTATGGATGTAACATATGTAACAGATACATCGTTTAAGGTATCTGTGAATGTAACTGAGACTGGAAGTGGGTTGGCAAAAATTGAATATAGTATAGATGGTGGAGAACATTTTACAACTCCAAAATATGATAATAGGGCAAAATCATACACTTTTGATGACATATCTTTAGGATTTGAAGAATACAATGTGGTTGTTAAGGCAACAGATGTAGAAGGGAACTCTTCATCAGCAACCAAAAAAGTTGAAAAATTTAAAATAGGTGATTATGTGAATTATACCTATGATGAAGCACCAAACTATGTTCTTGAAGAAGCTACTTGTGGTTCGACTAAAAATCCAACGGATGGAGTGCCTCAAACAACAGGGCTAAAATGGAGAATATTTAACATAGATAACACTAATAAGAAGATAGAACTTGTAAGTGAAAAAGCAACAAACGATAATGTTTATTTTGGAAATGCAGTAGGTTATAATAATGCAGTATATTTTATGAATGATATTTGTAAAAAACAGTACAGCAATAGTAGACTTGGGGTGACCGCAAGGAGTATTAACTTGGTTAACATGGAAAGACATTTAACAGCTAATGGATTTGAAAAAAGAAATACATATGTATATGAAAGCGAAGGCGCTAAATATGGAGAAACTATAACATTTACTGATGGAGCAAGCTATTATCCAAAAATATATGCAACACAAAAGGGCGCTGGAATAGGAAGTAGTGAGGTGACACAACCTAATATTGTAAATACCATAGATCCATATGATGGAAGTGCAGAGGTATATAGTGTCCCTACAACAGAAACATATACTCAGGCTGATAATTCAAGTTTAACTATAACAATGAATTATTATGGCATAGAGATTAATGAGGAAAACTATGGTGCAGCAGCAGAAATTATTAATTGTGGAGTTGAATATTGGCTTGCAACAAGAACGGTAGTAAGCCATAAAAATAGAGCCGATTTTGACTTGTTAAATTATTCAACAAGGACTTTTGGAACTTGCATGATGAGTTCTCAATTATATACTGACGATGATGGTAAATTCTTAAGACCAGTTGTGACAATTAGTTCAAATATGATTGACATGATAAAGGCTGATGGTGCATGGAATTTAAAATAAATAATTAATTAACTAACTAATAATTTAACGACTAGAAGATTCTAGTTTTACACCTTAAAGTTGTAAGCAAAAAAATCTATAAATAAAATAGGAGTAATGATGGAAGCAGAAGAAAAAGCAATAGCGGATGCAAGAAAGAAAAATATGAGAATATATTCAGTTCATAGAATGCTCACATTCGATTTGCTATTTTACTATGCCATAAAGTTTTTATTTCTAACGCAAATAAAAGGCTTTTCGGCGAGTGACATAGTAACTGTAAGTGCATTTTTAGGACTATTTAAAGTTATGTTTCAAATACCTGTAACAGTTGTAATAGACAAAATTGGAAATAGAAAAAGTTTGATTATAGCAGACATTTTTCAAGCTATATCTGTTTTCTTAATAATGCTATCAACCTCTGTACCTATGTTGATTTTTGCAAATTTATTTGGAGCAATAGCCGTTGGAATGAAGGATGTTGCCGAACCAGGACTTTTAAATTCCTCGATTCCAGATGTGGCAGAGAAGAGTCAAATATATTCTAAAATTGACGGAAAATCGGTTGGAAATTTTTATTACTTTTCAGCAATCTCTGCAATAATATCAGGATTTTTATATGACATAAATGGATATATTCCAATGGCTATATGTGTAATAATCTTGATTATATCGGCACTACTTGCAACAGGATTCACAGAATTGAATCAGGTAAAGAAACAAGAAAACATCAAGAAATACTACAAAACATATTTCAGAGACCTAAGATTAGCTTTCTCATTCATATTTAATTCGAGCAGATTAAAAGCACTTATGTTGTTTTCGGGAGTGATGTATGGAATTATAATGGTTATGAATACATATGAAATGGGATTGCTAGATGAAGTTGGTTTGTCAGCTTCTGTAACAGGAATTATTTATGCGGTAATGCAAATAATAGCAGGTATATCATCGAAACAGCATGAAAAAATACACCAAAAGTATAAAAACAAAACTCTTTCAATAGTTGGAATATCATATACACTAGCATGCCTAATGGCTGGAATTATAGCCGTTACAGGATTGCCATATTGGTTGATTATAGGAATAATTGTTGCAACATATGTAGTACGTTATTTATCAACTGGATTTTATTATGTTTTAATAAAAAAATATATAACTAATTTTACAAATGGAGAGGTTGCAAACAAAGTATATTCTGCACATAGTTTTGTAATAGGACTTGGAAACTTAATAATATGTGCTTTTGGAGCTATAATCTCATCAAACTTTGATATGAAACACTCAATGATAATATTTGGAATAGTATTTTTTACAATAATGATTTTAATAATAAATTATATGAGAACAAGAGTTGGATTGAGCCCAAGTGCATATAGAAAAAAAGATATAAATTACAAAGAATATATTAGTCTGAAATAAGGATGGTTACACAAATTGAAGTGAACCCAAAATGTTAGACAAAAAAGTTTAACAAGGAGGGTTCATTTTTTATGAGTAAATATTCGAGTGAATTTAAATTAGAGGTTATAAAATATTATTTAGAAAATAATGTTGGATATCAAACAGCAGCCGACCACTTTGGTATAGCATATTCCCCCGTTCTTAGATGGGTTAGAAAATACAAAGAAAATGGATATGTAGGATTAATGAAAAATCAGAGATCAAGTTATAGTGGAAATTTTAAACAAAATGTAGTAGAATACATGCATGAGAACCATTTATCATGTCATGAAACAGCAATTCATTTTAATTTAGCAGGAGATTATGTAGTTAGTAAATGGGAACGTATATATTATGAGGAAGGACCACAAGGTTTGTATATAGAACGACGTGGAAGGTCGAAAAATATGAGTTCTAAACCAAGAAAGAAAAATTTGAACAAGGAAGTTGAAGAAGATTTAATCGCAGAAAATCAAAGACTTAGAATGGAGAATGAATACTTAAAAAAATTAAATGCCTTAGTTCAGGAAAGAATCAAGCGAGAGAACAAGAAAAAGTAATTGTTGTCGATGAATTAAGGCACAAATATAGCTTGAGAGAATTATTAAAATTAGCAGAAATACCAAGAAGTACATTCTATTATAATCTAAAAAAAATGAAGAAAAAAGATAAATATAAGGCAGAAAAAGACGAAATTTTATCTATATTTAATGAAAATAAAGGACGTTATGGTTATAGAAGAATAACATTAGAAATGAGAAATCGTGGCTATATAATAAACCATAAGACAGTTGCAAGAATAATGCAAATAATGGGATTACAAAGCATTCAAAGACCAAAAAGAAGATATAATTCATATCAAGGAACAATAGGAAAAATAGCAGATAATTTATTAAAAAGAGAGTTTAAGGCAGATAAGCCAAACCAAAAATGGGCTACAGATGTAACGGAATTTAAAGTTAATAATGATAAACTTTATTTATCACCAATAGTAGATTTGTTTAACGGTGAAGTAATAAGCTTTAATTTATCTCGACATCCAGTATTTAATCAAGTAGTAGATATGTTAAAAAAAGCATTTAATAAAATACCAGATAATACCAATTTAATATTACATTCTGATCAGGGATGGCAGTATCAAATGAAACAATATCAATATTTATTAGAACAAAAGGGTATTAGGCAAAGTATGTCAAGAAAAGGAAATTGTTTAGATAATGCATGTGCAGAGAACTTTTTTGGAATATTAAAATCAGAGCTCTATTATATAAAAGAAAAAGAGTATAAAAATATAGAAGAATTAGAAAATAATATAATTGAATATATAGAATATTATAATAACAGAAGAATTAAGAGCAAACTAAAAGGAATGTCCCCTGTTCAATACAGAGAACATTCCGAGTTAGTAGCCTAATTTATACTGTCCAACTTTTTGGGTTCAGTACAAATAGTAACCATCTTTTTTATATGTGACACAACAGATAAAGTTATAAATAAGCGTTAAAAATGTTGAAAAAAATGGTAATTTTTTTGAAAGGCTATAATTATACTTTTACAAAAAATACTTGACAGTTGTCAATAATACATATAAAATAGTATATGTAAAGTATAGCTAATATAAAAATTATAGATAGATAATTAAATAAAATTTATATATTTAGAGAGAGTATTAGATATATATTTATGCACATTGAAAATTTAATAGAAAGAGGTGTTAGATTATGCAAATTGTAATTTATATCGCCATTTTTCTAGTCTCAGCAATCATTTTTACCTTTGTAGGTATGGCAATAAGAAAAAAAGTAGCAGAATCAAAATTAGGGAGTGCAGAGGAAGAGGCAAAAAAAATAATTAACCTTGCACAAAAAGAAGCCGAAAACAAAAAGAAGGAAGAAATTTTTAAGGCTAAAGAAGAGATCATGAACAGTAGAAAAGATCTTGACAACGAGATTAGAGAAAGAAGAAGCGAAGTACAACAACAAGAAAGAAGATTATTACAAAAAGAGGAAAATCTTGAAAACAAAATGGAGCACATTGAGAGAAAGGAACAAGAAATCGAAAACAAGAAGCAAGAGCTTGAAAATAAGAAACAAGAAATATCAAAAACTTTGGACAAGCAAATGCAAGAGCTTCAAAGAATTTCAGGATTATCTAAGGAAGAAGCAAAAAATCAATTACTTTCAGATATGGACAAGCAATTAACTTTAGAGAAAGCAAACTTAATAAAGGCTGCAGAAAATAAGGTTAAAGAAGAGTCTATAAAAAATGCAAGAGAAGTAATTGGATATGCTATTCAAAAATGTGCGGCAGACCATACAGCAGAAACAACTGTATCTATAGTTCCACTACCAAATGATGAAATGAAAGGTAGAATAATAGGAAGAGAAGGAAGAAATATCCGTACATTAGAGACTTTAACAGGAGTAGACTTAATAATTGATGATACACCAGAAGCAGTAGTAATATCTGGATTTGATGCATTAAGAAGAGAAATTGCAAGAATAGCTCTTGAAAAATTGATGGAAGATGGAAGAATCCACCCAGCAAAAATCGAAGAAATGGTTGAAAAGGCAAAAGAAGAAGTCGCCGAAACAATCAAGGAAGAAGGAGAAAGAGCCTGCATGGAAACAGGTGTAATTGGACTTCATCCAGACATCGTAAACTTGCTAGGAAAATTAAAATACAGAACAAGCTATGGTCAAAATGTATTAAACCATTCAATAGAAGTTTCTAACTTAGCAAGAATTATGGCAGACGAATTAGGATTAGACCCAAAACTTGCAAGAAGAGCAGGATTATTACATGATATTGGCAAGTCACTAGATCATGATGTAGAAGGAACTCACGTTCAAATTGGTGTAGATATTCTTAAGAAATACAAAGAAAATCCATTAGTAATAAATGCGGTAGAGGCTCACCATGGAGACGTAGAACCACAAACAGTAGAAGCTGTTTTAGTAGCAGCAGCCGATGCAATATCTGCTTCAAGACCTGGAGCTAGAAGAGAAACACTTGAAAATTACATCAAGCGTTTGGAAAAACTAGAATCAATTGCAGACTCATTCAAAGGAGTTGAAAAATCATTTGCAATTCAAGCTGGTCGTGAAGTTAGAATAGTTGTAAAACCAGAGCAAATTTCAGATGCAGATATGACAATTCTTGCAAGAGATGTTGCTAAGAAAGTAGAAGAAGAAATGGAATATCCAGGACAAATAAAAGTAAACATCATAAGAGAAACAAGAGTTGTAGACTACGCAAAATAAATTAAAAAACAAATAAATTTAAAAGACGAGGAAAGCCTCGTCTTTTTTGTTTGTACAATTAGTGTACAATTCGGTACAATTCGGGGACGGAGAAAAAAATGTACAGTATATATTAATTCTATTAAAATGTACATTTTTTTCTCCGTCCCTAAAATGTATATGAAATAAAATTGTAATATAAATTTAATAAAAATGCAATATAATTTTACCGTAATATAGTATATAATAAAGAAAAATGTATTATAAGGGAAGATTATGAATATAGAGAAAAGTTTAAATGTGCTTGGAATTATTCCAACTAGAAAGTTTGAGTTTAATGAAACGAATTATATAGCTAAGGTTGTTGCCGAGAAGTTAGCTGACAACATACACGAGCTTGGAGATTCTTATAATGAATTATATATGCGAATTTATAATTGCAATATGAGTTATGCTCAAGTTGCACCTAAATTTGGAAATGTTGTGTATTTTTACCCTAATAATACGTTGTATTTTGACGAAAAGTTTGACATAGCCAAAATTGATGAGAAGGTTATTCAAGAATGTATTCATTATCTTCAAAATTTTAGAAAGTTTGATGGAAGTGAGCAAAGAATAGGGGTTTGTAACTTTGCGGAATTTAAAATATATTGTCTAGGACTTAATGAAGCAGTTACCCAATACATTGCTTCTAAAGCTATTGGAGAAAATCCACATAGGAAGAATAATGAAAGTATATCGATTTATACAATAAATGATAAATATTATCCATATCTTACGAGCTTAGTAATACAGTTGTTATTCTTTGTAGGAGAGAAGAATCTTATTAAGAGTGCGATAGATGGAACAGTAGATTTTGAAAATGATTTGTATAACACATTCGAAGAAAATACAAATAAGATTTTATCAAACTTTGATGCTATCCTGGATGAAAATAATGAAGAAAAAAGAAGTGAAGAGAAGATAATACAGCTATATATGGAAACACAAAAAATGATGTGTATGACTTACTTTGACAAGATTTATAGCAGAATTAATACGTTAAAAGAGATAGAAGAGTATACACATAAATTAAATGAGTATGGTAAAATAGTAGGCCGAATGCTTGAAAACAATGAATCAAATGATGAAATCAACGAATATACAAATAAGATGGAAAGCAAATTAAATAAAAAATATATAGACTTATACGCAAAGCAATCTAAACATTCGTTAATAGTAGTATACCAAAATAAGTTATTAAACTTTTTTAGAAGAATTGCAAATTGGATTGGAAACAGAGCATAAAAAGCGTTTATATGTGAAAATTTATATGTTTGAAAAGTTGACAGTCCTTTTCAAATTACAAAAATAAAATGTTGCTATAGAAGGCAACATTTTTTTTCTTATATATTTTAGTATTTACAATTTATGGTTCATATATTTGTAAAAAATGAATATCTATATTAAAAAAAGAAGGATAAAAAATTCAAAATAAATACGCTTAATGCAACACGCCAAGTTGTTTTCCAGGTTCTAACAAAAACATGCTTTACAATAGAAAGACTATAGTCTTTTTTTACTGTTAATGCTAAACAATTAACGTTGTTATTTTCGGCTTCTAATGAATTTTCAACACTGGAATTATTCTGTAGTTCTGAATCGGTCTCAAATATAGATGTGTCTGTTATTTGAGAAGCCGAGATTTCCGGTGTGGAACTGCAGTCAAGTGTTGAGGCATTAGCTGAGTTTTGATTAACTGGCTCTTGATTGCTGTTTAATTCGGAAGCAAATTGAGCATTATCATTACGTTCTTTTAATTCCAAATCTGTGGCATTATTAACCATAATTTTGAATCCTTTCTTTTGATTTATAAACTTGTAATTAAATTATAACATAGTAGCGACAAATGTCAATAAAAAGTGACAAAGAATGATATGCAAAATATGAAAAAGAATGTAGTATTAATTAAAATTATGTAGACTAATTATGAAAAAACCAGGATGACGTAAAAAAATATATATTTTATACTAAAAAAGGGAGAAAAAAGGCCATTTTTATTGACTTATTTTACCATTTGGTATATAATGCTGCTGTAAAAATATTTTTTAGAAAGGAAAATATAGGAGATGAAAGCAAAAAAAATTATGGCAGTACTTGTAATAGCAATAATGCTGATAGGAATTGCTAGTGTACCAGTACTTGCGTCAACTAATGAAAAGGTAATCTTAAAGAATTCCGATAATGAATATTTAATTTATTTCAAAGAATTCTGCAAAAAAGAATTTCAATTTGCAATCAGCAAAGACAGCAAAACAGCAGAAGCAAATCTAAACTTTGTTAATTCTGCAAAAGACCAACCTGCATCAGCAGCAGGAACATTAAATGTAGCTTACATAGATGAAGCTTCATTTGAAAACATCTTTGGAAAAAATCCAACAAGCCTAGTAGCTTATATTTGGGTAAAAGATGCTGATGACAAAACAGTAATTGAAGCAGAAAAAATCGACTTAAACGAAGCAATAACAGAAAAAATGATAGAAACAGTGAACGAAACAACGAAGAGAATTGATGTTGATACAGAAAAGCAATATCAAAGAAATGTGGTAGAGGACGGAGTAAGCAAAACTGTAACAGTAGGAAAAGTAGTACTAAAAGAAAAAGAAGGAGCTAAGTACTCATACGTTCTAACAAAGTTAGACGACAAAACTACAGATGCCAATAAACTATTCGAATTAGCAGATACATTAAAAAATAGCATAGATGATACATACACAAATTTAAGCTTAAGCAAACAATTCTATGACTTATATGTTAAATTAATGCCAAGCGATTCAGAATGGACAGCTGTAGAAAATTCAGAAATACTTCAACCAGAAAATACTGTTGAAGGAGACAAATATATTGTATACATCAAAGAAGCAAAAGGTAACGATGAAACAGTAGACGCTAAATTCTTAACATGTGTATATAAAGAAGATGCAGGTGTTAACCAAGAAGAAAAAACTATTACAGAAACTGTTAAACTACCAGTAACATTCGATAGTGGAGCAATTTTATTTACAGTATTAGGAATTATAATTATTGCATTAGCAATATTCGTATTTATAAGAATTAAATCTAACAAAAAAGATGAGAACAAATAGTTATGAAAAAGGTCTATAATCTTATAATTGCCGTATTAATTGTAGCGTTAATCGTAGTAGTAGCAATGATTGTTATAAGATATGGTGGCAATTATTTAAACGAAAAAGAGGTTTCAGCCTCACTTGAAACAATAGAAGAAGAGTTAAATAAAGAAGAAACACAGCAATCTGAAAGCTTGCCGGAGTTAGAATTTAAAGGATACAGGGTAGAAGGAATAATAGAGATTCCAAAGATTAATATCAAGTATCCTATAATTGACCATACGAACGAAGAAACTATGAAAGTTTCTATAACAAAGTTCTGGGGACCACAAGCAAACGAGATTGGAAACTACACAGTAGCAGGGCACAACAACAAAGATGGCACGATGTTTGGAAAAACAAAATATTTACAAATAGGTGACAAAATAAAATTAACAAACCTAAAAAATGAAACCATTGAATATGAAATATTTAAAATATATTCAATAGATCCAGACGATGTAAGTTGTGTAGAAAGTGTGGAAAACGGTACTAGAGAAATCACTTTAATAACGTGTACAAACGGACATAAGAATAGATTAGTAACTAAAGCAAGACAAATTTTATAATTTTTAAAATATGGGGGTAAAAAAATTGAAAGCGAGAATTAATTATAGGAGCAAAAGAACCATTATAATTATAAGCATAGCAGTAGTTCTATTAATAGCAGCAATCGCTGGTACAGTTGCCTTTGTAAAAGGTAATAGAGATTCAGCAGCTGCAATGACAGACGATAACCCTGGAACATCACAAAATGATGGAACAAATGCAGGCTTACCTAATAATGGAGATCAAAACAATGGCAGTGACCAAAATAACGATGGAACAACATTGCCAACAGATGGAGACAACACAAACCCAGCAGATTCAAACAATAATGGCAACAACGGTAGTACCACAAATGATGGAACTACTGGTACAAACGGTGCCAATGAATCTACAACTGGGACAACAAATGGAACAAACACAGGCGCTAATGCTGGAACAACAACAGGAACTACAACAGCAGGTAACAATGGTGCAAACGTTCCAAACCAAGATTACACACAAACAACAACAGTTATAACAGAAAATCCTTGGGAGACAAAAGAAATAGGCTGGAGCCCAATAAGCGTTGCAGCATATACAGCAGCATCAAAATTAAAAGTACATAAACCAGACCTAGACTTACAAAAATATGCTTATTTAGATGGGGATTCTTTAGAAGAACTACCAGTAAATACAGCTGTACAAAAAGGTGAAACAATCAATTATGTTATAAAAATAACAAATAAAGGAAACGAAGACGCAAACGGAATCCGTACAATAGATTCAATACCAGAAGGAACAGAACTTGCTTCTATTTCAGAAGGTGGAGCACTAAACAATGACGGAAAAATCGTATGGAAAAACAACATAAAAGCAGGAGAAACTGTAACAGTATCATTCAAAGTAGTAGTTACAGCAGACTCTATAGATTTAATTAACAACATTGCAAAAGTAAACGGAGAAGAAACACCAGAAACAAAAACTCCAGTAATAACAGCAAACAAAACAGCACAAGTTGTTACAAAAGTAGACAAAGAAGAAGTTCTAGAAAATAGAGATGCAAAAGTTGGAGAAACAATTAGATACACAATTACTGCAAAAAACACAACAGAAGTTGATGGAACAACAGTAATAAAAGATAGCATTCCAGACGGAACAACTTTTGTAGATGGAAGTATAAAAGGAAACGGAAACTTTGATAAAGAGAATGGAACAATTACATGGAATAACGTAGTTGTACCTGCAAAAGGAGAAGTTTCTGTAAGCTTTGACGTTGTTGTAAATAAAACAACAAAAATAGGAGAAGAAGTTGTTGATGTAAAATCAGTAAGTAATACTGCAACAGTTGGAAACACACCAACAGAAGAAGTTGAAACAAAAGTTGCAAATATTACAACAGTAAAGACAAGCGAAGGAAAACATGCTGATGGAACACTTGTAACAAAGGAAAATCCATTACATGAATTAGACAAAATAACATATACATTAACAGCTAAAAACGATGGAGAAGGAAAAGGAACAGTAAAAATATCTGATACAATTCCAACAGGAACAACATTAGTAGGAAGTATTGAATTAGATGGAAAATCATATACAAAAGCTGAGTTAAATGCTGGAATAGATGTTACTTTAGAAGCAGGAGAAGAAAAATCAATAGCATTTACTGTAAAAATAAATCCATTTGAGACTGAAAAAATAACAGTAAGAAATGCAGATGCAAAACAAGATGGAACAGAAGTACCTCCAACAGATGATGAGGTTGTTAAAGAATATGTAACTATAACTGTTACAAAAAAATGGAATGAAGACAATGATAAACAAACACAAAAAAGACCTTCATACATTAGATTTGAACTATATGCAGAAAATGAAAGTGACTTTATAGAAAGTCATGATATGGATACAAGCAAAAATGATCCATACACATTTGCAAAACAACCAAAATATAATTCAGATGGAGAAGTTATAAATTATACAGTACAAGAAAAAGAAATTAACGAAAATGACTTAAAATTCTATAACTCAACATTTGAAGTTGATGGAGATGGTAACGGAAATAAAACATTTAATTTCATCAATACATTTGTTGTACCAGACGAAAAGAACCCAATCGAGGTAACAAAAGTATGGGATGACAATAATGATGCAGCAGGAAAGAGATCAACAGCCAAAGCAGAGTTAGTATTAACAGGAAACAATAAAGAATATTCACATGAAATGATAGAGTCAGACAAGAAAGATGCAAATACTTACAAATATACATTTGGTGAATTACCAAAATATGATGCAAATGGTGATGAAATCAAATATGTATTAAGTGAAAAAGACACAGGAAGTATATTCTATACAATAGCAAA
>CAKOSX010000004.1 GCA_934119935.1 uncultured Clostridia bacterium | reverse complement strand
TTCCCTCCTTTTTTATTATAACAAAAAAATAAATGTAAACACGTTTTTTTGTGTCTACATTTATTTTACCACTTCAAGTGTTAAACTTTTAGCTTTTTTATTATTTTAATTTCATTATATAAATCATTAATTCTAGTCTGCCTAACGATTAGAGCATCTCGGTATTCTCTCATAATTTGATGATAATTTTGGAAATTTTCACCTGCCTGGAACAACATTTGCATTCCTTCCATATAATAATTTCTTTTCTTTTCGCTACTAGCTTTTTGCATTTTCAAATAATAGGTGTCGGCCAATTCGAGGCGTTTTATATTTTCTTTTAAATAATCAATATAATCGGCAACACAACTTATTTCATAACGAGTATCATCAATAACAACCTTAAACAAAGTTCTTAGCAGCCTTGGGCTAATCTTTCCCATCTTAGAATTTTCAGAAAGTTGTCCTAAAGCAACAACTTTATCATAATTTTCAGGATGAGCATCCTTAATCATATCTTTCAAAGTATCAGATATATGAACGTGGGTAGTATAGTGTCGCTTAGTAACTAGTGCATCATACTCATCAGCAACACGAATTATTCTGGCTACAAAAGGAATCTTCTCCTTAGTTAGGCCGCTAGGGTAACCAGATCCATTTAATGCCTCATGATGATACAGTGGGCCTTCTGCATAAGGTCTAAGTTTTAAATCATCCATGCACATTTTATATCCAAGAGTAGTATGAGTCTTCATAATCTCAAATTCTTTGTCAGTTAAAGGTCCATCTTTAGATAATATCTCATATGGAACTTTAGACTTACCAATATCATGCAAATATCCACAAATAATGGCATGAACAGTAAAACGTTTATTTAATCTCAAATACTGACAAATTCTACCACAAAGATTTCCAACATTTTCAGAATGTTTCTTAGTAAGAGGATCAAGAATATCTAAAATAGAAAGCTCATATCTAATTTTAGTATCAAGATTATATATCTTTATAGAAGTAGAATCGTAAAAATCAAACTTTTCGTAATTCATAATTTTTCTCCTAAGTAATATTATAAAAATAATAACACTATAATAAAAAAAAAGCAAGAGCACATTTTGTACATTATGAACATTTCGGTACATTTCGGAACATTTCGGGGACGGAGGAAAAATTGTACACTTGTAAATAAAAAAATTAATTCATATTTTATAAAGCCTCAACTCGTTGCTCTTGGTCGGAGCTCCTAACGGACTCCTCAAAAGGCGAGCTGTCGGTTTCGTTTTAAAAATACGAGTTAGTTTTTTATTAGTTTTAATTATGTGCAATTTTTCCTCCGTCCCCGAAATGTTCCGAAATGTAACAAAATGTATAGGCGAATGATCATTCGAAAACTTGTAATGCACTAAAATAGGCTGTTTGAACGAAAAAAATTATTCAATTATGAAAAGTTTGTTTATTTTGCTTGACAATTAATAAAACTTGTATTATCTTATGTATAAGTTGATTAGGTATTCGAGAGGGGGTGAACTTACAAGATGAGTTCAGAAGAAATATTTGAAAAAGTAAAATCAATAATAGTTGAGCAATTAGGTGTAACTGAAACATCAGTTACAATGGAAGCTTCTTTTATAGATGATTTAGGAGCTGATTCATTAGATATAGTAGAATTAATAATGGCACTAGAAGAAGAATTTGATACAGAAATCCCAGATGCTGATGCTGAAAAGATAGTAACAGTTGGTGACGTTGTTGATTATATAAAGGATCACGTAGCTTAAGAAAAAATAAATTTGAAAGGTTTAAATACCTTTCTTTTTTTATTAATAATTTATAATGCTGTTTACAAATGCGAAAAAATGCGGTAATATAGTAAAAGACAAGGAGGTGAAAATATGGAACAGAATAGAGATTTGTCAGCTTTAGAACAGAATATAGGATACAAATTTAAAAATATTAATCTACTAAAAAATGCTTTAACACACACATCATATGCATATGAACATAAAATTGCTAGTAACGAAAAACTAGAATTTTTAGGAGACAGCATATTAGAATTTTTATCAAGCAAGTATATTTATAACAATTATCCTAATTTGAAAGAAGGAGAAATGACTAAAGTTAGAGCTACGGTTGTATGTGAGGATAGCCTTTATAAGATTGCAGAAAAGCATAATTTTAGTGATTTCTTGTACGTTGGAAAAAGTGAACAGATGCATCAAGGAAATAAAAAAGTGGCAATAATGGCTGATAGTGTAGAGGCTGTTATAGCTGCAATGTATTTTGATTCTGGATTAGAACAAGCTGAAAAGTTTATAATAGAAAACTTGAAAGACGAGATAAAAATTGCAAGCAAAAATGTTGGAATAAAAGACCACAAGACTGTATTACAAGAAAAACTTCAAGTACATGGAACTGTAGATATTAAATACGAAATCATTAAAGAAACAGGGCCGGACCACGATAAAACTTTCACTGCAGAAGTAAAATTGAATGGTAAAGTGTTAGCAACAGGAGAAGGAAAGACGAAGAAACAGGCTGAAATGGACGCAGCAGATAAGGCACTAAAGAATTTATAAAATGTACATTTGGGGGACGGAGGTAAAAAATCTTGAAAAAAGAATATATCATTCCAATATTTGTACCACATTGGGGATGTAAAAAATGTTGTACTTTTTGTAACCAAAGAACCATTAGTGGTGAGAAAAAGCAAGTAACAGCCGATGATGTCAGAAAGACTATTGATTACTATTTAAGTAATTTTAAGACTGACAAAAATTATGTTGAAGTTGCTTTTTTCGGAGGAAGCTTTACTGCCATAGAAGTAGAAAAACAAGAAGAGCTATTGCAAGCGGTTCAGCCATATATAAAAAGCAAAAAAGTAAATAGCATTCGTCTATCAACAAGGCCTGATGCAATAGATAAGCCGATTCTAAAGATGTTAAAGAAATATCATGTAAAGACTATCGAACTCGGTGTTCAATCTTCAAATAATTATATCTTGGCTAGATGTAAGAGAGGTCACAGTTTTGAGGATGTTATTAAAGCCTCTAAATTAATTCGTTGGTATGGATTTAATCTTGGACATCAAATGATGGTTGGGCTTCCAGAAAGTAGCGAAAAAGATGATATTCAAACTGCAAAGGATTGCATAAAATTAAAACCTAAAATGGTTAGAATTTACCCTGTGCTTGTAATAAAGGGAACTGAGCTTGAACAAGAATTT
The DNA here is from genome assembly GCA_934119935.1 of uncultured Clostridia bacterium. Classification (GTDB taxonomy): domain Bacteria; phylum Bacillota; class Clostridia; order TANB77; family CAG-508; genus CAG-245. The sequence continues at coordinate 216,423 of CAKOSX010000004.1, read as the reverse complement.
AACAAAGGCGAATTTACTCCATTAACTGTTGGACAAGCCATAGAGCGAAGCAAAGAAATACTAAAAATGTTTAATAAAAAACACATTCAAGTAATAAGAGTTGGGTTGCAAAATACAGATACCATTACAGACTCTGCTAACAAAGATAGCGAGGTTATCTCTGGACCATACCATCCAGCATTTGGTCAGCTTGTGGAAGATGCAATTTGGTATGACAAGATTGTTGACGACATAAAGCACATAAATGCAAAAGTAATTAGGGTTGAGATAGAAGCAAACTCTAAGGATTTAAACAATATTATTGGACATAAAAAAGAAAATATAAATAAATTGAAAGATACATATGCTGTAATAACAACAGTAAAGTGTAACAACAAAATAAAACCAGGAAAATTCAAAATAAATGTTTTAGAAACTGCATAAAAGTATAAAATTGCCTATATTTGCCAATAATGCTAATATAGGTGATTTTTATGGAAGAGAAAAAAACAAGAAAACAAAAGAAAATCAGAAAAAAAATAGAAAATATTTGTGAGCTAAATAAAATATGTGTAAAGAAGTTGATAAAAGAATATGTATACATTGCTATAGGATGTTTGCTAATGGCTGTGGGTGTGGCGCAATTTTTACTACCAAATGAATTATCTACGGGTGGGTTTTCTGGAATTGCGATAATAGTTCATTATTTAACAAATTATCCCATGGGAACGACTATGCTAATATTGAACATACCATTGCTCCTGATTGCATATTTTAAAGTGGGGAAGCAGTTATTTATACGATCTATTTATGGGACAGTGTTATTCTCTGTATTTGTAGATATTCTAGACCAAATAAATCCACTAACACAGGATAAATTTTTAGCATGTATCTATGGTGGAATCATAATGGGAGTTGGGACAGCTGTAATATTAAAATTCAATTCTTCAACAGGTGGTTCAGATTTGTTATCATATGTAATCAGAGCATATAAACCACAGTATAGGAGCAGTAACTTAATATTATTTATAGATGTAATAATAATAACTGCAAATGTATTATTTTTCAAAACAATCGAAATCGGACTATATTCTGCAATCGCAATATTCTTAATGGGAAAGATGATAGACTTAATTTTCGAAGGAATAAACTTTACGAAAGCTTTGCTAATAATATCTCCGCATTATCAAGAGATTGCCGAAACCATAGGAAAGACAATAGACAGAGGAAGCACAGCTTTATATTCAAAAGGAATGTACACCAACGAGAAACGTATGACCTTGCTATGTGTTGGTTCTAGGACGGAAGCCTATGCGATGCAAAACATTGCAAAAAAGATTGATAATGATGCATTCATAATAATATTGAATGCAAGAGAAGTACTCGGGAAAGGATTTAAATAAAAACTAGGGAGCAAGATATGATACTAAAACGCAATGAAAAGGAGGGAAAACATGCAATTAATAAATGTTAAAGTGGTAGATGGCTCAAAAGGAATTTTAGAGTTTTTTGATGACAAAAAGAAAATATTTGAAACAGAGGCTTTTTTAGGCAGGAATGGAGTTACCGCTAATAAAAAAGAAGGAGATTTAAAAACTCCAATAGGCACGTTTAATTTAGGAATAGCATTTGGCACACATAATATTCAAAAAGAGCTTCAAATACAATATACACAAGTAAATGAAAATTTATATTGGGTAGATGATATAAATTCTAAATATTACAATCAGTTAGTTGATGTAAAAAAGATATCAAAAGACTGGAAAAGTGCAGAACATTTAAGTGATTATCCAAGGCAATATGAATATGCAATAGAAATAAAAGCAAATCCAGAGAATATAGCAGAAAATGGAAGTGCAATCTTTTTGCATTGTAGTGTGCAAAGACCAACAGCTGGATGTGTTGCAATTGAAAGAGAAAAAATGCTAGAAGTATTGAAAAATCTAAAAGAAAATGCTTTAATAAACATAGAATAGTAATAATTTAAAAGGAGAAAAAATGGAACAAACATATTTAATAGAAAATTGTAAATCTTTTAATGTCAGAGATATTTTTGAGTGCGGACAATGCTTCAGATGGAATGTGCAAGAAGACGGAAGTTACACAGGAATATTTGAAAAAAATGTATTAAATATAAAGCAAGAGCCCGAGGGAAAAATACTAATAACAGGAATCTGTGATGGAGACATTGAGGAGGCTTGCAGAAAATATTTCGATTTAGATAGAGATTACGAAGCAATAAAGGAAAAACTCGCAAGTATAGACGAATACATGCAAGAAAGCATTAAATATGGAGAAGGAATCCGTATACTAAATCAAGATTTATGGGAAATGATAATTTCTTTCATAGTATCGGCCAACAACAATATTCCAAGAATAAAAGGAATAATCGATAGAATGTCAAAAAAATATGGAACTTGCATAGTGTTTAGAGGACAAGAGTATTACACATTTCCAACGCCGGAAGCGTTAGCAACGGCAAGCATGGAAGATTTAAGAGCATTAGGCTTAGGATTTAGAGACAAATACATATTCGAAACTACTAAAAAAGTTGTAAATGGGGAAGTTGACTTAGAAAAGTTAAAACAAGAGGCAAGTACAAAAAATATTAGAAACGAACTTCTAACTCTACCAGGTGTTGGACCAAAAGTAGCCGACTGCATACTATTATTTTCAACACTAAAAAGATTTGACGTATTCCCAATAGACGTTTGGGTACGTAGAGTAATGAACGACTTGTACTTACATAATCCAGTAGAAGCAAAAGTAAATAAAAAAGAAATAGAACAGCTTGCAAAAGAAAAATTTGGAGATTTAGAGGGTATTGCACAGCAATATTTGTTTTATTGGAAAAGAGAAAATTCATAAGCTATTTGAACAAAAAAAGATTAACATAAAATTGCAAAAATAAATTGAAAATTTATAAAAAGAGTGTTATAATATAAAGTATTAATAAATATCCTTAACATAAGGGGGTATACTATTTCAAAACATTATCTTAGGTTGTTAATCTGTATAAGAGAAAGGAAAAAAAATGAATTCATATTATATAGGCATAACTTTTTTTTTGATCATGATAATGGTAATAATGATAGCTATTGTATCTGGTAACAGGTATATGGCTAATGAGTGCAAACGGAAACTCATTTTTGCATTTTCCGGTATTATGTTGGCAGCTGTCGGAGAATTTATTGGAGTATTGTTGAATGGCAAATCAGAAGAAACAGTAATTCTTCATTACATTGTAAAAGTGATTGAATTTTCGGTTGCACCGTTTATTTCGTTTACTTGCGCAAATGCTTTTTTCTCCGTAAGCGAAATAGAAAAGAAAATCATGAATATAATTTTATTCATGCATGTTGCTTTTGAAGTTGGACTAGCGTTTTGGGGAGAAATTTTTTACATTGATGAGTCATATATATATCATTGTGGAAATCTTTATTGGTTTTATGTTGCTGTATATGTACTGAGTATAATTTTTAACTTCCAAAAGGCATACATGTTTAGCAAAAAATACCAAAACCGGAACGCATACATTCTAATTCTAATTCTTGGTTTTATGGTTAGTAGTATTGCAATTCAATTTATTATACCAAATCTTAGATTAGATTGGATGACGATTGCCATTTCTGTAATTTTTATGTATATTTACTACAATGAGCTTACACAACACATAGATGGTCTGACTCAGCTGTTGAATCAAAGAAGTTTCTTCAGCTATACATCTAATTTGTCAACTTCTGCTACTATTTTGGTATTTGATGTTGATGATTTTAAGTCAATTAACGACAACTATGGACATCAATATGGCAATGAATGTTTGCAAAAAGTTGCGGAAATAATTCAGCGAGTGTATGGAATATGCGGATTATGCTACAGAATCGGTGGCGATGAGTTTGCAGTGGTCTTGAACAGCTCTGAAAATCTCAACAAATTGAATGCTACTTTTGTAGCGGAGCAAACCAAGGCACAAATCCAGAGTGGAGAAAATCGGTTTCCAACAATTTCTGTTGGATATGAGATTTTCAATCCTGAATATGATGACATAAGAGATGCCATCCAAAGAGCAGATTATAACATGTATCAAACAAAATTGAGAAAGAAGGAAAAACACTAAAATAATGTAGCCCAGCCGCTTAAATAAGTGGCTGGTGTTTTTTATTGTAAAAGTAGTGTTTTTATGTTATAAAAATCTAGCTTAATTATAATAATTATGATAGAATACACCAAAAGGATGAGGTAGCATGAGTTTACAGATTATATATGGTAGAAGTGGTTGCGGAAAGACGCAATATATTTTTAATGATATAAGTAAAAACATAGATAATGGCAGAAAAAAGTATATTATTACGCCAGAACAGTTCTCTTTTTCGGCAGAGAAAGAGCTTTTAAGGTCTTTGGAAGATGAAGAACAAAATTCGGCTGTTATTAATGCCGAGGTTCTTACTTTTGCAAGAATGGCACACAGAGTTTCTAGTGAAGTTGGTGGTAGTAATAAAACTGTACTTTCAAATTGCGGAAAATCTATGTTAATTTATAGCATTCTTTCGAATAAAAAGAATAATCTTAAATTTTTAGGAAAATCAGACAGCAATATAGATATGATTATGACCCAGATTACAGAGCTTAAGAAGCATGGTGTAACATTAGAAAATCTTAAGACTTTAATGGAACAGGTAGGGGAAAATGACTTGTATTTGGAAAACAAGTTGCAGGATATTTATACTGTTTATAGCAAGTTTCAAGAGAAGATTGTAAATAATTATGTTGATGAGAATGATGCTTTAACAATATTGGAAAGCCAGCTTGATGCTACTGATATGTTTAAAAATACAGAGATTTATATAGATGAATTTGTAGGATTTACTAAGCAAGAATATGCTATAATTGCTAAGCTTTTGAATCAGGCAAGCAAGGTTACAATTACAGTTACGAGTAATTCTATGGAGAAAACTGATGAGGCAAGTAATGATATTTTTTTCAGCAATAAAGAGACAATTGAAAAAATATTAAGAATTGCAAAAGAAACAAAGACTACGGTTGAAGAGCCAGTATTTTTAGAGAAGATTTATAGATTTAAATCTAAAGAGCTAAATCATATTGAAAGAAATTTATATAATTTTCCGTATAAAAAATATGAGGAAAACGTAGAAAATTTAAGCTTGTTTTTGGCAAATAATCAGTATTCAGAAATTGAAGAGGTTGCAAGAAGAATTTTAGAGCTAGTAAGAAGTAAAAAGTTTAGATATAGAGATATTTCTGTAATCACGAAAAACATAGATATTTATTCGAATTTGTGTAAGGCTATTTTTAAGGAATACGATATTCCAGTTTTCATAGATGAAAAGAGAGATTTGAGTCAGAATATTCTTGTAAAATATCTTATCTCAATATTAGATATCTTTGCGAGAAACTGGTCATATGATAGTGTATTTAATTATATTAAATGTGGATTTTTAAATATTACTCCGAGTGATATTTACCTTCTAGAAAATTATGCTCTAAAGTGGGAGATAAAAGGTAGCAAGTGGTATAAGGCTGACTGGAATTTCCATGATGAAGACAGCACCGGAAAAGAGACAATCGACCACATAAATGAGCTTAGAAGAGAAATTGTAACACCGCTGGTAGACTTAAAAAATAATTTATCTGGAAACAAGACTGCAAAACAGATTTCAGAAAATTTATATAATTTTTTAATGAAGAATAATATAGATAAGGTTCTAGAAAATAAAATAAAAGATTTAAATGATATACAAAAGGTTGATATTGCAGCAGAATATGAGACCAGCTGGAAAATTGTAATGCAGGTGCTAGACGAGATTGTGCTTGTATTTGGAGACGAGAACATCACTTTTGAGAGCTATATGCAAATACTAAAAACAGGTCTTGGAGAAAGCAAGCTTGGAACTATTCCAATGGCGCAAGACGAAGTTACTGTTGGAGACGTCGACAGATCTAGAAGTCACAAGATTAAGGCCGTTTTTATAATTGGACTAAATGATGGAATGTTTCCTTCAATCAATAAGGCTGAGGGATTTTTGAATGATGATGATAGAGAAAAGATTAAACAAAACGGAGTAGAGCTTGCAAAAGGTACAATAGACAGAATTTATGAAGATAACTTCAACATTTATAAGGCTTTTACAACAGCAGAAGAAAGAATATTTTTGTCATATTCATCATCAGACATGGAAGGAAAATCTTTAAGACCATCAGTTTTAGTTTCTAGAATAAAGAAAATATTCGAAGGCTTAAAAGAAACTAGTGATGTAATATACAGAAAATCCGAAATTTCCACAAAGGAAAACACTTTCAAAGAATTATTAACAAACTTGAGACAATTTAGGGACGGAGAAGAAATTGCACAAAAATGGTTTGAAGTTTATAACTTATATAATGAAAGTGAAGAATGGCACGAAAAACTTGCATCTGCTGTAAAAGCTTTGAATTACACGAATACAGCAGAAAAAATCAAAAAGGAAAACGTAGAAAAAATGTATGGAAGTACATTAAAAACCAGTGTGTCAAAATTGGAACAATACAGCGGTTGTCCTTTTTCATATTATTTAAAATATGGATTAAAACTGAATGATAAAGAAACATTTAATGTTGAAGCCGTTGATACAGGCTCATTCATGCATGATGTAATAGATAATTTTTTCGGAGTAATAGAAGAAAGAAATATTAATCTGAAAGAAATTACAGACGAAGAGCTAGATAAAATTGTAGCAGAAATAGTAAGCGAAAAGCTAAAATTAAACAGAAATTACATATTTACAACAACAGAAAAATATAAAGTACTAAGCAACAGGTTACAAAAAGTTGTTACTATGTCTGTAAAATACATTGTGCAAAGTTTAAAACAGAGCGAGTTTGAAGTGTTTGGACATGAAGTCGAGTTTGGAGGAAAAGGCCAATATAAACCAATTACTGTTACAACCGATGATGGCAGAAGAGTTGAAATTATAGGGAAAATAGACAGAGTAGATATAATGAAGAATCCAGATGGAACATATGTAAGAATAATAGACTACAAATCTTCTGTAAAAAATATCGACTTAAATCAGGTGGCTTCTGGTCTTCAGTTACAGCTTTTAACATATTTAAACGAGACTTGCAAAGTAGAAGATTTTATACCTGCTGGGGTATTGTATTTTAATTTAACAAATCCTACAATAGGAACGGACAAAAACTTGACTGATGAAGAAGTAGAAGAGAAAATTAGACAAGAGTTCAAGATGAAAGGCTTAATTTTAGCCGATGTGAATATAATCAAAAAGATGGACACAAATATAGAAAATGAGCCAAAAGGTATAAGCAAAATAATTCCGGCAACGATAAAAAAAGACGGAGAGATAAGCGATAGAGGCACTAGTGCTGTAACAAAAGAGCAATTTGTTTATTTGCAAAAATACATGGAAAAAATAATAAAACAAATATCAGAGGAAATTTTACAAGGCAATATAGAAGTAAAACCATATTATAATGCAAGCACTAAAAAAACGCCATGTGAGTATTGTAAATACAAGTCTATATGCAGGTTTGACGAAAATACAAAAAACAATGAATATAAATATATTTCAAAATTGAATAAAGATGCGGTTTTAGAAATGATTAAGAATAGGGTAGATGAAGGATAATGGAGGTTATATGGATTTATCTAATGAGAATATAGTTCATGTAAAAAAAGATGGAATTGAATATTTGCAATTTAAAAGATTGTTAGAATTCAAAAATTTAGTACATGCATATACGCTAAGTGTGGACGGAATTGATTTTAATGGTAAGGCTGAAAAGAGTGTTACAGAGCATAGCTATAATATGCTTTGTGATGCGATAGAAATAAATAGAGAAAATGTAGTAAAACCGCACCAAACACACACAGATTGTATAAAAAATGTGGATAACAATTATCAAAAAACATCAAAAGAGTATTTAGAAAATGTGGATGGTTTGCTTACAAGTAAGCCAGATACGGACTTAATATTATCATTTGCAGATTGTACACCAATTTTATTATATGACCCAGTAAAAAATGTAATTGGAAATATTCATTCTGGTTGGCGTGGAACAGCTCAGAAGATAGGTCAGAAAGCCGTGCAAAAAATGATAAGTGACTATGGCTCCAAACCAGAAGATATTATTGCATGTATCGGTCCATGTATTGGAAAATGCCATTTTGAGGTAGATGAAGACGTAAAAAATATTTTTGAACAAGCATTCAGTTATCTAAATAGAAATTGTGATATAATAGAAAAACGAGAAAATAAATATCATATAGATACAACTTTAATAAATAGATTAATGTTAGAAGAATGTAGATTACAACCTACAAACATAATAGAAAGTAAAATTTGTACAGTATGTAATTCTAATGTAATGCATTCGTATAGAGCACAGAAAGATAAGGCTGGCAGAAATATTGCCATTTTAGGAATGAAGGAGAAAAATTTATGATACCTAGTAAATTAAAAAAAGGTGATACTATAGGAGTAATTGCTCCATCAAACTATATAGAAAAAGACGATTTAGAGTATATAAATGCTTCCATTGCATTAATGGAGGCTTCGGGCTTTAAAGTAAAATTCGGCAAATACGTATTTGAGAATACTCTAGGTTATGGAACATCACCAGAGAAAAGAGCTGCAGACATTAACTGGGCTTTTAAAGACGACGAAGTAAAAGCTATAATGTGTGTAAAAGGTGGTGAAGATTCCAACACAACTCTAGATTATATAGATTATGAAATGATAAAAAATCATCCAAAGATAATTTGCGGTTTTAGTGATAACACTAGCATTCTAAATGCAATACACGAAAAGACAGGGCTTGTAACATATCATGGACCAACGTTTAAGTCGCTAACATCATGGGAAACAGGCTATGCCTATAAGCAATTCATAAAAACTTTTGTTGAAGATACCGAAAGTTTAATAATGGGAGAACCAGAAGACGAATACACAACTATACAAGCAGGACAGGCTACAGGAGAACTTGTTGGAGGAAATTTATCTTTATTTACAAAATTAGTTTGTGGAAAATATTCCGTAAATGTACAGGATAAAATTTTATTCTTAGAGGAGCTTGGATTTGAGGCTGCACCAGAAATGGTGAATAGTAACATATATTATTTAAAACAAAATGGTGTATTTGATAAAATAGCAGGACTGTGGATTGGAAATTATGAACATCCATCTAAAATAAGTCTTGAAAAAATAATAACAAATGTTATTGGAGATGAATATAAATTTCCAATAATAAAATCAAATAACTTTGGTCATATTGACAAAAAAATAATAATACCAATTGGAACAAAAGCAGAAATTAATACAAATGAGAAAATAAAAATTAAATTAGTAGAAAAATGTGTTGATGAAGGAAAATAAAATTGGTGATAAATTATGTACGATAATTGGGAAGATTTGGAGCAATCGATTAAAGGCTGTAAAAAGTGCAAATTATGCACAAACAGAACAAATATTGTCTTTGGTGTAGGCAACAAAAATGCTGATGTAATGTTTATAGGAGAAGGCCCTGGTGCAGACGAGGATAGGCTTGGAGAGCCATTTGTTGGTAAAGCAGGACAGCTTATGGACAAGGCTTTTCAAGCATTAGAAATACATAGAGATAAAGTGTACATTGCAAACATAGTAAAATGTAGACCACCTCAAAATAGAACACCTGAGGCTGATGAGGCACAGGCTTGCCTTAATTATTTAAGAAATCAAGTAATATTGGTAAAACCTAAAATAATAGTGTTACTAGGAAGTACAGCTTTAAAAAACATACTCGGAGAAGAATATGGAATAACTGCTTCAAGAGGAAAATGGGTAGAAAAGAAAGAAATACTTTACATGCCAACTTGGCATCCGGCTGCGTTACTTCGTGATGAAAATAAAAAAATAGACTTCTGGAAAGACTTGAAATTAGTGAAACAGAAGGCTGAAGAGCTAAAAATTGATATTTAATTATAGGACAATAAATCATATTTTATAAAATTTTAGCACGTTGATCTTGGTCGGAGCTCCTTCGGACTCATCCAAAGGCGAGCTTCCGGCTAAATTTTAAAAATAGGATTTATTGTCGCTTATAGGTAAAATATAAAAACGAAAGGTGTAATCATGAAAGAAATTGAAGAGATAAGAAGTTATTGTTTGAATTGTAAAAATAGTCAATGTAAAATAAAAGGCTGCCCACTAAATAATTGTATTCCAGATTTAATACACGAAGTTGATAACAAAAAAGCATACGAAATATTGTGCAGTACAACAGTACTTCCAGCAGTATGTGGAAGAATTTGTCCGCATGAAAAACAATGTGAGGGAAGTTGTATTCGTGGAATAAAGGGAGAGCCTGTTTCGATTGGAGCAATGGAAACGTATATTGGGGACATAAGTATAGCAAGTAATTATGAACTGCCAAAAGATATAGATAAAAAAGTAGAGAATATGAAAGTTGCCATAGTTGGAAGTGGTCCTGCTGGACTCACGTGTGCAGCGTTTTTAGCAAGAAGAGGCGTAAAGGTTACAATATACGAGAAACACGATAAGCTAGGAGGCTTACTAACACACGGAATTCCAGAGTTTAGATTGCCTAGAAAAGTAGTGGAAAAAACAATAGAAAAAATATTGGATTTAGGAGTAGAAGCAAAGCTAAATCAGGAATTAGGGAAAGATTTTGAGATAGAAGATTTAGCACAAAAATATGATGCAGTATTTGTTGCTATTGGAGCTAACATTCCAGCCAAGATGAATGTAGAAGGTGAAGATTTAAACGGTGTTTATGGTGGAAATTATTTATTAGAATATAATAAACACCCAGATTATAATGGAAAAAAGGTTGCTATAATCGGTGGTGGTAATGTTGCAATGGATTCTGCTAGAGTAATAAAAAAATTTGGGGCAAGTGAAGTTTATGTAATTTATAGAAGAGCTGAAGAACAAATGCCTGCAGAGAAAAAAGAAATTGCGGATGCAAAAAAAGAAGGAATAGAGTTTTTATTTCAGACTAATATAGTTAAAATATTGGGAACAGAAAAAGTAGAAAAGCTGGAATGTATAAAAACAGAATTGGTAAAAAAAGAAGGAGAAAATAGACTTTCACCAGTAAATATAGAAGGAAGCAATTTCTCTTTAGACATGGATTATGTTGTAATGGCAACAGGCTCTAAACCAGAGAATAATATCATAGAAAAATTTGAAAAAAATGAATATGGTTATATAAAAATAGATGAAAATATGCAAACATCAATTAATAAAGTGTTTGCTGGTGGAGACATAGTAGGACAGAAAGCAACAGTTGCATGGGCTGCAAGGAGTGGAAGAGATGCCGCAACAAATATACTTAGGTATTTTAACATATGATATAGTATTAAATATGCAGGTTTACCTACTTGAATAATTTGACATAATGTGCCAAATGATGTATACTAAAGTATAACAAGTGTACTTTAGTATACTATTTTTGAAAGTCACCTATAAGCCAAAAGTTGAAAGGGGAAAACAAAAATGTATGGTATGAAACAAATGAAGGAAGTAAAATCTTTCATGTTGGGCATGGAGAATTGGCTAATAGAGGCCGATAAAGATTATTATGTTCATGTTGATGAACATAAGCTAGCAAAGTTTGTTGAGTGGATGACGGTACATTCGGAAGTAGCTAAAAAGGATGAGACTATTAATTTTTCGAATGGAAAGGAGAAAGCAAGAGCCAAAAAAAGGATTCGGGAACTCTTGAAAAAAGAGTACACGATGAGAGTCCTTAGAGTTTTTTATGACGTAAAAGGAGGATATAGAGTTACGTTCCATTTCAGAGGAACGGACGAAATGTTCCAAAAGAAACTCATGGCATTTCAGTCTCTAAAGCTGGAGGAGGCTGCCAAAGTCCCCCTGGACATGTATCTTGAATTTGAAGTCCCGGTTGGAAAACTGCCGGAGCTGAGAAAAGAAATTCATCGTTGGGCAAAATAAAGCCTAACAAATGGATGAATTAAAAAGAGGGTGATAAAACCGAGAGAAACTCATGCTATGAATATGGCTAGAGTTTCTCTCGGTAATTTTTTTGAAACGATCGTCATAAAGGTGGCGGTCCTATTGGGCGAAAATTACATTTTTTATATAATTTATAAACTTGGTAAACTTATTAATTTTCTTAGGTATTAAGTATGTATTATAAGTGTTTGAAACATTAGATAATACATCGAATTTATTATCAAGATTTTCCATCATTTCTATGTAGTAATTATTAAAGAATGAGTAACTTGATGTTGTGCCAATTAAATCCTGAAAACTGTATAATTTCTTTCTAAATCTATCAATATCAACAGATGTAATTAAGTCTTTAGATAAATTAGAAAAGTATGTGCTTATTATAAGCTCTTGTGCAGAAAAATAGGCATTTTTTAATTGTTTCTTTAATTCGTCACTTTTTTTATATAAAGATTTTGCCCTTGAAATAGACAAATCTGTGTTTTGAATTTTATTAGATATTTTGATTATTTTTTCTTCTGTTTCGAGAATTTTATCAAAGTAATTTGAAACTTGATTGTAAGTATTTTCGCCACATAAAGCAACGAATTTATTTTTAAAGTGATCGTTACTATTAAATGTACTTTCAAACAAAACTTCGTCGCCTGTCACATAAGCCATTTGATAAATTAAATTGCACAATAAAGGATAGCAATTTGGACTTATTGTAGAAAATGTAATGTCGTAATAAGTGGATGTTTCGAATGTATTTTCTAAGATATTTGAAGCAAGTAATTGAACTGCTGCTTCATTTAAAGCCATTCCAGTTGGTTTAGAACCTTTAAAAGTACATAATCCAAGTCTGGTTAAATTACCTTTTTCATCTTTTTGCTCCTGAAAATTATGAATAAGTTCATGTACAGCAAATTTTTCTAGATCTGCAAGTCCCATACCATCTCTAAAATATACGGCAGAGTTTTTGTAGAAATAACTTGCCTCTGACATTCCTTCTGGCATGTTTGCAATATACATTGGCAATTTTGAAAATCTCGCATAAAGAGTATCAAAATCAAAGCCAAGATTAGAAAATGCAGTGACAATTTTTTCACTAACATTCTTGGCAATAACATTAACTGTAGTTGTATCAAGTGGTTCAATAACCGTAATTCCGTCTTTCTTTAAATCAGATTCAATACTCATTAAAATTCTCCTTAGTACAATTACATACATTATACTACATAAAAGTCTATAATGTGTAACAAAAAGGTTAAAAAAATATTTCAAAAATATTACAAATATTGATTGGAAAATACTTAAATTGCCAAAAGAGATACTATTTTCCGAAAATTACGCATTCGTAATCGTGCTCACGTAGAGCATGTGAGAAACGATTACTTCGGCTGATTTTCCGAAAATAGTATCTTTTTCGGCTATATTATAATGCTATTTTACAACAACATTGTAAATTCTATTTTTTACATATATTTCTTTTACTATTGTTTTTCCGTCTAGTTTGTCTTTTATTGCTTCGTGTACAGCAGCCTTTATTGATTCTTCATCTGAATCTACTGCTATATCTATGTTTGCTCTTAATTTTCCATTTACTTGAATTGGTAAGTTTATTACGTCTTCTTTAGTCTTTTCTTCATCGAATATAGGCCATGGAGTTTCGGCTAAAGTTTGTGTAAATCCAAGTTTTTCATTTAATTCCTCTGTAATATGAGGAGCAAATGGATTTAACAATTGTAAAAATGTTCTAAATTCTGCTTTATTTATTTTCTTTGCCTTGTAGAATTCGTTTACCATAGTCATAAATGTTGATACAGAAGTGTTAAATTTCATTTCTTCAATGTCGCTAGAAACTTTCTTTATTGCTTGATGTATCATTTTTTCGAATTGTTTTGAATATTCGTTTGTTCCGTCATCAACTAAAATTTCTTGCATGTTCCAAACTCTGTCTAAGAATTTGCTACATCCACGAATGCTATCAACAGACCATGGAGCAGTTTGGTCGAATGGACCCATGAACATTTCGTATACACGTAATGTATCTGCACCATATTCATTTACAACATCATCAGGATTTACAACGTTTCCTTTAGATTTGCTCATTTTTTCTCCGTTAGATCCTAAAATCATTCCATGAGAAGTACGTTTTGCATATGGTTCTTTTGTTGGAACAACTCCAATATCATATAAGAATTTATGCCAAAATCTTGAATATAACAAGTGTAGGGTAGTATGCTCCATTCCACCGTTATACCAATCAACTGGAGACCAGTATTCTAAAGCTTCTTTAGAAGCCAAAGCCTTGTCGTTGTGTGGGTCCATATATCTTAGGTAATACCAAGATGAACCAGCCCATTGTGGCATTGTATCTGTTTCTCTTGTTGCAGGACCACCACAGTGTGGACAAGTTGTATGTGTCCATTCTGTATGTTTAGCAAGTGGAGATTCTCCATTTTCACCAGGCTCGTAATCTTTTACATCTGGTAAAACAAGTGGCAATTGGTCCTCTGGAACTGGAACCCAACCACATTTATCACAGTGAATCATTGGAATTGGTTCTCCCCAATAACGTTGACGAGAGAATACCCAATCACGTAATTTATAGTTAACTTTCTTTGTTCCGATTCCTTTTTCTTCAATCCATGAAATCATCTTAGCAATAGCATCTTGCTTATTCATTCCATCTAAGAAATCTGAATTAATATGAACTCCGTCGCCAGAATAAGCTTCTTTTGAAACATCTCCGCCTTCGATTACTGGAACGATGTCTAGTCCAAATTTTGTAGCAAAAGCATAGTCCCTTTCATCGTGTGCTGGAACGGCCATGATTGCGCCAGTTCCATAAGTAATTAAAACATAATCTGAAACCCAGATAGGAATTTCCTTTCCTGTTGCAGGATTTATAGCTTTAATTCCTTTAATTTCAACACCTGTTTTATCTTTATTTAATTCAGAACGCTCAAAATCAGATTTTAAACTTGCAGCTGTTTGATAAGCCTTGATTTCGTCTAAGTTTGTGATTTTATCTTTTAACTTTTCAATAATATGATGTTCGGGAGCAACAACCATGTAAGTAGCACCAAATAAAGTATCTGGTCTAGTTGTGTAAACTCTTAATTTTTCATCAGAATCAGCTATACTAAAATCAAGCTCTGCACCTTCGCTTCTTCCAATCCAGTTTCTTTGCTGAATTTTAATCTTTTCAAGAAAATCAACATCGTCCAAATCATCAATCAATCTTTGGGCATAATCTGTAATCTTAAGCATCCATTGGCTCTTTTCCTTTTGAACAACAGGGCTACCACATCTCTCACAAACGCCATTTACAACTTCCTCGTTAGAAAGACCAACTTTACAACCAGTACAGAAGTTAATTGGCATAGTAGCCTTGTATGCTAAACCATGCTTATATAATTGAATAAAAATCCATTGAGTCCATTTGTAATACTCTGGATCTGTTGTATTTATAACCCTTGACCAATCAAAAGAAAAACCAATTGATTTCAATTGTCTTGTAAAGTTTGCTATATTTTGTTCTGTAACAATCTTTGGGTGAATATGGTTCTTAATTGCAAAGTTTTCAGCAGGCAATCCAAAAGCATCAAATCCTATTGGAAATAATACATTGTAGCCTTGCATTCTTCTTTTTCTTGCAACAATATCCATTGCCGTATAAGATCTTGGATGACCAACATGCAATCCTTGTCCAGATGGATATGGAAATTCGATTAAACCATACCATTTTTTCTTAGAAGAATTATTTTCTGCATAAAAAGTTCCTTCTTTTTCCCATTTATTTTGCCATTTTTTCTCTATTTCCTTATAATTATATGACATGAAAAATCTTCCTTTCTCCGTAAATATGCAAGTATTATATCACAAAAAGGTAGAAAAAGGAACTATTAATAGTACAAATGTAAATATTTTGGATGCGAAACTTATAAAAAAACAATATATGTATTGAAATAAAAACGATATTGATATAGAATATGTGTAAATATTTAAAAGGATGGAAACAAGAAAATATGATAGAAATACGAAAGAAAAAAGATGGAATTACAATGGTTGCATTAGTGGTTACAATTATAGTTATATTAATATTAGCAGGGGTTACTGTTAACGTAATTAGTGGTGACAATGGGTTAATAAAATTATCAAAAGAAAAAACAGCAAACATGAATGAAAAATTTGTGAATGAAGAAGTAAAACAGATCGTTAGCGAATATGACGTAGCAAACGATGGCGAGAGCTTAGAAGAATTTCTGAAGAAAAAAGTTCCAACAAGATTGGACGAAGTAACTAGAATTAATGATGATCAGATAGAAGTAAAGAAAAATGGTTACACAGTGGTAATCGATTCTGAAATTAAAAGAATAAATATAAGTGCTACACCATATGTAGGAATTTATGATGAGACTGAACATGACACAATTTCAAATTTATTAGTAGTTCCGAGTGATGCTAATATAACATATTCGATAGATAAAGAAAATTACACAGAAACAGTACCAACAATAAAAGATGCCTCAACACTTTCGGTGACTATAAAGGCCACAAGGAAAGGGTATGAGACAACAACTATCACAAAAATTGCAAGAGTAGATAAGGCAGAAGGTAAATTGATATTATCATCAACGAATGGTACAATAAAATATCCAACAAGTGAATCGTTTACAGTGAGTGAAAACACTGGTAATTTAACAGTGGCTTCGAACAACGAAAATATAGCAACTGCAAGTATTGACAAAAACACAGTAACAGTAAATCCGGGGACAACTGCTGGAAAAGCAATACTAACAGTAACAAGTGAGGAAAATGTAAACTATACAGAAAAAACAGCAACATATACAGCAACAGTAGAGAATGGAACAATCACTTTAAGCGCAACGACATATACAGGAACATATGATGGCAATGCCCATAATGTTTTTACAAACGTAACAGTAACGCCAAGTGACGCAATACTAGAATATTCAACAGACGGTACAACATATAGCACAACAATGCCAACAATAACAAATACATCATCTTTTACAGTAACAGTAAAAGCAAGTAAAGCTGGATATAAAACGGAAACAATAACGGAAACAGTAAAAGTAAACAAAGCCAATGGAAGTTTAATATTATCTTCATACAGTGGAACACTAACATATCCAAATAGTGGAACGTTTACTGTAAGTGGAAATACTGGAAATTTAAGTGTATCATCATCTAATACAAACGTGGCAACAGTTAGCTTAAGTGGAAATACGGTAACAGTAAAGTCTGGTACAACTGCTGGAAAAGCAACAATAACAGTAACTAGTGCGGCAAGTACAAATTATACAGAAAAAACGGCAACATATACAGCAACAGTAGAAAATGGGACAATTACTTTAAGTGCAACACCATATACAGGAACATACGATGGAAATGCCCATAATGCATTAACAAATGTAACAGTAACACCAAGAGATGCAAAGCTAGAATATTCAACAAATGGTACAACATATAGTACCACAATGCCAACAATAACCAATACATCATCTTTTACGGTATCTGTAAGAGCAATAAAAGCTGGATATACAACTAAAGTTATAACCGAAACTACAAAAATAAATAAGGCAAGTGGAACTTTAAAACTTTCCGCAACCAGCGGAACTTCAACAAACTTTAATAATGTAACCTTTTCGGTAAGCGGTAATACAGGCTCACTAAGCGTTTCTTCATCAAATTCGAATTTCGCAACTGCAAGCATAAGTGGAAACACAGTAACTGTAAAACCTATTATGGCAGGCTCTGCTACTATAACAGTAACAAGTGCAGCTACAGCAAACTACACTGCGGCATCGGCAACATATAAAATAACAATAAATAGTGCTCCTTTCACTGCAAGCTCGGGAGTAGGATATTACACAGATGTAAATAGCGATGGAGTCGTAGACGGTGTAATATTTGTGGATTTAAAGAATGGTGCAAGTGGAACTTGGGAAGGCCAGTCATACAATTATGCAGCTGTTTCTGGTACAAAAAGTTATAAAATAGTTCAGAAAAATTATAACGGTCCATTTGGAACAAAAGATGTACTACAACCTTCGGGTTCTGGAAACAATAGATTCCATGTAATGGCACTAAAAGACGTAGACTCTAATAAATATGATTTCTGGGGTGCACAAAACAAAAGTGGTAATGGCTGGACAGTACCACCTTGGAGTGCATGGGCAGCATTTGCAGCTAAAATGGGACTTAGTATGTCTGGTAGCGGAAACTATGGTCAATTCAAAATGAGCTATATTTACTGGTCATCAGAATCGTTTAAAGGAATGTTCTTTGATCAAAATACATATGGATGTTACGTAAGATTTGATGGTAACGGAAGAGCAGCTTTTGGTGAAGGTGTCGCTGAAAGCAACTGGTGTTATGTTAGATTACAAACAACGTTCTAAAGAAAATGAATCAAGTTATTGTAAAAATTTCAACAAAGGAGATAGAATATGAAAAAAACAAATAAAATAGCAATTTTATCAATTATTATATTATTAAGTTCTGTACTTTATAATTGTTATGCAACAGGTGTTGCAGTTACAAAAGAAAATTTAAATACCGCTATACAGAAATATGCTTCATTAGAATCAAATGGGGAAAATTCAGAAATTACGGTGGATGACAATACAATTAGTATTAAAAATGATGAAAGTAATTATTTTTTAAAGTATAATCTAACTCAAAAACCAACATTCACTTATGAAATTCCAGTAAAAGAAGGAATGAACTATGCAGATTTTAAAGCTCAAATGGATTGTTTGAATTTTCCGATGATAGGATATGCTGCAGTAGCTAATATCCAAGGTGTGGAAATAAATTATGCACTTACATATTTCTCTATGATATATCTGAAAAGCGTATTAAATGGTTCATGGTCTAGTGAAGATTCATATGTAATATATGATGATACACAAGCCGATGATGGTGTTACCATTGATAGAGATGAAAATGATAAGACTATATTAGTTTCTGAATTTGGTGAGAGAGTAATGGAATATGTAAATGCAACATATAAAGATAAAATTGTAATACAGGATTCACAAGATAATATTAATTCATTTGAATGGATAATTGAGAAAAAAGATGTTACAGAAACATCTTGCACAATAGCATCAACATTAAGTGTGAACACTGATGCGGATTTTTCAAAAATAAATGAATATGTAAATAAAGTAGAAGAATCTTTTTTAAATAAAAATATTACAAGAGAAAATGCAGATTATGTAATAGATTTAAAAGTTGGACAGAAATGTTTGATAGAGTCAAGTGAAAAAATGGAAGGGTACTCATTGTCTGGCTCTGGATATGAATACAATACAATAGATGAAAATTCTGCAGAAATCATTGGAAAGAGCGTTGGTAAAGCAAATGGATATATCAATATTAATGGAATAGAAAAATCGGTTTTTATTACCATTGAAGAGAACACAGAAAATAAGCAATTAGAGACAATCTCGTTAAAAATAGGTAAAACATCAGAAGTTAATAAACCTGAAAATGACAATAATAGTCAAGAAGAGGATAAAAAAACAGAAAATAAAGAGAACAATGAAGTGCTAGATAGCACGACTGCCAAAGATAATATACCTCAGACTGGTACCAGTGCAATTATATATATAGCAATATTAGCGGGAATTATTTCAATAATTATATGTGCGATAAAATTAAATAATTATAAAGAAATAAAATAATTAAAAAGAACCATAATTATTAAAGATGATATGAAAAATATCATAAATTTAATAATTATGGCTTTTTTTAGTTATTAATAAAAATAGGAAACTTGTGAAATATTCAAAACAATACTTAGTTGTCTTGGGATTAAATCGTTATATTCCCTTAAACTTTTTATGTGTATTTACATACTTATTAAATTCCGTTTATATTGAATAAATTTATTTTATAGAGTATAATACCACCCGAAGGATGTGATTTTATGGATATTAGTAATTTAACAGAAAATATATTAAGAAGAATGCCGGCAAATTTAACCCAAATTGAACAAGCTAGATATATTTATTTACAATTAGGAAAGTTGTTTACATTTGACGAGAAATACTGGCTAGGCAATAGTAAAACTAGAAGGATGATATATAAATCGGCTAAGAGAATACATACACCTAAAGATCTGAAAAGTAACAAGGTTATATGTGTATCGCTTACAAACACTTATAATGGTTTACTTCAGAGAATGGGAATAGAGGCTCAGGCAGCCCGTGATGATGACGATTTGCATGTATACACAATTTTCAAGATTGATGGTGTAGAGTATGAGGCTGATTTACAAAGGGACATGAAGTTTATACAGGCACATAGAAAGACTAGAATGTTTGGAACTCAACCTGATTTTTCTACTAGAAAGCTTATTTCGGAAGAACAGATGCAAGAAATGGACGAAAAGTTTGGGTACACGTATGAAGGTGATGAGAATTTATATATTTTGATAAATAGGCTAAAGGAAAAATTGAAGCAGTTTTCAAGTGTCGGGCAAAAGACAGAATATGCATTAGAACAAATTGGTCAATTCGAGGAAGATTCTGATATGGGATTTGTTGAAAAAATGTTGTATTATGAAATGATTTTGCCAGATGTGCTTAACGAAAAAGAGGCAAAAATGATTCAGATTATGGACATGTATGTAGAGAATGACGGAGAAAGAAAATATACGTGTTGTATATCTGCAAACAATGAAAAGAATTCATATGAAAGATTTATATATTCTGAAAAGACAGGAACATTCTTACCAATAGATGAACGAGATTTGATAAAGCTCATGGATGAAGGGCTTAGAACAGTTGGAAACAAAAAGATAAGAGGACTTACCAAATCAACCAAAATAGAAGTTGACAAAAACAGGTAAAATATATTGAATTTAACAGTATGATATTATATAATTTCTTCGAAGGAGGGGATTTTTTGAAAAATAAAAAAATTTTTGTGCTATTTATAATAGCGGTAATTGTGGCCGTTGCGGTTGGGGCAATGGTAAAGTTAAATTCGGAGAAGGATGTGCTTATATCAGTAAAATCCGAGAATGAGTTAAAGCAAATCTATCAAAAAGATTATTATGATGGTGATAATAAGTTACTAAAAATTTTAACTATGCCATTTTCGCTTTTAACTTATGGTGCACCTATGGAGAAAAGCTATGGAGCAGGGTTGGACTACGGTTCAGCTGGAGTAGATACTTCAAAAGTACTTGAAAATCTAAATTCTCTAAGAGGTGATGCCTCAAATTCATCGACTAGCACATCTACTACGAAAGAACATTCTACAACCAATATACAGGTGGAGAATGTTGATGAGGCAGATATTACTAAAACAGATGGAGATTACATTTATTCTTTATCTGGAAGTGATGTTGTAATAACAAATGTACAAGACCCATCAAATATAAAAATAGAGAGCAAAATACAATCAGAAGAGGATTATAATCCTGAAGATTTGATATTGTACAATGACAAGTTGGTTGTTATTTCTACAAAATATATCAAATATAGTCAGTCTAATACGCTAGTAAGTGTATATGATGTAACAAAAAAAGATGCACCAAAATTAGTAAAAAGTTGTATGCTTCCAGAAAAATATTATACATCAAGGAGTATTGACGGAAAATTGCTAGTAATTGCATCGGGAAAGCTAAGAGAAGAAGATAATAAGGTTGCAACTTATTATGAGGAAGATAATTCAAAGAAAGAAATTGGATTAGAAAATATAAAACGCCTAAAAAAGCTAATATCTAATGACCAGACTCTTATTGCAACTATAAATTTAAAATCTACGGACAATGTAAAAGTAAATTCATATTTATTTAATGTAGAGAATGCTTATATTTCAGAAAAGAATATGTATTTATTGAATGAATTGTATTCTAACGAAAATAGCGGATTTGAGAAACGTGTAAAAAATCTTTTTGGACTAAAAGGTGTAATTGGATTTTTCAATTATATGATAAATGAAGATTATGGCGATTATGGTGATGATTATACGAACATATACAAATTTAGTATTAAAGAAGATGGTAGCATTGAATATTTAGCAAAAAATAAGGTAAGAGGAACCACGATAAATCAGTTTTCTCTTGATGAATATAATGAAAATTTAAGAGTTGGGTTAGAAACATTAGACGGTTCTAGGGTTGTAGTGTTGGATAATAAACTAAATAAAATAGGAGAAACAGAATGCCTGTCAAAAGGTGAAAAAATGTATTCGACAAGATTCTTAGGAGAAAAAGCATATATGGTAACATACAAAAATACAGACCCATTATATGTTATAGATTTAAGAAATCCAAAGGAGCCAACAGTACTTGGAAAATTGAAAATACCTGGATATAGCACATATTTGCATCCTTATGATGAAAACCATTTGATTGGAATAGGAATGCAAACAAAGGAAACGGTATACAGGGACTCACAAGGAAGAGTTACATCTACGTCAGCTAGAATAACGGGAATGAAAATGGCTTTATTTGATGTATCTGATGTAAATAATCCTAAACAAATATCTCAAACAATAATAGGTGATAGTAGAACAACATCAGCAATTCTTACAAATCACAAGGCATTACTATTTTCTAAGGAAAAAGGAATTCTTGCAATTCCAGTAAATTCGTACCCAAGTGATTTTGAGGTGGAATCATCGAGCGATGACATATCAAAATTAGTAAGTCAATATACAAATTACAATAAGAATTATACAGCAGAGGGGTATGCAGTATATAATATAAATTTGACAGACGGTTTTAAATTAAAAGGCATAATAAACCACGAAATAGTAAAAACTTCTGGATACAGATATAGATATTCAGGAAAGCTTTTAAGAGGTTTGTGGATAGAGAATAATTTATATACAGTATCTGAAAAAATGATAAAAGTAAATAAATTAGATGATTTATCTCAAGTTTCAGAGTTAGAAATAGGAGGGGACGAATAATGGAAGAGAAAAATATAAATGAGCAAAAAGCTATTGAAAAAGATATGAGAGAGACAAAAACAAATAATGAAAATATAGTAAAAGAAAATTCAAACGGTAAAATCGAAGAAAAGAAGAAAAGCGCAATGGCTGTTGCGAGTTTGCCACTAGGAATAATATCTATAATAACAAATTTGTTTTGGTATATCTCATTACCAACAGGAATTTTAGCAATAATATTTGGTGCGAAAACAACTAGAAAGTTAGGAAGTAAATTGGGAAAAGCAGGACTCATAACAGGAATAATTGGAGTAGCGATATGTGCATTTATCTATATAGGACTTTTCTCAATTCTAATGCTAAGTAGATTTTATTACTATTATTAAATGAAAATAATATCTAATACCTAATGAAAAATTCACTATATGTGGATAGATATGGGAGATAGAATATACAAATGTAAGACAGAAAATATATCGACGAGATGAGAGCTAAAAAGCAGAGAAGGAGAAACATGGAAAAAGAAGAAAAGAAAAAAAGTACAGATTCAGCTGAAAAACAAGAATCAAAAGTAAAAGTAAAAGTAAAAGAAAAAAGAAAAATGAGTACAACAAAGAAAGTGATATTATCAATAATATTGCTAATTGTTGTGGCAATATCAGGATTTGTAATTTATGAAATTGCAACAGTTAACAACATATACTACATAGGTGAAAAAAACTTACAAATCCCTGTATTCGTATATCATGATATAGTTGAGGACGCCTCACAAATAGAATATGACTATATGCAAACAACTGCAAAACAATTCGAAAAACAAATTACAGGACTTATGAAATTAGGATACAAACCAATAAGTTATGAAGATTTAGTAGCATATAAAAATGGTGAAAAAGCAATACCAAAGTGGAGTTTTTTAATAACATTTGACGACGGATACACTGGTGTGTACAAATACGCATTCGAAATTGCAAAAAAATATAACATCCCAATGACATCGTTTGAAATAACCGATACAGTCGGAATTCCAGGCTATTACACATGGGACGAAGCAAGAGAAATGAAAGAAAGCGGACTAATGTCAATTTATTTACATGGCTACACACACGCACAATATGATAAAGAAACACCAGAAAAATTGTTGGAAGACACAAACATGGCGCAAGAAGATTTACAGAACAAATTAGGAGACAACAATATATTAAAAGTATTCACATACCCATATGGTCTATATACAAATGAAGAAAGAAACACATTGTGGCAAGCCGGATACATACAAAACCTTACAGACAACAGAATAAACTTAAGCAATACATTAGATTTATCTGGACTACATAGATCATACCCATTAAACAACTCCGTATTAAAAATATTATTAAAAATACAATATAGAGTAATAAGATACAAATAAGTAAGATGTGTACAATCCGGGGATACAATCCGGGGACGGAGCAAAAATTGTACATTTTTCATAAAAAATAAGTACTAATTAATATTTTATAAAGTTTCAACATGTCGCTCTTGATCGGAGCTCCTTACGGACTCCTCAAAAGGCGAGCTTCCAGTTTTACTTTAAAAATATGAATTAGTACTTTTTTATTTAATATTTTTTTGAGTGTACATTTTTTTCTCCGTCCCCGGATTGTACTTATTTGTACATTTTGCATGATTATTTTCGATTTAAGTGTAGTTTGTTAAGAACTACTGCAACAGCATGAACTATTTTTGTTGAGTTTTTTTGCGCTATAGTTTTTCCTATTGCTTTGCCTGATACTGTTAGAGAGGCTACTAATGCACTTATTAAAAATTGTAGGTTGAATGATATTCCAAATGATGCCGTCATTTTTAATGCGATTGAAGCACTTATGGAACCACTCAAAACTCCGCATATATCACCAATTACGTCGGCACAAAAGTTTGCAACTTTAGCAGAATTTCTAATTAATTTTACAGATGTTTTGGATCCTGCGATTCTTTTTGATGCTTTTGCATGAAATTCATTTTCGTCTGCAACGGTAACAGCAACACCGATTATATCAAAAAATATACCAATAAATATAACTAAAAATAATATTAATACAGCAGGGAATAATGGTAAATTTGTAATCGAGTTTGTTGAAATAAATGAAAACACGATTGATAAAATAAATGTCGTGATAAATACAGTGACTAACCACCTTATATTAGAATTTGTGTTAGAGTTTTTTTCTTTATTAATCTTTGAATTGGTTACACTATTGTTTTCCGCCACTTTATTCTTTGAATTGCTATTCGTCTTATTGGCTGAATTAGTGGAATCTTCTGTGTTTGTTAAATTCTCTTTAGAGAATTTATCTTTTTTACTCATATAATTAAAAAATCTCCTTAAATTAAATATTTCGATAGTGGTAGAACACTATCGATTAATTTCTAAATTAAAGTTAAGATGGTAAAATTATAAGTAAATTTTACGGTTTGAGGTCTAGCCTAATTTCTCTATCTGCTACTTACCATTACTGTTAAGCAGTTTCCTTTTCAAGCAGATATTCCAGGTAAAGGAATGCCAGATTGCCACTTAAGTCCGTACCTTAATCCTTACAATTCTATGCTTCTAATGAAACAAACATTCTAGAAGTTTTCCTTGAAATACTTTTCTAAGATTAGTCCCTTTTGCAATAGAAGTTTCATATACAAAGATAAACGTATAATCCCAATGCTATCACTCAAGACAGGCTACACTATGTATTTGTACATAGGTTATACTTAAAACGTAGATCTATCTAAGCCTCCGCGATAATAGGGAGCCTGATATGTATGCCATTACATATTTCCCTAGAATCTTACTCCCTGAAAACACACAAAACTGGCATTTCGCGCATTAACAAGGAACTTCAACGATGTGCCCTTTAGTGGATTTTTAGCCCCACCCTCATAATAGAAAGCATTACTAGAATAATGCACCATCAATTAGAATTATAACATGAAAATTGATAAAATGCAAGGGGATAAAAAAGGAAGTTTTTGGCGGAAAATGGATGTAGATTATTCTTGCAAAAGGATAAGAAAAGTGCTATAATAGCGCTTATGGCGTTTATAATTTTGATAGATACCGTGATTTTTAGGAGGCATTATTATGCAACGGTTAAAAGTATTTGAAACAAAGAATAGTAGGAGTAAAGAAATAAACTATAAAAATCCTCCCATGCCAAGAGGATTTTCTTATGTATGTGGTGAATGGGATAATGGATATGTAATTGAAAATCAATTTGATGGTAGTCAATTTGTATGGGTTCCTGTTGGAGCTCTTGAGCCAAACGGTACGTTAGATGGTAATTTCTTTACAGAAAAGTTAGGACGAAGATACTGGATTGACGAAAAATTTTCGCCAGAAACTTACAATGAGCCATTAACGGCAGAGCTATCTTGGCAAAAGAAAAGTGTGCAGAAATATGGTGGTTTTTATATTTCCAGGTATTGCATTTCAAAGTCTGATTATTCCTACAAACCGATGTCTGTAAAAGGAAAAATCCCTTGGACTAGTATGGATTTTGCTCATGCAAAAATGGTGGCAGAATGGTTCGAATCAAGCAGTGATATTTCTAGCCACTTAATGTATGGAGCAGAATACGATACTGTAATGGAGTGGCTCATTGAGTCTGGAGCAAAAACTAGAAGAGAAGTTGTTCAATATTCTTCGGCATGGGGCAATTATTGGAACAGCCCCAACTCTGCAAAAAGTATTGCAACTGTTGGAAGCAAGGAAGAATGGTGTGTTAACAACATATTTGACTTGGCTGGCAACGTAAAGGAATGGACCCAAGAACGATTCGGTGACGAAAAGTATGTGCTACGTGGAGGGAGCAATTATGACGATGGTATATCTCATCCGGTGGTGAAGCGTACTCCAATAGGTAACAATTATGTATATTATGGGGCGAGCTTCAGGGTGACTCTTTGTTTAAAGTGAAATATCACGAAACTTAATATGCAGAGGCAGGGAACATTCGATTGAAGTCCCTGCTTTTGCAATATAAAAATAAAAAACGCACAACAAAAATGCTAAAAGTTGCACAATGAAACTGCTAAAAAGTGCATAACAAAATTGCTAAAAAATGCACAATAGTATTGCTAAAATATTAAAAATGGGGTATCTTAAATATAAGATAATTATAATATTTACTTCAAGAAGAGGCAGCCGAAACTCTAAAGAAGTTTTACGAAATGGCAGAAGTAAAACCTAAATTTATGTGTATAATCTGTGGATTATATGATGCTGTTGTTAAAAGACCAGACGGAATATATGTACTGCCAATAACAGCATTAAAACCATAAAGAGCTTTACATAAATATTGATTTGTGCTATAATGAGTACGTTGGCAAGAGTTGTCACACCTTTGAAAAGGTAAAACTATTCGGAGGTGTAAGCCTCCGGACGATTGCAAGGAGGCTTGTATGAACCATCGGCGTAGGATTGGAAATATTTTGTTTTATGTAGGAGTTCTGGCGTTTTTTGGAATAATATTGTATTGCATGGTTGCAATGGCTGTAAAAGTAAAAAAAAGGACGTCGGAACCAAGTACACAAAACTACGGTGAGTACTATTTATTCGAGACTACCAAATCGCAGGAATATTTGGAATTTCTTGAAAAACTAGATGAGGAGGAATACGAAATAATAGATATTTCTACTAGTTTAAAAGTACACATTGACGGTTCAGACGAATTTTATATGGTAACATATAAAAAAATAACGTAAAAATAAAGGCAGGTGGAAGTTGAATTTCGATTCAACTTCCATCTGCCTTTGGTATACATTTTACTAATTAAGTACTGCAATAGATTTTATAGAAGAAAAAGCTTGTTTTTGCTACAAATAGTATTGATTTTACGCCATTTTTATTGTAGAATATGGAAGTATAAAAATAAGGCTTTCAAGACTTAATTTGAAAACTAAATGTCATGAAAGGAGCAAATAGAATGAAGGTTAGTAAAGAAGAATTATTACATATAGCAAATCTTGCAGATTTAAAAATAAAAGATGACGAAATAGATAATTATTTAGCCAATTTGCAAGATATTTTAAATTTTGCCGAAGTTGTAAACAAGGCACCAATAGATGATTTACAAGAAACAATCGGTGCAAACGAAAATTCAAATGTATTTAGAAAAGACGAAGTAAAAACATTTGAAAATCATGAAGGACTAATGGCAAATGCACCAGAAAAAGAAAGAGATATGTTTAAAATACCAAAGGTTATATCATAAAAATAGTGGAAGGAACGCATGAATATGGGAAAATTATTTGTAATAGATGGAACAGATGGAAGTGGCAAGCAGACACAACTAGAAACTTTGAAGAAAAGATTAGCAGATGAAAAAATAAATTATAGAACTGTTAGTTTTCCAAACTACGATAGTCAATCATCTTCACTAGTTAAAATGTATTTGGCTGGAGAGTTTGGCACAGATGCAAAGGCGATTAGCCCATATATTGCTTCTACATTTTATGCGGCAGATAGATATGCAACTTATGTAACACAATATAAAGAGTACTATGAGAATGGTGGAATAATCCTTGCAGATAGATATACCACGGCTAATATGGTTCATCAGGCAGGAAAAACTCAAGATAAGGCTGAAAGAAAAAAGTTTTTAGACTGGTTATGGGATTTTGAGTTTAATTTATATGGGCTTCCAGTTCCAGCAGAGGTATTTTTCTTGAATATGCCACCAGAATATTCTGCAAAGCTTATGAAAGATAGAGAAAACAAAATAACACATGAGGCAAAAAAGGACATACATGAGAAAGATCAAGTGTATTTAACACAAGCCTATAATGCTGCATGCGAGCTTTCTAAAGAATATAATTGGTACGAAATAAAATGTGTTAAAGATGGAAAAATTAGAACTATTCAAGATATAAATGACGAGATTTTTACAGAGGTAAAAAAACACATATAGGAGGTAAATTGGCAAATGGAAGATATTACAAGACTTACAGTCCACGAGCTTGTGGAAAAATTGAATAAAAATGAATTATCTTCAGAAGAAATTGTAAAAGCTTACAAAGCAAGAATTGAAGATAAAGAAAAAGATGTAAAAGCCTTTATTACAACAACTTTAGATGAAGCAGAAAAAGAAGCTGTTAAGGCTGACGAAGAAAGAAAAAGTGGAACAAAGTCAGGTTTTGCAGGTGTTCCAATTGGAATAAAGGACAACCTATGCACAAATGGAGTAAAAACAACATGTGCATCTAAAATGTTAGAAAACTTTGTTGCACCATATGATGCGACAGTTGTTGAAAAGCTAAAAGAGCAAGACATAATAAGCTTAGGAAAGCTAAACATGGATGAATTTGCTATGGGAAGTTCAACAGAAAATTCTGCAATGCAAATCACACACAACCCATGGAATCTAAACAAAGTACCAGGAGGCTCTTCAGGAGGTTCTGCAGCAGCAGTTGCAGCAGACATGGTACCATGGGCTTTAGGTTCAGACACAGGTGGCTCTATTCGTGAACCATCATCTTTCTGTGGAGTTGTTGGACTAAAACCAACTTATGGATTAGTTTCAAGATATGGATTAGTTGCATTTGCTTCATCACTAGACCAAGTTGGACCAATCACAAAAGACGTAACAGACTGTGCTATGCTTTTAAACTTGATTGCAGGTCATGATGAAAAAGATTCTACATCATATAACATAGAGAAAAAGGACTATACAAAGTCTTTGAAAAATGATGTTAAAGGATTGAAAATAGGCGTTCCAAAGGAATTCTTCGGAGAAGGAATAAATGCTGAAGTAAAAGCAAAACTAGAAGAAGCCATAGAAAAATACAAAGAAATGGGAGCAATCGTTGAAGAATGTTCACTTGACGTTGCCGAGTATGCACTTGCAACATATTACATAATAGCGTGTGCAGAGGCAAGTTCAAACTTAGGTAGATTCGATGGAATCCGCTATGGATACAGAGCAAAAGACTACAAAAACTTGAAAGAATTATTCGTAAATTCTAGAAGTGAAGCCTTTGGACCAGAAGTAAAAAGAAGAATTATATTAGGAACTTATGTACTATCATCTGGTTACTATGATGCATATTACAAAAAAGCTCAAAAAGTACGTACATTCGTAAAGAAAGAATTTGATAAAAACTTCGAAAAATATGATGTTTTATTAACACCAGTTGCACCAACAACAGCATTCGGAATTGGAGAAAAATCAAACAATCCATTAGAAATGTATTTAGCTGATATATGTACAGTTTCAATAAATATTGCCGGAGTTCCAGCAATATCAATACCTTGTGGAGTAGATAGCAAAGGAATGCCAATAGGAATGCAACTTATCGGAAAAAGATTCGATGAAGAAACAATATTAAATGCTGCATATACCTTCGAGCAAAAAGAAAAATTTAGAGAAAAATATAAACCAGAATTTAAGAAAGGAGAGTAAAAAATGGCAAGAGAAGATTATGAAGTTGTTATAGGACTAGAGGTCCATGCAGAGCTTTCTACAAAAACAAAAATATTCTGCAACTGCTCAACAGAATTTGGTGGAATGCCAAACACACACACATGCCCAATTTGTATGGCAATGCCAGGAACTCTTCCAGTATTAAACGAAAAAGTAGTAGAATATGCCGTAAAAGCAGGTCTTGCAACAAATTGTTCAATTTCAAAAGACAGTAAAAACGATAGAAAAAATTATTTTTATCCAGACTTACCAAAATCTTACCAGATTTCACAGTTTGACAAGCCTCTTTGCAACAATGGCTACATAGAAATTGAAGAAGAAAACGGCGAAAAGAAAAAGATAAGAATTTTAAGAATTCATATTGAAGAGGATGCCGGAAAGCTAAACCACAACGAGTTTAGCGAGGGAAGTTTAGTTGACTTAAACAGAGCTGGAGTTCCGCTAATAGAGATAGTTTCAGAACCAGACTTAAGGTCTGCAAAAGAAGCAGATGCTTATTTGAAAAAATTAAAATCTACATTAGAATACATAGAAGTATCTGATTGTAAGATGCAAGAAGGCTCATTTAGAGCAGACGTAAACGTTTCTATACATAAGCCAGGAACACCACTTGGAACACGTACAGAAATGAAAAATATGAACTCATTTAAGTCAATTTCAAGAGCAATAGAATATGAAATTCAAAGACAGTCAGAAGTGCTAGATAATGGCGGAATTATAGAGCAAGAAACACTAAGATGGGACGATGTATCTGGTAGAACATTTTCTATGAGGAATAAGGAAGATGCACAAGATTACAGATATTTCCCAGAGCCAGACTTGGTTGCAATAAAATTATCTGATGAATACATAGAAAATATAAGAAAATCACTTCCAGAGTTGCCAGAAAGCAGAAAAACAAGATATATGGAAGAATATAAGTTATCTGAGAAAGATGCTAGATTGCTTACTGCTTCTAAATACTTATCAAACTTGTTTGAAGATGCAGAAAAAATATGCAAAAATGCAAAAGCAGTTGCCAACTGGATTTTATCAGATATTTCTCGTATATTAAACGAGGAAGAGCTAGAGCCAGAACACATTCCATTTACAGGAACTGAACTTGCAAGTCTAGTAGAATTGATAGACAAGGGAACAATAAGTTCTGCAATAGGAAAAAAAGTACTTGAGGAAATGTTTGTAGAAGATGCTACAACACGCAAGCCAGAAGAAATAATAAAAGCAAAAGGCTGGATACAAATTTCTGATGAAGGTGCTATAAAAGAGGTTGTAATGCAAGTATTAGAAGCAAATCCACAATCAATAGCAGACTACAAAGCAGGAAAAGACAGAGCCTTAGGATTCTTAGTTGGACAAGCAATGAAAGCTACAAAAGGCAAGGCAAATCCACAAATGTTGAACAAAATGTTTATAGAAGAAATGAATAAATAAAAAATAATTGATAGAAACTGTAAAAGATGAAATTTTAAGAAAATAATATTTTATGAAAAAGATGCACAAAGAAGAAAACTTCAAATGTGCATCTTTTTTATGAAAATATAGGTTAGAAATTTATCTATTCGTTTTTTCTTTTAAAATAGTATTAAATGCAATTCCACTTATAAAGAAAATTGCCATAAACATTGTGAATGATTTGAATAAAGAAGTTGCTATGTCATAGAGTACGTATGACTGATTTATGGTTAAATATATTGACATTAATAATGTAGCAAATAAAACCAAAATAAAAGAAAATTTAATACCAATGTACATCAGGATTTTTACTCTTGGTTCAAGTGAAAAGTCAAAAACAGACAAGAACCTCTTAAAAAAATTTTTTATGTAAAAAAGCATAACAAAGCCATCCTTTCTCACTAAATAATATGTATAATAAAAATATAAATATTACTATATAAATAGTAACACAGAAATGAAGAAAAATATAGTTGAAATAAATGGAAAAATAAAATCGCAGTAACCAATGTTACGGCGATTTTACTCAATAAAAAACTGTGCACAATTTTTTATTTATGCATTCATTGCATTTAATTTTTTTGCTAAAGCAGATTTTTTTCTAGAAGCTGTATTCTTAACGATAACTCCTTTTGTACAAGCTTGGTCTATTTTCTTTGTAGCTTCAGAAAGTAAAACTTTTGCGTCTTCAACTTTTCCAGCTTCAACAGCTTGCTCAAATTTCTTAACAGCTGATTTATATCCAGATTTAATCATATTATTTCTAGCAGTTTTCTTCTCTATAACGTTTACACGTTTGATTGCAGATTTGATATTTGGCATGTTCTATTGCACCTCCCTTTGAGTTTGTAATTATAACGCATATTATTGTACCATGAAATTAGCAAATTTGCAAGGATTAGAAGCAAAATCTTTACAAAATGTAAAAAAATACGTATAATTTATGCTGAAATTTGTTTTTGGAGGTAGCATAAAACATGAAAAAGTTAGGCTTTTTTGGTGGGAGCTTTAATCCGCCAACATATGCACACATAAATATAGCCAAAATGTCAATTGAAAAATTTAATCTAGATGTGGTATATTTTGTTCCAGTTGGAAATTTATATAATAAACCTAGTTTGATAGATGAAAAATATAGATATAAGATGCTACAATTAGTATGTGGTGATAAGATAAAGGCTGAAAACATCGAACTTAATAGAAAGGAAACACTAGATACATTACAGGCTTTTAATCTGATTGAGGAAAAATATAAAAACGATGAAACAGAAATATTTTATATAATGGGAGCTGATAATTTCGAAAAATTACCTAATTGGAAGGATTCGAAAAAGCTAGTAGAAGATTACCAATATATAATATTTAAAAGAGATGGCTCAAATTTGGAGCAGTGTATAGAAAAAAATCAAATATTAAAGAAAAATAGACAAAACTTTAAATTTTTAGATTTACAGCAATATGCTGATATCAGTTCTGGAATTATTAGAGAATTAATAAAAAAAGAAGATTATGAAAAATGTAAAGAGTATACAGATGCTGCAATAGTGCAATATATAAAAGAAAATAAATTATATCTATAATATAAATTCAGTAAGACCTATTTTTATAAAATGAGACTGGAAGCTCGCCTTTTGAGGGGTTCGAAGAAGCCCCGACCAAGAGCGAAATGTCGAGAATTTATAAAAATAGGTCTTATTGCATTGTACCATTTCATATATAAAAATGATATGTAGAGCCTAATTGTCAGATTTTGTAGATATTTGAAGATGAAATATACTTGCAAAATGGAAAATTATGGTATACAATAATTGAAGTTCAAATCAAAAGAATTTTTTCGAGTAAATTAAATCCAAGGAAGTAATCCAATAATTAATTTTTTAGGAGTGATGCATACAAATGCTATCAAAGGTAAATAGTATTGCGCTCAGAGGTCTTGAAGGCTATTTGATTGAAGTACAAGTAGATATTTCATCTGGCATGCCTTGCTGGGAAATAGTTCGGGCTACCAGATATCAGTGTGAAAGAAGCAAAAGAGCGTGTAAAAACAGCAATAAAAAATTCTGGTTATGAATTTTTTAGTAGAAGAATTATAGTAAATTTATCACCAGCAGACTTAAGAAAAGAAGGAACATATTATGACTTACCAATTGCGGTAGCCATTTTATTAAACATGGCTGTGATTAAAAGAATAGAAGAAAAAATAGCAGTTATAGGAGAATTATCTTTAGATGGGGAAATATTAAGAGTAAATGGAATTTTACCGATTTGTTTAGAAGCGAAAAGAATGGGAATTAGTAAAATATTTTTACCAAAAGATAATGCAAAAGAAGGAGCACTGGTAGATGGAATTGAAATAATTGGAGTAAGTAATCTTAAAGAATTAATTGCTTATTTAAATAATAAAATAGCAATAGTGCCAGCAGAGAAAAATGTATATAAATGTTGCAATACGTATTCTAATCTAGATTTTAACGATGTAAGAGGTCAAAAGAATGTAAAAAGAGCATTAGAGGTGGCAACTGCTGGAGGACACAATTGTTTATTAATTGGTAGCCCAGGGGCAGGGAAAACAATGATGGCACAACGTGTTAGTTCTATATTACCAAGTTTAACTTTTGAAGAAGCACTAGAAATTACAAAAATATATAGTGTGGCTGGTAAGATGCCAAAGGACGAGCCTATTATCGCAAGTAGGCAGTACAGGGCACCGCATTACACGATTACACCAACTGCCCTGATTGGAGGAGGAAAAATACCACAACCTGGAGAAATAAGCTTTGCACATAATGGAGTTCTATTTTTAGACGAGTTACCTCAATTTAATAGAAATACATTGGAGTTACTTAGAGGACCAATGGAGGATGGATATGTAAATATAAATAGATTAGGTGGAAACATAACCTATCCATGTAAATTTATGCTTATAGCTTCAATGAATCCGTGTCCATGTGGGTATTATGGCTCAAAAGAGAAAATATGTACATGTAGTGATAATGCTATATCTAAATATATGAATAAATTAAGTGGACCATTATTAGATAGAATTGATATTCAAGTTGAGGTGAATCCTGTAGAATATGAAAATTTAATGGAGAATGAAGTAGAGGAAACATCAGAACAAATAAGGAAGAGAGTTGACACTGCAAGAAAAATGCAAATAAATAGATACAAAGAGTACAACATATTTTCAAATTCTGAATTAAGCCCTAGGCTTTTACCAAAATTTTGTAAGATGGATGGAGAATCAGAAAATTTATTACATTTGGCGTTTGAAAGGCTAAAAATGAGTGCAAGAGCATATACAAGAGTTTTAAAAGTTGCAAGAACAATAGCAGATTTAGATAATTCAGAGAATATAAAGAAAAAGCACATAGCAGAAGCAATTCAGTATAGAAGTTTGGATAGAAAATATTGGTCCAGATAAAACACAAAAGAATATAAAATATATTTAGAATTAAAAGGAGGAAAAATTATAGAAAATATTAAATGTTTTGAGGAAAAATATCCACAGAGGTTATTGCAAATAAGAGAATATCCACAACAGCTATACTGCCAAGGCAATGCAGAATTGTTAAACGGATGCAAAACAGTGGCTATAGTTGGTTCAAGAGATTGTTCGGAATATGGTAGAAAATATGCAAATATATTTGCAAGAGAACTTTCTAAACGTGGAATTTGTGTAATTAGTGGAATGGCTATTGGAATAGATACGTCTGCACATAGTGGGGCGATTCAGGAGACAGGAAGAACTATAGCTGTTCTTGGAGGAGGGTTTAAGCATATTTATCCAGCTCAGAATGTGTGGCTGTATAACAACATTATAGATAGCGGAGGATGCGTAGTAACCGAGTACTCGGAAGATGAAGAAACCAAAATGATTAACTTTCCTAAAAGAAATAGGCTTATTAGTGGACTGTCTGATGCAGTATTAGTAATAGAGGCTGAACACAGAAGTGGAAGCAAAATAACTGCTAAATATGCTAAATTGCAAGGAAAAAAAGTGTATTGTATTCCAGTTAATCTAGACCAAAAAAATAGTTCAGGAATAAAAGAGCTGTTGGTTGATGGTGCAAAAATCGTAACAACACCTAAACAATTAATAGAAGATTTATATGGAAAAAAGTTTTGTAAGAACACGGACGATTCATATGATGTATCAGAAAAAAAGATTATATTGGGAGAAGAAAAGGATGTACCTGAATCACTGAAAAAAATATATGAATTATTGAAAAATGAAATGACGGCAGATGAAGTGGCGAAGATAGTAAAAAAAGATATTTCTGAAATTAATTCAATGCTTACTATTATGGAGATTGAAGAACTTATAGAGCAATTGCCTGGAGGTAGATATAGAATTGCTGGCAAGGGGGCTAAATAAAATTGACTATAACTAAACAAGAAATTGGAAAACTAGGAGAAAATCTCGCAACTAGATATCTTAGTAGTGCTGGCTATAAAATCTTAAAAAGGAACTTTAGGGATAAATACGGAGAAGTTGATATTATAGCTGAATGTAACAATGAGCTTGTTTTTGTAGAGGTAAAGGCAAGGACAAATCTAAAATATGGAAGGCCGATTGACGCTGTAACTAGGCAAAAACAAATGCATATATTAAGAACAGCTCAGTATTATATATTCATAAATAAATTAGAACATAAGAAAATAAGGTTTGACGTGATTGAAGTTTATATAATAGATAGAAAATATAAAATAAAGCATATAAAAAATGCAATATAAGTTAAAGTAATTTATTTAAAATTGATCAATGTAACAATAAAAGCACAAAAAACACTTGAAAAAAGCACAAAAAACATATATAATGAAATCGCAAAACAAAATACATTTCGATAAATTGAAAGGAGCGATTTTTATGAACATAAAAATAACAGGAAAGGAACTAAAGGCAACAGATGCAATAAGAAACTATATCGATACAAAATCAGATAGAATAGCAAAATATTTTGATACAGAAGATATAAATTTATTTGTAACAATAAAAAAAGAAGGTGGAGATCAAGTTGCAGAAATGCAAATATCTGTTAACGGAGAATCTTTCAGAGCTGTAACAGCAAGTAATGACCTATATGCTTCAATAGATAAAGATATTGATATATTAGAAGGTCAAATAAGAAAAATGAAAACAAAGAAAGATAAACAAAATATGACAGAATCTATAAGAGTTAAGGAAGCAAATAAAGCTGAAGAACACGAAGTAGAAGACGAAATACTAAAAACAATGTACTATAGTATAAAACCTATGGGAGCAGAAGATGCAAAAATGTTGTTAGAAGACCAACCACAAAATAGATTCTTAACATTTGTCAACATAGAAACAGGAAAAGTAAATGTTATTTACAAATTAAAAGACAATAAAAACTTTGGTTTAATAGAACCAGAAGAGTAGTATATTTTAAGGACAAGCAATAAAGCTTGTTCTTTTTTTTTTTTTTGAAATAGCCATCTCCAAAAGGGAATATTTCTTAGACAGGTTATCCTAAAACAAAAATTTAATGTCGAAAACTGTAATACGAAAATGGAATAAATTGTAAGAAAACTATTGACTATATGAATAAAATAAGTATAATAAATATAGTTATATTTGATATATCAATATATTATTTTACAAATGATTTTTTCAAAAAAATTGATTCTAGAAAAGAACCCATAATGTAATTAAATAAGGAGGAAAGTGTATATTTAAATTATTAAATGTATCACAGAATAACAAATATGAATAAGAAGTTATTTGTTTTATTTATTGTGCTCATTTTAGCAGTATCATTAACATTTTTGTTTAGATATGATAAGCAGGCGTTAACTGAGGAAAAGAAAAATGAAACAGAAGAAAATATATTACAAACAGACACTGAAGATGATGGATATGACGAAGATGTAATAGGGGTTTTACAAATAGATAAAATAAATTTAAATGGAGTTGTAAAAGAAGGAAGTTCGAGTGATATACTAAAAGATTATATTGGTCATATTGAAGAAACTGCAAAATATGATGGAAATATAGGACTAGCTGCTCATAACAGAGGAAACGAGTATTCATATTTTGCTAGAATAAATGAGTTGGAACCAGGAGACGAAATAATATATAAATCAAGATACGGAGAAAGAAAATATACTGTTAATCTAAAAAAAGAAATAATAGAAACAGATTGGAGTTTGTTAGAAGGAACGAAAGAAAATAAACTAACACTAATAACTTGCATTAGAAACAAAACTAATCAAAGGTTATGTGTACAAGCAATACAGGAAAATATATAAAAAAGGAGATGCATGAAAATAAGAAGATTAAGAAGAATTATTATTGTTTTACAAATATTAATGTTAATTCTTCCAACCTTGACTGCTTTTGCGAGAGGAATTAATATTGGAGATACACTTAATATTTCAAGAGGAGACTTAGGGTTTTATTCGATTCAATATTGGAGCGAATATAGAAACAAATGGATGTATATAACGTATTCGAGAACATATTATACAGATACCGACGGAAGTAAAAAAATAGCTTATTGTATGGATCCAGATTTAGATGGAGTTGGATGGCTACCAGGAGAAGATGATAATTATGATACAGAGGTAAAATACGAGATTGAAGATGAAAAAATATGGAGGATATTGAAAAATGGATATCCAAATGTTACTCCAGAGGCATTAGGAGTAGAAACAGAAGATGATGCGTATATTGCAACAAAGCAAGCAGTTTATTGGATTATACGTAATAGAGACGAAAAAGATTGCAACATTACTAATATATACACACATTTTAGGGCTGGAGAGACAGAGATAAATAATCAGAAATTAGAAGATATACAAAGAAGAGGAAAAAAAGTTATTGATGCAATTTACAAATTAGTCGATATATCAATTAATAATACGAATGAGGTGAAAAAAGAACCAGAAATTGTAGATGCTGGAGACCTTGAGCCAGATGCAGACACATCTTATTATTCAAAAAAATATAGAATAACAGATACAGGGTTAAAGGCAACTGTAAAAATAACTAAAGTAAAATGTCAAGATGATCAAGCATTTATTACTGATGAAAAAGGAAACATTAGAACAGAATTCGCACCAGGAGAAACATTTAAAATAATGGTACACAAAGATAAAATCACGGCAACAGAGTATACTAGGGTCTCTTATACAAAAGAAGTAGAAACTTATCCTATATATTATACTGCTAGTAAAATTGAAGGAAGACAAAACTATGTTATACTGCTGAATAAAAACAAAGAGAGAAAACGGTGAATTGTACTTTAATATAAATGCAAATAAATCTAGAATAGAAATAATAAAAAAGGATGAAAAAACAGGTGAACCAATAAGTGGAGTTAAATTTCAAATATCATCTGAGACAGGAGAAGTAATTGGTACATTTGTTACAGATGAAAATGGATTTGCAAGGTTTTCAGAATTAAAACAAGGAAATTATATTGTAGAGGAGATTGAGGCAAATGAAAATTATGAATTAGACACAAAAAAGTATGAAGTTAAACTTGGATATGATGAAACATATATTTTAAATATTACTAACAAACATAAAAAAGGAAATCTTATAATTGATAAGGTTGATAAAGATAATAATGATACTTGTTTAGAGGGCGTTGAATTTGATATAATTGATAAATCCGGAGCAAAAATATTACATATTATAACTGATAGCGAAGGAAAAGCAAAAGCAACATTAAATACTGGAAAATATACACTAAGAGAAACGAAAACAAAAGAAGAGTACAAAATTGGAGTAGACCAGAACATAAAAATAAACTGGAATGAAACACTTGAATTAAAAATCGAAAACGAAAAGAAAAAAGGTAAAATAAAAATAATAAAACAGGATAAAGAAGATAAGACCATAAAGCTATCTGGAGTTGATTTTGAGATACTAAATGAAAGTAAAGAATGTATCGAAAAATTAACGACTGATGAAAATGGGGAGGCAATATCGAGTGATTTGGTTGAAGGAAAATATTTCATAAAAGAAATTAATACCCAAGAAAATTATATATTAGATAGTGAAGAAAAAGAAGTACGAGTAAATGAAGATGAAGTAACGGGTGCTATTATAGAAAATGAAAGGATAAAAGGAAAAATAGAGATTATAAAAACTAGCGAAGATAAAAACAAAGTTCTCAAAACAGAAGAAGGCATGCCGCTAGAGGGAGTAAAATTTGAGGTGTACAATGAAAATAATGAAATTGTAGACCAGATAGTTACTGATAAAGAAGGAAAAGCAACAACAAAACAACTATATAAAGGAAAGTACAAAGTTAAAGAAATAGAAACTAATGAATGGTATATTTTAGATGAAAATGAATATGATGTAGAAATAAAAAATAATGAAGAGATAGTAACATTAAGTATATCTAATAAGTCAAAAGATCCAATGGTAGATATAACCAAGAAATGTAAGAATTTGATAAAACTGAATGAAGAATTGGATTACACTTTTGAAATATCAAACAAAGGAAACACAGATTTTGAAACATTTACTTGGTACGACTATTTACCTAGTGAGTTTGCAAAAGTAACTAAAATTGAAACCGGAACCTATAATCAAGACACTACTTATAGTATCTACTATAAAACAAACTTAAAGGACGAATATATGGTAGTAAAAAGGAATTTGAAAAGCACAGAAGATAATTATATCAATTTAACAGATATTCATATGGAAGAAAATGAAGTGATAACTGAGATAAAGGTTTGCTTTGATAATGTGAAGGTTGATTTTAGAAATAAAGAAAAACCACATATATTTATGAAATTAAATGATAATTTAGTAAATGGAGATAATATTGAAAATAGGACTCTATTGGAGGGAACAATTCAGGGATACAGAACTACAGATGAAGATACAGCATATTCTACTTTATATAATGTTGTAGAAAAAAAGAAACTTCCTAGAACAGGCTATTAAAAGTTGATATTTTAAATAGAGTTAAGATAAACATGTCAATAAAATTAGAAATTTCAATAAAAAAATTGAAAATTGTAGAAAAATGTAATATAATGTATCTGTTGCATTAAGCAACATGTAATTTTATAGTATTGAAAGGAGCAATTAATATGATTTATTCAAAAGACGTAGAAAAAATGTGCACAGTTGCAAAAGGCGTAAATCATGGACCAGCCCCAATCCCAGAAGAAGGAAAATGGGTTAAGGCAAAAGAAATTAAAGATATTTCAGGATTAACACATGGTATTGGTTGGTGTGCACCACAACAAGGAGCATGTAAATTAACATTAAATATAAAAGAAGGTGTAATACAAGAAGCATTAATAGAAACAATAGGATGCTCTGGAATGACACAATCAGCAGCCATGGCAGGTGAAATACTTACAGGTAAAACAATACTAGAGGCACTAAACACAGACTTAGTATGTGATGCTATAAATACAGCTATGAGAGAATTATTCTTACAAATAGTATATGGAAGAAGCCAATCTGCATTCTCAGAGGGTGGTCTTACAATAGGTGCAGGTCTTGAAGACTTAGGAAAAGGTCACAGATCTCAAATAGGAACAATATACTCAACATCATTAAAAGGACCTAGATATCTAGAAGTTACAGAAGGATATATAACAAGTCAAGCATTAGATAAAGACAATCAAATAATAGGATACAAAGCATTAAACTTTGGAAAAATGATGGACTTTATCAAAGGCGGAATGGATCCTAAAGAGGCTATAGAGAAAGCTACAGGAACATATGGAAGATATGCTGATGCAGCAAAATATATAGATCCAAGACAAGAATAATTATGAGGTATGAAAGGAGCAAATAATATGGCAGTAACATTTGAAGGTTATGAAAGAAGAATAGATCAGATTATGCCCGTATTAAATAAATATGGAATAAAAGATTTAGAAGAAGCAAGAAAAATTTGTCAAGACAAAGGATTTGATCCAGTTGAAATGGTTAAATCAATTCAACCAATATGTTTTGATAACGCTTGCTGGGCTTACACAGTAGGTGCAGCAATAGCTATAAAGAAAGGCTGCACAAAAGCAGCAGATGCAGCTAAAGCAATCGGAGAAGGATTACAATCATTCTGTGTACCAGGTTCAGTTGCAGATGATAGAAAAGTTGGATTAGGACATGGAAACTTAGCTTCAATGCTTTTATCAGAAGAGACAAAATGTTTTGCATTCTTAGCAGGACATGAAAGCTTTGCAGCAGCAGAAGGAGCAATTGGTATTGCAAAATCAGCTAATAAAGTTAGAAAAGAACCATTAAAAGTAATATTAAATGGTTTAGGAAAAGATGCTGCACAAATAATATCAAGATTTAACGGATTTACATATGTAAAAACAGACTTTGATTATTATACAGGAAAATTAACAATAGTAGAAGAAATTCCTTACTCAGATGGAGAAAGAGCAAAAGTAAGATGCTATGGAGCTAATGATGTTCGTGAAGGTGTTGCTATAATGCATCATGAAGACGTAGACGTATCTATAACAGGAAACTCTACAAACCCAACAAGATTCCAACATCCAGTTGCTGGAACATACAAAAAAGAATGCTATGAAAAAGGAAAGAAATACTTCTCAGTTGCATCAGGTGGTGGAACAGGAAGAACATTACATCCAGATAACATGGCTGCAGGACCAGCTTCTTATGGTATGACAGATACAATGGGAAGAATGCATTCAGATGCCCAATTCGCAGGTTCTTCATCAGTACCAGCTCACGTTGATATGATGGGATTAATTGGAATGGGTAACAACCCAATGGTTGGTGCTACAGTTTCAATAGCAGTTGCAGTAGAAGAAGCTATGAAATAATAAATACACAAAATAAAGACGCTTAGGCGCCTTTATTTTTTTTGTTTAATGAACAAAATATAAAAGTAAAAATTTTGAAAAAATAGTAGAAAATATAAAATCATTGTGTTATATTATAGTTAAATGTAAACGAAAGGTGGTTTAACAAATGACTACAAATTACGACCTAGATGCTAAAGAGCAAAAAAAGCAAGAATATGAGGAGATATTAACAAATTTATTAAATCAAGAAGTGGAATATACTAAGCAATTGAATAATAGGGAAGATGTAGAAAGATAGTATATTAAATTATGTTTTAATAGGAGAAACGAATGAATACAGAAAATAATAATCAAATGATAAAAAAAGAAGAAAATCTATTTTTAAAAATTAAAGATTTTTTTAAAAGACTATTTTATAGGAAATCAGGTTCTAATGAAACAATTGTAGCGGAGGAAAGCAAAGAAGTTCCTCAAATTAATAATGCCTTTATGAGAACAATAAAAGAGGAAGAATACAGTGAGAGAGAAAGATTGCTGAGATTACAACAAAGTTTCAGAGAAGGGAAAATTACACAAGGAGATCTAACTGAAGAAGATATAGAGAAACTAAGCAAACTTTATGACGAGCAAATAGAAAGATTAAAAATTCAAATTGAGGAATGTAAACAAAGAATAGAAAACAAGAAAAAAAAGCTTCAAAAGGTATAAATCTTGAAAATTATTAGAAAGTATTGAGATAGCAAAAAATGCTTAAATTTCAATACTTT
Source organism: uncultured Clostridia bacterium (assembly GCA_934119935.1). Classification (GTDB taxonomy): domain Bacteria; phylum Bacillota; class Clostridia; order TANB77; family CAG-508; genus CAG-245. The sequence goes on along the minus strand of CAKOSX010000004.1, from coordinate 173,073 downwards.
TTTATTAAAAACAAAAACGAAAAAATGTTTGCAAAACTATTGACAAATGAGAAAAAAACATATAAAATGTAACTACAAAACGAACAAAGGTTCATAAATGAAATTGATAGGGGGAAAAGATAAATGAGTATTCTAAAACAAAAAAATAATAAGATAATAGATTTAACAAAACCAGTTGATATAAAAACATATTTAACTGTTGCTGTTTTAGGAAAAAGTTTAAATTTAAATGTCAATTTTAAAAATACTAATATTCCAGAATTGAATATGGATAACAGTGAAATAAATATATATCTGCCTATTAGATACAAAAAAATAGGAACAGTAGATATAGTAAGCAATGTAATAAAGAAGATGTATGATGAAATTGCCGAGATCGAATTAACTGATAGTATGGAAAAAGTAAGAGTAATGCTTGGTTTTGCTCCAGAAGACTATATAATAAAAAGAATGCCAGATGCCTTTATAAAGAATAATAGAAATAAAACTATAATAATTAATCCAGACATTACTAAATATAGTAGAAAAGTAATAGAAACCAGTTTAATTCAAGCCTTCTGTAAAACAAAATATAAGGAAAATACGAAGGAATATAAAATGCTCTTAAAAAAAGCTATAGATAAATATGAAAATTATGAATATAGAATAATAAAAGTTTCATAAACGAGTCCTGATTATAATATTAAAGGCAGGATTTTAAATCCTGCCTTATGTATTTCATCCGAAAGAATAAAATATATAAAACGAACTTAGAATCCTGTCTAATAATAATAGTTAAAAATTAATATAATAAATAATTAGTAACTAGAACTATTTCATTTGGTTTTCAGCTTGTTGTATTAACTTCTTAACCATGTTTCCACCAATTCTACCAGCGTCTCTTGCAGAGATATCACCGTTGTATCCATCTTTTAGATTTACACCAACTTCGCTAGCTACTTCGTATTTGAATTTGTTTAAAGCATCAGCAGCTTCAGGAACTACTTTGTAATTACTATTGCTTGATGAATGTGCCATATTTTTCACCTCCTAGAATGTGAATTTTTTATTGAAAAAGTAATTGTCCTTTTTCAATATATATAATGCACTAAAAAGAAAAAAATAAACTGGTAATTTTATGTAAGAAAAAAAGAAAAATTGTTTAAAAAAAATAATTATATGTTATAATATTACTGTTAAAGATAAAGGAAGGAGAACGATGGAAAGTATCGTTGAGAAATATGTATAAATTAGTAGCAATTGATTTAGATGGAACATTATTGAATTCTTATGGAGAAGTATCAGAAAAAAACAAAAACGCAATAAAAATGGCAAGAGAAAAAGGGACAGTTGTGGCTATTGCATCAGGCAGACCAATTACATCTGCCAAAAGTTATGCGATAGAAGCAGGAACTGATAAATTTGTAATATGCGGCAATGGTTCTGTTTTATATGATATGGAAGAAAATAAAATATTATACAGTAAATTTATAGAAAGGCAAAAAGCATTACAAATAATCAAAATATGTGAAGAAAATAGCATATTCTTTAATATATATACAGAAAATCTAACTGTATCTAAGTCGTTGAATTATAATGTATTATTCTATAATAATGAAAACAGAAATGTAACAGACGATAAAAAAACGAATATAAAAATTATAGACGATATATATAAATATGTAATTGAGAATCCAGAACTCAAGATTTTAAAAATAACTATTTGCGATGAAAGTAAAATAATATTTGATAGTATAATTAGGAAACTTAGAGAAGTGAAAAATGTAGATGTTCTTGAATTACAACATATGGCAAGAAAGTACATAAGATTAGGAACGGAAGAAAGAACAGTTGAGTATTATTACACAGAAATAACAAGTGAAGGAGTGGATAAATGGGGAGCTGTAAGAGAACTTGCAGATCGTTTAAATATTGATACAAGTGAAATTATTGCGATAGGTGATAATATGAATGATAAGCTGATGATAGAAAATGCAGGTTTAGGCGTAATGATGGGAAACTGTGCTCCATATATGCACGAATTTGCAGATACAGTTGTAAGTGACAATAATAATGATGGAGTTGCAGAAGCAATAGAAAAGTATATAATAAATGTTTAAAAAATATAAAGATGTACAAAATAACAAAAATGGAGGTACATCTTTATGTGTAAAATAATAAAAAATAATGAATTTTATAGTGGAATAAATAAAAAAAATGAGATAGTGAACCTAGAGGATTTCGATTTAAATGAGGAAACGAGTAGATACGGTGAATTTATTTCTTCTTATTTTGTTTGGTTAGGATTAAATAAGCAAAAAGACAGAGCCGAAGAACTTAATGAGATGACTAAGAAAAAAACCTAGATTTTATACACTTAACAAGACTAAAAAAGTAAAATAGAATCATTTTATAAAAATAAAAAGTCAGAAGAATTAATGTTTTAGTAAACGAAAGTAAATTAAAGAAGACAAAGAAAAAGTAAAAACATTGGAAAAGAAGGAGTACTATGAAAAAAAGAAAAAAATATATATATCCGAAAGTTGGAAGTGGAGATTTTTTGTGGTTTAGAATGGGTGGAGCAGGACTAGGAAATTTACTTTTTACATATGCAGAAGCATTGGTTTTATCTAAGAAATATGAAATAGATTTAATTTGGCCAACATGGGGAACTATACCACTAACAAGAAAATTATTTTATATTTTTGGAAGGTATAATAGGACATATTTTAATATATTTGAAAACAACTCTAAATATATAGATGGTTTTAGAAAAGCTAAAATTTTGTTAACAAATAAAAAAATAATAAATCCAAAAGATATAAAAAAAATAGAAGCAGGAATTATTGTTATTGACAAAAATCCTATTAAATTTACTGGAAAACTATATGAAGGTTTAAGACCATATAGAGAATGGATATACGATGATTTATATAGAAATTTATCAAAAAAAAATCAATTAAGAATAGACAATATAAATATTAATGATGGATTTGTAGTTCAAATAAGAATGGATGATTTTAAAAAAGTAAGTTTAGAACAACTAAAACAAGGAGAAGATAATGTACGCATTCCATTAGAATGGTTTGAAAATATTATAAAACAGATAAGAAAAATAGTAAATAAAAATGTAAAAGTGTATTTAATGTCTGATGGAAGTGACAGGGCATTACAAAGTATTTTTAAACTTGGAAACGTCGAAAGGTTCGATTTAGACAATAGTATTTGTAATATATTAGCTATGGCTAAAGCAAAATTAATGGTAGTATCGGGTTCAACATATTCCTTATGGGCTCGTTTTTTAGGGCAAATGAGTAGTATAGCATTTAAAAATCAGTACAAAGAAAAAGTTTTATACGATGATAAAAATAAGTTTGAAATTGATATCGAAGAGAAAATAGAAGAAAAATATTATAGCATTTTACGTAGTTATTTTAGTTAAAAGCTGAGGACAAATGTAATGAATAATATTAAAATTTAACTTATTATGGATGTACATTATAAATATAACTTATAAAATTTAAAGTAAGCAACAAAAAGCTTAATAGATCAAACAGTACTTTAAAATAATACTAGTAGAGGGTAGATTTCTAACAAAATACTTATATTACACAATAAATGAACTAAAAAATAGATATTGACATTTAATATAATAGTGCTATAATATAATCGTAAGTCAAAGAAAGTCAAAGTCAAAAACGACAAAAATAAAAAGCAAGATGAAATTAAATAAAATCGAACTACTATAAAATGAATAGAATAAGAAAAGAAAGAAGAGAGGCGATAAAGGTGAGAATATCAGATATGATAGAGGAATTCATTAAAGACTTATTTGATGATGATGATAAAATCGAAATACAGAGAAATGATTTGGCAGAAAAATTCAATTGTGTACCATCGCAAATAAATTATGTAATATCGACTAGGTTTAAACCAACACAAGGGTATTATGTTGAAAGTAGACGTGGTGGTGGAGGACATATTACAATAACTAAAATAAATGTAACAAGAAGCAATTATTTAATGCATATAATATCAAGTATCGGAGATTCTATCACGGCACAAGAAGTAAGCATTTTTATAAGTAATTTTTTATCATACGATATAGTTACAAATAATGAAGCAAAGCTTCTTAAAGTTGCAACTAGTGATAATGTTCTTACTGTAGAACAAAAGGAGAAAGATAAATTAAGAGCAAATATATTTAAAAATATGTTGTTAAATTTAGTAGAAGATTAACAGTAATAAAATAATTATGAGGAGGATGATTATTATGTTATGTCAAAATTGTGGAAAAAATGAGGCAAATGTTAGATATACACAAATTGTAAATGGATCAAAGAAAGAAATGGTTCTTTGTGAGGAGTGTGCAGAAAAGATGGGAATAGGAGGATTTAAAGTAAATATGCCTATTCACTTTTCAAATTTCTTCGATGATTTTTTTGATGATGAACAATTATTACCAAGCTTTATGAAGGAAAGTAGCAATGTGTGCGAAAATTGTGGAGAAGACTATGATAATTTTATAAAAACAGGGTTATTAGGATGTGCTGATTGTTACGATGTATTTGAAAATAAACTAGACCAAGTCTTAAAAAATATGCAAGGAAGTACAAAACATGTTGGAAGAAAACCATTGAATATTGAAGAAAAAATGAAAAAAATTGGAGAAAATCAAATAAAAAATAGTAATCAAAATAAAACAAATAATGAAGATAAAAATGAAAAATTAGAGTCTTTAAAGAAAGAATTAAATAGGGCAATAGAAGAAGAAAGATATGAAGATGCTGCAAAGATAAGAGACAAAATTAAGGCTATGGAAAACAAAGAAAAATAATAAAATATAAAGAAAACAAATAATGAAAGGAAGAATAAAAATGGCAAATTGGTATTTACAAAATGGAAAAGATTCTGATGTTGTAATTAGTACAAGAGTTAGACTTGCACGTAATATTAATGGATTCAATTTTGAAAGCAGGTGTTCTAAAGAAGAAAAAGGTAAAATAGTAGAGAAAATTAATGTTATAGTTGCAAATTTAGGATATGGATTAAAACTTTTAAGAATGAAGGACATTGATGATATAACAAAGCAAGCTTTAGTAGAAAAGCATATTGTTAGTCCTGAATTTGCAAACAACAAAGATGAAAATTGTGCTATTTTACTAAATGACGAAGAAAATATTTGTATTATGATAAATGAAGAAGACCACTTAAGAATGCAATTCTTCGGAGAAGGATTGGCAATAAAGGAACTAATGGGATTGGCTGTAGAATTAGACCAAAAACTTGAGAAATTTATAGAATATGCATACAGCGAAAAATATGGCTATTTAACGGCGTGCCCAACTAATGTTGGAACTGGATTAAGAGTGTCTGTAATGGTTCATCTGCCAGGGCTTGCAAAGACAGGCAATCTAAATAAAATACTTCATATAGTAAATAATCTTGGAATGAGTGTAAGAGGAGTGTATGGAGAGGGAAGCCAAAGTATGGGCGATATGTATCAAATTTCGAATAACCAGACTCTAGGGATTACTGAACAGGATATTGAAAAAAATATGAAGCTTGTAACAGATAAGATTATAGAACAAGAGAGAATTGCAAGAAAATATCTTGGAAAAGATCAAATGAGATTTGCTGATAAAGTATATAGATCATTTGGAGTGCTTACTAATGCCATTGTTTTAACCAGTGAGGAATGTATTGAGTTACTTTCCGATGTAAAACTTGGAACAGATATGGGAATAATAAAGGAACTTGATGATAAAAAAGTTAAAGAAATGTATTTGTACACAAAGCCATCAAATTTACAAAAATATTATGGAAAGATGATGGAGACAGACGAAAGAGATTTAAGAAGAGCTGAACTTATTAAGAAAATTGTTGCTGAGTGAAAGTGAAGAATAGAATAAAAAATAAAGTGGTAGAACCACGAAAAATGTAATGATTTTTCGTGGTCTACTTTAAAGAAAGAAGGGAGAAAAATGGAATACAAATTTACTAATAGTGCAGAAAATGCCTTAGAAATTGCGAACGAATTAGCAGCAAAATTAGGGCATAATTATATTGGAACTGAACATATATTGTATGGATTAGTTGAAGAAGGAACAGGAGTTGCAAGTAAAGTTCTTGAAAATCAAGGGGTTACTTCTGAAGCTATTTTAAAGGAAATTGAAGAATTAATTGGAGTAAACGAAAATGGACCGATTGAAGATAGGGATAGTATTGGGTTTACGCCAAGAAGTAAAAGAGTAATTGAAAATTCTTATGTTGAAGCACGTAGACTAAACAGTGAATACATTGGTACTGAACACATTCTTTGCGGAATAATGCGTGAAGGTGATAGCGTTGCTGTTAGAATTATGATGAATTTAAATGTAAATCCAAAAAAACTGTACACTGAAATTGTTAATACAATAAATGAAACAGATAGAAAAGAAACATCGTCAAAGAATTTTAATAACAATGGAAGTTACAATTCTACGCCAACATTGAATCAATATGGAACGGACCTAACTAAAAAGGCAAGAGAAGGAAAGCTTGATCCAGTAATAGGAAGAAGAACTGAAATTGATAGGGTGATTCAAATTTTATCAAGAAGAAGTAAAAATAATCCTTGCTTAATTGGTGAACCAGGTGTCGGAAAAACAGCTATTGCCGAAGGTCTAGCTGAAAAAATAGTAGCAGGAGATGTTCCTGAAACATTAAAAAACAAGAGAGTCGTAAGCATAGATATATCTGGTATGATTGCAGGCGCAAAGTATAGAGGCGATTTTGAGGAAAGAATCAAAAAGTCGCTAGATGAAGTAAAAAAGGCTGGAGATGTAATACTATTTATAGATGAAATTCACACTATTGTGGGGGCTGGTTCTGCAGAGGGTGCTGTGGATGCAGCAAACATATTAAAACCACTTCTTGCTAGAGGAGAAATACAGGTAGTAGGTGCAACAACAACTAATGAATATAGAAAGTACATTGAAAAAGATGCGGCTCTTGAAAGAAGATTTAGCCCTGTAATGGTAAATGAACCATCTGAAGAAGATGCCGTAAAAATTCTAGAAGGTTTAAGAGATAAATATGAGGCTCATCATAATGTGAAGATTACGGATGAAGCAATAAAGGCTGCTGTCGAACTTTCAACTAGATATGTAAATGATAGATATTTGCCAGATAAGGCTATAGACTTAATAGATGAGGCTGCTTCTAAGGTTAAAATGCAAACATATACAAAGCCAGATTCGATAAGAAATCTTGAAGAAGAAATAGAAAAGGCTGTAAAAGAAAAGGAAGAAGCAATAGCAACTCAGAACTTTGAAAAGGCTGCAAAGCTTAGAGATGAAGCAAAAGCAAAACAACAGAAACTTGAAGAACAACAGAATAAATGGAAAGAAGATAATTCTAAGAAAGTAATGCAATTAAACAAAGAAGATATTGCACAGGTTATTGCAACGTGGACAGGAATTCCAGTTAGTAAAATATCTGAAACTGAAAATGAAAAACTAAAGCATCTAGAAGATAACCTTCATAAGAGAGTTGTTGGACAAGATGAAGCTGTTTCTGCTGTTGCAAAAGCAATTAGAAGAGGAAGAGTTGGATTAAAAGATCCAAACAGACCAATTGGTTCGTTCTTATTTATGGGCCCAACTGGTGTTGGTAAAACAGAGCTTGCAAAAGCTTTAGCAGAAGCATTGTTTGGCAATGAAAATAATATGATAAGAGTAGATATGTCTGAATTTATGGAGTCACATTCTGTTGCAAAATTAATAGGTGCACCTCCAGGATATGTAGGATATGATGAGGGTGGACAACTTACAGAGAAGATAAGAAGGAAACCATACTCGGTAATATTGTTTGATGAAGTGGAAAAGGCACACCCTGATGTAATGAATATGCTATTACAAATCCTTGAGGATGGTAGATTAACAGATGCACAAGGAAGAACTGTAAACTTCAAAAACGCAGTAATAATAATGACTTCAAACGTTGGTGCAAGGCTTATAACAGATAAAAATAAATTAGGATTCGGTGGAAGAGACGAAGATGAAAACGGAAAACAAAATAAACAAAAAGAATATGAGACAACAAAAAAAGAAGTAATAGGAGAGCTAAAAAAACAATTTAGGCCAGAATTGATAAACCGTATCGATGATATAATAGTATTCCACAAGCTAGAAAACAAAGACATAGAAAAGATTATAGACATAATGCTTGCACAAGTAGAAAAGAGACTAAGTGTACAAGGAATATCTATAAATATCGATAAATCTGTAAAAGAACTAATTGCTAAAAAAGGCGTTGATACAAATTATGGTGCAAGACCATTAAGAAGAGCAATACAAAGCATGTTAGAAGACAAAATTGCAGAGGCAATACTAGATGGAATAGTGAAACCAAACAAGAAAGCATTTGCAACCGTTAAAGACGAACAAATTGTAATTTCATAATCTTGTACAATTTGGGGACGGAGAAAGAAATGTACAAAATAACCATAAACGTCATTCTTTGATAGAATGGCGTTTACTTTTTCACAAAGTCGATAAAATATTTCATTGACTTTGTGTATTTGTTTATATATAATTTTAGCTATAAAATAAAGTAATAATAAGGAATGATTTTAATATGGATGATAAAAATTATATGAATGGAATTGAAGAAAAAAATCAAAAAGATACAAGAGAAAACATGAGAGATTGTATTGGTTTTAATTCTCTAAAATTGCAGTCTGCTAATCCAGAAAATCCCAAATGGTCACAGATGATAGCTAGAAAGAAAGAGTTATATACTGCAAATACTGAGATTAGGTCAGACTTTGAAAGAGATTATACTAGAATTATTTATTCGAATGCGTTTAAGAGACTAAAACACAAAACGCAGGTGTTTTTTTCACCAAGTAATGATCATATTTGCACTAGAATTGAACATGTTAATTATGTGGAATCTATCAGTTACGGAATTGCTAAAATGCTAGGTCTAAACACGGAATTAACTAAAACTATTGCAATTGCTCATGATTTGGGACATAGTCCATTTGGACATGCAGGAGAAAGAGTGTTAAACTCCATACTTATGCAAGAGACTGGAAATACATTTTGGCATGAAAAAAATGGTCTTAACTATGTAGATAACATTGAATTGTTGGATAACAGAGAAGGTTATAAAGAAAATCTTAATTTGACATATGCCGTAAGAGATGGAATAATTTCACATTGTGGTGAGATAGAAGAAAACAGTCTAAAACCAAGAAATGAAGCTATAGACCTTGAAAAATATACAAAACCAAATGAGTATGCCCCTTATACCTGGGAGGGGTGTGTGGTAAAAATATCAGATAAAATATCTTATTTAGGGAGAGATATTGAGGATGCATTAAGGTTTAAAATCTTGACAGAAACTGATATTCAAGAATTACAAAAAAGATTAAATATTGAAATAACAGGCTATGATATTTTAAATACAACTAATATTGTAAACTACTTAATGTTAGATTTGATTAAAAATACAACAATCGAAAAGGGACTAACATTCTCGAAAGAGGGATTAACATTTATAAATGAGCTTAAGGCATTCAATTATGAAAAAATATATAAAACTGAAAAAAATATGCTAGCAAATAAATATTTTAATCTAGTTTTAAGCACAATATTTGAAGTACTAAAAAAATCTTATAATCAAGTTATAAAAAGAGAAAAAAACATTCAAAATGAAGAAGTCATTACAGAATTTTCGAATTGGCTAAGTAATTATTGTGTAAACGAAATTGGTGAAGAGCAGCAAAAACTAAAAAATTATAAAATTTATAATATAAATAAATCTGAGGATTATTCAACGGCGATAATCGAATATATTGCTGGAATGACAGACAACAAAGCTATTGAAACATATAATAAAATAATAAGTTTCTAAAAATATTAGTAAAAGGAGAAAATAAGATGATTGCATTGGTAACAGGAGCTTCTTCTGGCATCGGAAGGGACATTGCGATAGAACTTGCAAAGAGAAAATACGATATAATAGCTGTTGCAAGGAACGAAAAGGCTTTGAACGATCTAAAAAGTGATGCGGAAAAAGAATATAATATAAATGTTGATGTAAGACCAATGGATTTAGTTGATAGAGATGGTTGTGTGCAACTTCACAAAGAGGTGAAAGAAAAATATGGTTGTGTAGATGTGCTTGTAAATGATGCAGGATTTGGCGCCTGTGGAGATTTTACAGAAACTGATCTTGATAAAGAACTAGGAATGATAGATACTAATATTGTAGCACTCCACATTCTAACTAAACTATTCTTGAAAGACATGGTGGAGGAAAACAAGGGACACATTATGAACGTAGCTTCAATTGCAGGTTTCATGCCTGGACCACTGATGGCAACATATTATTCGACCAAGGCATATGTTGTAAGACTAACGCAAAGCATTAGACAAGAACTGTTTATGAAACATTCTAAAGTGAAAATTTGTGCCTTATGCCCAGGACCTGTAAATACAAATTTTAATAAAGTAGCAGACGTAAAATTTAATTTGGTAGAGGCCAATAGCAAACAAGTTGCTAGGTATGCTGTTAGAAAAATGTTTTCTAATAAAATATTAATATTTCCAAGCTTAACGATGTGGTTAGGTAGAATGTTATTTAAAATAATGCCAGACCAATTATCAGCCTTCTTTTGTTATTTTGCACAAAAACGAAAAATAATATAAAGTGAATGTTGGAAGGAGAACATGAAATAATGAAAATTACTCAGACTAAATTTGACAAAATAATAATGATATTAATGTGTGTGCTAATTTATACAAGTTGCATCTTTATTGGGTCTCCAATACAAAGTAATGCCAGCATTTTTGAGGCAATAGCATTAATAATTATTATAATTTATACAATCGTACAAAAAATTATATTAAAGAATTTTAAAATAATCAAAGGAAAGACTGATATTATTTGTTTAATATTAGCTCTTTCAACTCTAATACCGTTACTTACCGGAACTTATAAAAATTTAAATAGTCAAATCAACGCAACTTTTGCATATGTTACACTATTTGGAGTTTATATAGTAGTAAGAGATTTAATAGAACGCAATAAAGAATATAAAAAAAACATAATTAGTTCAGTAATATATTCATCCATATTTATTGCATTTACTGGGACAGATATGTTAACCACAAATATGATTACGAAGGCACTATTCTTTTTTGGAAATCCAGAAACTGCTAATATGGAAAATAGAATGATGGGAATAATGGGGTATGAAAATGCTTTTGCAGTACTAATGGCAGTTAATGTAATGCTCTGCTTAGGTAAGTATAACCAAGACGGTAAAAAAAGTCTTTTCCCAATTACATATATTTTTATATCATCACTCATATTGTCTTACTCGAGATTAACTTTTATAATATTGGGACTAATATTGATAGCATACATAATTTTATTAAAAGACAAAAACAGTAGAATTGATACATGTGTGGTTTTTGCTACAAATATGATTATAGGAATTGCTTTTTCGATAATATTCCAAAAAATATTAAATGTGTCGCCAAAATCATATATTGTTTGGTTGATACAAATAGTAATGTGTGCATTAAGCTTTATAATAGGGATAATTTATGAGAAAGTCAAAGAAAAGATTTATAAAATTAATGTAAGAACATATGCAATCAGTGGAGGATTTTTTTTATTAATTGCGGTTATAATTGCTGGCGTTGGACTAAATTTATCAAGACCACTAAAGCTATACCAAACAGTAATGGAGAAAGCAGATGTAAAATATAAAATCCTAAATATAAAGGGTGATACAGATTATACGATAGACATAGACATCTTTTCAAAAGCACTAAAATCGAAGAACTATAGTATAGAAATTGTTGAAGAAAATATTTTTTATGATACGGTTGCATCACATGAAATCGAGTTTGGAAATTTTGATGGAACTAAAACATTCACATTTCATACAGATAGTAAGACGACAGAGTTGGCTCTAATATTTAGAACGAGTAATAGAATATACAATAGGGGATTGGAGATAAAAGATGTAAGAATAAACAATAAGAAGTATATTATAAATTATGCATATTTACCAGAAAGGCTCGTAACAAAAGTAAAAGGAATAAATCTTCAATCTAAAAGCACTTGGGAAAGATTTGTTTTTATAAGAGATGCATTTAGAGTAATAAAAGACAATTGGCTATTTGGAATTGGAGCAGACGGTTGGATGGATAGTTATAAAAGCATTCAAGACTATAATTATAATACTATGGAAGTCCACTCATATCCTGTACAATTGTTGCTGGAGTATGGAATATTAGCATTTGTGAGCCTGATATGTCTTGTAGTAATTACTATAAAAAATAGTGTTAAGGAAAAAGATTCATCAAAACTGTGTATAATATGTGCATTGGCAATACTGTTTTTGCATTCATTATTGGATTTTGAATTATCTTTTATGAATATGATGTTTATAATGACTTTGCTTTTTACAATGATAAACTCAAATCAAATGGAAAAATCAAAGCTATATATAAAAAAATACAAAAAGAGTAGAGAAATAGTCGAAAATTTTACAGAAATCATAATTTTTATTGCAATAATTTCGATTTTGTATTTTAATGTAATTGATTCAATTGGAAAGATTTACTTAGATAAAACAGATGCTAAAACTAGTACAATAAAAAAATTTAGCAAAATGGTTCCATACAATAGAAACTATGTAAAAAGGCTGGCTTATGAGAGTGACGACTATATGCAAAAATTGTTTAAAATGGACAGAAATACAAATGTTGAATCTACTAGTCAAATGATATTAGAAAAAGCAGAAAATAGTAAACGAATAAAAGTTTTTGAAGCTAGATATATTTACGATAATCTAACAAGTCAAGTTTATACATCAGATTGCTATTTAATAGTAAAACAAAATGAGAAACTTAGCAAAATGTGCGAAATAATAGGTAACGAGAAGAATGAAGAACTACAACAAATAAAAAAACTAACACAAGAATACATGAAAAACAATTATAGTAAAAACATTGCAAAAATAGAAAATGCAGACATAAATAGGTTATCATCAGCAGAAATTGAAGCACTAACGGCAAGATTGAATCAGGCTGTAAAAAATGATATAAATGAAAGGATTCAAAATGAGTGAAGAACTGGTAAGCATCATAATTCCTTTATATAACAAGAAAAAATATATAAAAGAAACAATTGAAAATATAAAAAAACAAACATATAAAAATTGGGAATTATTAATAGTGGATGATTGTTCAAATGATGGAAGCTATGAAATTGCTAAAAGCTATCAGTCAAATAAAATTCATGTGTTAAGAAACAACCAAAACAGTGGACCAGCAATAACACGAAATGCTGGATTAGAACATGCAAGAGGCAGGTTTATCTGCTATCAAGATGCAGATGATTTATGGGAAGAAAGCAAGACAGAGAAACAGGTTGAATTCATGAAAAAGGAAAATTGTGCATTTTCTTATACGGCTTTTAAATACATGAAAAATGGTGAGACAAAAACCGTGAAAGTACAGCCACAGTTGAAGTATGAGGAAGCCTTAAAAGACACTAGAATACTCGCAAATGCAATTATGTTTGACATGAATAAAATAGATAAAAAATTGCTAGAAATGCCAAATGTAGGAGCAGAAGATATTGCAACATGGTGGAATATTTTAAAAAATGGATATACAGCTTACGGAATTGAGGAACCGCTAGTATATTATAGACAAATAAAAAAATCGGCCTCTTCAAATAAAATTAAATCTGCAAAAAGCAGATGGAAATTGTACAGAAACTATGAAAAATTTTCGTTTGTTAAAAGCTTATATTATTTTATGTATTATGTATTTTATGCTGTTGTAAAGAGAATATGAATATGAGAGAGGGTTTTAACATGAACCTGGAAGTACTAATTTCAACAATTAATATCAGCTCGCAAAATGAAAATGAGGAGCTCGTAAAGAACATGAACATTACAGGAAAATCTCTAACCATTAGTCAATGTGGAAAAAATGGGGATGTTAAAGGAAAAAATAGAATAATATATGATAATAAAAAAGGATTAAGCAGAAGTAGAAACATGGCAATCGAGAATGCAGCTGGGGATATAATTCTAATTGCAGACGATGACGTGAAGTATGTTAAAGATTATGAAAAGATAATACTCGAATCATATAGGGAAAATCCTGAGGCAGATATGATTGCGTTTTTTGTTGAAAGCAAGAATAATAACAGAAAAGTAAGAAAACTAAAAAGTGGAAAAATTGGATGGATTAGAATATTTAGAGTATGCTCGTTTCAGCTTACATTTAAAAGAGCAAGCATAATAAAAAATAATCTGAAATTTGATGAAGATTTTGGAGCAGGGACACAAAATTATTGTGGAGAAGAAACAATATTTTTAAGTGACTGCTTAAGAAAGAATATGAAACTTACTTATGTTGATAAAAGGATAGGAGAGGTAGAACAAAAAGAGAGTACTTGGTATAAAGGCTTTTCAAGAGAGTATATGAATGTAGAGAAAGAATGTTTTAAGAGAATTGCACCTAAAATGTGGCCTTTTCTATGGATTCAATTTTTAATAAGAAAAGCAATACCAAATAAAATACGAAGAGTTCAAAATTTATAATTTTGAACTCTTTATTTATTAGTGTAAATCACTTGCTACTTCTTGTAATGTTACTTTTACTACGCTACCTTCTTCTACAGTAGCACCAACTGCTGGGTCTTGCGAGACTACTATTCCAGAGCCTGTAGCTTGTATATTTAAATTTTTATTTTTTAATGTTGCTGTTACATTACTTAAACTTTTTCCTTTCAAGTCCGGTACTGTAACAGAAACCGAAGTATCATGCTCATCAGTGTATAATCTACATACACCACCTTTTGAAATTGTTACTCCTGCTTTAGGTGTTTGAACTGTAACTATTTCGCTATCGTCTGCAGATGTAACAACTGAAATTCCTAAATCTTTTAGTGTTTGTTTTACTTCTGAAACTGTTTTATTTTTTAAATCTGGAACAGTAACGAGTGAGGTGTCAGAAGTTGTTTGAGATGACTCGTTTGAAGGAATTCCTAAATAAGGTAGTACTTCACTCAATACCTGTGATACGACTGGGGCTGCTATTGCACCACCATAGTAGTTCTTAACTTGTGGACCATATAATACTAACAACGCTACAACTTTTGTATTTTCTACTGGTGCTATTGCTAGGAAAGATACCACATATCCATCTTCTGGATGGTTAGGATCTGGCTCAGATGTTCCCGTTTTTCCACCTATTGCATAGCCTTTTACAGAACCATATTTTCCACCACCATCTGTTACAACAGATTGCATCATACTACGTACTTTTGCAGCTGTTTCTGAAGAAATTACTTGACGAACCTCTTTAATGTCAATGTTTGTAACTGCGCCTGTATCTGGATTTTCTATACTCTTAACGATTCTTGGTTGTACCAAAACACCGTTGTTAGCAATTGCACTTGCAGCTGTTATCATCTGCAATGGTGTAATTGTGAATCTCTGTCCAAATGACATTGTTGCAAGTTCTGTTGTGCCTACATTTTCAAGTTTATGGAATTGACTAGAAGCCTCGCCGGCTGTTGCAATTCCTGTTTTATCAAACAATCCAAAAGCCTTGAAATATTTATATAATGTTGTTGCTCCTATACGTTGGCCTAACTGAATTAAGGCTGGGTTGCAAGAGTTTTCTAAGGCGTTTCTTAATGATTCACTTCCGTGACCTGATGTGTTTGCACAATTTATTTTTATGCCAGAAACCATTTGACTTCCTCCACAATAGAAATCACCTGATGTGTCTGTTTCTACAACATCTTCTTCTAATCCGACAGAAGCCATTACGGTTTTAAATACAGACCCGGGCTCATATGTTTCGCTTACAACTTTGTTACGGTACATCTTATATAAGCTGTTTGTTTTTTCTTCACTAGAAAGTGAATCCCAAGTTTTTTGAAGTGTTTCATTAGGTTCGAAAGGAGTGTTTAAATTGTAATCAGGATATGTTGCCATTGCCAAAATATCTCCGGTAGATGGATCCATAATTGTCATAGAACCACCATTTTTACAACTGTTTTCTTCAACAGCTTGCTTTAAATATTTTTCTACAATTGTTTGGATATTTGCATCTATTGTTAGAGTGATGTTACTTCCATTTTCAGGAGCTATGTATTTTTCGTCTGTATCTGGAATCGATTCTTGTGTTGCATCGATTGATGTTGTTACACGTCCAGGGGTACCTGTTAAAGTTTCATCCCAGTAATATTCAATTCCGGCTAGACCGTTGTTGTCGCTTCCACAAAATCCTATAAGGTTTGATGCTAAGTTATTGTAAGGGTATGATCTTTTATTATCTTTGTCTATGTTAATTCCCGAGCTCCATTTATTGTCTGACATCCATTGCTTTAACTGTGAAACTTTGTCTATATCAACTTTCTTGGCAATTGTTTCTACTGAATTAGTACTTGTAACTTTTACCAAAACATCATTATAATCTAACTCGAAAATATCTGATAAAGCCTTTGCAACCTTTTCTTTCAAAGCATTTGTAGCATCAGTATCATTTTTTACTGCTATAAGTGAAGGGTTTATACTTATTGTATCAACTTCTGAACTTACTGCTAAGGCCTTTCCTGTTGAATCATAAATTGTTCCTCTCTTAGGACTCAAAACCCTATTTGCAGTAATTTGTTTATATGCTCGTTCCTTCAATGTGCTTCCATCAACAAATTGTAACCAGAAAATTCTAAATATCAGTAATAAAATTAATATTAAAAAAATAATTGCGAACCATTTTAAATGGGTGCTTTTGTTTTCTATTTTTACTTCTTTTTGTTTCTTATAATTCATATAATTCACCATCTTTTCATTTGATAGAAATATTTTATATTAAGATACAATAAAAATCAATAAAAAGGGCGAAAAATTTGCATAAAATTACCACCGAAAAAAATCAAATAAAATGTAAAAAACAACGAAAATCTTACCACAATTTATTGATTTTAAAGTTAAAATGTAATATAATTAAACTGTATATGAATTTTAAAAATAATAAATAATAAATAAAAGGATGGAGAGTATGAAAAGGTTAAAAAAATTAGTATCAAGCATTTTAATTACGATGTTAACAGTGGCCACACTTGGAAGCATTAGTGCAGTAAAAGCAGCAAGCGCGGGACCACTATATTTAGGCATTGTTTCACTTCGTAGATCTGGATATGGTTACCAACAGGGTGGAGCCAGTGGAAAGGTATGGAAAATAGCCGAGTATGATAGTGAAAATGGTAAAACAGCAGATTTAAGCAAGACTATTTACTGTATTAAAGGTGGACCAGGATTCGGTTCTAGTGATATGGCAACTGGCGGTGTGCCAACAATAAGTAAATATACACAAAAGTTTAATTTAAAAGACTTAGCTTCAATACCAAGTACATATTCAAAAATTTTACCAACAGGAACTAACTATAATTCTTTAATGTGGTTATTAGATAACATCTATATAATGCCAGCAGCCGGAACAGACAACAAAACTGCAAGAGAAGCATTTTTGAAAAGTAAAATTCCAGATGAATTCTATGAATATATTACTGATGATGATATAGATGTTGTGCAACAATTGGCAATCTGGTATTTTACCAATCCTTCGGGAGACAAATACCATTACGAAACAACAAACTTAAAAGTAAATTCTATTGCAAATGTAGATTCAAATTATGTTTCAATAGGAGACTTAGCACAATATAATGGCGGAGATGATGGAAGGGATAGAGAAGATGCAATAGAAGCTTTATTCCAATATTACATCACAAACGCTAAAGCAAATAGCAATTATAAAAGTACAAATAATACTACATCTCCAATTGAAATTGTAAAGAACAATGCAACAATGACTAAAGTCGGAAGCAACTATGTTGCAGGACCTTACAAAATAAATCAATTATTAAACGTTGATTATACATTAAGTGCTACATTTACAGATATAAACGGAAAAACAATAACTCCAACTATCGGAATAAAGAATTCAAGTGGAAATATTGCATCAACTACAAAGTCATTAAAAGAATTAGTTGGACAAGAATTCTATTTATCTATGCCAGTAAGCTCAAACATTTCTGGAATAAAGATGACGGTAAACACATCATACACATCAAAAACAGTTGATTATTGGTCTGTAGCCGATGCTCCAACAACAGAACAACCAGTTGTAATCGTTGATGAAACACCTTTTAAATTTTCAGATACAACTTCAATAGTAGTACCAAAACCATTCGATTTAAGTTTAAGAAAATTTATAACAAATATAAATGGAACAGAAATTACAAACAGAATTCCACAAGTAGATGTAAGTAAATTAGCTTCAGGAGAAGCAACAACTGCTACATATAATCATCCCAAGAATCCTCTTAGAGTTGCAATAGGTGACGAGGTTACATACACAATAAGAGTTTATAATGAAGGTGAAGTAGATGGATATGTAGAAGAAATAACAGATCACTTACCAGAACAACTTGAATTTATAGTTGATGACCAAGTTAATATTCAATATGGCTGGAAAATAGCAAGTAGCTCAGATTTAAAAACAATAAAAACAGAATATTTATCAAAGGCAAAAGAAACAACAGATGGAGCAAATAAAATATCGGCATTCAATGGAAAAACACTTGAATATAAAGATGTAAAAATAAAATGTAGAGTTGTTTCAACAGATCCAATGCCAACTAAAATAACCAATATTGCAGATATTACTAAGTTTACAGATGGTGATGGAAATACCGTAACAGATAGAGATTCACAAGCAAATAATGTTCAATTACCAACAGGAAAAGATCTAGAGAATTACAGAGACTCTGAAATAAACAGAGGAGAAGAATACATACCAGGACAACAAGATGATGATGATTTCGAAAAATTAACATTAAAAGATTTTGATTTAAGCTTAAGAAAATTCATCACAGGAGTAAATGGAACGGCTATAACAAATAGAGAACCAAAAGTAAATGTTACTCCATTAAACAATGGTGGAACAACAGCAATATACAATCATCCAAAAACACCAGTATCTGTTGCAATTGGAGACTTAGTTGAATATACAATAAGAGTTTACAACGAAGCAGAAATTGATGGATATGTAGAAGAAATAACAGATCACTTACCAGATCAACTTGAATTTGTAAGCGGAAATGCAACAAATACAAAATATGGTTGGGTAGTTGACAGTACAAATTCAAAAATAATCAGAACAAATTATTTATCAAAGGCAAAAGAATCTTCAGCAGGCAGCAATAAGATTAAAGCATTTAATGGAACAACACTAGATTACAAAGATGTTAAAGTAGTATGTAAAGTTGTTTCAACAGATCCAATGCCAACAAAGATTACAAACATTGCAGATATATCAAACTTTACAGATGGCAATGGAAACAAAGTAACAGATAGAGATTCACAAGAAAACAATGTAAATATTCCATCAGATTTACCAGGATATAAAGATGATGAAATAGGAAAAGATTATGTACCAGGACAACAAGACGATGATGACTTCGAAAAACTAAAAATAAAAGAATTTGATTTAGCTTTAAGAAAATTCATCACAAAATTAAATGACGAGGAGATAACAAGCAGAATTCCACAACCGGATGTAACCAAATTAGCAGATGGAACAGCAACAACAGCTACGTATAATCATCCAAAAAATCCAATAGATGTTACAATAGGTGACATAGTTGAATATACAATAAGAGTTTACAATGAAGGAGAAGTAGATGGATATGTACAAGAAATAACAGACCATTTACCAGACCAACTTGAATTTGTTGCAAATGACGAAACAAACATAAAATATGGTTGGACAGTCGATGGAAACAATTCAAAAATAATTAGGACAAAATATCTATCTAAAGAGAATGATACTGCAGAAGGAGAAAATAAAATTACATCATTTAATGGAACAACATTAGATTACAAAGATGTAAAAGTAGTATGTAAAGTAATTGAAACAAAACCAATGCCAACAAAGATTACAAATATTGCAGATATATCAGACTTTACAGATGGCAATGGAAACAAAGTAAAAGATAGAGATTCACAAGAAAACAATGTAAATATTCCATCGGATTTACCAGGATATAAAGATGATGAAATAGGAAAAAATTATGTACCAGGACAACAAGATGATGATGATTTCGAAAAACTAAAAATAAAAGAATTTGATTTAGCTTTAAGAAAGTTCATAACTAAAGTAAATGATGAAAACATTAGTAGTAGAGTACCAGTTGTTGATATAACACAGCTAAAGAATGGAACAGCAACAACAGCAACATATGACCATCCAAAAACACCAATAAAAGTAAAAATAGATGATGTAGTAGAATATACAATAAGAGTTTATAATGAAGGTGGAGTAGATGGATATGTTGAAGAAATAACAGATCACTTACCAGACCAATTAGAATTTATTGCCGATAATGAAACAAATAAAAAATATGGTTGGTCAGTGGATAATCAAAATTCAAAAGTTGTAAAAACAACATATTTATCTAAGGCAAATGAAAAGGTTGCAGGAGAAAACAAAATACCAGCATTTGACGGAACAACACTATCATATAAAGAAGTAAAAATAGCTTGTAAAGTTATATCTACAAATCCAATGCCAACCAAAATTACAAACATAGCAGATATATCTGATTTTACAAATGGTAACGGAGAAAAGGTAAAAGATAGAGATTCTGAAGAAAACAATGTAAACATTCCATCAGATTTGCCAGGATACAAAGACGATGAAATTGGAAAAGATTATGTACCAGGACAACAAGATGATGATGATTTCGAAAAACTAGAAGTAAAGCCATTAGAATTTGATTTAGCTTTAAGAAAATTCATCACAAAAGTAAATGATGAAGAAATAACAAGTAGAATACCAAAAGTTGATATTACTAAATTAGCTTCTGGAGAAGCAACAACAGCAATTTACAATCATTCAAAAACACCAGTAGAAGTCGCAATTGATGACATAGTAGAATATACAATTAGAGTATACAACGAAGGTGAAATTGATGGATATGCAGAAGAAATAAAAGACCATCTACCAGACCAATTAGAACTTATTGCCGATAATGAGACAAACAAAGCATATGGTTGGACTGTAGATGACCAAGATTCAAAAGTAATAAAAACAACATATTTATCTAAGGCAAACGAAAAAGTGGCTGGAGAAAACAAGATACCAGCATTCGATGGAACAACATTATCATACAAAGATGTAAAAGTAGTTTGTAAAGTAGTTGAAACAAATCAAATGCCAAAGAAAATAACAAACTTAGCAGATGTATCAGACTTTACAGATGGTGACGGAAATAAAGTTACAGATAGAGATTCAGAAAAAGACAATGTAAAAATTCCAGAAGACAGACCAGGCTATAAAGATGATGAAAGCAACAAAGATTATGTACCAGGACAAGAAGATGATGATGATTTTGAAAAGGTAACAGTTGCAAAATTTGACTTATCATTGAGAAAGTTTATAACTGCAGTAAATGATACAGAAATAACAAGCAGAATACCACAAGTTGACGTTACTCCAATAAAAGACGGAAGTGGCACAACAGCAAAATATGATCATCCAAAAGATCCAGTACTTGTATCAAATGGAAACATAGTAACATATACCATTAGAGTATACAATGAAGGTGAAATAGATGGATATGCAAGTGAGATAAAAGATGATATGCCACAAGGTTTAAAATTCTTAACAGACAATAAGACTAACATAGAGTACAGATGGAAGATGTTAGACAAAGATGGAAAAGAAACAGAAAACTTAGATGAGGCAGTTTCAATAGTAACAGATTATCTATCAAAAGAACAAGAAAAAACAGCCGGAGCTAACTTATTAAAAGCATTTGATGGAGAGAAGTTAGATTACAGAGATGTAAAAGTTGCATTCGAAGTAACAGAACCAAACACATCAGATAGAATTTTAATAAACCAAGCTCAAATATCAAAGAATACAAACAAAGATGGTAAAGATGTTAAAGATCAAGACTCAGTTCCAGACAAATGGAATGAAGGCGAGGATGACCAAGACATCGAAAAGGTAAAAGTACAATATTTCGATTTAAGCTTGAGAAAATGGGTAACACAAGCAATCGTAACAGAAAATGGGGAAGATAAAATAATAGAATCTGGCCACAAGGCAGAAGATGACCCAGAAGATGTTGTAAAGGTTGACTTGAAGAAGAGCAAGATAAATAAAGTAACAATAAAATTCAGATACAAAATAAGAGTTAAAAATGAAGGAAATATAGCCGGATATGCAAAAGAATTGAAAGACTATATTCCAGACGGACTAAAATTTGTAGCAGAAGATAACCCATTATGGAAGCAAATAGACGAAAAGACAATAACAACAGACCAGACAAAAGACATATTATTACAACCAGGAGATACAACAGAAGTTGAAGTATTGTTAACATGGATTAACGATTCAGAAAACTTTGGAGTAATGGATAACTGGGCAGAAATAAGCAAAGATCACAACGATTTCAACAGCCCAGATATAGACTCAACACCAGACAATAACAAGAAAGGTGAAGACGATATAGACGATGCTCCAGTATCTGTAGGTGTACAAACAGGACAAATAAGAACATTTACAACAATAGGCTTAGCAGTACTTGTAATATTATCTTCAGGTGTAGCATTAATAAAGAAATTTGTATTATAAAAATTTCAAATTTCGCCCAAGAGGGACGTCCCTTTTTGGGCGAATTTTTTACTATAAAAAGACTCATCTTGATTTTTTTCTCAACACGTCGCTCTTGGTCGGGGCTCCATTCGGACCCCTCAAAGGCGAGCTTCCGATCTCGAACAAAAATCCAAGATTATTCTTTTTAAATACACTTAATAAATTTTTTATAACTTGTTTACTTTAAAAAATGTCTATGTTATAATTTTAATTGTAAAAAAATGTTTTATACTAAGGAAGGTAATGAAGATGAATCAAATTCTGATGACAGAAGATAGAAATAGAGCAAAGAAATCAAAGGTCAAAACACCGAGAGAACCTGGAGACATTACAGGAGTCGTAAGATTTTTTGCAGTGCTAATTTTATTATTTGGATTGGTGTTATCTGCAGATGGAACATATGCTTTTACAAAGAATATAGAACTTTCTAAGACTACTAAAGCACCTGTTGTTAGTGTTTTAAAAAATGGAAATACGGCAAAGGTAACAGTAGAATGTGAAACAGGAATAAGGAATGTATCTTTTGCTTGGAATGAATCGACACCAACAATAGTTCAAGGAAGAGGAAATAAGACTTTAGAACAAACTATATCAATACCATCTGGAGAAAACAATAAATTAAATATTTCTGTAATAGATGCAAATGGTCAAACAAGAAGATATGTAAAAACACTAAATCAAGATGCAAAAGATGTTACTGAACCAGTTATTACAATAGAAGGAATTAATTCTAATATAAAAATTACGGCAACAGATGATACGGCAATTGATTATATAACATATAGATATGGAGACTCACAAGAAGTAACCATATATGCAGAAGAAGATGGACAAACAAAAATAGAAGAAACCATTCCTGCATCACAAGGAGAGGCAGACCTTGTAGTTGAGGCTGTTGATAAAGCACAAAATGTAGCAACAAAAGAACAAAAAATAAAAGGTGTAAAACGTCCAACAATTGAAGTTATTCCAGATCCAAACGATCCATCATATTTGATTATAAAAGCTTATGATGATGACGGATTGAGAATGATTGCATATACTTTAAATGGACAGGATTATAAAACAGATCCAAATACTTCACTAAATACTAAAACTTTTGAATATAGACAAAAAGTAGAACCAGGCGAATCTCAAATATTAATACATGCATACAATATAAATGAGCAAGTAACCGAGTTCAATGGAATATACAGATATTAAAATTTATAGGATAGTTACTTATAAATTGAAAAACTATGGAGGAATATATGCATACAGTTTATATAATAGATGATGATGAATATTTAAAAAAGAAACTGAGCGAGATATTTAAACAAGATAAAGATTATAAATTTAAACAAATCAAAACAGAAAGCATAGATGTTGCCCTAAAGGATATTCCTGCACTAATAATAATTAATGAGGATACGATTTCAGAAGCTGCAACAGAAATATGTTATAAAATAAGAAATAATGATGATAATTCAATAACTCCAATAATTGTTGTTACATCAAGCACTGCAAAAGAACATAAAGTAGAAATTCTAAAAGCCGCAGCAACATATTTTATAAAGAAACCTTTAGATTTCGAATATTTATATTACACAATCCAAAATATAATTAATTTATTATATATAAATAGAAAAGTAAGTCCATTAACTAACTTGCCTGGAAATGTACAAATACAGGCTGAAATGAAAAAAAGGCTGATGAAGCGTCAATTCTTCGTAATGCTTTATATAGATTTAGACAATTTCAAGGCGTATAATGACGTTTACGGATTTTCAAACGGAGACGAAATAATAAAGTTTACTGCAAAAACAATTATAAAAAATGTTCATACAAAAGAAGATGATAATAATTTCGTAGGACACATAGGTGGAGACGATTTCATTGCAATAGTTGAAGATGACGACTATGAAAAAATATGTCAAAATATAATAATAGAGTTTGATAAAAATGTAAAGAAGTATTTCCTAGAGGATGATATAAAAAAAGGTTATTTGGAAGTGCCAAATAGAAAAGGAATAATAGAAGAATTTCCACTTACAACAATTTCAGTTGGTGCAGTTGAAGTTGAACCGGGAAGATTCCACAATACACTAGAAATTGGAGAAGCTGGGGCTCAAGTAAAACATTTATCTAAAACCATACCAGGAAGTACATATGTAATAGATAGAAGAAAACATTAAAATAATAAAAATAATCCATATTAAGAATGAAACATGATAAAAGAATTGTTTTGTTTTGAAAGATATGGATTAATTTTGTATTAAAAATAGGAATAATGTTGAAAAGGGGAAGAATTTGTATTACGAATTAAATTGACTTTATGATTCAGTCACTTTATAATAAAATTAGTTTTTATGAAGGGAAAGTGATTATATGAAGAAAGTGGAGAACATAAAGGAATTAGTTGATTTTGCATATAATAAATATAAGGCGAAAAAAGTATGCACAATAGAAAAAGAATATATAAAAGATATAAATTATTTCAACTTTCGATTCGATGTATATTCGATGGCAAGAGCATTACAATCTAAAATTAGCCCCAGCAAGAGTGTTGTGGCATTGATATCGGAAAACAGATATGAATTTTGGATTACATATATTGCAAATGTAATGATAAATAACATGGTAATACTAATAGATGGTAGCTTAAGCAAAGATAGAATAGAGAAAACACTAAAGAAATATAATGTAGAAACAATATTTTTTTCGGATATAAATAGAGAAAAAGTCATAGATATAGTTAAAATAAGTAAACGAAAATTAAATCTAATAAATTTTGATTCTAATAGTAAATTCCCAATTATAGGATATGAAAAAATAATAAACGTAGGAAGATATATAGAAAATAACAGTATAGATAATATAAATAAAGAAACAGAAGAAGCAAAGAATACCATAATAGTCAGCCTAGGTGGAGAAAAGAAATTTTCAGAAAAAGAACTCATAGAAACGGCTAGTATAGTATCAAAAAATATGAAGATAAAAAGAAAGAAAAAGATCAATTTCTTTGATGATACAGATAGTTTTTATAAAATTGTAATAGGATTAATTATTCCTTTATTACAAGGATTAAGCGTTATCTATGCCAAGAATAATTTTCTTTTAAAAAACGATATAATTGTTACAGAAGAAAACAATAAAAATATAACGGTGTTATATAGAAAAAATAAATATTTAATTGAAAACTATGGGCAAAGTACAAGTGTAATAAAGATTGAAAATAACCTGTTAAAAAGAAAAACTAAAAAAGAGAATCCGAACTTTGTATTGATTAAATCAGATAAAAAGAATGTTGAAAAGGTGAACAACAGACAAGCTATGGTATAATACTAAAACTAGTAAAATTGACAAAATGGCTAAAATAATGTAAAATATAAGGTGTATAAAAGGTGGAGAGAATATATATGCCGAAAAATAGAATAAATTTAGATAAGTTAATTTCAAGAACTAAAATATATTTAGTTGTTATAGCAGCAATACTAATAGTGTTGTGTGTGTTAGAACCAATAGCGATTATACCATCAATTATAACTTTTGTTGTAATTGTTGTATATACAGTATGGTCGAATAATAAGAGAAAGGCAGAAATTTCAGAACACATTAATGAGTTAACAATTAGTGTTGATAAAGCTGCTCAAAGTACTATTATAAATTCTCCATTTCCATTAGTTGTTATAGAAACAAATGGAAATATAATATGGAAGAGCAGTAACTTTATAAAAGAATTTGCTAATGTTGATATAGGTAATTTTTTAACAGATATCATAAAAGAACTGAAATTAAAAATAGATAAAGCCGAGAATACGAATAATATTGCAATTTCAGAAAATATGCAAATAGGAGAAAAAAATTATAAGATAATAGCTGAATATACAAAACTAAGAGACAAAGAACGCAAAAATTCATATGAATATATGTCTACTATATATTTCTTGGATGAAACAAATTATATGAAACTATTAGAGGAGTATAATAATTCAAGAACATGTGCTGGAATTATAGTTTTAGATAATTACGAAGAATTAATGCAAAGGGCAACAGAGGAGGAAAAATTAAAAATTACCTCTAGTGCTGAAAAGGCGATATATGCCTGGGTAAACAAATACAATGGATTGGCAATAAAATCCGAAAGAGATACATATGTAGCCATATTTGATCAATATCATTTAGAAAAAATAAAAGAAGATAAGTTTGAAATTCTTGATGAAGTGAAAGAAATTAAGACACAAGATAATATACAACTTACATTGAGCATAGCTATTTCGGAAGACGAAAAAACAAATATAGAAGAGTATAAATCGGCTAAAGCAGTTATAGATATTGCATTAGGACGTGGCGGAGATCAAGCTATAATAAAACAAAACGGTAAATATTATTTCTTTGGTGGAAGAACACAGGAAGTTGAAAAGCGTACAAAGGTAAAGGCTAGAATCGTAGCACAAGCCTTGGAAGAACTAATAAGTAGCTCTTCTAATGTTATTGTAATGGGACATGCTAATAGTGATATAGATGCAATGGGAGCAAGTATGGGTGTATACAGAATTGCAGAAACAATAGGCAAAGAAGTATACATTGTAAATGAAACAAATGGAACAAGTTTAGAAAATTTTATAAAAGATTTAAGAGAATCTGGAAAATATGAAGATGTTTTAATAGGTAAAAATGAAGCTCTTGCAAAAATAAATTCTGATACTCTATTAGTTGTTGTAGATACAGACAAAAAGAATTATGTTGAAGTACCAGAATTATTAGAAAAAACAGATAGAATTGCTGTTATAGACCACCACAGAAGAGGAACTGATTATATAGAAAATGCTATATTAACGTTCCATGAAGTGTATGCTTCATCTGCATGTGAACTTGTAACAGAGCTTGTAGAATATGCGGAGGATCCTATAAAATTAGATACACTGGAAGTTGAAGCTTTGTATGCCGGAATAATGATGGATACAAAAAACTTCACATTTAAAACAGGTGTAAGAACATTTGAAGCAGCAGCATATTTAAGAAAATGTGGAGTCGATATAATCAAAGTTAAGAAATGGTTCCAAAGTGACCTAGAAACATACAACAAAATATCTGAAATTGTTGCTAAATCTGAAATTATAGATGACACGATTGCTATTTCAATATATGAAAAAGAAGATAGTGATGCGAATATAACTTGTGCAAAGGCTGCAGATGAGCTACTAACAATAAGCAATATAACGGCTTCATTCGTAATTGGAAAAATTGGAGAAAAAATATATATTAGTGGTAGATCAATAGGAGACATAAATGTGCAGTTAATATTGGAAAAATTAGGCGGTGGAGGTCATATAACCGTTGCAGGTGCACAAATAGAAGGCATGACACAGGAAGAAGTAAAGCAGGAATTGATAAATAGAATAAATGAATATTTTACAGAGATATCATAAACATTAATAAAAGGGACGTTGCCTCGCCAAAGAGGGACGCCCTTTTTTGGGCGAAAATTAGCACTATTATAGAAAATTATTTACAAATGCCAAATAAAATAGTAAAATATATGTGACCAAAATAGTGTGTAAAAAAAATTTACTACATGTGAGAAAGGAAAGTATTAATTATGAAGGTTATTTTATTAGGAGACATAAAGGGAGTAGGAAAGAAAGATCAAGTTATTGAGGCAAGCGATGGATATGCTCGTAATTTTTTATTTCCTAAAAAATTAGCTGTTGAGGCTAATAATGAGAATATGAGTAAGTTAAAATCTAAACAGGAGTCGAATCAATTTAGAAAGGATACAGAGAAAAAAGAAGCAGAAGAGCTATCAAAAAAATTAAAAGGAATAATGCTTAAAATTAAAGTAAGAGCTGGAGAAAATGGAAAGATTTTTGGTGGAGTTACAAGCAAAGAAATATCTGAAGGATTAAAGAAAGATTATAAAATAGATATAGACAAGAAAAAAATAATGCTATCTGAAACAATAAAAACTCTTGGAACTGTAACTGTTGATATTAAGTTATATGAAGGTGTAATAGGAAAGTTAAGAGTAGATATTATAGCCGAATAATAGCACTAAAAATTTACATGATAAACCAAGCAAAAGAATAAAACAATAAATAATGGAAGGAAGAGTGCAATGGATTTAGGTAAAATACCACCACAAGATATTGAGGCAGAGCAGGCTGTAATCGGTAGTATGCTTACAGACCAAGATGCAGTTAGTTCAGCTATTGAAACTTTAAAACCAGAAGATTTTTATAGAGAAGATAATAAAATAATTTATGAAGCTATTTTGAATATATATAACAGAGCAGAGCCTATAGACATTATAACTTTGAAAGCTGAGCTTTCTTCTATGGGAAAATTAGATGCTGTTGGAGGACTAGAATATATTGCAGTTTTACCAGATAAAGTTCCAACAACTGCAAATGTAGATAGATATATAAAAATAGTTGAAGAAAAGGCAATGCTTAGAAATCTAATAAAAACAGCAAATGATATTTTAAGCATGGGATATGAACCTACAGATGAACCAGAAAGAGTCATGGACTTGGCTGAAAAGAAAATTTTTGATGTAATGCAGAAAAAAAGTCAAAAAGGGTATACACCAATAAAAGATGTTTTGGTTGAATCTTTTTCAAAGTTAGAAGAGCTGTATAATCAGAAACAGCATGTAACAGGTGTTCCAACAGGATTTATTGACTTAGACAAAATGACAGCTGGATTGCATGGATCTGAATTTATATTAATTGCAGCAAGACCAGCAATGGGAAAATCAGCATTTGCTTTAAACATTGGAGCGTATGCTGCAACTAGAGCGAATATTCCTGTCGCAATATTTAGCTTAGAAATGGCGAAAGATCAGGTTGCTAACAGAATTTTGTGTAGCGAAGCACTAGTTGATAGTAATGCAGTAAGAACTGGTGAATTAACAGATGAAGACTTAAGCAAGCTTGCTGAAACTTCTGGTGAATTATCACAAGCTCAGATTTTTATTGATGATACAGCTGGTATTTCTGTAATGGAAATACGTGCAAAATGTAGAAAATTGAAATTAGAAAAAAATATAGGATTAGTAATAATAGACTATTTGCAACTTATTCAAGGAAGTGGCAAGTCATCAAGCAGAGAGCAAGAAATTGCAGAAATAAGTAGATCTCTAAAAATTCTTGCAAAAGAAATTGAAGTTCCAGTAATTGCACTTTCACAGCTATCAAGAGCTGTTGAGGCAAGACCTGACCATAGACCTATGCTTTCAGATTTACGTGAATCTGGATCTATAGAGCAGGATGCTGATATAGTTATGTTCTTATATAGAGACGATTATTACAATGAGGACTCTGAAAAGAAAAACCAAGCAGAAGTAATAATAGCAAAACAAAGAGCTGGTTCGACGGGAACCGTAGACCTGGCATGGCTTGGTCAATATACAAAATTCGCTAATTTGGATAAATATAGAGAGTAAGGAAATTAAATGATAGAAGAAACAATATTAAACACGATAAAAAGGTACAATTTAATAGAGCCAAACGATACTATAATAGTAGCAGTTTCTGGGGGACCGGATTCAATGTGTCTGTTAAACAATTTAATAGAATTAAAACAAGAATTGCAGATAAAAGAACTTGTAGTTGCACATTTAAACCACATGATAAGAGAAGAGGCAAAGGCTGAAACAGAGTATGTGCAAGAATTTTGCAAGAAAAATGGAATCAAGTGCTATGTCAAATTTGTTGATATCATAAAGAAATCAGAAGAGTTAAAAATTGGCACCGAAGAATGTGGCAGAAGAGAAAGATATGCTTTTTTTGATGAAATATCGGAAAAAGTTGGAGCAAATAAAATTGCAATTGCACATAACCGCAATGATAATGCAGAAACCGTTTTAATGCATCTCTTAAGAGGAAGTGGAATTTCTGGACTTAGTGGAATAAAGCCATATAGAGAGGGAAAATTCATAAGACCAATAATAAAATGTGACAGAGTGGATATAGAGAAATATTGTGAAGAGAAGAATCTACAACCAAAATTTGATAAAACAAACAAAGACAATACATACACAAGAAATAGAATAAGAAATGAACTTATACCATATATTCAAAGAGAGTTTAACCCCAATATAATAGAAACATTAGATAGGTTATCGGAACTTGTTTTAGATGAAGAGGAATATATGCAAAATACTACGGGTAAAGTTCTTGCAGAAGTTTTAATAGAACAAGAAAATACAAGAATTGTTTTAAATCTAAAAAAATTTAATCAATTAGAGCATGCAATAAAAACAAGAATAATAATGCAGATAACAAAAATATTATTTGGAACATCGAATGGAATAGAAAAGAAACATGTAGAGGATATTATTAAATTATGTGGAAATAAT
This sequence comes from uncultured Clostridia bacterium, assembly GCA_934119935.1. Classification (GTDB taxonomy): domain Bacteria; phylum Bacillota; class Clostridia; order TANB77; family CAG-508; genus CAG-245. The sequence goes on along the minus strand of CAKOSX010000004.1, from coordinate 141,993 downwards.
ATAGGAAATAAGTTTTTGATGCCAAATAAGAATTATAGAGTATTTGTAAAAGGTGGCAAAGTTTCATTTGAAAAAGTATTTTAAGAACGCAAGAAACAATTTTTATTTTTATAAAGCCTCAACACGTCGCTCTTGGTCGTGGCTCCTACCGGACCCCTCAAAAGGCGAGCTTCCGGTTTCGTTTTAAAAAATAAAAAAATTGTTTCTTGAACTTATAAATTTTACTTTAAAGGTTGTTCTTATTTCCGTAGGTTTTACGAAATTTTAACAATTTTGTAATAATAAACTTTGCCTGAAAGTATTGAAATAATAGCAATAATATGATATATTGCAAAATAACTAAGGGGAAAAATGTAATAATTAATACAAGAAAAAATACTAGAAAAAAACTAGTAGAAGGAGGAAAAATTTTGAAAAATAGCATAAAAACATTGGCTATATGGCTAATAATAGGAATAATTTTAGTGGTAGCAATATCAACAGTATTGGAAAATACTAATACAAAACTTTCTTATTCAGACCTAATTGAAAAAATTGAGGCTGGTCAAGTAGAAAAAGTTGAACTTGATGCAGGTGGATCGTCTGCAATTGTAAAATTAAAAAACGACAATATTGAAAAAAGAGTAAATGTTCCAAGTATTGATAATTTAATGGAAAATTTGCAAGATAGTATGAAAACAGGAAACATAAGTGTAACAGAAAAATCTGAATCTTTGTGGGGAGTTTTCTTAGCATATTTAACTCCAATTGGAATTGTAGTAATATTCTTTGTATTCTGGTTCGTACTTATGAGTGGCGCAAATAATCAGGGTGGAAATAAGACTATGACATTTGGCAAAAGCAAAGCCAGAGTATTAAACCCAACAGATAAAAATAAGGTTACATTTGATGATGTTGCAGGTGTAGATGAAGAGAAAGAAGAATTAGAAGAAATAGTAGAATTCTTAAAAAATCCTACAAAATTCACAGAGATGGGAGCACATATTCCAAAGGGGGTTTTATTAGTAGGTCAACCAGGAACTGGTAAAACATTACTAGCAAAAGCAGTCGCAGGTGAAGCAGGAGTTCCATTCTTTATAATAAGTGGTTCAGATTTCGTTGAAATGTTCGTTGGTGTTGGTGCATCACGTGTAAGAGATTTATTTGAAGAAGCAAAGAAAAAGGCTCCTTGTATAGTATTCATAGATGAAATTGATGCAGTAGGTCGTCAAAGAGGTGCAGGCCTTGGAGGAGGACATGATGAAAGAGAGCAAACATTAAACCAATTATTGGTTGAAATGGATGGATTTGCTGCTAACGAAGGCGTTATAGTCTTAGCTGCTACAAACAGACCTGATGTATTAGATAAAGCTTTATTAAGACCAGGAAGATTTGACAGACAAATAGTAGTTGGACTTCCAGATGTAAGAGCAAGAGAGCAAATATTAGAAGTTCATGCAAGAAAAAAGAGACTTGCAGAAGATATCGATTTGAAAGTTGTTGCAAAAAATACTGCAGGATTCTCTGGTGCAGACTTAGAGAATATATTAAATGAAGCAGCATTACTTGCAGCAAGAAGAAATTTAAAAGAAATCCGTGAAAAAGAAATAGAAGATGCAATGGTTAAAGTTACAATGGGACCAGAAAAAACAACAAGAGTAAGAAGCGAAAAAGAAAAGAAACTTGTTGCATATCATGAGGCTGGTCACGCAGTAGTAAGCAAATTCTTACCAACACAAGATGCCGTACATGAAATATCAATAGTTCCAAGAGGAACAGCTGGAGGATACACAATGTATCAACCAACAGAAGATAAATCATTTATGTCAAAAACAGAGATGATTGAACAAATAATATCACTATTAGGTGGTAGAGCTTCAGAAGAATTGATACTAGATGATATATCAACAGGTGCAAGCAATGACATTGAAAGAGCTACAAAGATTGCAAATTCAATGGTAACAAAATATGGAATGAGCCAAAGAGTAGGAACAATCACTTTAGGATCAGATCAAAATGAGGTATTCTTGGGAAGAGACTTTGCACAAGAAAAAACATATTCTGAGGAAACAGCAGGAATAATAGATGAAGAAATGAAGAGGATTCTAGACACATGTTATAATAGTGCAAAAGAAATTCTAAAAACACATGAAGATAAGTTACATGCAGTAGCAAAGGTATTATTAGAAAAAGAAAAAATTACAGGAGAAGAATTCGAAGCAATATTTAATGACTAAGGAAAAAAGAAAGGAAGATATAGGTGGAAGCAATTGCAATTATATTAATACTAATATTTATAATCGTAACATTAATTGCATTTGCAGTAATGCAAATTAATATGGCTGGAATTGAAGTAAAAGATTTTTGGTCATTTATAAAGGCAAATGAAGAATTAGACAAATTATATCTTTTTTCAAAAAAATATAATAAGATGTCTCCACAGGAAAAGATAATCTTTTTACAGGAAACAGAAAAAGTGTCGAGTGCATTTGAAAAAATTCCTTCAATGATTTGGGAAGATGAGTATTCAAAATACAGAGATGTAATGGACACATACAGAGATATAAAAGTAGATAGATGGAAGGATTCATCTTCAAAGTAACAGAAAGGTGTTGGTTAAAAGCCAGCACCTTTTTTATTAACATTTTCATTATAAAATTATGTATAAAAAGAGAAGAATATATATTTTTTTAGCCTCGACACGTCATGCTTGTTCGGGGCTCATTCGACCCCTCAAGGCGCATTTCCGGTCTCATTAAAAAAATATATATTCTTCTCTTTTTGTGTTAGAAAATAAATAAAAGAACATGAACATTTTATTTTTAAGTAAATATAATATAGGGAATAGGAAGTGATTTTTTTTGAAGGAGATTTATTTTGACCATTCTGCAACAACTGCAGTAAAGAGAGAAGTTTTAAATGAGATGATACCATATTTTAATTTAGAGTATGGTAATCCATCATCTTTATATTATATAGGACGTGAGGCAAAAAGAGCTATAGAGTGTGCTAGACGAAAAGTTGCAAGAGCAATAAATTGTAGTGAAGAGGAAGTATATTTTACTTCTTGTGGAAGTGAAAGTGATAATTTAGCAATTAAAGGATTTGCATATGCAAATAGATGTAGAGGAAACCACATAATAACATCTAAAATTGAACACCCAGCGGTTTTAAATACGTGTAAAAATTTAGAACACAAAGGTTTTAGAGTAACATATCTAAATGTTGACGAGAATGGATTTGTAGACATTAATGAGCTTAAACATGAAATATGTAATGGTACTATACTTATTAGCATTATGATGGCAAATAATGAGCTAGGGACTATACAAAATATACAAGAAATTGGAAGAATAGCACATTGTAATAATATAGTATTCCATACAGATGCAGTTCAAGCTGTTGGAAATATAAAAATAGATGTTCAGAGTATGAATGTAGATATGCTCTCGATGTCTGCACATAAATTTTATGGACCAAAAGGTGTTGGAGCATTATATGTAAGAAAAGGTATAAATTTTGAAAGAATACAAGATGGTGGTCATCAAGAAAAAAATAAAAGGTCTGGAACAGAAAATGTTGCTGGAATAGTAGGATTAGGAAAAGCAATAGAGATTGCAACATACAATATAGACAGATATAATAAAAAATTATTAGCTTTAAGACAATATTGTATATCAAGATTAATAGAGAACATTAAAGATATAAAAATAAATGGAGATTTAACAAATAGACTACCAGGAAATATAAATGTTTCGTTTAAAGGTTGCGATTCAAGTGATATTCTAATGAAACTTGATGAAGTTGGAATATGTGCTTCTGGTGGTTCTGCTTGTTCGTCTGGAACGGCAACTCCGTCTCATGTATTAATGGCTATAGGATTAGATAAAGAATGGCTAGAGGGAACAATAAGAATAACTTTAGGGGATGAAAATACGAAAGAAGATATAGATTATTTTATAGAAAATTTAAGAATGATTGTTCATGAACTAAGAGCTAATAATTAATGCTTGATGTATAATTCGGTACAGAATGGGGACGGAGAAATAATTGTACAGAAAAGCCCCTCGGCATGCACTTGCACGCTGAGGGACTTAAAGGATTGCCAAAGGAGTTTATTTGAAGAACTCCCTAACAATGATGTTGTACAGCTCTTTGCTGGTATCTGCATCGTAACAATGGAACTGGCATCTTAAGTATGGGATGCCACTCTGGGCTGTGACGATACAAAAATCGGAAGCAACGTGTGTATACTTCGTTGCAAAGACTGGGCTCAGCTTGCGACGAATGCGCAGGCTAGGCCGCGAATGGTTACGCTCATCGTCAGTTATTTGAATCATAAGCAACATATTTACCACGTCCTGAGAAGGAATGAACTCATCAGCAGGATGGGGGTAATTAACTATGAGAAATGTTCGTCTAAGATGACCTAAGCGTTTCTTTTGGGCGTACCTATTTTCGAACTGTTCTAACATTTTGTGTTCCTTTCGATATATGTTAATGGGTATTGCGGGATCAAAGCCCCGATTTAGATAACATTATAGCATCGATTGACATAAAATGCAAATATTATTACTCTAATTTTATTAAAAAAGTAATTTTTCGGTAAAAATAAAAGGTATCATAGACATTGACATATTAGGAGTAAAAATATTAAAATTATTTGAAATAAAAAAGTACCCCGGCCTGCATGCGCAGGCCAGGGCGGGACTAGCTGTTTTGCTGTCACGTATACAGCTTAGAAGAGCTCTTTTTTCAGCTCATCATACAGGACTTTTGCCGGGTTATCGGCGAAAAGCCTGTAATTGAGCTCAGCGTAGCTCTTGTCAGCAACAATGCTACGGCAGAACTCGGTACGACCGATAGGATAGCTAACCCTAAAGTATTCGCTGAAGATTTGACGAAGTTCGTTAACTGTGTAAGTAATTTCCTCGTCCATCTCCAACTGAATACGAAGCCTTAAGAAAGCCCGTTCCGGATTCACAGAGTAGGGATCAACCCTTGGGTAAAAACCACTTAATATTAATTCCCTATTCGTGCCTAGCAAATGCCGAGTTGTTTTCAATGTTTCAAAACTTTTCAACACTACAGCCATTTTTTTTCGTCCTCCATTATAGTTATATTGCACGGGAACTATGTCTCCGATTACATACATTATAACACTAATTTACATAAAAAGCAAACTAAAATTTGCCATTTTCTTGATTTTTCCCTAATTTTGTTGTATTATTGTATAGTAAAAATATAGATATGTAATTATTATAAAAGCTTAAATAATGTTGTAATAAAAGCTAATAGAGATTATAAAAAATTAAATTGTTTTATAAAAAAATGAATAATAGGTACTAAAAACTACTGGCAGAACATAGTAAAAATAAATTTGGAAAGGAATGAACTTTTAAATGGAATATAGATATAAACCACAAGGAGTATGTTCTACAGAAATAATTGTAGAAGTTGAGAATAATATTATAAAGAACCTAAAAGTAATAAATGGTTGTAACGGAAATTTGCAAGGAATTGCAAGCCTTGTAAAAGGAATGACCATTGATGATGTAATTGCAAAATTAAAAGGAATTGAATGTGGCAGAAAGGGAACTTCTTGCCCAGACCAAATTGCGATTGCTTTAGAAAAAATTAAAAAGGGAGAAATTTAGAAAAGCACTATGGAACAAATATCAATTTTAGATGACAACAAAAGAATTGAAATAAATAAACGAAAGAAAGAAGTAAAGTTTGTTGCAATTGATGTTGAAACTACAGGACTTTCGCCTGTATATAATGAGCTTATTGAAATTAGTGCAATTAAGTATGAGGGTGCAAAAAAGATAGACAATTTTTCTACACTTGTAAAGCCTAAGAAAGAAGTTTCAAATATTATAACAAATTTGACTGGAATTACTAATAAAATGTTAGAAAATGCTCCACAAATTGAAGAGGTAATGCCTAAACTTGTAGAGTTTATTGGTAATCATATTATTGTTGCACATAATGCTAATTTTGATGTTAGCTTCTTACAAAACAATTCAAACAAGAGCTTTTCTAAAAATAAGGTTATAGATACGGTTGCACTTAGCAGAAAAATGTTGCCAAACTTGCCAAACCATAAGCTAAATACGGTAGCAAGATGTATTGGTATTCAAGAAGATGGGTTCCATAGGGCAGAATTTGACTGTGAATGTTGTGCAAAAATTTATATTAAATATCTAGAAAATATGTAAGAGGAATAGTAATGAATATTCTAATTAAAGAGCTTGAAAACTTGGGAAAGTTTAAAGAGTATGTATCAGATATAAATAAAAAAATAAGTCCGATAGTATTATCGGGCTTATCTAGCGTTGGAAAAATACAATTATTAGAGGCTACAAAAGAGCTTGCAGATAGAAACATTTGTATAGTAACTTATAATGAGTTGCAGGCTAAAAAAATATATAAAGATTTAAAATATTTTTCTGGCAATGTTGTATATTTCCCAAAGAGAGAAATAGCTTCATATGACTATGTGGCAGAGAGTAAAGATTTGCCATATGAAAGAATAGAAACATTAAATAAAATTTTTGAACAAGAAAAATCTGCTAAAAAGAACGAAAATAGACTAATTGTAATTACAACTATAGAAGCAATGATGCAAAAGATGATTTCGAAAGAAGAAGTGTATCAGGCTTTATTAGAGTTTAAGGTTGGTAAGTGTTTCAATTTGGAAGAATTAAAGCAAAGCTTGATTCACCTTGGATATGAAAGGGCAGATATAGTTGATGGAAAAGGGCAGTTTAGCGTAAGAGGCGGAATTTTAGATATTGGAACTACTAACACACAGGGTGTAAGAATTGAATTTTGGGGAGATGAAGTCGATTCGATTAGAAGTTTTAGCATAACTTCTCAACGTTCTAATAAGATGATTGAAGAAGCTAGAATTTATCCATCTCATGAGCTTATTGTAACAAAAAATATTGATGAAATTTGCAAACAAATTGAGGCAAAAAAAGAAAATGCGAGTGAAGAAAACGCTAAAAATATAACAGAAGACATAGAACTTATAAGAAATGGAGATTATATAAGCAAAGTTGATAAATATTTTAATGAGTTTTATGATAAGCAATCGTCTTTTATGGAATACATTGGAGAAGATTATTTAATATGCTTAGATGATATTGAGAAAATAAATGTAAGACAAGAAAATATAATTAATGATAATAATCAACTTATTGAAACTTTGCTAGAAAAAGATAGAATTGTTCCAGATTCTATAAAAAATATTGCAAAATTTGATGTGGAAAATGTGGAAAATCAGTTGATATATTTGTACGAAACAGACTTATTAAGTGATAAAAATACCACAAAATTTTCTGCAAATGTATTTAATTTTAAATACAGAGATATGCACTTTTTTAAGAGTGAATTGAACATTTTAACCACAGAAATAAAGAAAGCATTAGACGAAAATAAGAGAGTTATTGTACTTGCTGGAAATGAGGCTGGAAGCAAGAAAATTGAGGCTTTATTAGAACCAGAAGAAATCAAGTATAAGTATTTCGAAAAGATAGAAGATTCACAAGAGAAAATTTATAAAAATTCGATTGAGGAATATTTTAAAAATAAAACGGTAATCATATCAAATGGAAGTTTGTCGTCTGGTTTTGAAAATTACGAGACAAATGTAATGGTAATTACGGGCGAAGATTTTATTGCGAGTGAACCAAAAAAGAAAAAGCATACAGATTCTTTCAAACAGGGAGAAAAGGTTGTTTTTGCAGATTTAAGAGCTGGAGATTATGTTGTTCACAAGACACAAGGAATAGGAATTTACATTGGTGTAAATACTATTACAACAGCAGACGGAATTACCAAAGATTATATCAAGGTTAAGTATAAAAATGATGATGTTTTGTATGTGCCAACAGATATGCTTGATAACATTAGAAAATATGTTGGTGGTGGCGATGGAGAGCCTAAACTTAATAAGCTTGGAAGCAAAGAGTGGGAAAACACTAAGGCAAGAGTAAAGAATAATTTAAAAGAAGTTGCTAGAGATTTAATCGAGTTATATGCCAGAAGACAAAAGGCTCAAGGCTTTATGTTTTCTAAAGATACACCTTGGCAAAAACAGTTTGAGGATAGTTTTCCATACCAAGAAACAGATGACCAATTAAGATGTATTGCAGAAGTGAAAAAAGACATGGAGTCTAACAAACCAATGGATAGACTACTTTGTGGAGATGTTGGTTATGGAAAAACAGAAGTTGCAATCCGTGCAGCATTTAAGGCTGTAATGGACCAGAAACAAGTTGCATATTTAGTTCCAACAACAATTCTTGCAAACCAGCAGTATGAAGAGTTCAAGACTAGAATGGAAGAGTTTGCAATAAAAGTCGAATTGCTAAACAGATTTAGAACTAAAAAAGAGCAAGATGAGGTAATAAAAAAACTAAAACTCGGAGAAGTAGATGTAGTAGTTGGAACACATAGACTTTTGAGCAAAGATGTTGAATTTAAAGACTTAGGCTTGCTAATTATAGACGAGGAACACAGATTTGGTGTAAAGGATAAAGAAAAGATAAAAAAACTAAAAGAAAACATAGATGTACTTACAATGACTGCAACACCAATTCCTAGAACACTGCATATGTCGATTGTTGGAGTAAGAGATATGTCTGTAATCTATGAGCCACCTCAAAACAGAAAACCTGTTCAAACTTATGTGTTAGAATATGATGATGAAGTTATTAAAGAAGCAATAACAAGAGAACTTGAAAGAAATGGTCAAGTATTCTATCTGTTTAATAATGTTGAAAAAATAATAAGAAAAGCAGACGAAATTTCAAAATTAGTTCCAGAGGCGAGAGTCGAATTTGCACACGGAAAAATGACTGGAGCAGAGATTGAAAGTATAATGCAAGATTTTATTGAGCATAAAACAGACGTACTTGTTTGTACAACAATTTTGGAATCTGGAATAGATATTCCAAATGCGAACACAATAATAGTGGAAAATGCAGATAGACTTGGACTTGCCCAATTGTACCAAATACGTGGAAGAGTTGGTCGTTCAGACAGGCAAGGTTATGCGTATGTAACATATAGAAGAGACAAACTATTATCAGAAGTTGCAGACAAGAGATTGAAAGCAATAAAAGAATTTACCGAATTTGGTTCTGGATTTAAAATTGCCATGAGAGACTTGGAAATAAGAGGTGCAGGAAGCATGCTCGGGGAAATTCAATCTGGACACATGGAACAAGTTGGATATGATACATACTGTAAGTTGTTAGACGAAGTCGTAAGAGAGATGCAGGGAACACCGGTAAAAGAAGAAAAAGATGTACAAATAGACATCGATTTATCAAGCTATATTCCAGAAACATACATAGAAGACAGTGCACAAAAAATCGAAATCTATCAAGATATTGCATTGTGTAGAAACAATAAAGATATAGAAGACGTTATAGATGAAATAATAGATAGATATGGAACAATGCCAACAGAAGTTGAAAATTTAATAGAAATTGCAAGAATAAAAATACTTGCAAGAAACGCAAATGTGCTAAAATTATCACAAAAAGGTAAGAATGTGGTATTCTATTTAGACAAAGACAACATTCAAATAAACGGAGACATGATAAACAAATTAGTAACAAAATATGGACCAAAGATAAGATTCTCACAAGGAATTGAACCATACATAACATTAAACACAAACGAAAAAGACGAAAAGAAGATAATAGAAATGATTAAGGAAATGTTATTGTCTATACAGAAATAATTCAATTTTTAAAATCAAACATGTCGCTCTTGGTCGGGGCTCCATTCGGACCCCTCAAAGGCGAGCTTCCAGTTTGATTTTTAAAATAATGAATTATTTCTGCCTGAAATTATAAAAAATACAATTTCCTAAAATAGAATTATTTCTGAGATTAAGTGATTGAAAGGAGAACTATGCAAATTATTACTAGTAAAGATAATGAGACTGTAAAAAATATTAAAAAGTTAAAAGATAAAAAGTACAGAGATGAAGCTGGTTTGTATATAATCGAAGGTGTGAAGACGATTGAAGAGGCTATTGTTGCAAATGCTAAAATAGATAAGATTGTTGTTTGCGAAGAGTGCTTAAAAACTGGAGATATAGAACAGAAACTTTTATATGAAATTGCAAAATATGATTGCATATATGTAAATGCAAAAGTATTTAACTTTTTGACTGATGTAGTTGCTCCACAGGGAATTCTTGCTGTTTTAGAAAAGCCTAGTAAAACAGAAAAAATACAATATGATCAAGATATAATCCTTGCACTAGATGGAATACAAGACCCAGGAAATTTAGGAACTATTTTAAGAACTGCTGATAGTGTAAATTTAAAACAGATAATAGTTACAAAAACAACTGCAGATAGCTATAATCCAAAAGTTGTAAGGTCAACCATGGGAGCAATATTAAGGGTAAAAGTAATAGAAACTGATGATTTGGTTGCTACCCTTAAAGAAATAAAGAAGAATAAATTCAAAGTTGTTGTAACTTCGCTAGATACAAACGATAGTGTTTATGATATAGAATACAATAAAAAAGTAATTGTAATTGGAAATGAGGCAAATGGTGTCTCAAAAGAAGTACAGGCAATAGCGGATAACAGAGTAAAAATACCTATGCTGGGAAAGACGGAAAGCTTAAATGCATCTGTTGCAACTGGGATTATGCTATACGAATATGTAAGACAAAAAATTAATAAATAAAACAAAGGGCATTCAATTTTACTTGAATGCCCTTTAAAAGTCTAATTTATTTTTTGAAAGATTTAATAATATTGCAAACAAAAAGAAGCACTATAATGCTTCTTTTAACGTATTAGAAATCACAGTTATTTGGTGTTCTTGGATAAGGTATTACATCTCTTATGTTTTCGATTCCTGTAATGTACATAAGAAGTCTTTCGAATCCTAATCCGAAACCAGAGTGAATTACTGAACCATATCTACGTAAGTCTAGGTACCAATATAATGGTTCTGTTGCAATACCCATTTCCTTCATACGAGCAACTAGTTTATCGTAATTTTCCTCTCTTTGAGAACCACCCATAATTTCTCCTGCTCCAGGAACTTCTAGGTCAACACCTGCAACAGTTTCTCCATCTGGGTTAAGCTTCATGTAATATGATTTTATGTCTTTTGGCCAGTTCTTTACAAATACTGGTCCGTTGAAATATTCTGTTAAATATTTTTCATGTTCTTTTGCTAAATCTTCGCCATATTCAGGTTTAAATTCCCATTCTTTGTCTGCTTTCTTTAAAATATCGATAGCTTCCTTATGATCAATTCTGACAAATTTTGAATTAACTAATTTGTGTAGCTTGTCGATTAATCCTTGTTCTATAAATTTGTCACAGAATTCCATTTCTTCTGGACATTTTTCTAAAACTCTAGAAACTACGAATTTTAAGCAATCTTCTTCTATGTCCATTAATTGCTCCAAATCGCAGAATGCAATTTCTGGCTCAATCATCCAGAATTCGTTGGCGTGTGTTTTTGTGTTTGAATTTTCGCTTCTTAATGTTGGTCCAAATGTGTAAATTTTTCCGTATGCTTCTGCAAATGTCTCGCCATGAAGCTGACCAGATCCTGTAATGTAAGCTTTTTTGCCAAATAAATCTTCACTAAAATCTGTTTTTCCATCTTTTTGAGGAAGTGGCTTGTCCAAATCTAATGTAGTAAGTTTAAACATTTCTGCTGAACCTTCACAGTCGGCACATGTTATTATAGGAGTATTAACATATACATATCCGTTATTTTGGAAATACTCATGTATTGCAAATGCTGCAACACTTCTAATTCTAAATACTGCGTTAAAAGTATTTGTTCTTGGACGTAAATGTGCAACAGTTCTTAAATATTCAAAAGAATGTCTTTTCTTTTGTAATGGATAATCTGCATCTGCTAGATTGAATATTTCTACGCTATCTGCATGAATTTCGAATGGTTGTTTTGCATTCTCTGTTTTTACAACTTTTCCATTTACTATAATAGATGAACTGATTGTTAATTTACGAACTTCTTCAAAATTTGCTAATTTGTCGTTGAAAACTATTTGCAAATTATTGAAAAAAGAACCATCATTTAATTCTATAAATCCAAAAGCTTTTGAATCTCTAACTGTTTTAACCCAGCCAGCAACTTCAACAGTTTTGTCAATGTAATTTTCTGTGTTACGATATAAATCTTTAATTGTTACTTTTTCCATAAGAAACACTCCCATCTCTAAATTAATATAAGGAAATTATACGCGCAAATGGCAAAAAAATCAAGAATAATAATCAAAATATACAGTATGTATTGAAAAAGAACATTTTGTACGATAAAATATTAGTAAAAAGCTACTTATTCGGGAGGAAAATATGAAAAATAAAAAAATATATATAGTTTTTAGTATATTATTATTAGTAATAATATTACTAACGGTAACAAAGGAATTCCAGAATGATACATTTTTTACGATTGCAACGGGACAGAGTATTATGCAAGACGGATATGACAATGTAGATCATTTAACTTGGCATGAAAATTTAGGGTTTTATAAATTGAGATGGGCTTTTGATGTTTCTATAGCTTTCATCTATAATACATTTGGATTTACCGGAATATATGTGTTTACATTAATAATTGCAAGTATAATTGTTTTAACACTGTTTAATATTTTATTGAAACAGAAAAATAATATTGTTATTTCATTTATTGCAACAGTTATTTCTACACTATTAATGACCTCTTCATGGTTCTTTACGGCACGAGGACAAATTATTTCATATTTAGGACTATTGCTAGAAATATATGTACTTGAAAGATTGATTAATACGAAGAAGAAAAGATATTATTTTGAATTATTTTTAATATCTATTTTAATAGTAAATTTCCATGCATCTGTTTGGAATATGACAATTGTATTAATATTACCATATTTAGCAGAAGCAATCATGTATAAAATTTTTAAAGACAAAAAAATAAAAAAACCAAAGATAACATTTCAGACAATAAGTATAAAGGTATTAATTGGTGCAATGATAAGCCTTTTGGTTGGAAGCATAATCTCGCCACTTGGAATATATACATACACATATATGTTTAAAGAAATGGGAGGATTACCTTCTACATTTATTGCTGAACTGCAACATACAGATGTAATTTCATCTATAGGAATGCTATTAGGAATTGTCATTATTGATCTACTAATGTTAGCAACAAAATCGAAAATGAAATTAAGTGATATTCTGTTGTTCTTTGGATTATATTTTATGGCAATTTTGGCAAGGAGAAATCAAGCATTTTTATATTTAATTGGAACAATTCCTGTCGTAAGGCTTATAACAAACTTCTTTGAGACTTATGATACAGAGAATATATTAGAAAAAGTAAATAACTTTTTCTCTAAAAATTGGGTACTGGGCTGTACAGCAATGGTTCTTGTGATTGGCCTTTCGAGTAATATAGTTACTAGAGTAAGAGAAAAATATGTGAATGAGAAGAAATATCCTGTTGGAGCTGTAAATTTTATTAAAGATAATTTAGATTATAAAAATTTAAAATTATATAATGGTTTCAATTATGGAAGCTATATTGAATATTCAGGAATAAAGGCTTTTGTAGATTCAAGGTCAGAAATTTATACAGAAGGATTTAACAATGTAACAATACTGAAAGATTGGTTAGAAACATCAAGAGGCTATGTTAATTATAATGAAACATTTGAAAAGTATGGAATTGATTATGTAATTGTTGAAAATAGTGAAATAATAAACACATATATTAGTGTAGACGAAAAATATGAGAAGGTTTATGATGATGAAACGTTTTCAATATATATGAAGAAATAAGAAAAAAGTGATGCAATTAAATATTGCATTACTTTTTTCTACAAATTATTTTAATTTACAATGCTGTAAGTATAGACTTTTGCCGAAAAATGTTGTAAAATTATGGCACGGATAAAATTTTAATGAAAAGGATGTAATGTAAATGTCAAACGTATATAGAACACAAAATTGTGGTGAATTAAATATTCAAAATGTTGGACAAGAAGTTAAACTTGCAGGATGGATTCAAAGAATTAGAAATCTTGGAGGAATGACTTTTATAGATTTAAGAGATCAATATGGAATTACTCAAATTGTTGTATCTAGTGAAGAATTAAAGGCTCAAATAGCTAATTTATGCACAGAATGCGTTATTTCTGTGGATGGAACAGTTGTTGAAAGATCTAACAAAAACTTGAAAATTCCTACTGGAGAGATTGAAATAGATGCAAAGAAGGTTACTTTATTAGGTGAATGTGAATCGACATTGCCTTTTGAAATAAATTCAGAAAAAGCTGATATTGAATCTGTAAGAGAAGATTTAAGACTAGAATATAGATTTTTAGACTTACGTAACAACAAAATACATAATAGTATATTGCTACGTTCTAAAATAATGAAAACTATAAGAGATAAGATGGATGAGATGGGATTTGCAGAAATTCAAACTCCAATACTTGCAAATTCATCACCAGAAGGTGCTAGAGATTTCTTGGTTCCAAGCAGATTGCATCCAGGAGAGTTTTATGCATTACCACAGGCTCCACAACAATTTAAACAATTGCTTATGATTTCTGGATTTGATAAATACTTCCAAATTGCTCCATGTTTTAGAGATGAAGATCCAAGAGCAGATAGAGCACCAGGAGAATTTTATCAAGTTGATTTTGAGATGGCTTTTGCTACTCAAGAAGATGTACTTGCTGTAATGGAAGAATTAGTACCAACTGTATTTAAGAAATTTACAGACTGGAAAGTAGACGAAGGTCCATTCATACGTATACCATATAGAGAAGCAATGGAGAAGTATGGAATTGATAAGCCGGACTTAAGAAACCCATTAATAATACAAGATGCAACAGAAATATTTGCAGGAACAGAATTTAAAGCCTTCCAAGATAAAATAATAAAAGCAATAGTTGTACCAAATGGAGCAGCTCAAGGAAGAAAATTCTTTGATAATATGACAGAATTTGCCGTTGAAGAGCAAGGGGCTAAAGGGCTTGCATGGACAAAGATTGATGAGAATAATGCTCCACAAGGTGGAATTGCTAAATTTATAACAGAGGACATATTAAAAGGACTAGAAGAAAAACTTGGAGCTAAATCTGGAGATAGTATATTCTTTATAGCAGATAAATTAGAAACAGCTCAAAAAATAGCAGGACAAGTAAGAATTGAATTAGGAAATAGACTTGATTTATTAGAAAAAAATGTATACAGATTCTGCTTTATAGTAGATTTCCCAATGTATGAATACAATGAAGATGAAGGAAAAGTTGATTTTAATCATAACCCATTCTCAATGCCACAAGGTGGAATGGAAGCATTAGAAAATAAAGACCCATTAGATATTTTAGCATATCAATATGATTTAGTATGTAATGGATACGAGATGGCCTCTGGAGCAGTTAGAAACCATGACCCTAAGTTAATGGTAAAAGCCTTTGAAATAGCTGGATATTCAGAAAAAACAGTAGAAGAAAAATTTGGAGCTTTATATAAGGCATTCAAATATGGAACTCCTCCACATGCAGGTGCAGCTCCTGGACTTGATAGAATGGTAATGTTAATCGCAGACACTCAAAATATAAGAGAAGTAATAGCATTTCCTAAGAACAAAAAAGCAAGAGATGCAATGATGAATGCACCAAGCAGAGTTGAGGAGAAGCAATTAAAGGACGTTCATATTAAAATAGACGAACCTGTTGAAAAATAATTACAATTTTGACTGCGTCAAAAGTTAATTAATATATGAAAATAAAAAATAATTTAATATAGAAAGCAGGTGGTATTATGAGTTCTACCCATAGTAAAAATGAAGAAACACTTGCAGTAATATTAGAAGAAATAAATAGAAAATTAGACGAAGAAATAAAAATAAGAAAATCTATGCAAAGAGAACAAGAACAAAAGACAAAAGTCATATTGCAGAAATTAAGCAAATTACAAGAATATAATGAAATAAATGATATGAGAGCAATATTTACAAGTAAACAAATACAAAATATATTGGAAAAATTATATTAATGGAATATAAGGAGATTTAAGAGAATATCTTAGGTCTCCAATTTTTTTTGTAAAATATATTGAAAAATGAACCATATAAATGTAAAATGTAAATGAATTTGAAAAAGACTAATAATTTTGAATACGTCAAATACCATTTCAAACGCAGTTACATACACAAAGTATGCGCCTTTGCCTTTGAAATTCATTTTCCTTGCCAAAATTTGATTCTTTTCCAAATTAAATAAAGGAGGAAACTAACAAAGATGAAGAAAACTTTTAAATTTTATACAGCGATGTTTTTAGCAAAATGTGCAAATAAATCTTTGAAATTGCTAAGAAGAAATGCATCATATTTTCCAGGAAATTTGGCATTAAAAATATGCCCTAATTTTCTAGAACAAATAGATAAACCACCAGTAATTATAGGAGTTACTGGAACTAATGGAAAAACAACGGTATCTAACATGATTAATGATGTACTAGAAGATAATGGATACAAAGTTATAAATAATAGATATGGTTCAAATATGAATACTGGAATTGCAGCAAGCTTTGTAAATAATAACACAATAACAGGAAAAAATACAAAAGATATTGCGGTATTTGAGATGGACGAAAGGAGTACAATACATATTTTTAAATATATTACTCCAACATATTTAGTATGTAACAATCTTTCGAGAGATTCACTAAAAAGAAATGCGCATACTGCATTTATTGCTGGAATTATAAACAATGCAATACCAAAGGCTACAACAGTTATTACAAATGGTGATGATCCAATATGTGTGAATTTAGCAAGCGAAAATAAGAAGATTTATTTTGGAATAGACAGATTAGATACTGACACTGAAAAATGTGAAAACATTGTTCAAGACATGGTTCTATGTCCAAAATGTGGTACAAAGCTAGAATACGAATATTATAGATATCATCATGTTGGAAAAATGAAGTGTCCAAATTGTGGATTTGGAACTCCAAAAAGAGATTATGAGACGACAAAAATTGATTTTGAAAACAAACTTGTAACAATAAAAGATAATGACAAACATACAGAATTTAGCTATTCGATGGTTGCTGATGGTATAATAAATATTTATAATATGTTGTCTGCAATAGTCGCTCTAAAACAGGTTGGATTAAGTGATGAAAAAATAAATGATGCACTTAAGAAAACTAAGATAGTAGACACAAGATTTATGCAAGATGAAATTGCTGGGAAGAAAGTAGTCCTTCATTTAGCAAAAGGACAAAACCCTATTGCGTGTTCAAGAGTATTTGACTATGTAAGAAAACAACCCGAAAAGAAAACTATAATTTTATTCTTGGATGATTTACATGAAGATAACGAAACTATAACATGGTTCTATGATACAGATTATGAGTTCTTAAATGGAGACAATGTTGAACAAATAATAGTAAGCGGAAAAAGGTCAAAAGATACAATCGTAAGGCTTTTGATGGCAGGAGTACCAAAAGAAAAAATATTTGCAGATAGAGATGAAGTTGAGTCTGTAAGAAAATATTTCAAGCCTAAAGACATAGAAAGTGTTTATGTTTTGTATGATTTATATGCAATGAAACAGAAAGAAGAAGTACATCAAGAAGTTAAGAAAATATTGGAAGATACTTTCGGAAAGAAGGTTGAAAAATGAAAATAGAAATGTTATATCCAGAAGTTTGTAACTTGTTTGGAGATATTAGCAATATAAAATATTTAAAAAAATGTTTGCCAGATGCAGAAATAATAAAAACAGAAATAAATTCTGAGCCTGCATTTGTAACACAAGATATTGACATGATATATATGGGGCCAATGCCGGAAAATATTCAAGAAGTGGCAATACGCAAGTTGAGACCATATAAAGAAAGAATAGAAGAACTAATAAAGAAAAATGTAGTATTTTTAGTAACAGGAAATGCAGTTGAGCTATTTGGAAAATATATAGAAAACGAAGATGGAAGTAAGATAGAAGCACTTTCAATATTCGATATCTATGCAAAAAGAGATATGATGCACAGACATAACAGTATATTCTTAGGAAAATATGAAGACGTAGAAATAGTAGGATTTAAGAGTCAATTTACAATGGCATACGGAGATAATGAGAATAATTACTTCGCAGAAGCAGAAAAAGGAATAGGTCTAAATAAAGAAAGCAAGTTAGAAGGAATAAAACGAAATAACTTTATTGGAACATATTTAATAGGACCAATATTAATATTAAATCCATTGTTCACAAAAAAGTTAATTCAAATGCTAGGTGTGAAGGAACCTACAATAGCTTTTGAAAAAGAAACGATGGCTGCATATGAGCAAAGATTAGAAGAATTTAAAAGATAAAGAAGAAAATAGTATATCTAAAATTTTAGATATACTATTTTTGATGGTGAAGAAATGTTAAATGATGGAAATACAAAAAAACTATTGACATTTATATTTTGTATTGATATTATTATTTTGAAAAATATCATTATAAAATGATAATTTTAAAGGAGGAAAAGAAAATGGCAGAAATTGATAAAGTTGATTATGAGGCAATGCCAGAAAGAGCAAGAAACATAAGAGAATATGCTCTAGAATTAAACAGTGAGATGAGAAATGTATACTCAAAGATAGGAGAAATGCATAATTCATGGTATGGAGTTAGATACAATGAATTAGTAAAAGATTTTAACGATATGACTCAAAGTGTAAATGAAATGCTAGAATTAGTTGTTACAGAGATTCCTTTTGCATTAGAGAATATTGCAAATAACTATGCTGGTACTGATAAAGGACAAGGCGTAACTTCTGCAGAAGAAACACAAGCAAACAAAGTAGAAAATCTACCAATTTTAAATGATGTTGGTATGAGATTTATAACAGCTGATGTAGCAAATACACAAAGAGAAGTTGCAGCACAATTTGATAAACTAAAGGAATTAATGGAACAAATTAATACTGAATATGGTAAAGTTGTTTGGGAGAGTGAAGCATCAGAAAGATTTAAAGATAGATTCAATAAAATAAAAAATAATATTGTATCATCTTTTGAAAATATTAATAATGAGTTTTCTAAATTAATGAATCAAACACAAGAAGATGTAGAGAATACAGAAAAAGCAAATACTGTACAATAAAAATAAAAGAAAGCACATATATGTGCTTTCTAAAGCGATGGCGGTTTTAGAAAGCATATATAATATGTTAATAACAAACGAAGGGAGAAACTATTATGGAAGAAAAATTCTTACCTATAGGAAGTGTTGTAAAATTAAAAGATGGACAAAAAAGACTTATGATAACAGGCTTTTTACAAATGGAACAAGGAGAAGATGGAGAAAAAAATATATGGGATTATAGTGGATGTTTATATCCAGAAGGAATGTTAACATCTGAGGCTAACTATGTATTTAATCATTCACAAATAGAAGAAGTACATTTTATTGGACTAGTAGATGAAGAAGAAGAGGAGTTCAAGAAAAAGTTAAAAGAAGCAATAGAAGAACTTGAAAATAAATAGGAAAGTGTAAAAAAATGCTAGTCACATTAATAGGAAAAAATGTTTTGTATAAATTAATATTACCTCATAAAAAAACAGGTAATTATTGGATAACAAATAGTGACGATGGAAAGAAACTTGTAAACATTATTGGAAAAAATAATGAATGGAACATATATAGTAATGAACAAGCAAAAATCTTGGATCCAAGAGCAATAAATTCATGGAATATCTCGAAAATAGTAAAAAACAAAGCGAATATTTTTAGTGAGATAAAGTTACAAGAAAATGGCATATATTATATTTCTTTAGCGAGTAATCCAAATATGCTGTATATATTGCTTTGTGAACCAACATATGAGAGAGATTTTATTCAGTTAAATGCTAAAAATTTTCAAGAAATAACAATTGGAAGAAAAGCAGATAGCGATATTATATATAATAATTCTTTAATAAAGCAAGAACAAGCCAGAATTTTTTATAGCAATGGAAAGTTGATGGTAGAAAATTTTGATGAAAGCTATGGAACTTTTCTAAATGATTTACCAGTGGCAAATAGATTAAAGTTACTATTTAATGGTGATATTATATTTATAATGG
Organism: uncultured Clostridia bacterium; assembly: GCA_934119935.1. Classification (GTDB taxonomy): domain Bacteria; phylum Bacillota; class Clostridia; order TANB77; family CAG-508; genus CAG-245. The sequence goes on along the minus strand of CAKOSX010000004.1, from coordinate 121,865 downwards.
GCTTGAGGATTATAATTGTTGGAAACAATGTTTTCATAAATAATCCTTTTAATAGAGTAACATATAATTTAAATAAACTGGAAATTGTAAAAAAAGAAAACAGAATAATAACAAGTAGTGAAGTAACAGATGAAGATGTTCAACTTTTTACAGATAAGGATTACTTTACGAGAGCACCAAGGATAACTAACCAAATTGAAAAAGAAAAAATAAAAATAGATGCTCCACCACAAAAACAGGAGAAAGACGAAAAACCATTAATATATACAATAGGTCCAAGCCTGGCTATGGGAATTGTAATGGTATTATCTATGAGTTCAACAATTAGCGATGTTTCAAGTGGAACGACATCTTTTAAAAGTACTGGACTATCTGCATTAATGACAGTCTCAATGTTAATTAGTATGATTTTGTTTCCAATACTTAATAATAAGTATGAGAAAAATAAGAAGATAAAGAAAGAAGCTAAACGTCAGAAAAAATATAAAGAATATATAAATAAAAAAATTCAACAAATAGACGATGTAATGCTTAAACAAAAGAAGATACTTTTGGAAAAATATTTATCTGCTGAGGAATGTGCTAGAATAATACTAAATAGAGAATCTAGGCTATGGGAAAGAAGAACAGAGGACGATGATTTTCTTACTGTGAGGTTAGGACTTGGAAATTTGCCAATAGAGGCAGATATAGAGTATCCTAATAAGGAATTTTCTTTGGAGGAAGATAACCTAGTAGAATTAATAAATTCTGTAGCAAAAAAATCTAAGGTGATAAAGAATGTTCCAATCACGGCTTCTCTTACATCAAAAAATATTGCGGCTGCAATTATTGAAAATGATGATAGAACAACTGAAAAGTTTGCACAAAATTTAATTATGCAATTAATTGCGTTGCATAGTTATGCAGATTTAAAATTAGTATTCTTATTAAAAAAAGAGAAAACCATAAGATGGGAGAACATGAAAACCTTACCACATGTGTGGGATGAACAAAAACAAATTAGATTTTGGGCAGACGAATATGAAGACATGAAGGATATTTCAAGATATCTTGAAATTGAATTAAATAATAGAAGAAAGTATGATGACAAATTTGATTACCGTTCATTTGCACCATATTATTTAATAATAACAGATGATTACAAAAAAATAGAAGGACTTAAAATAATAACAGAAATTTTAAACGCAAAGAGGAACTTAGGATTTGGATTGTTCTGTTTAACAGATAATATGTTACATTTACCAAATGAATGTCAACTGTTTATTAGCATAGACGGAACAAATGGTAGCTTATTTGAAAATCAAATTACTTCGACTACAAAAAAAGAGTTTTATTTTGATCCATCTTTCACGTTCTTTTTCGAAAATATTGGGCAAAGGTTATCTAATATTCCAATTAAGCTTAATGCAACATCAAAGTTTGCATTACCAGAGGTATATACTTTTTTGGAAATGTATGATGCTGGTAGAATTGAGCAGTTAAATATATTACAAAGATGGATGACAAATGATTCTACAAAATCTTTGCAAGCACCAATAGGAATCGATACTAATGGAATGCCAATTGTGTTAGATATTCATGAAAAGGCACATGGACCACATGGATTAATAGCGGGAAGTACAGGATCTGGAAAGAGTGAATTTATAATCACATATATTCTTTCACTTGCGGTTAACTACCATCCAAATGATGTATCTATGATATTAATAGATTACAAGGGTGGAGGTCTTGCAGGAGCGTTCCAAAAAGGAGACGTGAAATTACCTCATATTGTCGGAACTATAACAAATATTGATAAAGTTGGACTTCAAAGGTCTTTAGTTTCTATACAGAGTGAGCTAAGAAGAAGACAAGTAAAGTTTAATCAAGCAAGAGAAAAAACAGATGAGGGTACTATAGATATATATAAATACCAAAAATTATATCACGATGGAATTGTGAACGAGCCAATTCCACATCTACTAATAATCTGTGATGAGTTTGCAGAGCTAAAGCAACAACAACCGGATTTTATGGATGAATTAATAAGTGTTGCGAGAATAGGACGTAGCTTGGGAGTACATTTAATACTTGCAACTCAGAAACCGGCAGGTGTTGTAAACGACCAGATTCGTAGCAATAGCAAATTCGGAATATGCTTAAAAGTACAAGATAGACAAGATAGTATAGATGTAATTAAAAGACCTGATGCGGCAGATTTAAAAAAAGCAGGACAGTTTTATATTCAAGTTGGTAATAATGAATATTTTGCTTTGGGACAATCTGCATGGGCTGGAGCTAGTTATGAACCTACAGATATAATAAAGAAAAATGTAGATACTTCAATGAAATTTGTATCAAATACTGGTGCTGTAATAAAAAAAGTAGATGATACATTAAAGTCTCCAACAAGAAAAGATGGTGAACAATTAACCAACATTGTAAAATATATTTATCAGCTTGGAAAACATGAAAACATTAAACTTAAACCATTATGGTTGGATAATATACCAAATGTTATTATGTTAGATAACATCAAGAAAAAATATAATATACAGAAAAAAGAAAATGAAGTAATACCTGTAGTTGGAGAATATGATGATCCATATAACCAAAGACAAGGACCAGTTGAAATTGACTTTAAGAAACAGGGAAATGTTATTGTTTATGGAAATGCTGAGAGTGGTAAAGAAACATTCATAAGCACAATGGTATACGACATAATATCAACATACTCTGTTAAGGAAGCTCAAATGTATTTAATCGACTTTGGTAGTGAAGCCTTGAAAATCTTTAAGGATGCACCACATATAGGTGATGTAGTATTAAGTACAGATACAGAAAAAATAAACAGATTGTTCGAAATACTACAAAGAGAAATGAAAAGAAGAACAGAGATTTTATCAAACTATGGTGGTGATATAAAATTATATATAAATGATACAGGTGCTGAAATGCCACAAGTATTTATAGTTATAAACAATTATGAAGGATTTGTGGAAAACTTCGGAGAAAAATATGACGATGTATTGCTTACTTTATGTAGAGAGGGAATAAAATATGGAATCATATTTGTAATTACAGCAAGTGCATATAACAGTGTAAGATATAGACTATCTCAAAACTTTAAACAAAAAATAGCATTACAATTAAATAATGAAGATGATTATTTAAATATAATAGATGGAGTTAGAAAACAAAGACCTGCCCACATGTTTGGAAGAGGATTGATAAAATATAGTGACATATATGAATTCCAAACAGCTCGTATATGTGAACCAGAAAAATGGAATGCATTTATAAGAGATAAGATAAAACAATTAAATGAAAAATATGATGAAAAGGCAGATCCTATTCCAGTTTTACCAGATCAAATAAAGGTAGAAGAGATAAAAGAATTTGTAAAAAGCTTGGATAAATTACCAGTTGGAATTTACAAAGATAGTTTGAACTTAGCAATATATAATTTTAAGGGCAATTTAGTAAATTTAATTTCAGCAAAAAATATAGAAGTAGCTACAGAATATGTAACACATTTATACGAGGAATTGAAACTACTAGAAGACATTGATGTAACTGTATTTGATGCAGAGGGAATTGTACAAACTGCTAGTAAAAACATAAAACTTGACTATCAGAACTATTCATTAAGAATACAAAACAATCTAAGTAAATCAAAATACAATGTATGTATAATAGTTGGAATTGATAAGTTCTTAATAAACATAGAAAAAGAAATTTTGTCAGATCTTAGAAAAGCTGAAGAATTAAAGAATTATACATTTATAGTAGTTGATAGCGTATTTAAATTAAAGAACCATGAATATGATGACTGGTATAAAGCGTATATCACAAAAGATTCTGGAATTTGGGTAGGCAATGGTGTTGCAGATCAATACTTAATAAGAATGAACACAAGCGCTAGAAATTTAGTAAACAACTGTGGAGAAAGCTTCGGATACTTAATAAAACAAGAAGAAGCTAAGCTGATAAAATTAATAGGAATGAAAGATGCTGGTGAAAAAAATGGATAAAGTCTTAGTAAAAGTTTATGTTCCTATGTTGGAAGGAGTCTATGATGTATGGATTCCTTCTAACAAAAAAATATATGAGATAATTATATTATTATCAAGAGCAATATCAGAACTAAGTGAGGGAGATTATGATCCTAAAGCGCTTCCTACGCTATATGATAAAATCACTGCACAAGAGTTCGATTTGAACTCATTTTTAAAGGATACAACAATAAGAAATGGAACAGAAGTAATATTAATATAAATTTTAGTTTTGAAAGGAATTTTGAATGAAGACACTAAATGTAGATAACACGTACAAAAGTAATACTAATCTTACAATAAATGAATTATTACAAGAAAATAAAAAGATAGTTTCTTTTATCGGAGCTAGTCAAAGTGGCACATCTTTTTTAGTAAATAATATTGCAAGAATAATGGCAAGAAGAAACTTTGATGTGGCTATATTAGATATGACGCAAAATAAAGATTCATACTATATATATACTCAAAACAAAGAGTCTATAAGAGTTAGTATTAGAAACAGTTTTAAGGATTTAAGTGAAGGAAAACTGAATGGATTACAAATTGAAAATAACCTAACTGTATATACAGATGTACCAGGAAAGAATGAATATAGTGCAAGAGTTGAAAATATATTAGAGACGCTTTTGAAGAAACATCAGGTTGTAATTATAGACACAGATTTTTCTACAGATGCTGATTACTTTGCGTATTCAGAGCAAGTATATTTGGTACAAACAATGGATATATTAACCATTCAACCACTTACAGAATTCCTTTCAAATCTAAAATCTAAGAATGCAATAAACAATGAGAAAATAAGGATTATATTAAATAAGTTTATGAATTTTGATGAAATAACAGTGAGCAAATTGATAGGCGGAATGGCTTTTTATAATGATCCTTCGATGACATATATGCAACAAATATTTGAAAAAAATGGAGTAAGGTATACAACAGTTTCATATAATCAACAGGCCTACGAAAAATACATACAAGATGTTGCAAATTGTCAATTTACAACAAATTATTCTATAGAATTTAGAAAAGAGTTAGAAATGTTAACAGATGATGTTATAAAAGGATAAAAGTTAGGAGGTATTTTATTATGGGGTTTATTGGAAATCTTTTTAAACAATTATTTGGTGGGGATAGTAGCTCAAATAACAGTAGTTCCGGTAGCTCAAGTAATACGAGGACAGGCTCAACTGGAGTATCTAGTAATGTGAGTAATTCCTTAAAAACAAAATATAAAAATGTAGATGGACAAAATAAGTTAAAGGGAGTATTATTTACAGGTTTAATAAATAATACAAACGATATAATTGACAATGCAAATACTAAAAAAGCAAATACAAAAATACATTAACTAAGGAGGAAATTATGTTTGAATTTGTAGAAAAAGTTGCCACAGATATAATCACAAGTTTGGGGAACACGATTAATCAAATGAGTTTTGATGCTTCAAGCTATGATGCACAGGCAGCTGATAATGATGCGAAAGCCGCACAATGTGAAGCAGATGCTAGTGCAGAAGTGGCAAGTTGTCCACATTATAAATCAGAACCATATGAGACAACAGATGATGATGGAAATACAGTAACAAAGTATGAGCAGGTTCCAGATACAGCTGCTGATGCTGCTGCGATGGCAAGAGCAGCAACTCTAAGAGCGGAAGCAGCAAACTTAAAAGCAATTGCTGCAGCTCTAAGAGGTTTAGCAGCAGCTTTAAGAGGTACATTATTTTCAATGACTAGTCAACAAAAGCAAATCTCACAAGCTTCTCAAGACTCACAATTTGCAATAGTTGCTACCACTAAATTATTAAGAGAGGGTATAGATGTAACTAAAAGAGTAATAGCAGCATTTAATGTACCAGAAGCTAGCAATTTCAAAGAGTGGACATCTGCCGTAGGAGATAATCTGCTAAAGGCAATTGGAGTAGACTTATCAGATGGACTTAATGACGAGATATATACAGCAATTGGTGTTGCTACCACAGTAGGTGCTATTGCGGGACCACTAGTAGTTAGACGTACAACCTCAATAATAGGTGCTAAAATGGGTAATGGCATAATTGGAAATATTGGTAGATATGAAGCAAACATTGCGGCTGATGCAATAATAAAAACATACTTTAATGAAACAGGTGCGAAAGTGGCACAAAATGCAATAGCATCTGCATTAACCTTTATTGGAATAGATTCATTGCCAACAGATAGATCAGAATTTGTAAACAAAGATGTAGAAGTAGATTCTGAGGACAAGAAGGTTGATGGAAAACTAGCTGAAAAAGAAAGTACTTCAAACCAAAATGCATCGCTTGACGCAAAAAAGGCAGAGAATACAGGTCTAAATTCAGAAAGTAAAAATGCTGGAAATCAACAGAATGCAAGTGTTAATAATGCTGGTAAGAATGCAGGTACAATGGGCAATAATAAAACAACAAATGCATCGAAGATAAATTTAAAAGACGGTCAAAATAATAATCGTATAGGTTACCAGGCATCAGGCAAGTATGCTGCAAATGACAAAACTATTGCTGAACTTAAGGAAGAAATACAAAAAAAGCAATCTGAATTAGACAAAACACCAGAAATAAGTAATAGTACTACCGTAAGATTAGAAAAAGAGATTGAAGAAGCAAAAAAAGAACTTAGACTAATGGAAAATATGTATACGAACTATCAAAATTCTAATGGCAAAGTATCTATAGATAAGGATAATCCTCTTGTCAATAAAGATATATTTAACGGAAGCAAAGCGAAAAAGAAGTAAGGAGTAAAGTATGGGAAGTAGTATAAAAATTGATTATGAAAATATGCCTAATCAATCTAATAGTATTAGAGGGCAGGCTATAGAAATAAATAATAAATTATTAGCAATTTACAGAAAAATTTCCGAAATGCATATTTGTTGGTATGGGAAGAGATATAATGAATTGGTAACTAAATTTAACGAATTAGCTCCACAATTAAACTTATTTCTAGAAGCAATAGTTGGAGAAGTTCCATATATGTTTGAAGAGATAGCAAACACTGTTTCTGACGTAGATATAAAGCAGAATGTAGCTGTACCACAAAAAGAGAGTGTACAAAAAATACAGGCATTACAAGTATATGATGATGTAGGAATGAGATATATATCTAAAGAAGTAGAAGAAATAAACAATGATATTATGAAAATTTTTCAAGAAATAGAAGATATAATGCAAGAAATAGATAGAACAGTTGATCAAATAAAATTGGAGTGTGATGGTTCAGAAGAATTTAGAAGACAATTTGTAAGACTATCTGATGCATTTCAGTATACAATAGGTAATGTTGAGACTCAATTCTCTAAGCTTATGCAACAAGATAGAGAACTTATGGAAGAGGCAGAAAGAAAGAATAATGTGGCTAATAGCTAGAATAATATGATAAATGAATGAACCTAAATTGTTAGATAAACATTTAACAGTTTAGGTTTATTTTATTAGAGTAAGGAATGCAACTATTAGTAGAAACTATTGAAAAAATCCTTTTATTGTGGTATAAATATAAATGTATAATTTTAGAAAAAATAATTACAATTAAAGTTATACCTTGAGAGAGGAAAAATATTAAAATGAAAAATATAAAAGATTATGATTTACAAGATTTAAAAGATGAACTTGTAAGCATAGGAGAAAAAGGTTTTAGAGCAGAGCAGATTTTTAAATGGATTTATCAAGAAAAAGTAAAAAGTTTTGATGAGATGACAAACCTTTCACTAGAATTAAGAGAAAAACTAAAGCAAAATTACACAATTTGTAATTATAATATATTAAAAAAATTAGAATCATCAGATGGAACTAAGAAATATCTATTTGATATATTAGATGGAAATGCAATAGAGTCGGTTCTTATGGAATACCACTATGGAAAATCAATTTGTGTATCTTCACAAGTTGGATGTAAAATGGGATGTAAGTTCTGTGCTTCAACGGGAATACCTTTTATAAGAAGTTTGTCGGCAGGTGAAATTGTTGAACAGATTTTAGCCGTTGAGCAAGATACGGGCGATAAAATTTCAAATGTTGTATTTATGGGAATTGGTGAACCACTAGACAATTATGATAATGTAATAAAGGCTATAAGAATATTAAACAATCCTAAAGGATTAAATATTGGAGCAAGACACATCAGTGTATCTACAAGCGGACTAGTACCAAGAATTTATGACTTAGCAAACGAGAATATACAGTGTACATTGTCAGTTTCTTTACATGCAAGTAATGATGAAAAACGTTCAAGCATGATGCCAGTAAACAATGCGTATAACATAGAAGAGCTTATGAAGGCATGCAGAGATTATATTGCAATTACGAATAAGAGAATATCTTTTGAATATGCACTTGCAAAGGACAATAACGATAACTTAGAAGATGCTAAAGAATTAGTTAATCTGCTTAAAGGTATGTTGTGTCACGTAAATTTGATACCAATAAACAAAATTGAAAATGGAAAATTTACAAAGAGTTCTAATGAAAATATTATAAAATTTAGAGATTATTTAAATGACCACGGAATAGTCGCAACTATCAGAAGAGAATTAGGATCAGATATTGATGCTGCCTGCGGACAGTTAAGAAGACAAAATTTAAAAGAACAGTAATCAATAATTATAATACAAAAATAGAAATAACACAGACCGTAACTGAAATGATACTATATAAGACTGGAGGGGAATATATGCAAGTTTTTGCTAAATCAGACATAGGAAGAGAAAGAAAAACAAACGAAGATTTCTACTATGTATCTAAACCAGAAGATAAAATAAGACTGTTTATATTAGCAGATGGAATGGGTGGATATAATGCAGGAGAAGTTGCTAGTAAAATGGCAGTTGAAGCTGCAAGAGACTACATACATAAACATTTTGCAAAAAATAAAGACAGCAAAGAAAAGCTAGAAGCACTTCTAAAAGATGCTGTTGAATATGCAAATAGTGTGGTATACAAAAAAGCTCAAAGTAAAGAGAATTTAAGAGGAATGGGTACTACATTAGATGTTTGCTTAATATATAATAGTAGAATATACATAGGTCATGTTGGAGATAGCAGAGTATATAGAATACGTAAAGAGTTTATGAGAAGACTTACAAAAGACCATAGTTATGTTCAAACATTGGTAGATGACGGAACTATAACCAAAGAAGAAGCATATAGTCATCCAAAGAAAAACATGCTTACAAAAGCCCTAGGGTGTGTAGAAACTGTAGAGCCAGATGTATATACTAAAACATTTATTAAAGATGATATTATTTTAATGTGTTCAGATGGTCTAACAAATATGATTAGAGAAGAAAACATATATGAAATAATTAAGCAAGATAAAGAAAATGCTATAGAAAATTTAGTTAAACAAGCAAATGATAATGGTGGATTGGACAACATTACTGTTGTTATTATAATGTAATAGGGAGAAAATTTTATGGATATAATAGGGAGAACAATAGCAAATAGATATGAAATTATAAGTAAAACCGGAGTTGGGGGAATGGCAACAGTATATGTTGCAAGAGACAAGGTTTTAAATAGAGATGTTGCTGTTAAAGTACTAAAAGATGAATTTACCACAGATGATGAATTTGTAAAAAGATTTAATTCAGAGGCTCAAGCAGCTGCAAGTCTTACCCATGCTAACATTGTTTCAATATATGATGTTGGAAATGAAGACGGAATTTATTATATAGTAATGGAATTAGTAAGAGGGAAGACTCTAAAACAAATAATAAATGAGGAAGGAGCACTTCCTTGGAAATGGTCTGTAAATATTGCAGGACAAATTGCATCAGCCTTAGAGATGGCTCATAAAAACAACATTGTTCATAGAGATATAAAACCACACAATATAATAATTACAGAAGATGGAGTTGCAAAAGTAACAGATTTTGGAATAGCAAAGGCAGTATCAAATTCAACAATAACAGCATTTGGAACAACTATTGGTTCTGTACACTACTTCTCACCAGAACAAGCAAAGGGAGGATATACAGATGCTAAATCTGATATTTACTCTTTAGGTGTTGTAATGTACGAAATGCTTACAGGAAAAGTTCCTTTTGATGCAGATACATCAGTTTCTGTTGCATTAAAGCATATGCAAGAGGACCCTGTACCACCGATGGAAATAAATCCAAACATTCCAAAGGCAGTAAACGATATAATTTTAAAAGCTATGCAAAAAGAACCGATGGCTAGATATCAAACTGCAACAGCAATGATAAGAGATTTAGCACAAGCTCTAAAAAATCCAGATGGAGAATTCGTTGAAGAAGAAGATTTAGACGATGGCTTAACAAGAAGAATGGATGCTATTACAGATGATATGGCGAAAAATGCTAAAAATAGCAATAAAAAGAAGAAAAATAAAGTTGCCGTATTCTTTGAAAACCATCCAAAGACAAAAGTTTTGGCAATAATAGTACTTTGCTTAATAATATTTGCTGGAAGCATAGCAATAACATCTGCAATATTAAATGCAAATTCAGTAAAAGACGTTCAAATTCCAAACTTAGTTGGAATGACTGAGGCAGAAGCAAAGGCAGAACTTGCAAAATACAAACTTGTATATGAAAAGGTTGGAGAAGACTATAATTCTGAGGTAGAGGCTGGAAAAGTTTTTGAACAAAAACCTGTATATTCAGACAATTTCAAAGTAAAAGAAAAGAGCACAGTATCTGTAAAAATAAGCAAGGGAACAGAGCAGACTACAGTTCCAAAAGTAGCTGGTATGACATATGAAGAAGCAGTTGCTGAACTAGAAAAGAATAAACTAAAAGCAGAAAAAGTTGAAGAAACAAGTAAAACAATAAAAGAAGGAATAGTAATCAGCCAAGAAACAGATGCAAACACAACAGCAAATGCAGGTGACACAGTAAAAATACATGTAAGCATTGGAACAGGTGTAAACCAAGTAGTAATGCCAAATGTATTAGGAAAAACAGAAGCAGATGCAAAATCAGCATTAGAAGCTAAAAACTTAGTAGTAAAGGTAGAATACAAAGAAAACACAGACAAAGAAAATGGTGAAGTACTAGAGCAAAGCATAAAATCTGGTGAAAACATAGACGAAGGAACTGAAGTAACAATAACAGTAAACAAATTAGCAGAAATGAAAGAAGCAACAATAACAATAAACGTAAAATCACTTACAGGTGGTTACGAAGTACCAGATAAAGAAAACACAAACACAACAAATACAACAGGTTCTTCAAGTTCGGCAACAGTAAAAGAAAAGAAACTTACAGTAAAAGTTGGAGAAGACAAAGTATATGACAAGAAAGTAGACTTAAATTCAACAAATATTCAAACAAAAATAAGTGGAAAAGGCACAGTAACAGTAAAGGTTTATGTAGATGACATATTAAAATCACAAAAAGATATAAACCTAAACACAACAAGTTCATATACATTTGAATAATGTACAAATTGGTACAAATTGGGGACGGAGCAAAAAATGCACGTCTCCATTTTTTGTACATTCTGGGGACGGAGAAAAAATTGCATATTTGTATTTAAAAAATTACTTGTTAATAAGAATTAAGTAATTACTAGAGAGTAGTCATATAAACTTGACATAATTACGAGAAAAGAGCTATAATATATATAGTAAAAACGTTAAATACGTTTTTTTGCAATATAATTCCTTTCGCAGTGCATCCTAATGGATGTTTTATATAAACGTATGAATTCACACTATTGGAACAACAAGAAAGGGAAAATTCCATGAAAAGTAGTTTGAAAAAAATGTTCGTTATGCTCGTTATGCTAGTTATTAGTGCCATTCTGTTGGTCGCTTGTGGCCGGAAGGATCCGTTAAACCGACAAGCTGCGTACTTCGAAATCACAGAAGGAAGCAGCGCAGAGGTCTACGGTGTGCAGGAACTTTATCGTGCAAATACCGAGATTAGTCGCGAGCAATTCCTTGCCCAGGACGAAGATGTGGTCAAAGCACTAAAAGACTACATTGAAAACAGCCTGCCGAAAGAAAAAGTGGGTATCCTTTTATATGAGGAGATGCCTCAGGAAGATGGCTATGAGTTAACAGTATTCTATCAGAGTTTGGTGGCTCAGGAGTATAGCAAAGAATATGGTGGCGATGTTAACAAGTGCTTTTTCTTCAATCTTTCGGCAAACGAAAATGTGAACAAGGAGATTTTCAATATTCTGGACTAAAATATGGTCTACAGCCATGTCGAAAACGATGAGGTGATGAGCTAACGAGAGTAAAATTACGTGAAATGGGAGAGCTACACCTATTATTGTGAGAATATTGCAGTAAACGGGTAAAGCAAAGAAAGGTAAACTGGGATTCTTTAAATAAGAGTTCCAGTTCACCTTTTATATGTACATTTTGGGGACGGAGTAAAAATTGTATATTTATATAAAGAATACAGTGAAATTTTCATTGTAAAAAAACTGCAAATTTGGTATAATATAGATGTAATTTTAAAGTAGGAAGGCATAAATGCAAGGATTAATTATAGAGAATAAAGCAAATTTATATAAAATAAAATTAGGAGATATCAACTATATTGCTACTGCTAGGGGAAAGTTTAAGAATGATAGCTTTACTCCTGTGGTTGGAGATATAGCTGAATTTTCTATTGTTGATGAAAACAAAAAAACAGCTGTAATCGAAAGTGTGAAAGAAAGAGTGTCATACATAAAAAGACCGAAGCTTGCTAATATAAATCAAATTGTATTTGTGGTTTCTAGCAAGCATCCAAAGCCAGATTTATTATTATTAGATAAACAGCTTGCTTTTGCAGAGTTTTTACATATAAAGCCTGTAATAGTTTTAAACAAGATTGATTTAGATGATAAACATGAATTTTTAAATATTCAAAAAGTATATGAAGAAATAGGGTATAAAGTAATTCAAACTGATGCAAAAAATGGCATTGGAGTCGAAGAAATTTTATTAGAATTAAAGAATAATATCAGTGCATTTGCTGGAAATTCTGGAGTTGGAAAGTCTACACTTATAAATGACTTGTTCAAAGAAAACGTAACTCAAGAGGGAGAAATTAGCCAGAAGAATAAGCGTGGAAAAAATACTACAACAGATATTTGTTTATATGAGCTTGATACAGATACATATATAGCAGATACCCCTGGATTTTCGACATTTGATGTGTATGAAATTCCATATAGAGAATTAGATAAATATTTTAGAGAGTTTAAAAATTGTATTGATAAATGCAGATATGTAGGCTGTAGCCATATTAAAGAAGATGAGTGTGGAATAAAACTAGAACTTGAACAAGGAAAGATAGCACAGTCTAGATATGACAATTACGTAAAAATATATAGTGAATTAAAAGACAAGGAGGAACACAAATGGTAGATATTTCAACATCTTTATTGAGTGTAAAAAAAGAAAAAATAATAGATACTGTTTATAAATTGGAAGATGCAAACACAAATTATTTTCATATAGATGTTATGGATGGCGAGTTTGTAGAAAATGATACACATGATTTAATGCTAGAATATTGCGAATATTTGGATAATATTACAAAAATTCCACTAGATATTCATTTAATGGTAAAAGACGTAAAAAACTTTGTTGATAGTTACTTGATATTTAATCCAAACATAATTACATTTCATTATGAAGCTTGTAAAAATAAAGAAGAAGTAATGAATTTGATAAATTATATTAAAGAAAAGGGAAGAAGAGTAGGAATTTCTGTAAAGCCAGAGAATGATGTGAAAGAAATTCTGAAATTTTTACCATATGTGCATGTAGTACTTGTTATGACAGTTGAACCAGGAAAGGGCGGACAAGAATTAATTCCTTCAACTATAGAAAAAATAAAAGAGCTTAATTCTTACAGAGAAGAACACAAATTAGACTATGAAATTGAAGCTGATGGTGGAATTAAAGTGGAAAACTCAGACAAAATAATAGATGCTGGAGCAGATATATTAGTAGCTGGAACAGCTATAATAAATTCAAAAGATTATGCTGACACAATAAAAAAATTAAGATAAAAATAAACCTCTGATTAATTAAAATCAGAGGAATTTTTTTATAAAGCAAGAACTTGGAAATATATATTTAAATTGAGCACTTATATATCAGTTATCTAACATTAGATATAAACTATAAAAATTGCAATACGACAAAATTCAACAAAAATCGACAAATTTGAAAAAATAAGAAAAAATTATTGCACACGTGTGAAAATAATGATATTATTTTGGTGGAGTATTTATATCTATAACGTATATAGAAATAAATACGATTAATGCAACAAAAATATATACGTGGTAGATGTATGTACAAAAAAATTTATTCTAAAATATTGTAAATCTTAAAATTATTACAATAAAGTTAAGTAAAAATTAAAATTTAGATTCAACTGAAAACACAATTCTTTTAATGTGAGATTTAAAAGAAAAAATAAAACAAAAAGATGAAATTTTTGAATAAAAACATAAGAAACAGTTGAAAATAATAAAAAGTACATAGGAGGAGACAGAAATGAGAAATAATAAGGGTATAACCCTAGTTGCGTTAGTCGTTACAATAGTTGTATTGTTAATTCTTGCAGGCGTAAGCATAAATATGGTGCTAGGCGAAAATGGAATAGTAACCAAGGCAAAAGATGCAAGAGACAAGACAAAGCAAGCGCAAGCAAACGAATTACAAGATTTTAATAATATATCGGGTGAGATAGACGAGATACTTTCAGACAATGGAAGTGGAAATGGTGGAACTGGAGGAGGCAGTGGAACAGATAAAAAAGTACCAGCAGAGCCAACAGAAGAAACGGCCCCATATTACCCAGGTGGTGATTTCACAACAATAGAAGGAACAACAATAGATAGCGGACTTGTAATAGCTGATAAAGTCGGAAATGAATATGTATGGGTAGTAGTGCCAAAGAGTTTATATAATAATACAGCTTATAATTCAAATGATGAAAAAAAGCCATCATCAAGTACAGATTATGCAAACATAGAATATTGCTTGCAACAGTACACAGCAACATATAGAAATGGAACAGATTTTTCAGACACATATGCTGCAGATAGTACAACTGGCTGGTTTAAAAATGCAGATGAATATACAGTAGCAAAACAAAAAATGCTAAAGAGTGTATATGAAAATGGTGGATTTTATGTAGGAAGATATGAAGCAGGAATTTCAAAAAATAGAAAAGCAGAAGGAGATGCGACAGAAACACCTGTATCAAAGGCAAATGCATATCCATATAATTATTTGACAAGAACACAAGCAAAGGTGCTAGCAGAGAAAATAAAATATACAAACGGAGATAAAAGTTATACAGGAAGTTTAATGTTTGGAGTGCAATGGGATTTAGTGTTAGCATTTATGCATAATAAAGGCAAGATAGATGATAGTAAATTAATAACAAATAGTACAACAATAGGAAACTATAGTGATAATTTATGGGAAATAAAGAATGCAAATGCACAATATTCAGAAGATAACGGAACTACATTTACAGCATGTCCAAATCCATTCAAAAAAGAATCAAGTTCGGCTATATTATTAACAACAGGAGCAGATAGCAGTTTTTCAGTACAAAACATATACGACATAGCTGGAAATGTATATGAATGGACTCTAGAAAAAACTTCCTACACCTTCAATCCGTGTGCTGTTAGGGGTGGCAATTACAACCTTTCAGGTTCATACGATCGTGCAGTTGACCGTATCGACTGTAGCACAGACGGCAGCCTCGACAACGTCGGCTTCCGAGTTTCACTTTTCTAGGAAAAGCTGAACGCTAGAGACGAGAAATTTGAAACAAGAGGAAAAAATAAAAATGATAACAGAAAGCTATAAGAAGGCTCACGCCTTGCATAGCGAATGAAATACGCTATGTGGAAAATTTTAAATGTCACCCATGAAGAATGAATGGGCAGACATAAAAAATTTTCCACTTGCGTGGCGCCACGCAAGTGGCGCTTTTTCTGCGTTTGCGGGTACAGTTATGTAACCCGCAAAAGAAAAAGTCGCCACACTTTTTGAAAGGAGTGGTGAAAAATGAGTTTTAGCAAAATGCTAGAAATTCTGCAAGAAAGAAACGAAAAGAAAATTGTACTAATAAGGCTAGGCATGTTCTACATAGCAACAGGTAGAGATGCAGTACTCTTGCATGATAAATTAAATTTAAAATGTACATGTTTTACAGATAATGTATGTAAGGTGGGAGTACCAATCACTGCAATTGATAAATATATAGAAAAATTAGACAAAACTGGTTATGGGTATGTAATTTATAATTACAATAAAGATAAAGCTGAATTAACAGAGGTTTTAACAAAGGCTGGAAGAGCTACAAGAATAACAAGCAAAAATTTAAACTGTTTAACTTGCAAAGGAATATCTGCATATAAAGATGATGAATACATACTAGCACTATGTAATTACTATGAAAAATTAAGCAATGAAGAAAATGAAAAAGATGAAAATAATAAAGAAAGATATTAAATAGTAATGGAGGAAAAAATGACTGAAATTAGTAATGAAGAAAAGAAAGAACAAGAAAATAAAAAATTGAGCTTAATTCCTAAAATAGAAGATTACATAGAATATGTTATAGTTATGTTAATAAAAATACCAAGAACAGAAAAATTTAGTATTGGTACAGAAATAAAAGTGAGTATGTATAAGATGTTAAATAATGTGTTACATTTATATAAATTAAACAAAGGCTATAATGGAAAGCAAGATCTAGAATTATTAAATAATATAGATGCAGAACTAAACTGCCAGAGAATATTCTTACGAATAATGTGGAGACAGCATTGGATAGACACAAAGAAATTTGAAGTGGCAATGAGCAAAATATATGAAATAGGCAAAATAGTAGGAGGCTTAAGCAAATACTATGCCAAGAACAATTAGAAATCAGTTTGCAAAAAAGCTATCTTATGAAAATTTAATGCAAGCACATAATTTAAGTAAACGTGGTAAAGGTTATAGAAAAGAAATAATACTCTTTAATTTAAAACAAGAAGAATATATTATGTGGTTATATGAACAGCTAAAAAACGAAACATATAAACATGGAGGTTATACCGAATTTTATGTGACAGAACCTAAAGTGCGTAGAATACAAAAAAGTAGATACATAGACAGAATAGTACATAGATGGATAGTAGACCAATTTTTAAAAGAGTATTTTGAAACAACATTCATACAAACAACATATGCCTGCATAAAAGGAAGAGGAATGCACAAAGCCTGCTTAGATGTACAAAATGCCATGCAACATTGCAAAAGGATATGGGGCAATTATTATATATTGAAAATGGACGTAAGAAAATATTTTGACAACATAGATAAAGACATTTTATACAGAATATTAGCAAGAAAAATACAAGACAATAAATTATTAAAAGTAATAAAACAAATAGTATATTCAACAGAAGGAAAGAAAGGACAACCAATTCGGAAACTACACGTCTCAAACATTTGCAAATATATATTTGAACGAAGTAGACCAATACATAAAACATAAATTGAAGTGCAAATATTATTTTAGATATATGGACGACAGCATAATTTTATTAAATACAAAAGCAGAAGCAATATCCATTCTTGAAAAAATACGAGATTTTTTAAATAGAAATTTAGAACTAGAATTAAACAACAAAACACAGATATTTAAAAGTTCACAAGGAGTAAACTTTTGTGGCTACAAGATAAACGAATATAGGCTAAAAATAAGAGATAAAGGAAAGCGTAAATTCAAGAACAAAGTAAAACAATTAACAAAACAAGTAAAAGCAGGAAAAATGACGAGTAAAGAAGCATACAAATATTTAAGTGGGCATTTAGGCTATATAAAAATTGCAAACACAAAAAATTTAGAAGAGAAATTGTTTTATAATAAAAATGTAAATTAAAGCACGGGTATTTTGAAAGTGATATTTATTTGAACCAGATAAAAATTATAAAATATAAATAATAACTTTATTACATTGGGATAAATCGAAAACTTCCAACACCAACAATCCGTGTGCTAATAGGGGTGGCAATTACAACAATACAGGTTCAAACAATCCTGCAGTTAACCGTAACAACAATAGCACAGACAACAGCAACAACAACATCGGCTTCCGAGTTTCACTCTAATACATTTTCTAGACTATATATTTTACGGAATATATACAATGAAAGTATTAGTATTAAAGAGATTTATCCCATCCTAATTTAGGTAAACATGAATCAGTAAAACATATGTTAGTACAAAAATGGAATACATGTGTTTTACGAAAAATAGCCAGTAATAATATAAATAAATTACTGGCTACAAAATAATATTAAATTCTGGCTGAAATTAAAAGCCAAATTTTATAAAAGAAAGACTAAAAGTAAATTTTAAAGGCAATTTATTTCTAGGTAAGGAAAAAATTAAAAAATGAATGAGGTATTTTTAATAGGGAAAGTAATTAGTGATATAAAATTCAAATTTATAATAAATTCAAAAAATAAAGCAATAATTTGGTTTGAAATAGAAACGAACGATAAGCAAATAGTAAGAATACAAGCATATAACCAGCTCGCAGATTTTGCCTATAGCAAATTAAATAAAAATGATAAAGTATTTATAAGTGGATACATAGAAGATAACGTAGTAAAGGTGAAATGTATAAATATTTATTAACGGATATATTTTTTATATGTGATAAGACTAAAAATAGAAGCAATTTCTACAGAATATTATAATAACAGAAGAATTAAGAGTAAACTAAAAGGAATGTCTCTTGTTCAATACAGAGAACATTCCTTGTTAGTAGTCTAATTTATACTGTCCAGCTTTTTGAGTTCAGTACAATAATCTTGGGAGATAAGTACAAAAACACTAGTTATACAAGTGCATTTTTATTTATTTTCTTCATCTTTTCCATTGTTTTCTATAATTGCACTTGCTTCTGCAACAATTTTGTCATCTTTTTTTGAGTCTTTTTTAGGGTCTATAGTCGAATGAAAAATTGCATATACTATAATTCCAAGTCCTAATATAGCTGTTAACAATGAAACAATGCTTCCTAAAATAGGAATTAGTTCTAATATCCAGATGGCTAAAACTAACAACATGCTAAACAATAGAGTAAATCCTTTAGTATTTTTGTTAATTTTTTGACAAATGATTTTAGCTATAGCGATTGCGACTAGTGGTGTTGCAACTTGCATAATTATAAACAAGTAAACAAGGAAAAGCGCAACTGCAGGTAATATTCCTATTATTGTGAAGAATAGTAGTAAGCATGCAAATGGAACTAGAATTAGTGCTAAGGCGCCATATCCAAATGTAGCTGCTAATTTGTTTTCAACAATTTTTTGCTCTTTATCTGCAAATTTTGGCATTGCATATACTACAATTAAAACTATAACTAAAGAAATTACCAATAAAGTATATAAATCATTTAATTTGCTTTTGATAATATCTTTTGGTTCAATTTTAACTTCTTCCATTATTTTAAATGATGTTGTACCAGATACAATGTCTTCTGAAATTGCAGCAACTCTTGAAGAGTAAGATAAATCTCCTAAAATCATTGCAGAATCTGATGTGTTTATTTCATCAAATTCAAAGTTTGCATTTCTTCCAATAGTTCCGCCAAGTTTTAATGTGCTACCACCAGCAGTGATGTCTTGAATAATTCTAGCACTTTTATTAATAGTTAAATTGCTAGATATAGAGAATACATCAGACACTGTACCATCAATTGTAACGTTTTCTGCACAAACAAATAGAGTTGAATTAATAGAACTAGTAGATTCTATTTTTAAGTTTTGTGCAAGTGCAAAAACATTTCCAGAGATATTACCACTAATAGTAAGGTCTTGAGCCATTACAAAAACATTTCCTTCAACAGGGTAGTCGATTGTAACAGAAGAATTTG
The DNA here is from genome assembly GCA_934119935.1 of uncultured Clostridia bacterium. Classification (GTDB taxonomy): domain Bacteria; phylum Bacillota; class Clostridia; order TANB77; family CAG-508; genus CAG-245. The sequence continues at coordinate 101,924 of CAKOSX010000004.1, read as the reverse complement.
CTAAATACAATGTTTTAGATACAACGTTTGAGGTAGTTTCTAGATTTTCGTCAACTAGCATAATTCCTGCTTCATTATCTGCTTTTGTAATAGGAGTTTCATTATCTGCAAAAACAACAGATGAAAGTAAAACAACTAAAACTAAAGCAAAAAATAAAATTGATTTTAATTTCTTTGAAAATTTCATAAAATTTTCCCCTTTCTATATGTAATTTATAAAAACACTATATAATTAAAATGGCTAAATGTCAATGAAAATGAGTAAATTATATATAAGAGAAAATGTTTATTTTTCAAAAGAGACCGGAAGCTCGCCTTTTGAGGAGTCCGAAGGAGCTTCGACCAAGTGCAACGTGTTGATTATTGAAAAATAAACATTTTCTTTTGTAAAGATATTATTTGGTTAAGTGAAAGTTACAATAATTCTTTAATGGGCATTTATCACATTTTGGATTCTGAGAAGTACATAAATTTCTTCCATGCCAAATAAAAATATGATTAACATCTTTGTAGTATTCTTTTGGAATTACTTTTAATAAATCTTGTTCAATTTTTGATGGTTCAGATTCTTTTGAAAATCCGAGTCTATTTGCAATACGTTTGCAGTGAGTATCTACTGCGATTCCTTGAGGCATATTAAAAGCCTCCAACATTATAACATTGGCACTTTTTCTGCCAACTCCGGGAATGGTTATAAGTTCTTCCATAGTATGTGGAACAACACCGTTAAAATCTTTCATGATTTTTTCGCCGGCTAATTTTAAATTTCTTGCCTTATTCTTGTAAAAACCACATGGGTGAACAAGTTTCTCTAACTCATGAATATTTGCATTAGCAAAGTCTTGAGGAGTATCATATTTCGCAAATATAGAAGGAGTTGTCTTATTTACTCGTTCATCAGTACACTGGGCAGATAAACAAACAGCCACCAACATTTCAAATGGAGTATTAAAATCTAAACTACACTTTGCGTCTGGATATAATTCTTTTAAAATTTCTATAATTTTAATTGCATTTTGTTTAGTCATTTTTATTTCCTTTCAATAATATTACATATCTAATTATACAATAATTTTCAAAATAAATAAATAGAAGCACGTTTATGTAAAACGAATAATATTATATAAAAAAGGAGGTAATATATGTTTGAAGCATTGAAAAAGACTATAGGAGTTTGCCTTATTGGAGTAGGCTCGGGAATATTGCTTGTGTTATTACTTCCAATTACAGGATGGCTATTTATAATAGGTTGTGCATTGTTTATATTAGGTGTTGCATGGCTGTTTTGCAAAAAATAGGGAGGAGTGTGATTAAATATGAAAATTGTGGTAAAAAAAGTGCCAAAATTTTTAAGAGGCTTTGTTAAATTAATATTCGGATTGAAAGAAGAATAATACATATGAAAAAATAAAATGATGTAAAAACAAGACTACTAAAAGTAGCCTTATTAAATACATCATTTTATTTCTGTATAATAATTTATTTCGTTTATTCAAAATAACAATAATCGTCAGAACCAACTAAATGGAACGACGATTTTTAATTATGCTCTGTTTACTTTTCCAGAACGTAGACATTTTGAACATACTTGAATTGTTTTTGTTTCTCCATCTACAACAGCTTTAACGCTTCTTAGATTTGGTTTCCATGTTCTAGAAGCTCTTCTACTAACATGAGAACGTGCTATACTAATTTTATTTCCGTGTGATACTGCTTTTTCACAAATTGCACATTTTGCCATAACTATTGCACCTCCTATTGATTTATTAAAATCGACTATCAAATATGATATCATAAAATTATTAAAAAAACAAGTCTTTTATATGAAAAAATATAATTTTGAGAATAATTATAATATTATTACTAATACTACTAAAAAGGATTTTTTATGTGGAAAAAGATATTAGTTGGTTTAATTGTAGGATTTATTAGTGGAATGTTTGCGTCTGGTGGAGGACTTTTACTGATTCCGGCATATATTCATTTTTTCGATTCTTCAGAAAAAGAGGCAAGAGCCACGGCTATATTTTGTATATTGCCAATGGTGTTAGTTACAGCAATATTTTATGGAACGGGTAACTATATAAATTGGAAAACCGGAATACTGTGCTGTATTGGTGGAATTATCGGTAGTTTTATAGGGTCAAAATTATTAGCTATATTAAAAGGAAAATATTTAAAATTAATTTTTATTTTATTTCTAATTTATTCTGGTATAAAGATAGTATTTTTCTAAAAGACTATAGAAAGGTGGAAGGCATGAAATGTTAGAAATAATTATTGGAATTTTAGCCGGAATATTTACTGGTTTAGGTCTTGGTGGAGGTTCTGTCTTAATCTTATTTTTAACATTATTTTTAAATTTAGAACAACATGTAGCACAGGCGACAAATTTATTGTTCTTTGTTCCATCTGCATTAGTCTGTATAATTCTTAATACAAAAAGGAAATTAATCAATTTTAAGAATGCAATTTTTTTTGTAGTATTTGGTGTAATAGGAGCTGTCTGTGGAGCAGTAATATCAAAGAATATGCCAGTTACAAAACTGCGAAAACTTTTTGGAGTATTCCTATTATTTATAAGTGCATATGAAATATATTCTTATTTTAAATTGTATATAAAAGGTAAAAAAAGACAATACTAAACTAAAAAGGAGGTAATTACATGAAATTTATTGAAGGAATGTTAGTTGGAAGTATGGTTACAGTCGGTGTAACAATGTTTTGTACAGATTGGATATCAAAAAGCGACACAAAGAAAATGATGAAAAAAGGAAAACAATTTGCAAGAAAAATGGGGTTAGTTTAAATATAAAAAACATAGAAGGAGCGGAAAAATCCATTCCTTCTATCTTTTTGTCTAATCAAAAGGCTGTATATTTTTAATATTTAGCCTTAGTCTTCTGCAAGATTATTGTTCTGATGATGCTTCTGAATCTCTATTGCAACATGGTTTGTCGTCGCAAGGTTTTCCTGGCTTTCCTGGTTTCCAGTCGTCTTTCTTGCAATCCATGTCAACACCTTTTAAGCATTCACCCTGGCGGTGGCATTCAGTACATATTTTTGCGTGTTTTACATTGTTAACCCAAATTTCAACTTCATAAAGTCTATTAGCACATAGTGGTCCAAATACGAATTCTCCATTGTCATCAGTAAATGTGTGAGAAACTGGTTTTCTAATGTCTTTTCCCATTTTGCACTCAACTTCTATAAGCTTTACAACAGCGTCTTTTACAGGATCTTTGTAACAATCTCTAACTATACCATAAATAACGTTTCTATTATCTTCTGGCAACAAAAAAATATACCAATCACAAATCTAAATAAAAACTATACGTAGATTATAGTTATCATCAATATATATAGTATCAATTACAGAAGCCCATATCAGTCTTTTTTCTGTTCGAGACAAGCTGTTATATAGAGTAACAAAGTCTCTGCTTAAAAACGATCTAAATTCGTCATAATTGACAGTTTTCTTCTCCTCAACTGGTTTTTCTTCTTCTTTAAGACTGTCTAACTTTGAAGTAAGTTCTTTGTATTGTTTTTCGTAGTGGTCAATTTGAATTAAATCATTTACATATAAGTCTCTTAATTTTTCTAGCTGTTTATTAACTTTGTCACGTTCTTTTGAAATATCTCGTATCTGCGCTTTTTCTAGTTCTAAAATATTATTTTTGTCGATGTACTTATTAATTTCTGGAACAATTTGTTCTAACAATTTCTTTTCAATTTTGGTTTCATTAAGTTGCTTAAGCATGTTACATTTTTTCTTAAATCGTGCATTAGAGCATAAATAGTAAAAAGTACAATTAGTAGGGAAGTTCTTGCAGTATTTACCGGACATTTTATATCCACATTCATTGCATCGTAAAAGACCAGAAAATAGAAATTCATGATCAGAATTGTCTCTTTTTCTCTGATTTTTCTTTAAGAGATTTTGAACTTCATCAAATGTTTCTTTAGATATGATTGGCTCACAATAGTTTTCGATAGATCCATATTTACATACTTTAGTGCCAATATAAAGAGGGTTAGCAAGCAACCTTGCCGTTCTTGGATAATTTATTGATGGGTCGAAGAGAGCTAAATACTCAAATGTCTTATAGACGCTTCCACTTTTTAGATAGAAATTAAAAGCATCAATAACAAGAGCTTTTTTATCTTCATCTACAACGAGTTTCTTTTCTTCTTTTTTGTAACCAATAGGGATTTTTCCGCTAATTATTTCTTTTTGATGGATTTTATTATTAAAAACACTTCTAATTCTTTCAGAAGTTTGAGCAGATTCGTTTTCAGCTACAGAAAGCATAATATTAATATGTAGTCTTCCACTTGCAGTTGAACTATCATATTTTTCAAATATTGTTTGCCAGAATACGCAATGTGCATCAAGAACATCAAGAACCTTATAATAATTTCTTACACCACGAGAAAGTCGATCCAATTTTGTAAGTAATATTCTATTAATTTTATTTTTTCTTACATCTTCAAGCAACCTTTGAAGTGCTGGACGATTTAGATTAGTGGCAGAAAAACCATCATCTTCATATATGCCGTATATGTGATAGTGATTTGCTAAAGCAAATTTTGTTAGAGCCTCTCTTTGGGTTCTTAAACTGTCTCCATTAATAGCTTGTTCTTCTGTAGATACTCTTATATAAAGAGCTACTTCTTCAACTTTTTTTGTAAAATCATTCATATTATTATTTATTTCTTTAACCATAAAAAATACCTCTATTTCCAAATAATTTATTTTTTACTATTGAAAATAGAGACTTTATCATGTATAATAATAAAGTAATCATTTTCAATAGTGATTATGAGTGAGAAATATGTACCTTGTCGCAAACTAGAACATATTTCTCTTTTTTTAATCAATATCATAATCTACATGATCTTCGCCATCATAATGGTCTAAGTATCTGTAACTATCTTTTATCATTTTTCCGCAATTACAACAGATATCAAATTCACACCAATCATCAAATGAAGTTGTGATTTTGCCTATTGTCTTGCAAGAACAATATTTTTCTTCATTCATATATAAAATCTCCTAATATTCTCTTTTTAATTGTTTTACTACTCCTACAATAAGAACGGGAATGTTCTTTATTTCTTCATTTGTAAAAATTAAAGGTTCATAAGCAGTATTAAGTGGTTGCAATAATATTCCAGTTTCACTTTTTTTACCTCTTTTAATAGTAGCTTCATTGCCATTTATGATAGCAACAACAATATTACCATTTTCAAAATCATTCTGCTTCTTTACAATAACAATGTCGTTTTCTATTAATGAAGGGCTCATACTATCTCCATGTACTTTTAATGCAAAGTAGTCTTCGCCATTTCCAACCAAAGAAGTTTCAACATCAATAGTCCCAATCCAATTCTCTTGAGCCAGATAATCATAACCAGCTTTAACTGTACCTAAAATAGGGATGGGAATAACAGAATTTCCAAAGTTGTTAATTTTAGTTTCATTATTTACTATAAATTCTTGTGTTTTATCTAACATATTTAGCAAATCTTCAATACTGATAAACATTGCATTAGAGAGTTCCATTGCTACATCTGTTGTTACAGAATATGGTTTGCCAGTTTTGGGATTATATATTTTCTCAAGAGTATTTATATAAGAGGGACTTAAAGAAGTCCTAGCAGCAAAAGCTCTTTGAGATAATTGATTTTTCGTTCTATAATTTTTTATAATTTCGCCTATATACATTTTTATCACCTTTCAACTACATTGTACAATAGAATGTGCAAAAAATCAATAGGAAAAATTTTTTTTTAAAAATTTGCACAAAATACTTGACAAAAGAAAATTAAAGTATATAATATAGACGAAAGCACAAAATATTGTGCAAACAAGGAGGTGTAAAATTTGAAAAATAACGTTAAAAAATACAGAGAATTAGCAGGGCTTACGCAAGACGAACTTTCACAAAAGTCAGAAGTATCAAGAAATACAATATCATCTTTAGAGACAGGCTCAAATACTAATGTTACGTATGATACAATGATTAAAATTGCAGGAGCACTAAATAAGAAAGTAGCCACCATTTTTTTTGAAGTTAAAGCACAAAATATTGTGCAAAAGTAAATTGCGACAAGGTACAGAAAAGAAGGAGGAGAGTATGGAAACATTATTGATAATAATTATGCTCGTTTATATCTTGTATGGCATTAAAGAAATAACAAGAAACATAAAAAATATAAACGAGTATAAGAAAAAGTTAAGAAATCTTAGATTTTAACATTTCAATCTCTTTGTTGTTTTCATTTACAGAGTCTCTTATCTCAGTACTTTCTTTTTCTAATGATAAAAGAGTTTGATCAAGATTTTCAACATTGAGATCAATTAAACGATAAATCTTGTTAAAATATTCTGTTTGATAATAGAACATATAATACTGAGTATATAGTATGACAACATCAATTAATAAAACCAAGGAAAATATAGCTAAAGAGATTATAATTTTAATTTTTATATCTAAAAGTTTGAAGCCAAATATAGTAATGCAATTACTTATTATTATAGTTAGTAAAGAAATTATTAACAGTTTGTTAGGTTTCTTTAAACTATTAAATGTTTCTTTAGGAATTTTAAATTGATTCATAATAGTCACCACCTTTCATGTAAAGATGAGTTGATTATATAACGAAATAAGTCGAAAAACAAGAAGAAAAGACATGAACAAGTAGACAAACAGTCATGAATATATTTTAGAGAGGTGGGAGAATGAATGAAGAAACAATACGAAAATTATTACAAAAGATGGCAGATATTATAGCCGAAAAGAATGGCATTAAGATTGTAGTAAATATAGAAAGAAAAGAATGAAAGGAGATGATAAAAATGTATAGCTTATTTGAAATAGCATTTTTTATATTATATTTTGCAACAAAAATAACAAAGTTTATAGCAATATTGTTATTAGTTCAAATAGCAGTATATAGACTAAGTGGATTCAGCTTATACAAATTTGCAATGAAAAAAGCAAGTAAATTATTAAACTAAGGAGGAAGAGTATGGACAAGCTAGACAAATGTTACGTGTGGCATGTGGTAACAATGGCAAAGCTAAAATTAAGATTAAAAGAATTAAAGAAAGGAGTGAAATAGTATGGCAGAAAAGAATATAGATGAGGCTCAAACAATACGAGAGCTAACAAGAGTAATTGATAGAAAAGAAATAGAAATTCAAGATGTAAAAACAAGCCTTGCAGGAGTATTGCAAGAAATAAGAAATCTAAATGAAAGCAATTTAGATAGAGAAGTTATAAAGAAGAGAATATCTGAAATGGCTACAAATACAATATATGAGCTATTGATAGACGAAAAAAATGAGTCAGTTTGCGACTACCAATCAAAAAACTAACTCAATTGAATTACATAAATATGAACTCTGTATTTAATTATACAGGATTAGAAAGGAAAAGTCAAATGGGAAAAGCAATAGGAATTGTAAGAAAATTAGATGAATTAGGAAGAATTGTTATTCCAATGGAAATACGAAAAAATTTAAACATAGAGATTAGAGAACCTCTTGAGATATTACAAGTAGGGGACAAAATTGAAATTTCTAAAAGAAAGGACATCAGAGTTTGTTACAACTGTGGAAAAACACTAGAAGAAACTTATAAATATTGTCCACATTGTGGAAAGGAACAGATATGATACGAATAGTAAATGGCTATATTATAGAAACGACGGATTCAGAAGATAGACAAGCAAGATACGAACATGAGCTTGAAGAAGCAGACAGAGATTACGAAGATAGAGTTTTTGATGAAATTATGGAGGAAGAATAATGCAAGAACTAATAACAATTAAGCAACTACCTCAAATAGAGGAACATTTAAAAGAGTTATCAATAGAAATTGATAAAAAGGTAAAAAATGCGAAGAGCTTAGTATGCACAGAAGAAAATGTGAAAGCAATTAAGCAAATAAGAGCAGACTTAAATAAAGAATTTAAAGAGGTAGAACAACAAAGAAAAACAGTAAAAGAAAAGATACTAGAACCATATATGCAATTTGAGGGTGTTTATAAGACATACATATCAGATAAATATAAGGAAGCAGATAGCGAATTAAAAAATAAGGTAGATACAACAGAAGACGAATTAAGAGCAAGAAAAGAACAAGAAATAAGAGATTACTTTGAAGAATACAAACAAAGTTTGCTTATTGATTTTATAAAATTTGAGGACGCAAAAATTAAAGTTGGATTATCAGATAGTAAAACATCATTGAAGAAACAAGCTAAGGATTTTATAGACAGAGTTAATACAGATTTAGCAACAATAATGTTACAAGAACATAAAGAAGAAATACTAGTTGAGTATAAGCAAAATGGTCATGTTTTAAGTACAGCAATAAGTACGGTTATAAACAGAATAAAAGCTGTAGAAGAGACTAAGAGAAAACAAGAAGAGCTAAAACAGAAACAATTAGAAGAAGCTCAAAGGATGGCAGATGAGAATATAAAAATACAAACCGAAGCAACCAAACAAGCATTAGATAATTTTAGAGTAACAGAACAAGAAGTTCTACAAGCACCAACAGTAGAGGAAAAACAAGAGGAAATATTAACATTAAGATTTACAGTAAAAGGAACTAGAACAAAATTAAGAGCATTAAAAGAATTTTTAGTAAATGGAGGATATGAATATGAGTAATGAAGTTCAAGATAAGACACAAGATTTAGTAGTTAAATTTGAAGTGGAAGGACAAGAAATAAAATTAAGTAAAAAAATAGTACAAGAATATATAGTTGGAACTGATGTTCCCATTACAAATCAAGAGTTTAAGTTATTTACAGAACTTTGCAAGGTTAGAAAATTAAATCCATTCTTAAGAGAAGCATATTTGATCAAGTATAAAGCAGGAACACCAGCCCAATTAGTTGTTGGAAAAGATGCAATATTGAAAAGGGCTGTTTTAAATCCAAATTATGATGGAATGGAATGTGGAATTATAGTTCAAAAAGAAGATGGAACTATAGAAGAAAGACAAGGAACATTCAGACTAGGAAATGAACAGCTTGTTGGTGGTTGGGCTAGAGTTTTTAGAAAAGATTGGTCACACCCTACATATTCAAGTGTAAGTTTTAATGAGGTTGCACAAAGAAAAAATGATGGACAATTAAATTCAAATTGGAGTACCAAAAGTGCAACAATGCTTGAAAAAGTTGCAAAAGTAAGAGCTTTAAGAGAGACATTTGTCGAAGATTTAGCAGGAATGTATGAAGCAGAGGAAATGCAACAAGAGATTCCACAACAAGAACCAATTGAAGTACAAGCCGAAGTTATAGAACAAACAGAAAATACAAAAGAGGTATCAATGAATGAACTATAAAATTATATCAAGTTGTAGCACAGGAAATGCAACAATAATAAAAGACATAATTTTAATAGATTGTGGAGTTACTTTTAAAAAATTAGAGAAGTATTATAAACAGTTTAAAATAGTACTTCTCACGCATATACATTCAGACCACTTTAAAAAGGAAACAATTAAGAAATTGGCACAGGAAAGACCAACATTAAGATTTGCTTGTTGTGAATGGTTATTAAAACCACTTTTAGAATGTGGAGTTGAAAGAAAAAATATAGATGTACTTCAAATTGGCACTAAATACGATTATAAACTATTTAAAATTGTACCAATTAAATTATATCATGATGTACCACAATGTGGTTATAGAGTGCTATTTGAAGATTATAAAGTAATTTATATGACAGATACAAAAACAGTTGAAGGAATAAGTGCTAAAAATTATGATTTGTATCTTGTTGAAGGTAATTACGATGAAGATGAGATAGAAGAAAGAATAAAAGAAAAACAACAAGACTGCAAATATGTATATGAATTTAGAGCAAAAGACAGCCATTTAAGTAAACAACAAGCAAGTGAATTTTTATTGAATAATATGGGAGAAAATTCAGAATATGTGTTTATGCACCAACATATAGAAAGGTAACAGTATGCAGAATACAGCAGTTATAGATGACATAGGAATAGATTTAAAAACTGGAAAAGCTAAAATAACATTTATATTTGACGATAAGTATATTTTACAGGAAGCAGAAGAGTTAAAAGATAAGAAACTTAATGTAGAGGCAACAAGATGGTATAAAAAGCGCTCTTTAAATGCTAATGCATACTTATGGGTTCTTATTGGAAAATTAGCTGAAAAACTCAATATAAGCAATATAGAAGTATATAAAAAACATATAAAAGAGGCTGGTAAATACACAGTTCTGCAAATGGAAGAAGAGGTAATGACTGAATTTGAAAGAATATGGCAAAAGAATGGATTAGGTTGGTTCTGCGAAAAAGCCATAGATGAATATGGACAGGTGGTATTACTAGCATACAATGGAAGTTCATCATATAACACTAAACAAATGACAAGGCTTATAGATAGTGTAATACAAGATTGTAAAGAACAACAAATAGAAACAATGACACCAGAAGAGTTAAAAAGTTTATTAGCGAGGTGGGAAAGATGAGCAGAAGAAGCAAAGCATGTGAAATACCTCAAAAAGTCAAAGAAAAGGTATGGAATCGAGACAATCATAGTTGCATTATTTGTGGAAAATATGTGGACAAGAGTTATGCAAATGCTCATTTTATAAAAAGGTCACAACGGTGGTCTAGGCATAGAAGAAAATATAGTCACATTGTGCCGAGAATGTCATTATAAAGAAGATTTTGGTCAAGACACTAAATTATATGAACAAATGATAGAAGATTATTTAAAGTCAAAATACGGCTCAAATTGGAACAAAGAAAAATTAATTTATAAAAAATATTAAAAGAAAGGAGGACATGGAAATAATCTTATAAAATTCTTATAAGGTTTCTATGTCCTTTTAGATTAACGAAAGGAGAAAGTCAGAGGGAGATGAGAAGATATGGCTAAAGAGACTTATTATTTCTCACACGATAGTAATGCAATAACTGATACTAAAATTCTTAACATGAGGGCCGATTATGGACTAGAAGGATATGGATTATTTTGGGCAATTATAGAGATGATGAGAAACGAAGAAAGCTATAAGTTACAGGCTGATAAAAAAATATATAGGGCAATAAAGACGCTAACAAACACTAATATAGATGTAGAAAAATATGTGCAAGATTGTATTAATGAATATGAGCTCTTTAAAGAAGATAATGGGTACTTTTTTAGTAATTCATTGTTAAAAAGAATGTTAGAAAAAGATCGAAAGTCAGCTGTTGCAAAAGAGAAAGCTGAGAAAAGATGGAATAATAATGCTATAGCAATGCAACAGCAATGCAGTAGTAATGCAAATAAAGTAAAAGAAAGTAAAGAAAATAAAAATAAAGTAAATAAAAAAGAACAAGAAGAAAAAATACACTTTGCAGATTTTGTAACCATGACCAATGTTGAACACGAAAAGCTAGTAAGCACTTATGGAACAGAGTTTACAGACCAATGTATAAAAATTCTTGATAACTACAAAGGCTCAAAAGGTAAAGAGTATAAAAGTGATTACAGAGCCATTTTAAGCTGGGTTGTGGACGAAGCTAAGAAAAGAAAGCAAGAGAGCAAATACAGCTCAAAGAAAACCGCATATAACGATTATAGCCAAAGAAGCTATGAGAATTTAGATAGCTTATATGCGAATATTAAGGGGGAAAAATGAAAAAGATTATAGGAATTTTAATAGCAATTACAGGAGTTATTTTAGGAATATATGTTGGAGTTTGGCTAATGTTTGTGGGAGGAATAATACAGATAGTTAATTCAATAAATCCTGCAAATGGGCTAGGGATAGCATTAGGAATATTGAGGATAGCATTCTGCGGAATTGGAACGTTTATTGCCCATTTAGGAGTGGTAATAGGTACAGGAATATTTTTAAAAGATTAGAATAGGAGTAAAAACAAATGAATACAATAACAAGGCAAACAAGACAAATGAGTTTCGATGATATACAAGATAAAACAAAAATAAGATACATACAGATTTTGAATAGATTAGACAAGCCTAAGACAGCTAAAGAATTGGCAGTGGAGTTATTTGATTTAGGTTTTATTCCAAGCACAGAAAGAAATTACACCGCGCCACGCTTGTCAGAGTTGGAAGATATGGGAATGGTTAAAGCGATAAACAAAAAGAAGTGCGAATATACGGGCAAGACAGTAGCAGTTTACGAAAGAACGCTAAAGGGATTTGAAGCCCTAAATATGAATCATATTTCGAAAATTTATTAGGAGGAAATTATGGAAGACGATTTTTATGATGAAGAGTACGATTATTTTGATAGTACAGTAGAAGAATTAAAAGAACAACTAAAAAAAGAAGTTAAACAAGATATTCAAGATAAAATCAAAAAGTTAGAAGAAGAAAACAAAGAATTAAAAAACGTTAAAGAAAATTGGGAAACATTAAAACAAGAATATGAAGATAAAATAAACGAAGTAGAAATAGAAAAGCAAGATATTTTAGACAATGCCAAAAGAGAAATATACAATGCAACGTTAAAGGATTTGTTTGAAAACTGTGACTATTTTAAAAGACTATATACAGTAGATTATGAAATGGAAGAAAGAGAAAAATGTGACAAATGTGATGAAGACAGAAAATTAACGCTTATTGACTGTTATGGTAGAGAACATAAAGTGAATTGCAAATGTTCTGAAAGTAAAAGAATGTATTATGCAAAAGAAAATTCAGAAACAGCAGTTTATATCCAAAAAAGTAAGGAAAAAGACAATTTTATGTTTAACTTTAGAAATACAGATTCATATGATTATGGACGAAAAATTGATAAAAAAGATGTACTAGAAAAATTTGATAAAGATAGACTAAAGGACTATTGGAACACATATTTCACAACATTAGAAGAAGCGCAAAAATATGCAGATTATCTAAATAGTAAAGAGGACTAATGTATGAATTATAATTATCCACAATTAGAACGGAATCTGTGCAAAAGCACTGAAATATGGACTATGTAGACGGATGTCAGCAATTAGAAAGCATTTATTTTCGAGGAGTTAAGAAGTGCAAGTATGTTACAGATGTCGGAGGAAAACAGATTAAATTAGATCTAGAAAAGGAGATACTAAAGAATGTCAATAAATAGTAAAAAGAAACGGAAGTGCTGGGGAAAGAGAACTAGCAAATAAATTAAAAGAATATGGCTATAACTGTAGAAGAACACAACAATTTTGTGGAAAAACAGGACAAGCAGATGACATAGTAGGACTTAACTACATACATATAGAATGTAAAAGAGTTGAAAGATTAAACATAGATGAAGCTATTGAACAGGCTATTAGAGATACAAAAGATGATAAGTTTCCAGCAGTATTTCATAGAAAAAACAGAAAATCTTGGCTAGTAACAATGCCCTTAGAATATTGGATTCAAATATATAACGAATATTATTCGGGAAGAAAAATGGAGGAGTTAAACAATGGATTATAGAAAAACGATTGAAAATATCACATGTTACATATGTATGACATTAATAGCATTATGCATTATCATATATTTTATTGCAGTTGAGATGATAGATGCTGAGAATAAACAGAAAAAAGTTAATGAATTACAAAATCAAGTAGAGCAACAGATAGAGCTTATAGATGCTCTACAGCAATAGGAGGGCGTATGGAAAAGATAGAAGTAGGAGAATATGTAAGAATCGATAATGATAATATGAATCGTATTGGAATAGGAAAAGTAACAAGAATAGTAAATGAATCAATATATGCAAATATGAATAATAAATACAATCTTCCAGTGTGCTTTCAAATAAACAATATAGTAAACCACAGCAAACAACTAATAGATTTAATAGAAGTTGGAGATATAGTAGAAATAAGGACAGGATTACATAGTAGTTTTAAGTATTTTGTAGAGAATGAAGATAACTTATTGCTTTTAGAAGAAAAAGTTAAACAATTTTGGAACATAAAAACAATACTAACAAAAGAGCAGTTTGAGGCTAATTGCTATAAAGCAGGAGGAGAAGATGAATAAATATAAAAAAGTATCTAAAGAAGAAGTTCTTGAAATGTTTTATGATTTACAGACTAAATTTTGGATAGCAGGCTGCTGGGAAGACGGATTTTCGGCTGAATTTTTAGCTCATAGAATGAAAACATATCTACATATCAGATAAGAAAAGCCTATAAACAATTAGCAGAAGAAGGATATTTAAAATTAGAGAAAGTTCCAACAGCTTTTGAGGAATATGATAATGGGTTGTATACTGAATCTAATCCTTATCTATTTTGTAAGGTTTATACTTTAACACAGAAAGCTAAAGATAAATTTAAAAAGAATGGAGATGAAGAAGATGAATAGAGAAATAAAGTTTAGAGGGAAAAATTACGAGAATAAATGGAAATATGGTGATTTAGTGCAAGAAAAGTGGGGACAAGGAAAAGCAATAATGATAAAGAAAGATACAACGGCTTGGAGTGTACTAGAAGATACTGTAGGACAATACACAGGCTTGCACGATAAAAACGGAAAAGAAATATATGAACGGAGATATAGTAAAAATCAAATATAGAGATGAAGATATAGGAAAAGTTATATATGAACACAATGGATTTGCTATAGATGTTACAAATATGAATAAAAATTATGGGAGAGTTAGTTTTGTGAATAATTTTATAGAAGTAATCGGTAATATATACGATAATCCAGAATTATTAGGAGGAGAACAAATATGATAAGAAAAAGTGATACTGTAGAATTAAGTGAATTTAAAAAACATGGATTTAAATATGGGACAAGAGAAAAATTTGAATATAAAACAAAGCAACATGGTATTGAATCAAGAATATATATAGATTTGTTACCATGTCATAACAACAACAATGAAATAAAAGTAGAAACTTATAGTCATTCTATTCCAGAAAAAATATTAGATAAATTATATGATTTAACGAAAGCAGGTCTAATAGTAAAGGAGTAAATATGATATGAATGAATGGATTTGGTATTTGTTTGTAAATGGAAAGATACTTAAAAAGTCAAAAAATATAGAAGAGCTAAAACAAGATATAGTCAATATGCAATTACATATTGATACAGCTCCATATTACTGCAAATTAGATACTATAGAATTACTAGATGATTTTAGTGATGTTCATGAAGGTGTATGGTTTCCAGTATGCGATGCATTAAATAAAGAAAATGATGTAATAGATGTATTTATTGTTGAAGAATTTTATTCATATCAAGATAAAAAATGGGAAGACGAAATAAAAAAATTTAATATAGAGAGGAGTGATACATAGTGACAGACCTTGAAAGATTAGAACAAGAGCTAAGTGAAAAAGAAAAAATTTTTGATGAAAAATATATTTCAGGCAAAGGAGATTATTTGTCAGAAGAAGCAGAAAAAATGAGACATGATATTTTGAAATTACGTTCTAAGATAAAGAATTAAAAGAAAAGAAGGGGAAAACAGCTGATGAGATGTTTGAAGAGTTGGGATGGAATTACAAAGAAAATCATGCTAATGGAGTTAGTTTTTATGATGATGAAGATAATGAGATAAGCATAATTGATTATGATAATTATGGCAGAAGAATTAATATTGATAAATTTGAAGGAATTACAATTGAAGAACTACAAGCAATAAATAAAAAATGTGAGGAACTGGGGTGAAAAAAATAGAAATGGAAAAAGATAAAATAAAAGTAAGTATAAGAGAATGCAAAGTGAAAGAAAAAACAGCTGATGAGATTATTTCTGAAATAAATAAAACAAAAAAAAGATTTCTAAAAGTACCTAGAAAAATAAAAATGAAAGCGGACGTATATGAAAAAATAGTAACGAAGGCACAAGAACAAATGAATATGATAGAAGTGGTAGATATTACAAAACAACCGTTGAATACGTTATATGGTTTAAAAATAGAAATTGACAATAGCATAGAAAAAGATTGGGAGGTGTTTTAAGTGAAAGAAAGATTAAAAATAGATTTTAGTAAAAATGGAGAAGGTTCAATATTAATGACACAAATAGGAAATTCTTTATATTTAGATAAAGCAACAATAGATAGTTTAAAAATTGGAGATAAAGTAACGTTAAATAATAAAGATTTTGAACCATTAGCAGAATTGAATTTTTATAAAGTTGAAACTATAGATATTTTAATGGAAAAACTAATCGCAATAAAAAATAATATAATTTTAAATAGTGCTAGTTAGGAGGTGTTTTAGGTGGGAAATAGTATAGAAGAAACAATAAAGACTATAGAAAAAATGATTAAAAGCTATAAAGAAGCTGATAAATGTGGATTGTCTAATAATGATTTCAAAAATGAAACAAAAGCTCTAGAACTCATTTTATCAGATTATAAAAGAGCATTAAAAGAGAATGATTGTTTAAAAAATCATGTCCATTATAAAAATTGTATAGCTTGTGGAAAGGAATTTAAAAGCAAAAGAGACGATGCAAAATATTGTATAAAGTGTTCAAAGCAAATTGCTAATAAGAATTATATTGCTAATTTAACGGAAGAACAAAAATTGAAAAGAAGAGAACAAGCCAAATTAGCAATGAGAAAGTTGAGGGCTAATAAAAAATGACCGAGCAAGGAAAGGAAGCAGTTGAAGAATTAAAAAAACAATTAAGATTAGCAATGAATATTGATGACGTTGCAACTACAATAAGGAACGGTTATGCTCAAACAATATTAAATCTAATAGAAAAATTACAAAAAGAGAATGAAGAATACTCAAAACAATTAGATTTAGACTATGTAGATAAGAATTATATTCCGAAACAAAAAATAAAAGCTAAAATAGAAGAACTAAATAAAACAATAAACAAAGGTGGCATTATTTATAGTTTAAAGCAGTGTGCAAGATGTCAAAAAGATGTTTTGGAGAAATTACTAATAGAAGAAAGCGAGGACTGATTATGCCAGAAGTATTATTAAAGCTAAAAAGAATATTAAATGCGATTCCAGACAAAGAATTAAAAGATTACGAGTTATGGATAGATGGAGGAAGTACAATAGATGCTATTATACTAGAAGATGAGGCTATAACACTTGTAAGAGAAAATCAAGAAATAAAAATTGATGGGTTGGTGTTGTAGATGAGTGAAGAAGAAGCACAAAAGGTATTAGATGAATTGCAAGGTGTGAGACCAGAAATGCTAAATAGAGAAGCAAGACGATTGTTTGAAGCAATAATGAAGATAGCAGATGAAAGAGATAAAGCATATCAAGAATTAAAAGAGAAAGATCAGTTAATCGGAAAGATGGCATCGGAACTAGTAAGAAGGTGTGAGCTTCATACTTTAGAAGATATATTTCCAGAAATTAGACAGTTTATAGGAGAATCTATGCGAAAAGCAAAAAAGAGTTAAAAGGTTGTTAAAAAAATGGAGGAAAACATATGAAGATACCGAGAGTAGTAATAAAGAATAAACAAGAATATGAGTTTGTAAAAAGAAACAACGCAACAACGTTTCTATATCAAAATAAAAAGTACGGATACAAGGAAACGTTTACATTGTATCAATTGGGAGTTATTAAAGAGAAAGTTAGTCCAGATAAGAAGAGCGTGCATCCAGAAAAAGTTAAAATATAGGAGGTACAAATGAAGCTTAGTAAAGAAGAATACAAAGAAGCAAAAGATTGTTTAAAGAGATATAATTACAACTGCATAAAGATAATAAATATCAAGTCAGATATAATGAGCATAGGTTCGCCAGTAATTGATGGATTGCCTAAGGCACCGTATGGAACATCAAATAAAGTTCTTAGCAGTATTTTAAAAATGGAAAAAGACGAAGAGTTACAGAAAGCAATAAAAGAATATAAAGCAGTTGTACAAGCCTTGCAATTAGTCAATAAAGACAGTAAATACATATTTGAAGAAATGTATATTAAGAGCAAAACAAAGTGGGAAATAATCAATTCTGGAATGTCTGAAAGGACATTTGAGAGAAGAAACCAAAGCTTAATTTATACAGTACATAAAGAGTTAAAAAAAATTGGCGGGAAATTGGCGGAATTTTAGTAAAAAAACGTGTTATAATTGTATCGTGGATAGATAGGTAAGACTATATAAACAGAAAAGGACTAACAAAAAATTGGCTATTTCGACACATTTCGACAGCATTTGTAAAATAAATCATATATAATATCTTCTAGAAGGGAGGTGTTATATATGAATCAAGACTTAGAGAAAAAACTAGATATAATGATAAACTCTTTAAGTATGATTGAAGGGCATGAACCACCATATACAGAAAATAATTTGGATAATGTTTGTGAAAAGTTAGACCAAATAATAGAATTACTTAAAAATAAAAAAAATTTAGGTTAAAACGAAGAGCTTATCAAACGATAGGCTCTATTATTTTGCTAAAAAGGAGAAAAAATAAATGGAATTTAAAAAAGCATATGAAGCATTAAAACAAGGATATAAAATAAAAAGAGAACATTGGAGAGGTTATTGGATAAAAGAAAATGACACAATAACAATGCATTGCAAAGATGGAAGTGTAATACCATTCCTAGAAACAGATGACATATTTGTAGATTTAGATAATATAGTAGCAGATAATTGGGTTATATGTGATGATATAGATGAATCAAAATTAAACATACAAACATTTACATTTGGAGAGGCAATATCTAGTCTAAAAAGAGGAAAAAGAGTTCAAAGAAAAGGCTGGAATGGAAAAAATCAATACATAGAATTAGCAACCAATATCAGTTATAAAAATGCTAACAATGAAATAGTAAATGCAGAGCATGATGCAATAGGAAATAAAGCAATAGCATTTGTTGGAACATCAGGAGTTCAATTAGGTTGGTTAGCAAGTCAAGCTGATATGTTGGCAGAAGATTGGAAAATAGTTGAAAATTAGTTATTAACGGATACTAGATAAATTAATATAAATAATTCCAAAATCCTTATTTATCCTTTGGTAATTCATATAAAATGTAAGGCGATTCTAGTTAAGCCTTAACCTTTTTGCATGTTAGAGGTATATAAATAGAAATGTGCATTGGAAAAAGAAGAATCTTTTGAAAAGCTTTGTATTACTATGTTAATACGAGGCTTTAGTTTTCTATAAAACAGTATAAAGTGATGTGCAGTTACATCATTTTCTAGTATTTTATAAAATAACGAAAGAGGTGTTGTTATGACTAATCAAGAAAGATATGAGAAATATGTAAAAGAAAATTGTAAGAATTGTAAAAATAAAGATAAAGACCTATGCGAGATAAGAATATCTGTCTTAAATGACGTAGTTATAACAAAGTGTGCGTACTATGAAAGAAAAGATTAATTATACGAACTGTATGAAATACAAGTGTGAATTATGCAGATACAATAAGCAATGTGAAAGAGAGGAAAAGAAATATGAAGTGGACAAAACAGACAGCAGAAGAATATATAAAAAAGTGCAAAGAAAAAGGACTTAAATATTGGAGTGCAAAAGATTTTCTTAAAAATCATAAAACTATGAGGTCAGTGGTGTAATGAATATAAGTCAAAACATTAATAAGTTATTATATGCCTTATCTATAAAAGGACAAACATATAAAATAAACAGCTTTCAGTTTTACAGTGAAAAGAGTTGTAAGTATTGTACTAAATATCAAATACTAAAAAAAGAGCAAGTTGAAGTGTATAATGAAGAAACAGATGAGTTTGAATTACAAGATAGATACCAACAAAAAGAAGAATGTTATAGCAAAGTTGACGTGCTGAAGTATCTTATAGAAGAATACAGAAAAGGAAGTGAGGCAGTTGGAAGATGAAAAAGATTATAACAAACTAACAGAAAAACAAAAAAGGTTTATAGATTACTATGTGGAAACAGCTAATGCAACAGAAAGTGCAAAGAGAGCAGGTTATAGTTCTAAGACAGCAAAGAATATAGGTGCAGAAAACTTAACAAAACTTAACTATTTCATTCAAGAACGATTACAACAATTAGAAGATAATAGAATTGCCTCACAAGAAGAAGTGTTACAATACTTGACAAAAGTAATGCGAGGAGAAGAAAAAGATCAATTCGGATTAGATGCCTCATTACAAGATAGAACAAAATGTGCAGAATTACTTGGCAAAAGATATGGCATATTTAAAGAAAAAGTAGATGTAACTGGTAATATACCAGTGGTGATACAAGATGACATTACAGAGTAAAATAACAAATAAAAACGCACAGCAACAAATAAACAAATTATCATTACAGAGCATAGTTGGAAAAGGGTATGCAGAATATTGGCACTGTAAATGTAGATATAGAGTGTGCAAGGGCTCAAGAGCAAGCAAAAAATCAAAAACAACAGCATTGTGGATAATATGCAATATGATGAAATATAAAGAAGCAAACACGCTTGTAATTAGAAAAACGTTTAGAACATTAAAAGATAGTTGCTTTACAGAATTGAAATGGGCAATACATAGATTACAAGTAGATAGTTTCTGGGAGATAAAAGAAAGCCCATTAGAGATGACATATAAACCTACAGGACAGAAAATATATTTTAGAGGTTTAGATGATCCATTAAAAGTAACATCAATATCAGTAGATATTGGTGTTTTATGTTGGTTATGGATTGAAGAAGCATACGAAATAACGAAAGAGTCTGATTTTGATGTAATAGATGAAAGTATAAGACGGAGAAGTTCCAGAGGGATTATTTAAACAAATAACAATAACATTAAATCCTTGGAATGAACATCATTGGATTAAGAAAAGATTTTTTGATGTTAAAGATGATGATATATTAGCAATGACAACAAATTATCTTTGTAACGAGTGGCTAGATGAAGCAGACAAGAAAGTGTTCGAAAGAATGAAAAAAAATAATCCTAGAAGATATCAAGTTGCTGGTTTAGGCAATTGGGGTATAGTCGATGGATTGGTTTATGAAAATTGGAAAGAAGAAAAATTTGAATTAAATACAATAAGAAACTTAGATAGTGCTTTTGGATTAGACTTTGGTTATACAAACGACCCAACAGCACTATTTTGTGGTGCAATAGATTTAAAAAACAAAAAGATTTATGTATATGATGAAATATATCAAAAAGGAATGAGTAACAAAGCAATATATGACCAAATAAATCAAATGGGCTATTCAAAAGAAAAGATAACTGCAGATAGTGCAGAACCAAAGTCAATAGATGAATTAAGAGGATTAGGATTAAGGCATATTACAGGTGCATTAAAAGGAAAAGACAGTATAAATAATGGTATTCAATTTATACAAGACTTTGAAATAATAATACATCCTAGATGTGTAAATTTTATAACAGAAATAAGTAATTATACTTGGGACGAGGACAAGTTTGGAAACAAGATAAATAGACCAATAGATGATTTCAACCATTTGATGGACGCAATGAGATATGCAGTAGAAAAATACATAAATCAAAAGAAATTGCAATTTGGATATAACAATATAATGTAAAGGAGAATCAAAATGAGTTTCGTAGAAAAAGTACAATATAAAGATGAGTTCTTAAATGAAGAAAACATAAATCAAAATATAAGCATATTATGGGGAAAAGCATTGCCAATATTTATGCATAGAAAATATCTACAAGATAGATTTACGAGAAAGTATGACAAAAAAGATGTTGTTGTTGCATTAGAGTATTATATAAGTATTATTGCGGCAGGGTATTTTGGAGGAAAAGAACCACAATTTAAAGTAAAAAATATAAACAAAACACAAAAAGGAATTTTGAATAAAATATTTAAAAGAGTCTTTGGAGAGAAGAATGATTCGGAAGGCTATCAAGCTATTATTGATTATATTTCAAAATATAATGACAATGGTAGCTTTTTTTATGACTGTGTTCTTGACTATATTACTACTGGAGCATGCTATGGATTAGTATACGAAAATAAGAAAAATGAAGAAGTATATGCCAATGTTTCAAGTCTAAATACAGTTGCTATATGGAACTATGATGTACCTAGTACAAAAGTGGGACTATTGAGGTGCTGGTACGAAAATACAGAGACAGGTGGAATTGAGACACATCTAGAAATAATAACAAAAGACTATAAAAAACAATTTATAGATGGAGTAGAAAAGAAAGCCATTACAGAAAATGCTGAATATAAGTTTGAAGAAGTAGATGGTAGCAATAAACCAGTAAGGTGGACAGACCTGCCATGCTTTGCGGTAGAGAACCCTTATGGAATGGCTTTTTTCGAAAACGTTGTAACTTTGATAAATAAAAACGAAAAAGTAATTGAAAATAATGCAAATATTTTCGACTATAATGATAATGCAAAACTAAAAGTGACAGGATTTTCACCAACAAACGATCCTCTAATACCATTACTGAATGAAAAAGGTGAAGAACAAAAAGACGAAAATGGCAATACAGTAATGACAAAGAATCCAGCAAGAGTACAAGAAGATGAAGCTGTTTTAAATGCAAAAGTATTCTATACTCCAGATAAAGACGGGGATATTGATTGGATTATAAAAGATATAAATGATACTGCATCAGAAAATCATAAAAAAACATGCTTAGATATGGCTCTTATGATTTCTGGAGTACCAAATGTAACAGACCAAGGTTTTACGAATGCGGATAACGCATCTGCACTAGAAAAAAAGTTTTTTCCATTAGAGCAAGTATTGCAACAAGCACACCATTTATTTAGAAAAGAATATTTAAGAATGTGGGAAATGATAACTGCAAGAATTAATCTAAAAAAAGGTAAAGAATATGATTTTAGAGATATTGATGTTATATTAATACGTAATTTGCCTACAGATACTGAAAGTTTGACAGATTCTTGGTTGAAATTAAGAGGACTAATAAGTGACAAATCAATTATAAGTCATTTACCATTTGGATTAGATGCAGAATCAGAACTTGCAGAAATGGACAAACAAAACCAAGAGAATATTCAAAAAAATTTAGAAAACATGGTCAAAGCAGAAGAACCTAATCAATCCAACAACATTAATGAAAAAGTAGGTGATATAAGTGAAAATATGGAAGTATCACGACCAACAAATGCAAAAACTGAAGATAATATATCAAAAGACAAGCAAACAAACTCAAAATAGACTGCAAGAACTATTTGATACATTTAATTTTATATCAGAGAATATCTATAATATTGCAGATAATAAAACTAAAAAAAGAATTAATACATACATTGAACAATGGAAAGAACAAGGACTATTAAAAAATAATAATTACTTTACTGTACTGGCAAACAATATATATAAAAGAACAAGAGTAAAGAATAGTGAAATATTAGAATTGCTTATTTATAGTGCATATATAGAAGAACAAAGCAAACTTGAAGAACCAGAAAAACAAATGATGTATGAAGATGCAAATTATTATTATCAAGAAGGCATAAAAGAGGTCGATAAAAAGAAAAAGTCATCAGTAATTCCGATGGCTTTATTTCTTGCATTATTAGGCCAACCAAATTATAGTGGATTTAATTGGAAACAATACATTGAAGTTACAATGCAATATAATGCACAACAAATATATAAACAAGCAATTTTAAATATTCAACAACAAAAGAACCTAGAAATCGATTCTAATGAGTTTCAAACAATAATAAACAGACAAAATAATCAAAAACTTAATATAAATAATGAAAAAATATCAGGTGCAGCAGATATGCAAATGATAGGACTAAACAATTTAGCAAAAGTAGAAGGAATAAAAGAAGTAGCAGAAGATAATTCAAAAGTTAGATTTATAGCAGTAGAAGATGATAAAACAACATTGATGTGTGATAGTTTAAATAATCAAGAGTTTTATATCAATAAAGAAAATGCTTTTGATAGATATTATGGAGAAAATCAGAAGGAATTAAGAATACAAAGAATTAGATGTAATGGCTTGGTATTAGGCTTGAATTTGCCTCCAATTTTGCATTTTTTTCATTACTGTCGTTCAACTATTGTATATAATAGTAATTATATAAGTAAAGACTTTAGAAATGGAAATGTTTTAGGAGAAGAACAATATAAATCATTAGAAGAATATTTAAAGAGTATGTCTTATAAAATCAATTCAAAATTATACAATAACGAAAAATTATCAGAAGAAGATAAAGAATATGTACAAAATTTAGATAATGCACTAAAAGGAATGCCAATATACAAAGGATGGGTTAAAAGATGTGTTTATGTAAGAGATAGTGAAGATGTTTCAAACATATTGTCTATATTTGATAATGAGCAAAGAATTGGACATTGGAATAGTTATATATCTTCATCACTAGAAATATATGATACAAGTTTTAAAATGATAATGAGGATAAAATCTAAAACAGGAAGAAATTTGTCTACATTAAATGATGAAGGTGGAGGCGAAATATTATTTATGAGAAATACAGATTTTCAACTAATTGACATAAAGAATAAAAATGGTATAATATATGTTAAATTGGAGGAATTATAGTATGGGAAAGCCAGATAGAAAAATAGAATTAACTAAACAAGAAAAAAGAAGTAGTTTAGAGGCAAAATTTTGGAATGATAAACAAAAAATAGATAAACACACACCATTTATGCAGAAAATAGAAGAAATATGCAAAGATGTAGACTTTAAAAGTTAAATGTAGCACTTACTAACAAGTAGGTGCTTTTATTGTGGAAAGAAGGTGAAAAATATGTATATAAATCCATTTTTATGTGGAGTAATAGCCACAATATTAACAGAATTAGCAGGAATAATAGGATATGCAATACATCTTAATATTAAAGAAAAAAATAAATAAGTTATTAACATTTTATAATTATAAATTTTTAGACGTAGACGTACGTCTATTTTTTATGCCTTTTTACTGATTGCAGGCATTAAAGAACAACAGAATACAAGTGCAATGGCTGGGGGCTTTATGGGCAATGGCTGGGGCAAAAGGAGTAAAAAATGGAAGGACAAGACAATAATCCAAATAATGCTAATACTGGGGCAGTTACTGAACCAGCGGGAGCAAATAACCAAAATGATACAGGAGCAAAAAACAATCCTGTAACATTTGATGATTTCTTAAAAGACGGAAAGAATCAAGCAGAGTTTGATAAAAGAGTTCAAAAGGCTATAAATACAGCGAAAACCAATTGGGAAGAACTAATGAATAGTGAAAAAAGTGAAGCTGAAAAGTTAGCTAAAATGAACAAGGAGCAAAAGCTTGAATATCAAGCACAAAAAGAAAGAACAGACAAAGAAAAAGCACTTGCAGAATTAAATGCTTATAAATTAAAAGAACAAGCAACAAAGATAGCAAGTGATAAAGGATTGGATATATCTTTACTAACTTTCTTTAACTTTGAAACAGTAAAAGCAGAAGAAATCAATTCAAAAATAGAAGAAGTTTCAAATGCATTTAATAAAGCTGTAGAAAAAGCTGTAAATGAAAGACTAAAAGAAGATACTCCAACTCAAAAGTTAGGTATTGATAAACAAAATAAATCAATAGCTAGAGCAAGTTATTAAAAAATAGGAGGAATTAAAAATGGCAGAAATTACACAAGAAGCATTAAATATAATGCTACAAGATGACAAAACAAAAGATAATTTAAAACAAGTATTAAGTGGAGTACTAGAGAACGTTGCATCAAGAGCAATATCAGAACAAATCAAGGCAAAAAATGGTTCTGGAAATCCAGAAGGTGGAGTGATTGAATATAAAAGATTTGCAAATGCAGAATTAAAAGATAAAGGAACTGCAAGAGCTGCTGGAAAAGGCGATAAAGTAAAAGCTAAACCAGTAAAGGTTGTTATTGATACAGACAAAGAAATTGTTGAAGAGTTACAAGGAAAAGATGTCAAACTTTATGGAATTGATGGTATGGCAGAAAAAAGAAAAGTAAATCATCAATCAGCTATTATAAGATATCTAGATAGAGAGTTTTTTGCTAAAGTATTAAAAGGAACAGAAATACCTGCAAAAGATAATATTCAAGATACAATTGATACTTTATTACAAAAAGCAAGAACTTTAAAGAATGATTTTATTGATGGTATAGAGTCAGATTTATTAGTTATTGTAGTAGATAGCGAATATAGAAAAGGAATGAAGAAAATTCTTGATGATTTACCAAATGGAACAGATCCAAAAGAGCAAGCAATTGGTATGTATGATTCTGTTAGGGTTTACGAATCAACAAGATTACCTGACGGTGTAAAAGCTGTTGTAATGATGGATGGAGCTATTGCTCAACCATTCTATGTATCAGAATATGGGGCAGAAAAAGTACCATTTGATGATGCTGTAGCATTAGAAGATTTCTTATACAAAGGAACAAAAGCTTTAATGGAAGATACAATATTTTATGTAACAGATGCTAAACTTGCAGAATTAACTGTAACATCAGTAGCAGGAACTTCAACAGGAAAAACAAAGGTAACTGTTACACCTACATTAGCTTCTGGAAACAGTTATAAATATAAAACAGCAGCAAATCCAACAATGCCAGAATATGATGCTGTTTGTACAACAGGATACACAGCTTGGAACGGAACAGATGAAATCACAGCAACAACAGGGCAAAAAATAGTAATTGTTGAAGTTGATTCAGCAAATAAGGCTAAAAAAGCAGGAATAGCAACAATTGCTTCAATGGCCTAAAAATAGGAGGCAATAGAAATGGCAGAAACTAGTAACATAGATAAAATAATAAAAGATTTAGGACCAAATTATTCAAAAGAAGATAATGAGGTTTTAAATGAAATATTAGAGGAAGTAAGTTCTATTGCCTCTGATATTTCTAATAGACAAAAAAATGATGAGAAGTTATTTCCATATATTAAGAAAGCAGTAAAAGCAATATATCTTTCAAGAGGAGCAGAAGGCTTAACGAGTCGTGGAGAAGGTTCTATATCAAGTTCATATGAAGATATTATAGAAAAACTAAGAAATGACATTATAAAATCTGGATTAAGGAGGATTAAGTAATGCTATTACGAGATTTAACAAAAGTATATATATCAGGATATGAAGAAATAGAAGATCACGGAGAACCAGATAAGAAATGGAAATATAAAAGCATAGCTTGGCTAAATATGCAACAAGATGTAAATGAACTAGATAAAAAATCCACAGGAGAAGTAGATTATAGTATTTATAAAGGTAGAAGTACGAGAGATTATGAAATACAAAAAGGTGACGGAGTATCATTTGAAGATGTCTCAAAATTAGAGAAGTTTATTCCTGAGTATAGAGTATTGGATAAAAATAAAATAGGAAATACCTATGTATATAGAATGGAGAAAATGCAAAAATGATAAGTTGCGAAATTAAAGTTAAACATAATTTCAAAAACATAAATGCTATAACTCAGAGATTGCCACAAATAGCCAAGGAGATAACTGAAGATGTACTAAAAAACATTCGAGGTTATGCAATAAGATTAGAAAAGGGTCATAATGAAGGTGGTATATTAGTCGAAATGGTTGATATGTCAACTAAAGAAGTGAAGGGGCGTGTTTATGCGGACCCTTCAAAATTTATGTCTAATGGAGTTTCATATTTGTTTTTTGAATATTTTGGAACAGGTGCAAATGCTGAAATGGAGCACGTGGGAAAATCAAAACACTTTATAGAAAGTGGCTACACAGAATGGTTTATTCCAGTTTCTAAAGTAGAAAAGGCACTGGGCTATCCAATAGTAAACATTCAAGGAGTAGATTTCTATATTGCGCATGGAATGAAAGCAAATCACTTCATGGGTGATGCTAGTTTCCAAAGTAGAGAAGAGAATGCAGATATTGTAAAAAAGAAAATAGAAGCAATGCTGAAGGAGGTATGTAAATGAAAGATTTAAGTATAAAAGAGTTTAGTGATTTAGTATATGAAAAGCTAGAATCATTAAAATATAAACAAATATTGACAAATCCAACAACTACAAGTAAATTTCCTTGTCTTGAATTACATACAACTTTGAAATCTGTAAATAAAACAGAAAACGCATTTCCAATTCGTTCTACATTTCAAATATCAATAACTTGTTGGAATGAAAAGCAACGCCAAGCTATGCAAATGACAGATGAAGTTGATACAAAACTTCAAGAATATAATTTTATAAGGACAAATACCAGTCAAGCAGTATATGACTCTATACTGCAAAAATACGGTATAACGATAACATTTGAGGTTCGTTATAATTCAATAACGGCCTCTTTTAATTTAAAATAAGGAGGAATTTAAAATGGGAGATGGACAAGAAACAGAAAAAACAACAACACCACAAGTAGCAATGAAAGCGAAAGTGTCTTATGCAACAACATTAACAGGAGATAGAACTGATATAGGTTACGTTCAAAAAGTGGGACAACTAAAAACATTAAAAGAAGGACAAACATATAGTGCTTTAGATTTAGAAGAAGAAAGAATGGCAAAAGGAAAAAGAAAAGCAGAAACTGTTGACATAGAAATGATGTTTATACAAAAAACGCATAAAGCTATTCAAGCTATTGCTGATGCAGATACAACAATATTCTTATTTTTAGAATATCCAGAAACAACAGCATCAGTTGCAAATAAGCCATTAGTTCAGTCAGTAAAATGTACTGTTGATATAGCAGGTCAAGAAATGAACGATGGAGACTTTATAAAAGATACAATGAGAGTATATAAAGAGTCAAAAGTAGTAGAAACAGACGGATATCCAGTCGAAGGAGATTCAACAAAATTTTAAGAGAGGGTCCAAGAGCTCTCTCTCTTTTGCAAAGGAGAGAAAATAAATGATAATAGAGACAAAAAACAAAACGATTAATTTAGTACTAAAAACAAGAAAAATAGTAGAAATAGCTAATCTACTCAATAACAAAAACTTTGAAGAAGCTTTTACAAAGGCGTATTCTATTTTAGATCCAGAAGCGTTATCTAAAATACTATTTAAATTGGCAGAAAATGAAAATGGAGAGAGTTTCTTTACAAAATCTAGTGATGTATACGACTTTATAGATGAGTGTAGAGCAGAAAACATGACAATTAGTGGTTTATATGAGAAGATTGCGGAGGCTTTGAATGATGAGGGTTTTTTCAGGAAAAAGATGTCAAAGAAAGAACTAAAAGAAATGACATCAAATCCATTGTCAACTCTGAATATGAACGAATTAATTCAAAAATCAGCAGAAGTTGCAGTAAGCAAAATGGCAGAACAAGTTATATCAAAAGCTTAAGAGATATAAATACAAGAATAAAAGAATCAAGCAATGTAGTAGAATTAATTGAGTCTTTAGCAATATTAGCATATTATTTAGGAATGAAACCAAACGAATTTTGGAACTGTAGGTATTCTGAAATAAAGACATATTGTCAAGCTAATTTGGTAAGAAAAAATGACAATCTTATAGAGAAGATAGATTTACAAGAAGCAGTAACCAACAAATTAATAGTAGGTAACTGTATGAATCCTAATGCTAAAATAATATTGATTAGAGATAGTTATAAAGAACTTTTTGATACTCAAGAAGAAGAGCAAACCTTAGAAGAACAAAAAAGGCTTTTCAAAGGGTAAAGTTAGCAAAAAAAATAAATTTATATTGTTCGACAAAAAATGACAGACTTCGACAGATGTAATGTGTTAAACTTCTTTTATAATTATAATAAAAGGAGGAGCTTTAAATGGAGAAAAAGAAAAGTGGATTTGGAACAGCTAGTTTAGTATTAGGAATAATAGGAGTTTGTACATCATTTATCCCAATTGTAAACAATGTATCTTTTATCTTAGGCTTGATTGGAGCAATATTTGCAATAATATCACTAATCAAGAAAGCTAGCAAAGGTCAAGCTGTAGCGGGAATCATTTTATGTATTTTGGCAATGGTTATTACATTAAGTGCACAGAAGGCTTTAGGGGATGGACTAAATGAAGTTAGTAGTAATTTTGATAAGGCAACAGGAAATAGTACTGAAGAAGTTTTAGCTAATGACGTAGATGTACAGTTGGGAAACTTTGAAGTAAATAAAGGAGAATATGGTCTTACAGAGACCAAACTTACTATCAAAGTAACAAATAAGACTAACGATAAAAAGTCATTCAGTTTTCATATAGAGGCTGTTGATAGTGATGGTTCGAGAATCAAAGAAGATTATGTTTATGCAAATGATTTAGGCTCAGGACAAAGCCAGAATTTTGATATATTCACATACGTTTCTTCAGATAAAATTGATGCAATGCAAGAAGCTACATTTAAAATTGTTGAAGCATCGATGTATTAATAAGTTAAAAAATAAAATATAGACACTTACATTATGTAAGTGTCTTTTATTATGCAAAAAATTGAAAGAAGGGAGGAATTTAAATGACTGTAGAAGAAATAGAGATAATAGTAACTGCAAAAGTAGAAGAAGCATTAAAAGAGTTTCAAAAAATATTACCTGCAATGCAAACTGCAATAAAACAAACTCAAGAAGAACTTTCAAACGTTGATATGTCAAAGTTACAGAAAGCAGTAAAACAACAAATGCCATTATTTAAAAAGCAAATTAAGAACTTAAAAAAGAGTATTGAAAACGATGATATATCTATAAAAATCAATAATAAAGATGCAAAAGAACAAATAACTCAAACCCAAAAGCAAATAGATAGTCTACAAGAAAAGATAAATGCCCGAAAACTAAAATTAGATTCTGTTAAACAAAGTGCAGATCAAATGTACCTTAACAATAAAAATAATGATGGTAGTGTAAAAGAAAATTTAGGGAAGAATACTGAATATATAAAATTAATTCAACAAGAGAGAGAGTTAAATACTGAAATACAAATTTACAATAAATTATTAGAAGATGCCAAAAATAAGATGGCAGAACTTAAAGATGCAAGTAATTCACATGAAATACAAGGACCGTTGAATAATCTTAAAGAAAAATTGGAATTTATAAAGCCTGTAATATCAACGATTAAAGAAGGCTTCAAAAATTTATTTACGGGAAATTGGTATGATACAGATCCTTTCGATTTAGGAGAATCAGAAAATCAAATAAGATTAATAGATTTGAAAATTGATAAAATCGAAAACAAAATAAGAGATTTTCAATCGGGAAAAATTACATTAAGTGATGAAGATATTGCTAAAGCAGAGGTGGAACTTGATGCTTTATATCAAAAAAAAGAAAAAATAGAAAACGACGATTCTACTTCTATGGGTTTCTTCAAAAAATTTTCAAAAGGAATAAACAGTGCTGGAACTCAAATAGGTTCATTTTTTAAAAAGTTCAAAACTGGATTTAATATAGGAGACAGTATAAAGTCAGGGGTAAAGCAAATTGCCAAATATGCTTTAGCTCTTTTTTCATTGCAAGGGATATATTCAATATTAAGTAATTGTGCTCAAAGTTGGTTATCAAGCCAAAATACACAAGCAAAACAATTAAGTGCTAACATTGAATATATGAAATACGCAATGGGAAGTGCATTAGCACCAGTTATACAATTTGTAACTAATCTAGTATATCAATTAATGAAAGCAATACAAAGTGTAGCTTATGCTATGTCGGGAGTTGATATATTTGCAAAAGCAAGTGCAAGTTCGTATGCGAGTATGGCAAGTAGTGCAAAAAATGCTAAAAATGAAACAAAGCAATTAGCAGGAGTACATAATGAAATAAACAATATTTCTGATAATAATTCAAATAGCGGAAGTACATCGCCAAGTTTTGACCTGTCTGGAATTGATAACACTCCAAATAGTATTATGGACGCTATAAAAAACGGAAATTGGTACGAAGTTGGAGCAACAATTGGGAATAAGCTGAATGAAGCTTTAAATAAGATACCTTGGGATAAGATACAAAATACAGCAAAAAAGATTGGAACTAATATTGCACAATTTTTCAATGGCTCAATAGAGAAGATAGATTGGGACCAAATTGGAAATACTATTGCTCAAGGAATAAATACAGCTATTTATTTTACTCAATCGATTGTTCATACATTTAATTGGTCAAATTTAGGGAGTGCTGTAGCTAATACAATAAATGGATTCTTCAAAAATACTAATTGGGGAGCTTTGGGAGACACAATAAGTACAGGCGTTAAAGGTGCATTTAATGGAGTCACAGCTTTTTTCAAAAACTTTGATTGGAGTCCTATTGTTCAAGGCTTAATAGATTTTATAACAGGCTTTAACTGGAATGACGTTGTGGATGCAATATTTAAGGCATTGGGTTCAGCATGTGCCAGTCTTGTTAATCTTGGAATGGTTATAGGAGAAAAGATTAATGAAGCACTTGAATGGTCAAAAGAATTTTGGCAAAAAGAAATTGAAGACTGCGGAGGAAATATTGTTCAAGGAATATTAAAAGGAATAATAGATCAAACATTAATGATAGGCGAATGGATATATGATCACATATTTAAGCCTTTCATAGACGGATTTAAAAATGCATTTGGAATACATTCACCATCTACTGTTATGATAGAAATGGGTGGATATATAATAGATGGTTTAAAAAATGGATTACTAGGAATATGGGATAAAGTAAAGCAACCATTTATTGATCTTAAAAATAATCTAACTAGTAAATTCACAGAAATAAAAAGCGATATTTCAAACTGGTCAAATAATACCAAAACGACAATTTCAAATTGGGGAAATGATGTAAAGAACAAGATTAGCTCAGCATGGAGCAATGCATCACAGAACGTAAATAACATTGTAAATTTTCTAAAAAACAATATTTCAACAGGATTAAATAGTGCTAAAAATATTGTTTTAAATTGGGGCGATAGCATAAAAAATACTTTTTCTAATCTAGGTAGAAATGCAATAACGTGGGGAACAGATTTAGTAAGTAATATGGCCTCGGGGATTAAAAACAACATACATAAGGTTACTAGTGCAGTAAATTCGGTTGCAAGCAAAATTAAAAACTTGTTAGGCTTCTCTGAACCAGAAGAAGGACCACTAAGCAATTTTCACACATATATGCCAGACATGATTGACTTAATGACTAAAGGAATCAAAGATAATGTCGGAAAGGTAAAAAATGAGATTGAAAATTTAGCAGGAACGATGTCTTATACAATAAACACAGAAGCAATACAGGGCATTTCTTCTACAAGTCCTAATATAAAACCAATAAGCATTCAATCTAATAATATGATAGGTATGTTTGAAGATGTATTGTCAGATTTTAATGGCAACAATAGACAACCAGTACATATAACCATTCAATATTTAGGCAAAGACATCTTTGATGACACAATAGATTATATAAATTCAAAGACCCGCAGAACGGGAAGAAATACAATAGTAACGGTAGGTGATTAATATGTTATGGAGAGAACATGGAGCAACAGACAATCTTCCAACTCCAAGCACATATAGTGCGGATATAGAAGACACAGACAATGATAGTTATACAAGCAAAAAGACAGGAGCACTGATAGATAACCCTATAGCAATAGGAATGTTAAAACTTTCGATGGCGTGGGATTTAAACTCAGAGGCTGAAGCTGAAGCGTTAATTCAAAAGACATATAAAAATCCACTTGTACTAGATGTAAAGGTACCTGTTGTAAATGGTGGATTTTTAGAAGGAGCCAAATTTAGAGTTTCAAAAAGAAAAGTAGAAATGATAGATACAGAATTAAATACGAGCAATTCCAAAACAAGATGGAAGTGTTCTTTTAATTTAATGCAAAAAGAATTAACGGAAGCACAAAAAACGGCTGTAAAGAACGCAAATTCGTAGGAGGCTATAAATGTATAATACAAGTCAAAATTATAAAGATAAAATATTAAATGATTCAACCCAACATGAATTGAATATATACATTGACAATAACAAAATAGAACCAAACCACATTATAGACTTCAAATCTACATTAGAGTTATTTAATAATAATGAATTTTGTCTAGGTTGCACTCCAGAAATAGACATTGAATTTGAAATAGATAAAAGAGATTTACCAGAAGTCTATAATGAGGTTTATGTTGAAACAGGCATAGATGGAGAAGTAGTGCCAATAGGCTATTTTACTATTCAAAAGCCAATTGAAGACGATGAATTTAAAGTTAAAATAAAAGCCACAGATTACATGAAAAAATTTGAAGACAATAAATACGATGGTAGTAACTTAAATTATCCTGCAACAATGCTGCAGGTATTACAAGATATATGTACTAAGATAGGAGTAGAACTTGGTTCTACTTCTTTTCTTAATGCTGATAAGCAGATAGCAGTATATGACAATACTGTAACAGCAAGAACATATATAGGTTATATTGCAGAACAAGCTGAAGGATTTGCTGTAATAGGCAGAAATAGAAAATTGTATATTAAAACATTTGGCGAAGATACTGCGGATATTGACATCAACTTATTTGGAGATTTTAAATGGGGAGATAAATTTAGTGTTTCGAAAGTTTCTTATGAAGATGGAACGCAGAATTATAAATTCGGAGATGAAACAGCAAGTACTGTATATATAAATCAAAATAATATGTACATCGTTGATAGTGAGCAAATAGAAAACATCTACAACAAAATAAAAGACTTTGAAGTTTATTCATTTGAAGGAGAAACTATAATAGATCCTGCTTATGATATTGGAGATATTCTTATTATTGATGGAAAAAAGGTTATATATCAGGGAGAACTTGAGTACGCAGGTAAATTCAAAGCAAACATAAAAAGCAAGATTCAAGCAAAAACTGAACAAGAAAGTATGCAGACAAAATCCAACAGTTCTGAAAAAATAAGAAGAGTACAAAGTGAAATCAATCAAATTAACGGGGAAATAGCACAGTTAGTCAATGAAACTACAGAGCACGAAGAGAAGATAACTCAGGTAAAGCAAGACATAGATTCGATTAAACAAAAAGTGGCAGATACAGTTGAATACAAAAGAGACGTTGAAGGCATTACAGAGGTTCGCTTGGAAGAAGCTGGTTCTGTGGATATTTTAAAATTAGAGATAACAGGAAATAAAAAATATAACAATTATTTGTTTCCAAGTCCTAATCTTTATCCAAGTCCAAAACTATATCCTAATATGCCGGGATTTAATTATGAGGAAGGAGCTGATAATAGTGCAATATACAATAATAGTTGACAAGCAAAGTAGAGCTAATCCATCTTCAGATAAAAAAACATATACTATTGAAGTAGAAGAACTAAGAACAAATGGAAATGTATCGGATTCATTGGTTATTACAAAAGATGATGATTATGTTCTTAGAAAATTGAAATTAACAGAATTTAATGTATTAGAAGAATTGTCAGAGCCAGTAAAAGAGCCTTTGGATGATTTAAATATCAAATTGTTTGAAGGAGACAATTATATATATCTAATAGATACTGTGGGAAATAAGTTTTATGCGGAATATTTAATAAAAAATGATTTTAATGATACATATGTCACAAAAAATGAAATGAACGGTGCTATAAATCAATCGGCTGGGGCAATAGAATTAAGCGTAAATCAAAAACTTGAAAACTATTCTACTACGGAAGAGATGAATGCATCAATTAATGTTAAGGCAAAAGAAATAGATCAGAAGGTTTCGAAGAAAGTCGACGGAAGTGATTATACTTCAGCCCAGATATTATTAAAAATAAATAATGACAATAGTGAAGCAAAAATAAAAGCTGATAAAATAAGCTTACAAGGTAAAACGTTAAACCTGTCTGATAATATGGAAATAAAAAGTAACAATTTTAATGTTTCGTCGGATGGCACGATGAGTTGCAAGAATGCACAAATATCAGGAACGATTAGTAATGGAGGGGATCCTACTTTAGGAAAAGATGGTGCGAAAATAGATTCTTCCGGTAATATAGTATGCAAAGACTTAAGAGTATACGATAATGCGGATAGTCACTCGGGATTAAGGATTATTCCTTCATCAACAAGCAATCATAACAACACAATAAGAATGCAAATTCTTAATGATGGAATAGAAGTGCAAAATCAAGCGACAAATCCTTATACAGATTTAATACATATAGGTGTATTTACCAACTCGGGAAAACCATATATTGATTTAGAAAATTCTGGACTTTTTAATGCTCCAGGTGGAAAAATTCAAACTCAGGATATAAATGCAACAGGTTACGGCTATTTTGGAAGTTATGTGAGTGGAGAAAGTATTATAAACCGTTCCGAACAAAAATTAAAGAAGAACATATTAAAACTAGTAGAAAAAATTAAGAATAATGAAAATGAAACAGCAATTCAGATAATACAAAATGCTGATATATACGAATTTAATTATTTAAATCAAAAAGAAAAAACTATAGGGTTAGTTATAGGAGAAAATTATAATACACCCCAAGAGCTTATTAAAACGTATGTTGATGAAAATGGCAATGAATCAAAAGGAATTGATTTATACTCTATGATTTCTATAGCATATAAAGCAATACAAGAAATTGAGGATGATAGAAAGAAAGACAAATTAATAATTAAACAACTAACAAGAAGAATAGAGTCTTTAGAGGCGAAAAATGAAAAAAGTGCTTAGAATGATTTCGAAGATAGCGCCATATTTTCTATTTTTAGAGATACTAGAGACTATTTTTTAGGAGGATATATGGAAATAGTAAAATTTAAAGATTATCCAGATACTACAACACCAGCGTCAGCACATAATTTAAATCGTGCACAAGAAAATTTATTGACGCACAAATATCAATTAAAAATTACATCTGCAGTTACGGCGGGAACAGAAGTAACAATTCCGTGTAGTTATAAAGTTGGACAAGCAGTGCTTGACGTTTATCTTAATGGAGAACGATTATTATTAAGCTCTGATGCAAGCGGAAAAAATGGTCACTATCAAGAAGTTGGAACAGCAAATAGCATATCTAATAAGATAAAAACAACAACAGACTGGGCTCTTGAGGCAGGAGACGTGCTAGATTTCGTGGTGAGGGGGGATTACAGTGCAACCTAACTTTAAAAAAAATAACGATACTGGCTGGATACAATGTACCCCAGCATCATCAGACATAAAAATAGTAGACTGGAGTCCACTTCAGTACAGAAAAATAAATGAAATTGTTTATATATGTGGAGCAGTTAAAATAATCAATCCTACATGGACAAAAACAATTACGCAGATTCCGTATGAATTTGCAGCTGAAGTTGATACTATATGTCGTACAAGTGGTGCTAACAACAAATTGACAACATGTGCATTAGCACAAACAGGTATACTGTCATTCTTAGAGACTTCAGTTGATGCAACGGATACTAGTAAGACACCAACTGTTTTTATCAACTTGGCAGTGCCAACAAAAAAGTAGGAGAAAATAATGGAAAAGTCAGATATAATCAAACTTCAAGAGGTTGAGGACAGAAGTAAATCTAATACAAAAAGATTAGACGAGCACGATGATAAATTTAAAGACATAAATAACAAGCTTGAAGATATTCACGAGCTTACATACTCTATAAAAGAAATTGCAACAGAAGTAAAACTCATGAGAGAAGATGTAAATAAGCTAGATACACGTGTTGGCAACATTGAAAATGAGCCAGCAAAAGATTATAAAGAAGTTAAAAAAGCTATAAGAGACAAAATAATCTTATCCGTCGTAGGTGCGATTGTTGGTGCTGTTATAGCTTTAATTATTAAATAAAATAATAGGAGGAAATTGTAATTATGGATATATCAGTATTAACACAATATTTTAGTATAGTAGTTGTAGGAATATGTGTATGTGTAGGCTACGTTATAAAAAATAGCCTTGACTTTATACCAAACAAGTACATACCACTAATAATGCTAATTTTAGGATTAGTAATTAATGTATTAATGAATTTAAACGGTATAAACGCAGAAGTTATATTAACTGGAATGTTCAGTGGACTAGCTTCTACAGGACTATACGAAATGTTTAAGAATTTAATTAATCAGGAGGACAAGTAGTATGAATAGAACCGCAAAAGCCTTGAGGCTGTACACACACACACACACACACACTAACATTTTTAGTGAAAAATGGAGCAAAGGAGGAAGTAGAGAGCACAGAGATGTAGCAATACTTCCTCGTGATTGCAGATGATACCGAAATGTAAGCAAATCGAGAAGAAATTTGATTATTCAACAGAAGAACGAGTCATCGGTAAATGGATTAATGGTGAGAATCTTTATAGAAAAGTTGTATTTGTTGAAAATATAACTATTGAAAATAATGTTGAAAAAGCAATAAAACATAATATAGATAATATAAAAACAGTAGTGAACTTTCAAACTTGCGTAACAACAGGTTGGGGTGGAGGCTGGGGAGGCGATGCCTTTTTAGGAGCCACGAATTTCGAATCAAGAATTGATCCAACAAATTTAATTATAAAAAATGGAACAGGAAATTCATGGAAGCTTAACAATATATGTTTTATTATTGAATACACAAAAACGTCGGTATAATTTGCAATCGCTCTCAAAAAAATAAAATGATACCTATTACAAAACAACTAAAAAATCAAATAAAGAATAATGAAAAGGAACAGATTAAAACAGCTGTGTACATTAATGAGTTTATAAATGTAGGCACTTCCACAAACGTTCCTTTCAATACAATGTTTCCTAATTTAAGTTTGGATAAGGTTGTATGTTTTAATATAGAAATTGTAAATGTATATGAAACATGGGATAGAGTCTATGCTCATATTCTATATCAACCGGAAAACCCGACAAGTGGAAGAAGTGGGGAATTGCAAATAAGAAATTATGCTTCAATTCAAAATGTAGTTGTTAGAGTCACAGCGTTTTATAAAGAATAAAAGAAAAGAGGAATATTATGAATATAATAGAAACTAACTTACAATTCAAAGATATGAACACAAGAAAATTGACAGAAAGGATAATTCTACATCACGCAGATGCTAAAAGTTGTTCTGCTGAAGATATTCACAGGTGGCATTTAAGCAACGGTTGGAGTGGAGCTGGATATCACTTTCTGGTAAGAAAAGACGGCACAATATATAGACTTCGTCCAGAGGAAAAGGTAGGAGCACATGCATACGGCTCAAATTATAATTCAATAGGAATTTGCTTTGAAGGTAACTTCATGGAAGAAGATATGCCAGAAGCTCAAAAAGAAGCTGGAAAGGAACTAGTTGCATATCTAAAGAATAAATATGGAATATCAACCGTACAGGCTCATAGAGATGTATGTGCTACATCTTGCCCTGGAAACAAATTTCCATTCGGTGAGATTGTAAATTTTGAGCCAAGTAATGAAATTATACCTCAACCACAAGAAAATGTTTCAGAGGACAACGTCGCAAGAATACAAGCAACTTTAAATGATAGATACGGTTTGAATATTGCTGTAGACAACATTTATGGAAATGAAACAAGAAAAGCACTTGTAAGAGGACTACAAACAGAATTAAATAAACAATATCATAGAGGGTTAGCTGTTGATGGAATATTTGGAACTAATACATACAATGCTTGTATAAATGTTCGCAAGGGTGCAGAAGGTAATATTACATATTTAATTCAAGCAATGTTAGTATGTCATTCATTCGACATAGATGCAGACGGAATATTTGGACCTGCAACAGAAAATGCAGTAAAAGATTTTCAATCAAGAAATGGACTATCAGTAGATGGAATAGTCGGAAAGAATACTTTTAATAAATTATTCAAGTAAAATTTGGTGGGAGCAATCCTACCTCTTTTTTTATGCCAATTTTTGCTATAGTGAAAGAAAGTGCAAAAATTTAGACGACAAACTATATTCTTAAATAATTAAAATGTCTTAAAACTCGTTCTCATACGTTGATTTTTTGCCTGTTTTTAGCTGTTTGACAAGTTTCGACAGACTTTTCACATAAAATTTGTTATTATATTAAAAAGGAGGACAAGCTTATGAAAGAAGATTTGGAAAAGCTTGAACTAATGATAAAAAATGATAGCCGATATGAAGATATAATAGAGCAGAGTATGCAAATGGATAAATACATAGACAAAATAATTGAGGGAGCATTATAGCTTCCTCATATTTGGTTTATGAGCAAATTAGTATTTGAGTGACTCAAAATGACTTTGTCGAATTTTATAATATAATTTAATCATAAAAAAGAAACGCGTTTCTCCAATTTAAAGGAGAAAACAACATGGAAAAATATATAGGGAATTTAATAAATAAAGATTTAAAATGGTATGAAAAAATAATAGTCAAAATATTCAAAAAAACATTTGTAAAGGTATATAATACGGCAAGAGTAGATATTGTTAATCATTTGCTATAAAATTGGTATATTTTTTCGTTAACATCTGGTAAAGTTATATCAAGGTCATATTGTTTTCCTCTTTCTATTACTCCGTCAACATTAACAACTGGGCAAATATTTTTATCATACTCCATAATTTATTCTTCCTTTCATTTAATTAGCAACTATTGCTTTATATATATTATGTAATGGTAATATTTTTGTTACTGTTGCATTAGTTATGGTTTTGCCATATAATCTGTTAAAGGTTGAAGAATAATTACAATTATGACTATGTCAAATTTTATCTACAACGTGGTTATATACAACACAAAGTATTTGCCATTTGCCTTTTTAATTTATTTTCCAGCCTATTTTGAGCATGTGAGAAAGGAATGAGACAAATTATGGATAATAGATCGATTGGAATGTTTGACTCTGGAGTAGGAGGACTAACAGTTTATAAAGAAATACGAAAGAAATTTCCAAATGAAAATATTGTGTATTTAGGTGATACGAAGAGTTTTCCGTATGGAAGTAAATCTAAAGAAAGTATTATAAATTTAACTAAGAGTGGAATAGATTTTCTAATTTCGAAGAATGTGAAGGCTGTTGTTATTGCTTGTGGTACGGCCACGAGTCAGGCTTTAGATGCTGTAAAGGAATTATATGATATTCCGATTATTGGAATTATAGAGCCAACAGCAAAATACATATCGAAGAACAAGAATATTCATAAAGTTGGTGTTGTTGCAACAGCGGGAACTATTAGGAGCAATGTTTGGGAAAAATCTATTTTAAATTACAATAATAATTTAGAAATTTTGAGTAATCCGTGTCCGTTGTTAGCACCTATGGCAGAAGAGGGATGGATTGATAATGAAATAGCAAAATTAACTGTACATGAGTATATGAAAAATTTGCATGATGTAGATGCCCTAGTACTTGGATGCACGCATTATCCACTATTTGCAGAGCTGTTTAAGAATGAATTGAGAACGAATGCAGAAGTTATAAACACTGGAACCGTAATTGCAAATCAGCTTCAAAATCTTTTAGGAGAAGAATTATTGGGTGGTTCTAAAACAGGAAAAACAGAAATATATTTAACAGATACGGAATGTAATTTTATCTCTGTGGCACAAAAAGTATTATCAGAAACAGAAATTAAAATTAATAAATGTTAAATTAACAAAATTTTGAAAATTTTTTTAAAAAAACTATTGATTTTTTAAATTTCTTGTATTACAATTTAATTGAAGTGGTAGAAAGTGGTACAAAGTGGTGAAAAAGTGTTAGTGAGGTGAATAAAAGTGTTAATTGGAGAATACGAACATTCTCTTGATGCGAAGGGCAGATTAATAATGCCAGCCAAGTTAAGAGAGGACATGGGAGAAAAATTTATACTAACAACAGGATTAGATGGTTGTTTGTTTGGATTTTCTATGTCTGAATGGGAAAAATTCGAAGATAAATTAAAAGCACTACCAATCACCAACAAAAACGCTAGAAACTTTGTAAGATTCTTTTTATCAGGTGCAACAGAATGTGAATTAGACAAACAAGGAAGATTTTTAATAGCAGGAAAGCTTCGTGAAGTTGCAAAATTGGACAAGGATGTAACAATAATCGGAGCTGGTACTAGAATAGAAATCTGGGACAAGGCAAAATGGAAAGAACACAATAGCGAAGAAAATCTTTCTATTGAAGAAATAGAACAAAACATGGAAGATTTAGGTATATAACTTTTATAAGTTTATATAGTCTTAAACAAAAGAAAAATTATAAACAAATGATAAAACCTTAAAATACTAAAGCCAAATGTGAACAAAAGAAAAAATTTTACAAAAGATAAATGTATCCAACTAAAGAAAACTAACCTACACCAAAAGAAAACACGAGATGAAATTCAATTCAAAAGATTAAATAATTTAAATTACCAAAGCTAAATTTAGTAGGAACTAAAGATGGCTATAAATTACCACTAAAGATAATGAAAATTACGAATGATGGAGTGAACAAATGAAGTCCAAAATACTAATGAAAAGGATAATAAGATAGCACTTGCCAGTTGGTATGAATAATACCAACTGATTGTGCTATATAAAATTTTAAAAAGTAGAGGATAGAAACTTGGAATTTAAACATACCCCAGTAATGCTAAATGAATGTATTGAAGGACTTAATATAAATCCAGACGGAATATATGTTGATGGAACTCTTGGAGGAGCAGGACATAGCAAAGAAATTGCTAAAAGGTTGTCTCAAAAGGGAATGTTAATTGGCATTGACCGTGATGAGGAAGCTTTAAAAGCTGCAAAAGAAAATTTAAAAGAATTTTCAAATGTAAAATATGTTCATGGTAATCATGATGAAATAAAAGAAATCTTAGAAGAATTGAATATAAACAAAGTTGATGGAATTTTGTTGGACTTGGGAGTTTCGTCATACCAATTAGACGAGCGTAATAGAGGATTCAGTTATTTAGGAAGCAATGAACTAGATATGAGAATGGATCAAACGCAGTCATTAACAGCAAAAGATGTTGTTAATAATTATGACGAAGAAAAACTTGCCAATATTATTTTTGAGTATGGAGAAGAAAAATTTTCTAGAAATATTGCAAGAAACATCTGTAAATATAGAGCTGAAAAAGTTATAGAAACAACAGATGAACTTGTAAAAATAATAGAAGAATCTATACCAAAATCTAAACAAAAAGACGGACACCCTGCAAAAAGAACATTTCAAGCAATTAGAATAGAAGTAAATAATGAAATAAAACCATTGTATTATACTGTTTTAAATTCTATTGAATGTTTAAAAGAAAATGGAAGACTATGCATTATAACATTTCATTCATTAGAAGATAGAGCAGTTAAAAATGCGTATATAGAAGCTCAAGGACATTGTACATGCCCAAAAGAATTGCCATATTGCGTTTGTAATTATAAATCTTATGGAAAAATAATTAACAAAAAGCCAATAGAGGCAACAGAGCAAGAAAAAGAAGAAAACTCGAGGTCAAAGAGCGCTAAGCTTAGAATATTTGAAAGACACGAGAAAAAATAAACCTAAAG
Organism: uncultured Clostridia bacterium; assembly: GCA_934119935.1. Taxonomy (GTDB): domain Bacteria; phylum Bacillota; class Clostridia; order TANB77; family CAG-508; genus CAG-245. The sequence goes on along the minus strand of CAKOSX010000004.1, from coordinate 58,667 downwards.
AAGAAAAGAGGTGGGGAATAACTTATGGCAAACTATGGAGGCTATGGGTACCAGTATGAGACTAGCCCAAAGAAATTACAGCCTGAATATGTACCAACAAAAAAAGCTAAGAAAAAAACAAATGTAAAGCCACAAAACACAAAGAAACCTAGCAAACAACAAAAGAATAAGTACAATTATAAACCAGTAGTTTATATTGGTCTTGCTTTTGTTATGCTATTTACCATAAGTTATAGATACTCACTAATAAATGAAGAATACAATTCAAAAGAAAACATAAAATCAAAAGTAAGTGCGGTGCAAAAAGAAAATGAGCAATTAAAAGTAAGCATAGAAAATAGCTTAAATTTAAGTTCTATCGAAAAGGCTGCACAAGATAAATTGGGAATGCAAAAACTAGATAATAGCAACAAAATTTATCTAGACTTACAGAAAAAAGACTACGTAGAACCTGCATCAGAAGAAGTAATACTAAATGATAATTCTTCTTGGTTTGAAAAATTAATAAAAAAATTAACACAGATTATTAAATAGATAATACTTATTTGAAAAAATAGGTATTATCTTTTTTGTTAGGGAATATTCAATAGAAAATCGAATACATATAATTAGGTGATTTGTATGTTAAGGGATTTTTTGAATATTAAGAAATTAAAAAAACAAGAACAGAATAGTAGTAGAGATGAGAAATTAAACAAAAATTTATTACATAGAAAAAATAAAAATAAGAATAAAGCAGAAAAAAGGTTAAAAAGAGCATCTAAGATGAAGAAATATCAACTAGAAAAGACTGGTGAAATTTCTAGAAAGAAGAGAATTAGAATAGCTCTTTTAATTGTTACTACCGTTTTTCTGGCTTTAATAATAAGGGTGGCATGGATTCAATTTCATAATGGTGATAGTTTGAAACAAATGGCATATTTACAACAAACGTTGGATAGAAAAATTAATCCAAAGAGAGGAACTATTTATGATGCAACTGGTAAGACAGTACTAGCAACTAGCAGTAGTGTTGAAACAATTACTATAAATCCTGTAAACATATCTAAAGAAAATAAGGAGAAAGTTGCAAAAAAATTTGCTGAGTTGTTTGAATTAGATTATGAAAAGGTTTTAAAAAAGGTAAATAAGAAAACTGCAATAGAGACAATTGCAAAAAAAGTTGATAAAGATAAAAGCAATGAGCTTCGTGTCTGGATGAAGAATGAAAATATTACATCTGGAATTAATATTGATGAAGATACCAAAAGATTTTATCCTTTTAATAATTTAGCTTCGCAAATAATAGGATTTTGTGGTAGTGATAATCAAGGACTAGCAGGTATAGAGGCTAGATATGATGATGTTTTAAATGGAGAAAATGGCAAGATTTTAAAGATGACAGATGCAAAAGGACTTGATATTAGCGATGTGTCTGAGAGTTATGAGCCTGCAAAAGACGGAAATGATTTAGTACTTACTATTGATGCAACGATTCAAGGAATTGCAGAAAAATACTTGAAAGAAGCGTGTATAGATAATGTGTGTACAGATGGTGGAAACATATGTGTAATGAACCCTAAAAATGGGGATATTCTTGCAATTGCAAGTTACCCAGATTTTAATTTGAATGATCCGTATACTATAAATAATGAAGAACAAAAAGCTAATTGGAGTTCTATGACTGCGACTGAACGTTCAAATGCACTTCAGGCAATGTGGAGAAATAAGGCAATTTCGGATACATATGAGCCGGGTTCAACATTTAAACTAGTAACTGCATCAACTGCACTACAAGAAGGAATAGTTCAAACAACGGATAAAGAAGGCGAGTTTTGTTGTGTCGGCTATATTGATGTGGCTGGAACTAAGATGAAATGCTGGAGATATTATAGGCCACATGGACCGGAGAGCCTAAGGCAAGCACTTATGAACTCGTGTAACCCAGTATTTATAGGGTTAGGAGAAAAAATAGGAGTTGCTAAATATTATGAGTATCTAAGAAAATATGGATTTTTAAGCAAAACTGGAATAGATTTGCCGGGAGAAGCAACAGGAATATTCTTAGCTGAAAAAAAGGTTGGACCAGTAGAGCTTGGAACAATTGCATTTGGTCAAAGATTTGAGGTTACACCAATACAAATGATAACAATGGTTTCTACAATAGCCAATGGAGGCACATATATAAAACCAAGAGTTGTAAAACAAATAATAGACAGCGAAACAGGAGAAGTAACAGACGTAGAAGTAGTGAAAAAAGACAGAGTAATATCAGAGGAGACATCTAAAAAAATGCTTAGTATGATGGAAAGCGTTGTTGCAGAAGGGACCGGGAAAAACGCTCAAGTAAAAGGATACAGTATAGGTGGAAAAACAGGAACATCAGAAGATGGTGTAAATACAGGAAAATACGTAACATCATTCATCGGAACTGCTCCAATATCAGACCCAGAAGTGTGCATATTAATAACCTTGTACAATCCAACTGGGGAAGGCGGACATCAAGGAGGAGGAGTTGCAGCACCAATTGGCTCACAGGTATTAGGAGAAGTACTGCCATATTTAGAAATAAAAAAAGACAATGAACAAGAAGAAGAAAAACAGGAAGTGGAAGTTCCGAACATAATAGGAATGACAGAAAAAGAAGCAAAAAAAGCGTTGGAAGATGTTGCACTACAATTAGAATTTAAGAAAAATGAAGGAGAAGAAAAAGCAACAATGACAATAACGGAGCAATTACCAAGGGCTGGAATAAAAACCAAAACCGGAACAACGATAATTGCACAATAATACAAAGTGTACAAAACGGGGACGGAGAAAAAAATGTACATTTTTTTCTCCGTCCCCATTTTGTACACTTTTGACAGTTATTCACCTTTTAATTCGTTTTGGCAAGTTCCTGTTTCGAAGATGTCTTTAATGTTTTGGCATGTATCGCTTGCAATTTTGTTTAATGCCTCAGATGTGAAGAACGCTTGGTGTGCGGTTATTATAACGTTTGGCATAGAGATTAATAGTGATAAATTTTTGTCTCTTTTATAAGAATTAGACATGTCCATTAAGAAGTAGTCTTCTTCGTGTTCGTATACGTCAAGTCCTACGCCACCGATTTTTCCAGTTGATAGTTCAGCTATTAAGTCGTCTGTGTTAATTAATCCACCTCTACTGCAGTTGATTATTATAACTCCTTCTTTCATCTTGTCCAAAGATTTTTTGTTGATTATATGCTCTGTTTCAGGTGTAAGAGGGCAGTGAAGTGATATTATATCAGATTTTTCGCATAATTCATCAAAGCTAACATACTCAAATCCTAATTCTTCAGCTGCTTTTTCGTCTTTGAATAAATCATATGCAATAACCTTTGTTCCAAATCCTTTCATTATTTGGATAAATACTTTTCCAATTTTTCCAGTTCCAACAACTCCCACTGTTTTACCGTGTAAATCAAAACCAACAAGACCTTCTAGTGCAAAGTTGTACTTTTTTACTCTTTGATAAGATTTGTATATTTTTCTGTTGATATTTAGTAATAGGGCAGTGGCATGCTCTGCAACGGCATATGGAGAATATTGTGGAACACGTACGGCCCTGATATTACCAAGATGTTTTAAATCTACATTGTTAAACCCAGCACATCTTAGTGCTAATAGTTTGACTCCACATTTGTTTAAAATGTCTAAGGTTTCTTTATCGGCCTTATCATTTACGAAAATACATACAACATCATATCCTTTTGCAAGAGGTGCTGTTTCTGCGTTTAATCTTGACTTGAAATAAGTAATTTGATAATTGTATGTTTTGTTATACTCATCAAATAATTTTTTATCGTAATCTTCTGTATCAAAAAATGCTATTTTAACCATAATAAATCAATTCCTTTCTTGCTTAATTTAAACAAAAATCTAAATAAAATTAAGCCACCTATTAGTATATTACCAAAAATATTAAAAATCAATACAAAAATCAAATAAATTATAAAAAACCGATGACCTCTTATATTATGTTATAACTTTAGATAAATTGAAAAATTGTGATTATATCTACATCAGAAAGCATCGTGCCTCATTTTGAGAGAACACGATGCTTTCTGACTTTACCAATTCTGTTAGAGGTATTCGACCTTGCAGAATTGCGCCGTGACCTTCAAATCTTTAAGGTCATCGAAATGATCTTGAGGTTTGAAAGCCAGCCACATAATTCCACCGTCTGGGAGACGGATAGAACAGGGTTTAAGCTCGGCAACAGAGGCCTCGAAAGTAAGCCTCTTGTCCTTAGAGGGCTCGTAGTTGACCTCTTTAAGGACAATCAGGGTACAACTTTTTGGCACATTCGAGAGCACCTTGAAGTTAAACCATGCCAATCTGGCAAGGCGTTCTTGTAATTCGTATTCTTCCTTGAAAGAAAACGAATCCAGTGCTATTTGCGCCGTATTGATTGCGGAAATGGCCTCAGCGGGGCTGTTGAAGTACAACGGCCGAAGCTTGAACACCTGAGAAAAGGCAGGAAACGGACGACCCCAGTCATTTTCTAGGTTTTCTCGACAACTGTTCCATTCAGACTCACGCTGCCGAAATCTTTCTTCAAAAATAGCAAAGGCTTCTTCAGCTTTTGCCCATCTCCGATTGAAAGCTATTTCCCCAAATAGTGTATGGGGAACACGTATGCCATTGTTCTGGGCAATGGTTTTAAAATCGTCCATAATGGACCTCCTTTTTGCTTGTGGCAGGAAACACAACATGTCAAATAACCGTGTGAAGAACTGCCAATTCAAATTGCGTTATACATATATTATAGCATGTTATATGTGAATTGACAAACTTTGTGCGAAAGAGGAAATTAGATGATACAAATATTTTACTAATTTTGTATATTCTAGAATATAATGTACTATAAATTTTTTTATAAAAAATAACTATAACCCTATACAAATCAGTTTTTTAATTATATAATGTTAAAAGTAAAAATGGCAATTATAGCAACTACTATATGTCAGTGTAAATATTAACCAAATAAATTCGGAGAGGAATGGTAATTATATGAATTTAAAGAAAATTTTAGTTGGAATAGAGGGAATTAGAGCTAAAGGTGAAATTGATAGAGAGGTTACAACAATAGAAAAGGATTCTAGAAAAGTTGTTGAAGGAAGCATGTTTTTTGCAATTAAAGGTTTCACAACAGATGGAACACAGTATATAAATAGTGCAATTGAGAAAGGTGCAAAGACTATTCTTGTTGAGGAGACAACAGATATCAAGAGTCTAAATATACCAGAGGATGTAACTCTTATTGTTGTACCAGACGCAAGATATGCGATGGCAATTTGTGCATGCAATTTTTATGATAATCCATCAAAAAAAGTTAAGCTAATTGGAGTTACTGGAACAAAGGGCAAGACTACTACAACATTTATGATTAAAGAGATTCTACAAAAACAAGGAATTAAGACTGGATTAGTTGGAACTATAGCTGTTTATAGTGGGGATAAGAAATTGTTAGATAGCGATAGAACAACTCCAGAAAGCATAGAGTTACAACAATATTTTGCGCAAATGGTTGAAGATGGCTGCCAAGCAATCGTAATGGAAGTTTCTTCACAAAGTTTGAAATTAAACAGAGTTGCCGGATGCCAATTTGATATTGCAGTATTCACAAACTTTTCAGAGGACCACATTAGTCCAAAAGAGCATCCAAATATGCAAGACTACTTTGAGTCTAAATTGAAACTATTTAAGATGTGTAAATGTGGTTTTGTAAATGTTGATGATTTACAAGTTTGCAAGGTACCAAGTCTAGTACCAGATTGCAACATAACAACATATGGAATTGACAATGCATGTAATTTACTTGCAAAAGATATTACAATTACAAATTCGTATGTAGACTTCAAAGTTAAAATTGGAGATAAAAATGAGAGAGTAAAAGTTGGAATTCCGGGAAGATTCAGCGTGTATAACAGCTTAGCTGCAATTTGTGTTGCAACAAAATTAGGCTGTTCTGCAGAAAATATAAAAGATGCTTTACTAGAAGTAAGAGTTCCAGGAAGATCTGAGCTTGTAAATAACAGCAAAGATTTAACAATTATGATAGATTATGCGCATTCTCCAGAAAGCTTGGAAAATATACTAAATGCCGTGAAATCATATACTAGAGGAAGAGTAATTTCTGTATTTGGTTGTGGAGGAGACAGAGATACGACAAAAAGACCTATAATGGGCGAGATATCAGGCAAAATTGCAGATTTTACAATAATTACATCAGATAATCCAAGAACAGAGGACCCTCAAACAATAGTTGATGAAATCGAAACAGGAATAAAAAAGACTAAAGGAAAATATGTATGTATAGTAGATAGAATAGAGGCTATTAAATATGCAATAAATATGGCTAGCAAGAAAGATATAATTGTGCTTGCAGGAAAAGGACACGAGCCATATCAAGAGATAAATGGAGTGAAACATCCATTTGACGAAAGAATAATAGTAAATCAAATAATCAAAGGAGAAATATAAAATGGCATACCAAATAAAGATATTAATGTTGGCATTTGCTATAGCATTTGTAATATCTCTAATAGTAATACCAATATTACGTAGGAAAAAAATAGGGCAACAAGAAAGAGACGATGGACCAAAGTCTCATCTAAAAAAGCAGGGAACTCCAACAATGGGTGGAATTGTAATGATTTTAGCCATAATTATAATGGGAGCAATAGTATTCTTAAAATATTCAAAATCCATAGATGCGTCTGAACAGACAATGGCTAAAAATTTAATACCACTAATATTAGTAACAGTCGGTTTTGGATTGGTAGGCTTTGTAGACGATTTTAAGAAATTAATCTTAAAAAATACAGAAGGTCTAAAACCACGATATAAGATGTTTGGACTGTTGATAATTGCAACTGTATTTACAGTGTATTTAACAAATGTAATGCATATTGTAACAGATTTGATAATTCCATTTGCAAAAACATCAATTACATTGCCAATTTGGTTGTATATACCATTCACAATAATAGTTATGCTTGCAACTACAAATGCAATTAATTTAACAGATGGAATAGATGGATTAAGCACTTCTGTTACAACAATTATATTAACCTGTTTGACGGTTATAGGAATAATATTTGGAGTTAAAGAGATTGTTATAATGGGAGTTAGCTTGATTGGAATATGCTTAGCATTCTTGTTATTCAATTTACATCCAGCAAAGGTATTCATGGGTGATACTGGTTCGCTATTCCTAGGTGGAGCAGTTTCGGTAATGGCTATTTATTTAAAATTACCAATTTTATTAGTTATAATTGCAATTGTTCCAGTATTAGAAACTTTATCAGATATAATACAAGTTGCTCATTACAAAAGAACAGGAAAAAGAGTATTTAAGATGGCACCATTACATCATCATTTTGAATTGTGTGGATGGAACGAAAATGCAATTGTGTCTGTATTTAGTATAATTACACTAATTGCGTGTATGATAGGCTTAGCAGCAATATAAAAATTGAAAGGACGAACAAATGCAAAGAGAAAAAAAGAAAGTTAAAAGATTTTCAAAATTTCTGAACAATAAAGTAGATTATATATTAGTAATAACAGTTCTGATACTGCTATCATTAGGCGTTGTTATGGTACTCTCTGCGAGTGCACCTTCAGCATTATCTAAAACTGGAAAGAGTTATACATATTTTATAAAACAATTTCAGTTTGCAATTGCAGGAATTGTGATAATGTTTTTGATATCTAAAATTGATTATAGATTTTACAAAAAATACTACAAGATAGTGTATGTATTTTCAGTTGCAATTCTGCTTTTAGTAATGGTACCAGGTTTAGGAAAGACTGTTAATGGCGCTAAGAGATGGATTGAAATAAAAGGGCTAGGACAATTTCAACCATCAGAAATAACAAAAATTGGCTTGATAATATTCTATGCTGGGTATTTATCTGATCATAAGAGCCAACTAAAAGATTTTTGGAGAGGCTTTTTTAAACCAATGCTTTTTCTTGTACCACCAATTTTAATATTATATTGTATACAAAACCATTTGAGCGTATCTTTGGTTGTTGGTGTTGTAACTTGTGTAATGATGCTGATGGCAGGATGTAGAATGCTTCACTTCTTGTTTGCTGGACTTGCGGGAGTTGCAGGCGTAGCCTTAGTAATAATAAGGGAACTGCTAAAAGGCGACCAGAGTGAGTCTTTTAGATTAGATAGAATCATGACATTCTTCGATCCATGGTCTGATGCTACAGGAACAGGATACCAGATGGTACAAAGCTTGTATGCAATTGGTTCTGGAGGATTGTTCGGAGTTGGACTAGGAAACAGTAAACAAAAATATTTGTACATACCAGAGCCTCAAAATGATTTCATATTTGCTATTGTTGCAGAAGAATTAGGCTTTGTTGGATGTGTCGCAATAATATTACTATTTGCAATTTTTGTATGGAGAGGAATTGTAATTTCTATGAAAGCACCAGATATGTTTGGTAGCTTGCTAGCAATAGGTATTACAACGCTTGTTGCAACACAGGCAATAATAAATATTGCGGTTGTTACAGCCTCAATACCAACAACAGGTATGGCACTTCCGTTCTTTAGTTACCGGGGGAACAGCACTCGTAATATTGCTGTCAGCGGTGGGAGTTTTGCTTAATGTTTCTAGAGCTGGCTCAAAAGTTTAGAGTTTGAAGTAAGAAAGGTGTAAAAAATGAGAGTAGTGATTGCTGCGGCTGGAACAGGTGGACATATAAATCCTGGAATAGCCATTGCAAATAAGATAATGGAGAAAGAACCGGATTCAAAGATAATTTTTATAGGAACTGGTAGAGGATTAGAAAAAGACTTAGTACCAAGAGCCGGTTACGAACTAAAAAATATTGAGGCATATGGAATTAACAGAAAAATAAATTTAGATAATATTAAAAGATTGTACAAAACAATAAAGGCTGTTGGTCAAGCTAGAAATATATTAAAAGAATTTAAGCCGGATGTGGTTATTGGTACAGGCGGATATATATGTGTTTCTGTTTGTATGGCAGCAAGCCAGTTAAAAATTCCAATAGTATTGCATGAAAGCAATGCTTTTCCTGGTGTCGCTGTAAAAGTAATGGCTAAAAAAGCCGATGAAATATTGCTAGGATTCGAAGAAGCAAAAGAAAGAATTCCAAATGCAAGAAAGATAGTAGTTACTGGAACGCCAACGAAAGTAAATTCCAATAGATTAAGTGATGAGCAAAAATATAACTTGAAACATGAAATGAAATTGAAACAAGATTTACCAGTAGTATTATTCTTTGGTGGAAGCCAAGGGGCTCAAAGTATAAATAATGCAATATTGGGCATAATAGAGAATAGGCTTAATGAAAAGTACCAAATAGTTTGGGCTGCAGGGCCTGGCAACTATGATGAGGTAAAAGAAAAACTAAGAATTAAGAATATAGATATTGATAATATAGAGAATACAAAAATATTACCATACATATATAATATGCAAGAGGTTATGGAAATGTCAGATTTAGTTGTGTGTAGAAGTGGAGCAATGACTATTACAGAAATTGCTACAATAGGAAAACCTGCAATATTTATTCCATATCCATTTGCAACAGAAAACCATCAAGAATACAATGCAAAAGTATTGGAAAAAGTTGGTGCTGCAAAAATTATATTAGATAAAGAATTAAATCTTACAAAATTAAATAATACGATAAATAATATTGTGAAAGACACGGAAGCCTTGAAAACAATGGGAGAATCGGCCAAAAAAGTTGCAAGAGCTGATGTAGAGGAAAACATATACAAGGAGATTTGTCGAATTGTGTCGAAACATGAAACACGAAATAACTTGCCACCAGAATAATCTGGTGGTATTATATTTTTTTAAAGGGGATAAGTAATTGTAAAAAAATTCAAAATTTTTAATAACATATGTACTACTAATTGATAATAGAAGTATTATCAAATATTTTCGTTTATAAAAATAATTAATTTTACAATTCTAAATTTTCCTCTAGGAAAGGTTGTGATTTAATATGAAAAAACTATTTGGAGAAGCTAATATTAATGTGGAAAATTTTAATGAAGCAGAAAGAAAACAAAAAATAAAGGTAAAATATTACAAGCTGACCGCCTCAGAAGTAAAAGAAGATGAGAAAAAATTTGGAATTGCATTAGTAAAAGAAGAAAATGATGGAAAGAAAGATGTTATAACAGAAAAGGCAATAGAAAGCCATTTATCAAATAATGAAAATTTAATAGATAATTTATTAAAAATACTCGTAAATTACCAAGTAACACCAGTCGCTACAGGAGATATAATATCAGATTTTAAGAAATGTCCAGAACTAATTTTTAGTATGACAAAGTAAAAAATGCGGATATGTGTTAAAAATAACTTGTAAAAAATCACGGATATGTGAAAAGATTTGAAATCTATTGAAAATTAACGCTTCAAAAACTTGAAAATTAAATAAAATTACGCTACAATATATTGACGAAATTAAATTTGAAGAAAGGGTTAATCAATATTTATAAATTTTTATAAGATTGATTATACGAAAAAGTTAATGGCAGATAAATTAATTATTGTTGAGTCGCCTGCAAAGGCTAATACTATAAAAAAATTCTTAGGTGGAAATACGAAAGTAGTTGCATCTATGGGGCATATAAGGGATTTACCAAAATCTAAGCTTGGAGTTAATATTGAAAATGATTTCGAGCCAGAGTACATAAATATTAGGGGAAAAGGAGATTTAATAAAATCTTTGAAGAAAGATGCTAAAAGTGCAAAAACCGTGTATCTTGCAACCGACCCTGATCGTGAAGGAGAAGCTATTGCTTGGCATTTGGCTCATATTTTGGAAATTCCAGAAGATAGTGTATGTAGAGTTACTTTTAATGAAATAACAAAAGAAACTGTACAACAATCTATAAAAAAGCCAAGAAAAATAGATATGAATTTAACAAATGCACAACAAGCAAGACGTGTGCTTGATAGAATTGTGGGTTATAAAATAAGCCCATTATTATGGAAAAAGGTAAAACCAGGGCTATCTGCAGGAAGAGTTCAATCTGTTGCGGTAAAGCTAATTGTAGATAGAGAAAATGAAATAAGAAACTTTGTACCAGAGGAATATTGGAACATTTATGCTATTTTATTAGATGAAAAGTCTAACAAGGAATTTGAGGCTAGATTGTATGGCAAGGGAAGCAAGAAAATAGAATTACACAAGAAAGAAGAAGTTGATGAAATTCTAGAAAATATCAAAGGCGGAAAATACATTGTAACAGATGTGAAAAGAGGAGAAAAGAAAAGAACTCCTGCACCACCATTTACGACGAGTACTATGCAACAAGAGGCTTCAAGAAAGTTAGGATTCACACTAAAAAAGACAATGTCTGTTGCACAAGGATTATATGAAGGTGTGAAAATTCCTGAAAAAGGTAGTGTAGGACTAATTACTTACATGAGAACAGACTCTACAAGAATTTCTGAGGAGGCAAGAGCTGCCGCAAAAGAGCAAATAAGCAAGACTTATGGAAGCGAATACTACGAAAACAGGTATTACAAAAAGAGTAGTGAAGCACAAGATGCCCACGAAGGTATACGTCCAACATATATTTATATAACGCCAGAAAGCATAAAAGATTCACTTTCAACAGACCAATACAAATTATATAGATTGATATACAACAGATTCCTAGCAAGTCAAATGTCAGCTGCAATTTATGATACAATAAATGTTGATATTAAAGTAAATGACTATGTATTCAAGGCAAGTGGTCAAAACTTAAAATTTAAAGGATTTATGACTCTATATGTAGAAGGAAACGACAATGGACAAGAGGAAGAAGATTCAACATCGATCCCAGCATTAGATGTAAATCAAGAAGTGAAAAAGAAAAAGTTAAATGCAAAACAAAGCTTTACAGAACCACCAGCGAGATACACAGAAGCAAGCTTGGTAAAAGAGTTAGAGGCTAAGGGAATAGGAAGACCAAGTACATATTCTCCAACAATTACTACAATATTAGAAAGAAGATATATAGAAAAAGAGAAGAAACAATTAGTTCCAACAGAGCTCGGAGAAGTTGTAAATAAATTATTAACAGAAAACTTTGGAGACATAGTAGATGTTGAATTTACTGCTAAGGTAGAGACTGAATTCGATGAAGTTGCATCTGGAAAAGAAGAATGGAAACAAATATTGCGTGATTTCTATCCACCATTTGAAAATGAGCTTGAAAAAGTTGATAAAGAGCTAGAACATGTAAAACTAGAAGACGAAGTTTCTGATGTGCAGTGTGATAAATGCGGAAGAATGATGGTAGTAAAAATGGGAAGATTCGGCAAGTTTTTAGCATGCCCTGGTTACCCAGAGTGCAAAAATGTAAAACCATTTGTTGTTACAATAGATGAGCCATGCCCAGTATGTGGTGGTAAAGTTCAAGTTAGAAAAACAAAAAGAAGAAGAAACTACTACATTTGTGAAAATAACCCAAAGAGCTGTAATTATATATCTTGGAACAAGCCTAAAAAAGGAGAGGTTTGGACTCCAGAAGAAGTAAAAGAAGAAGGAGAAACAAAAAAGAAAACAACACGAAAAGCAACAGCCAAAAAAGCAAGCACTAAAAAAACGACAACAACGAAAAAAACAACAAAAAGAGCAAGTACTAAAAAAATTATGTAAAACAAAACAGCCTTGTGCAATTTGCACTTAAGGCTGTTCTGTACTATAATGTAAAAAATAGCTAGTAGCAAATCCTAAATAAATAATTTTATAAGGAGGCATTTCTTTTATGGCGGCTACAATAGCAGAACGTACTTATCTCGTGATGAAGAACTTCATGAGATTGCATGAGCAGGGGGATTCGATTCCTGAAATAGCCCAAAGGTATAGTTTGACTTCTCGAACTGTTTACTCGCATTACCAATAGCATAGAACATACTCTTTTGCAAAAGAGTGCACCCCGGGAAAATTCTCGGGGTGCATTTGGGTTAAATAATATGAAGATTTTATAGAAAATATACGAAATATGCAAAAACAATAAAACATTACTGTTTTCTAATTTACATTTAAAGAAAAATATAAAAATTATAAAATTATTTGAAAAACAACATAAAAATTAAAAATTTTTATGTTATAATGAAAATGAAAAATTTAATAGATAACCACAAAGGAATAAAGATATGGATTTTGATATTTTTGATATAAATAAATTTAATGTAATACAAGATGAAGAAAACTATTATTTTTTTAGAGCACTAAATATGGCTGATAATGCTGATATTGAGCAACAAACGACTACATCAACAGATGGAAAGATAGAACGAATAAGAACAGATAGAGAAAGATTTGATGGAGATGCCAAATACACAGAAGCTTCAGAAATCTCTTTAGAAGAAATATATGACCATATAAAAATGCATTATAGAAAAGATACAAACTGCATATCACTTACAAGTAATGCAAATATTGCAGTAAATTATGGAAGAGGCTCTTATAAAGATAAATATGTAATGGTTAAAATTCCAAAAAAAGAATTTGGAGAGAAAACATTAGCAGCTGGCCAATATATGCTTAAAGAATTGTATTTTAAAATACAACAAGCAATAGAAAGCTTGCCAGAAGATGCAAAACAAAGAGTTTCGAATGCTTTTGAGGAGATAGATAAAGCAACTGAAAGTAAAAACTTAAAAGATATAATTGCTCAAAGATACACTGCTAACAGAGAAGAAGTAAGTTTAGATAGAGCACATTTAAGAAAAGGAATAATATATAGTTCTCCAAAGGCAAGAATTAGCAATTATCAGTCATTAGATGACGCGCAGGTATTGAAAGTAAATAAAGTATATGCAAAATTAGCAATATTAGAAAATGAGCAAGTATTAAAACATGTAATACCACATTCTTCTAATTCAAAATTAAGAGAGACAATAGGAAGTGCATTTTCGTCTACAGAGGTAATTCATTATGGAGATATAAAACAAGAAAATATTATAGAAGTTCCAAAAGAGGTAGTTGATTTATTTGCATTAATACAACAAATAGATGGATTGGATAAAGGCAGAGTTGAACAATTAAAAAGAACATTGATAACAGCAGTACAAAATGGTGTTAAAATTCCTGCTATACCAGAAATTGAAGAAAAGGTTAAAGATGATATTTCAATTGAAGAAATGTATGGAATTACAGATGGAAAAGTTGAATATGGAAAAGCAAATACAATTGTAAAGAATATGTTTTATTTGAGTAAAGCAAGAAAAAATGCAATACAACTTTCAAATGTTTTAAGTGAAATATTAGGGGAAAATTCTGGTTTTGAAGATATTATACAATACATAAGAGAAAATGGATTTAGAGTTGAGCCGGAAATAATAACAAGACAAAGTAATAAAGGTGTAAAATTAAGTGAGTCTGTAAGTTTAGATTTACAACAAGAAGAGCAAGCATTAGTTGATGAGATAAAAAAATTGTCATCTGAACAATTAGACAATGTTCTACAAAATGGAGGACTATATAATGCTAAAGACATTATAACTAACGTATTTAGCAGTGCTAAAGAAAGTGAAAAAATAGATAAATCTAGATATTATGCAGAAGCAATAATTTCTAAGTACAATTGGCAAGATATAGGAATAGCAGAATTTAAAACATCAGAAAAAAATGAGTTAATAGCCAGACTTCAAGAAAGAAATTGTGCAGAAATATATGAAAAATTGCGAGAATCTGGTGTGGAAGAAAGCATAATTCCAACAGTATTGTTAAACATTGCAACAAGAGATGGAATTTATGAACAATATGTTCAAGGTAATTTAGAACAATTATTAAGTACAAGACAAGATGTTTTGCAAAATAATATCAATACAGAAGTAGTTGAAAGATTTTTAGGATATTATGATGTAGAAAACACAGGTATAAGATTAAAAGATTATCAACAAAGAGCTTGTAATAATATAAATACAATATTTCAAGACCATAAATTTGCACAAGTAATACTACCAACAGGTGCTGGAAAAAGTTTTGTGGCTTTAACGCAAATGCAACAATATGTCAAGGAACATCCAAATGAGAAAATGTTATATTTAGCACCACAAGATGAAATATTAAATCAAATAAAAAGTTATATTGTAAAATATGTGCACGGAAAACAGGGAACAGTTGGCAAAACAGAAGACGAAATAATAGCAGAAGTATTTCCAAATATAACATTTGGAACATATTCTGGATTGCTTGCAAAAAGAGGACAAAAAGTTATTAAAGAACAATATGGAATGATAGTGCTAGATGAATTACACAGAACTGGTGCAAAAGAATGGGAAGGAAAAATTGACAAATTACTTAAAAATCAAACAGAAGAAGTAAAAGTGCTTGGAATAACAGCAACACCAACCAGAGATGTTGACAGAAGAGATATGGCAAATGAAACAGCCAAGAAACTTGGATATACAGATGAAGAAATTAGCCAAAGAAAACATTTAGCAGCAAATATGACATTAGAAAATGCAATAAGAATGGGTTATGTAGTAAATCCAAAACTTGTGTATTGTAAATATGACTTAATTTCATCTGGAAAAATGGAAGAATTAAAAGCTCAAATTGATAGCATAGAAGACGAAAACAAAAGAGCTGAAGAATTAGAAAAATATGATAAATTAAGAGCCAAATTAAATCAAGAAATTGATGCCGAAATTGGAGAGGAAGCAAGAAAAAAACTAGAAGAAGATGCAAGAAGAAATTTTGATAGAGGAATTGGAAAAGAAGAAATAATAAAACAAAATGTAAAAAAAGGCGGAAAATATATAGTATTTATTCCGGTATCAGACCAAGGCGACATAGAAGATGAAGATGGAAATAAAATAGGTACAAAAACTGGGGACGACAAAATAAAAGCATATCAAGATTATTTAAATAAGATATTTGCAGGAACAGATATTGTACCACAATTACATGCAATGAGCGGAGCGTGGAATGGCAAAGGAAAAAACAAAGAAGGAAAAGATAAAAACCAACAAGAATTAGATGCCTTTGAAGCAGATAATTCAGAAGAAACAAAATTTATGGTTGTAATGAATAAAGCAAATGAAGGATTACACATAGATGGAGTAGATGGAATTATATGGTTTAGAGCATTAGATGAGAATTCAAGAATTTTGTATTTACAACAATTAGGAAGAGTAATATATGCATTAGACGAAGATAATCCTTTACCAGATGATAAAAGACCAGTAGTAATAGATTTAGCAAACAATTCATTAACAGTAAAAATAGAAAAAGACTTCGAAAATCTAGAACCAATAGATGATTTAGAATCTTTAAAAATTGTAGCAGAATGGATTAACGAAAAAGATGGAATAATACCAGATAGAAACAGTTCTAATAAACAAGAACAACATTATTATGCCATTTTAAGAAGAATTCAAAACAAATACAGTAAATATTTAGATGAATTTGAAAATTTTGAAGATTTAACAGAAGAAGATAAATCAAGAATAGAAGAGATTATTGATTTAGCAACAGAAATTGACTTGTGGAATATTGATTTACCACCAATATCAAAATCGAAAGGAAGTAAAGAAGATATATCACCTTTCGCAATAGAAGGAGTTTTAAGAGACTTTGTTGAAGTAAATGAAGAAGTTGAAAAAATAGAAAATGAGCATGCAATGACTACTTTTGTAAAAGTATGCGAAGCATTGGCAAGACAAGGATTTGACTTTAAAAAAATTTATTATTCGAGAAGAATAGATGGAAAGGATATATATATAACATTAGAAGATATAGGACAAGAATATCCCAATATTGATATTATTAAAGTAATAGAAGAAGCAGGAGTTAAATTAAATTATTCGTTAGGTGGAAGCCGAAGGAATGCTATAAGTGCAGTTAAAGGAACAGGAACATCAGTAATAACAGAAGAAGAAAAACAAAAGCTTGTAGAATTAGGCGTAATAAGTCTAGAGAAAGAGGAAAGTGCAATGTCAAAATTTGTGCGAGTATGTGAGGCTTTAGCAAAACAAGAATTTGATTTTGAAAACTTTAAATATTCAAAAAAGATAACAGAAAATGGAAAGAAAAAGCAAGTAACAAAAACATTGGAAGATATAGGACAAGAATATCCCAATATTGATATTATTACGATAAAAGAAGAAACAGGAGTAGAATCAAATTATTCGGTTGGGGGTAAAATAAAAATGGCTAAATGTGCAATCCAAGGAAATGGAATGAGTCCTATAACGGAAGAGGAAAAACAAAAGCTTATAGAATTAGGCGTAGTAAGTTTAGAAACAAAAGAAAGTGCAATGTCGGAATTTGTGCGAGTATGTGAAGCATTAGCAAAGCAAGGATTTGATTTCCAAAAATTTGTATATATGAAAAGTGGAGTAAATAAAACATTAGCAGATGTAGAGCAAGAATGTCCTGGTATAAATATTGCTAAAGTACTAGAAGAAACAGGAGTAGAATTAGAATATGAGTTAGGCTTTCGAAAAATGAATGCTGTACAGGTGGTCAATGGAACAGGAGATTACCGAATAACGGAAAAGGAAAAACAAAAGCTTATAGAATTAGGCGTAGTAAATTTAGAAACAAAAGAAAGTGCAATTTCGGAGTTCGTGCGAGTATGCGAAGCATTAGCAAGGCAAGGATTCGATTTTGGTGATTTTAACTATACAAAGATTGTAAATGGAAAAAGTGTAAAAAAGACATTAGAAGATATACGAGAAGAATGTCCGAATATAGATATTACTAAAGTAATAGAAGAAACAGGCGTAGAATCAAATTATTCTTTTGGCGCTAAAAAAGGTGCTGCTATACTAGCAGTTCAAGGAAAAGGTACTTATGCAATAACAGAAGAAGAAAAACAAAAGCTTGTAGAATTAGGCGTAATAAGTCTAGAGAAAGAGGAAAGTGCAATGTCAAAATTTGTGCGAGTATGTGAGGCTTTAGCAAAACAAGAATTTGATTTTGAAAACTTTAAATATTCAAAAAAGATAACAGAAAATGGAAAGAAAAAGCAAGTAACAAAAACATTGGAAGATATAGGACAAGAATATCCCAATATTGATATTATTAAAGTAATAGAAGAAACAGGAGTAGAATCAAATTATTCTCTTGGCGCTAAAAAAGGTGGTGCTATACTAGCAGTTCAAGGAAAAGGCACTTATGCAATAACAGAAGAAGAAAAGCAAAAATTAGTTGCTTTGGGAGTAATTGATCTTGGGAAGATAGAACAAACTCAAAGACTAATGCAAGCAAAAAAGCAAAGAGATGCTGCTAAAGTTCAAAATGATAAAGCACAAGAATTAGAACAGCAGGTTGAACAGGCATTAGAACAACAAAAGAAAAGGGGAAAGAAAGATGAAGGAAGATAAATTAATACCATATAAAGAAAATATTTTTACTAAAATATCTCAATTCTTCAAAAAAATTTTCTTCAGAAAAAAGAAAGAAAACTTGAATAATATTGATGAAAAACTTATTACTGATAAAAACCAAAATGAAAATTTCGCTGAAAATACAGTAATAAAAGAAAATGAAGAAATAAGAAGATTAAAAGAACTTAGATTGCAAACAGAACAAAGACTTAAACAACTTCAAATACAAGAAGAGATAAGACTAAAAAATCTTAAATTACAATATGATAATGGAGAAATAGATGAAGAAGATATATCAAGTGAAGATATGGACAAGCTTACAAAAATGTATGAAAATGAAACAGAAATGTTGAATGCAGATACAGAAAGAAGAAAAAATCACATTTCTCAAATGCTAAAAGAATTAAAATATTCGTAATCATAAATAAAAAACATTTTTCATAAGTAAATGCAAAACTCAATAATGGATTTTTGCATTTACTTTTTAATTGAATATCTAGTAAATTTTTCTTGGAAAAATTCTCCATACTCGTTGCACAACTCCTAAAAAAGGTATATAATAGATAATCAGTGAAATGGGGAGATTTATTGATGGAAAGTAATATTATAGATAAACAAATATATGAAGATTTAATAAGTCAAGTTGACTCAAAGAAGCTAGATTTAGCTTCAAAATTAATGCAAAATAAGGCTATTGAGATAAACAAGATTACATATGATAATAAACAAAATTTTGAGGTTCATTCAATCGTAAAAGATGAGAAGAATGATGATGGAATTATAGTAAAACAGAAACACAAAGTTTATATTAAAGTTGCAGAAGGAGAGATTGAAAATTTATCGTGTACTTGTGATGATTACAAGGAAAATTATTGTGCTTGTGAGCATATTATCGCAACAGTTAAAGAATTTGCAAGTAATTCTGACTACGTAAGAATTTTTTCTGGAGAGAGAAAAGAAAGTAGAAGTACAGATACGGTTAAAGAACGTGGAGAAAATTACAAGATTTTCAATCAACTGGTAAATGAATTTTACAGAATTAATGAAGAAGAGGAAGAGCAGAATATATCTTCAGGCAAGGAGGAAGGATTTGTCCATATTGAGCCAAAGATTATATGTAGTAGAACCAATAATAGCTTGAAACTGGAAATAAAGCTTTCTAAAAAAGATGAGAAGCAGAGTTATAAGGTAAAGTCTTTACCAGAATTTTATGATAGATTTGCGAGTGGTGAAAAGTATAAATATGGAGCAAAGCTTGAGTTTGCACACACAAGAGAAAAATTTGTGGAAGAAGACAGAAATCTTTTAGATTTCATACTTAAATATTCAGAAATAATAAAATATGCTAATGAATCGTCTACAGGATATGACTACTACACAAAAAGAATGGGAGAAGATGCAATAGTTATTTCTAACACGGGATTGGATGATTTATTTGAATGCTTGAAAAATAGAGCAATTTCAATGGAAGACCAGTTCGGAACTGATGCTGTTGTTTTGGTACCAAATGAACCAGACATTAAGTTTAAATTAGAAGAAAATGATGATGGAGAATACAAGATAACTGTAAATGTTGATATATATGCGTATATGGTTTATGAGGGCAGAAAATATACATATTTAATGCTTGATAAGAAATTATACAGATGCACAAAAAAATATAGCAATA
The DNA here is from genome assembly GCA_934119935.1 of uncultured Clostridia bacterium. GTDB lineage: Bacteria > Bacillota > Clostridia > TANB77 > CAG-508 > CAG-245. Next base: position 38,640 of record CAKOSX010000004.1, on the reverse strand, counting down.
CTGTTATTAAAATGTTGGAAGTATTTAGAAAGAACTTTACAAAAGAAATCTTGCTTCCAGAGAGCCAGTTGTCTAATTTCTTCTCTATAGTACAACCAAGCATAAAGAATAGTGTTAATATTGGAGAAAATGAGTACAAGAAAGTTGAAAAATACATTCCTGCAGAGCTATATGCAAAATTATATTTGGACTACAATGACTTAAATTATGTGCTAGCAGACATTAGATTTATATATGGAGATGTAGAGATAAATCCGCTAGATTCTAAGAAACAAGTGGAAGTGCTTTCTAGAAATACAATAAAAGAAAGCAAATTAATTAACATGTTCGTTAAGAGTGGATTCATGCTAGATCAAAAGAACAATAGATTGATTCTTGCAAATGATGACAAGATATATGAATTTTTGACAAATGATATGGATTCATATATGAAGAATTTTGAAGTGCTTGCAACAGATAATTTTAAGGCAAAAGAAGTTAGAAGTACATCTGCTGTAAATTTGGGTGTAAGGGTAGAAAATAATTTACTAGACATAGATTTTTCTAGTCTGGACTTCGACCCAGCAGAGCTTCAAGAGATAATGAAACAGTACAAATTAAAGAAAAGATACCATAGATTAAAAGATGGTAGTTTCGTAAATTTGGAGGATAATGATACTATCAAATTTATAGAGAGTGTAACCGAAGATATAGATGTTGATTACAGTCAAATAAAGAACAATACTTTACAATTACCAATGTACAGGGCTCTTTATTTAGATAAGATTTTGGAAAAGAATAGCTTTATTCATGTTACGAAAGATGAGAGCTACAAGAATTTAGTTGAAAATATCGATGTAAAAGAAATAGAAGGAAACATGGAAGTGCCAAAGAACTTGAATGCTAGCCTTAGAGAATACCAAAAAGTTGGTGTACAATGGTTACGTATGCTTGATTACTACGGTTTGGGCGGAATCTTGGCAGATGATATGGGGCTTGGAAAAACTGTTCAGCTATTGTGTGTAATTTGTGCATACAAAGATAATGGAGGAAAGAAACCATGTTTAGTCGTATGCCCAAGTTCATTATGCTTAAACTGGCAGAATGAAGCGGAAAAATTTACGATAGGAATGCAATCTATAGTGGTACATGGAACACTAGAAGAAAGAAAAAATCAGATTGCATCAATACCAAATTATGATATAGTAATAACTTCATATGAATTATTGAAGAGAGATATAGAAGAATACAAAAAATATGACTTCAAATTTAAGTACATAATTGCAGATGAAGCACAATACATAAAAAATAATAACACACAAAATGCGAAAGCAATCAAGAATATATCAGCAGAAACAAGGTTTGCACTAACTGGAACGCCAATAGAAAACTCTTTGTCTGAGCTATGGTCAATATTCGATTTCATAATGCCCGGTTACTTATTTGGATACAGAAAATTCAAAGAGCTTTATGAAACGCCAATAATAAAAGAGGGCGATGAAGTGGCAATGAACAAATTGAAAAAATTGATAGAGCCATTCGTCTTAAGAAGAATAAAAGGTGAAGTTTTGACAGAGCTACCTGATAAAATGGTATCAGTATTAAATAGCCAGATGGTGGACGAGCAAAGAGATATTTATTTGTCTTATTTAGCAAAGGCAAAGAAAAATGCAATGGAAGAAATACAAGAAAATGGAATAGAAAAGAGCCAAATAAAAATACTTGCACTATTAACAAGATTAAGACAAATATGTTGTCACCCAAGTCTATTTATAGACAACTACAAGGGCGAAAGCGGTAAGCTAAACCAATGTATAGAAATAGTAAAAGATGCAATACAATCAGGACACAAAATACTACTATTTTCAGGCTATACAGCGATGTTTGAAATAATAGAAAAAGAACTACAAAAAGAGAATATAGAATTCTTAAAATTAACAGGACAAACAAAAGTATCTGAAAGAATAAATTTAGTAGATGAATTTAACAGTAATCCAAACAAAAAATTATTCTTAATCTCTTTAAAAGCCGGTGGAACTGGTCTAAACTTAGTCGGAGCAGATGTGGTAATACACTATGACCCATGGTGGAACTTATCTGCAGAAAATCAGGCTACAGACAGAACCTACAGAATAGGACAAAAGAGGAACGTACAAGTATATAAATTAATAACAAAAAACTCAATAGAAGAGAAAATATATGAACTACAAAAAAGAAAAGAAACTTTGATTGATAGCATGCTTTCAACAAACCAAACATTTATAAGCAAGCTTTCAAAAGAAGACATAATGAATTTGTTTGAATAATTTCGCCCAATAGGGACGCCCTCTCTTGGGCGATTTAATATTATTGAAAGAGAACAATTTCACTTTTTCAAAATTACGGTATTTCGCCCTTGGTCGGAGATCCTTCGGACTCCTCAAAAGACGGGCTCGACCTTATTTTCCAAAATGAAATTATTCTTACATATTAATATAATTTTAGTATTACTAATGAGTGATGAAAGGATATAGTATGAATGATTTTATAACTGTTGTTGGTGGCGGATTAGCTGGTTCTGAGGCCGCATACCAGATTGCTAAAAGAGGCATAAAAGTTAAGTTATATGAGATGAAGCCTAATAATTTTTCACCAGCGCATTCGAATAATAATTTAGCTGAGATTGTTTGTAGCAATTCTTTTAAGTCTAATCTGCACACGAATGCCTGTGGACTTTTAAAGGAAGAGCTTAGAAATTTAGATTCACTGCTTATTAAAATTGCTGATGAGACGGCTGTACCAGCTGGGCAGGCTTTAGCTGTTGATAGAGAAGTGTTTTCTAAAAAGGTTACTGAAGCTTTAGAAAACATGGAAAATGTAGAAATAATTAGGCAAGAAGTAGGAAAAGATGGACTATCAATAGCAAGCATTGCAAAAGATGGAATTGTTATAATTGCAACAGGTCCACTTACTTCTGATGCATTATCTAAGCAAATCTTAGAGCTTACAGGAGAAAACAATTTACACTTTTATGATGCAGCAGCACCAATAATATTTAAAGATAGTATTGACATGAATATAGCTTTTTATGGCAATAGATATGAACAAGAAAGAGCTAAAGATGAAGATGTAGAAGAATGGAAAGCAAAGCAGAAAAATGATGGGGATGCAAGCTACATAAATCTTCCAATGAATAAAGAAGAATATGAACGTTTTTGGAATGAATTAGTTAATGCAGAGGTTGTGGAATTACATCAATTTGAAAAGAGAGAAATTTTTGAAGGCTGTATGCCAGTTGAAGTAATGGCAAAGAGAGGAATAGATACATTAAGATATGGCCCATTAAAGCCAATGGGATTTACAGATCCTCGTACAGGTTACAGGCCATATGCATTAGTCCAGTTAAGGCAAGACAATAAAGATGCAACAATTTATAACATTGTTGGATTCCAAACAAATTTAAAATTTGGCGAACAAAAACGAGTATTTAGTATGATACCAGGTTTAGAAAATGCTGAATTTGCAAAGTATGGAGTAATGCATAGAAATACATTTATTAATTCCACAAAATTATTAGACAAAACATATCAATTAAATAAAAACAAAAACATATATTTTGCAGGACAAATTACAGGAGTAGAAGGTTATGTAGAATCTATTTCATCTGGATTAGTTGCTGGAATAAATGCGGTAAAACAATTAAGACAAGAAGAAAAAATTGAGTTTTCTGAATATACAATGATAGGAGCTTTGGCTCAATACATATCGACGCCAAATGAAAAATTTCAACCAATGAATGCAAATTATGGAATTTTACCAGAGCTAGAGGGAAAAAAGATATCAGATAAAAAATTGAAATATGGAAAATTATCAGATAGAGCGTTAGAAAAAATAAATTCACAAAATATTGCAAAAATATAACAAAATATTACATTTTTGTTAAAATAAACACAAATTTTTTCTCTTATGGTATATTTATTGTGATAAATAAGATTTAGTATACATAAAGTGTTGAAAATTTATTGATACTGTGATATAATAGAAAAAGTGATATTAATAACGAAAATGATGGAGGAAAAGTATGGAAGAAGAATTAAGAAAACTACTTACTGAAAGAGATAATTTAACAAGAAGAGTGCAACGTCAAGAGTATTTTATGAACAGACAATTGGAAGATATGGAAAATGATTTTAAATCATATATGCCTAGTCCAACATCTGATCAAGAAAAACAATTTAAACAATTAAAAGATGAGTATAAAGAAAGTGCTGAAAAAGAAATAGATGAAACAAAAGAACAATTGAATACTATAGAAGGAAACATTGGAACAGAATTATCAAAAATAAGAGATGAACTTGTAAGAAAAGATGAATTATTAAAGAAAAATATTGATGATGCTAAGAAAAATTTAGAAGATGCAACAAGGGCTTTTGATGAAGCAGAAGTAAGAAAAATTCGTTCATTTCGTTATGATGGAGTTGCTATTGATGATAATCAGGAATTTGAAGCAAAAGAAGCTGCTCAAGCAGCATTGGACAAAGCTCAACAAGCTCGTCAAGACAATGATTTAATAATAAAACGAATCAACCAATTTTATGTAACTATAAGTGTAAAAGATACTCCTTCAGATAAAATATTAGAAATGCTAGGTTTTAAAGAAGTAGTAGAGGAAGCTGAAAAAACAGAGGAAACAGCTGTAGAAAAAGAGGCTGAGCCAGCAGCAGAACCTGTAAAACCAGAACCAGTGGTAGAACCAAAGGCTGAGCCAGCAGTAGAACCTGTAAAACCAGAACCAGTGGTAGAACCAAAGGCTGAGCCAGTAGCAGAACCTGTAAAACCAGAACCAGTGGTAGAACCAAATGCTGAGCCAGTAGCAGAACCTGTAAAACCAGAACCAGTGGTAGAACCAAATGCTGAACCAAGTTCAGAACCTGAAAAAACAGAGGCATATTATGAAGAGTTATTGGCGGAGCTATTGAAGAAAGGAAAAGTAGAACCTGAAAAGCCAGAACCAGTAGAAGAGCCAAAAGTTGAGCCAAAAGAATCAGGTAGAATATTTTTTTCGGATGAAACGTTAAATTTGGATGATGTTAATGCTGAACCGGAAATTACGCCTCTAAAACCAGAACCAGTGGTAGAACCAAAAGCTAAACCAGCAGCACGACCTATAAAGATAAAAAGAGTATCACCAAAAGGAAAAACGGTAGCAGAGCCAAACATAGAGTTAGTCAGTGTAGAAACAGATTTATCACAAGGCTGTGTATCATGTATATACAATATTGATGGAAAAGAAGTTGTAGTTCCTACTCAATACGTTGATGAAGAACATGAATCAGTTTATAAACCAAAAGAATTGATTGAAACTTATGCAGAAGAGAATGAACCTTATATTGAAGGAACAGATCCATATGTGTTATATGCAATATATGAATCAGCAAGAGGTTTAAATGTAGATGGATATATTGATGAGGATAGAATTAAAACTATACAAACATATGCTATTAATCAATATAATCAGGCTTTAAATGTAACAGAAAAAAATAATTTAAGCAAATTACAAATAGTATATGGAAAGTCAGACACTACATGTGATAAAAATATGTTAAAGTATGAAAAGAAATATATTAGAAGAGCTAAAATTTCGAGCATGGTAGATTGTTCAGAAGTAAAAGATGATATAAAAACTATATTTGAAAAAGCTAAGGACTTTTTCACAGGTATAACAAATAAGGCATCAAAACTTCTTGGAGGAGAGAAAAAATTAGGATTATCTGAAGGAGAGAAACAAGAAGAACATTCTATGACTGATGACGAAAGAATACAAAAAATGAAAGAAAAAATGAATGTATATTCTAAAGAGGAATATAGTAAAAAGGTTAGTGAAACGCAAGAGATTTTATCTAAAGAGCCAAATGCAAGAGATGTAGCTTCAAAAACAGCTCAAAGCATTGCTAGCCGTATGAGAGACGACGAAGGAAGATAAAATTAATTCCATATAAATAATAGAAAACTAAGTGAAATATTCGCTTAGTTTTCTTGCTTTTTACGACATATTAGTATAAAATAAACAAGAAATTGAATGCTTACAACTTACATGAGGAGAATAAAATATGAAACAGATTTTATTTGTTATTGCAATGAAGAAGGAAGCAACAGACATTGCAGAAAAATTGAAATTAGAGAAGATTAACGAAAATGTATATAGAAAAGAAAATATTTCTTTAATTATTACAGGGATTGGAAAACAACAGACTGCAATCAACCTAACCAGATATTTAGGAAATTGTGATATAAAGCCAGATTTAATAATAAATATGGGATATGTTGGCTCTACTAACTCTAAAATTGGAGAATGGGTAAATGTTAGTAAATCTTATAATTATGAATGGAACATTCCAGGAGAGCAACAATATACGGTTGAAAATTTTAACGATGACAGAATTAAAACTTTAGAAGACATTAAGAAATTACCATGTTATAGTGCTGAAAGTTTTGTAACACATACAGATATAAAAGACGATGTGCTTTTTGACATGGAGCTAAATTCTATTTATATAATTTGTTGCATGTATAAGATAGATTTAATATCACTAAAAAAAGTTAGTGATAATTTGAGTCTAGACGATTACTACAAAAATATAGATATGAAAGAAGTAATGGAATTAACCAGTGGATTAGAATTATTAAGAGGAGAACTATAAATGTATTTGAAAAGACTAGAACTGCAAGGGTTTAAATCGTTTGCAGATAAGACTGTATTGGAATTTAAGCCGGGTATTACAGCTGTTATTGGACCAAATGGTTCTGGTAAGAGTAATATTTCGGATAGTATTAGGTGGGTACTTGGAGAGCAGAGTATGAAGTCTTTAAGAGGAGCAAAGGCAGAAGACGTAATATTTGCGGGTACTCAAAATAGAAAATCGTTGGGATTTGCCGAGGCATCTATCGTAATAGATAACTCTGATGGCAAGTTACCAATAGAATATAATGAAGTTACTGTTACAAGAAAGTTGTACAGAAGTGGTGAGACAGGCTATTTTATAAATAAAACACCATGTAGACTTAAAGATATTATAGAATTGTTTATGGATACCGGAATCGGAAAAGACGGATATTCTATAATAGGACAAGGTAAAATTGACGAAATTTTGAGCAATAAATCTGATGATAGAAGACATATTTTCGAAGAGGCTGCCGGAATTGTAAAGTACAGGACTCGTAAGGTAGAGTCTGAGAAAAAACTAGAGCAGACAAAGCTTAATCTATTGCGTATAAATGATATTTTGTCTGAAATAGAAGGACAATTAGATCCTTTGAAATTGCAGGCAGATAAAGCCAGAAAGTTCTTAGATTTAAGAGAAGAGCTTAAGAGCATTGAAGTTGGATTATTTGTGTATAACATAAATACATATAAGGAAAAACTTGAACAAATTGTAGAAGATTTACAAATTTTAAAAGACCAAGAGACATCAGAAAGCCAAAAATTAGAAGAGGGGCAAAATAAAAAAGATACTTTAAAAGCTAGAATTGATGAGCTTATTGCAGAAATTGAAAATATGCAAAATGTTGGTTTCGAGAGTAAGACTAAGATTGAACAGTTAAATTCTCAGATAAATGTTTCTAAAGAAAGAATTTCAAACAATGCTACAAATATTGAAAGACTTACAAAAGAAATAGAGGAACTACATCAAAGAATTAATGATTTCAATGAGGAGAAAGATAGCAAGGTTTCTAAGAAGGACAACTTATTTAAGAATAAGGAAAAGTTTGAAACAGAACTGAAAGAGAAGGAAGAAGAGCTTGCAAAAATATCTGCTAAATTATCTGAAAAAGAGCTTGAGATAGAAGGAAAGAAAAAACAAGTAGAAGCAGATACAGACGCAAAATATGAAAGACTTGCCGAAATTAATACATATGAAATTAATTACGAAAACTTAGAAAAAACTAAGAAAAACGTAAAGCAAGAGCTTCAAAGTACTATTTCTGAATTGGATAGCAACAGAATAAAGAAACAAGAAATTTCGAAGAACTTTCAAGAAATAGAAGCAACAAGAAACAAGGCTGTTAAGACTCTAACAGAAATCAAGGCTCAAAAAGAAGAGGCATTAGCTGTTATAAAAGACTTTGATGACAAAATAAACAAGCGTACAGCAGAGTACAGAATGAAAGATTCTAGATGTAAGTTCTTAATCGAAACAGAGCGTGATAAAGATGGATATATGAAGAGTGTTAAATCTTTACTACTTGCATGTGAGCAAAATAGTGAATTAAATGCAGGAGTAGAAGGCGTGCTAGCAAGTCTTATTTCTGTTGACAAAAAGTATGAAACTGCAATCGAAATGTGCTTAGGCCAGGCTATGCAAAATATAGTTACAAAAACAGAGACAGATGCAAAAAAATTGATAGAGCATTTGCGTAAGAACAACTTAGGAAGAGCAAGCTTTTTACCAATTTTATCAGTTCATGGAAAGAAAATAGAAAAAGTAAATTCTAATGGAATAGATGGTGTTATTGGTATAGCAGCAGACCTAGTAAAAGCAGATAAGAAATACCAAGACATAATCTTGAATTTGCTTGGTAGAACAGTAATTGTAGAAAATATGGATAGTGCCATAAAACTTGCAAAGGCTAATAGCTATTCGTTTAGAATAGTAACACTAGAAGGAGACGTAATAAATCCATCTGGTGCAATTAGTGGTGGTTCGGTAGCTCAAAAGACTGTGAATATATTAGGAAGAAGCAGAGAAATTGAAGAATTAAAGGCTAAGTTAGAAGAACTAAATTCGGAAATTAAGAAGCTAGAAAAAGAAAAGGAAGAACATTCTGTAAAAATAGCAGATACAATAGAAGAATCTGCAAGGCTAGAGAAAAATTTACAAGAAATTGAGATTACATATGCAACTAAAAAGCAAGAATTAGACATGATAGACAGTCAAATTACTAAACTTGAAGAAAAAATGGCTAAGTTAAAAAATCAAGTTGAAGAAATTGATGAAGAAAAGAAAAAATTAGAGGTTTCTAAGGAAGGCACAAAACAAGTAATTGCAAATTTAGAAAAAGAAATGCAAGAATTAAATGCAGAGATTACTCAGTTTGCAGAGCTAAATAAAGACGACCAAACATACATAGACAACTTAAATACAGATATAACAGATTTAAAAATTTCTGTATCTTCATTTGATGAGAGTGGAACATCTCTTGACGAAATGATTGCAAGAATAGAGCAAGATATTCAAAATGCAAATGCAAGCATAGAGACGAAAAAAGCAGACATAGAGAATGCAAAATTAGAGACTACTAAAAATGAAGAAGCAATTTCAAACTTCGAGCAAGAAATAGAAAAGATTAAATCTGAAGTTATGAACAGCTCTGAAAAGATAGAAGCTCTAAAGAATGAAAAAACAGCTAAAAATGAAGAATTAGAAAAGATAGAGGCTCAAATAGAGTCACAATATAGTGTGTTGAATGGTCTAAAAGAGCAAATAGTAAAAGTCGAAAGCAAAAAGACAAAACAAGAACAAGACATAGACGATTTAATAAACAGATTGTGGCAAGAATATGAGCTAACTCCTAACAATGCAGATGGTTATGCAAAGCCAGATAATGTTCAAGTTGCTCAAAAGAGAACAACAGAACTACGTAAAAATATAGCAGACTTAGGAAGCATAAATGTAGATGCAATAGAAGATTACAAGAAAATGCAAGAAAGATATGACTTCATGAATGAGCAAAGGCTTGATTTAGAAGACTCTATCACAAAGCTTAGAAATGTAATTTCAGAAATGACGACTACAATGCAAAAGCAATTTGATGAGAAATTCAAACAAATAAACAAAAACTTTAACGAAGTGTTCATCGAACTATTTGGTGGAGGAAAGGCAGAGCTAATATTAGAAGATGAAGCCAACATACTAGAATGTGGAATAGACATCAGGGTACAACCACCAGGAAAGAAACTACAAAACATGATGCTATTATCGGGTGGAGAAAAAGCACTAACAGCAATAGCAATATTGTTTGCAATACTAAAAATAAATCCAGCTCCATTCTGCATACTAGACGAAATTGAAGCTGCTCTTGATGACGTAAACGTTGCAAGATATGCCTTATATTTAAAGAAATTCAGCACAGAAACACAGTTCTTAGTAATAACACATAGAAAAGGAACAATGGAAATTGCAGATACTGTTTACGGTGTAACAATGGAAGAAAAGGGAATAAGCAAACTATTGTCAATGAAGCTAAAATAATAGCTTTTGAGATTATATAATAAGGAATACTAGCGATGTATCTCGCAGTATTCTTTTTTATTATTGAAAAATTTTAAAGAAGAGTATGAATTTTTTTCTATAAAATATAAATAATAATTATGGGTGATTTTATGAATATGGATTATAGAAAAATTTTAGAAGAAAGATTAAAGAATGGTATAAAAAATAATGAGTTTGTAATTTATTTGCAACCTAAATTTTATACGAATACTGGTAAACTTGCAGGAGCAGAAGCGTTAATTCGTTGGAATAGAGACGGAAAATTAGTAATGCCAAATATTTTTATTCCACTGTTTGAAAAATACGAACTTATAACTGTGCTAGATACTTATGTTTTAGAAAATATCTGCAGATTACAACAACAGTGGAGAAAACAGGAATACAACATTGTACCAATATCTGTGAATGAGTCTAGACTTCACTTATATAACGAAAATCATATAAATGACTTAATAGATTTAGTAAATAAATATAATGTTCAGCCTAATACAATAGAGCTTGAAATGACTGAAACGACTGTAGTCCACAATGTTGAATTAGCAAAAGAAGCAGAAAAAAATGTGCACAAACTAGGATTTATAGTCTCGATGGATGACTTTGGTACGGGATATTCATCATTCAGTATGTTAAAAAATATTAATATTGATGTATTAAAAATGGACAAAAGCTTTTTTGATGATGTACTAGAAAGTAGAAGAGGAAAAATAATAATAGAAGCTATAATAGAGATGGCACATAAATTGGGTATAAAGGTGGTGGCAGAGGGAATAGAGAGAAAAGAACAAGTAGATTATTTAAAAGGAATTGATTGTGACATGATACAAGGATATTATTTTGAAAAGCCAATGAAAATAGAAGAATTTGAAAGAAAATATATTGGTAAACATAATACTTGAAAAAATGCTCAAAATGTAGTAAAATATGTAATATATGGATATTTTTTACAAAGGAGGCTTGGAAATGCAAGAAATAGAATTACAAGATGAAGAAAGAACAAAGAAATTAGATGAAAAAATATTATCAGAAATAAAGAATGGAACGAGAAAGAGAGATATAGTAAAAAAATTAGAAATTTCATTTGATATATTGAATGATTCTCTAAACAGACTTACAAGAGAAGGCTTATTTACAAACTCAGATATAAAAAAATATCAAGATGAGGCATTAGATAGAGGTGTTTTTGAGCTTATTCAACAAGGATATGAAGATAGAGAGCAGATGAGAATACTATTACATTCAACTCTAAATGATGTAGGTTTTTCAATGAAGAGATTGGTTGACAGTGGTAAAATTGATAAAGTACAATTGAATTTGAAAACAAAATCAAGAGAAGAGAGAAAAAAACAATTTTTAGAATTATTGACTGAAGGAGAAACGGTAAAAAATGCTTCAAAAATAGTTGGAATTTCTGTGTCAATTGGAAGTACATATGCCAAAGAATTGGTTGATGAGGGAAAAATTGAACGTAAGGATATAAAAAAAGGGCAAGCTGGTAGACCGCCTAAAATAAGTGATGCAACGACTGAAGAAGAGAGAATAAAGATTGAAAAAAGAATAAAAACAGAAGAAGTAAAAAAATTAACGCATGAAGAAACTGAACAGTTGATAGTTGAGTACTTGAATGAAGGACTCAACATACAAAAAATAGCAAATAATATTGGCAAAGGATACAATGAATTACGACCAATTATAGACAAGGTTGTAAGAGAAGGGAGAGTACCTGTCCCTGAAAAGAAACAAGGACGGAGCGAAAACTAAGAAAGTAAAGACAGAACTGAAAGCTAAATTTGAGACTATGCCAGAAGATGATAAAATGCCTGCTCTGCAAAGATATAGAATGGCGTTACAAAGTATAGCCGAAAGAACAAAAGATGGTCATATAGATGAAAAAACTAAAAAAATGTGTTTTATGTACTGCAGAAATATAGTAAGAGAAGGCGTTCAATTAAAAGATAGTGAACTTGAATTGCTCGCAAGGAGTATAGCATATGGACAGGGAAATATAGATTATAATAGTATAAGGTTTATTGGAATGGAATATGCAAAAAAGGAAGATTTAACTCCAGCAATAGAAATGTTAAATGAGTGTATTAAAATACATGGAGAAAATGAAAAGTTAGAGAGTATAAAGAAAATTATGATAAATTTGCAGAAACAGAAAGAAAGAACAGGTAATAATAAGAAAAATCAAGAGGCAGAAAGATAAGAATTATAAGAGGAGAAACTATGAAAAGTGGAAATTTTAGAAACCGTAGGCAAGATGACCCAAATTTTGAAAAAGATATAATTGTTCTTAGAAAAAAGGAATATAGTATAGGAAAAATTGCAGAGGAACTTCATGCAGGACAGCTAAGTGTGAGAAAAATAATTGATGAGCTTATTGCAGAGGGAAGGCTTGAAGAGGAATATGCTGATTTAAAGCAAATGGGAAAACAGCATAGAAATGAAAAAATATTAAAGCTTGTAAAAGAAAAGAAAACTGCTAAAGAAATAGCTAAAATATTAGATATACCATTAGGGGCCGTCTACACTGGCATAAATGATCTAATTGAAATGGGAAAAGTGACAAAGCAAGATTTGCAAAACAATGCTAATTTACTTTTAGAAAATGAGATTTTGGAGTTAAAAAGGCAGGGTTGTACTAAAACGGAAATAAGGGAAAGATTACATATAGGAACAAAGACGTTGATTAGTGCTTTAGAAAAGTTAAATGAAAGAGGATTATTAGAATCAGGAAATGATATGGAAGCAAATGCCGAAAATGACCCTCTGAAAAAAGCAATATATAGAATGTTAAAAGAAGGATATTCTGTAAAAGAAATTTCTAAAGTTCAGAAACATGCACTAAGTGTAGTATACAAAAAAATAAATGAATTAATCGAAGATGGGAAAATATCTCAGGAGGAGGTATTACATCAAAAACAAAGACGTGAAGATGAAATTGAAAGAGAAATAAAAGAGTTCATGAAAAAGGGATGGAACAGAAAACGAATTTCAGGCGAACTGAACATGGGATATGAAGAATTAAATCCTATAGTTGATAAGATAATAATTGAGTGGGATAAAGAGAAGAAAAGAGCAGAGTTATTTGAGAAAAACGGTAAAAAGGGTGAAAAAAATCAGTCAGATTCAAATACTATGCCAGTTAGAAATGGCATAGTAGAATCGGATAAGAAAAATAGTTCAGAGAGCCAAGAAAATGATGAAAAGCAAGCTGATATAGAGATTACAAACGAGAAAATAAACAGAATGAATATGCTAAAAGATATGATTAGAGACTATAGAATAAATCCTGTAATACAAAGAGAATATTATCTTTTATGCAATCAATTTGTTAAAAGTGGAAGAAAACTAGAAAAAGAAGAGCTTGACTTATTGGTAAGGGCTGTTGAAAACGGAAGCATAAATATAGATATGGATTGTCTAAGATTTATAGGAACTGAATACGCAAAATTAGGTGACATTACACCAGCAATAAAATTATCTACAATGTGCATAAGCTTATACGGGGAAACAGAGAGCTTATTACAATTTAGAAAAGTATTGTTAGACATGCAAAAGAAACAGAAAGTATTAAATCTTATAAAACAAAATATGCCAGTACAAGTAATAATTGAAGAAACAGGAGAAAGTGAAATAAACGTACTTCGTATGAGAAGAGAATATCAACAAGCAAACTCGCAAGAACAAGAAAGATAGAGGAGAATATGTACAATTTTTCCTCCGTCCCCAAAATGAACATTCCAAAATGTCATAAATTTAGGACAAGTAGAATACTATGTATAAACAATACATAGTATTTTTTTCTGTTTTATATTTTTGATTTTTAGGAAAGAGGGAGGAATTTTTTATGTGGCACACAGAAGAATTAAGTCAGGTACTTAAGAAATTAAAAACGAATGAAAAGCTTGGACTCAAAGCAGATGAAGCTAAAAGCAGATTGGAGACGTATGGAGAGAATAAGCTTAAGGAAAAGAAAAAGGAGAGTTTATTTGTTAAGTTTATTAGGGAATTTAATGACTTTATGATTATTACGCTTATAATTGCAGCAATTATTTCGGCTGTTGTATCTAAACTTAATGGTGAAGCGGATTACGTGGATTCTATTATAATTATTGCAATTGTTATTTTTAATGCTATTATGGGGCTGGTGCAAGAAGAAAAGGCTGAAAAATCGTTGGAAGCCTTAAAAAAAATGTCTGCACCAAGTGCAAAGGTTATAAGAGATGGCAGGGTGCAGGAAATAGATGCTTTGCAGGTTGTTCCTGGAGATATTGTTGTGTTGGAAGCGGGAAATTATGTGCCTGCAGACTGCAGGCTGATAAATAGTTATAATTTAAAAATAGAAGAATCTGCATTAACTGGAGAGACTATTCCTACTAATAAAGATAGTGACAGGATTCTGAAAGAGAATACGGCGATGGGAGATTTATGCAATATGGCTTTTGCAACTACAGTTGTTGTAAATGGACATGGAGAAGCGGTAGTTGTTGATACCGGAATGAATACAAGGGTTGGAAAAATTGCTGGAATGATAATAGAGGATGAATCGCCAGATACACCAATACAAAAGAAGTTGAATGAGGTCGGTAAGATGCTTGCAATTGCATGCATAGTAATTTGTGTGTTGATATTCGTAATAGGAATATTCAAAAAAATTCCTATTGTGGAGATGTTTATGACTTCTGTGGGACTTGCCGTTGCTGCAATTCCGGAAGGACTTCCAGCGATTGTAACAATAATGCTTTCTATTGGAGTTACCAGAATGGCTAAAAAGAATAGTATTATACGTAAGCTTCCAGCCGTTGAAACACTTGGAAGTAGTAGTGTAATATGCTCTGACAAAACAGGAACCTTAACTCAAAACAAGATGACTGTAACCGAGGTTAGAAATTGCTGTGGAAGAGCAAACAGTGATGATAAAAAATTCATTCTCGAACTTGGAACAATGTGTACAGACACAACAGAAGAAAGAATAGACGGCAGGCTAGGTTTTGCAGGAGAGGCTACCGAAGTTGCAATTTCTAATGCGGCGATGCAGGCTGGAATAAGCAAATCATTTTTGTATGACGAAATGAGAAGAATTAACGATATTCCATTTGATTCTAAAAGAAAAATGATGACAACAATTCATAGATATGGAAATAAATATAGAATTATTACGAAAGGCGCACCAGATGTTTTACTAAAAAGATGCACGCATTATTATCAAAACGGACAGATAGATTCGATTTTTAGTAAAAAGGAAAATATTTATGAGCAGAATAATCAAATGGCAGAAAAAGCACTAAGAGTAATTGCTGTAGCCTATAAGGATGTGGAAAAATTGCCTGAAACGCAAGATATTGAGAAAGATTTAACGTTCTGTGGGTTAATTGGGATGATAGATCCACCGAGAGAAGGCGTTAAAGAGGCAGTAAGAACATGTAGAAGAGCTGGTATTAAAACAGTAATGATAACAGGAGACCATTTACAAACGGCGAAGGCAATAGCAAAAGAACTAGGAATTTTTAAAAGAGGGGACCTAGCAATAGAAGGCGAAAATTTGGAAAGAATGGATCAACATGAATTAGAAAAGAATATAATGCAATATTCTGTATTTGCAAGAGTTTCACCAGAACATAAGGTTCGAATCGTAAAGGCTTTTCAAAGTACTGGTGCAGTTGTGGCAATGACTGGAGATGGTGTAAATGATGCTCCTGCTCTAAAAAATGCCGATATAGGAATAGCAATGGGAAAAGGAGGTACAGACGTAGCAAAAAATGCATCAGATATGATTTTAACAGATGATAATTTTGTTACAATTGTTGAGGCAGTAAAGCAAGGGAGAAATATTTATGACAATATAAAAAAGGCGATTCACTTTTTGATATCCACCAATATAGGTGAAATAGTTACAATATTCTTTGGATTGATATTGGGGATGAAATCTCCACTGCTTGCAATTCAATTATTATGGATTAATCTTGTAACAGACTCACTTCCTGCAATTGCATTGGGATTGGAAAAAGAAGAAGAAAACATTATGAGTAGATTGCCAAGAAATCCAAAGAAGAGCTTATTTGCAGATGGGTTATGGTGGAAAATAATAATAGAAGGTACGATGCTCGGTATGTTTACTTTGCTAGCATTTAGTATAGGAAATAGATTGTATTCTGTTGAAGTAGGCAGAACCATGGCTTTTTTAACACTTGGAATATTAGAATTAGTACACAGCTTTAATATAAAAAGTGAAGAAAGTATATTCAAAATTGGAGTATTTGAAAATAAATATTTGATTTTGGCACTGATACTTGGAGTATTATTACAAGTTATTGTAGTTATTATAAATCCACTCGCAGAAATTTTTAGCTTAGTTCCTCTTACTGGAATTCAATGGTTATACACAATATTGATCTCAATTGCACCAATTCCTATTGTAGAAATTCAAAAGGCAGTAAATGGCTACAAGTTTGGAAAAGTAGTGTATGCAAAAAATAATTAAATGGTTACATATATAAATCGTAATTTGTTAGAAGCAGATGCAAAAAAAGGTGGCGTTTGCTTCTTTTTTGTGATATAATAAGTATTATGTGAAGTTTAAGATTACTTCGAAAGATAGCAAGTATAATGTTAAATAAAATTTAAAAGGAGAATGTATGGAACAAGAAACTGCTAATAATCAACCAAAAGCAGAGGAAAAAAAGAGAAAATATACAAAAGCTGAAATAGAAGAAATAGTATTAGAAATGCTAAAAAAAGATAAAAGCGTACGAGAAATATCAGAGAAGATAGGCAAGTCAACGGCTATAACATATGGAGTAGTGAGACACATAAAATGTGTGGATTCAAGGGATGGAGTAAAGCTATGCGGAGAAATACGCAGAAATGTTATAGCATATTTACTAAAAAAAGGATACTCATATAGGACAATAATGAAAATGATACAAACAAGTGAAGAAACCATAAAAAATGTAAAAAAATCTGGAAAAGTATCATTAAGTGAAGAAGAACTAGAAGAGACAATTGACGAGAGTTGCAGTGTTGAGGAATTTGAGAAAGTTCAATGTGTTAGAAAACAAGTTGCGGAAAACGAAAAGCAAATTACAGAAATGATTAAAACAGGCTGTACTTTGAATTTTATAGCTGTATCTCTAAATATGAGTGGAAAAGAACTAAGAGGATTAATAGATAAACTTGTTTTTGAAGGAAGATTAGAGCTAACAGAGCAAAACAGATATGTGAGTATCCCGAGAGAAAACAAGAAACATAGGGACGAGAATGAAGAAAAAAATGTTATGCCAATGGTTAAAGTAGAAGATAATCTGGAAAGAACTCGTGTAAAATACATGAAGAAATGTAGGCAAGAATTAAAGAATATTGCAAAAAAAGTTGAAAATGGAGACATAAGCCTTATTACAAAAGAGAGATGCTACATGTGCTGTAGTGAGATTGTGAAAAATGGTGAAACTCTAACAGAAGAAGAGCTAAGTACATTATCAGAAACAATTGCTTATGGAGAAGGACGTATAAACATTGAGAGTATAAGATTTTTAACCAATGAATATAGAAAAATAGGAAATTTGAAACCTGCTGTAACATTAGTAAATACATGCATAAATACATATGGTGAAACAGAGCAATTGAATGAATTAAGAGATTCAATATTGGCAATGGCAAAAAAACTAGAAATAGTTAATTGTTTAAAACAAAATATGAATATAGCGTTAATAATGGATAAAACGGGTGCAAGAGAAGCAGAAATAATTTCATTGCGTAATAAATATTTTGACAATGGAAAAGCAGGAAAACAAGCAAGAAAAACAGTAGATTCAAGAAAAAAATATGAAGGCACAGAGAGATAAAAATCCGTATAAACAGTGCTGATGAATAAAAAATTTGCAATTGTATAAAATATATGGTATAATGGAAAATGTCGCAGTAAAAAAGGAGCGTGAAACTATTTTATACAATAAACTAAAACACTGCACGAAAGAAATCTTAAAATTGCTAACAATTGCTTTAATGGCAGCATTTATAATGCTTATAATTGTATTTGTAAAATATAATCCAGTGTATGCTGTGAAAATAAACGACGAAATAGTAGGCTATGTAAAAAGCAAAATAGCAATGGAAGAAAAAATAAATAACGTAGTATTAACATCAGACAATCCATGTGCAATATTTACAGAATTGAACGTGGAACCAACATATGAATTAATATTGTCAGATGTTGTAGCAGAAGATGATAATAAAATAGCACAGATGCTATCAGAAAATATAACAACAATGTATAAAGTTTATGCTGTTACGGTTGATGATAACATAGAAACATATGTTAACACTGCAGAAGAAGCTACAGACATTGTCGCAGAAATGCAAAATGAATATTCGGAAGATGTTGCAAAGGTTGGAATACAAGAGCAATATACAACGGATTTTGAAAGCATTGGAACACAAACACTTGAGGTAGCAAAAGCAAGTGTAGACACAGATTTAAGAAGCATAAAAACAGAACAAGAAAGAATTGCAGAAGCAACTTTCAATGGAGTATATTTTAGTGTAAAACCTGTAACAGGAAATATCACATCCAGATATGGTGTAGTGGAGACTAGCGTAAGAAACCATGCTCATGGCGGATTAGACATAGCGGCTCCATATGGCACTAATATAGAAGCTGCTGCTGATGGTACAGTTTCATACTCAGGATGGATGAGTGGTTATGGATATTTAATAATCATAGACCACGCAAATGGTGTTCAAACATATTATGGACACTGTAGTAAATTGTATGCATCTGTTGGAGATGAGGTAACGGCAGGAGACGTAATAGCCGCAGTTGGCTCAACAGGAAATTCAACAGGAAACCACTTACATTTAGAAATACGATTAAATGGAGAAAGAATAAATCCACAGTTGTATTTATATAAATAATTTATGATAATAAAAAAGTTAACCCAGTAGTAGACTATTATTTTTTAAGCCTTGACACGTCGCTCTTGGTCGGGGCTCCTAGCGGACCCCTCAAAAGGCGAGCTTCCGGTCTCGTTTTAAAAATAATAGTCTACTACTGGGTTTTGCTGAATTTTAGAAAAGTGAAAAATTTTATCTTTCGGTATTAGAAAAGAAAATAATTTTATTTGAATAATTGCAAGGAAAATAAAAATTTATTAAAAGAATGTCAGAAGAAAATGCATAAATATTTGCTTTTTTTTCACAAACTTTTCACAAACATATTGTATTATAACTCTAGATTAGGTTAAAATGAATAAGGTATAAACTTAATTCAATGTAAAATTTAGATATATAATATCGAGGAGGAAATTATGGAAGAAAATAAAGGAAACAACGAGAATGTTAAAGCTCCAGATAGTGTAATAGATAAATCTGGAAAAGAATTTAAAGCAGTAAAGCCAAATGAAAAACAACAAAAAGAGAATAAAGGGCAATCAAATTTTGGAAAGAACATTGCTGTACCATTTTTAAGTGGTGTATTAGGAGCTGGATTAGTGCTTGGAACATGCTTTGGAGTACCAGAAGTACGCAATAATATATTAGGAACAACAAAACAACAAAATACAACAATCACAACAAGTACAAGTGCATCAAGTGGAAATATAAATACAACACAAATATCATTAGCAGATTATTCAGGAACAGGAATTGCAGTTGCCAAAAAAGTACAACCATCAATAGTAGGAATAAAAGTAGAATACACAGTAAATTCAATATTTATGAATCAACAAGGAACAGCAACAGCAGAGGGCTCTGGAATTATAATTAGTGAGAATGGATATATTTTAACAAATAATCATGTAATAAATTCAAGCTCTACATCATCATATTATGAAATTGGTCAAGCAAACAAGGTAACAGTATATTTATATAATGATACAACAGAATATACTGCAACTGTTGTTGGAACAGATGAAGAGACAGATTTAGCTGTAATAAAAATAGACAAAGAAGGTTTAACAGCCGCTGAAATTGGTGATTCAGATTCAGTTCAAGTAGGAGAGTTTTCTATGGCAATAGGAAATCCACTTGGAATGCAAAGCTCTGTAACAAGTGGTATAATTAGTGCATTAAACAGAGAAGTTACAGATTCAGACGGCAAAACATTCAAGCTTATACAAACAGATGCTGCAATCAACTCTGGAAACAGTGGTGGAGCTTTAGTAAACAGCCAAGGTCAAGTAATAGGTGTAAACACATTAAAAGTATCAGCAACAGGTGTTGAAGGAATGGGATTTGCAATTCCAATAAACTCAGCAAAAACAATATACGAACAGCTTATTCAATACAATAAGGTAAAAAGACCTTATATAGGAATAGCAGGAAGAGACTTAGACGAAACAACTGCTAAGAGAAACAATTTAGTAGTTGGAATATACGTTGCAAGTGTTGATGAATATTCAGCCGCAGAAAAGGCAGGAATTAAAGCAGGAGACGTTATAATAAAAGCCGATGGACAATCAATAAAAACCATGACAGAATTAAACAGCATAAAAAATACACATAATATAGGCGACACAATGACGGTAACAGTAAACAGAAACGGCCAAGAAAAAGAACTTACTCTAACATTACAAGAAAAATAAAAAAATAGAAAAATAAAAAAATAGAAAAATAAAAAAATAAGAAAATAAAAAAAATAAAAAAATAAAATACTAATTAGTTACATTTAGTTCACAAAAAGGACAAAAAGCATTGGTAATATATAAGCATAGTTAGTAATTAAGAATACACAAGGTTATTTCATACTAACTAAAAAACAAAAACATCCCCTTTTATTTTCGGATCGATTGTCAAGAGAAAACGACAATCGATTTTTTTTGTTTTGTACAATTTTGTACAATTTGGGGACGGAGAAAAAATTGTACAATTCTAGTATGGGGAAGAAATTTTTTTTATTGATTCAAAAGTAAAATAAACTCAATATTAATAGATATTTGTCGAACGATTTTTCTTGCCTTTTACGCTAGATGGTAATATAATTTTATTAAATTTTAAGTTGTTTTATAAAAAATTTATTCAAAAATTCGCTATAGCGAAAGAAATTTATTCTTAAACAATACCCAAGAAGTTATATTTATAAAAAATGTTGACCTATAAGTAAAATAATTATATAATAAGGAGGAAGATGATTGAAGAGAGAAAAAATGTATGTTCCAACTGGATTGAAAACAGTAGATGGAAAAGATATTATGGGTTTTAATGGAGCATTTTATCTGCAAAATAAAGAAAAGATAAATAAAATGCTGAAAAAGTATGAAGAGATTATAGCAGAAGAAGATGAAAAAGAAAAACAAAGAGAAAACAAAAACATTTTAAAAGAGAGTACAGAAAAATATAGTATAAATAAAAAACATGATAAAATGTTTAAAGAAATACTATCTGACAAAAAGGAAACAGTCGAATTTATAAATAGCTTTTTGCACTTAAATTTAATAGAAGATGACATAGAAAAATACGAAAAAGAATTTAGAACATCGGAGTTTAACAATATAGAAGCGGATGTTGTATATAAAATAAAGAATAAAAACGCATTCATATTAATAGAACATCAATCAAGTGTAGATATAAAAATGCCATATAGAATATTACGTTACAAATGTGCCATAATAGAGTCTGCAATAGATAAAAAGAGATTTAAAGAACAAGGTTATAAAATTCCTACAGTAATACCAATAGTATTGTATACAGGAAAAAGAAAATGGAAAAATCTATCAATAAATGATATTGAAGAAGCAATAGAAGGATATCAAGAAAATTGGTTGGAGTACACACTGGTAGATGCTAATAAATTTAGTAAAGAAAAATTATTGGAAGATAATCTAATAATATCTAAAGCAATGCTAATAGAAAAATCTAAAAATAAAGAAGAACTATATAAGAATATAGAAGATATAATAAATATTCAAAAAGAAAAAAATACTTTTGATAATTTACAATTGGAAAAATTGATAAAATACGAACTGAGTGAAACAGAAGATAAAAATATAATGAATGAATTTATAGAAAAGATAAGAAATATAGAAGGGAGAGATGAAATTATGACTAATGCATCAAGAATAATTAATAGAGAAATAAGGAAACAAAGAAAAGCAGGGCTTGAACAAGGGCTTGTACAAGGGCTTGAACAAGGAATCGAACAAGGACTTCAACAAGGACTTCAACAAGGATTCAAACAGGGGATTATTCAAATTGCTAAGAAGCTCAAAGGAAAGATGGATATAAAAGAGATAAGCCAAATAACTGGACTAAGTGAGCAGGAGATAGAGAGCCTATAGATAAGAATTAGTAGAAGGAGCAAAGTATTCTTCTGCTAATTTTTTTTAAGAAAATTGATTAATAAAAGTACTAATATTAAGTAATTAGTTTTTTACGTATGAAAGGCTAAAAAGAAAAATGACTTAAAGGTTATATACCAAAACTCTTGACGGTTAAGCTTAAATAAAATATAATAAACAAAGTTCATACGAGAAAAATTGAAATAAGATATAAAACATTTATGAGGAGCATTAGAAATGAAAAAGAACAATGGAATGGGAATTATAAAGCTTTTTTTTATGGTAACATTTATTGTAGTAGTGGTTGCTATGTGTGTATACTTTGCAAGAATGAAGTACCAAGAGGCTAAAGCTGAAACGATGAAAACGGATATGTTGCAGGTGCAGTGGAAGCTTAAGGACTATATTGATAAGCAGACCGTAAAAGGTGAGGAAAAAAAGTATTTAGGCACTAAGGTTAGTGATTTAAAAGATAATGAAATAATTAAAGATTTTCTTTCTAAAAATGTAATTTCAGAAGAAGAGTATGAAAAATATTATGTTTTACAGGATGAAGATTTAGCCGAGGCAGGTCTTGAAATTACAAATTATGAAGGCAGTTATTTTTTAATAAATTATGATACATATGAAGTAATTGGCACAAAAGGTTATAATGAACCTGATAGAGAGGTATTATATAAATTGACTGATATAGATAAGAAAGACGAAGAGAATACGACTTCTGAAAATGAAAGCACCGATGCAACTGTTGAAGAAACAACAGAAAATAATGATGAAGAATAAAATTCTATGAATTGATATAGTGAGACGAACTAAGAGAGGAAATTATAATGAAAGAAAAAGAAGAACAACGATTAATTCAATTAAAATCAATTGAAGAAGAAATTCATAATTCTGGAGTTGAATATATATGTGGAATAGATGAAGCCGGACGTGGACCACTTGCAGGGCCCGTTGTAATTGCTGCTGCCATTATGCCAAGAGATTCTATGATTGAAGGTGTAAACGACTCTAAAAAGGTATCTGAAAAGAAGAGAGAAGAGTTATATGAAATTATAACTAAAGAAGCCATAAGTTACGGAGTTGGAATTATAGACCAAAAGGAAATTGATAGGATTAATATCCTAAATGCTACCAAGGAAGGTCTTACAATGGCTGTTAAGGAACTTAATCCAAGACCAGACCTAATAATAGTAGATGCACTAACAAAAATAGACACAGATGGAATACCATATCAATCTATTATAAAAGGAGATGCTAAATGTTATTCAATATCTGCTGCATCAATAATTGCAAAGGT
Source organism: uncultured Clostridia bacterium (assembly GCA_934119935.1). Lineage (GTDB taxonomy): Bacteria > Bacillota > Clostridia > TANB77 > CAG-508 > CAG-245. The sequence continues at coordinate 14,839 of CAKOSX010000004.1, read as the reverse complement.
TACAAGGGACAGAATTATGAGACAATGGGATGAAATTTATCCTCAATATGGATTTGCAAAACACAAAGGATATGGTACAGCAGAGCACATAAAAGCATTAAAAGAATATGGACCATGCCCATTGCATAGAGAATCTTTCATTAAACATTTCGTATAAATATTGTACAATAAAAAAAGTTGTGCTAATATTGTGGAAAAGGAGAGAATGCTTATGAAAAAAGATGATTTAGAATTAATTGATTATGCAATATATTTTGCAACAAAGGCACATACAGGGCAAAAGAGAAAATCGGAACCAGAGGTAGATATGATCTTTCATCCATTTACCGTTGGAATGATTTTGCAAAGGGCAGGAGCTAATACGAATTGCGTTATAGCTGGAATTCTACATGATGTTGTTGAGGATACAAAGTACACACTAGAAGACATAAAAAATGAATTTGGGCCAGAAATTGCCAATATTGTTGATGAGGTATCAGAAAACAAAAGTTTAAAATGGAAAGAAAGAAAAATAGAAGCAATTAATAAAATAAAGACAGCAAGCATAGAAGGCAAACTCGTTGAATGTGTGGATAAAATCAGTAATCTAGAAACTTTATATGCCTTATACAAAGAAGAAGGCGAAAAAGTTTGGGAAAGCTTTAATAAACCTAAAGAAGAACAAAAATGGTATTATACTAATATGTATGATGCAGTTTTAATGAATACAACAGAGGAAAATAAATTATTTGAGAGGTATAAAAAAATATTAGATAAACTTTTTTAGGAGCAGAAAATGGAATATTCAGTAGAAACAATTGAAGCACAAAAGAATAGAATAGAAGAAAACTTAAAATTTATGCAATCAAATTTAGGTAAGATTAATGAGCCAATTTTCATAGAGTTAATTGGTACGGCCAAAAGTGGTAAAACGACGTTGTTAAATAATATGACGGCATTATTAACCAAGAACAGTATTCCAATGCAAAAAAGAGCCGAAACAGCAGAATACAATCCAATAGAGAATAAAGACCTTGAAGAATACAACATTTGGATGTTCAGTGAGCTTATGAGAAATTTAAGCGAAGATATGAGTAATGCGAGCCCAAGAGTTGTAATATATGATAGAGGAATGCTAGATAGACTTCCATGGATAGACTTTTCTGTTAAAGATGGTTCAATACCAACAGTGGATTCAGTACTATTAAAACAGCTTTTTGAAAGTCAATTTATGAAGAGATATAAGCCATTAACATATGGCTTTGTTACATCCCCAGAAATCAGCGTCCTAAGAAAAGGCAGAGAGGGAAGATTGGTAAATTTAAAGAGTGTAAAGCTATTTAATGAGTGCATGCAAGGGGAAGAACAAATTATAGCACAAGGTTCTGCTAAATATTCAAAAATAGAAACAGATGGATATCAGGGCGAATTAAAAAGATTTATTATGGATTTCGCAGATACCATGACATCAGACATAAGAGACAGAATTCAAGAAAAAATTGCAGATAAAGCAATAGAAAATGAATCAGAAAGATAATTAAAACAAAGCTACAGAGGAAAAAAATGTATGCCTTGAGAGAGGAATGAAATTTAATATGGACATTTTAGAAATAATAGGAAAAAAGAGAGACGCAAAAGAACTAAGTAGAGAAGAGATTGAATTTTTTGTAAAAGGCTACACTGATGGAAGCATACCAGATTATCAAGCTGCAGCATTGGTTATGGCGATTTATATAAATGGAATGACGAAAGAAGAGACAACGAATTTAGCTTTAGCTATGGCATATTCAGGAGATGTGTTGGACTTATCTGATATTGGAGAAGTGGTTGATAAACATAGCACAGGTGGGATTGGAGACAAGATTACGTTAATTCTAATGCCAATAGTTGCTTCATTAGGCGTAAAAGTTGCGAAAATGTCTGGAAGAGGGCTAGGAGCAACAGGAGGCACAAAGGATAAACTAGAGGCAATTCCAGGTTATAGAACAGAGATTGGAATAGACGAATTTATAGAAAATGTAAAGAAAATTGGAATAAGTTTAATAGGTCAAACTCTAAATTTAGCCCCTGCAGATAAAAAATTGTATGCTTTAAGAGATACAATTAGTTGTACTGCAAATATTCCATTAATAAGCTCTAGTATAATGAGCAAAAAAATTGCAGCAGGAGCAAATAAAATAGTTTTAGATGTAACATGTGGAAGCGGTGCATTCATGAAAACTGTTGGTGAGGCAAGAGAATTGTCTAGAACCATGATTGATATTGGAAAATTAGCTGGTAAAGAAACAGTATGCATAATAACTAACATGGATCAGCCTTTAGGAACGATGGTTGGAAATACACTTGAGGTTATAGAGGCTGTGGAAGCATTAAAGGGAAATATGCAGGATGACGTTAAAAATGTTATATTAGAGCTAGGGGCATACATATTAAAACTCGATGGTAAAGGAGAAAGCATACAAGAAAATAAGGGAAAGATTGAACAGGCTATTGCAAGTGGAGATGCATACAAAAAATTCTTGCAATTGGTAGAAAATCAAGGTGGAGACATCAGTTACATAGAAAATACAGACAAATTTACAAAGGCAAAGTATAAAATGCCAGTGAAAACAGCAGAGACAGGATATGTGCAAAGACTAAATGCAGAAGAAGTAGGAAAAATAGCAATGCATTTAGGTGCAGGTAGAATGAAAAAAGAAGATGACATTGATTATGCCGTTGGAATAGAGCTACTAAAGAAAGTAGGATGCCATGTGGAACAAGGTGAAACAATAGCATACATATATGCTGACGATGAGCAAAAAGGAAAAGAAGCAGTAGAAAAATTACAGCAAACCTATGAAATAGGTGAACAAAAAGTGGAAAAAACAAAAGACATAATTGAAATAATTGAATAAAAAAATAAGTTTAATAGTTAAATAAAACTAAAAAGAACAACATATTTTATAAGGACTCAACACGTCACTCTTGGTCGGGGCTCCATTCGGACCCCTCAAAGGCGAGTTTACGGTTTCGTCTTAAAAATATGTTGTTCTTTTTTATTAAATGTATGTAAATGTAATATATCTTCTAATTATAGTGAAATATTATGCAATTTACTTGTTTCAGAACTTAATCCTAAGTTTGTTAAAGTAGCATACACATCTTTATTTTGCAAAAATCTATTTACATTTTTTAAAGAAATTCCTGTAGAAATTGCTAAAGATTCAACCGTTACAGAAGAATCAGCTTCACTTAAGAAATTTTTTAATTGATTAATATCACTTTCATCTTTAGATTGGCAATTAGGACATACTGAGTTTTGTGTTGCAAAAAAACATCCACAACGTTCACATTTATTTAAATTCATTGGTGACCTCCTAAGCAAAATATTTTAAAAGAATTCTATCACAAAAATGTAAAAATATAAAGAGAAAAATCAAAAAATGTAGAAAATAGTCTTTCGATACAAAGGAAAAGCTCTTCATCTAATAGGGACGTCACTATTGGGGCAAAAATAATAATTATTAGATTATCAAAATTATATATGCAAGCTAAAAAAATGTAATAAAAATGAAATAAAACCGCAAACCATTGCGAGAGTATATATGTATATATACATCAAGCATTTAATGGATTGTTAGAAAAAATAAAAAATGATACTATAAATGCATAAAAATGTGTACAGACTGGAAATGTACACAAATAATAAAAGGAGAGATTTTTATGAGGAAAACAAAAGGAAAAGACGGAATCACATTAATTGCATTAGTTGTAACAATTGTGGTTTTGTTAATACTTGCAGGAGTGAGCCTAAACTTAGTATTAGGAAGTAACGGGATTGTTACAAAAAGTAAGGAAGCTGTAATAGAAAATGCACACTCAACAGTTTATGAAGCGTTAGGGGTAGAAAGCAGTGGCTTTTCTATAGACGTTGAGGCTGGAAATAGTAAAGAAGATTTTCTAGAGTATTTATATTCGAAGAATCTAGTAAACAGCAATAAAGTAGTAAACGTACCAAATTTGTTAGGAAAGTCATTAAAAACAGGTAATGGAACAGAAGATGATATTTATGTAATAACCGAAAACGAAACAGATGGAACATATGAACTAGAATATAAGGGAACAGATAAAATAGCAAGTAAAAATTTAGGTAAGATTGGTTACATGACAGAAACAGATGATGAACCATCAGATGAAAGTATATTCGAATTCGATAAAGAAACAGGAGCAATTGCACTAAAGGATGCTCAAGCTGGATATTATAGTGAAGTATTTGGAATTCCAACTGAAACAATAAAGAAAAAGAAAATTGTTGTTCCATCAGAAATTGATGGGGTTAAAGTTACAACAATAGGTATAAAAAAGAATATCCCCAATGGCTATTTGGAATCTTTTTACAAAGGATTTGGAAATTCATATGTGGAAGAAATTGTGCTTCCAGATACAATAACAAAAATAGATGGTCCTAATATGTTTGTTGCAGGTTATAATAATCCCGGGGTATTTCAATATTGTCCTAATCTAAAAAAAATAAACATACCTGAAAATGTAACATATATTGCACCAGCATCATTTAGAAATTGTTCTAGCCTTGAGAGCATAACATTACCAAATAACCTAACAAGTATAGAGTATGAATTATTTAAAGGGTGTTCAAAATTAAAAAATATTAATTGGGGAAATTCTATAAAAGAAATAGGATCATATGCATTTGTAAATTGTACAAGTCTGGAGGAGGTGGTTATGCCCAATCATATAACTGTGATGGGTGAATCTGTATTTTCTGGTTGTACAGGGTTAACTTCAATAACATTTCCAAGTGAAATAAAAAGTATACCAATTTGGACTTTAAAACAGTGTACTGGATTGAAAACTATAAATTTACCACAAGCTATTACTAGTATATGGAGAGATAATGTTGAAGACTGTGAAAATCTTGTAGAGGTAAATATACCAGAGAGTAATAGTTCGTATTGTTCAATTGATGGAATATTGTATGATAAAGCAAAGGAAAAATTAGTGCTATTTCCAGCAGGATTAACTGCCTATAATATTCCTGAAAGCGTAAATAATATAAGTGCATATACATTAATTTATGCAAAAAAACTAAGAGAGATAAATGTTGCAAGTGGTAATAGTAACTTTAGTTCTGAGGATGGAGTGCTGTTTAATAAAGATAAAAGTAGCATAATATGTTTTCCAAAAGATAAAGACTTAGTGGAATATAATATTCCAAATGGTGTTAAAGAGGTTGGTAAGGCAGCGTTTTATAATTGTACGAGATTAAATAAGATAAATATACCAGAAGGAGCCACTGCCCTAAATGATAGTGCTTTTTGGAATTGTACTGAATTAACATCAATAGAAATTCCAAATAGTGTGAAAACATTTGGTGAGTATGTATTAGGATATTGTACTAAACTGAAAACAGTAGTTTTACCTGAGGGAATAGATAAAATTGCATATGGGTTATTTTATAATTGTACAAGCTTAGAGGAAGTAATAATACCAGAAGGAGTAACATCAATAGATTACATTGCTTTTTGTGAATGTAAAGAGTTAAAGAGTTTAACAATTCCTAGTAGTGTTACAACGATTGATAGTGGTGCTTTTTCAAGAGATAACAACACAGTTGTAACAGTAAAAAGTGGAACGTCATTAACTGTTGATAATCTAAAAAAGGCTGGAATAAAAGAAGAAAACATTCATTTTGAATAAAAACAATATAATAAATTTTCCGGATTTCTTTATAGAGATTCGGAATTTTTTATAAGGATACACCTTTTATGAAAAAAAGCGCTTATATTATAACATTAGATTTATATATGCAAGCTTATTAAAAAAATGTAATGAAAATGAAATAAAACCGCAAACCCTTGCTAGAGTATATATGTATATATATATCAAGCCTTTAACGGCTTGTTTGAAAAAATAAAAAATGATACTATAAATGCATAAAAATGTGTACGGGCATAAATGTGCACGAATAATAAAAGGAGAGATTCTTATGAGGAAAACAAAAGGAAAAAAACGGAATCACATTAATTGCACTAGTTGTAACAATTGTGGTTTTGTTAATACTTGCAGGAGTGAGCCTAAACTTAGTATTAGGAAGTAATGGAATTGTTACAAAAAGTAAGGAAGCTGTAATAGAAAATGCACACTCAACAGTTTATGAAGCGTTGGGAGTAGAAAACAATGGGTTCTCTATAGACGTTGAGACTGGAAATATTAAAGAAAATTTTCTAAAGTATTTATATTCGAAGAATCTAGTAAACAGCAATAAAGTGGTAAACGTACCAAATTTATTAGGAAAATCACTAAAGACAGGCAACGGTACAGAAGATGATATTTATGTAATAACTGAAAATGAAACAGATGGAACATATGAACTAGAATACAAAGGAACAGATAAAATAGCAAGTAAAAATTTAGGTAAGATTGGTTATATGACAGAAACAGATGATGAACCATCAGATGAAAGTATATTCGAATTCGATAAAGAAACAGGATCAATTGCTTTAAAAGGTGCAATAAATGGTGGATATATAGGTGTTGGGGAAACCAAATATGAACCAATAAAAAGAAAGAAAATTGTTGTTCCATCAGAAATAGATGGGGTTAAGGTTACAACTATAGGTATAAAATACGTAAAAGGGGATCTTTTTTTCTATAAAGGATTTGGAAATCCATATGTTGAAGAAATAGTTTTACCAGATACAATAGTTAAATTTTATGGACCGTCAAGAAATGAAGTCGATTGGTCACACTCAGGGGTTTTTCAGGATTGCTCTAATCTGAAAAAAATAAATATTCCTGAAAGTGTAACAGATATTCCTTCTGCAACATTTAGAAATTGTTCTAGTTTAGAGAATATAATCTTACCTCAAAAATTAACAAGCATAAGATGGAAGGCCTTTTATAATTGTACATCTCTAAAAAAACTAACTATTCCTAGTAGCGTTACATACATTAACGATGCCACCTTCAATGGATGTAATGATATGGTTGTAACAGTAAAAAGTGGAACATCTTTAACTGCTAATGATTTAAAAAATGCTGGAATAAAAGAAGAAAATATCCATTTTGAATAAAAAATAAAAATAATAAGGCACGTGGATTTTTCTACGTGCTTTAAAAATTTTCAAAAAACACTTGATTTACCGCCATTTATTTGATATAATAGTCTCTGTTAAAAATACGCACACAAATTTCAGTTTAAAAGCAGTGCTTTTGTAAAATCTATTTAAATGCAAAAGTTCTTTTAAATGCTAAAGGTTTGTGGAGGGTAAAAACTAAAAGGAGGAACAAAAAATGGCAGTAGTTGCAATGAAACAATTACTAGAAGCTGGTGTTCATTTTGGACATCAAACAAGAAGATGGGATCCTAGAATGGCTGAATATATATTCCAAGCTAGAAACGGAATTCACATCATCGATTTACAAAAAACATCTAAAAAATTAGACGAGGCTTATGCTTTCTTAAAAGAGCAAGCTGAAGAAGGAAAAACAGTTCTATTTGTTGGAACAAAGAAACAAGCTCAAGACTGCATGAAAGAAGCAGCTGAGAAATGTGGAATGTACTACGTTAACCAAAGATGGTTAGGTGGAATGCTTACAAACTTTGCTACAATCGAAAAGAGAATTGAAAGATTAAATCAATTAGAGAAAATGGAAGAAGACGGAACTTTCGAAGTATTACCTAAGAAAGAAGTTATTCTATTAAAGAAAGAAATGGATAAACTAGAGAAAAATCTAGGTGGAATCAAAAACATGAAAGAAATGCCTGGAGTATTATTCATAGTAGATCCTAAAAAAGAAAGAAATGCTATATTAGAAGCTAAGAAATTAAACATTCCTACAATAGGATTAATCGATACAAACTGTAACCCAGATGATGTTGATTATGTTATCCCAGGAAATGATGATGCTATAAGAGCAGTTAAATTAATAGCTGATACAATGGCTAATGCAGTAATCGAAGGTAGACAAGGAGAAACTCTAGAAACTACATCAGATTCAGAAGATGCTATGGAGACAGAAGAAACTACAGCTCCAACAGATATGGAAGAAGTTGTTGAAGAAGCTAGCGATGCTGAATAATTTATAGTTTATAAAAATAATTAATAAACAATACCAAAGGGGTAGGGCGGCTGCCCTATCCTTTAATGTTTGACTCTAGTAAAGTTGATGGGTTAGACATAAAAAAATTAAATCGCCCAAAAAGGGGCGTCCCTAATGGGCGAAAAATAAGGAGGATATAAAATGATAACAGCAAGCCAAGTAAAGGAATTAAGAGAAAAAACAGGTGCAGGAATGATGGAATGCAAGAAAGTTTTAACAGAAACAGATGGTGACATTGAAAAGGCAATGGAACTATTACGTGAAAGAGGAATAACAAAGGCTGCTAAAAAAGCATCTAGAGTTGCTGCAGAAGGATTAGTTGATAGCTTCATTTCAGAAGATGGAAAAGTAGGAGCTATAGCAGAAGTTAATGCTGAAACAGACTTCGTTGCAGAGAATGCAGAATTCAAACAATTTGTTAAGGATGTTGTAAAACAAGTTGCTTTAAATAACCCAGCTGATGTTGATGCTTTATTAGAAGAAAAATTCATAGCAGAACCAGAAAAAACTGTTAAAGAAGCTTTAATAAATAAGATAGCTACAATCGGAGAAAATATAACAATAAGAAGATTTGTTAGATTCGAAACAACAGACGGAACATTAGGTCAATATGTTCATGGAGCTGGAAAAATAGCTGTATTAGTAGAAATGAAGAATGCAGATGTAGAATTAACAAAGGACATTTGTATGCAAATAGCTGCTTCTAAGCCAGAATTCTTAAATAGAGAACAAGTTCCACAAGAAAGAGTAGATAAAGAAATGGAAATACTAAAAGTTCAAGCTATGAATGAAGGAAAACCAGAAGCTATAGCTGAAAAAATGGTACAAGGAAGAATTGGAAAATTCTATTCAGATATCTGCTTAGTAGACCAAGAATTTGTAAAAGATATGGACAAAAAAGTTGGTCAATTATTAAAAGAAAAGAATGCAGAAGTTGTTAGATTTGCAAGACTTGAAAAAGGTGAAGGAATAGAGAAAAAAGAGGAAAACTTTGCTGAAGAAGTTGCAAAACAATTAAAATAGAATAAGAACTAAAAATAACAAAAGAAAGTTGAAAATATTGGAGAAAAATTCAATATATCAACTTTCTTTTTTATTGTATTTTGTATTGCTCTTTGCCCATGAAACTGGTATAATTGGCAGTGTAAAATATAAGAAAACAAGGAGCGATATTGTGAAAACATCAGAAGAGAAAATGTTAAAAAAGAAAGAAAGAAAAGAAGATTCACAAAAGGTGAAAAATATAAAATTCCATATTCTCGCTATTTTTTGCATTGTGTTATTTTGTGCTTCAATTTGTCCTGTAACATTGCAGAATGACACATATTATACAATTAAAATAGGAGAACATATAATAAATACAAAAACAGTGGATATGCAAGATCCTTTTTCGTGGCATGAATTGCCTTATACGTATCCACACTGGGCATATGATGTAATGATTTATTTAATCTACCATATGGCTGGATTCATGGGAATATTTATATCAACAGTTATATTCTCGTGCATATTAGGTGTTTTGATGTATTGCACGAACTATAAAATATCTAAGAATAAATTGGTTTCGTTTGCAATCACTATTGGAGGCATGTTCTTATTAAAGGACTATATTGCGGCTAGAGCACAGCTTGTAACGTTTATTTTATTAGAACTTACAATTTTATTAATAGAAAATTTCTTGGAAAAAAAGAGAGTTGGATATGCAGTTGGAATAGTGTTTGTATCGATTGCAATTGCAAATTTGCATTGTGCAGTATGGCCATTTTTCTTTGTAATATTCTTACCATATGTGGCAGAATACCTGATATTTACGGTAATAGATGCAGAGCCAATGTATAAGGTTAGAACAAAAATTTATGATATTAGAATAAAAAGTTGCAATAAAAGAATAGAAAAAGCAATTAAAGATGATGAGAAAAAGACTTTAAATGAAAAACTAAATAAAATAATATTAGCAAAAGAAAAATATCAAGAGAAGAATGAAAAAATACAAAAAAATAGAGAGAAAAAGAGAAAAGATCCATATAGAATTAGATATAACAAAAATAAAAATACTAAATGGCTTATATTAATAATGGTTATATGCACTTTTACAGGGCTTTTAACACCACTAGGCGATACACCATATACTTATTTATACAAGACTATGAAAGGAAATACTACCCAAAGTATTAGCGAGCATTTACCATTAACACTAATAAACAATAAGGAAATGCTTGTGGTTCTAACGGCTTCTTTGGCACTATTAATATTTACAGACACTAAGATAAGACTAAAAGATTTGTTTATGTTTGCTGGATTAACTTTGCTAATGTTTATGACAAGAAGACAAGAGTCTATGCTTATTTTGTTTGGTAGTGCAGTAATAGCGACTTTGATAACAGAACTATTTAACAAGTATGATTGGAAAGGGTTAAAAGAATTTGAAGATATTGCAGTCTCATCACTTGGAACAATAGCGGTGGTATTGCTCGTAGTTCTGATGTCAGTTGTACAAATTAAGCCAAAGCTTGATGATAAATTTGTAAATCCTTCTACATACCCAGTAGAAGCTGCAAAATATATAAAAGAAAATTTGGATTTGAGCCAAATTAGATTGTTCAATGAATACAATTACGGAAGTTACCTTTTGTTTGAGGAAATTCCAGTGTTCATTGATTCAAGAGCTGACTTATATGCGCCTGAGTTTAATGGTGTAAGAGGAAAAGACGGAAAATATGAGGGAAAAGATATATTTGGGGATTATATAAGTACATCAAATATATCGAAATATTATGAGAATACATTTAAACAATATGATATAACACATGTAATCTTATATAAGAATTCAAAACTAAACATGCTAATATCAAGAGACGATAAATATACTCAATTGTATTCTGATAGTAAATTTGTAATATATGAAAGAGAAAACAATGATTAATAAAAAGTTTAAAGTAAATATTGTTGTGATTATTGTTATAGCCATAATAGTTATCGACCAGATTTGCAAAATACTAGCAATAAATTTTGCAGATGGCGGAACTGGAATAATTTCTTTAGCAACAAATATGGAAAGCAAAAAAGTAGAGGATGTTGTTACATCAATTTTTAAAGATTTTGTTGTGTTTATAATAATTATAAAATTCTTAAGAGAACAGGATAAGAATATGGATGATAAGGTAAAATTATCTTTAGCATTTATTCTGGGTGGTGGAATTAGTAATGTTATAGATAAAATATGGAACAAAGGAAATGTTATCAATTATATAAAAATAGGTAGTTTTTCGCCTATTAATCTTGCTTACATCATATTAGCAATAGGCTGGATTGTATTTATCTTCTTTATGGTAAATAATACTTTAAGAACTAATTATGAGATTAAGCATATAAATGATCAAAAACGAAAAATTGGAAGAGAATAAATTGAGAGGAAGATAAATTTGAAAGAAATTGTTGTAGAAAATAACGATCAAAAGAAAAGATTAGATTTATTTATAACAGAGGAGTTACCAGAGATTTCTAGGACTGCTGTAAAAAGATTAATAGAAGAAGAAAAAGTATTAGTAAATGGGAAGAAGCAAAAATCTTCGTATAAGCCTGAAAATGGCGATAAAATTAGCATAGAAATACCGCAGGCACATGAGGTTGAACTAAAAGCACAGGATATTCCTGTGCCTGTTGTGTATGAAGATAATGATATAATAGTGGTAAATAAACCGAAGGGAATGGTTGTTCACCCCGCTAATGGAAATCCAGACGGAACATTAGTAAATGCAATACTTTCAATGTGTAAAGATAGTTTATCTGGAATTGGTGGGGAGATAAGACCAGGAATAGTACATAGGCTTGATAAAGATACGTCAGGGCTTTTGATTGTTGCTAAGAATGATTCAGCACACATAAATATGAGCAAACAAATTCAGGATAGAAAGGTTACGAAGAAGTATATTGCTTTGGTTAGAGGCGTTATCACAGAAAACGAGGCAACAATAGACCTGCCTATTGCAAGAAGTACTAAAGATAGAAAGAAAATGGCTGTAGACCCTAAGGGAAAGAATGCCGTAACGCATTTTAAAGTCTTGAAAAGGTATGATAACTATACTTTACTAGAACTTAAAATCGATACTGGAAGAACCCATCAAATAAGGGTACATATGTCATACATTGGGCATCCAGTAGTGGGAGACGAAGTGTATTCGAATGGAAAAAACGAATTTGGTGTACAAGGACAGATGTTACACGCTAGATATTTGCAGTTTAAACATCCAATTACGAAAAAAGAATTAAGCCTAGAGGCTCCGATTCCAGAATACTTTGAGAATGTATTGGAACAATTAAAAAATAGAGAAATAAAGACAAGATAATTGTATGAATGGAAAGGAAATTATTATGGAAGAAAGATTACAAAAATATTTAGCGAACAATGGTATTGCCGCTAGAAGAAAATGTGAGGAGTACATATTAGAGGGCAGAGTTAAGGTGAATGGACAGGTTGTAACAGAACTTGGAACAAAAATAAATCCAGAAATAGACGTAGTAGAGTTTGATGAGAAAAAAGTTGAAAAAGTAGAACATCATGTTTATATACTACTTAATAAGCCTATTGGATATGTAACAACTGTAAAGGATCAATTTGATAGACCAACTGTATTAGATTTGGTAAAAACAAAGGAAAAAGTTATACCTGTTGGAAGATTAGATATGTATACATCGGGAGCTTTATTGCTTACAAATGATGGTGAATTCGTAAACAAAATAACCCACCCAAAAAACGAGGTGGAAAAAACATATACGGTAACAGTTAAAGGCATTGTAAATAACGACGATGTGGAGAAGCTAGAAAATGGCGTAGAAATTCCAATGGATGATGAGACATTTGTTACTGGAAAAGCAAAAGTTAAAATACTTAAAACAGACGAAGAAAAGAATTTTTCTAGATTGCAAATAACTATTCATGAAGGCAAGAACAGGGAAGTAAGAAAAATGTGTGAGGCTATAGGAAGAAAAGTATTAGCATTGCACAGAAGAAAAATAGGAAATCTAGATGTAAAAAGCCTAAAAATAGGACAATGGAGATATTTATCAGATTATGAAATAAAAAAATTACTTGAACTTGACAAATAAGGCAAAATGTGGAAAAATAGAGATGTACAAAAGAAGAGGCGGATGAATTATGAAAAAAATTATACCTATTGAAAATATTAGTGAAGGTTCAATAGTTAAAGGAACAGTAAAAAACATTCAACCATATGGTGCTTTTATAAGGACTGATGATGGAATAGAAGGGCTTTTATGCATAGAGGATATATCTGTTGCTAGAATAAAAACACCAGAGGAGAGATTAAAGGTTGGTCAAAAATTGAATGTTGTTGTAAAAAACATAGATCAACAAAAAAATAGAGTTTTCTTTTCATACAAAGAAATGTATGGAACATGGGAAGAAAATGTGGAAAACATACACGAAAAAACCATTGTGCAAGGAATTGTAAGGGAAACCGAAAAAGAGAAAAGAGGCATATTCATAGAATTAAAACCCAATTTAATTGGAATGGCCGAATACAAAGAAGGGCTTACATATGGACAAAAAGTGGATGTTTATGTAAAAAAAATAATAGAGGACAAAAAGAAAATCAAATTGATTATAAAATGAAATTATAAAATAATTTCTATTACAATACTATAAAAATGCTAATTTGTATTTTATAAATTATAGGGGGAATAAAAATGATAGAAGATTCAGAAATAAAAACAACTACGTCTCCATTTGCAATAAGACCAGGAGAAATAAAAGTGTTTGATGGTAAAGATGGCTATGTGTCTATGAACCAAATAATTCAAAAAATAAATGTTGGACATATTAACGATTTACATTTTAGAATTATGGAATTGGTTAATGATTTTGAGTTTATAACATCAAGACAATTATTTAAGTTGTTAGAAAAAGAAAATTTTGAACTTAAATCACAAGATAAATTGAATAATAAACTTGAACAACTGGTAAAAACAAAAATATTAACAAGATATTATTTTAATTCTGAGGACGGAAAGGGAATATACAGAATATATTGCCTAGAAAAAATGGGAAAATACCTATTAAATTCTAGAGGAATTGAATGTAAATGGCAACCAACAGACAACACAAAACCGGTAGCAATGATAAAGAAAAGACTTGCAAGTAACCAGTTATTAATCTCATACAAAGAGAAGGTACAGGCATTCGATTCGTTTGAAATAAAAGTTCCAATGAATGCAAAACAAATGGGAAAACAATTTAAAGCAACTGGCGGAAAAGTAACTTTAAGCAAGAATGGTAAATCTATAGATTTCATATTTGAGGTTATACGTAGGGAAGATGATTGGCAGAAGAAGCTAGCCGAGAAAATGAAATTATATAAAGATTTCTATTCAAACTTTGTAGCTATGGATTCTGGATTTAGAACAATGCCTCAATTAATTCTTCTTTGTGAAGATGAAAAGCATATGGCAGAAACATTTAGAGAAATAGTTGTAAATGGATTAGAAATAGATAAAATAAACTTATATTATACAACAGATTTAAGGCAAAATAGTAGCACTTTGGAACGCAGCTTAGCAGAATTTAAGCTAGATCCAGAGACGAATAAATATAGAATGGATAATGCTGATATAAAGCTATTAGCATAAGCTTATATAAAAAATTAAACGGAGAATAAAATTTGAAGTGGTAAAATAAATGTAGACACAAAAAAACGTGTTTACATTTATTTTTTTGTTATAATAAAAAAGGAGGGAA
>CAKOSX010000003.1 GCA_934119935.1 uncultured Clostridia bacterium | reverse complement strand
CCCAGTTGAATATAGAACTCAACTAGGGTTTCCATAGAATTGTTTTTTTGTGTCTACTTTTTATTGACAACTTCAATATAAAACAGTTCTTTTAATATTATTTTTTATAATTTTTTATTATAAAATCATCTGCGATGTCCGTATATTCTCCATTTTTTAGTAGTCTATTTCTTTCTTCTAATACAATTTTTAATAATAAGTTAGATTCTTTCTGGGTAAGTTTTACCTTTTTAAATACTCTTCTTTTCATTGAAAGCATCTCCTTTCACTTATTTATTGTATTGTAGCAGATATGTTTAAAAATTGCAAATATGAAATTATCTTTCTTGTTGTTTTCTTAATTGCTGTAATTTTTTAAACTTATAATATATTTTCTTTGCTATATTCTCATTATATTCTTTATCTACCTTTATTGCTTTCTGTTCTATAAGTTTTTGTGGCAATACAAATTTTCCAGTGTCCATAAATCTATATCTACCTTCTCTATCTTTTCCCATATACATTACTGTTATAGGTATAGTTTCTTCATTTATTAGTGGAATATACACTGTGCAAAATTGTCCTTTTTTCATATTATTTAAAAATTCTATGCTTTCAGATGTGTTCATTATTCTACACCTCCATTTCTTGCTTTTGCTCTGCATTTGTAAACATTGGCTTTATTCTTACAACTATGACAGCAATAATTTGCTTTTATATTATTTGCAAAGAAAGCTTTATTACAATACTTGCATATTTTCAATGTTCTTACAGGCTTTGAAATTTGAAGTGTAAAATATAGGTCTATCGCTTGTTTCAAACTTATAACCTTTACTGTCACATCATTCTCGATGTTGAATACAAAGTTTATCTCTGTATTCCTATCTGTTAGAATTGCAGGAACTCTTATTCTATCGCTTTTTTTATCAATATTATATAAGAATTCATATAGCTTTCCTGCATATAATCGTATTAGTTCAAATGATTCTACATATTCCTTTGAAAATATTGTCATTCCTCTTACATCAAACTTTGAATTTGGTTTTGTATCTTCTAGTATTTGTTCTAATATAAGTCCAAACATTCCATATTTGTCTGCATAATCTAATATCTCTCTGTCATTTATTTTCTCTTTAAAATACACTTTCTTACCAATATTTAATATATCCAGCATTTCATTGTCTATATATTTTACTAGGTCAATTTTTTCTTTCCTTGCTCCCTTTACAGGTTTTATAAATTTTTCATTATCAATAATCTTTATTCCGTACTTGCTATAAGCACAGCATTTATCATCTGTTACAAATTTTACATTTACATTCATTTTCATTTCCTCCTTTTAAATTTTGGCATAAAAATATAGCGAACTAATTATTTCTAATCAATTCGCTCTGTTCTATGTAATACATCTCTGTATTTTTATTATTCTGCCTTTTTTATTTACTGTAATGCTTATCTCCCCATTTTCATCTGTTCTGTATATTCTTGTTCCATTCTCTTTTAGCCTTTGTATTACTTCATTGCTTGGATGTCCAAAATTATTATTTTTTCCAACTCCTATCAAAGCAACTTTAGGATTTATTGCTTTTAAAAATTCTCCAGTAGTAGAAGTTTTAGAGCCGTGATGTGCTACTTTTAATACATCTGCTTTTAAGTTTATATTTTTTCTTAATATAAGTTCTTCAGCTTCCATTTCAATGTCTCCTGTTAATAGCATTGAAAAAGAATTATATTCTACCTTACACACTATTGAATTATTATTCATTGGATTATTTATCATTAGTTTGTTTTCTGGGTGTATAATTGATATTTTTATACCACCAATTTTTAATACATCACCTTCTTTCACATAAATTAGTTTTATCTTTTTTTCTTTTGCAATAGATAAAATATGCCTATAAATATCATTTTCTTCAAGTTGTCTAGTTAGTATAATGCTTGATACATCTATCTTTCCTAATATTTGGGCAACTCCTGTTGCGTGGTCTTCGTCAAAGTGTGATATAATTACATAATCCAATGTTTTTATTCTTCTATCTAATAAATATGGTACTAAAATTTTTTCTCCTATATCATAATCTGGATCCTTGCTTCCACCACCATCAATTAGAATATTCTTTCCTCTTACAGTTCTTAGAAGCATGCTGTCTCCTTGGCCGACATCTATAAAATAGATTTTTAGTTTTCCATCAATATTTATAAAAGTACAAACCTGCATAACAACAAATATTATTAAAGTAACCATAGTTAAAATTTTAGTAATTCTCTTTTTGCTATGTATTAATGTGGCAATTATTACATAAGTTAAAAACACTACTATGAACCATGGAGTCTTTACAGTATAATTTCCAAATGGGATTTTAGAAATTAGTTCTATTATTTTTATTAGAATTTTCAAAATAATTTGCAATGGAAATGCTATTAATTTTGATACTGGAAAAAGAATTATTGAAATAATTACTGTAAACATGCCTAATATTATGCATATTCCAAGCAATGGACCAGCTAATAAATTTGATATTACTGAGTTTATTGGAATTGTGTTAAATTCATAGATTGTAATTGGAAGAATTAAAATGTTGGCACTAAAAGTAAGCATCGCACTCTCATATAAATACTTTTTTACTTTGTTATTAAACTGTTTTTGGGTGAATTTAGAATAAAAAACTATTATGCTTAAAGTTGCAAGATATGACAGCTGTAATCCAACATCAAAAATTGCAAATGGATTATTTAATAATGTTAATAACAAAGCAATTGAAATTGTTGTATATGTATCTTGTTTTCTGTAAATTAAAGTTGCAAATATTGCTATAATAGTTGATATTCCAGCTCTTACAACCGATGGGCTCATATTAACAATAACCATAAAAATTAATATAAATATTATAGATAAAATTTTTCTTCTTCGAATTCCAAATGCCTTTTTGCTTAAAACAGTATTTATTCCTAACACTAGATAAGATAAATGAGCTCCAGATACTGCTAGCATGTGCGATAAATTACACTCTCTAAAATCATCTTTTATATCACTTTCTATATCAGACGTGTCTCCTAATAAAATTCCCTGTTCGAGTTCTGCTTCTTGTTTTGGTAACAGCTTTTTCAGATTCTGCTTAAAAATTATTGATAATTTATTTATTATTGTAAATATTGGATTGATATTTTTTGTTTTAATCAGCTTCACTTCTCCGTCTACTATTAATGAACCACATATCTTTTTAGTCTTTAAATATTTCATATAATCATAGCCTTTATAATTTCTTCGTTCTGTCGGCTTTTTATATGTTCCTATAACAGATATTTTATTGCCATATTCCAATTTTGAAACATCTTCTTTTTTATCTATATAGACTGTTAATTTTAATTTATTTTCTAGCTTAATATTAGTAGAATACTTATAATCAGTCTCCTTTATTTGACTGCACACTATTCCAGTTATTTCAATGTTTTCATCGTCTAATTTATACATTTTATTGTATTTATTATTTAAATTATTTATCTGTAGGCATGACAATAAGCATGGTACAATACATACTGCAATAATTATAATTTTTTTCTTTTTTATTATTTTCCAAAATACAATTCCAGTAATTCCTGCAAGCAAAATTAAGAGTATACTTTGCTTAAAGTATACCCCTATAATTATTCCTAATATGTACGATATAGTAACAATTAAAAGTGGTCTTTTCACTAACATTCTCCTTTTAAATTGCCCTATATTATTTATAAAACTCTATATTAATTTTTTATATCATTTTGTCATGTTTTTAGAATACAAACTTTATATTAATCTTCTCGCTGTAGCATATCTTTTATTATAGCTTCCTGTTAATAAGTTTGATATTTTTACACAATATCCACTTCCAGAAGACGCATGTATAAATTCGCCATTTCCAATATATATTCCGCAATGTCCTATGCCATCCATTGTTTCATAGTCTAAGAAGAAAACCAAGTCCCCAGCTTGTAAATCTTCTTTTGCAATATATGTTCCAACTTTAGATTGAGCTATTGCAGAATGGCTTAATGTATATCCAAATTTCTTGTATACATACATTGTAAATCCAGAACAGTCAAAAGATTTATCCCCCGAACCTCCATAAACATATGGACATCCTAAATATTGTTTTGCATATTCTACAATCTCTTGTCCCTTTGAAGTTTCTTCTGTAGTAGTTTCAGTAGTTACACTTGAAACAGTTGTAGCGCTTTCTCTATTAGCGCTACTTCTATTTGTTTCTTCTGTTTTCTTATCTGATAATAATTCTTTGTAAATATATCCACTGTAATCTTTATATGTAACCTTGTACCAATCTCCTGATTCTCCAACAACTGTAACATCAGTGTTTCTAATTAAAGTCGTTACTATTTCAGCACTTGTTGAAGGTTCTTTTCTAACATACACTGACGAAGCATTTATGTATTTTGTTGTTTTAGTATAATTTGTATCTGATGAAGTAGTATCGTCATTATTATCCGTATTAGTTTTTGTATCAGTTGGTTCTTCATCCTTATCATCACTATTGCTTGTATCTGAATTATTATCTGTGTTTGAGCCAGTATTTTTATCTTCTGAACTCGTAACTTTTCCAACACTTGAATCTTTTACTATCCACCCAGCAATTTCGCTTGTTTCTATAAAAATCCAATTGTTAGCTGTTGTAATAACAGTAACTTCATCTCCAGCTTTTGCTGTTCCAAGATTATTCGCATTTATTAATGGTAATATTTTTATTGTAACATCTTTTTCAAGTTTTAGAGTAGAATTTGGTGTTACAGTATTTGATGTAGTTGGTTTTGCATTTGTATTTGTACTTTCTGTAGATCCGCCTGTTGTATTCGAACCAGAATTGTTGGTTGTAGTAGTTGTTGTCGTTCCTGTTGATGTTTTATCAACTTTTACATAGTCTTTACTAACATAACCCTCGTTTTCTCCAACCTTAACTTTATACCAATTTCCTTCTTCTGATAAAATTTCTAATTCATCATCCATGTTAAGTAACTTTACCACCGATGAATCAGTTGAAGCCTTGCTTCTTAAATTCAAAGTTTCTGTTGTTACTTTCCCTGTAGCAGCCTGTACCTTAGTTGTGAATACTATCATTGATATTGCTATTATTATGCTTGATATTGTTGTTTTTTTCATATTTATTAGCTTTCCTTTCGTAAGTTATAAATCTGATTAGTTCATCCTCTGTTTCTTTAGTATTTACGCTTAAAGTATATACTTAAATCGGTCAAAAGTCAATTTAATTTGGTAATTTTTCATATATATGTTGGTGATGTTCTTTAATGATACTCCGTTTGTGATAAAATAAAAAACACCCACAGTAAAAAAGATAATAATTTTCTTTTTATTCTGTAGGTATCTATTTAATAAGCTATATATGTGAAAGTTTAATGACTTAATTTATATAATGCATATTGGTTCAATGACACACCTTCTTGTTCTGCTTCAACAGATAATTTGTAATGTAGTGATTTAGGTATTCTTACAATAAATTTTCCACTAAATTGTTCATAGCCTATTGGAAGTGGAATTTCAAAGCCTCCTTCTAACTTAGCTTCTATCCATCCTTCCATTGCTTCTCTTAAACTTTTATATGCTTCTTCAAAAGTATCTCCTGTACTCTGGCAACCGTCTAGTTCTAATACCTTTGCATAAAAATATTTTCCGCTTTCGTCACATATTGGTTGCACAATATAGTTATATGGTAAATCCATATAATATTTAACATTCATCATAAAAGGGCACCTCCTAAATTCCTTTTACTATCTATAAGTATACTCAGAGAATAGGCTATTTATTCACCTATTCTTCTAAGTACATCTTTCACATATACAGCTTTTAATGGATTTTCTTCTTTTATTGTGATAACGTCTCCGTTTTGAGTTCATAAATTGCCTGTGTGATGTTCCGTTTCTTAGATTTCATTATGTATCCATTATATTCTAATACTTTTGCCAATTCTTGAAATCTAATGCCATTTGGCTGTCTTTTCATCTTCTGTATTGTTTTCTGAATGTCCGGCATATATATTCCTCCTTTCATCGGAAATATCTGCCTGTCTCAAGAAGACTCTTTTATGATATCATATTTAGTATCATCAGTCAATATGTTTTTTTAATTTTTTATAAAATTTAAGAGAGGACTATTGCCCCCTCTCTCATTAATATAATGATTATTTATTCTCTAAATATTCATAGATTATTCAAGTATATCAGAAACAACTCCTGATCCAACTGTTCTTCCACCTTCACGAATAGCGAAGTTTAATCCGTTTTCGATAGCGATTGGAGTAATAAGTTCGATTGTCATGTTTACGTGATCTCCTGGCATAACCATTTCTGTTCCAGCTTCTAGTTCGATAACACCTGTAACGTCTGTTGTTCTAAAGTAGAATTGTGGTCTGTATCCATTGAAGAATGCAGTATGACGTCCACCTTCGTCTTTAGTTAAAACGTATACTTGTGCTTTGAATTTTGTATGTGGATGTATAGATCCTGGTTTTGCAAGAACTTGTCCTCTTTCAACATCTGTTCTTTGAACACCTCTTAATAATGCTCCGATGTTGTCTCCAGCTTCTGCTTGGTCAAGTGTTTTCTTGAACATTTCAACACCTGTAACGATAGTTTTTGTAGAAGGTTTGATTCCAACGATTTCAACTTCGTCTTGAATCTTAACTTGTCCTCTTTCAACTCTACCAGTAACAACTGTTCCACGACCTGTTATTGTCATAACGTCTTCGATAGGCATTAAGAATGGCTTATCTACTGGTCTTGCTGGTGTTGGGATATAAGTATCAACTGCATCCATTAATTCTTTAATGCATTGATATTCTGGTGCATTTGGATCTGTTGATGTACTTTCTAGTACTTTTAATGAAGATCCTTTTATAACTGGGATTTCGTCTCCTGGGAAACCATATTCTGATAATAGGTCTCTAACTTCCATTTCAACTAATTCTAATAATTCTGGATCATCAACCATATCACATTTGTTTAGGTAAACAACGATGTATTTAACACCAACTTGTCTAGCTAGTAATATATGCTCTCTTGTTTGAGGCATTGGTCCATCAGCTGCAGAAACAACTAATATAGCACCATCCATTTGAGCAGCACCAGTGATCATGTTCTTTACGTAGTCTGCGTGTCCTGGGCAGTCAACGTGAGCATAGTGTCTGTTTGCTGTTTCATATTCAACGTGAGCAGTATTAATTGTAATACCTCTTGCTCTTTCTTCTGGAGCACCATCGATTTGATCGTATGCTTCGTATTTAGCTTGTCCTAATAAGCTTAAGTATTTTGTAATAGCTGCTGTTGTAGTAGTTTTACCGTGGTCAACGTGACCAATTGTACCAATGTTTACGTGTGGCTTTGTTCTTACAAATTTTTCCTTTGCCATTTAATTTTCCTCCTTTTTAGTTAGTCCTGAGTCTTGCTCATGACTATTTATATTTAAAATTAATATCTTATTTCACACCTGCATTTTACTATATTTTCAAGTAAAATGCAAGTGTTATTTTTGTTTTCACAATATATACATATTTGTATATTATTCTGCTTTCTTAGATCTAGAAGCAACTATTTGCTCTAATACAGACTTTGGAACTTCTTCGTAATGGCTTGGTTCCATTGAATATGTTCCTCTACCTTGTGTCTTAGAACGTAAGTCTGTTGCATAACCAAACATTTCTGAAAGTGGAATAAATCCTCTTATTATTTGGTTACCGTTTCTAGCTTCCATTCCTTCCATTCTACCACGTCTAGAGTTAATGTCTCCAATAACATCTCCCATGTATTCTTCAGGAACAGTTACTTCAACCTTCATTATAGGCTCTAATATAACAGATTTTGCTTGCTTACATCCTTCTTTGAAAGCCATAGATGCAGCAATCTTGAATGCCATTTCAGATGAGTCAACTTCATGGTAAGAACCATCAACTAATGTTGCTTTGAAGTCTATAACTGGGTATCCAGCTAATATACCACTCATTGCAGATTCTCTTAATCCATCTTCGATTGGTTTGATGTATTCCTTTGGAACAGCACCACCAACGATTTTGCTCTCGAATTGAACTCCAGAACCTGGCTCTAATGGTTCCATTTCGAACCATACATCACCATATTGTCCGTGTCCACCAGATTGACGAACAAACTTACCTTGAACTTTAACTTTATTTCTGATTGTTTCCTTGTAAGAAACTTGTGGCTTACCAACTGTACATTCAACTTTGAACTCTCTCTTTAATCTGTCTACGATGATATCTAGGTGAAGCTCACCCATACCAGCGATAATTGTTTGTCCAGATTCTTGGTCTGTCCATGTTTTGAATGTTGGGTCTTCTTCAGCAAGTTTTGCTAAAGCTATTCCCATTTTTTCTCCATTAGCCTTATCTTTTGGCTCGATAGCTATATCGATAACTGGCTCTGGGAATTCCATTGATTCAAGTATAATTGGGTGATCTGGATCACATAATGTATCACCTGTTGATACATCTTTTAATCCAACTGCTGCTGCAATATCTCCTGCATAAACTTTTTCAATATCTTGTCTATGATTTGCATGCATTAATAGGATTCTTCCTATTCTGTCTTTCTTGTCCTTTGTAGCATTTAAAACAGTAGTTCCTGTTGTACATGTTCCAGAGTAAACTCTGAAGAAGCATAATTTTCCAACATATGGATCTGTCATTATTTTGAATGCTAATGCTGCAAATGGAGCGTTGTCATCAGTCTTACTTTCAACTTCGTTTCCATCTTCGTCAACACCTTTGATGTTTGGAATATCAAGTGGTGATGGTAAGTAGTCAACGATTGCATTTAATAATTCTTGAACACCTTTGTTCTTGTATGATGAACCACATGTCATAAGAATTAGAGCATTTGATAAAGTTCCTTTTCTTAATCCTGATTTGATTTCAGCTTCGGATAGTTCTTCACCATCTAAATATTTCATCATTAATTCATCATCTTGTTCTGCTGCTGCTTCAATCATTTCTTGTCTATATTTTTCAGCATCTGCTTTCATATCTTCAGGTATATCACATTCTTCAATGTCTTTTCCTAAATCATCTTTATGAATAAATGCTCTCATTTTTATTAAGTCAACAATTCCTTTGAAATTGTCTTCTGCACCTATAGGCAATTGGATTGGAACTGGATGAGCTCCTAATCTTTCTTTTATTTGGTTTATACAACCATAGAAATCAGCACCAGTAATATCCATTTTGTTTACATATACCATTCTTGGTACCATGTATTTATCAGCTTGTCTCCAAACTGTTTCAGATTGTGGTTGAACTCCACCTTTTGCAGCAAGTACTAGAACAGCACCGTCAAGAACTCTTAAAGATCTCTCAACCTCAACTGTAAAGTCAACGTGTCCTGGGGTATCGATAATGTTTATTCTATTACCTAACCAGTGGCAAGTTGTAGCAGCTGATGTAATTGTAATACCTCTTTCTTGCTCTTGGGCCATCCAGTCCATAGTAGCAGCACCATCATGAACCTCACCTATTTTGTGTGTTCTTCCTGTGTAGAAAAGTATTCTCTCTGTTGTTGTTGTCTTTCCTGCATCAATGTGAGCCATTATTCCTATATTTCTTGTTTTCTCTAAAGGAAATTCTCTTCCGTCTCCGGCCATATTTTTTCTTCCTTTCTAATTAAAATTTATAATGTGCGAAAGCCTTGTTAGCTTCAGCCATCTTATGCATATCTTCTTTCTTCTTGAAAGCTCCACCGTTTCCAGCTACAGCATCCATTATTTCTCCTGCTAATTTTTCAGACATAGTTTTTTCATGTCTCTTTCTAGCATATGAAACTAACCATCTAAGTCCTAATGTTTGTCTTCTTTCTGGTCTAATCTCTAATGGTACTTGGTATGTAGCACCACCAATTCTTCTAGCTTTAACTTCTAGAACTGGCATTACGTTGTTTAGTGCTGCTTCAAATACTTCTAGTGGATCTTTTTGCTCTTTTTCTTTTATGATATCGAATGCATCATAAACGATAGTTTGAGCAACTGTCTTTTTACCATCTAACATAACATTGTTTATTAACTTTGTAACAACTTTGCTATTATATATTGGATCTGGTAAAACATCTCTTTTTGCTATAAATCCTTTTCTTGGCACTTTTCTTCCCTCCTTATAAAATTGATACTAATTTATTACCTAGTATCTTCGGTACTCTAAAAAGTTTAATACTAAGCCTGTGGCTTTTCTTCTTAAAACATTTCTAGTTTAGTGCTATATATCTATGCTAAATTTAAGAACCTTAAATTAGTAAGTTATATGCACCTTCTAAGTATTTATATTGGAAATTAGAAGCAAGTATAACAAGGCAACCAAATCAAAAATAACGGAGGCGTACGTGGTGTACGTCGAGTATATTTTTAGATGAAGGTTAACGAAGTTAGACGACGCTTATAATTTTCAAGATTATTTCTTAGGGCGTTTAGCTCCATACTTAGATCTTCCTTGCATTCTGTCTTTAACACCTGCTGTATCTAAAGTTCCTCTTATAATGTGATATCTAACACCTGGAAGGTCTTTTACTCTTCCTCCTCTTATAAGAACAACACTGTGCTCTTGTAAGTTGTGTCCGATTCCTGGAATATAAGATGTTACTTCGTATCCGTTTGAAAGCTTAACTCTGGCAACTTTTCTTAAAGCTGAGTTTGGTTTCTTAGGTGTAACAGTTTTTACTACAGTACATACACCTCTTTTTTGTGGAGATTTTCTATCTGTTGTTTTCTTTTTCATAGAATTGTATCCATGTTGTAAAGCTGGTGATGTTGATTTTGTTGTAGTAGTCTTTCTTCCTTTTCTTACTAATTGATTAATTGTTGGCACTTAAATTTCACCTCCTAATTTTAATTTGCTAGCACAACAAAATAAAGCTATTTATACTAGCTTTATTATTTTACCATATCATGCCACTAAAGTCAATGAATTATTATGAAATTTTTCCAGTTTCCGTAAGTATTTAGCACTATTTTAAAGTAATCTTTCCAATCTCGTTTTTGTACTTCATTTATATTCACTATATCTATGTTTTCTAATATTTCACCATTTAGTTTTACCGTTAGTGTTCCCATCACATTCCATTGCTCCACCGGAGCCTCTACTTCAGTTAATGCATTAATTGAGTATTCAATTTTATCATCATCGCAGATTGGTATTGTTGCTTTTTCTATTGCTCCTAATGCTAATTTAGGATTGCTTTGTTTTCCTTTTATTATTAAAATTCGTTTCTCGTTTATATTTTTCCATTTATTAAATTCTTCTATTATTTGTTCTTCCAAATTGTACATTTTATATTTTGAAAAAGTATATTCTATTAGATTCACACTATCTTTCGTTCTATCCTTTTTTGTATCGGCTCCCAAAACTATTGTAATTATATCCATGTTATTTCTTTTGGTTTCTGTTACTAGGCATCGTCCTGCATTGTTTGTAAAGCCTGTTTTTACACCTACCACGCCATTTAGTACACCTAATAACTCGTTAGTGTTGTTTATTTGCCTTGGCTGATTATTTATATATATCGTTGTTGATTTTGTACCGACTATTTTTGCAAAAGTTTCATTATCCATTGCATAATCTGTAAGTTTTGCAAGTTCTAACGCAGTAGTATAATGGTTTGCATCATCTAGTCCATGAGGTGTTACAAAATGTGTATTTGTGAGTCCAAGTTCAGTGGCCTTTTCATTCATTAATTCTGCAAATTCTTTTACACTTCCTCCAACATGTTCTGCTAATGCTACGGCAGCGTCGTTTCCAGACCTTAACATGAGTCCGTATAACAAATCTCTTACACTAGCCTTGTCTCCTCTTTTTAGCCCTAATCTTGAGCCACCCGTTCCACCAGCTTTTGCACTTACAGTTACTGTCTCGTCTAAGTCTGATTTTTCTAATATAACTATTGTAGTCATTATTTTTGTTGTCGAGGCCATAGCAGACTTAACATCCTCATTTTTACCTATTATCATACTCTTAGAAATTCTATCGTAAACAATGTATCTCCTAGAATTAGTTTTCGGAAGTGCAGTCACACTTGATGCAGTAACTTCCACTGTATTTTCAAGCTCACCCTCATTATCCACATCATCTGCACAAACAGTGGAAAAGTTAAGTAAAATTAACAGAAAAATAAGTATACTATAAAATGTTTTCTTCATCTATTACACCTCATTATTAATAGATATAAAATTTTTTTTAAATTATTACACTATTTTATGTTAAAAGGTGAAGAATTTTTATTCTTCACCTTTTGTAATTTTCGCTATAGCGAATTTTTTATTCTATTATTCCTCTTTTTCTCATTCTTTCCCATGCATCATTTTCTAGAGACCTTTCAGCCCTTTCTTCATGTTCTTCGGCCTTTTCTTGTGATTGATCTACTATATTTTCTTCTCTAATTAATTCTACCTTACTTGCATAGCAATCTGCTTCTTTTGCTGCAAATTGCTTCTTATATTCATCAGGTGCAATATTTAGCTTTTCTGCCTCTTTTGCAAGAGTTGTAGTCGTTCCATCATGTAAAGTAATTTCCTGGTCCATGTCAATTTCAACATCATTATTAGGATTATCATCGATATTTCTAATTTTTGTTTCGGTAGTCTCTTTAAGTTGATGCTCCGTTTTATCTATTGTCTCCCCAAGTTCCGCATCTGTAGTTCTACTATCATTCATAAACTCTTGAACTTCCCTAGTCGTAGGTTTTTGTGTTGAAGAATTCACAACACTTCCAATATATTTATTTTCATTTGGACTACGTCTTATGTATGTTGTTTCTAGAATTCCATACTGACCAACTGTAACTGAAAAACCTTCTCTTTGATTTGGCATAGTAAATAATGCTGATGTTTGCTGTTCTTTTACTTGCGAACCATCTCTATTTATAGAATAAATTGATTTTCCTGTATTAACACCTTGTCGCTCTTCTAGTCCTTGAATTGGCTCCATTGTTCCATCTTGTGTCATTCCCCAGAAAGAATACAAAGAATTTCCTCGTGTCTGACTATTGGCAGAAACAACAAATATCTTTGAATATTTTCCTGTTACATTTACTATATCTTCAAAGCTTTTTTGATCTGTAATTCTTTCTTTTGGATCAATTGTAGAGCAAGATTTTATATCATTTTTTGTAATTCCGGCTTGTTCTGCAATCTGCTCCATACTTTCTTCTTCACTTTTAGGTTCTTGAATAGGAGTTTTTGAACTTTTATTTTTTTCTTGTTCAATTTTTTCTACTTCAAGTTCCTGTTTATTTAACTTAAAGTTTGCGACTTCTTTTTTATCGTTTATATCAGGTAAATCTTCATCTAGTTTCTGAACTTGTGGTAATTCATAATGTTGTCCATTCATAGATACTAATAATTCATATACCATTGGATTTAAAGCCTTAACTTCCATTAAATATTCTTTTGAAAACTTAATATTTGAATTTTCATCTATCAACGCAATTGGCATTCCATTTTGATATAACACGGTTCTATTTCTTGCAGGATTTTTTTCGCTTTCTAAACTAACTGGATATATTTCTTGCAATCCATACATTATTGGACTTTTTTCGCTTTGCAAAACAAGTTGTTTGTAATACGATATCTCTTCAATGGGATTTTTTTCTCCTTCTTGATGTGCCTTATACAAAGTTAACATATTTTCTTTTATAATTTCTTTTTCTGATTTATTCGACATTTTATTTTCTTCCATTAAAATGCATACCTCCAATTTGTAGAATACTAAATTTATTATATATCAAAATTACAGTTCTGTCATTATTTTTTCATTATTTATTCTATATTGATAAAAAAACAATCAATCACGTTTTAATGATTGATTGTTTTTAGAACTATTACTTTTTCATTTTTTCAATATAGTCTAAAGTTTTTTGTGCCTTTGCATTTGCCATTTCTGAAGTTTTTGTTCTTATTCTTTCTTCTCTCTGTTTTGCATTTAATGTTTCTTTATTATTCTTTATTTCAATATCAACTTGCTTAGCAGCTTCATCTCTATTAATTCGTTTTTCAAACTTCTGTTGTAGAGATTGTTGTGCACGTAAACGTCTAGCCGAATCATTAAATGTACCTTTATCGTAATTTTCTCCAAGTTTTGTAAGAGCAACGGCCATTCCATGATTGTCACGTCCTTCAACATTTTCATTAGCCAATGTTTGCTCCAAGTCAACGGCAGCACTAACAGTTTTAGTATCTGTTATTCCAGTATCATATGACATTACAGCCTCTTTTTCCAATCTAGCATTAAGATCCTTCACGCTGATATTAGGATTTTTATCAATAAGTCTGTTTCTATTTTCTTGGTTCGACATATATGATTTTATGTAATCACTTCTTTGTCTTTCTGGTCCCATGCCTTTAAATACATCACCCATAAAGCTTCCTGCAGCATTTCTGCCAGCCAATGTATTTCCTACAACAGAGTTTAGTCTTCCCCCTGTAGCATATCCAGCAGTTAATCCAGCTCCTAGGCCTTTAAGAGTATCACCCATGTCTCCACCTACAATGCCAACGCCTAATCCTAAGGCTCCCATTGTAGTCATCATAGCGGCTCTTCCTGTAGCTTTTCCAATAAACTTTGCTCCAGTCTTTGCAGCACCAATGCCCACGTTTTTCCATCCGCCTGCTCTAAGTACTCTATCATCCACTGCCTTTTTAAAGTTGTTGGTTAATTCCTGTTTATGTCTTGCAAACGTGCCAATATTCTGGTTATTATTATCTGTTGGCTGTGTTTGTGGAGATTGTTGAGCAAATTGTGGTTGGTCATTGTTCTGTTGCTCATTTGGTTCTTCAGGTGCAACTTGCCCTGCTTCAAGCATACCATTTTTTTCTTGCATTGCAGCTATCTGGTCTTGAGTCATTTCTTCAACAGGAGTTCCCTGTGGTGCTTCAAGCATACCATTCTGCTCTTGTGCTGCAGCAATCTCTTCATCAGTCATTTCTGATAAAGGTTTACTATTTTGAGCCACTGCCGCACCAGCAGCTGCACCAGCAGCAGCACCTACTCCAGTAGCAACTGCATTCTGTGCGTCTATTCCCATTGCATCACCAGCTAAGGTATCTAATGCATTTGGTGTATTCGGATTCTTAAATTGTCTTAATCCCTTTGAGCCACTTGGTGCTCCTCCGCCACCTTTCTTAGGTGGTGGTGGGCCTTTTCTAAGCATTCCAAACGCTTGTGAAGCAAGTGCTCCACCAGCAAATCCTCCAAGTGTAGATTCTGTGTTTCCTTTGATTCCAAACATCTGCTTTACAATCTTTTCTGCTGGCACTATGAAAGCGAGTGCAACAATTGCATATAACAAATTGTTTGCCGCAACTGATAATGCCGATGATACAAACACTGTATACAAAAGCATATGCATTGGCTGCAATAAAGCATAAAACATATATTCTTTAAACCAGTAGTTAAATGCTTGTGCTTTTCCATCCTTTATTTTATCTAATGGATATGTTAGTGCAACTAATGGTGCAATCATTGTAAAGAATGCTAACATTAATAATCTTTTCAAATATACAAATGAGAAATATACTGTATAAACAGTAAGTGCAATATATAACACTGAATATCCCATTCTTAATGCTGAATCTGAATAATCTGCTTTAATTCTTGCAACTCCTGTAAAATTACTTGAAAAATATACATTAAAGCCACTATCACTATATGGTGTTACTCCATCTTTTTCAACTAGTTTAATATTTACCTGTTTTATTCTTCCTTGGCTAGTTGTTTGACCGGCTAACACATCTGTAACAGTTTCACTCATAGTCATTGTAAATGCCATAATATAATGCATGAAGAATATTAAGCATAAAGCAACTACCCAATCCACAAAAAATTGTTTATATTTTGCCTTATCTCCATTGCTTGAACTTATAACGATTCTTATTCCTATATATAGTAGTGCTGAAAGTAACCCTACTATAGCAATATTTCTTAATGCAACATACCATTTTGCAACAGTGTTTCTTAACTGTTCAACTATTGACTTATTGCTTCCACCTAGTTCTTGTTTATGGTCTGCATTCGTTTTAAAAAAGTTGGCATCGAAAGCAGAAACATTTCCTGCAAATATTTCTGCTGGAGTTAATTTTATATCTGGCACTCCATATTTACCTGTAAATGTATCTATATAATCTTTAACTACAGTTACATCTTCCAAATTTATATCGACAGGATTATCTTCAATAACCTGCTTTACACTCTCACTTGAAAAAAATCCACTATTATAGAATACCGGCTTTTTATCTCCTATTATTACATTTTGTAATATTTTATTTACCGAATCTCCTATTCCTTGGATTAAATTTGCAAGTGGTCCAAATAGTAATCCACCAATATCTCCACCATCTGCTCCTTCTTGGTCAGAAACACTTTGGTTATAACTTCCCGCTGAAGCAGTTTCTCCTTCAGTTCCAGCTGCAGTTCCACCTGATGTTGCAATTTGACTTCCACCATTTGCAACATATGAACCATCAACCATGCCATTAATCTCATCAGTTGATACATTGGTTTCTACACTATTTAATGTTGCTAATCCAGTAGTAGATACATATGTATATTTGACAGTTATCTTTGTAACATCATCAAAACAATTAGTATATACTTTATTTACTTTTTCATCATCATCAAGATTCAACTGACTTTTTATCATCTTTTTTATATCTTCCGGTTTAATACCTGCATCAGTTGCGTTCTTTATAGACCCCGTATTCTGTCCAGTTGTAGTAGTGCCTGTACTGGTTCCAGGGTCTTGTGACGCAGCACCATACGCTGCCCATGCTTTTGTACTCATAATAAAGTTGCACATTATCATTACTATAATAACTGCCGTAATCTTTTGTATTGACCTTTTGTTTATTATCTTATGCATTACTTCCTCCCTCTATTATGATTTTTTTTGATTATTCTCTATCATCTTATTTAAGTTTGTTTCAACAAACTCAAACTCTTTTGCAGTTGGTGTTATTTGCAATATTGCAGTGTCTCCACCAACTTTCAATAATCCTTCTCCTTTGTTGCATGTTACTAGAAATCCTGCTTCACCCTCGCTAAGTTTGAATACTTCTTTTAGGTATTGAATTTCAGATTTATCTTGTGCTAGTAATAGCTTTGTATCTGATGATGTTAAAACTGCTTGTACTTCTGGTTTCTCGTAGAAGTCTTGGAATCTCTGAGAAATTATTGCAAGCGATACATTTCTTTTTCTCGCACGTCTAGCCATTGTGTTTAAGAAGTCTACAGCTTCTGGGTATGGCAATAACATCCATGCCTCATCAACTAGAACTCTCTTCTTGGCAGCTTTTCTTCTATCTTCACTGTTTTTCTTAACGTATTTTTCCCATATCCAAGAAAGTAATATTTGTTGTGCAAGTGGTCTTGCAAATCTTTCTTCTAGTTGTGATATATCTAGGTTTATGAATAATGTTCCATCTAATAAATCAAATGTCGATTGTCCATCAAAATATGCCATCTGACCATCATATTCTCTTATGTATTGTTTCATAACTTTCAGCAAATAGCTATAATGGAATCTATAGTCTTGGTTTGTGTTACTCTCTGCATTTCTTTGTAAACGCTTGTACCATGACCCAATTGTTGGCATCTTTTTTCTTGCTCTTCCTAATATATCTCCATTACCACTTCCTGCTGCCTCATATAAGCTCATTGGATCACTTGTTATTCCATATGCAGCATATTCTTGTGCAACAGATTCTGCAATAATTTGCTTTGTTACCTCGTTTATATCTTGGCTTCTTGTACTACCTCTTGCCATTGTAAGCAAAGCTTGTGTTACATCCTCTACCTTGTTCTCTACGTTTAATACTGCTCTTTCTCTACCAGTTATTTCGTCTTTTACAATTTCTGTTTCAATATCGAAAACATTTATAACTGTTTTTGAGTTTGGGCTTAGCACAACGTTTATTCCGCCTAAGCTTTCTGCAACTATGCTGTACTCACCTTCGGCATCTAGTGCCAAACTTTGTATTCCCATAAGAACTGCAGACCTTGATATTAAAGTTTTCATTGTTACTGATTTTCCGGCACCAGACTTAGCAAATATAACCATGTTATAGTTTGTAAGTGAGCTGTGGAAGTTATCAAACAATATTGGTACACCAGTTTGCTTGTTAAATCCAAGTGGAATACCTGTTGAATGTCCAACTTCTGATGTTGTAAATGGGAATACTGTTCCCATAGATCTACGGTCAAATGTATGCGTCTTTTTTATCTTATCTTCTGCAAGTGGCAAGTTGCTTTGGAAAGCCTCTTCTTGCATTGCCCATGCACTTTTTATTCCAACTAAAGATTTTGCCATTTCTGTTGCTAGTAATTTTGTAAGCTTGTCTAAGTCTTCCAAACTATAGGCAAATAATGTAGATACAACAGATGCTTCATAAAGTTTATTGAATCCTGCTGCAATCTCGTCTCTTAAGCTCTCAGCTTCATATCTTTTTTGAGCTAAGTTACTCTCCCTATTGATATTTCCTCTGTCTGCTGCCACAATTCTTTCTGTCTCTAACTCATTTATTGTTCTGTTTAATTCATTTTGAGATCTAGACTCTTGAATTGGTGTAATGTAAATTGATGTATTTATGTCTCCGAACATATACATATCCCTAAATAATTCTGGGAATGTACACATTCTTGGTAATGCAGAAACGAAGAAGCTTCTAGCATATCTTTTTACATTTGATATAATCTCTAAATGGTCAATATTACTTGCGTCTATTCCAGAAGGTGCAATCAATTCTTTTATTGTTTTCTTATGCAATATTTGAATTTGCTCATCACTTGTATAATCATTTCTTTGAAATTGAAAATCATTATTCGTAGCTTTACGTTTTTTATTGAACATTAGCTTTCTTCTCCTTCCTTACTTTTTCTTTTGCTTTCTCTGCAACATCTTTTCCAAGCATTGCTTCGTTTTCTTGAATAATAAGTTGTGCCAAATTATTTATAATGTCGTCTTCTGTTTCAACCTTTCTTTGGTATTCTTTCTCTTTTTCAGATTGAACTTGTGCAATCTTATCACTTGCTAAGTTTATAGCTGCATCTTCTATTTGTTTATCTAACATTTCCATCTTCTTATCCATGTAGTCTGGTGCAGTAGAATACATCTCGTTGTATCCAGCTTTTATAGCTTTATCTACACCGTATACTTCTGCATCGTCTCTATTATATGCAAAATATAACAAATCAGCTAGTTCTGTTGATGAAAGAACTCTTCCAGCAACCCCCGATACAGATAATGTTCTTATTATTGCTTGTGCTCTTGTATATAATTCTGAGAAAGCCATTTCTCTAATTTCGTCTTTATCAAAATCACTTTGTCCAAGTTCTTCTGAATAATATGGAATTACAACGTAATATTTTTTATTCAATATATTTCTATTTAAGCTCATTCTTTCTGTATTGTATATAATGTCTTTTCCATATTCATATAAGTTTTTGTCTTTTGTAAACTCATATAATGCTTGTTTTTTCTGTTCTGCTGTTGCATTTGGAGATGCCATAATATTTTGATATCTTATTTTTTGTCTGCTGTATTCTTGTTCTATTTTGTCAACTTCTGCTTTATAAGTTTGAAGACTGCTTTCCAAATTAATTTTTCTTGTTTGTGTATATATTTGAATTGGATGTGATAATGTATTTAAGAATTGTATGAATCCTTCTTCAACTCCAACTTTTTCTGCTTGAGACATTAAATCATAGTTAATACCTTGGCATTCAACAACCATTACATATCTTGCACCTTTTTTCTGTATAATCATGTTGTCTTCAATTTTATCAAATTCCATAAAATCAAATACAGAATCTACATTGAATGATTTTGTTGAACTTTTTTTTACTTTTTTCTCTTCATCAGTCGCATTATTTTCGTCTTTTCTTTTCTTTTCTTTAAGCTTCATATTCATATATACAAAAGCAAATGCAACCGCAAGAACAAACATTCCAGCAAGCATTATATATAATATAATAGTTAAAAAGCCTGTATTATCTGTCATTTGTTTTTTCCTCCTTATCATCATAGATATATATCTTGTTTCTCTTTTGTTTAAACTTTATAGCTCTTTTTATTACATCGTCTAAGTTTTCTCCGCCCACAACTTTGGTAGCTTTTAATATACCTATATTAGGCACTTTTAGCATTCCAATTGAATATCCAACTAACGCACCTAAAGCAACCATAACAATTCCAACTATTGCTAAGTTCATCAATTTAAACATTATGTAAAATATTAATCCAACTCCGGCTCCTACCGCACTGTATATTAAACTTTTTGTTGTAAAAATGAATAGAATTCTACCTTCTCCTTTTACATTTCTGGGCAAATTATATGTTCCCATAGACTTCCTCCGTTTTAACATAGTATTATATATTAAATTATAGCACATATTGTAACAAAATGTAACCTAAAAACAAAAAAAAGTGCATTTACATGCACTTTTAATTTTATTGTAATACTTATGTAATACTCGTGTAATACTATTTTGTAGTATTTCCAGCTACTGAACTTGATAATGAGTAAATAACTCTTACTAATGATGTTCCGGCAAATATAAGTAATGCACCAACAATATATGGTATCATTGTTTTCTTATATTCAGCTTTTTCTGAAGCACTACCAATCATATACTTAATACCTATGATTAATAAGATTATTACAGCTATAACAATACCTACAACTTGTATTATTGTAACAATATTATTACCAACATTAGTCAAATCTTTAGTTTGAACTGTTGTACTATTACCTGTTAATCCATTTAAAACACCATTTACATCAGCTGCTAAAGCAACTCCAGCAATAGATGCAACTAACATTACTGTAAGTAATAATGTTGATATGATTTTTACAGTTTTTTTCATGTTTATTCCTCCTTATTTTTCTATTTTTATTAAAGCTTACTTTCGTAAGAATATTAATAACAACTTTATTATTCAAGTGGTGATAATAATTGAAGTAGAAGTCTCCAAATTCCAAATGCTCCAAATATTATAACACATCCAACTAAATAAACTATCAAGTTTTTCTTTACGTCTGCCTTTTCTCCTAAGCTTCCAGTTATAAATTGTATTCCTAATACCAGTCCCCATATAAATGCAACTGCAATTCCTATTATAAACAATACATTATACAATGTACTAGAGCCTTCTTTTAAAGCTTCTTCATTTATAACTTTATCTCCGTTTTTTCCAGCATTTACAAAGTTTCCAGCATCGTCCATTATTCCTGTTATTTTGTCATCAGCATATATATTAGGTATGAATAGATTGAATACTATAATAAATATTACCATAACATTTATTAACAACTTTTTATATTTCTTCATATTTAACTCCTATATAATCTATTATACTACATGTTTAGCTGTTTTTCAACTATTTTTTATTATTCACCCACTGCCTGCGTTGTTAAGTCATTTATTAATCGTAAAATTGTTCCTATTGCTACTATCATAACTGTTCCAACTAAAAATGGAATCATCGATTTTTTATAATCTGCTCTTTCCTCGACACTTCCAGTCATATACTTTATACCAAGTAATCCAATTACAATTGTAGATAGTATAATTCCTATAATCTGTATCGTATTTGCAATAGTTCCAGCCATATTTGTAAATTTTCCTGGAACTTGTGCCGCATTAGTGTTAGGATTGTACTCATTAGGATCGAACGCATATGCAACTGTTACCATAAACGATGATATTGTAATTATAATTAACATTATTATACTAAAAATTCTTACTCTTTTTTTCATCTTATTTCCTTTTTTCTACATTTTATTTAATTATAATGAATAAAAATATTTTAGTCAACTATTTTTTTCAATATTTCATAATATTGTGCAATTAATTCATCTAATTCAACACTCAACTGATAAATTATGCTATAATCTTCTCCATTTACTATACTTTCATTAAGTTTTTCTCTTAAACAACAAATTTTATCATTTAGCATTTGTATCTCTCCTTTTTCTCCATGCATTTTGTATTTACATCAAAATATCACACATGTAGTCCGAAGTCAAGTTTTTTCAATGGTTTGCGTCGTTTTTCGTGTTGCATTTTTCCACTTATTTTTTTAATATTTTTCCTTTTACAATGTTATTTTTTATATTTTGTTATTATGTATCAGAAAGTAATAAAATTTGACAAATAAATTCGACTTCAAATAAAATAATATAACAACAAATTGCTCTAAAAAGGGCCAAAACATCTTTTTTCAAAATTCAATTGGAAGTTTGCCTTTTGAGGAGTCCGTTAGGAACTCCGACCAAGAACGACATATTGAAACTTTGAAAAAAAGATGTTTTGATCTCTTTAATATATATTAAAAACTAATTTTTTCCTTTTATCACAGACATAATCATTTTGTCTTCTGTGAATATTTCTTTTAATACTTGTTTTGCATATTCTGCGTCTATTTCTTCGAATTTATCCATGTATTCGAAGCTGTTTATTCCTTTTATATAATCTGATGTGAACATTCTGCCGATGTCTGCTACATTGTTATATTCTACAGCATAGTCTCCGTATATTTTCTTTTTTATTCTTTCGAATTCTTGCACATTAATATCGTTGTTTTTCATTTCTTGTATTTTTTCTGCAATTTTCTTATATACTTTTTGTGGATCTTTTGATTGACCACCGATTAGTACATGTGAATATTCATTTCCAAATTCATATTCTAAATCTGGTTGAGATAACAAATATCCTTCCTTATATAGCTCATTGTATAAATTAGAGCTTTTTCCAATTAGCATATTTAAAATTATTTCTATTGCAATGTGTCTTTTTACTACTTCGTTGTATTTATCCTTAATATTGTCTTTGAAGCCTATCATGAATAGTGGCAAGCTTACTTCCATTTCTTTTTCTGCATATTTTTTATTTATTTCCAACTTTTCTTTTGGATATATTCTTGTTATTTCTCCACGTGCTTCGTTGTCTTTTAAACGCTTCTTTATTTCTGCAAGAATAGCTTCTGGTTCGAAATCTCCAACAACGGTTAATACCATGTTGCTTGGATGATAGAAGGTGTTATAACATTTATATAACATCTCTGGGTTTATCCCAGATATAGTCTCAACAGTTCCTGCTGTATCTACCTTGATTGGATTTTTCTCGTACAAACAATCCATAGCATTTATATATAACTGCCAGCCTGGATCATCATCATACATTCCTATTTCTTGCCCAATTATGCCTTTTTCCTTTTCAACATTTTGGTTTGTGAAATATGGATTTTGTACATAATCCATTAACTCGTCTAATCCCTCATAAAAATGGTCTGTACACTCAAATAAATATGCTGTGTGGTCATTTGTTGTATATGCGTTTGCATCTAGTCCAAGTGCCATTAACACATACAAACTATCTACACCATTCTTTTGTTCGAACATTTTGTGTTCTAGGAAATGTGCAACTCCATCTGGAATTACTACTTTCTCACCTGTTGTGCTATCTATAAATGTATTATCTATTGAGCCAAATTTTGTAGCCCATATAATATATTTTTTCTGGATCTCTTTTTTAGGAATTATAATAACTTGCAAGCCATTTTCTAGCTTTTCCATATAGCACTTTTCTTTAATATTTTTGTTTTCTATTTCTCTCATAAACTTTTCCTTCCTGTTTTATTCTATTTACTCAAAAAATATATAGTGTTAATAGTAACATTTTGTGCAACTTTAACTATCTGCTCTTTTGTAACATTTTCTATTTTGCTGATATATGTTGCAATGTCAGCATTTTCTTGTTCCATTTCTTTTCCGAAATAATAAGAAATTGTCGAATCTTGTTCGTCTTCCATAGATTTAAAGCTTGCAACTATAAGCTGTTTTGCATTCTTCATATCAGTCTCGTCAAAGTTTCCTTGTTTCATGTCATCTATTTGTTTTTCAATTATTTCAAGAGCTTTTTCATAGTTTTTCTGTTCTATTCCACTTCTTATTACTATGCTATTTTTGTTTTTAATATATAATGAACCTGCACTATATGCTAAGCTTGCCTTTTCTCTTACGTTTTGGAACAATTTTGAGTTTGCTCCACCACCTAAAATGGCATTATAAACAGATGCTACCGCTTTATCTTCTGGCTCAAGTTTTGTAACATCTAGTCCTATTACAAGTTTTCCTTGAGAAACGTCCATTGTTTCTTTTACTACTTTTTCTGCCACTGGTTCTTTTACTTCATTTTCTACATATACATCAATATTTCTTGGCTGGACATTTTTCTCATTTATTTGTTTCCTGATTATTTCGTCCACATTGTTGTTTCCTTCTGAGAAATTTCCAGACACAAAAATATCTATTTTACTGCTTTTTAGCATTTCTAAATATGCATTGTATAATTCTTTATTTGTAATCTTGTCCAAATCTTCCTCATAACCATACGTAAACAAACCATATGGCTCATCTTTATACATTTCCTCTATACATCTAGAATATGCGTATGCACCTTTGTTATCTTTTCTGCTTCTGATTATTTGTCTTAGATTTTCTTTTTCACTATTAAAATACTCTTCATTAAACATTCCATTTTCAGTAAGTGGACTAAATACTATGTCAAATAGCATTTGAGTACTTTGTTCTAAAACATTTTCTTTTTCATACAAAAATTCATCATTTAAAGATTCCATATAAAATTTGAATACACTATCATTGCATAGTTTATCTATGCCACAATTAAAATCTGCGCCATATAACTCTTCTAATTTTATATTTATATCTTCTTGAGTCTTTAATTTGTTTGTTCCTCTTCTAAGAATAGCAAGCATTAGTGCATTTTCTGTAACATGCTTTCTATCAAGCTTTGAAGTAAGGTATATTGCCAATAAATTTGTTTTGTATTTTTTTGTATCTATTTTATGAAGCTTTACGCCTCCCATTAATTCTGTGGTAGTAATCGACATATTATAAATTCCTTTCCATATTCATTTTACTAAAAGCCTATGCTAATAAACTCTTTACAACTTCGTTTATTCTTTTTCCATCAGCTTGAGCACCTATTGTAGCCTTTGCTTCTTTCATTACAGGTCCCATGTCTTTCATAGATGTTGCGTTTAATTTCTCTATTACCTTCTTAACTTCTGCAACTAATTCTTCGTCAGTTAATTGTTTTGGTAAATATTCTTCTAGAGCCTTTATTTCTTCATTTGCCTTTTCTATTAAATCTTCTCTATTTGCTTGCTCGTATTCTGCAATTGCATCTTTTCTTGTTTTTACTTCTTTAGCAACAATTCCTAATATTTGCTCGTCACTAACTTCTATTCCCTTGTCTTTTTCAATTTGTAATATTGCTGTTCTAACCATTTGAACTGCGTTCTTCTTGTTTACATTTTTTGTTTTCATAGCATCTTTTAAATCTTCTAATAATTTTTCTTTTAACATTTTATCCAACTCCTTTATATTTTATTTAATTTTAAATACAAAAGCGCTTCCAAAATATTACATATATTTTGAAAACGCCTCTTTTCTCTTATTAATAATTAAAATTTTCTTTTTCTAGCTGCCTCTGACTTTTTCTTTCTCTTTACACTAGGTTTTTCATAATGTTCTCTTTTGCGTACCTCTTGTAATACTCCATTTCTGGCACATTGTCTCTTAAATCTTTTTAAGGCATCTTCTATATTTCCATTATTTACTTTAACTTCTGACATTGATATTCCCCTCCTTCCGGTGCGCTGTAGCATTCGTATGGGATTTTATATGTTCTAATTTTCTTAGCACATAAATCTTTACATGCCTATTATTATAAACTACTTGCTTCATTTTTGTCAATAGGAGTTGACGTTTTTTTGGTCAAATGTAGCAGAAATTTTATTTTTGGTAGTTATCTTGGTACAAATGACTTCTATAAGTAATCAATTCTTTCTTAGCCAATCTTCCAACTATAAAACTCATTGGTATTTTTTCTGTTTGAGATATTTTTTCTAATTTATTTTTCTCTATCTTTCCATTAATAATTTCATTCCAAATATTTTCCGGAATCATTACTTCTAATGCAAATTTATCTGCTTTCTCTTCTTTTTTCTCATTTCCATCTATAATAATTTTGTTTTTTCCCTCATTATAATCTGATTTACAATGCCCTAATTCATGGAATAGTTCAAAGAAAAATGAATCCTTTCCCGCATAGTTATCCGTAACATACACCGCTGGTTGTTTTCCTTTAACTTTAAAGCACCCTCTTATTTTTGTTCCTGGAAGAGCCTTTTCACGCACGAAATATATTCCATATTTATTTAATAATTCTTTTATTTCCTCTAATTCAAATCCTTCTTTATATGCTAATTCTTTTAAATCTTTTATTAAAAACATTAGATTATAGCTATTGTATTCACTTACATCTTGCTCTTTTATTATTTCATCACAACGGGCAATCCATAATGCAATCTTATTAAAATCATTTCCTGATTTTTTAAATAATACTTGTTCTTCCAATTTTGGTACCACTTCAAAATCTTTTATCTTTAAAAAATCCAATAAGTCTATACATATTTGTAATTCGTCTGTCTCGTCCTTAAATTTTATCCATTGTCTTTTTTTAAGTTCATTAATATAATATTTTTTTATTATTTCTTCTTTAATATTTTGTAAGTTACCATATTCTTTTAGAATATTTTCTTTGAGTATGCGTGAATTTTCTACACTTATAATAAAACTTGATTTTATTCCAGTCAATCTCTCTATATTTGCTGCCATTTCTAAAGTTATATTTGTTTTCCCATTTAATATTTCGTTCATATGTTTTTGTGTAATTCCCATTCTCATTGCAAATTCTGTTTGCGATATATTGCTATATTCTAAGTAATCTTTTAAATATTTTCCAAAATAAATCATCTTAACCTCACCTAACCTTCACCATAATGTTTTTCATCGATCTCTCTTAATTCCACTTCAATAATTTCTTCTAACTTATATGGATATCCCCCTATAGGTTTTATATACATCCTTATTTTGGCATTTATATTTGCAGTATATATTTCTTTTAAATTTCCCTCTTTCTTCTCAATATTATATACTCTTGACAAAGGATTTATCATTAATTCTTTCATATTATTGCTTTGTATAATTAGTTCTTCTATTGCTTCAATCGTCTCTTCTTCTTTTTTCTTGTGTTTATTTTTTATTTTCTTTTGTAAGTCTTTTATGTATGTCTTTGTTTTAACAATCTGCAATAAAAGCTCACTCCTTTGTTTTTATCATATTGTAACATATTGGGTGATAATACGCAATGTATAAAGCAAAAAAATATGTGCAAAAATGCACATATTCTTTTATTTTATATTTCCTTGCTTTTTTCTCTTTCTTCTATATAGTCTTCTATTATTAATTTTATTACTGTTGCTACTGGTACTGCTAAGAACATTCCAATTACTCCAAAGTATGCTCCTCCTAATGTTACTGCAAATATTACGAGCAATTGACTAATTTCTAGTGAGTCGCCTACTATTTTAGGGTTTATTATGTTTGCATCTATTTGCTGCAAAATTACTACCACTACCGTCATTAGTAAGGCTTTTCCAATTCCGCCTGTTAATACTGTAATTAATATTGCAATTACTACTGCTACTATCGCTCCAAAGTATGGTATCAGGTTAAATAGTCCTATCATAAAGCCTAATAGTACTGCATATTTTACTTGTAGTATTGATAATGCAACCGATACTAATACTCCTACTAATATTGCATCTAGCACTTGGCTTGTTAGGAATTTGAAGAATACATCGTTTGATTTTATGAAATATTTTTTTATTTTTTCATATGCATTTTCTGTGGCAACTGCCCTTGTAAATTTTGATAAGAATTTTATTATTGCGTTTCTCTGTGCTAATATGTATACAGAAACTATTACAGCAATGAATGCATCTAGTATTGTCTCCATTGCACTTATGAAGCTCTTAATATATTGCTGAATTCTTTCCATATTGAACAATGCTGTAAAGTTTATATTTTTTATGTTGTCTATTATTTCGGTGGCTTTTTCACTTCTTAAAATATTATCTTCTGGAAGTTCATTTATTTTTTCCGTAACACTATTGTAATAGCCCGGTAGATTCGTAAATAGATCTGATAAACTTTGTACTACAATTGGAATTATTACATTTAAAATTATTACAATTACTATAAGTGCAATTATGTATGTTGTTAGTATACTTAATCCTCTTGCATGTTTGTTTACGAAGCTTTTTTTCTTTGATTTTTTAAACAATGTTTCTATGCTTCTGCATGGCATGTATAATATGTATGCTATTAATAATCCTACACAGAATGGCATTATTGCTCCAAGTATGCTTCCTATTATTTGAGCAACTCCTGCTAAATTTCCTAGTATGTTATATGCTACTATTATTGCTACTGCAAGCGAAAACCAGAATAGCCATAGCTTTATATCGTTTTTTTCTTTCTTCATATTGTTACAATCAATCTTTAAGACTGATGTCTCCCTTCTTAATTTTTATTATAGTTCTATATCTAGTTCAACTGGACAATGGTCGCTTCCAAATACTTCTGTATGTATTTTACTGTCTTGTATTTTCTCTTTTATCGAATCTGATGTGATAAAGTAATCGATTCTCCAGCCAGCATTGTTTTCTCTGGCGTGGAACATGTATGACCACCATGAATAAATTCCTGCCTTATCTGGATACAAATATCTAAATGAATCCACAAAACCTGCATTTAAAAGATTCGTCATCTGCCCTCTTTCTTCATCTGTAAAGCCTGCATTGTGTCTGTTTGATGTTGGATTTTTTAGATCTATTTCGTTATGAGCAACGTTCAAATCCCCACATAAAATCACTGGTTTTTTTGTGTTTAACTCTTTTAAATATTTTCTAAAATCATTTTCCCATTTCATTCTATATTCTAATCTTGTGAGTTCCCTTTGTGAATTTGGAGTATAACAGTTTACAAGATAAAATTTTTCGAGTTCTAATGTTATAACTCGTCCTTCTTGGTCATACTCTTCTATGTTGATTCCATAAGTGATATTTTGAGGTTTTATTTTAGAGAATACAGCCGTACCAGAATAGCCTTTTTTCACAGCACTATTCCAGTATACAAAATATCCATCTGGCTTATAATCAATTTGTCCTTCTTGTAATTTTGTTTCTTGAATACAAAATATATCTGCATCTATGCTCTCAAAAAAGTCATTAAATCCTTTATTCATAGCGGCTCTTAGTCCATTTACGTTCCAAGATATTAATTTCATGTCCTATCCTCCTTAAGTACTATCTACATTGTACTATATGCACAGGGAAATAGCAAGCTAAGCACAATAATTGCGCTTAAAATAAGCTTTCCTCATTCTAAGCGCAACTATTAATTATTTTGCATTAAAGTATACATTTCCGCCAATGTACTCGCCTGAAGCCGATCCCGCTGATCTAAATGATAAGTAATTGTGATTTCTTTTTCCGTTTAGTGCATCTGAAACTGCTTTTGCAACTACAGATGAATAATTGCCGTTTAATCTTCTTTTCCAATAACTATCTATTGAATAACAGAATTGCCCTGGAGCCTTATATTGGCTTAATGGATCTGAACCATTCTTTGCCCATCTTGAGCTTTCTGCTCTGTTACATGCAGTTGTTATAACAGCTAAAGCACCCTCATAACTTGAACTACATTCTTGTGCAGTTATTGCGCATAATAAATCGAATTCTTCACTAGAATATGACCACACACCATTATTGTAAGTTGCTGAAACGCTTCTTGTACTTC
Source organism: uncultured Clostridia bacterium (assembly GCA_934119935.1). GTDB lineage: Bacteria > Bacillota > Clostridia > TANB77 > CAG-508 > CAG-245. The sequence continues at coordinate 244,455 of CAKOSX010000003.1, read as the reverse complement.
TGTTTGTAATCTTTTTTCTAACTTCAATAATTTTATCAACAGGTTCTTCTATAACATTTGAAGAAATTTCTGTTCTTTCAATTTCAACGTCATTTTGATATTTAACTTTGTATGTTACTTCTCTTATTCCGTTTTTTCCTTCTTGCACTACTGTTTCTCTTTTATTAGAGTCATTATCTGAAACATCCTTTGTAACTGTTTCAAATGGTATTTCTTCTTGTACCACTTCTATTTTTTCTACAATTGAATCATATGATTTTAGTAATGAATCTACTGTAACATTACTTGATTCCTCTGATGTTTCTGCTACTTCAACAGTTTGTTGTTCATCTTTAGATATTTTAATTGTTTTATTATCCGATAATTCACTTTCAGTGTTTGGTATAACGCTTTCTTCTGGTAATAATATTATATGATTCTCATCTAATATTTCAGATACCTTTGTTTTTGATGTTGTTACATTCATTATATATCCATTTGAAAGAATTATTTTTACGTTATTTAGTTTTGCATTTGATGCCATAACTCCAACGCCCATTACGAATAATAGTATTAAGCAAATACCAATTATTTTTCTAATTGGGAGTTTTGCTTTTTTAGCTTTCTCCATATATTTTTCGTTCCTCCTTTTGAAACAACATCCTTATTATAACATTTTTTCCTTTTTGTGTCAAATTTACATCAGTTTTGCTTATTCCTTACGGCCACAAAGAAATATTCTTTTGCCATATTTTAACAATTTGTCCTAATATATAATATGACTCACTTTTTTAAAATATGCATAATTTTTATTATTTTATTTCATAAAGTTTTTTTGCATTATTATATGTTTGCTTTGCTACTTCTTCTGCCGGAATTTGCCTGAATTCTGCGATTCTTTCAGCTATATACTTCACATTTCTCGAATCATTTCTTGTTCCTCTTACAGGTTCGGGAGCTAAATATGGGCTATCTGTTTCAATTAGTATTCTATCTATTGGTATCATATTTATTATCTCGTTTGCATTTTTCGAGTTTTTAAAGGTTACTGGCCCAGCAACAGATATATAGAATCCAAGTTTCAGCGCTTCTTTTACAAGTTCTCTATTAAAGGGACAACAATGAAAAACTCCCTTCTTCATAACAGGATTCTCTTTTAATATGTTTATAGTATCCATAACAGCTTCTCTTGTATGTATTGCAATTGGTAGTTTCAATTCGTTTGCTAATTTTATTTGCTCTATAAAGGCAAATTGTTGTACATCCTTATTTTCTTTGTTCCAATAGTAATCTAATCCTATTTCGCCTATTCCTACTATTTTATCAATTTGTCTATTTTCTTTTTTATAATTTATTATTATGTTTTTTAATTCACATATTTCCGTTCTCGTCTGTTCAATATCTTCTTTTACATCATTGGGCGATATTCCTGACGTTGTATATATGTACTCAAATTTATTTGCTAGTTCTATTCCTCTTTTTGAAGATTCAAGATTGTAGCCGGCACTCATAAATTTGGTAACTCCAGACTCGTATATTTTTTCTATAACTTCATATCTATCATTCTCAAACTTTTCATCATCATAATGAGCATGTGAATCGAATAATTCCATTTTATTAAAACCTCATCTTTCAACAATTGCATTTACTGTTGCCACGGCATATTCTTTTATATGAGATATGCTTACATCTATGCTTGTTATTTTGTCAAGCTCTTTTTCTACTTCTTTAGTTAACGAGACAAGTTTAACAACTGGTTTTCCATTTTTGTCATTTAATGTTTCTATGTTTTTCCAAGATATTGAATATTTATCTGTCAACAATGTAGAAATTGCTTTAAATACTGCTTCTTTTACAGCAAATCTAGCCGCATAGTGTTGATATTTGTTCTTGTTTTTACTTTCACAGTATTTTATTTCTTGCTCTGTGAAAATCTTCTTTACAAACTTTTCTCCTAAGTCATCTACAGATTCTTGTATTCTGCTTACTTCAATTATATCAATTCCCGATTTTATCTGCATAGTTTTACCTCTTTTAGAATATTTTTATTATGCTAATTAAATTCATAATTACAAGCAATATGAGTATAACTACAATAATTTTATTAGTATTTGCTGTTTTTTCTATATTCGAATTTTTATACAGCATGTCATATTTCCCTTTTAATTGTGAATATATAATATTAATTTTTAATACTCTTGTCCATTCACTTTCTAATTGACTTCCTATATTATCATTTGTTATTTCTTCTATTCCTGCTGCTTGTATGAATTTTTCGAACTCCTCTTTGAATTGATTTAACATATTTTTCTTTTGCAAATCATAATTCAATTTTTTCAAACTTATTTTTTTATATAAGTTAAATATATATTGATATAAATACTGCCTCTCAAATTCTCTTTGCCTCTTCGTATAGTTCTCAGAACTTACATCTGACGTTAATAATACGGTTCCAACATTGCTGCATCCATAGAATTCATTTTTTGATTTTTCGATTATACTCATTTTATTTACCGAATTTTTTTCACTACTATCTACTTTATAATCTGCTTTTTCCACATTAGCAAATTTATAAAATTCTTTTTCTAACAATTCGCTATTTGCAATGTTCCAATCTTCTTGTCCAATGCAAGCATATGAATACGTTATAAATCTGTCTGTATCAATATTTAATTTTGTTGCCTCAGTACTATTTCCTGTTATCTCTTTTATTAAATCTGTAATTTCCCTAATATTATTAAATCTATCAGTTTGAATTTTTATGTTTTCATATCCTCTGTATTCATACGCTGTAGATTTTATATCTCTAAACTTATAATTAAAATTACACAAATCAGACAGACTATGGTTATCTTCTAGCACTGTTTTCATAAGTAAAAAACAAATTCCTGGTTCGAAGCAAACAAGTTCTATGTTTGTTATATCAAAAAATATTCCATCTCTTTTTCCTGCTTTGCCTTGAATATTTTCATTTAGGAAATATTCAAACATTGTGCATGGATATTGCGAAATTAGAGTTGATCTCATGTCTTTACTTATCTCATCCAATTTCATAAAATTGTTTTTGTCATAGTTCATCGTCCAAAACATTGTATCTCTTACTTTTGGCAAGAAATAAGAATATAAATCCTCATCCTTTTCTTTATCAAATATTTTCATAGCAAAGTTTGGATTATTTAGTAATTTTTTTAAGTACTTGTTATATTCATTTTGCTTTATTATATATGGATATATAAAATACGTATATTGGTACTTAGTCTTTAGTTCCATTTTACTTTTCTCCTTTAGTTTCTATTTTGTATAATAATTTGCGTTAGCATCTTCTGCAAGGTGCCATTGTCCTATAAAATCTATTACTGGGTTGTTGCTTAATGCAAGTGATGGTTCTACCACTGTTTCTCCTTTTGAATTTAATGTTCCCCATTTCCCGTCTTTTTTAACTGCTATGTATCCTGATTCGTTTTGTTCTGTTGCATCTTCATAAATGTAATTTACAACTACTACATTGTTTTTATTTACATAGCCATATTTTCCGTCTTTTTTAGACAAGAATAATGTATTATTTGTTAATATTTCTGTGTTCTTTTTCTCTTCAAATTTTAAGTTATAATATTTATATTCAGAATTAATTCTTACCTTCATGTAACCTTTTTCGGCATTTATTTCTGATACTATTCCAGATAGTTTCAAACTGAAGTTTTTATCAAATAAATCTGTTTCAACTTTATCTGATTCGCCTTCTATAATATTGGCATCTTTAACGTATACTAAGCTCTTATAATTAAAGTCGATTTTTTTTGCATTATTTTCATCAATTACTCCAGCCATGCCATCTTTTTTTGCAATATAGTAATTTTGATATATATTCTTTAAATCATCGTATTGTGGCTCTAATTTTTCTTCTCCAGATATTGTAGCAAGTCCGTATTTACCGTCTTTTTCAACTACCATGTAATTGCTATTCATAGATTTTACATCATCGTAATTCATGCTATTTGATGTGCTATCTTTTACATTAATTATTTTCCAAGATCCATTCTCTTTTGCCACATATGTATCTTCTGCATATACATTTTTTATATCATCATATTCTATTGGTAATAATATTTTTTTGTTTGTACCAATTACTCCAATTTTTCCTTCTGAATTTTTTACTATATAACCATTCTCATATTCACCTGTTAAAGCTTTTATGTCTGCATATTCATTCTCTATTATAATTGAACCAGTTGTGCTAACTAAGCCTTTCTTTCCATCTTTTGTTGTAACTAGGCTGCTGTTAACACCAATAATTGGCTCTATGCTATCATAATTACACTCTAATAATACTTTACCAGATAAATCTGTTAATCCGTATTTGTTGTTTTTCTTTACTTTTAGACAACTTTTTTCATACCAGATATTGTTTTGTTTATCATAGTTTTGTATTACTTCAACTTGATCATACGAACTAAACAATTGCTCATTTTTTTCGTTAACAGCCTTTGTTTTATAGGTATTGTTTGTATAGTCAACATCATATGTTACTATAAAAACTGCTTTTTCTTTGTTAGGTACAATTATCATTTCATCATAGATTGGAGCTATTACCGTATTTCCAGAAGAATCTATTATTCCCCATTTATTGTTGCTGAATGCAGTATAGTATGCCATTGAAACTTTTTTTTCTGTTGTTTCTGCTTTTGGCTGTGCAAGTTTCGTTAAAATTATTATAAACATTATTATTACTAAAATGGCTATTATTACAGCCACTACTTTTTTCATATTTAGCTTATGTTCTGATCCATTATATCTTTTTCCTCTTCCCATAAATGACCTCTCTAAATTTATATAGTTTTTGCAGTTATAATATATCATAAAATATAGTAAAAATACAAGATAAAACGGGGATTTTTATTCATCTAAAGCAAAAAAAGTGAAGAAATAATTTATTTCTCCACTATACTGTCTTTTTTTGTATTTTATAAACCATTACAGTCATGTCATCTTTTTCTTTGCCGAAGTCGTTATCTATGGCTTCCTTTAATATTAAGTCTGCCATTCTCTGCGCATCATCTGTTTCTATTTCTTCTAATATTTCTTGCATCCATAAATCTTTGCTTATGTATTCTTTGTTAGATTCTAGTATACCATCACTACACATTACAACTATATCTCCGTCTTGAAGGTCGTAATTATATTCCACTAAATCTATGTTATCTAGTATTCCTGTTGGTAGCGAAACTGATTTTAGTGTTTCTACACTACCTCCTCTTTTTACGAATGTTGGACATGCCCCATTTTTTATAAATTTCATATTGCCTTTATACAAGTCTAGTATGCTTACATCAAGCGTTGCATACATATCCTCGTCTGTGTTTGCAGAGATTGTTGTATTCACTAGTTTTAGAGCCGTGTCGTTGTTAAAACCAGATTTTAATAATCTTTCTAATGTTTTTATTGCAATTTTGCTGCTCTTTCTTGCATCTGGTCCAGAACCCATTCCATCACTTATTGCAAGCAAATATTTGCCATCTTCCAACCTCGTTTGTAATGTTGTATCACCAGAAATTATAGAGTCAAACTTCTTAGCCTTTGCTAGCCCCACCTGCATTGTAAATTCGTCTTCTGTCGTGAATGTATACATACATGTATCATCATTTACCCTTAATCCACATTTTTGCTTTTGCAAAATCATTTTCTCGTTAAATACTTTTGCTAAAATTCGTGCAATTTTTTTAACTCCACACTCTTTTCCATCCACAGAATCACACACACCTGTGTATAACGTTATTATGTATCTGCTACTATCTTCTTGTTTCACAGTAATGTCTTTTAATTCTATTTCTTTTTCCTCTAGCAATTTTTTTACTTGCTCTTTCTGAGTTTTGTATATATCATCTTCATCTTTTGTAATTTGATTTGCCAAGTTTGATAGTGCTTCAGAAACTCCATTTAATTGGCTTGACATTGTTTTTTTATTTTCGTCCAATTTTTTCTTCCAAATAAAGTGCAGCTTGCTAACCCTATATGCAGAATTTATAGCTCTTACAATTTCATCAATGTCATTTTGTGCGACATAGTCATCTTCCTTTGAATCTGTACTAAATCCCATTATGTAATTGTTATGGCTTGCAAATATTTTTACAATATCTTTTCTGGTAATAACTTCTCTTGCCATCAGCTGCTTGAAAATTTCATCTAAAATATTTTCATTATTATTATAGATGTCTTCATATAATAGATTCTCTTCTTTTCCTTCCAGATTGTTATACAATTCGTCTTCAAATAACTCTTGGTTAGCCTTCTCCTGTTTTTCTAGTTCTTCGTCTGTAACTATTGTAGCAGCTGCATTCTCATACTCTTTTGCCATTTCTGAAATTGTGTTGGACATATTTGTAAGCTTATTTATAGTCTCTTTATTCTCTTCCAAAGTTCTTGTCGTCATTTCTGGAAGCATTTTTGTGTTTCCTACCAAATCACTTATTTCAATTTTGTATGATTTTGGAATTGCAAGAAGTCCAAGAGCTGCAATTAATATCTCTTGAAATTTTATTACCTCTACTGTGTTTCCATTTGCAACATATGATAATACTACATTTCCTATTATGAATCCAACTACAACGCCGACTCTGCCTAATCTATTTAATAAACCAGCAATCATTCCAGATATTGCATATGCAGCTAGCATTACAGGCTGTTGACCCGATAGTATTCCAACTGCTGTTCCTATTGTTATACCAGTAGTACCTCCTATTAGCACTCCGTTCTTCCAGCCCATTACTAATACAATTAGAATGCACAATATATTTCTAATTGAGAAACCAAATATACTAAAATCTCCTAAGCAATTTGCAGCTAATGCCAGCATTAAACTAGCTCCCATTACCTCTTCTATTGAAAATACTTTCTTTACTTTTATCTCTTTAAATACGATTAACGAATTCACAAATACTTTATATAGAGTTGCTGTAGTTATCGTTATCATTAATGTATAAAGTAAATCATAAACTAAAAATCCACTAAATAAAAGCTTTATCATTTGAACAACAAATACTGCAACAGTCATTTGCATTCCAACTTTTAATTTTTCATTGCAATCTTCTTGCTCAACTGGTCTTTTTATTAATACTAAAGCTATGAATATTAGCAATGTTAATATGTAGAATAAAAGACCACTTCCACCAAATTTAATAGTTGTTCCAACCATAGTTACCAAGCATACAATCAGCGTTGGAATTCCTGCACCAAAGCTCGCCGCCGTAATAGCATAGCCAAATGGTGCAACACTCGTAAATACTGGGCTATTCTGTCCTCCTAGCAAAGACATCATAAAAGCTAGAATATAAATAATAATATTGGGAATACTAAAATTTTGCTTTAATATTCCAATTATCCTTTCATTTTTGCTTTGATTCTTGCATTGCGTAGCAAAATCAACATCATCATCAAAAACTTCCTCCGTGTTTTTTGATATATTTTGAAACATCCTTACCACCTCTTACCTTTTTAACTTTTGTTCCTACAAACTTTATGCACTTATTTTAGTACAAGTTAGTTAAATTGTTTGTCGTTTTTAGGATTAAAATTTAAAAAGTGTTTTACATCTTGTGATATATTTTTATTATATTTTTTTAATTCTTCTATTATTTTTATTTATATTAAAAATTATCAAAGTTATTTTATATTATTTTGGCGGAAAATACAAGAGTTTGGGGATAAATTCTAAAGTACAATCTGGGGACGGAGAAAAAATTGCAATTAGAATTTTTAAATGATATAATCATTTAAATATTACATATTAAAGTAACAGAAATTATAACGTAATAAATTACAATAGCAAAGAGAGTGAAAATAATGAAAGAATTATGGAAGTGTAGTGAAAATAAAAAATTAATTATTACATTTGTTATTTCATCAATATATTATGTATGCGAATATGGCTGTTCATTTGCACTAGCACATTTTACGGTAGCACCTTTAACTACAGAAAATGTTATTGGATTGGCCATTTCATTAACAATATTATATATAATAATGCTAATATCCAATTGGATAAGTTCATTTATTGATTGCACTATATATCCGAAAATAGAAATAAATATTCAAAAATATTACTTCAATAAAATTCAAAATATGACGGAAGAGAATATTGCAAATGTTCATACCGGATTTGTATATAATTTAATAAGTGATGTTGCAGAATTATGGGTTTCTTTTTTGAGTAATATTCAAAATACTATTTTACCTTTAATTTTTGGAATAGTATCTTTCTTAATTATGGTTTGTAAACAGTCTATATTTATTGGAATATCCGTTATAATTGTTTCATCAATTTCAATTTTTATAAAATATAAAATGATGAAGGCTAGACAAAAATATGATAAAGAATCAAGAAACAAATATTCAAAATATGTTGCAATATTTATGGATTTTGTTCAAAATCTTGCAACTGTAAAAAGATTAAGTTTAAAAAATTTCTGCAATGCAAAAATTGATGAGAAAGCAAATGATTATAATCAATCCAAAAAATTAAATGAAATAAAGAGAGCCAATCAAAATATTGTATTCCATATTTTCATGAGAGCATTATATGTTACATTAATATTAAGCACAATTATAAATATTAATCGAGGGCAAGATGCATTACCATTTCTATTATTCTATGTAACATTATTTGAAACCTTATATTCTAAAATCTCATCTATGGCAAGAGTTTTAGATTCTAATGTTCAATTAAAAACAGCCAAAAAGCAGCTTGAAGAATATTTACATGGTGCAGTAGAAATAAAAAAATGTGAAAATTGGAAAAACGTAAAATTGCAAGAAGTTGTCTTTTCATATCCAGAGAGTTCAACAAAAATACTAATTCCAGAATTTACTTTAAATAGAAATGAAAAAATAAGTGTTATGGGAGAATCAGGTCAGGGTAAAACAACACTTATGAATATCTTAGCAGGTATTTATCCATTATCAAAAGGGAAATTACTAATTGATGGATCAGAAAAAACAAATACCAAATTAGATTTAGTCTATGTATCACAAGAAGTCGAAATGTTTGATCTTAGCATAAGAGATAATCTTTGTTTAGGGCAAAATATATCAAATGAAAAACTTTTAGAGTTATTAGATGAAGCTGGGTTGACCAATTGGTATAAATCACTTCCAAACGGATTAGAAACAATTGTCGGTGAGCGAGGCATAAAGTTATCTACCGGTCAAAAGCAAAGATTAAATTTAATAAGGGGAATCTTAATAGATAAAGATTTATATCTTTTCGATGAACCAACATCAAATTTAGACGCAGCATCCGAAGAAAAGATAATAAATATGATAAGAAAACATTTAAATAATAAGACTTATATAATAGTTACACATAGACCTCAATTAATAGAGTTATGTAACAAACATTATTTGTTTGATAATCATATGATGCGAGAATTAACTGTTATTTAGAAAAAGAAAAAGAAGAAGAGAAACATCTCTATTGTTGCTGCTCTTCTTCTTTTTGTGGTTGTATATCTTCTATTTCTGTAGACAATCTAATTTGTTTTATTATGCTCTGAAATTTTTCTAGTGCTCTATTATTTTCTTCTATTTCACCTACTCCAGATGTTTCCTTTAATTCTTCACCCTCGTTTATTACATCCATTTCAGTATTTTCCTTCAATAAATTTTCTAGTAAATTCAAGAATTCATCATCCCTTATTTTTTCAATGTCTACTCTAACATTAAAGAATTCTTTAATAATTTGCAATACCTTTTCATAATTTTCTGGAAAATCATTTGAGCCACTATATTTTTTATTAATTTTTTGAGAAACAATATCCCACTGTGTTCCATCAAGAATATCACTATTATCATACTTTTTTTTCCAATTAGTTGTTAATTCTTGCAAACAACTAATAAATGCATCATAGTATTCTTTGCTGTGTATTGAATTATATAAATTGACTTCATCAGTTGTATTAAATAAAAATCTTCCACTTTTATCATATCCATACCTAAATTGATAGCCCGTCTTCATTTTATTAATATAAAAATAGTATGAAGGTCCACCATATCCACCATGAAAAGCAGTAAATACCTCGTTCAATAAATTTTCCATACATCTTCCCCTTTTCTAAATTTTTTATAATTGAATTTTGCTATATCTACTCACATTATTCAATACTTAAAATTATAATCTTGTATGAAACAATATATTTCTATTAATTAATCAAAAAATTGTATTATAATAATGCTAAGTATTTATTTAACATTTCTATCTCCAATTTATTAATTAATTTTACAAAATCTGTGTAATTTCCTGTAGTATGTGCCTTATCTAGTGCCTCGTAATATTCTAGTCTATTTTCTTTTTTTACAATAACAGGATTATAGCCATGGTTCATTAAATCTAAATTCATTATTAATCTTGATGTTCTTCCATTTCCATCTACAAACGGATGAATTTTGACTAATTCTCCATGCAATAATGCAGCCTGAATAATTGGATGATATTTATTCCATGTTTCATAATTTAAAATTAATTTCTCCATAAGTTCTGGTATTTTTGTATAATCTGGTGGTATGTGTACAGCGCCTTTTATAGTTACATTTTCTCTTCTATACCTTCCTGCATTTTCATCATCTATTCCTTTTAGAATTAATTGATGAATACTTTTTATATTCCATTCCGTTATTGGTTTATTGTCTTTTACTAAATCTTCTAAATATATAATTGCTCTTTCATGGTTTATTGCTTCTAAATGTTCTTTTATTGATTTTCCACCAATTGTTATTCCTTCTAATACAACTTGAGTTTCCCTTAGTGTTAAAGTATTTCCCTCAATACCGTTACTATTATATGTCCATTCAAGATTAATTGATTCTTTTAAGGATTTTAATGTTTCTTTAGGAATAGGTCTTTTGCTATCTAACTCCGTTTTTAATTTATCTACTTCATCGAAGTAATTTGCATCTAAATTAATTATAAAATCATTATTATCTGGTTTTAATATTCTTTTGTCTAGTGGTTTCTCTGCTTCAATAGGAATATTCCAATTTCCACCTATTTTGATTGCTCCTTCTATTCTTCCTTCTATTAATAACTGTCTTATCCTTCTTTCACTAATATTCCACTTCTCCTCGGCTTCACTAGTAGTCATATATTCCATTTTTTTCATCTCCTTCTTATTTTTTTCTGTTTAATTTTAGTCACAATTATACCGCATGCGGTAGTATTTGTCAATATTTTTATTCCGCATACGGTAGTATTGTATGTATTTTTTCTTTCTTTACTCAATTATTTTTAATTTAACACATAAATTGCAATATTTAAATATGAAGCAAATAATATCCAAAGTAGATATGGAACTTGTAATATTCCGGCAACTTTATTCTTTTGGTAGAATAGTACAATCATATAAATTACTATAACATCTAAAACTAGTATCCATATAAATGAAAATAGTCTCCATTTTAATAAAAAGAAGAAAATTGACCATAACGCATTTATTCCAAGTTGCACGTAATATACTATTGAAACTTTTGTGTCTACTAATTTTTTACTTTTTAAAATTCCATATGAAATTCCCATTAAAACATACAAAATTGGCCAGATTATAGAAAATAAAATTCCTGGTGGTGCAAGTGGTGGCTTATTTAAAGAACCATAATCAATAAATGGATTTATAATCAGCCCTACAATGCCTCCAACTATTACAGGAATTAAAATTGATTTTATATATATCTTTAAATTATTCATAGCAAAATTCTCCTATAAAATTTTATGCTAAATATAAAAAATTAGAAGTAAGAATTGCATTTCTTACCTCTATTATAATAGTTTAACATTATTTAGTTAAAACTCAACCACATTCACCTTATATTTGCCTAATACTTTCGTACCATTTTTTAGTATTTCTTCTGATTCTTCGTGTAAATGCCCATGTATTTCAAGTTTAACATGATTTTTATAACAGTAATAAGTTACACCCTTTAATCCATCATGGACATTGTCATTATTGTCTTTAATAAATGGCCTATCGTGTGAGACTAATATATCTGCTGGTGGCATCTCATCTGCAATTTGAATACTTTCTTCATGGGTATACATTCCATAATCTCCCGTTTTATATCTATGGCTTCCTTGCAATCCAGCAATTCTAACATTATTGACTGTAATTGCTTTGCCATTTAAACTCCTTATTTTAGATTCTTCGAATCTATCCAATCCATCATGGTTTCCAAGCAATCCATATATCTTGTCATATGGCACAAATCTTAATATTTCTATTATATCAGTATTTGAAATATCTCCTAAAATTAAGCACACATCATACTTAGCATTTTTTATTTTCTCAACGCTTTCTTGATCATAGTATAAACAGTTATGAGTATCAGTTATTATTAATAACCTTACATGGTTTGTGGGTAAATTTTCATTTTTTCCAAACCTCTGTAATAGCTCGTCTTCATAAGATATACTTTGAATTTTATTTTCTTTACATTTAAATAATCTCTTAAAAAAATTAAGCATCGTTTTCCTCCATATAATATATTACCTCATAAATCTTACTAAATCAATGCATTTATACCAGTTTTTACTCTGTTTTTAATGATTGCACAAAATATCGCCCAAAAAGGGGCGTCCCTATTGGGCGAAAGCTGTTCTTTTAAGCGAAGAATTTATTTTGTTACTTTTTCTGCATATGTGTTGTTTACTATTTTGTTGTATGGTGCTTTTTGTGTTAGTTCTCCTGCTTCTGTCATTATTAATTGTAGTTTATCGAAGCTTTCTTCTTTTAGTACTGGTGTTTCGTTCCAAGCATCTATGTCTTTATAGCTTTGTACTGATTTTTCTATTGATTCTACGCTTGTGCTTGGGAAGAAGCTTTGTATTGCTTCTGCTATTTCTCTTGATGTGTGTGATTTTACCCATTTTTGTCCTTTATATATTGCACGTGTGAATTTTTCTATTGTTTCACTATTTTTTTCTATATAGCTTTTCTTTGCACAGTATGCTGTGTATGGAACTTCTCCTGATGCCTCTCCAACTGATGCTACTACGTAGCCTTTTCCTTCTGCTTCTGTCATTGATGCTGTTGGTTCGAATAGTGTTACGTATTCGGCATTTCCGCCTGCAAAGGCTCCTGCCATTAAGTCGAATTTTATGCTATCATCTAATACTAGGTCTGTTTCTGGGTTTAGTCCATTTTGTTTTAAAACGTATTCAAATGTCATGTATGGCACTCCACCTTTTCTTCCTGGTATTACTGTTTTTCCTTTTAAATCTTGCCATGAGAAATTATCTGTTTTATTTTTGCTTACCAAGAATGAACCATCTCTCTTTGTTAATTGAGCAAATACTTCTACGTAATCTTCTTTTCCTTCGTTATATACATATATTGAAGCCTCTGGTCCACAGAAACCTATATCACACTGTCCTGCCAAAACTGCTGTCATTACATTGTCTGCACCTTGACCTGTTGTTAATTCTATTTTTAAACCTTCTTCCTCGAAGAATCCATTAGCAATTGCCACGTATTGTGGTGCATAAAAGACTGATCTTGTAACCTCATTTACTTTTAGTGTTTTTATTGCAGTATCATTTTTTGGTGGTCTTGTTGCTATAAATCCAACTGCTATTACAACAGCCACAAGCAATATGCACACTATTATTGTTATAATCTTTTTCATTTTAACCCTTTCCTTCCTTATCTCTGTTTCATCACAATTTTTTCTAATATTTCTATGCTTTCGTACATTACGGCTGCGACTATTGCAAGAATAATTACACTCGTCATTACCAAGTCTAGCTTAAATACCTGCCCTCCATATACAATTAGATATCCGAGTCCGCCTTTTGATACTAAAAATTCTCCAGATATTACTCCGACTAGCGATAGTCCTATATTTACTTTCAAAGTATTGAATAATGTTGAGATATTTGCCGGTATTACTATTTTTGTAAGTATTTGAAACTTGCTCGCATTAAAAGTTTCAGCCATTTTTATTTTTTCTTTATCCGTATTTATGAGTCCGTTTAAGATATTTAATATTGTTACAATAAGTGAAATTGCAAGTGCCATAACGATTATAGCTGGCATTCCAGCACCAACCCATATTATTATTACTGGTCCTAGTGCTACTTTTGGTAGTGCATTTAGTATTACCAAGAATGGTTCAGACACTTTAGAAATAAACGACGACCACCATAAAATTATTGCTATTATTACTCCCATTATGGTTCCTAAAGAGAATCCCACCAATGTTTCTATACATGTAATTCTTAGATGTCTTCCCAAATCATTTGATGACAAATTTAGAAATGTTTTTACTATTCTAGATGGTTGGCTAGTAATAAAACTATCTATTTTTCCAAGCCTTGCAAGAAGTTCCCAAATTCCTATAAAAGCAACCACTATTAAGATTTGTGTTGCAAGTATCTCAATTTTTCGAAACTTCTTTTTTCTTAAATATTTTTTTCTATCTTCAGACATCAATTTCTTTTCCAGCTTCTTTGTCATACTCCTCAAGCTCCTTCCACATTATGTTAAAATACTTACTAAATTTAGGCTTTTCTCTACAATTTAATGGCGTCCTGTTCTCCATCTCGAAGTCAATTGTGTATATGTTTTTTACCGTAGCAGGTCTCTGGCTTAAAACCACCACTCTATCTGACATACTTATGGCTTCCGAAATATCGTGTGTAACCATCAACACTGTTATGTTTTCGGCTTTTAAAATATTATATATATCTTCCGTTACCATAAGCCTTGTTTGGTAGTCAAGCGCAGAAAACGCCTCATCTAATAGCAATACCTTCGGACGGATTGCCAGCGTCCTTATTAGTGCAACTCTTTGTCTCATGCCTCCAGACAATTGCGTTGGATATTTATTTCTAAATTCATATAGCCCATATTTTTTTAGAAGTCCGATTGCATAATTTTTATTTTCCTCTGTTAATGCCTTTTGAATTTCTAGCCCTAGTAAAACATTTTTATAAATAGTTCTCCATTCTAAAAGATTATCTTTTTGCAACATATATCCCACTTTTCCATCTATGTACACTTCTCCGTTTGTTTTACTTTCTAGCCCAGAAATTATTGATAACAGAGTAGATTTACCACATCCACTTGGACCAATTATACTTATAAATTCTCCTTCTTTTACATCAAAATTTATTCCCTTTAGTGCTTCTACTTCTCCATTTTCTGCTTGATACGTCTTTGAAATATTTTGTATTCGTACAATGCTTTTTTTCTCCATTTTTTCACAGTCCTTTCATACTTTATATTTGATTGGATAAGAATTAAGTTTTTTCAATTGACTTTAACAAAATTGAAATTGTAATTCTTCTTCAATCGCCCTCCAAAGTCAATTATCTTAATATAGTTTATGTATACTTTTTATTTTTGTCACATTTTATTTTAATCAGCAAAAAAAGAGATAGCACATTTGCTATCTCTTCCTACTCGTAATATAGAATTCTCTTATAATCTTTATATAATTTTAAGTTTCATAAATAAAATAGGGATTTATTTATAATTTTGGCTTTATATGTATACTATCTTTTTTAAAATATCACCTCCGCTATAAATTGGCATAAGAGTTACTTTTTTATGCTTTGCTTTTTACTTTTCTTTATTTTACTTTTGGTTTATGGGGGAGCAACTTTTAAGTAAATTTTTTCTTTTGCACAGCTTAAAAATTTCTGACTTAATGTTTATCAGTTTATCTTTTGGTTATGAGTCATTAGTTTCTTTGCTTATTTTTCTTATGGGATACTTTTAGAACAAAATAGTAATTGTTGCATTGTGTAATAGAGACACCTCTACAAAAACTTAAAATATCGATATTTTCGTACAATCCATAGCTTGTACATTTTGTTGAATTAATGTTTTATAAAACTAAAATTATAATACCACGTAAGTGTCTATTTATCAAGCTTTTTCGTATGTCATTTATTCTTATATTTTTACTTTATCTTGTATTCTTTGAGCTTTTTTGATGTTATGTTCTTTGGTTCGTTTTTTTGTGACATTATTCAAACCAGAAAATTATTAATTTTCTTCTCTTTAGCATTCAAAATATTAGATATTTTCTATATCTTTCTATCAAACCTAAAAAGTATTGAAATTTTCCCATTTTTAGATTATAATATTATAAAGTTTAAGGAGAAAATTATGGATAGAATTGCAATTATTTCAGATGTACATGGAAACATAACCGCACTAAACGCCGTTTTAGATGATATACATTCTAGGGGAATTTCTAGAATTTATTGTCTTGGAGACAGCGTTACTAAGTGTTGCAATCCAGATTTAGTTATAGATAAGCTAAGAGAGCAATGCGAAATTGTACTTAGAGGCAATTGTGATGAAGCCATTTCGTCGCCAAATGCTAAGACAAAGAATTTTTGGTCGAGAGTGAAAATTGGTGACGAGCGAGCAAACTATTTGCACAATTTGCCTGTTATGACTGAATTCTACATGAGTGGCAGATTGGTTAGATTATTCCACGCTTCGCCTTTTAGTACATCTCACATTTATAACCCAATGTACTCAAATGAAAACACGGCACGTGAAATAATAGAGCTTGATTCTCCTATGCAATTGTTTGAGAACACTGATTTTTTAGGAAAAACAAGCAATGATCCTGTTCCAGATGTAATTGGATATGGTCACATCCACACACCTAATATTTTCAGGTATCAAAATAAAATGATTTTCAATACTGGCAGTGTTGGAATGCCTATTGAAATGACTAACGCAAATAATTTATATGATGAGAGTAATCGCTTTTCTACACTTGCTTCATATATTATACTAGAAGGCACTTATGGTTCAAAAGATCTGTCTACATTTTCTATTAACCTTGTTAGAGTTCCTTTTGATATTAATAAAGAAATTGAATACCTTCAGAATTCTGATATGCCAGGTAAAGAGAAAATGATTAACAGTCTACGAACCGCAAGTTCATATTAAATAAATTAAACGAGGTGTTTTATGGATACAGAGCCGCATGATATAATGCAAACTTTAAAAAAATATAATCAAGAGCATGTATTAAATTTTTATGATGAACTAACTGATTCCGAAAAGCAAATGTTAATTAATCAAATTCGTTCTATCGACTTTGAAAAAATGCAGAGATTGTACATAAATTCAACAATCGATGACTCAATATCATATGATAGAATTTCACCTATTCCTCACATTGAAAAACAAAAGCTTACAAAAGAAGAAATCGGTAAATATTCAAAAATTGGATATGATGTTATAAAAGCAGGAAAATTAGCTATAATCACTTTAGCTGGTGGTCAAGGCACAAGACTTGGATACAAGGGGCCGAAAGGTTCTTATGAAATTGATATTCCACCCAAGAAATCTTTATTCGAGTTTGCCTGCGACAACTTGAAAAACTTCAAAAAAGATCATGGCATTGCACTTAACTGGTATGTAATGACCAGCCCTGCCAACGATAAAGCGACAAAAGAATACTTTAAATTGAATAACTATTTTGATTACCCAAAAGATAAAATCAAATTTTTCATACAAGATACCCTACCACTTATAGATGTTGACACGAAAGTTTTATTAGAGACACCTTACTCGATAAAAACGGGTTCTAATGGTAACGGTGATGTGTTTAAGTCGTTTGCCAAAGCTGGCTATGTTGATGATTTAATTAAAAATAACATTGAATGGTTATTTATTGGTGGAATAGATAACATTTTGCTAAAACTTGTTGATCCATTATTTTTAGGGTTAACAATAGCAACTAATTGTGAAATTGCAAGCAAATCAATAAGAAAAGTAGATTTGAACTCAGCAGAATGGGTTTTTGCCGATGTTGATGGGCATCCAAGTATAATAGATCCCAAAAACATACCAGAAAATGAGCTTTCAAAGTACACTCAAAAAAATATACTGGCACATTTATTTTCTATAAATGCTCTAAACAGACTTATTAATGCTGATTTACCTTATCACAGAGCTTTTAAAAAATGTGACTTTATAAACTCAGAAGGCATGAAAGAAGTTCCAATTAAACCGAACTCTTTTAAATTTGAAAAATTTATTTTTGATGCATTCGCACTTTTTGATAGAATTCTTCTTTTAGAAGTTAAGCCTGATGAAGAGTTTGCTCCAATAAAAGCATTTACTGGTTCACAGACACCAGAAACAGCATTAGAACTATACAAAAAATATAATCATATGTTGTAACAAATTTTATCTTACAGAATATTATATAATACCATTTAAACAATGGTATTATATTTTTGTCTTGGAATATAATTTACCTAGAGGCTTAGCCTTTAAGTAAATTAAGAAAGGATGAATTTAATATGTCTGAAATGAATTTTAACGATATGATGAATATGATTTCTAAGATGGATAAGAAAGAGCTTGAAGAGAAAATGAATCAAGTTTCTAAAATGCTTGGAAATAAGAGCCCTGAGGAAATACTGAAACAAATGAATAACAAAAATAATTAATTTTATTGGAAGGACTGAATTTTTATGGCAGATATGGCTGATATGTTAAAAAGTTTTTCTACTATGATGGAAGGGAAACAAATTCCAGATAATATAAAAGAAATGCTTAATTCACTGCAAAATAATTCTGCTCAAAATAGTACTACTTCTGGGAATAGTACCAGTGGAAATGCTTCTGAATCTAACATGAATTCATATGTAAACCAGGCTAATTCTACTGACTCTGCTAATTCAGAGCAATCCGCTAATCGTGGTTCCATCAACGGTTTTGAGCAATCAATGCCGAACATAGATATTAATACTATGATGAAAATGCAAAAAATAATTAGTGCCATGAACAGTCCTTCTAACAATTCTGGTGTAAACTTACTTCGTTCGTTAAAACCATATTTAAAACCTAGCAGACAGGCAAAAGTCGACGAATACATTCAATTATTTAATATGGAAAAGGTTTTCGAATTAATGAGGCAATCTGGTGGTGATAAGAATGGTAGCTAATTATCCCTACTTTGGACTTCCAAATTACATGCGTTATATGAATCCAAATGTTTATAGAAATATGCCACAACAAAATCAAGAATACATACGAAATAATAGTAGAGCTCAACCACGAAATAGAAATTCTTATTATTCCACCCCATATACTCAAAATAATAGACAAATTTCACAAGCACCAATGAATTCTCGTAATAACCTAAATTATCGACCTTCATCATACAATGTACACTCGAAAACTAGTCCCAAACAAATAAATACTGATTACAATTTATGCAAAGGCAAATCTTCATCATACAAAAAAAATATTACTCAACCAAAAAAAGAAAAAGCTAAACAACAAGAGTTGCCTCCATTATTCAGCTTTTTCGGAATTAATTTATATTTTGATGATGTACTTATTTTATGTATTTTGTTCTTTTTATATAATGAAAAAGTAAATGATCCATACCTTTTCTTTACATTGGTATTATTGCTTTTGACTTAATAAGTTATGTCTACCTTTCGCTATAGCGAAAGGTTATGCTTTTTTATCATTTAATATTTGTTTTACCTCTTCTTCTTTTAATTCTACCACTTTTGCAATTTGTTCTACAGGTATATTAAGTTCATGTAACTTTTTTATTACAGACTTTTTTTCCTTCTCTATTCCAATTTTTTCTCCTGTTACTAGTCCATCTGATAAGCCTTTTTCTCTTGCCTCTTTTGCCTCTTTCTTTAACTGTAATTTATCAGCTATTTCAAGTGTTCTATTTAATGCCTTTCTTCTTAGTATATCATCTTGGCTTATTCTTTCCAACTCTTCCTTTGCTTCTTTAATATCCTTATTTTCTTCCATTATACGAGCTACCTCCTCTTTTTCTGGATTATCTAGAAAAAGCATCCATTGCAGTACTTCGTCATTTGGTGTTTTTTGGTATGCTTTTACTACCTTCGGTATCTCTATTATAATTATTTCAAAGTAATCTGTCAATACAAGATGCGTAGCTTCACTCTCTCGTATTCTCCATGTTGTCTGTGGTCTTTCAAGATTTTTCGTCAATTTAAAATCGTCATCTAAAATTATTATTGATATTGTTTTTCTTAAATCACTATATTTATCTCCAATTTTTAAATTAGCAGCATACATTTTCGCCCAATAATATAAAAATCGCTCAGTTATATTATCATTTGAAACAAGTTGTACTTCTATATCACATTCGGTGTTTCCATTGATTATTGCCCTTAAATCTAGTCTACCATTTTTATCATCTGCATTTTCATTTAGCAAATCTGTACTTTTATCAAGCTCAAGCTTGTCTATTTTCATCTTTAAAATAGCCTCTAACATTGCTTGTGTTATCCTTGGTTTTCCTCTTGAAAATAATGCTTTAAACACTACATCATTCTTTGGTTGTAATATGCTTTTCTTTTCATTTTGCATATATAACCTCCTTAATTTTGTATAACAAAAATTGTTATACTTAAATTTAGTTATTAAAAGTTTAATCAAATTGTATGAGTAATATTTTGCCGAATGGCTAATTGAAAAAATCAATGATTTTGATACAAATTATAAAATAAAAAACTTCGAAATAACTGTTTACATTATACATCTTTTATGCATGAAATCAAGAAAAATCGTTCGTCACAAATCGACAAGCTTATAATACCTCTTCCTTCCATATATAAAAATAAATCTACAAATTTCCAAGTTTCCCTTGCAAATCTGAGGATTTATTTTTACTTAAACATTATTAAATTTTCTATCTATTCCAATTCTATTTTCCCATCTGCATCGACATATGCATATGTTTTTCTTGTGCTTTCTAGTATTTCTTCTCTTTCTCTTTCTTTTATTATGTTAGAGATTCTTAGTTGTGGTGCCTCTATTGAAGATGCTGCGATTATTGCTTCTTTGTTGCCTTTTGCACCAGCATGTGCAAGCCCTCTTAAATTTCCTAATACAACAATGTTGTCTACTGCCATTACTTCAGCACCGTCGTTTACATCGCCTAGTATTACAAGGCTCCCTTCGAATTCTACTTTTTGGCCGGATCTTACTGAACCTCTGTGGAATTTTGTTTCCGATGTTGCTATTTCTTTATTGTATGCTTTCATTATTCCATGTAATCCTAAAGTCTTGGGACTATCAAAGTCTATTTTTACGTCGATGTGCTTTTTTATTAATTCTTGTATTTCGTCTATTTCTTTATTTTTTAGTACCTTGCCAGTTATTAGTATTGGTGTTTTTTCATTTTGATATAATTTTTTTAATTCTGGTATTTTTTTTCTTAATGAGTACATTATATCTTCTTGTGAAAAATCCTCATTTATTTTTATAACTATGTTGTCCTTTTTTAAATTTATGGTTATGCAACTTTTCATATTCTACATCCTCTTTTATATTAATATTTGCACTTTCTATTTTAACTTTATCAGATGTTCATTTTTTATTCAGTTTTAGTTTATTATTTGTACTGTTGGTATAGCTGTTGTGTTTTCTGTTACTTGATTTGTGTTCATTCCAAAGTATTGTGCAATTATTTCTCTTGCAACTTCTGCTGTATAGCTTCCGTGTCCACCGTTTCTAACAAATACAACTATTGCGATTTCGGGATCATCGAATGGTGCAAATCCAACAAACCATGCGTTTGTTTTTCCTTGTACACCTGTTTGAGCAGAACCTGTTTTTCCTCCTACTTCTATGTTGAAGTTTTTGAATGTTGAGTATGCTGTTCCTCCAGATTCGCTTGTAACGCCTCTCATTCCTTCTAGTATTGCTTCTATGTTTTCTTCTTTAAATTGCATTTCTCCTGTGTCATCTTCTTGTAGTCCTAATTTTTCATTTACGTATGCTTCATATTCGTCTCTTGCAACTTCGCTCCCGTCTGGATTTATTATAGATTTTACTATTGTTACATCTAGTTTCTTTCCTCTGTTTGCTATCATTGCAACGTATTTTGCCATTTGTAGTGGAGTAAATGTGTTATAACTTTGGCCTATTGCAGCAGATATTGTTTCACCTGGGTTCCATACTCTGTTTTCTTGTTTTGCAATTTCGTTGCTTGCAAGTACTCCAGATATTTCACCTTTTAATTCGATCCCCGTTTTGTGTCCTAAGCCTAAATAATATGAGTATTTTGCTAGGTTATCTATTCCAAGTCTATCTCCTAAATCGTAGAAGAAATAGTTGCACGAATGCTCTATTGCTTGTGATACATTTAAGTATCCATGTCCATATTTATTCCAACATCTCCAAGAACTATTGTATTTTCTAAACACACCCGTATCATTTATTTTTGTTTTTGGTGTAATTGTCCCTGTTTCCAGTCCAGCAAGTGCTGTTACCATTTTATAAGTTGATCCTGGAGAATACATCGCTGAGATTGCCTTATTTTCCAATGGTTTTGTATCGCCGTTTATATAGTAATTCCATGTGTTGGTATCTATTCCATTTACAAACGCAGATGGATCGTAGTCTGGATAACTTGCCATTGCTATTACTTCACCTGTTTTCACATTTAATACAACTGCTGCACCCGCATCTGCTGGGTTATCTTCTCGTGAGAATCCATGATTTGCAATTTTATTTATGTTGTCGGCTAAAGCTTGCTCTGTTACGGCTTGAAGTTTTGAATCTATTGTTAATATAACATCCGATCCAGACACAGCCTCCTTTGAAACATATTCATCGGTTATGGTTCCATCAACATTCATGTCTATTTGCTTTACTCCATCTGTTCCCTTTAAATATTTTTCAAATACATACTCAATTCCAGCTTTTCCAATTATATCGTTCTGATCGTATATGTCTTCGTTTCCCTCTAATTCACTACTTTCTATTCTACCAATTCTTCCTAAAATGTGAGATGCAGTATTTCCCAATGTATATTTTCTTATTGGTGTCTCGGTTATTTCCACTCCAGAAAACTCAGCATTTCTTTCTTTTATCTGCTCTAAACTTTGTCTGCTTATATTGCTTGCTATTTCTATAGATTTTGTGTTACTATAGCCTTTATATGAGATTTCATATCTTATTGCCAATATTTTTCTGGCATCTTCTACGTTATCTGTTGTTATTTCGTATTTTTTCTTGAAATAATTAAAAACTTCTTCTGCACTTGCATTCTCATCAATGTTATTTGCTTTTTTCCACTTTTTTTGACTTTCTTCTTCCTCTAATTTAAACCTATACGGATTGACATCTATAAGGAAGTTATCCACATACGAGTCACCATTTGTGGATAATATGTTTAATAAGTTCAAAATTGTGTTATTTAATGTCTCGTTGCTTACTTTCGTTTTGTATAATACTATAGAATATTGTGCATCAACCGTTGCAAGTGTTGTCCCCGAACTATCTTTGATATTTCCTCTATCTGCCTTTAACACACTTTCTCTTGTAAGTTTTATGTTTGAGGTTTCTCTATATTCTGCTCCATGTACAATTTGAAGGTTGAATAGTTGAACTAGCAATACAATCCCTATTATGTATACTAATATCGTTATAATATTATATCTAATTCTATCATTTTTTCCTTTATTTTTTCCCAATAGCTCACCTTCTTTTATCAACAGTAATTTTAAAAATATCTTGTAAGAATATATTTTTCATCAAATAAATTCTCAATGTAATATCCCGCCTTTTTTATTATTGGATATATAATTATTGTTAGTAATATATTGAACACTAGCTCAATTAGTAATATTTTAATAAAAGGTATTATTTCTATTGCACTTTCTGTTCTTAACATGGTTAAAATATATACCAACGCCTCATACAAAGCGGTTGTAATTATAACCATTAAGGTGACAATAAATCTGCTGTCCTTTGAGAAGTTTTTGCTCATTATCTCTCCCAATATTCCTACTATTCCAAGTGCCAACGCCGATATGCCAACTGTTTTTCCAAGAATAATATCTATATAGAGCCCGAAGCTTATTCCAAACACTAATCCGTAGCTTTCTCTTCATGAATAGACCTATAAACAACACTAATATAACATATAGATTTGGCATTATGCCTGCTATATTAAACCATGTAAAAAAGTTAGCTTGCAAAAAATATATTACAAAGAATGACAAAATTAAACAGATTATTGTTATAGTTTTTTTCATGCTATGCTCCTTTCTATAGATTTTAATTCATTATAACTAAAACAGTTTCTAGTTTATTAAAGTTGACTGCTGGCTCTATTAATACATATCTATTTGTTAAATTTTTTGTAGAAATTATTTGTTTTACTGTTCCAATAGTAATTCCCTTTGGATAAATTCCACCAAGTCCAGATGTTTCTGCTTTATCTCCCTCTAGTAATGTAGCTGTTGTTGAAATATATGTTCCCTTTAACATATCTGCATTTTCCAGGTTTCCCTTTATAATTATAGAATCTCTCGCTGTTCCAACCACACTGCTTACCGCACTAGAAGTATCTAGTAAAGTTTGCACCTTTGCGGTAGTGTCTGTAACTGAAATTACATGTCCAACTAATCCCTCATTTGAAATTACTGGCATTCCAACTTTAATTCCATCATTCTCACCTACATTTATAACTATAATGTTGCTATAATTGCTTGTACTCTTGTTTATTACATAGCCTGGTATGGTTGTGTATTCTGTGTATTTATCTTTTAAATTTACATATTCTTTTAGTGTTTCGTTCTCAGATTTTATTATTTCAAGCTCTCTTAGTGATTTTTCCATTTCACTGTTGCGTTCTTTTAGCGTTTTGTTTTCTTCTTTTAATGTTGCCATATCAGAAAAGAAAGTACTATTTCCGCTAAATTTATTTTTTAAATATGTAATACCATTTTGTACCGGCATTACAAAAGAGCTAAGTGCGCCACCAATATGCGAAAAATCTTCTATTTTTATATTTGAAATAACCACAATTACAATTAGTATAATTATGGTTATTACTATTCCAATTACTCCCGTTTTTTTATTCTTATACATTTATTAGCCCCATGCCAAAATGGTATCTAGCATTTTCCCTTCCCAAATAAAATTTTGAAAAATTATTTATCCTGTATTTTTATTATCTTCTTCTATTGCGTATTAATGCTGTTCTAAGTTTGTCCATATCTTCTATTGTTTTACCTGTTCCGTTTGCGACACAATCTAGTGGTCTATCTGCAACATACACTGGAATTTCTGTTTTCTGTGATAAAAGAACATCTATGCCTTTTATTAATGCTCCTCCACCTGTTAATACTATTCCACGCTCAATTATGTCTGATGCAAGCTCTGGAGGCGTTTTTTCTAGTGTTGCCTTTACTAAATCTACTATTCTAGCTATTGCAGGTTCCATTGCTTCTTGAATTTGAGCCGATGTAACCTCTTTATTTTCTGGAAGACCTGTTGAAAGTTCTCTTCCTCTAATTTCCATAGTTTTTTGTGTTACCAAAGGAATAGCACAACCAAGCTCTAGTTTAACTTGCTCTGCAGTTGTTCCTCCAATTGCTAAATTTAGATTATTTTTTATATAGTTTATAATCTCATCGTCCATTGTGTCTCCGGCCACCCTAATAGAATCGCTTATAACAATGCCTCCTAAAGAAATTACTGCTACTTCTGTGGTCCCTCCGCCAATATCTACAACCATGTTACCAGTTGGTTCTGCCACATCCATTCCAGCCCCAATAGCAGCTGCCATTGGTTCTTCTATTAAGTAGACTTCTCTTGCGCCAGCCTGAGCCACAGCTTCTTCTACGGCTCTTTCCTCTACCTCTGTTATTCCAGATGGAACCCCAACTACAACTCTTGGTCTTCCAACATTGTATCTTTTACACACCTTAGAAATAGTGTTTTTTATCATCATCTGAGCAGCTGTAAAATCAGCAATAACACCGTCTTTCATTGGTCTTACTGCCCTAATTTGCTCTGGTGTTCTACCAAGCATCTCCTTTGCCTCATGCCCTGTTGCAACAATCTGGTTTGTTTGCCTATTTATTGCAACAACAGATGGTTCATTTAAAACTATCCCCTTTCCCTTTATTGTTAATAAAATGTTAGATGTTCCTAAATCCATCCCTATATCCTTTGATCCAAATGTGAAAAAACTCATCGTTTTACTTCAATCCTCCCATTGAAAAAATACTTGTATATCTTTCGTTGCCTATTACAACATGGTCTAATAGCTCTACTCCTAATAATGCAGCTGCATTATATATTCTTCCGGTTGTTTCTATATCTTCTTTACTTGGTGTTGGGTCTCCGCTAGGATGATTATGTACCAAGATAATCTTTGGTGCTCCCATCTTAATTGGTTCTGTTAATACATCTTTTGGCTCAATTACAGCTGAACTCGTGCCGCCATACGACACATCCAAAATTTTTAAAAGCGTATTTTTAGTATTTAATACCAAAACCTTAACTTTTTCTCTTTTTTCATACTTCATTTCATTCATTAATAGTTTAGCAACACATTCCGGAGTTCTAATGTTAATTTTAACATTTTCTATTGGCCTTGAAATTCTTTTAGCAAGTTCACAAACTGCTTTAATTTGTATTGCCTTGACCATTCCAATACCTTTTATTTTTGTTAATTCTTCAAGTGAAACTTCTTGCAAGAATTGAACATTCTCCTTTTGTTGGCTCTCGAGTGAGAGTATTTCCTGTGCTAAACCTACTGAAGTTTTATCATTTGTTCCTGTTTTTATTATTATTGCCAATAATTCCGAATTAGATAAGCGCTCTATGCCATACATTTGCGCTTTTTCATATGGTCTTTCTGATGATGGTAGTTTTTTTATTGTCAATTTATTATCCTTTCTACCACTATCCATTTATAAACTTAAATAATTAATTATAAGATTATTTTATAAAACTTTTCTATATATAAACACCGAAATTATAACTCCTAAAATGCTTGCAATGTTTATCTTAAACATCATCGCAAAAGTTAGTTTTATAACTCCTAAATCTAGTGTTAAAGGTGAACTTAGCGGAATTCCAAATTCTTGTCCATATGAAAGCCACCATAAAAAGTCAACTCCAGACGCAAGTTGACCTATAAGTCCTCCTATTACTAAACCTGCTAAAATAAATAATATACATATCCATGTGCCTTTATTTTTCATTTTTATCCTCCGTTTTTGAATTAGTTTAAATTTTTGACTAACTATTATTAAATATTGTTGCTGGCATCTCATTACAAGTTACATACCAATTATTAGTTACCGAACAATTTACTGACTATTATTAGATTAATATTCCTTACGGAAATGCAAATTTTCTAATTCATTTTTACAGTTTGTATTATATATTGAAATTCAATTTTTTTCAATACCAAAATCCAAATATATTTTTTAACTATTTTTCAAATTCGTCAAATTTCGCTTTATTTTTTACTTTTTCTGTGATATATTTGTTATTACATTTACAAGGGTATAGTAATATAATATAGTAAATAAAATTCACTATATTTCCATATTTTGTTCATTTAAATAGAAACATTTTAGTAGTATAATATAAGTATATCCTGGGAGGTACTAAATGAAATTTGAAAAAGTAAACGATGATAAAATAAAAATAACATTAAGCAGTGCAGACTTAGAGGCAAACGATATAGATCTTCACTCTTTCATGGCAGATTCAAACGAAACACAATCACTGTTTTTATCTGTTTTAGATAAAGCCGAAAAAGATTACGGTTTTTCAACCGATAATTACCAATTAAAAGTAGAAACAATGGCATTGGATAACGGTAACTTTATATTGACAATAACAAGAAGCCATATAAAAAGCGACACAGAAAGGAAAAGATTTAAAGTTTCTAGAAAAGTGCCAAGCCTAACATCAGCCTCACTAATATACAGATTCAACACATTTGAAGACTTCTGTAAATTTTTAGAGTTCTTATCTGCATCCGAATATCCAAACACAGATAAAATATCAAAAACATCAACACTATATTCATACAATAACTTCTATTACTTAATATTTAGTGACATAAACGCAAGCTATCCAAATCTAAGAGTTCTTTGCTCTGCAATAACAGAATTTGCTACATACGTAGACTATTCAGACGCAATAGCCGCCAAATTACACGAGTCTGCAACCCTAATAATAAAAGACCACGTAATAAAAATTGCAACAAAACACTTTGTATAATTTTGTACAATCCGGTACAATTTGGGGACGGAGAAGGAAATGTACACTTTATACAATTATATAAATTTTAAATAAAATAGTAGTAATCTGATATTTATAAAACAAAACCGGCAGTGCGCTTTTGAGGGGGCCGTTAGGAGCCCCGACCAAGCACAACGTGTTTATGTTTATAAATATCAGATTACTACTGTTTATTATTATTATTTTTTTTGTACATTTTCTTCTCCGTCCCCGGATTGTACGAAATTATATATTAATATACATAGTTTTGTGGGTTTTGTGCCACTCCATTTACTCTTATTTCAAAATGTAGATGGTTACCTGTTGAATTTCCTGTGTTTCCAACTGTTGCTATTGCTTGTCCTTGTGAAACGTATTCTCCAACACTTACTAAAAGGTCTGTGCAGTGTCCATAAATTGTTTGTACACCATTTCCATGTGTTAGCATTATGTAATTTCCATAACCTCCACTGTAGCCGTATTGCGATACAGTTACTGTTCCTGCAGCTGCTGCAACTATTGTTGTTCCTTTGTTTGCTCCTATGTCTACACCTTTATGTGTTTTTCCCCATCTTGATCCAAATCTTGAAGTTACTGTTCCAGATACTGGTCTTATTAAGCTTAATCCTAAATTTACCTTTGCACCAGTATTTACTGATGATGGTGGAATTGCCGAGCTACCTGTTGAAGCCACTCTTCTTACTACCTTTGGCTTTTCTTTGTATAAGCTTGCCACACAAGTTTCAACATCTGTGAATGTTGCTTCACTTGTGTTATATTTTTCTAATATTGTTATTTTATCACTGTTTGTACTTTCTTTATCTTTTAATTGCTTTACCACATCTTCTGCATCATCGAATTTAGACATGTAATATTTTTCTTCTCCGTCTTCCAATATTGCATAATATCTGTAGTATGAAGTTCCTTGTCCAACTATTTTATTGTAGATTTCGTCATCGTTGGTTTGAACATCTTTTTTTAGCAAGCACAATTTGTATTCTGGCATTGAATCTATTTGGATAAATGCTAAATTTGATCCATCGCCTTTTTGTATTGCATCATTTATTTTTGCTTGCAATTCGCTCTTATTTTGCGTGTATCCAATAAATTCACCATTTAACGAAACTGAGTATGTTGGTTTAAAAAAATATACTACCATTATTCCAATTATTATTGCAGATAATAGAATTAATACTGCTAACCTTACAGAACGCCTAATGTGCGTAAAAGATTTTTTTAATACGTTTATGATAAACAACTCCTTCTTTATTATTATCAGACATATTCTATATTAAATTCTGATAATTTACAAGTATTTTTTCAAAATTTATTATTGCATTTTATCTAACAAATTCGAAAATATATTACATAGTTCTATTGTATTTTGTATACTTTTCTTGTCATTATTTCTAGCAATACTCTTTAAATCTCTTGTAGCTTCTTTTATAAAATTTTCTTCTATTGGAACATCTTCTTCAAAAATTATCTCGTCAAGCGATAAATTTAATGCTTTACATATTTTAAATACAGTCTCCACACTTGGCTTTGTGTTTCCTCTTTCAATGTTACTATAAAAATTATTAGATATATCTGCTTTTTCCGCAACCTCAGTTTGCATCATATTTAGCTCAGTTCTTCTTTTCTTTAATAGTTTGCGTAATTTATCATAATAATCCATTTCCAATTCAGTCCTCTCTTATATGTGTTTTATTGATTTTATAATTTTATTCGCCCGAAATAAACATTCTATAAATGTATTGCATTATAACTATAAGTATGTTATTATAATATTTGAAATATACCAATGGAGATGAAATTATGAGTTCTATTATTTTAAATAGTTATATAGAAGATAGGTTTGAAGAAAATTATCAAACACTACTAAAAGATCAATGTTATATTAATTTAAGCAAGAAATTCAATAATGAGTACAAAGAACTCCAATCTAAGTTGCCTTCTGAAAATAAGATAGCGCTCGAGTCACTTTTTGATATAAAAAATAAACTTTACTCCGAAGAGTTTTATTTATGTTACAAAATTGGTTTCATGGATGGATTCGATATTAGAAAAGATATTCATTAATTTAAGGAGAATACAAATGAGTAAATTATATGATAAATATATATCACTAAAAACAAAAGATTCTAATCAGCTATATTTATTTAAATCTGGAATTTTCTATATTTTCCTTGATGTTGATGCAAAAAAGGTGGCTCAAGCACTAGATTTAAAATTAACAAAATTTAACGATACTATTTTTAAATGTCGGTTTTCCAATTTCAGCATCTCAAAAGTACTTTTCTATGCTACATGGTGAACATCTCGCTTTTAAAATAATTTCTGGAGATGATATAATATATACTCCAAAAGAATATAAAATTAATGAACAAGTCTCTTCTTTAGTGTTAAAAATTTCAAACGTAGATATGACAACCTTGTCTGTAAGGGAGGCTTATCAGTTTATAGAGGAACTAAAAGAAATAGCTGATACTATAAAATTATAATATCAGCCGTTTCTTTTTAATAAACTTTCGTAACATATCATGCTACTTACAACACTATTAATTTCTATTTTTCCAATCTCATACAGATGTTTTCTATATTTCAATTTTCTTTTTACATTTCTATATCGAGCATACTTTCCCCTGCTATTTCTTCCCAAGAATATGTAGTTATTTGTACTCTTATATAATCGACTCTTTTTATTTAATGTTAACTTTTCTTTTTCTAAAAAATCCTTTATTTTTCCAAAGCACGCTCTTAAATATTCTTTTGACTCATGAAATAGCAAAAAATCATCTTGATACCTGACATAATACTTTATTTTTAAACTTTCCTTTATATAGTGGTCTAAATCATTTAAGTAAAATACAGCTAGCACTTGGCTCGTCATATTACCTATTCCCAGTCCATTTTTTTCGCTATCAATAATTTTAAATATAATTTCAAGTGCATCTTTATCTTTTATTCTTTTCTTTATTTTACTTTTTAGATTATCATGATCTATACTTGCAAAGAATTTACTTATATCACATTTTAAAATATAGTATTCCGAATATTTTATTTTGCACTTTCTATTATATTCTCTTACAAGATTTAAACCAGCCTTTGTTCCTTTTCCTTTTATACTTGCTACATTTTCCATTATCAAACATGGATTCAATGCCGGATATAAAATTTGTCTACTTACTAAATGATTTATTATTTTATCTTGTAAGTTTTGACTTACGATTCTTCTTTCTTTTGGCTCAAATATTGTAAATACTGTATATGGTCCTACTTCGTATTCTTTTTTTGTTAGTATTTCATGTATTCTACTAACATATATACATTTATATTCTTTGTATTTTCTTACTTTTCTCTTATTTTTAGTATTGTGGCAGACTTCATCAAAGGCATTTAAAATGTTCTGCATCTTACACATATTTTCATATAAATTATTTTTTCTCTTCATTTTTTCCTCTTGTAAAATTAATAAAAAGTAGTTTATAAAAAACTACTTCAAAAATAGTGTTAAAATGTATTCCCTTTCGCATTACTACTAACAAATACATTTATCTATTATTTTTTTATAATACATTTTTCATGTATTAAAGGACAATGGTTTGTTTCTATATTATCTATTATATAACATATTATTATATAAGCACAGTCTATAGAAGCTACGGGACGAACAGCGTTCCTATTCGCATTCCAGTTGCCATTCGAGTTGAAATTGTTGTTGCCGGTACCAGCATTATCGTCTACATTGCCAGGCCCGAAGTTAGCATTGGAAGAGTTCACATTCACTCCAGGAGAAGCCAGCCACATCAACCACGCCCTATTTATAAATATAATTACTTATATTTTATAAACCGTATTTAATCATTAGTTTTTATTGTAATAGATTTTTTCCATCCAGACGCATATTTTATTATATCGTCAAGTTTGGTGCCAAATTTTACATACCTTTTACTATTTATTATCTGTTTGTCGTAACAGATATTTAACAAAAAATCTATTACCTTTACTTTTGCAATCATATCTTCTATTAAATCTATTCTTTTTTGCTCATTTGTAATATTGGCTTTATATGCTATTTCTAGCAATTCATAACTTTCCATTTTTAATTTTGTCTTTAGCTCTATTTCTTTTCTCGGAAAATTTTGTAGGTGTAAATCCATATATACAATTAATTCTCTTATAAAATCTATTACTTTAAACTTTTCTTCTTTCATTTATCATTCTTTCTATATTTAATAATAGTTCTTTATCTGCTTGATTTTCTATTAAAAAGTTATTTATTTTTTCTATTCTTAATTTTATCGCATATTCACTTTTACTCAATTCATAATATTTTTGATAATTATTCAGATTTCCATTGTTGCTTTTTTCTTGCTCTGAATAGTTATTTCTTCTATCCAGTACTATATAATTAATTTTATTACTTTCAAGTTTCGAAACAATCTTATTATATGCGTTTTTAGGAAACGAACATGCGTATACATCGTGTTGTACTATATTTATTTTGTATTGTCCTAATTTTGCAATTATAAGTGCATCTTTTCCATAACAATAGTAGAATGCACCTATTTCAATTAGTACAACATATTCTTTACAAACTTTTTTAACATTTGTTACTATATTAAAAATATTTTCTAATTTCATTTGTGCCTCTTTTTAAACAGCGCCCCAGAAGTCACAAGGCCTTCTTGGGGCATTTTGTAATTTATTAATTTCCGTGATTTCCAGCTTCACCATTGCTTGCACTACCATTTGCATTCCATGTTGCAGTATATCCACTCCAAGCATCTTCTGTTATACCTTGATTTGCTGATTTTTTTACTTGGGCTGTTGTGACATCAGATTTTAGAGAAACTACGGGACGAACAGCGAACCTAAACGCACGCCAGCCGCCATACGAGGAGAAATCGTCGCCGCCGGGACCAGCACCACCGCCTACAAGGCCAGGCCCGAAGTAAGCATCGGAAGAGTCCACATCCACCCCAGGAGAAGCCAGCCAATATGCTTTTGCATAATTATCATCGTCTGTTATTTTATCAAATAATAGGCTTCCTAGTGTTACGTCTCCACCTTCTACCTTTTTATCTTTCATTGATGTTATATCATACCAATATGCTGTTCCTGTTACAGTTTCACCTGCTGTTGCATTTTTCTTTCCATCTATATAACTTGCTGGTGTATAATCAGATGCTGTGTAAGTATATGTTTGTCCTAATACTTTCAATCCGTCTATATTTGTTTTACTTGTATCTGATGCTAGATATACTGTATTGTTTTCTACCTTTACACCACATGCTTTATTTATATCTTCTATTGTCATGCTTCTTGCTGTTCCTAAATCTGTGCTATAGATTGCACAAATATTATTTAGCATTGTTTCACAATTTACATATGCATAAGCACCTTTCATATATAGATATGGATCCTTGTCCCAGTCGTTTGCTGAGCTTGCATTCATATCCTTTTTTATTGGGCTTCCTGATGTTAATAGTACTTGACTTCCATCATCACTTAGTCCAAGTACCCTCCATGTTGTAGTTGTGTCTACTGTGTATGTCTGGTCTGCCCAACCATTTTCGTCTGTTGCACTCGTATATGTTTGTCCTGCAGTTGGTTTGTATTCTACGTAATCACCTATTTTTAGTTCTCCTGCATTAAATGCTTCTACAAGTGTTTTTGTTTCTGTTGGTGTATCATCTCCTCCAGATGTTCCGTTGTCATTTAGTATGTCATCCATGTCTTTAACAAATTGATCCATGCTTGCCAAATCATTTTGCTTTGCTTGTTCTGTCTTATCTCTTGCATCTTTTGCTTTTGTAACAATTCCATTCTCACCTAGCACCATGTTTATGCTTACACCTGCTAGTATTAATAAGACAACTATTGTTACTACTAATGCAATTAATGTTATACCTTTAGTTTTTTTAATAAATTTTTCCATAAGTTTTCCTTCCTTTCATTATTATTTTTGCTTTTGTATTAAAAATTATAACATTAGTTACAATATATATCAATTTCTTTAATTTGTAAATACCTAACATGCGTTTTTTTCGCATATAAAATCATTTATTGTGAAAAAATAAATTGATATATTTAAATAGGTGATTTTTTTGGAAAGTAAAAAAGATTTTGGTAGATTATTAAGAAAATATAGATTAGAAAGTAATTGTACTCAAGAAGAGGTTTCCGAGCTAACTGGGCTTGCTCCACGTTATATTAGTCAGCTTGAAAGAGGCTTAACGCTTGGTAGCATAGATACCTTAATTAAATTGTGCAATGCATATAAAATAACGCCTAACCATTTGTTAGGTGGGTTTTTGGATATTCCAGAGCAGAGCACAACTTATAATTCTATTGCTGGCTATAATAAATTAAATTCTTATAATAAGAAAATAATTGATGAGCTGATAAAAGTATTACTTAGCAATCAATAAAAAAGAGCAGTCCTATATGAAATGTCACCAAAAGTTCCTTACATTTTGGTGGCATTTCACTATTAGGTTTTCTGCTCATTTAAATTTTATTGTAATTCGTTTTTTACTGTTAGTATTTCTGTTGGTGTTGCTGATTGTGCTGGTTTGTAATAGCCTTTTGTTTGTGCTACTTTGAATAGTTCGTATTGAAAGCTTTCATCATTATTTCTTATTTGTTGTATTGTTTGTCTTAATTGCATATTTTCTGCTTCTGATATTACTCCTTGATAAGTTTTTAGACCAGATTTTACGCCTTCTAGTATATCGTTTACCATTGTTTTCTCATCCATTTTCGTATCCTCCATAACTTAAATATTTAAAAATGACATCAATTTTTGCTTTGTGTTTAAAGCATCCTGTGCTGATTTTGTGAATATTTGCTTTATTTGTGGATCTACTGCTTGTGATGCATAAGTGTTTAATTTTTGATAATTTGTTTCATGTGCGCCTATCAAATGACGTAAATTTTGTAATTCAATTTGAGTTAAATTTGCCATAATTAAAAACTTCCTTTCCTAAGGTTTATGTTTTTATTATGGCAAATTTTCATTTTTTTATTCAATTATTTGATGTAAGTTTTTCTACTTAATGTTGGCAATTTAACCTATTATTTCCAAACCGGCAAATTTTGCCATTAATCTCTTGTGGCCAACTTTATCGAATTCTAGGTCTACCTTTATGTCGTTGCCTTCTTGTTCTAATTTCATTATTGTTCCTTCTCCGAATTTCTTGTGGTAAACACGTTGACCAACTTGATATTTTGATAAATCTACATCGTTTGTTTGATTGTTTTGCTTTATTGAGTTTAAGAAGCTTTCTGCAGTTCTAAATTGATATTCAGATTTTGCACCTTGTTCTCCAATTGTTTTTGCAACGGCAGATTTATCTTCTTCACTCATTTTAAATGTTTTTACTGTTTGTCCTTTTCCATAGCTCCATCTATATCCATAGTCTTTAAATTCTTCCTTATCTACAGATTTTCTTTCTACCACTTCTGCATAACCTTCTAGCAATTCCTCTGGAATTTCTTTTACGAATCTTGATACTTGATTGTAGCTTGTTGAACCAAATATTGTTCTATGTTTTGCACATGTTAAGTATAAGTATTGCTTTGCTCTTGTTATTCCAACATAGAATAAACGTCTTTCTTCTTCTAACGCCTGTGGCTCACCTATAGATTTGTATCCTGGGAATATCCCTTCTTCCATTCCAACCAAGAATACTACTGGGAATTCAAGACCTTTTGCACTGTGTAAAGTCATTAATGTTACAGAATCGTCTTGATCTTCCATTCCATCTATATCGCTTGAAAGTGTGATGTTCTCTAAGAATTCAGCTAATGTGTTGTCTGCCGATTCTTCTTCAAATTCTATCGCAACTGTTAAGAATTCCTCTAAGTTTTCTATTCTAGTCTCAGCCTCAACACTGTTTTCGTTCTCTAATGCCTTTGTATAACCAGTTTTATTAAGAGTTTCTTTGATTAAATCTGATATTTTAAGTTCATCTTTTTTTGACTTCAAATATTCCATTTGTTCAATAAAATCTCTAGAATTTGAATAAACTCTCGTCAATCCATATTCTTGTGCATTTCTTATAATTTCATACATAGAGTTACCTGTTTTGTCTGAAATTTCTTGAATTTGGTCTATGCTTGTCTTTCCAATTCCACGTTTTGGCTCATTTATAATTCTCTTTAAAGATAGATTATCTGCAGAATTATGTATTAACCTTAAATATGCAATTATGTCTTTTATTTCTTTTCTTTCGTAGAACTTCAAGCCACCAATAACTTTGTATGGAATGCCTTCTCTCATAAGGATATCTTCTATTGCTCTTGATTGAGCATTCATTCTATACAAGATTGTGAAATCCGAATTTTTGTAATATTCTTCTGTTTTTAAATGGTTTATTTGCTCTACAATATATCTGCCTTCGTCGTATTCATCTTCACCACAATATATGCAAGGCAAGTGTCCTTCTTCATTTTCTGTCCATAGCTTCTTGTCGTATTTGTTTTCATTGTGCTTTATTACTGCATTTGCAGCTTTTAATATATTGCCCGTACATCTGTAATTTTGCTCTAATTTGATAATTCTTGTTCCTGGGAAATCTCTTTCGAAGTTTAATATGTTAGAAATATCTGCGCCTCTAAAACTATAAATTCCCTGGTCATTATCACCAACAGCGGTAACATTTCCATACTTTGATGCCAATAATGATACAAGCGTAAATTGAGCCTTGTTTGTATCCTGATACTCATCAACTAAAATGTACTTAAATTTTTCTGTGTAATAATCTAAAACATCTGGATTCTCACTTAGTATTTTTATAGTAAAATTGATGATATCATCAAAATCTATCGCATTGTTTTCTCTTAATCTTCTCTGATATAACTCATAAATTTCTGCAATTTTCTCTTTTCTAAAGTCTCCGGCGTATTTTACACCATAAGCTTTTGGCTCAAGCATTTCATTTTTTCCATTGCTGATTTCAGACAAAACTCCCCTGTCCGTAAATATTTTATCGTCTACTTTTAAAGCCTTTAAGCACTCTTTTATTAAAGTTTTCTGATCAGATGTATCGAAAATAACAAAATCTGTTTTATATCCAATTCTATCTATGTATCTTCTTAAAATACGCACACAAATAGAGTGGAATGTTCCCATCCACAAGTCTTTTGCGGCATCTCCAATGAGCTTCTCTATTCTCTCCTTCATCTCGTTTGCGGCTTTGTTTGTAAAAGTAATTGCAAGTATATTCCATGGCTTAATTCCACTTTCTATGTCATATGCAATCTTGTGTGTTAGCACTTTCGTTTTTCCACTTCCTGCGCCAGCAATTACTAAGCATGGCCCATCTGTGGCAAGCACAGCCTCTTTTTGCCTGTCATTCAATCCATTTATTAATTCTTCTTTATTCATTTTTTATCCTTTCCTTGATTACTTATTACTAGAATAGTCTATGCATTTGTAATTTTATCTACAATTAATTTTAAAGCATCGTATATTTCTTTTGCACATTTTCTATATACATCAGCAGGATATCCCCATGGATCATCTATGTCTTTATCTTGTACATCTGGTCCATATGCGTATTCTTTTATTGTGAATATTCTATGAGCAAGCTCTGGATACATATATTCCAATGTAGTTAGATGTGCATGTGTGGCACACAAAATCAAGTCCATATCTTTTACATCTGTATTTTTAACATTTATAGATTGATGGTTTAATAAATTTACGTCATAGTCTTCTTTCATAACCATTATTGCTTCATCTGTTGAATATTCTCCAGTCGATGCACGAAGTCCAGCAGAACATACATTTACGTCTCTTATTCCTTTATCCTCTAACATTTTCTTCATCATGCCTTCTGCCATAGCACTTCTACATGTATTTCCAGTACATATAAACATTATATTTTTTATTTGTTCCATGTGTTGATTCCTCCAATATTTTTCTACCGATAGTATATAACATTTGGGTGGATTTAATCAAGATTTAATTCACTATATTTTATATATTTACGGCAATTAATCCTAATACAAATCCAATTATTGTTCCTATGGTACTTGCTTTTCCTTCATAAATTTTATTTGATTCAGGTATTAATTCTCCTGAAACTATATACAGCATTGCTCCAGCCGCAAAGCTTAGGCACACAGCGATTACGTCTTGCGATATTCCACCAATTATTTTTCCAATTAGTGCTCCTATTCCTGTTGTTACTCCAGAAAGAATTACATAATATAAGACTTTAGATGTTTTCATTCCTCCATTTTTCATCGGCACAGCCATTGAAATTCCTTCTGGTATATCGTGTATACATATTGCGATTGCAAGAGAGTAACCTAACGTTAGTGAGGCTCCAAAACCAGAACCTATTGCGAGTCCTTCCGGAAAATTATGTATTGCTAAGCCTATACTTGTTACAATTCCTGCTCTTAATAAATCTTTTTTATTTTCTTCTTTTATGCTTCTTAACATTTGAGAATTTTCTGTAAACTTTTTATCAACTAAATAATTACAAATAATCATACAAAATATACCTAAAGCTATTCCTAAAACAACATTAGTTATAGACGCAATTTTTAAAGCTTCTGGAATCAAATCAAAACTTAATATAGAGGTCATTAGTCCTCCTGCCAATGACAGAATAAAACTTAATATTTTATTTGATGGATTTTGGAATCTAACACCTATTATTCCTCCTAAGGTTGTTCCAAATGTTCCAAAAAATAAACCAAGCATCGTTACTTTTAATAAATCGTACATTTTGTCTCCTATCTTTTTTGTACATTGTATTTGCTTGGTTTGTTTTTTATTCTAAAGTATTTATATATTCTGAAAATTTATTATCATTACTTTCATTATATTATTAGCCCTGTTTACATTTCCGGCTCTTTCTCGTCTTCTTTACTTATTGTTCTTGTTGCTTCATCTGTTTGTTCTTTTAGCACTTCATTTTCTTGAAAAGTTAATACATCTTTTTGTAAATTCCATATGCTGTTGCTGATATATTTATCTCTTTCTTTAGCATTCTCTTTACCTATTTGCATATCAAAAGCATTATTTGCTTTCTGTATGTCGTTACTCTTCAAAGCTTCCATAAAGTCAATTATTCTTTGCTTTCGAACTGATTTATCCATTTTAATTAACTGTGTTGCATAAATTTGTGCTAACATATAACGTGAAAGTTCTGCCTTCTCACTTGCAAATTTGTATTCTCCTTTAGCTATTCTGCTTGTCATTCTAAATCTATCAATTGCAGTGCTGATTTTTCTTTTGGTTATATCTTTTTTTAGACACTTAACATCCATATCAACTTCTTTTCTTTCAGCCAGCCCTATTAAATAGCTGTCAAGCATTCTTTCCATACACTGTGGTATAACTTCTCCTAAAATCATTCTTGCTTCTCCAAACTGGTTTTGAACATATAGTGTATGCGATATTTCATGAACTAATGAATACACATCTGTTAATGTTCCGGTTTCTTTTGCATATGCATGTACATCTTCTCTTGCAAAAGTTGGACTTGTAGTCTCGTTTCTTTTTACTCCTTTATTAAAAGATAAATGTACTGCTTGTTCACTTTCATTATTATATTTGCCTTCTTCTAATAATTTAGATACATCTATTCCAAATTCTCTAAAAAATCCCAATACAATGTCTATAGCCTGGTTTCTATCAACTTTGGTTTTTAATGTACTATCTCGTCCACATTCAGAAAAAACTTTTTTAATGTCTACTCCACAAATTCTTAATCTATTTATTAAATCATTAATTTCATTACTTGTTTTATTAGCCAATCCTATATCATCAAAGTATTCCCTTAAAATTCTGTCTCCATTTTTTCCAACCCTTTGTGCTAATTCTTGACGCTCTATATCATTTTCTTCATTATTCATAAATTGCAATCTCTCCTTAGTTTTGTTAAGCACATTATATCAAAAATTAATCATTAGTCAAATTTAATTTTGTATACAAAAAAGATGATGGTATTGTAAAATTTCATCATCTTTTTCTGCGTTTTATGCTATAAATTTTAGTGCTGTTTATTCTTCATCATTTCCTTGTAATTTTTCTGCTCTGTCTGCTGCAATTAAGTTATCTATCATTTCATCTAAGTCTCCATTTAGGAAGTTCTCCATTTGATATATGCTAAGTCCTATTCTGTGGTCTGTTATACGTCCTTGTGGATAGTTGTAAGTACGTATTTTTTCACTTCTGTCTCCACTTCCAACTTGGCTCTTACGCTCGTTTGCAAGTTCTGAATCACGTTTTTGTTTTTCTACTTCATATAGTCTAGATTTTAAAAGTTTCATTGCATATTCTCTGTTTTGTGTTTGAGAACGTTCTGTTTGGCACTCTGCTACTATCCCTGTAGGTACGTGTATTAATCTTACTGCTGATGATGTTTTGTTTACGTGTTGTCCTCCGGCACCAGAAGCTCTAAACACTTCTAGTTTAATGTCTGCAGGATTTATTTCTATTTGAACATCTTCTACTACTGGTAATACCGCAACAGTTGCCGTTGAAGTGTGAATTCTTCCACTTGCCTCTGTTTCTGGAACTCTTTGTACTCTGTGAACTCCACTCTCAAATTTTAATCTGCTATAAACTCCTTTTCCAGTAACCATGAAAGATATTTCTTTATATCCTCCAAGCCCTGTCTCGTTTTCGTTTAGCACTTCTATTTTCCAGTGTTTTCTTTCTGCATACATTGAGTACATTCTGAATAGAGTTCCGGCAAATAAAGCTGCTTCATCTCCACCTGCTCCCGCTCTAATTTCGCAAATGATGTTTTTGTCATCGTCTGGATCTTTTGGTATAAGCAATATTTTTAATTCTTCTTCTATTTTAGGAAGTTTTTCTTTATTCTCACGAAGTTCTTCTTCTGCCAATTCTTTCATTTCTGGATCATCTAGCATCTCTTGAGCTTCTTCTATACTCTGTTGTACCTGTTTATATTCTTTATATTTTAATGCAACTTCTTCTATCTCTGCATGTTCTTTCATGAATTTTGTCCATTCACTTGTATTTGCAATAACTTCTGGATCTGCAATTTTTTTATTAAGTTCTTCGTACCTATTTTCTACTGCTTCTAATTTTTGAAACATAAAATTTCTCCTCTTTATTAATTTTTATAAGCGTAATAATTATACACCCAAAAGCCTACAATTTCAAGTGCTTTTCGGCAAGTTGAGCTTATACAAAATCTTTAGCTGTTTTAAACACGAAACAATTTATTTTTATAAAATTAAACATGTCGTGCTTGGTCGGGGCTCATTCGCCCCATCAAAGGCGCACTTCCAGTTTATTTTATAAAAATCAAAATTGTTTCGTTATTATACCTTAAAATTAAAGTTCTACCAAATTATATTCTATGCCCATTGATTCTAACATTTTTTGCTCCCTATCTGTGCAAGTAAATATTATCGCCTGATGGTTATTTAGTTCACTTGAAAGATATTGTAGCATGTTTTTCAGTCTGTTGTTGTCTGAATATGCAAATGATTCGTCTAATATTATAGGTAAATTTTCTTTTGATAATTCGTCTATCATTGATAAACGCAATGCTAAGTATAATTGATCTATTGTACCTGTGCTAAGTTTTATTGCCTCTACATATTCTCCTCTGTTGTTTTCTATAACCATGCCATTTTCGTCGTTTATTGTTACTTTGTTATATTTATCGTTGGATATTTTTTGAATACTCTCTGAAAGATTTTTTGTAAATTTAGGAGTTATTGTTGTTTTCATTTCCTCATATGCATCCATTAGATTCTCTATAGCTATATTTATTATGTCTTCTTTATCTTTTAGTTCTGCTAATTTTTCTTTATCTGCCTCAAGCTTTTCCTCTAAAACAACAATTTCATCTAATTGCGGCATTATGGTATTGTATTCTATCTCTAATCCTTTTATTTTTATCTTACTATTGTTTATTCTTTCTTCCATTTGTGATAAATATTCTTGATAGTTATTTATTTGTAACAAGTCTTTTACTTTTTCATATTGATATTTTTCTATTATTTGTTGTTTACTTTTTTCTACTCTGTCCTTTATTTGCTCGTTATCATTTTCTATTTCCTCTGATATTTTTTCATTGTTCTTTTCCAATAAAATTATCTGTCCTTTTAACATCGAAATTTCACTGTTTACTTGTTTCTCTTCATCTTCTTGCTTTTCTAATTCTTTCGAAACAGTATTTATATTGGCAATTATTTGTTCTTTTTGCTTTTCCAATTTTTCTTTCTTAAATTGTTTTTCCTGATTTACTCGTTCTTTTAGCTCTGCTTTATTCTTTTTTTGTTTATTTTTACTCATTATACGAACTATTGAGCCTATAATTATTGCAACACCAATAATTCCAGAAATCAAATAATTTTTTATTAATACAATTGAACATACTAAAGCCACTATTAGCAAGACTGTTATTATGATGAATGGTATGCTTGGCTTTTCATTTTCTGGTATTTCTTCTTTTTCATTTACCATTTTCTCTATTTCGAGATTTAGTTTTTCTATGTTTTCTTGATGTTCTTTTATTATTTCTTGTAAATGATTTTTTGCATTCTGTATTTTTTCATTTTTTTCATTTATCGCATTTTTCTGGTTTGTTAATTCATTTATTTTATCTAGATTTTCTCGTCTATTTTTTTCTTGTATTTCTAACCTACTTTTTATCTCTTCTTCGTTTTTCATAGAGTTATGAAGTTCTTGTAAAATTTGTTTTTGTTGTTCTAGTTTTCTTAATTCATTTAAAATTTGTTCTTTTTCGTTATCTATTTCATATTTTCTATCTTTATACTTTGCGGTTTCGGCTATTTTATTGTTTATCTCTGCAATTTCTTTTTCCACTATGTTTATAGGCTTCTGGCTTGTTTTATTAGTTCCAATTTCGTCTCTTATTTTTTCCTGCAATCTTGTTAAAGCCTTCTTGTACGATACATTATCTTCTCCAGTACCAGCCAAATTGGCTATTTTTTGTATTAACATATTTTGATTTTTTTCGTCCAAACGGACCTCTTCTTGCGTTGAAACAACTGTTGATAAATACATTTGTTTATCTATTCCCATTTGCTCTATAAAAAACTTACTTCCATCTTTTTTGTCTGTTGCAAATTCGTCTGAAATGTCTTCTAATTTATCGTTATAAATTTTAGGATTTTTTTTGTTAAAATCTCTAAATATTTCGTATTTTTCTCCATTATCTAGCTGATACTCTATCCTTCCAGAGAATTCAGTGCTATTCCATGGTTTGTATTTTTCAAAATCAGAAAGTGCTTTTCCATCTTTATTTCTTGATATTCCATAAAAGCTACTAACAATATAATTTAATAATGTTGATTTTCCACTCTCATTTTCTCCATGAATTATGTTAATGCCTTCTCCTAAATTTATATCTTTATTTTCTATATTTCCATATGCATTTACTTTTAAATTCTTTATCTTCAAATTATTTCACCTCCTACTTATTCAATACATCCATTCCAATTTCAAAAGCATTTAATAATTGAGATTTTTCTTGTTCATCTTCTGTATTGTTTATTTTCTCTAATATTCTTTTTGCAAACAGCCCTTTTAAGCTTGCTTGGCTAGATACGTCATTAATATCATATTTTACCTGTGTGTGGTTTCTTATCCTAATAATATTTTTTATGTTT
Source organism: uncultured Clostridia bacterium (assembly GCA_934119935.1). Classification (GTDB taxonomy): domain Bacteria; phylum Bacillota; class Clostridia; order TANB77; family CAG-508; genus CAG-245. The sequence continues at coordinate 200,773 of CAKOSX010000003.1, read as the reverse complement.
ACCATTTCTAGTATTTTATTCTCATCTATATCGAATTGACGTTTTCCAGTAAGAATAATTTTATAGTATTTGTTATCATCAAATTTGCTTGCATTTATTTCTTCTATAAGTCCATCTTCTGAGCTTATTTCACTAATATCTAGCATGTACTCTTCAAATGTTTTTGCTGATGTTTTTATAAATTTAAGGTTTAATTTTTTAGTTTCCTCATTCAACTCGCCTTCTATAAAACCTCTGTCACCCAGTTCGTCAAATCCAAGTGATATAGGAGAACCAGGGTATACAATGTATTGTCCTTCATAATCATTATAGCTTGGTTTATGTATATGCCCCAGAGCAACATAATCAAACCCAAGATTTCTTAGTTCTTTGGTTGTTAAAGGATTATATTCTTTATTCTCTTCTTTTCCACTATCAAGGCTTCCATGTGTTATTAAGATATTTACTTTTTCCTTATTTTTCACATGTATTTGTTCACATTTATTTGCCATATAAAAATCGTTAAAACCATACCCATATATATCAACATTTTCATCTTCTATTACTTCTATTTCGTTAGTAAATATGTGTACATTTTCGTTCCATTTAAATTGTTTATAGAATGAATTTTTTATGTATGGATCATGGTTTCCTGGAGTTATAAATATTTTTGTATTAGGTATTTCTTTAAACAATTGGTTTACATATTCCATGGTACTTATTTTTATGTAATCCTGTTCATACAAATCTCCCGCAATAAAAAAATATGGAATATTGTTCTCTTTAATATACTCCACCATTTCCTTCAATACTTTTCTTTGTTCCAATCTTCTTTCTTGTGCAAATATTTCATTATTCGCTAATGTTGCAAATGGACTATCTAAATGTACATCTGCTGTATGTATAAATTTCATATAATCACTTCTCTTTTACTAAAATTTATATAATATATATCATAACAATTTTATTAAGTCAATAGTTTTTAAAACATTTGTTCTCTTTTTTTACACAAAATTAATACCACTGATTTTTCAGTGGTATTTTTATTAGTTATTTTTGTTTGTATCGATTGGTCCAAATAATTCATCAAATTTTGCCTCTAATTCTTCTTGCAAATCTTTAGTAAACAAATCGTCTCTTGGCGTGTTATCTTCCATTGGCAGAAGTGGTGCATCTTCCTCATCAGAGTAATTACCTGTCTTTAAACCAGTGTCCTTTGGATGTTCTTTTTCTATTGGAGGTGCATCAAATATGTCATCAAGCGAATCGATTTTTAAATTTGGTTCTACACCTTCATCTCTTTCTGTAGAATATGGATTTTGCGGATTGAATTTTCTCCACTCTCCTCTTACTCCAGCGTCAAAATTATTGTGATCCAATCTATCCTGATTCAATCTTCTATTCATGTTTGGCTTTGTAAAGTAATAGTATTTATTTGCTTTTATCGGTTTTAGTCCTTTTTCAAATATTATACATAAGTCATTATCCATTCTTCTTAGCTCATCCGGTGTCATTAATGCTCTTCCCATTATTTGGTCTGATGTGCTATATCCTTGTTTTGAAAAATTCTTATCTCTATTTGTAGATTTTGTATCTCTTGCAATTGTTGTCTCTCCTAATTGTTTTGAAAAATATTCAACTGTTTTAAATGAGTTACTTCCTAAGAATACGTGTGTATCACAGTTACCCATTATAGTTTCGTATGACTTTTCATAAACAGCCTCTAACTGGTCTAAGTTCTGCAATATAACGCTAAATGAAATTCCTCTACTTCTACTTGTTGATATCTTTTTATCGAAATCTGGTATTTGACCAATGTTTGCAAACTCATCTAATATAAAATATGTTGGTACTTTCAATCTTCCACCATTCATATCTGCATAATTATATAATTGTTGTATCATCTGTGCGAAGAATATTGTTAACAAAAAGTTGTATGCTGTGTGTGTATCTGAAGAAATTACATATACAGCTGTTTTGTGGTTTGCAATGTCTTCAAAGTTTATTGTATTTGTTGAAGTTACAGCCGCAATCTCTTGAGAATCGAACTTTCCAAGTTTTGATTGTAATGAACTTAATATTGAACTATATGTTTTTTCTGAACCTGCAACAACCTCTACAGATTGGAAGTTTGTTCTAGCAGGATGGCTTAATGGCAATTCACTCATTAGTTCCCTTAATAAGTTTGTTCCATTGCTACTTGCTGCCGCTCTAACCATTTCTGCACATGATGTTAAGTTTATTTCTTCTGTCGGTCTTTTCTCTAATAAATAATATATTAAAGATTTTAATAACATTTCTGCGTTGTTATCCCAGAATGGGTCAGAACCTTTTCCATCTGAATCTTGTCCTTTAATAATTGTGTTTGCAATTACATCAACATCAATCTCACTTTGTATGTGCATTAGTGGATTGTATCCATCACTATTTTCTGGATTAACAAGATTTAAAACTTTTATATCATAACCGTTTGCTTTTAAATATCCTGCTGTTTTATCGTACAATTCACCTTTTGGGTCTGTAAATACATACGAACCTAACATTTGGAAAGCATTTGGAATTGAGTAAGATGCTGATTTACCAGAACCAGAACCTCCGACTACCAATACGTTAACGTTTCCTCTTTTGTCTACTGGTAAATAATTATCTTCTGCAAGTATTATCCCTTTATTTTTATTTAAAATTTTGTATTGTTCTCCGCCTTCGCACCAGTCACTAGAACCGTTTTCAATATTTTCAAAATCATTTTTTGGTTTTGATTTAATTATTCCAATTGCAGTAACAACTAAACACAAAATTGTAAGCCATAATGTTCCTTTTCCGAAGGCACTTCCTGCTCCAGCACTTCCAATTCTAGTTATTGCTGTAAAACTAGAAACTTCTTTTCCAAAGTTTTCTATAAAATTTGCCAGTTCAAATTGCCCCTGTGCAGAAGTACTTTCAGCTATCGCAACTGCCATAGGCGCAATTAATACTATCTCTAGTACAACCCAAAGTACTAGAAATAGTATTAAGTATTTTTTATTCTTTTCAAAAGCTTTTTGCATTTTACTCATATATTTTCACCTTTTCTTACGTTATATTACATTTCGTGTTCAATTTCTTTATCTGGGATTAAGGCTATCTCCATATAGTCTTCTTCTCTATCTGACATAACAATTTTTGCTGAAACATCTTTAGGTAATTTTATTTCGTTTTCTCTTTCATTAACTTCAAATAATCCACCATTAGTTTCAAATTTTGAACCCCCATTTGTAGATTCGTTTTCATTTTTACTCATTTAAGTTCCCCCTTAATCATTAACCTCTCTTACCTCAAAGGCAAAATAAGATTTATATGGTTTTAATTTACATTTTCCTCTAATTTCATTTGTATCTTTATCAAAATAAACTACTGGTTTTACCTCTTCTGTTGTTTCAGGATCTATTATTGTAATAGGCCTCTGAAAGTTTGGTGTATATCTTACATCTTTATATTCTGTTGCTTCTTCAGAATATAATGTATTAAACTTGATAGGAACAGGTTTTTTTAAAATCTTAACAACGTCTTTGTTAAGCATTCCCATATTAACAACAACTCTATCCTGTCCAAAAGATAGAATTACTAATTGTTTTCCTGCATCTTTGTTGGCATCAACAAAAAAAGTTTTTTTCTTATTTTGTCCAACTAATTCTTCTCTGCATTTTAGTCTCTCCAATGTAAACTTTGGTGTGTTTTCATCTACCAATTCTTCCGTTTTATTAATTTGGTAAATAATTGTGCTTACATTTTGTGGATCTGTTATACTAAAATGTTTTCCCTGTACTTGTTCCATATGTTACACCTCTTTCTATATGAAATACTTTCCATATTTTTTCTTCTGCATACTCTTATATTATACCTTGTTTACAAGAATATGTCAATACATTTATGTTACCTATTTATGTACTATTTTACAATAGAACTAATTTGTTTTTTTAAATTCAAATACGTCGCTCTTGGTCGGGGCTCTTCGACCCCTCAAAAGGCGAGCTCGATTTGAATTTTTCAAAAACATAAATTAGTTCTATTGTTATTAGCCTTATTGTACATTTTCTTTGTTAATAGTGCTAATTTTAAGATCTCACATCTCACGTGGATTAAATTTAGAAACCTTTTTTAGTTGTTTATAGAGTTCCTGCTCTTTTTCTGATACTTTTTTAGGAATCATTATTTTTATTCTGATAATAAACTCGCCTCTTCCACCTTTATTATCCTTATATCCTTTGTTTGCAATATGTATCTCTTCACCAGTTTCAATTCCTTGAGGAATATATATTCCCATTGTTTCGTCTATTGCATTAACTTCTACTTTAGCGCCCAGTACTGCCTCCCAAGGGCTTATATTTAAATCTGTATATATATCTGACCCAATTAGTTTATACTGTTTATCTTCCCCAACATTTATTTTTATTAATAGGTCTCCATTTTTTCCACCATTTGAGCCTGGTTTTCCCTGACCTATCAGCCTAATTTTTTCTCCGTCTCTTATTCCAGCAGGTATATTTACCTCAAATGTTTTCATTTTGCCATTTACTGTTCTTAATGAAATTTTCTTAGTTTGTCCAAAAAAGCCCTCATATATTGTTATTGGTATTTCTGTTTCAACGTCTTCGCCTTGAACTGGAGTTTTGGCATTTTTTCTGTTTTCAATTCTATCTTTTTGTGATTGACTTTCTTCAACTCCAAACAATATATTAAATATTTCATTTCTTGTTACTGTTCTTTTTTCTGCTTCCTGCTTAGCTGCTTTATTCTTTTTTCTGCCAATACGTGAATTCCACATTCTATCGTATTTTTTTCTTGAAGTAGAATCAGATAATATTTTATATGCTTCGTTAATATCTTTAAAACGTTCTTCGTATCTATTGTCTCCTGCATTCAAATCAGGATGATACTTTTTTGCTTGTTCTCTATATGCTAGTTTTATTTCATCCATACTAACTTTATTTGTTTCTATACCCAGTATTTTATAATAGTCTTTGAAAATCATTTAACATCCTCCATATCACGGTGTTTGTATTATATCATAATTTTGCTGTCTTTGGAAGATTTTAGGCTAATTTTGTTGCATTTTATTCATAATAATTTTATTTCGTGTTTCAACTATTGTTGGATGTAATAATTTACTCTTTTTTATTACCTTTTTGATGCTTGCATCTATTATAAATAACACTGCTGCATCAATATCTTCTTTTGCTAATTTTCTTTCATATTCCAAATCGAATTTTTCCGGTTTTCTATTTTTTTCTATTTTATCGGAAACATATATAATTTTCGCTAGCGTGTCCATATTTGGATTTGTTTCGGTATGGTACTGAATTGCTTTTTGAATCTGCTCATTTACTCCATATTTTTTCTTTGCTATATCTGCTCCAATTTTGCCATGTAATATTGAAACATTAATTTTTTCTATATCATCTATTGATATATCATTTTCTGCAACATATTTTAAACTTTCTTCTTCTGTCATTTCTTTTGCTATGTCGTGTAGCAATCCTGCAAGTCTTGCACTTTCCACATCAACATTGTATATTGTTGCAAGCTCTTCTGCCATTTCCGTTACTCCTAAAGAGTGTATGTATCTATATTCCGTCAAGTTTTCTTTTAAATCATTTTTTATTCTTTCAATTAGTTCCATTTTTTCTCCTATTTTCATGCAATATTAAAAATTACAATATTCCCTTTTTATAGAGGAATATTATCTAACTCAAAAGTTATTAACTTATCAAGCAATTCTGAATACTTTAATCCACAGCTTTCCCACAGTTGTGGATACATACTAATATTTGTGAAGCCTGGCATTGTGTTTATTTCATTTAAGTAAATTTCATCTGTTTCTTTGTCAACAAAGAAATCCACCCTTGCAAGACCACTTCCCTTTACAGCTTTAAATGCTTTTATCGCTGTTTTTCTTATTCTTTCTGAAATTTCTGTTGGAATATTAGCAGGAATTATCGTTTTAGATTCAGCATTTTTGTATTTTGAGTCATAATCGTAAAATTCGTCTGCAGACAAAATCTGTCCTACACAGCTTGCTTTTACGTCATCTATGCCAAGTACAGCACATTCAACTTCTTTTCCATTTATCCCTTGTTCAACTAAAATTTCGGTGTCATATTTTGATGCTTCTTGTATACTTCTTTTTAATCCTTCATCATTTATGGCTTTACTTACTCCGACTGATGAACCAGAGTTTGATGGCTTTACAAAAACAGGATATTTCAACTTTTCATTTACAATTTTACATATTTCCTCTACTGTTGTAGAAACATGATTTAGCTCTTCGTCTACATATGTATAGCCATTTTTTGCATTTATAACAACTGCTTCTGCTTGATTTATATGTGCTTTTTCAAATATCATTTTTGCATATACTTTATCCATGCAGATTCCAGAAGCTAATACTTTACAACCCACATATGGGATTTTTAACAATTCTAATAGTCCCTGAATAGTTCCATCTTCTCCATATAAGCCATGTAGAACTGGAAATATTATATCTTGTTTCTTCAATATTTCAAACTCATTTGATATTTTTTCTAATTCTTTAGGCTGTTCTCCTATTTCAAATATTTCTATATCTTGTACTGGCTTCATATAATGAAACCATTCTCCATCTTTTGATATAAAAATAGGATAAATTTCATATTTTTCCTTATTCAAGTTTTTTATTACAGAACTTCCAGACACAACAGATACATCGTGCTCTGTAGATTGCCCTCCAAATATTACTCCAACTTTTATTTTTTTCATAGATTTCTCTCCTTTTCAGTGTTGTAGTAAACTTGCCACAATTTCTTTAAAATTCATTGAGTTTGACGCTTTTATAAGAACTACATCTTCCACTGCTAGAATCTTTTTTACTTTTTCTATTGCATCTTTGTTATTATCAAAAGTATATACATGTTCTATTCCATTGTCTTTTGCAATTCTTGCAATATTTTCAGCTTCTTTTCCAACAGTAACTACTATATCGATTTTATTTTTTGCAACTTCGAGTCCAACTTTTTCATGTAACTCTTTTGAGTATTCTCCAAGCTCGAGCATATCTCCTAATACAGCGATTTTTCTCTTACCTTCTATGTTTTTCAAGTACTCGATTGCAGATTTCATAGAATCATAATTTGCATTATAACAATCATTTATTATTGTATATCCTTGCTCTGTTTTTTGAATATCCAGTCTCATTTTGCTAAGCTCAAACTTTTTTATTCCTTCTTTAATTTCAGCAAGTGGAATGTTTAATAATTTGCCCACACTAATAGCAGCCAAGCTATTATATACAAACGCTTCTCCTCCAACAGGAACATCAATTGCCTCATTATCTGGTTTTAACACAAATTTACTACCTGTTTCATTATATTCTATATTTTCAGCCATATTCGAACTATCATTATTTATTCCATATGTAACAATTTGATATTGCTTATTTTCTAAATACCATTTATGTAATAAATCGTTATCATTATTTATTACTGCTGTTCCGCCTTGTTGTAAGCCTTCAAGTATTTCTAATTTAGCCTTTAAAATGTTTTCTCTTGAACCTAAATTTCCAATATGCGCTGTGCCAACATTTGTAATAACCGCAATGGTTGGCTTTGCAATGGCTGTCAATTTACTAAGCTCTCCAAAATGGTTCATTCCCATTTCTACTACAAGAGCCTCGTGGTCTCTTAATCCTAAAATTGTCATTGGCATTCCTATATGATTGTTCATATTCCCTTGCGTTTTTAATGCATTATATTTTTGTGAAACAACACTGTATATGATATCCTTTGTGCTAGTTTTACCAACACTTCCAGTAATTGCAATTACTGGAATATTGTATTTTTCTCTCTTCAATTTTGCAATTTGTCCAACTGCTTCAACAGTATCATCAACTTGAATAACAAATTTATTTTCTAAACGCTTTATCTCTAAGCCATCAATTTTATTTATAATTGCTCCTTTTGCTCCATTTTTCAGAGCGTCTTCATAAAACTTTCCACCATCAAAACGCTCACCTCTAAAACCTATGTACACGTCTCCATCTTTAATTTCCTTTGTATTCTTAGAAAAACTCTCGCATTCTTCTAATTTACTTCCATATATAAGAGTTCCATTTGTGGCTTTTAAAATCTCTTCAACAGTTATATTTTTATTCAAAATTTATCACAATCCTTTCGTGAAGTACCAGTTAGCTTTCACAGTAACAATGGCCTCCAATCATTTTTTACTATTATATTCCAGAGGAATTTTTTTTGCAACAATTTACATTTAATATTCATTTAATGTTCTTCTTTTAAATTAATAAAAAACACAAGGAGGAAAGTATGAAAAAGTTTTTTATTATTTCAATTTTAGTATTGCTATGCATATTTTCAAGTATTCCATTTACATATGCATCAAGCACCACGGTCATTTCACTAAGTGACTCAAAAATTACAGTAAATGGTAAAACAATTAGTACAGATACAAATAGTGGTGTGTATTTATCAAATAAAATGGATAATGGTGGTATGAGTGATGATGCTACAAGTAGCAATATAGAGGTTTCTAATATCATCAATATAAACGGTGCCGGAACTTATGAATTTTCTGGAACTTTAACTGATGGACAAATTTCTGTTAATGCGAATAACATCGTTGGCAAAGTTAGAATTGTTTTAAATAATGTAAATATCACCTGCAAAAATGCCCCTGCAATTTTTGTATATTGCAAAGACACAGAAAATGAAGATTGCAAAGTAGTTATAGAGACTGCAAGTGGATCAACTAACACTATTGTTGGCGGAAAAATAAAGCAAAGTGTTGAAAGCTGGGAAGATCAAGATAGCATTCTGTATTCTATCGAGAAAGGATATGATGATGACAGACAATATTATGAAAGATATAAATATGATGGAGCAATTAGTTCTGATATTTCTTTAACTTTCGAGGGGTCTGGCACATTAAATGTAACTTCTTCTAAAAAAGAAGGAATCGAGTCTAAAATGCATATTACAATAAATAGCGGAACTTATAATATTCAGTCGTTGGACGACGGAATTAATGCTTGTACAGACAACGAAAGCATCATAACAATTAACGGAGGTACTGTAATTGTAAATATTTTAGATGACGCCGATGAAGGCGATGGAATAGATTCTAATGGATATATTTATATAAATGGCGAAACTGTTTTTACCACTGGAAGTATGTATGAGGAAGCAAAAACTTCAAATGATACACAAATAATACAAATGAATCTTTCAAGCGGAGTTAATGCTGGTGAAAGTACTGTAATTGTTGATGAAAATAACAATGTAGTATTTGCATTTAAGGCTGACAGAAAAATTTCTACTGTTGTTTATAGTTCTTCCGATTTAACAGACCAAACTTATAGCGTATATTCTGGAACTAATATATCCGGAACCGTTGACGATAATAATATTTATACCAGCATAAAATCAATAGATTTATCTGGCATGACCAAACAAGAAAATAACACTATGCATAATAGAGGTCCCGGAAGATCTGGAGATTTCAGAAATACTGAAACAGCTACATCTAAAAGTAACATGGTTATTAAATATGTAATTATAGGTATACTTATAACAATTATTGTATTTATTATAGGAATAACAATATTTTCATTTACAAAGAAAAAATAAGATTTTCGTCCAAAAAGGGACGTCCCTTTTTGGGCGAAGCTCTTTTACTTTTGGTTGAAAATTTTGCTACTTTATCAAAGTATAATTTCTTTTTTAACTTTACTTGCTAATTCAAATTTCTTCATTTATAATAAAATCAAGAAAATAAAAGGAGTTAATCATATGGAAAAGAAAAATAAAAAAGAAATTATAATTTTAAGTTTAATATTTATCGCAATAATTGCATGTATAATTTTATTGATATTAATAATGAATGGAACAATTAGAGATAAAATTTATCTTTCACAAGAATCTGTAATGTACGTATCACGATCTGCATGTAAAAACCTTATTAATAAGATTAGTGGTAGTGGTTCTGTTTCCTCATATTATTCGATATATAAAGACGGTACAGTTTATATCACAAACTACCATGATTCTTCTGACATTGAATATAATAGTTTTGAAGAATCTTCTTTCGTAAAAAAACTTAGTGATAGTGAAATGAAAAGTCTAAGAGCAGAATTAACCACACTAAGTAACTCATCATATTCATCTACAGATTCTCCGTCGTTTAAAGACTATAACAACTCTTATTATTCATTTAAAGTAAATGGAACAATGTATTATGCCAAAAACTATAATGTTTATTTAAATGTACTTACAAAATATATAAATCCGCATGATTTTATATCTTCTCAAATATCTAATTATGTTTATAATTACATAAAAACCGAATATCTTCCTAGTCACCCATATATAAACATAAGTGATGTAGATAATAAAACAATTTTATCTATCGTTAAGAATAAATATCCAGATTCAGGTTGTTCTGATGTCGAATTACTTGATATAATCAATGTACAAATCACCTCAATTTATGTAGAACAATTAGAACAAGGAAATTAAGATTCTTTATTTTTAATGGAGTCAAGAAAATAAAAGGAGTTAATCATATGGAAAAGAAAAATAAAAAGGAAATTATAATTTTAAGTCTAATATTTATCGCAATAATTGCATGTATAGTCTTATTGATATTATTCAAAATATTGATATTAATGAAAGATGAAACAATTAATGGAACAATTAAAGATAAATTTTATCTTTCTCAAGAACCTACAATGTATGTTTCAAAACAAATACATAAAATCATTTCGCATAATATGGTTTTAGATGCATACTATTCAATATATAAAGATGGTACAATTTATTATACACTTTCCTATGCTCCCCCAGACATTTATCCTAAAAATCCTCAAGAATTTTCCTTTATAAAAAAGCTTAATCACAGTGAACAAAAAAAACTAAAGTCAGAATTAATAAGCTTAAGTAACTCACAATTCTCAACCACAAATTTTTCATCAATAGATTATCCTTATTCCATATTTAAAGTAAATGGAACAAGATATTTCATTAAAGACTATGATGTTTACTCAAACATACTTGCAAAGTATATAAATATAGTTGATTACATAAAAAAGTAGAATGCAGTTTTATGATGAATAGTTTATTTATATTTCTTTTTTTAATTACTAAAAGCATGAAAAAAGTTCAAATTGTTAGATAAAAATTTAACAATTTGAACTTTTTTATTTTGCTATTTTGTATTTCTGTTTGCTATTTCTATTGCTTTTGTTACCATGTTTCCGCAAGTTTTTGAAGGTATGTTTTCCCAACCTCCGTCTTTTTTTACTTGTTCATAAACGCCTAATTCTCTTGCTATTTCTTCTTTTAGATTTTCAGTCATAATGTTTCTTTTTGTCATTGTAGAATCCTCCTCTATTTATTAATGATTTATATTTTTACATTACTATTTTGCGTAATTTTTTATTTAAAATACAGGAGCATTCTGGGGACGGAGGAAAAAATGCTCAGTGTGTTAATGTTCCGTCTGGTGTGTTTACTATTAATAGTATGTCTTCTTCTTTTCCAGTTTGTGCATTTATATATACTAAAAATTCGTTGTCTTCTACTTTGCCTTTAAATTCCCAACAATATACTTCTGTGTGCCATTTTGTTGGAATTAATGCTAATCCTTCGCTCATTATTTCTAAGTCTTTGTTTAATACTTCTTTTGCTTTTTCTTTTGAAATTATATTTGTTTCAAATGTTCTTTCTGTGTGTGAATTCAAATATCCAGAGGTTTCTATTCCTAGTACACTTCCATCATCTAATGCAACTTTTACCTTTATTAAGTCTGGATATATTGTTACCGTCTCGTTGTTGCTATTTGTTTGCGTATATGCATAATTTATTGTTACAATTCCATTTTGTTTTAAATAATATGTTTCTTTCATATTTGAGTATCCGTGATTATTTAGAAATTCTTTTGCTATTTCGTCTGCACGTTCTTGTGTTAATGTTTCTGCACTCACTGCTCTGTTGTAGTTTGCAAATATTACGTGTCCGCCTTTTTTTGATATTGATATTGTTGCATCTATATCGCCTTCTTTCATTTTTACATTAAAATCGAATGAAGGAATTTCTGCATTTTCCGAATATCCATGTGATTCTATATTGTCTATTTTGTCTGCTCCATAAAATTGATTTACAATTTCTTTTGCCTTTTCTTCGTCTATATCTTCACCAGTTAAGCCTTTTTTCTCTGATGATGAAATGTGCTCCGAAAATGCTCCATCATATATTAGGCCTGCATATTCGTGAAAATTTTCTTCAAGATTAGAGAAACTGTCCTTGGTTATGCTACTTACTTGTGTTGCAAACGCCTTCGTTCCTTCGTCTCTTAGCTCATTCCACTTTATTCTTCCGCTATTTAAATCTGTTGATAATTGATTTAATGTGTTTTCTAAATCTAAGCTGTAAGTGTGCAATTGCTTAATATTGTTTAAATCATCTTGTGATAAATTTTCTCCTCCAATTGCTTTTCTAGAAAGTGAATAGCTATAATCACTTACTTGGTTTAAAAATTTAGATGTATTTTCTAATTCATTACTGTTTATTGGTAATTGTGCTAGACAACTTTGTGCAACGCTTGCTTCTCTCCAAACATTTGTTAATGTTTCTGCTCCATGCTCTGGAGTTGTTGATATTAAAGCTTTTGCAAGATATGTTTCTACATTTTGTACATAGTCTACTAACTCGAAAAAAGCCATATTATAACCATTTTCCGATGCTGTTACGTATTTTCTTCCTTCTTGATAGGCATAATAAATTGCTGCCCCAGCAATTACAACTGCAAAGATTATTCCTATTATTATATACGATGTTGTGGTTTTTAATTTTTTACTCACTTAAATTTCCTCCTCATTTACAAAATCTATGTTTTCCAATTGTCTTAATAAGTGGTCTTGACCAAATCCACTTGTTTGTAGCTGTGCTTGGATTAAAATAATATATTGCTCCACCAGTTGGATCCCAGCCATTCATAGCGTCTCTTGCTGCTTTTAAAACTGTAGAACCTTCTTTTATTGGAACATTTATCTGCCCGTCAGATACTGCTGTAAATGCACCTTTTTCGTAAATTACTCCAGCTATTGTGTTTGGAAATTTAGAAGATTTTACTCTATTTAGTATAACTGCTCCAACGGCAACTTGTCCCTCATATGGTTCACCTCTTGCCTCTCCATTTATTGCTCTAGCCATCAATTGCAAGTCTGATGTAGAGGACGAATCACTTGCTGCTTCAACGTTTTTAGGTAACAGATTTATAAGTATATACACTCCTGTAACCATCAAAAACAAAATTGGTATAATAAAAAGTTTTTTTATTTTCATACTTACTCCTTCATTTTAATTTTTGAAACAATTACTATTTTTAGAAATTTTTTCATAAAAATAGTAATCGTTTCACTAAAAAATTATGATTAGAATAAAAAGGGTATTTGAGTTAGTCGTAACTCTAGCAATATTATTGGTAATTTTTCAAATTTTATGCATTTTACTTTTGTTTTTTGTTTTATTATGATAAAATCAAATTGCAAAAAATCTTTATAAAAATGTTTATAATTTATTTTACATTTTTATAAAAAATTTATAAGGGGAATTTAAAAAATGAAAAAAATTTTAATATTTTATGCATCATTTGGTGGCGGTCATTTATCTGCTGCTAATTCAATAAAACAATGCATTGATGAGAATTTTGAAGGATATGAAACAAGTTTGGTTGATTGCATGCTATATGTAAATAAACCAATTAATAAGATTACTACTACTGCTTATAAGGAAATGGCTAAGAAATTTCCTTGGGCTTGGGGCGAGGTTTATAGCCACTCACAAAGAGGGCCTATGGCACACATTAGCTCTACTGCTAATAATCTAATGGCTAAAAAATTACTAAAATTATTAAGAGAATATTCACCAGACATAGTAATTTCTACTCACCCATTTGGTAGTCAGATGGTAAGCTATTTAAAGAGAAAGGCTTTAATAGATTGCACGCTAGCCACAATAATGACTGATTTTGCTCCACACGAGCAATGGTTGGTTGGAAAAGAACAAGTAGACTATTTCTTTGTTTCTCACGAGAAAATGAGACAAGAATTAATAGATGATAACATTCCTGCTGAAAAAGTATTTGCAACTGGAATTCCAATTTCTAAGAGATTTTTGATGACTTATAATAGAGAAGAAATCATGAATTCATTTAATCTTAATTTAAATAAAAAAGTAATTCTATTTTTTGGTGGTGGTGAATTCGGTTTAGGACGTGAGCAAACAATAAAAATATTAAAATCATTTATTACACATTCAAACAATCATCAAATTGTTGCAATTTCCGGCAAAAACGAAAAAATGAAAGAAGCTTTCGAAAAATTAGTTTCAGAATTACATGCCGAAGATATAGTAAAGGTTTTGCCATACACAACACAAGTGCCAGAATTAATGAGCATATCTGACCTAGTAGTTACCAAGCCTGGTGGCTTAACCTCTACGGAAAGCTTGGCTTCTGGACTTCCAATGGTTTTAATTAACCCTATTCCTGGCCAAGAAGAAGAGAACGCACAATTCTTAGAAAATGCTGGAGTTGGAATATGGCTACATTCAAAAGAAGATTGTGATGAAATTATAACAGAACTTTTAAATGATGAAAATAAATTAAATCAAATGAGGAAAAACACAGAATTACTCGCAAAGAAAAATTCAACAATGGATATTTGTAAGACAATACTACAGGCAAAATAGTTTTACACATATGTTAATGGTTATGGCAATTTCATCGATTATTATAAAATTGTAATAATTGATAAAATTGCCATGATTTTTTATTTTTGACTATTTTATGTAAATATGTTATAATAAAAAAGTATTAAAAATTTTAATACCTTTGAAAAACTTTTCAGAGGTGTTAATGCCTCTGAAATACAAACAGGAGGCTAAGTATGGCTTTAGAAAATTTGACTATGATTTCAATTTTTTGTTTTTGGTTTATTGTTGCTTTTATTCTTGTTTCCTTTATAGTAAAACGGCATAAAAACTCGAATTCTAACAAAAAGAATACGAATGTAGATTCTTCCGAAAGCACTCGCAACCTTTCAAAAATTGAGATTGAAACAGCTGCCTATCATGAAGCAGGTCATGCGGTTGTATGTCATTTCTTACTAAAAAATGTTCAAGTAGACAACGTTAAAATTTTTCCAACAGTAAAATTCGATGGTTCAACAGGTTCAGCTGGAGAAACTCGTAATTTGAGATTAGAATTTACTGATGACACGAAAGAAATGAAAAATAGTATCGCATGTGACTTAGGTGGTTATGTTGCTGAAGAATTGAAATTTGGTACTCATTATCCAGGTGCGAGTGACGATTTATTTCATGCAAGTGCAAAAGCCCAAAATATGGTTCTCTTATTTGGAATGTCTGATGTGATTGGTCCTATTTCCTTTTTGGAATATGATGATGCATCTCAAACAGGAAAAATTAATATTCTAATGTATGGAAACGACATAGCTTACAAGGCAAGTTGTGAAATTCAAAAAATATTAACTGATGCCGAAGAACGAGCAAAAGACGTTTTAATAAAGAACAAAGACATTTTGGAACAAATTGCACAAGAATTAATTGAAAAACATGAACTAGGTGAAGAAGAACTAAGCCTAATCTTCAGTCGCATTAATCTTTAAGCTATATGATTTAAGGCAGGGACATTGTATATATGTACTACAATGTCCCTGCCTCTTTTTATTATAATTGCACTCTTCCTTCCAATGCTCTACTTAATGTTACCTCATCAGTATATTCTAAGTCTCCACCAACTGGAACTCCGTGTGCTATTCTTGTTACTTTTATTCCCAATGGCTTTATCAGTTTTGATAAATACATTGCAGTTGCCTCTCCTTCAACCCTTGGGTTTGTTGCGAGTATTACTTCTTTCACACTACCATCCATCAAACGTGCAAGAAGTTCTTTAACTTTTATGTCATCTGGTCCTACGCCATTCATCGGAGATATTGAACCATGTAGCACATGGTATACTCCTTTAAATTCGTGTGTTTTTTCCATTGCCACAACATCTCTTACATCTTCTACGACACAAATTAAAGAATGGTCTCTTCCTGTGTTTGCACATATTGGGCAAGGATCCGTATCTGTTATGTTGTAACATTGTGAACAATATTTTAAGTTTTTCTTTGCATTTTGTATGCTTTCTATAAATTCGTTTGTTTCTTCTTCGCTAGCGTCTAGTATATAAAATGCAAGTCTTGCCGCAGTTTTGTTACCTATGCTAGGAAGTTTTTCAAAACTTTCTATTAGTTTTTCTATTGATGGTGAATAGTATGACATATGTTTCTCCTGTTATTTTACATTAATCCCGGTATGTTGTATTTTCCAAGTGATGCGGCTTGTGCGTCGTCTACTTGCTTCAATGCATTATTTATACACGTTGCAATTAAATCTTCTAACATTTCTACATCATCTGGGTCTAATACTTCTGGTTTTATTTTTATTTCTTTTATCTGTTTGCTTCCAGAAACCTTTACTTTTACGGCTTCTCCGCCTGCAGATGCCTCAAACTCTTTTGCAGCTAATTCTTCTTGTGATTTTTCAACATCTGACTGCATTTTCTTTGCTTCTTTCATTAATTGATTTAGATTCATTCCTCCAAATCCACCCATTCCTGGGAATCCACCTCTTTTTGACATTTTAATCCTTCCTTTCTTAGTTTGGAAAATTGTAATTCTTTTTCAAACTTCCTCCTATTAATCAATAATATTAATCGGTATATCTAATCCATTAGATATATCACTGAAAGTATCTGTTTTAGATACTATTTCTTCATTATTATCTACAAGTACAACTCTCATTGGCTTTCCAAGTTCCATTGATACTTGCTTTACAATCTCACTCATGTTTTCTGGCTTTTCTAGAATATCTTTTCTAAATGGTGTGAGCCCATTTTCGAAATTAATTCCGACTGTCATGTCGTTTATTTCATTTGCAGAAGAAGTCATTAATATTGATGATAATGATATTCTGCCTTCTTGTTTGATATTATCTATTATTTTTGGCCAGTTTTGCACCTTGTCGCCTAATTTAACATTTGTTGATTTTTTTACTTCTGGTTTAATAGCATATTGAGTCTTACTTTCTGGGCTCGTAGAACTTGAAGCTACTGCACGTGGTGCATTTTGTAATTGTGTAATTTGTTTTTCTAATCTATTTATTTTGTATTTTAAATCTTCAACCTCTTTCGAACTTGCTCCTGAATCTCCAGAACTTACCACACTACCTGTACTTACTTCGTTACAAAGCTTTATTATTGTAACTTGAAACATTATCAATTTCTGTGATGACCACTTCATATCGTTTTGCAAATTTGATAATTCATATATCATAGAAATTAATCTTTCTTTCGTCGTGCTATCTGCCAATTCTTTAATTTGATTTTTCTCAGCTTCACTGTAAATTTCAAGCTTAGTGTTTGTTTTAAACACAAGAATATCTTTTACATATTTTATTATTTCCCATAAGAAATTACTTATGTCTTTTCCTTCTGAAATAATCTCGTTTATTGCACTAAGTGCGTCTTCAGTATTTTTTTGCAAAATACTTTTTGTAATTTTATTTACACTCTCTGTTTTGGGGATTCCAACCAATTCTTTTACTAAATCTTCAGTTATTTTCCCTTCTTCTTGCATACATCTTTCTAGTATACTAAGAGCATCTCTCATTGCTCCTTCTGCCAATATTGCTATTAACTTTTTTGCTTCTGGAGTAATATCTATATTGCTTTGTTCACATACAAAATTCAATCTTTTTTCTATGTTGTCATTTGATATCTTCTTGAAATCAAATCTTTGGCATCTTGATAATATTGTTGCTGGTAACTTTTGTGGCTCTGTTGTAGCCAAAATAAATTTTACATGTGCTGGTGGCTCTTCCAAAGTTTTAAGTAATGCATTGAAAGCTCCCGTAGAAAGCATATGAACTTCATCTATAATATATACCCTATATTTTGCGACTGTTGGTAAGAAATTTACTTCGTCTCTAATGGCTCTAACATCTTCAACACTATTGTTAGATGCAGCATCCATTTCCACTATATCTGTAAGTGAACCTTCGAGTGCTGCCTTACAAACTGCACACTCGTTGCAAGGCTCTCCATCTTTAGGGTTTAGGCAATTTACGGCTCTTGCTAAAATTTTGGCAGCAGAAGTCTTTCCTGTTCCTCTACCTCCATTAAATAAATAAGCATGGCCAACCCTATCATTAATAAGCTCATTTTTCAATGTTCTTACAATATGTTCTTGCCCAACTATTTCGTCAAATTTTAAAGGTCTAAATTTTCTATATAACGCTGTATATTCCAATTTTTTTTACCTCCATAATTTTATTATATTGGTTAAAAGGTATGAGATTTTTAACTTCTCTATGGAAAGCACCCTACATAAAGAGGTCTGCTTATTGCTGCTTCCTTCCGGACCTGACAAGGTTCACAGTTCTTTATCAAGATACTCTCCATACAAAAGTTATATCTCATACCTTTTGCATTATATACTATTTTGTTTAGTTTAGCAAGTAAAAATTTGCTATTTTACTCTTTTAAAAACAATTCCACTCATGTCTGTTATTTCTTTATTGCTTGTGCCTTCTGTTAGTAAATTCTCACAAGGAAAACTTAGTGTAATGTTTGTTTTATATTTTATTTTATTTGACTGAATTATAAAATCAAAATTCACTTGAAATTTAGTTTCTTCTTCCGTAGTGCCTATTTTAGTAAGCAAAGTTCCATTGTGTTGTACTTCGGTATCATCATTTGAAACAAAATTTCCTACATTTGTATTTGCAAATCTAATTACGGCCGAACCGCCTTGATTACAAATTTCTAATGTTTTTGGGTTACTCGTTTTTCCACCTTTGTATTCCAATCCATTTTCTACTAAATAAGACGCATCATATGTAAAAGTTCTGCCTTCTAAGCTATTTGGCATAAAAACCTTTACAACACCCTTAGTAGGTTGTTTTGTTACATTGATGTTATCGATTGTAACACTGTCTAAAAGTTCATCTTTATCTGTATTTTTATCTATAAAGAAATAAACATCATTATTTTGATTTACAGACAAATTCCATTTCGAACTCTCATCTGGATTTTCTGTGTTTTGTTCTCCTTCAGCCGTGCTTATTATGGTTATCTTAGATAACTGATACGGCATATTCTTTTCACCCTCAATTTGATATTGAATAATAATCAGTATTACAACAATTATTACAATCAGAAGTACGCTGATTGCTATACTCATTTTTATTCTATCTTTCATACTGGTATTCATTTTTTCCCCCACGCTTTATTTGGCGGAGACGGTGGGATTCGAACCCACGGGCCGGTTGCCCGGCTAACTGATTTCGAGTCAGCCTCGTTATGACCACTTCGATACGTCTCCTATTGTACCTACTAATTATATCAAAACAATAGAAAAAGTCAAATTATTTTCGTAAAAATTTTGTGAACTAACATTATGTCCAATTTTATTATAGCTGTTGCTTTTTGTTCTATTTTATATTATATTTATTACAAATTTAGGAGGATTATGTATGAGAGTGGTTGTTCAACGTGTAAAACATGCAAGTGTTACTATAAATGGAACTGTTAATGGAAAAATAAATAACGGTTTTTTAGTTTTACTTGGTATACAATCCACAGATAGTGAACAAGATGTGGATTACTTAGTGAAAAAAGTAACAAATTTAAGAATTTTTTCTGATGAAAATGATAAAATGAATTTATCTTTAAAAGATGTTAATGGAGAACTTTTAATTGTTTCTCAATTTACATTATATGCGAATTGCAAGGAAGGAAACCGACCATCTTTTGTAGAAGCAGCAAAGCCAGATGTTGCCATACCTTTATACGAATATTTCGTTTCTGAGTGCAGAAAAATAATTCCAGTAGTTGAAACTGGAATATTTGGTGCAGATATGAAAGTAGATCTTTTAAACGATGGCCCTGTAACTATTATAATGGATTCAAAATAAATTGAATCCATTATTTTTTCTTTTTTTCTCTTAATTCTTTAAAAAACTGTTGTAATATTTTTTTACATTCTGTTTCCATAACGCCTTTTTCGATTTCTACAACATGGTTAAATTTATAATCTTCGAGTAAATTTAATACAGAACCACATGCACCAGTTTTTTCATCCATGGTTCCAATAACAACTTTTTTCAATCTTGCCTGAATCATTGCTCCCGTACACATTGCACATGGTTCTAAAGTAACATACATTGTACAATTTTCTAGTCTCCAAGACTCTAGTTTTTTACTAGCCTTTTGAATCGCAATAATTTCAGCATGCTTTGTTGTATCTTTTTTCTGTTCTTTTACATTGTGTGCTCTTGCTATTATTTCACCATCTTTTACAATAACCGCCCCCACCGGAACTTCGTCCTTTTTATAGGCTTTTATAGCTTCTTTTAGAGCTTCCTTCATAAAAAATTCTTCCACTATTTACTCCAATTAAAAATTTATAAAAAAAATGGTGTACCAGAAGGGAATTGAACCCCCGACACACAGTTTAGGAAACTGCTGCTCTATCCAACTGAGCTACTGATACATTTCTAGTTAATATAATAGCATCTTGGAATAGGTATGTCAATTATTTTTCTCTTTATTCTATTATATAAATTTTAAAAAATTGTTTTATTCTCTTAATATCTATGATATAATATTCTTATAAAAAGTGGGGTGATATTATGCAACGAACCATTAATATTCAAGAACTTGAGAATGCATTAAATAAATATGGTGATATTGTATTAACTAAAAATTCCAAAAACGATGTTATTATAATGAGTATATCGGAGTATAAAAGAAAATTAAAAGATAATGAACTAAGTAAAAAACTAAAAAAAGCAGAACAACAAATAAAAGATGGAAAAACAGTTAAGGCTACTACAGTATTTAAAGAATTAGAAGAAAAATATGGATTTTAAATACGATGTAGAATTCACTGACGACTGTAAAAATGAAATACTTGAAATCTATGAATATATCTCACAAAATCTAGCATCAACAGAAGCAGCAAAAAAATTAATGAAAAAAATAAAAACATCAATAATGCATTTATCTGAAGAACCTTATTTATATATGCAGATTGATACAACCAACAATAACCATAATAATTTTAGAAGAATCATCGTAAATAATTATGTAATATTATATTTAGTAAGCGAAGCAAACCATACAGTTTATATTTCTCATATGTACTATTGGAAAAGAAATTATATGTAGTCTTAATTTACTTTTTAATTCATTATTAAACATTATAGAAGCCAACTATGTAGTTGATGCTTCTTTTTTATTTACTCTTTATTCCATGTAAATTTTATGTTATAATTATTTTTAGTTTTTATTTTTATGAAAGGATTTTGCCAATTATTTTTATCGATTTGGTAATTATGTAAATATATGAAACATATTTTAAGTTATATGAGAAGAGCAATTGAAGATTATGATATGATTGAGGACGGAGATAAAATTGCCGTTGCATTGTCTGGTGGAAAGGATTCTATTACAATGTTAAATGGGCTAAAAAGTTTACAGTACTTTTATCCCAAGAAATTTGAATTAATTGCTATAAGTGTAAATCCTGGATTTGAATATTTTGATTCTGAATTTTTAAAGAAAACATGTGATGACTTAGGGGTACCTTTCTTTGAAGAAAAATACGATATTAGCAAGATTGTTTTTGAGGACAGACAAGAACAAAATCCATGTTCTCTATGTGCTAATTTGCGTAGAGGTATTCTTAATACTGCTGCAAAACGTGAACATTGCAACAAGATTGCATTAGGTCATAATTTAGATGATGTTTTGGAAACTTTTTTGATGAACTTACTTTTCGCAGGAAGCATTTCCACTTTTTCTCCTGTAAGTTACATGGATAGATCTGGAATTACTTTGATTAGACCATTAATTTATGCGTCTGAAAAGGAAACAAAACGTTATGTTAAGAAAAATAGCAAACAAATAATGCCTAAGGTTTGCCCTATGGACGGTCATTCAACAAGAGAATATGTTAAGAATTTAATTGTTACATTATCTATAAAAAATCCGCATGTAAAAGCCAATATCATGGGTGCAATAAAAAGAAATAATATAGACGGATGGAAAGATACAACTCAACGAAAACAATCTAATTAATTTAATTAAACAGATTAAATAACAACAGAGATAATTTATTTTTATAAAATTAAACACGTTGCTCTTGGTCGGAGCTCCTTCGGACTCCTCAAAAGGCGAGCTTCCGGTTTATTTTATAAAAATGTAAATTATCTCTATTTTTTACTATTATTTAATAATTAAATATTTGTTTACATCTTTGCTTGTTCTTCCATTACTTTTGTTAGTTCTTTTAATTCTTGTTCTGCTTCTTCCTCCGTTTTTCCTTTTACACCCATATAGAATTTAATCTTTGGCTCTGTTCCAGAAGGACGTACACAGCACCAAGCATCGTTTTCAAGTCCGTAATATAAAACATTTGAATTTGGTAATCCTGTTTTTGTTGTTTCTCCTGTTATATTGTTCCTTATAACATCTTTCTTATAATCTCTAAATTCAATTACTTTATATTTTCCAAGTGTTGTAGCTGGATTTTCTCTCATTTTCTCCATCATTTGTTTGATTTCTTCTGCTCCAGTTACACCTTCTCTTGTAATTGATACTGTAAGTTCTTTATAGAATCCATATTTCTTATATATGTTTATCATTTGGTCCCATAATGTATAGCCTTTTTCTTTGTAATAAGCTGCTGCTTCGCATAATGCCATTACTGCTGCAATTCCATCTTTATCTCTTGCATGAGTTCCAATTAGGCATCCGTAGCTTTCTTCGAATCCAAACATGTATGTGTATTCATGACTTTGTTCAAACAATCTCATTTGCTCACCAATGTATTTGAATCCTGTTAAAACTTCTATTAATTTTAAATTATACTCTTTTGCTATTGCATCGGCTAAATTTGATGATACTATTGTTTTAATCAATGCTCCATTTGCAGGAATTTCTCTTCTTTCTTTCTTTTGAGATAATTCGTATTCGGCAATTAGTAAGCCAGACATATTTCCTGTAAATGAATGATATTCTCCTGTTTTTGAGTCTTTTGCATATACACCTAATCTATCTGCGTCTGGGTCATTTGCAAGTACAACATCTGCATCAACTTTTTCTGCCAATTCTAGTGCTAACTTGAATGCATTTGCATCTTCTGGGTTTGGATAACTTACTGTTGGAAAGTCTCCATTTGGTTTCTCTTGCTCTGGTACAACATATACATTTTCAAATCCTATTTCTTTTAATATTCTTTGTACTGGCATATTTCCAGCTCCATGTAGTGGCGTATATACTATTTTAACGTCTTTTTGAACTCTTTTTATTGTATCTAGATTAAGTACTAAATTTTTCAGAGTCTTTATATACTCATCATCTATTTCTTTTCCAATTACATGATATAAATCAGCTTTTTCAGCTTCATCTTTTGACATTGTTTTTATTGCAGAAAATTCTTTTATATTGTTTACTTCTGTTATAATTCCTTTATCATGTGGTGCAACAATTTGTGCTCCATCTTCCCAGTAAACCTTATATCCGTTAT
Source organism: uncultured Clostridia bacterium (assembly GCA_934119935.1). Taxonomy (GTDB): domain Bacteria; phylum Bacillota; class Clostridia; order TANB77; family CAG-508; genus CAG-245. The sequence goes on along the minus strand of CAKOSX010000003.1, from coordinate 177,111 downwards.
ACTTTGGAGGATTATGGCTTGCTGTAATCATAACTCCTGCTATACATTTTAATTGTCTTACTGCAAAAGATAGCTCTGGAACTGGTCTTAAACTTTCAAACACATATGTTTTTATACCATTTGCATTTAAGCATAATGCTGTAAATTCACTAAATTCTTTCGACATATGTCTTGAATCATAAGAGATTGCAACACCCTTATTTTCTGGATTATGCATTTTTATGTAGTTTGCAAGTCCTTGTGTAGCTTTAGTTACAGTATATTTATTCATTCTGTTGCTACCATTCCCTATTACGCCTCTTAATCCTGCTGTTCCAAACTCTAAGTCTTTGTAAAATCTGTCTTGAATTTCAGACTCATCATCTTTAATACTTCTTAATTCTTCCTTTGTTTCTTCATCAATTGCTGGATCATTTAACCATTCATTATATTTTTCTAAATAACTCATATAAAATTCCTTTCTTTTAAAAACTCATTTTGTAATATTTTTAGCTTTTAAGCAAAAGAAGTTTGAACCTTTTGTATAACAAAAAATTCAAACTCCTATATTTTAATTATACAATTATTTTATTTTATGAAATTCTTTGTATAATTTTCTAGCTGTTTCAGGGCTATCTACACCTTCTGCATTTTTAACTGGTGCAAATTCCTCTTCCCTTTTTACTCTTAAAATAGCCATATCATCTAGTGATTCAAACGCATCAAATAAGAATGCTTCAAATTTATATGCATTTGGTTTATCACTTGTTATTAAGTTTCCATCTTTATCTAAGTACTTAGCTTTCTTAAAAGCACTATGATATGGTAATGTATTTTTGCTGATTTCTTCTATAGCTTTTACGCTAAACAAATTACATAATATATGAGATTCTCCATATATTAGTCCGCCATTCTCGTTTGTTGCTTCTGCCATTTCTTCTGATATTTCGCTATATTCTACAACACTTGGTTTTCCATTTCTCTTGCAGAATACTCCAACTTTCTCATGAGGTCCAGCCTTTACAACACTCTTTCCTGCTGCTAGAACTTTTTTATCTATTGCAAGTCCTAATAACACTGGGTCTACCATGTTTACTAAAACATTATCAACACCACCGATAAAAGCCCATTCAATTCCTCTTGACTTCATATCGTATATTATTCCATTTTTCTTCATTGATAAGAATATTCCGCCATGTCCGTCTGCTGCTTGTTTTATTAAGCCATCTTCACCAATTAATATTTTTCCATTTGTATCAATCATTGGTAATTGTCCTTGCTTAAAGAACACAACCTTGTCCTTTGGATATCCAAAATAGTCGTGGTCTTCGAAGAAATTAACTGTTGCATCATTATTCTCTTTACTTGTCATTATGTACCAAGTAACAAAAATTCCATATTTTTTTTCTGCAGTCTTTAATGTATCACATAAAATCTCGAATATAGGTTTGTGTGAATCCAACCCTATATCATATGTGCCTTTTGGCCCATTGTGTCCTAATCTAGTACCTTGTCCACCAGCCATTGTAACTGCTGCAAGTTTTCCTTCTTTTATTGCTTTCAATCCAATCTCTTCATAATGTTTTAATTCTTCATCAGACATTGCACTCTTATCTGTATAACCGATTGGTTCTATTTTAGAATTTGCAAAGTCTACTGTTTGATTTATTCTTTTGTATAATTCCTCAACTTGATTAAAGTCTAATGTTAATATTTCATCTAATAATTTTGACTTATTCTCCTCACTTAGTTTTTCATACTGACTCAAAAGATGTTCTTGTCCATATTTCTTTAGAACTTCCTCTGCTGCCATATATTTTTCGTCCATGTTATTTCTCCTTTCGAATCAAAAATGTTGATTGCAACCTTATATTATACTAATATTGGAAAATAGTCAATTATTTTAATAAAAAACATATTTAATTGGCAATTTTTATTGTGGTAATATATTCTTGTTTATCTTTTTCTCCAGATGTATTTAATATCATATCATGTTCATCTAATATTTCTTTAAGTTCATACTTGCATTCTTCAATATCATAACATTCTAATAATGTAATTTCTTCCTCTCCTACATTTTTTTCAATTAGATCTCTTACATTTTTTACAAAATCTTTTGTACCATTTACTATTATATAATCGTTGTTTTTTATTTTACTTTTTATTTCTGTTGTTTCTGTTTTTTCCCACCCTATATTTAATATTTTATCTTGGTTTTCTATGTGTAAATTTTTTAATAATGTTTTCATCTCTTTTGTTAAATCTTTTTCTAGAATTGTGGTAATTTTAACTCCTGTATTAATTTTTTTATCTATGTTTGGTAATAGCATTGTAACCAAGTGCCACTCGCTTGCATAGAAACTACAAATTGACTTCACATTTTTATTAATATCAGCCATTTTTTACCTCCACTTTATTTTCTTATCTATGGTAAATTTTAACATTTTTACATATTTGTGTCAATAATATTACAATGCAATCGTATTTCATTTTTCGACAGAGCCCACTTTTTTCGCCTTATTTATATATTTTATACTTTTAATAGAATATTTTTTACAATTTTATTACAATATTATTACAGTCATTTTTTCTTTATTAGCTTTTACCAAAAATGTATATTTTTTATTTTTTTAGTAAATACTTTTATTAAATATTTTGTATAAAATTACGAAAGGTGATACGTATATGATTATTAATTTTTTAAAAAAATCTAATTTATCTAAATTCTTTATTATTTTCCTACTATTAGCAATCTTTATTCTTCTTTCAGCAAATTCATATGTAAATGCTGTCTCTTCCAATATCGCCGATGGTGTATTCAGACTTCACGTTATTGCAAATAGTGACTCTGTTGAAGATCAAAATCTTAAGTATAAAGTTAGAGATGCTTTATTAGACTACATGAATTCTATTTGTTCTGATGTTTCTTCTAAGGAGGATGCAATGAATATAGCTTCCGAACATTTAGAAGATTTCAAAGCCATTGCTGAAAATGTAATTTATGAAAATAATTATACTTATCCTGTTTCTGTAGAAATTGGTAAATATGATTTTCCAACGAAAAATTACGGTGACGTATCTATACCAGCTGGAATATATGATGCTTTAAGAGTTAAAATTGGCAAAGCATCAGGTAAAAATTGGTGGTGTGTTATGTTCCCTCCATTGTGTTTTGTTGATGTATCTTCTGGAATTGTTCCGAATGAGTCTAAAGAGCTTTTGCATGAAAATATGTCTACAGAAGAATATGACCTAATAACAAACTCTTCTAACAATTCAGATTTAAATTTCAAATTTAAAATAGTAGAACTTTTTGAAAATATAAAAATTAAGTTAGCAAATAATTAGTATTTATTCTAAAATTATTGTAAATCCTTCGTTTTTATGTTATATATATATGTAGCTTTTTAATTTTGTACGCAATAAAAGGGGGATTAACTTTGGATAAATTAGTAATAGATGGACCAACGAGGCTTAAAGGGGATGTATATATTAGTGGAGCAAAAAACGCTGCAGTTGCAATACTTCCAGCAACTTTGCTAATAGATGGAGAGTGTACTTTAGAGAATGTACCAAATATAAGTGATGTAAAAATATCTTGTGAAATATTAGAAAAATTGGGAGCCAAAATTACATGGCTTACTAGCAACTCACTTAAAGTAGATACAAGAAATATAACTTCTACTAAGGCTCCTTTAGATATGACTAGCAAGTTTAGGGCTTCTTATTATCTAATAGGTTCATTGCTTAGCCGTTGTGGACAGGCTGAAGTCGGCCTTCCTGGTGGATGTAAATTGGGGGCTCGTCCAATTGATCAACATATAAAAGGATTTGAAGCCTTAGGTGCAAATACTGTAGTTGCTCAGGGAAAAATTGTTGCCGAAGCTTCACGACTTGTTGGAACATCAATATATATGGACACAGTTTCTGTTGGTGCCACAATTAATGTAATGTTAGCCGCTGTTTTAGCCGAAGGAACAACAATTATAGATAATGCAGCAAAAGAACCTCATGTTGTTGATGTTGCTAACTTTTTAAATACTATGGGTGCAGATATTCATGGTGCCGGAACAGATATGATAAAAATAGATGGTGTAAAGAAGTTAAAAGGAAATGCAACATATTCAATTGTTCCAGACCAAATAGAGGCAGGAACTTTCATGTTAGCAGCAATTGCATCTAAAGGGGATATTGTTGTTCACAATTGCATTCCAAAGCATTTAGAATGTTTAACTGCTAAAATTTTAGAAATTGGTGGAAATGTTGAAGAATATGATGATTCTATTCATGTATGGTGTGATACTAGACCTACTAAGGCAATAGTAAAGACTTTACCATATCCTGGATTTCCAACAGATTTACAACCTCAAATTGGAGTTGTGCTTTCTGTTGCTGATGGCACAAGTATAATTAACGAAAGTATTTGGGAATCTCGTTTTCAATATACTGCTGAATTGAATAAAATGGGCGCTAATATTACGGCTCAAGGTAAAAGTGCTGTATTTGAGGGTGTAGATTTCTTATCTGGTGCCCCAGTATATGCTACAGACCTAAGAGCTGGCGCAGCCCTTATAATTGCCGGTATAATTGCAAATGGTGAAACTGAACTTTATAACTTGGATCATATTGATAGAGGATATGAATGTATAGAGGAAAAATTTAGAAAACTTGGTGCTAATATAAAGAGAGTTGTAGAGGAATAGAAAAATGTTTAAGTTTTGTAGTTTATTTAGTGGAAGTACTGGTAATAGCCTATTTATTGAAACTGAAAATTCTAAGATATTAGTCGATGCTGGAGAAAGTGCTAAGAAGATTGTTTCTGCACTTTCTCTTATTAACGTTGATGTAAGTGACATTGATGCAATTCTTGTTACTCATGAACATATTGACCATGTAAAAAGTTTAGGTACCCTTTCAAAGAAATATAATATACCAGTTTATGCGAATAATGGCACCTGGAATGCAATGCCAGAACAGCAAGCAAAAATATTGAAGGATAACCAGAAGACATTTGTTGTAAATAATGATTTTGAAATAAAAGACTTGTCTTTTCATCCATTTAGCATACCTCATGATGCAGCTGATCCTTGCGGTTTTAATATAGTTCATAAAAATAAAAAAATTAGTATTGCAACCGATTTAGGTCACATTACTCCGGAAATCATGAATGGATTATCTCAGAGTCAGTTTTTATTATTAGAAGCAAACTACGACCCTAACATACTAAAATATTCTAAATATCCTTATTCACTAAAGCAAAGAATAGCAGGGCCTGATGGACATTTATCAAATTACAATTCTGGTCAAATTGTTTCTTCTTTAATCAAAACAGGTTTAAGTTCCGTAATGTTAGGACACTTAAGCAAAGAAAACAATTTTCCAGAACTTGCTTATAAAACCGTTGTAGAAGAAGTTATTAATAATCACTATGATGAATCTACTATACAGGTAGGAATAGCAAAAAGAGATGGTCCAAGTAAAATTATAGAAATTGCCTAGAGGAGATATTATGTTACATATAAATGTTATTTGTGTTGGAAAAATAAAAGAAAGTTTTTTTAGAGAAACAATAAATGAATATTCTAAACGCTTATCTAGATTTTGTAATTTAACTATTACAGAACTTCCAGATGAGAAGATTCCTGAGAAAAGTAATGAAAAAATAGAAAACGAGATTATAGATAAAGAAGGAGTTAACATCCTGTCTCATATGAAAAAGGACTCTTACACAATTGCCCTTGATTTAAGAGGAAAAGAGTTAGATTCAATTTCATTATCTAAAAATATAGAAGCTATATCAATTAGATACAGCTCTATTACATTCATTATTGGCGGAAGTCTTGGTCTTTCAAAACAAGTATTAGATAGTTGTAATGAAAAAATTTGTTTTTCTAAATTAACCTTCCCACATCAATTAATACGAATCTTCTTATTAGAGCAAATTTATAGATCTTTTAAAATAGCAAATAATGAAACATATCACAAATAATTAGAATACACTTTAAAAAGAGAATCTTCTTAATTTTTTAAAATAAACTTGAAGCTCGCCCTTTGAGGAGTCCGTTAGGAGCTCCGACCAAGAGCGACATGTTTAATTTTTATAAAAATAAGAAGATTCTCTTAAGTTGTTAGAGTATAATATTCCATACTATAGCAGAAGTAATCATTCCCACAAAATCTGCAAGTAGAGCTGCGAACAAAACGAATCTTGTTTTTTTTATACCTACACTACTGGTATAAACAGCAATCGTATAAAAAGTTGTCTCTGTCGATCCCATTATAGTTGACGTAATTAAGCCAATTTTACTATCTACTCCATAATTTTTCATTATATCTGTTGCAACCGCTAAGGATGCACTCCCCGATATTGGCCTTAATAAGGCTAATGGCATAACCTCACTTGGAAAACCTATAGTATTTGTAAAAAAAGCTAGTGCCTCCGTAAGAAATTCTAATAAGCCCGAACTTCTTAATACTCCCACTGCTAAAAATATTCCAAGTAATGTTGGAAAAATTTTTATCACAATAGACATTCCTTCATTTGCTCCCTCAACAAATATATCATATACTTTTTTCTTATCCAAAATTCCATATAAAACTATAATTATGACAACTATAGGAATTGCCAAAGTTGATATGTAACTTACGATTTTCAAAATTTTCTCCTCTTTTCTTAAAATTTCTTCATGAGTATTTTACTTGCAACAATTCCCGTTATATCAGTTATAATAGTTACAATCCACACCGGTAAAATTATCTGTGCAGGATTTTCTGAGCCCATTGACGCTCTTACTGCAATTACAGTTGTCGGAATTATTTGAAGAGACGCAGTATTTAAAACAATAAACATTGCCATAGAGTCAGTTACTGTATCCTTTTTAGTGTTTTTTTCTTGCATTGTCTTCATTGCCTTTAGTCCCAATGGAGTTGCAGCATTTCCTATTCCAAGTAAATTTGCAATTATGTTAAGTGTAATTTCTTTATACTCTTTATCCTCTTCTTTCATTTTTGGAAATAAAAATTTCATTAAGGGTCTTATAAGATTACTTAGTCTAATAATTAGAGAAGTCTCTTGAACTATTTTCATCAATCCATTCCATAGACACATCGTTCCAAATAGTTTAATAGTTAAATCTACCGTTTGCGTTGCAGATTCAAATATTGAATTATTAAAGTCCTGTATACGTCCTGTAATAATTGCAAATACAAACGATACCATTATAAAACATGGCCATATTTTATTTAACATACAATCCTCCATATAGATAATATATTCACACTTATCCCTTATATTCATTTATTTTTTATAATTATGTAGACTTTGTTTTTTATTTATATGTAAAAACTTGTTGTATTTTTTTATTAATAGTAAAATTTTGTAATATCTTCTTTAATTTTTAAACTAATTGATTAATTTGCTTCTATTTTACTTGTTTTTTGTAAAATTATGTGTTATCATATTGGTAGATTAATGTCGAATTTTGTTGTAGGAGGTATTAAGAATGAAATCAACTGGGATTGTTAGACGTGTAGATGAGTTGGGAAGAATTGTTATTCCTATCGAATTACGTAACAAATTAAAAATTGCTGAAAAGGATCCTATAGAAATATATGTTGATGGTTCTTCTATTATTTTGAGAAAATATGAAGAAACTTGCGTTTTTTGTGGTGGAACTAAGAATGTAGTTGAATATAAGGGTAAATTAGTTTGCGAAAAATGTGCTCAAAATATTTCAACTATGGCTGACAATATGAAAAAATAATCAATAGAAAATCTATTGATTATTTTTTTATAAATTTTTTGTAAATCTCATCCTTTGGGACTTTATTATTTTTTGCAATTTGTTTTATTATATCTTTTTTTGTCATCCCCATATTAACATAATATAAATACTGTTCATCTAAAGTCATCTTATTTAAGTTTTCAATTTCAACTTCTTTCTCTGTTTTACTATGCATTTCAAATAATATTATATATTCCCCTTTTACCTCACTTAATGTACTTAGTATTTCTTCAATTTTTCCCCTTATGTAACCTTCATGAATTTTTGTAAGTTCTTTTGCAATTACTACTTCTATATTTCCGAATCTCTCTAACATTTCACTTAAGGTCTTTTGAAGTCTATGTGGAGCTTCATAAAAAATTATTGTCTTATTTTGTCTACTTATGTCATCTAGTTTCTCATTTCTTAGTTTTTTATCAAGTGGTAAAAAGCCATAGAAACAGAATTCTTTTGTGTTTAATCCAGATGCAATTAAAGCATTTATCAAGGCACACGCTCCTGGGATTGGAACAATTTCTATGTTTTCCTTTATTGCCTCCTTAACAACTTCTTCACCTGGATCAGATATACCTGGAGTTCCTGCATCTGTTACAAGACCGATACTCTTCCCTTCTTTTAGAAGTTTTATTAATACTTCTGTTTTAGTGTCTTCATTGTGTCTGTGATAACTTATCATAGGCTTAGATATTTCTAGGTAATTCAATAATTTTAGTGAATGTCTTGTATCTTCTGCAGCAATTATGTCTACTTTGCGTAAAGTTTCTACTGCTCTATATGTTATATCTCCTAAATTTCCAATTGGTGTTGCTATTAAATATAATTTTCCTAACATGACTTTTCTCTCTTTCTTCAAATTAATTTTCCGAATAAATTTCTCTAATTTCCTGTGTATATTCACCATTTGGTTCATATATAATTAGTGGCTTTTCTACACTAAAAAATTTTTTCCCACTCTTTACACCTTTTATTAGAACAATCGATGGTGCTTCATTCTTGTATGGATACACTAATCTCATTTCTTTTGGTTCAATCTTAAATTTTCTCATTTCATTTATTATGTCAACTATGCGTTCTGGCTTATGTACTAAATACAATTCACCTTTATCTTTTAGTAGTTGAGATGCAGTGGAGATGAAGTCTGTTAAAGTCGCTTTTACCTCATGCCTTGCTATCAATTTGTTCTCGTTTTCGTTTGTTTTTCCTCTTCCTACTTCCTTATATGGTGGATTCATCACAACAGCATCAAAACTATTTTTCTTTAATAAATTTTCTTTAAATATGTTATTTATGTCAACTTTGAGAATTTTAAATTTATTTTCGAGGTTGTTTATTTTTATACTCCTCTCTGCCATGTCTGCAACATCTTCTTGTATCTCCACTCCAATTATTTCTTTTAGTTTACTTTTTTTGCATAATAGTAAACCTACTATTCCATTTCCAGTTCCCAAATCGGCGACTCTTCCATTGCTCTTCAGGCTTTTTGCAAAATCAGATAAAAGAACACTATCTATCCCAAAACAAAAAAAGTTTTTATTTTGAATAATCTTTAGTCCTTCAAATTGTAAATCATCAATTCTTTCATTTTTATTAATCGTCATTATCAAATTTCCTATCACTATTTTATTTTTCGTTAATATTATATATCAAATGTCTAATTATGTAAATAGTGAGGAGATAAATAATGAATAGAACAACAAATCACCTGTATAAAAATTATAACTGTTATGATAATAAATTCAACACGTATAATTTATGTAAACATTGTAATCAAAAATGCTGTTATTCCAATTTTCCTTTATTAGATTCTCTATATTGTGTAGAAAATTTTCTTTGCTGTACCCAAAAAGTTTCTATTTTATGTAAATTTTTCAGAATGTTCAAATAAAAAAGATACTTCTTATCATTCACTTCTTATAAAATTTTGTGAGAATTCTACTTCTCCATCATTGAATTTAAGATTTTCCTCTCCATTTATCAATATTTTTACTGAATTTACCTCTGTTAATTCAGTAACAGTATTAACAATACAGTTTATAGTGTTGTTTTCTTCGTCTTTACCACCCACATGATTTGTAACAAACTCTGACGAAAAATTAATTTTCAGCATATCTCCATCCAAGCTTGCTCCGATTAACATTGTACCATTAGGAATTGAACTCTCATGATTATCATTTTTAGGTCCATCAATTAATAAATTTATTATAACTGTATACGGATCTTTCATAAGTTCTTTCACATCTATCAACCTTGCCTCAGGCTCAATTTTTCTTGTGTTTTTATTAACAAAATATAAAGATATCATGGTTTGTCTTTCCTGCTCCTCTGATATTTCTTCTTGTGGTTCATATTCTATATTTTCTGTTTTACTATTTTTCTTGCTGCTTTGTATAAAATACATTATAACCCCAGCAATACATAAAATAATAATGATAACAATAATAATTTTTTTTAATCCTTCTTTCATACTATTCCTCCTTAAATACTATTTGATAACATGTCTATTCAATGTAGGACAAAATAGAACTCTAATTTTACTCATAATTAAATTTCACACAAAATACACAATAAGATTATTTTCTTAAAAAAACCTGACAATTTCACTACTTGCAAGATTTTTAATGTTACTTTTGACTATCCTTTAAAATTTGACAAAATGCGATTTTCCGTATAAAATTAAGGTGATTTATAAGATTTCAAGGAGTAAATTTATATGAGCAAATTATTACATGTTGGCCTTGATGTTGGCTCAACAACAGTTAAAATTGTTGTACTGGACGAAAATTTAAATACTTTATATACAAACTATCAAAGGCATAATTCTGATACCAAGAATACAGTATGTGCGGTCCTTGATGATTTAGTGTCTCGTTATTCAGATAGCGAATTTACAATTGCACTTACGGGTTCAGGAGCTATGTCCGCTGCAAATTTCTTGAATGTTCCTTTTATTCAAGAAGTTGTAGCGTGTAAAAGAGCCGTTGAAAAATACATTCCACAGACAGATGTCGTTATTGAACTTGGTGGAGAAGATGCTAAGATTATTTATTTTGGCAAATCTATCGAACAACGTATGAACGGAACTTGTGCAGGTGGTACTGGTGCTTTCATAGACCAGATGGCATCACTTCTAAACACTGATTCTGGCGGACTAAATGAACTTGCAAAAAAACATACTATTATCTATCCAATAGCTTCTCGTTGTGGAGTTTTTGCTAAGACCGATGTACAACCTTTAATAAATGAAGGTGCAGCAAAAGAAGATATTGCAGCATCAATTTTTCAAGCAGTTGTAAATCAGACAATTAGTGGACTTGCTTGCGGTAGACCAATCCGTGGCAATGTAGCCTTCTTAGGAGGTCCTTTAAATTATTTGTCTGAACTTCGTGCAAGATTTATAGAAACTTTGCATTTAACAGATGAGCAAATTATTGTTCCAAATGAGGCTCACTTATTGGTTGCAAAAGGTTCAGCACTAGATTCATTAGAAATGGAACCTGTTTCTGCTCAAAAGTTAAAGGCTAAAATTCAGATGTTAAGAACATCTCATGATAATACAACAAATCCATTAAAGCCTCTATTCGTAACAGATAGCGAATACACAGAATTTAGAGAGCGTCATGCAAAAGACGTTGTTAAAAAAGGCGATTTAAAAAATTATAAAGGTGATTGTTTTATTGGAATAGATGCTGGTTCTACTACTACAAAGCTAGTTGTAACAAATACAGAAGGAGCCTTGCTATATTCTTTATATGCAGGCAATGAAGGAAATCCATTAAAGAGTGTTATTAAAATGCTTAAGGATTTATATTCTGTAATTCCAGAAACAGCTACAATAAGATGCAGTGGTGTTACTGGTTACGGAGAAGCTTTGATAAAAACTGCTTTAAATGTTGATTTGAACGAGATTGAAACCATTGCACATTACACTGCAGCTAAGAAATTTATGCCAAATGTAACAAGCATTGTTGACATTGGTGGTCAAGACATGAAATATATTAAACTAAAAAATAATTCTATAAATAATATCATGCTAAATGAAGCTTGTTCTTCTGGTTGTGGTTCTTTTATAGAAACTTTTGCAAAAAGTCTAGGTCTTACAATACAAGAATTCGTGAACTCTGCAATAGAAGCCAGAAATCCTGTTGATCTAGGTTCAAGATGTACTGTATTTATGAATTCAAAAATAAAACAGGCTCAGAAAGAGGGCTATAGCGTTGGAGATATTTCTGCTGGACTTTCTTATTCCGTAATAAAAAATGCAATTCAGAAAGTTATGAAAATTAGAGACCCTAAGACTATGGGTAGTCACATCGTTGTTCAAGGTGGAACTTTCTATAATGATGCTGTTCTTCGTGCATTTGAATTACTTACTGGTAAGAACGTTGTAAGACCTGACATTGCTGGTCTTATGGGTGCTTATGGTGTTGCTCTTCTTGCTCAGGAACAATATGAAGCTAATAAAGACATGGAATATAAATCTACTATTGCAACATTAGATGATATCGATAAACTAAAAGTCGAAACATCTCATATTCGTTGCAATGGCTGTGAAAACCATTGTTTACTTACAATAAATAAATTCAGTAATGGAACTAGACATATTTCTGGTAATAGATGCGAAAAAGGTGCAGGAATTGTTTCTGGAAATGTAGAACTTCCAAACTTGATTAAATATAAATACAATAGAATTTTTGATTATACACCTTTGGAGGAAAAAGATGCACCACGTGGACCCATTGGTATTCCTAGAGTTTTGAATATGTATGAAGATTATCCTTTCTGGTTCACTTTCCTTACAAATTTAGGATTTAGAGTTATTATATCAGAAAAGAGTAATAGAAAAACTTACGAAAAAGGAATGGAATCTATGCCATCTGAATCTGTTTGCTACCCTGCAAAACTTTCTCATGGACATATAATTAGCTTATTAAAACAAGGTATAAAAACTATTTTCTATCCTTGTATTCCATACTCTAGAAAAGAATATGAAAAGGCTGACAACCATTATAATTGCCCTATCGTAATATCTTACTCTGAGGTTTTGAAGAACAATGTAGAAGAATTAAAAGATTCAAGTGTTACATTTTTAAATCCATTCTTACCTTTAGATGTAAAGACTTTACCTGAAACTATACTTGGTCTACCTGAGTTTAAAAAATATAATTTTACAAAGAAAGAACTTACAGAAGCAGCTAAAAAAGCTGAAGAAGAATATCAAAAATGCAGAAACGACATTCATGAGGAAGGTCGTAAAGCAGTTAAATATCTAGAAGAACATAATCTTAAAGGTATAGTGCTTGCCGGACGTCCATACCATGTTGACCCAGAAATAAACCATGGAATTGATACTTTAATTACTAGCCTTGGTTTAGGAGTTATAACTGGTGATAGCATCGCAAATGAGGTTGTTCCAAAGGCTCCATTAAGAGTCGTAAATCAATGGGTATATCATGCAAGATTATATGCTGCAGCAGATTTTGTTGGACATCATGACAATCTTGAATTAGTACAATTAAACTCTTTCGGATGTGGTGTTGACGCTGTTACGACAGACCAAGTTGAAGAAATTTTATCAAGCTTCGACAAGATGTATACCTTAATAAAAATAGATGAAGTAAATAATCTTGGTGCAGTTAGAATTCGTATTCGTTCACTTCTTGCTAGTATGAATAAGCGTGAGAAAGACAATATTAAGGCACGTGGCGATGGTGATTATACTGCTAAGAAAAAAATATTTACAAAAGATATGAAAGACTACACAATTCTAATTCCACAAATGGCTCCTATCCACTTCGAGCTAATCGAATCAGCCGTAAGAGCTTGTGGATATAATGCTGTACTTTTAAGAGATTGCACAGAGCATACAGTAGAAACTGGCTTAAAATATGTAAATAATGACGCTTGTTATCCTTCAATTCTTGTAACTGGTCAGATGATAGAAGCCTTAGAATCTGGAAAATACGATATAAATAAAACAGCATTAATAATGTCTCAAACTGGCGGTGGCTGTAGAGCTACAAACTACATTGGATTTATTCGTAAGGCACTAAAAGATGCAGGATTTGCAAATGTTCCAGTAATTTCGTTCAACGTTGTTGGAATGGAAAAAATGCCAGGATTTAAGATTACTCCAAAATTGGTTGAAGGGTTACTAAAAACCGTTGTCTATGGAGATTTACTACAAAAAATGCTTACAAAAAATAGAGTATATGAAGTTCATAAAGGAGAAACTCAAAAGCTATTCGATGAATGGTTAGATAAATGCAAAAAATTAGTTGAACACTCTTCACTTTCAGAATTCAAGAAGAGTATCTACGATATGGTAGAAGATTTCGAAAAAATCGAATTAGATACATCTCTTCAAAAACCTAAGGTTGGTATTGTTGGAGAAGTTTTAATAAAATATCATCCTTTTGGAAACAATTTCGTTGCAGAAAAATTAGAAGAAGAAGGCGCAGAAGTTATTCTTCCAGACTTTATGGGATTTGTTAAATTTATGGCTACTCATAAAATCACATTTAATACATTAATAAAAACAGATAAATACAAGGCTAAAATATTTAAAGCAGCAATTAAATTGATTGATATATTAGAAAAAGACGAAAGAATAGCACTTGCAAATTCTAAAAAAGGATATTTGCAACCTTGTGATATTTGGGAACTTGAAGACAAAGTGAAAGATGTGCTTTCAATTGGTAACCAAACTGGTGAAGGCTGGTTCTTAACAGCAGAAATGATTGAATATATTGAACATGGTATTCCAAATATTGTGTGTGTGCAACCATTTGCCTGCTTGCCAAACCACGTTGTTGGAAAAGGTGTTATAAAAACAATTAGAGATAAATATCCTTATGCCAATATTTCTCCTGTTGATTATGACCCTGGTGCTAGCGAGGCAAATCAAACCAACAGAATAAAACTTCTTATGGCTGTTGCAAAAGACAATCTAAAAAAAGAAGAAAAAGAAAAAATCACAATAGAAAGAGAAAATTTAAAAGCCGAAGTTAAAGAACTAAAAAAACATATAAATAAAAATTAAAATTTAGACTATTTACAAGATTTTTTATACATTGTAAATAGTCTTTTATATTTAATAAAAAATATGATGTGTAAAACAAATATATTACACACCATATAAAATCTAACTCTATTCTTCTGGAGCAATTGTTTCTATACTTACAACTCTTTCTTCTCCAGTTGTTCTCATTAATGTAACACCTTGTGTAGCTCTTCCTAAGATACTAACATCTTTTACCTTAATTCTGATTATTGTTCCTGAATTTGTTATTAACATTACATCTTCATCTTCGCTAGCCATTCTGATTCCGACTATATTTCCTGTTTTAGGAGTTATCTTATAGGTAATTACACCTCTTCCTCCTCTATTTTGTACTCTATATTCATCTAATTCAGTTCTTTTTCCAAATCCATTTTCAGTAATTGCTAAAAGCGTTGCATTCCTATTATCCGCAAGAATAGATTCCATTCCAATTACAATATCATCATCGTCAAGTCTAATTCCAAGAACTCCTTGAGCAGATCTTCCAACTGGTCTAACATCTTTTTCATCAAAAGTAATACACATTCCTTTTCTTGTTACAAGTACTACATTATCTTCACCATCAGTCAATCTTACATCTATTAACTCATCATCATCTTTTAAATTAATAGCAAGTAATCCTGTTTTTCTTGAAGAATCATATTCTTTTAATGGAGTCTTCTTAATTAATCCACTCTTTGTTGCCATTAATAAATATTTACCATCTTCAAAGCTTTGGATTGGTATAATTGCAGATATTTTTTCTCCTGCATCCAAACTTAATAGATTTACTATTGCCGTTCCCTTTGCAGTTCTTCCTGCTTCTGGAATTTCATATCCTCTTAATCTATACAATTTTCCTTTATTACTAAAGAATAATACTGTATCATGAGTTGATGTCGTAAATATTTGCTTTACAAAATCTTCTTCCCTTGTTGAGATACCTGTTATACCTTTTCCGCCTCTTCTTTGGCTTCTATATGTATCTATTGGCATTCTCTTAATATAACCAAAATGAGTTAAAGCAACTACCATTTGTTCTTCCTTTATAAGGTCTTCTTCGTTGAATTCGCCTTCGGCAGCAACAATTTTGGTTAATCTTTCATCTCCGTACTTTTCCTTAATTTCGGTAAGTTCTTCTTTAATTATGTCAAATACCAATCTTTCGCTTCCTAATATTTCTCTTAAATGAGCTATTAATTTCATTAACTCATTATATTCTTCTTCTATCTTTTCTCTTTGCAATCCAGATAATGTTTTCAATCTCATATCTAGTATTGCTTGTGCTTGAATATCAGAAAGACCAAATCGTTCCATTAATCGTTCCTTTGCATCATCATAAGATGATCTTATAATATTAATTACCTCATCAATATTATCTAATGCAATTTTTAATCCTTCTAATATATGGGCTCTTGCTAAAGCCTTATCTAGTTCGAATTGAGTTCTACGTAATATTACATGTTTTCTGTGGTCTATATAATAATCCAAACATTGTCTCAAAGTTAGAATCTTTGGTTGTCCATCAACTAAAGCAAGCATTATTATTCCAAAAGTATCTTGCATTTGAGTATTTTTGTATAATTGATTTAATATAACTCTTGCATTTGCATCTTTTTTAAGTCCAATATGTATTCTTACAGCATTTTCTCTGTCTGATTCATCTCTTAGTTCTGAAATTCCTTCAATTCTTTTTTCTTTTACAAGATTTGCAATATTTTCAATTAATTTTGCTTTATTTACTTGATATGGTAATGATGTAACAATAATTTTTTGTCTTCCATTACTCATTTCCTCTATTTCAGCCTCTGCTCTTACGGTTATCTTTCCTTTTCCTGTTGCATATGCTTGTTTGATTGCATCTCTTCCAAGAATCATTCCTCCAGTTGGGAAATCTGGTCCTTTTATTATTTGCATTAATTGTTCATCAGTTACATTATCATCATCAATAATTTTTATAATACCATTTATTACTTCAGTTAAGTTATGTGGTGGAATATTTGTTGCCATACCAACAGCAATACCAGAAGAACCATTTACTAAAAGTGCTGGAATTTTTGCTGGTAACACGGTTGGCTCTTGAAGTCTATCATCAAAGTTAGGCATAAAATCAACTGTATTTTTTTCAATATCAGTTAGCATAACTTCTGCAATCTTAGACATTCTTGCTTCCGTATAACGGTAAGCAGCTGCTCCATCACCATCGATTGAACCAAAGTTTCCATGTCCATCAATTAATGGATATCTAAGCGAGAATGTTTGTGCCATTCTAACCATAGCATCATATACAGATGAGTCTCCATGTGGATGATATCTACCTAAAACGTCACCGACTGTAGTAGCAGATTTTCTATAAGGCTTGTCAGATGTTAATCCATCTTCATACATAGTATATAGAATTCTTCTATGAACTGGTTTTAAACCATCTCTTACATCTGGTAAAGCTCTAGATACAATAACACTCATTGCGTAATCTATGTACGCAGTTTTCATTTCTTCTTCAATGTCTCTTTCAACAATTTTTCCATCTCTGTCTTCTATAACATTTTCTTTGTTATTTCCTGTATCCTTTGAGTCCATTTTTTTACCTCTTTTCTAAGTTTTATCTATGTTTGTATTATACTAAAACGACAGTATTTTTGCAAGCAAAAAGGCCTATTTTTTCTAGTTTTTTTTATAGTTTTAAAGCATTTTGACAAGTGCTAATTCTTCATCTGTAAGATTAAAATTTTTACCATTATTCTTTATTAACATATGTAAATTTTCAACAGTTCGAGCATTTTTTATAGTATTTTCTATTGGTGCAACATTCTTGATTTTATCTTTAATTTTTTCAAACTCTCTTTGCATCCCATCAAAGTCTTTATTATTAAAATACACACTCCAGTTTTTAGTGTATTTTTCTAATTTTTCAATATTATTTACCTGGTTTTCAAATTCTCCTTCAATATTTTTTGTTATATTATTCATTAATGCATTTTTTCCGGCTTTTAGAGTTTTACCAACAGCATATGGCAATTTTCCATTATCAACAACTTTATTAATTGTAAAATTTAAAACACTCGATATCCCATCAATTATTCCTCCTGATTTTACGGCTGTTTGCATTTGTTCAATATTCTCAAAATTTCCTGTTAATATTCCCATTGCACTTTTTCCAAAGTTTATTGCAGTATCAATTGCAGTTTTAATACCTTCTTTAAATCCATTTTGTATAAAACTATCTTTTATTTCTATAATTTGATCTTCTATTACATCTGGTAATAAATATCTTAGTCCAATATTTAGCCCAGTATTAACAGCCTTTCCAATTCCAGTTTGAAGGAACTCTCTCTGTTTATTCTCCATTGACACATTATTTGACAATTCATTTTCAACATCTATACTATTCAATATTTTCCTCCTTATTATTAATTATTTCATCCTCAAAATCAAAACTTTTAATTTCTGCTAATATATGGTTTTCACCCACAAACATTAACGATTCTCCTCTTCTTAATGACTTTATATCAATTTCTTCTTTTTCAGAAATATTCGTGTACTTTTTTAAAACTTTTATATTCTCTTCTTCTAATGAAAAAAAATTTTTTATACTTGTATTGTTTACTATACTCTTTCCAAAATTTCCTTCATCCAAACTAAATAAATCCGAAACATCTTGTGTTATTGCAACAGCGCTTCCCCCATATTTCCTTATCGTTTTAAATATTTTATACACAAAACTTGCTACAGTTTTATTAGATGTTACTCCAATTAACCTCCATATTTCATCAAGATAAATAGCCTTTTTGTTTTTTCTGTTTTCCTTTATCTTGTCCCAAAATAATTCTGTAAAAATATACATCCCATATTTTAAATTATCTTCTCCTAATTCGTAAACATCTGCTATAATCAACTTATTATCTAGTGTTATATTAGTATGATTATTGAAAAAACTCAATGAGCCTTTTACAAAAGGCAATAATTTAATTTTGAATCTCTCTGTGTGTTTGTCTTTACTTAAGATTCTATAAAAATCTTCAAGTATTGGCATATCTTTCGTACTTTTAAAACATTTCTTTTGTCCATTCTTATTATTTGATTCATACAAGCTTTTATCATCAAAATTAATACCTTTCTCATCATATGTTTCTATGAGCTTTTCCTCAATTAGCCCCTTTTCTTCTTCATTTAGTTCACCAAACACAAGATTAAAAAAGCCAATTAGTTTTATTATTTTATTTGCTAGAAATCCTTTTTCTCCCTTTTCAACACTTTCCTTTCTTATATCAAAAATATTAATGTATGTTTGTGAATTAGGTCCAATTTTTAATAAAGAACCTTCCAACTTATTGCATAAATTAGTATATTCCCTTTCTGGGTCTATAACATATTGCTCTATCCCGAAACAATCTACACCTTAAAATATTCAATTTTATATAATAAGATTTTCCTGCTCCACTCGTTCCAAACACGCACATATTTGCATTTTTATATTTTTCTTGATCAAATCTGTCAACAAAGATCAGCGAATTATTATAAATATTTTTTCCTATAAAAATTCCATCTGTATCGCATATTGATGATGAAATAAAAGGGTATGTTGAAATCAAGCCTCCGGTCAACATATTTTTTTTAGTTGCATCTTTTACGTCTTTATGATTTATCATAAGAGGTAGCGTAGATAAAAACGCTTGCTCCTGTCTAAAATATGCTTTTCTTACTTTTATACCTCTACTTTGAAGAATACTAACAATTTTATCTACATTTATTCTAAGACCTTTTAAATCTTTACTGTATGTCGTTATGTATACATATAAATAATAAAATTCCTCATCCCCAGCTTGTATCTGTTTCCTAATATATTTAGCATCATCATGCGAAAATTCAATAACATCAATATCCTGTCTATTTTTTCCCATATCTAAATCAACAGCAGTATTACCTATATTGTATGTTAAATCTTTTACAATTTTGTATGGATCTTGCTTTTCATAAAAAATAGACATGTTAATATTTATATTTGAATCAATCAGAGTCTTAAATATTAAATCATTCTGTTCTCTCGTATAATCAATAACAAGCAATGACGCACAAAAATTTTCATCTATTTCCATATACATTGGATTATTTAAATTAATATAACTTGGACTTAGCTCATTCTTTTGTTTATTTATTATTGTTTTTTCATTATTAATCTTTATCACTTTCCTTTTTTGATTCATCATTATTAAAAAATATACAATTTTTTAGAATATCTATAGTCCCATCTTGACTATTAACATTTGTTACTATATTGCCACACCTTAAAAGACCTTCTTTAATTTTTAAATATTTTTCATTTAATTGGTCTATACATATTTCCTCTTTATTATTTTGTTGAGATTGTTTAATAAGAATAAAAAATTGTTTTGAATCTGATTTACTAATTGACTTAATCGCTTCTATTTCCTGTAAATATTTATCTGAAATCTGCTGCAATACTTTTGATTCTTTATTTTTGTTATTAATTATTTTAGATATATGATTATTTAAATCTTGTTTCTGACTTTTTACTATTATTTGAATATCAAAATCACATGTCTTTAAGAACAATTTGTATGAATTTAAAATAGCTTCTTTTTCAAAATTAGACTTTAGATTATAGTTTACTGGTTTAACTTTTAAGATCATAACATAAAAATTATTTTTTAATTTTATAATTCCATTATCTAATATTTTTTCAAATGGCAACCATCTTTGTATAGAATGTATAACAATAAGTATCATCTCCTTTTTCTATCATAAAATGATTTTAATTTGAAACTTCATAAAAGTCAAGAAAATTCGTTCGACTAATTCTTACATAATTATATATAAATAAAAATTTTGTATCTTTTTTCTTCTTTTAAGTTGAAGAAAATCCATCTTGCCTTTATATAAATTTTTAATTTTATATCATAACGCAGTACATTATGTAATCCACTTTCAACATTTTTATACGGTATACAAGTTTGCCGTTTTTTCTTATTTCCCTTAGTTTTTTTCCTTATCTTTACTTATATGTTTTCTTTATTCTCACATTATTTATAAATTTAAAACTTTTTATTAAAAAATAATAATATTGCTTTTTTATTATTTTTTTATAAAACTATTCCTTTGTTCATAATTTTATTTGTTTTTTTATTTTTATTATTCTTTTTTTCAAGATTAATTTTTATATTATTTTTTATTTATATATTTTCCATTATTTATTTTTTTTATTATTGATTTTTTTTATTTTTTTTTTGATTTTTTTATTGATTTTTTATTTATTTATTTTTTAATTTTTTTATTGTTTATTAATTTATTTTCATTATTTATTTTTTTATTAATTTTTTTATTATATTTTTTTATTAATTTTTTTATTATATTTTTTATTATATATTAATCAATTTTTTTTAATAAATTATTTTTTATATTATTAATTTAAAATTTTTTATTCTTTCAATATTTATTATTATAATTTAATCTTTACTTTTTTGTTTAATAATGAATTTTATCTTTTTAATATTAATTTTATCCTACTTAATTCTATATAGGTCTTTTGTATTATGTAACCTAATCCTGGTATTTCATTTTATTTTACTACTTTCTTTCTTTCCTTTATTTCCCTTAATCATTTTCTTCTACTTCATGTATCCTTCCATATGTTTCTCATGATTTTATAAAAATTTTTCAACTATATATATACATATCTTTATTATCCATTAATTCTATTATCTATTAATTTTATTAAATTTTTAATTTTTTAACATTATATATATCCTTATTTATTTCGATTATTTTTTTTTAAGATTTTTCTATTTATTTTTTTACTAATTTTATATTTAATTCTTTTCTATTTATTTTTTACTAATTTTTATATTTTATTTTTTTCTATTTATTACTAATTTTTATATCTAATATTTTTTTATTTATTTTTTAATTTTTTAATTTTTTTATTTTTATTAATTTATTTTTATTAATATTTTTTTATTATTAATTATTTTTCTATTAATTTTTTATTATTTTTTATTTGATCATTTTTATAAGAATATTTTTATCTTAAATATTTAATAATTATATTTGTCTAAATCTTAATTTACTATTTTTTCTTTTCATTTTATTATAAAAATATCTATTAGTAATTAAATTATTAGTTTAAATTATAATTTAATCATTCACATTATGTAACTTAAATTCACACTTTTATTTACCCAGATTATTTTGCTTGCTCCTATTGTTTCCCTTGGCTTTTATCTTCCCTTCTTTTCTATTTTTTCTATACTTTATTTACAATAGATAAAAATATTTTATGCTTGTTTCATTTCTAATCCTCTTTTTCTAATCATTATTATTTAGAATTGTCCATTGTAAACGTTTCTTTCTTAATTATTTTTTGTTGTTTTATTTATTAATTAATAATTTATTATTATTTTATGTAGCAATATTATTTTTATAATTTTTTATTTTTTGTATATATTTTTTTATTTTGTACATAATACTATTGTAACGTTAATATTAGTTAAACAAAAAAATATATGAAATTCAAAAATGGGTCTTATATATTTCGAGCAAAGATATTTATATGTTTAATATTTTAGATGTATATGTGTCGGCGACATGAGTATATTATTCGTTTGTACGCTATACTTTTTTTCTTTATTTTGTGTATGGTTAAATTATGGGTAATATGTTCTACGTTACGAGTGTATTTGTATTTTTTAGTGGTTATTTTTAGTCCAGTGTTGGATGAATTTGGCTGTTATTGGTGGATTTACATTCAAGTGACTGATTATTATGTTTGGTGAAATAGCTTATTTATGTAGTAATATGTATTAGGTTATTAATTAGGTATAATGGTTTTAACTACGATTAATATTAGCATTACAATAATCGCCTATAAGAAATATCTTATAGGCGATTATATATTTTTTTATATTATTATTTTATACATCAAGATTTCTAACTGATTTTGCATTTTTCTCTATGAATTCTCTTCTTGGAGCAATTTCTTCTCCCATTAATACATTAAATATTGCATCAGCTTTCATTGCATCTTCCATTGTAACTTTTATCATGATTCTAGTTTTAGGATTCATTGTTGTTTCCCATAATTGTTCTGGGTTCATTTCTCCTAAACCTTTGTATCTTTGGATATTTACATTATCTCTTCCCATTTCTTGAAGATGTTGTGCCATTTCTTCATCAGTATAACAATAAACATCTTTAAATCCCTTTTTAGAAAGTTTATATAGTGGTGGTTGTGCCAAATATACATTTCCATTTTCTATTAAAGGTCTCATATATCTAAAGAAGAATGTTAATAATAATGTTCTAATGTGAGCACCGTCAACATCGGCATCTGCCATAATTATTATTTTTCCATATCTAATTTTGTTGATATCAAAATCGGCACCGATTCCAGCTCCAACAGCTAATATAACTGGTTGTAATTTTTCATTATTATAAATCTTATCTGCTCTTGATTTTTCAACATTTAACATTTTTCCCCAAAGTGGTAATATTGCTTGGAATCTTCTATCTCTTCCCTGCTTTGCTGAACCACCTGCCGAATCTCCCTCGACTATATATACTTCGCATTGAGACGCATCTTTTTCGCTACAGTCAGCTAATTTTCCTGGTAAGGTAGTTGATTCTAGTGAATTTTTTCTTCTTACTAATTCTCTAGCTTTTCTCGCAGCTTCTCTTGCTCTTGATGCACTTATACATTTTTCTAGAATTGCCTTAGCAACAGCAGGATTTTCTTCTAGGAAAGGTTCTAATACATCTATTACCATAGATTGCACAATACCAGTAACTACACTATTACCAAGTTTTGTCTTAGTTTGTCCTTCAAATTGAGGCTCTTTTACTTTTACAGAAATTACTGCTGTCATTCCTTCTCTTATGTCCTCACCTAAAAGGTTTGAGTCTTTTTCTTTTAATATATTATGAGCTCTTGCATAATCATTAAATACCTTTGTAATTCCTCTCTTGAATCCCTCAAGATGTGTTCCACCTTCGATTGTATTAATATTGTTTACAAATGTATATATGTTTTCTGTATATGCTGTAGTATATTGTATAGCTATTTCTACTGGTACTTCTCCATCTTTTTCTATATATATTGGTGTTGGATGAATTTTTTCTTTATTTTGATTTAAATATTCAACAAAAGAATTTAGTCCTCCTTCAAAACAAAATTCTGATTTTTTTAGGTTTTCGTCATCTCTTTGATCTTCTATTGTAATATGTAATCCCTTATTTAAGAAAGCTATTTCTCTAAATCTTTCTTCTAGTGTTCCAAAATCATATTCAAGAGTCTCAAAAATTGTACTATCAGCTAAAAATCTTACTTTTGTTCCTGTTTTTTTAGAGTCTCCTAATCTAGTAAGCTTTTCAGTGGTTTTTCCTCTTTGGAATTTCATTTCATAAATTCCGCCATCTCTTTGTATTGTAACTTCTGCCCATTCAGATAAAGCATTTACAACAGATGCACCAACTCCGTGAAGACCACCAGATACTTTGTATCCACTATCTCCTCCGAATTTTCCACCAGCATGAAGTACTGTATAAACAGTTTCTGCAGCAGAAATATGAGTTTTAGGATGTATATCTACTGGAATTCCTCTTCCATCATCCTCTACTGAAATGATATTTCCCTTTTCTATTATTATATGAATATGAGTACAATAACCAGCTAAAGCTTCATCAACGCAGTTATCTACTATTTCGTATACCAAGTGATGTAATCCTCTTATAGAAACACTTCCTATATACATACCTGGTCTTTTTCTAACGGCTTCTAACCCTTCCAAAACTTGAATTTGCTCTGCATTATACTCATGGTTATACTTTTCCATTCCATTACATCCTTTCGTTTTTATTATTCTATATCATTCTAATCGTTTTTTTCAAATTAATCAAGTTCTTTTTTTATTACTCCATTATTCACGTAGAACACGGATCTGTTTTCGAACTCATCTTTTATTTCATCAGTACATGTAATAATTACTTGTGTATCTCCAATATTATTTAAGAAATTCTTTCTTCTTTTAGCATCTAGCTCAGACATAAAATCATCTAATAATAATATTGGACTTTCATTTATTTCTTCTTTGATAATTTGCAATTCACACATTTTCAAAGATAAAACTGCTGTCCTATGTTGTCCTTGCGAACCATATACATTTACAAGATTATCATTTATGTATATATTAAAATCGTCTCTGTGAGCACCTTTTGTAGTAAAGCCTTTAATTATGTCCAATGTTCTTCTTTCTCTAATTAAACTAAGCAATTTTTCCTTGTTCTCACAGTCAGTTAAATATTCCACTCTAATTTCTTCTTTATTCTCAGTTATTTTACTATGGATTTCATTTATTTTATCTGTTATTTTTTTTATAAATTCTAATCTATATAAACAGACTTTATTGGCATATTCAGCAAGTTTTTCATCCCAAATATCCAATAAATCATAATTTCCATTTGTAGATTTTAATTGTTTTAGATAATTATTTCTTTGTTCTAATACCTTCAAATACATGTTTAAATTATGCACATAATTTGGTCTTATTTGCCCAATCATCATATCTAAAAATCTACGTCTTTGTGCTGGACCATTTTTCAATATATTAATATCATCTGGTGTAAATAAAACAACATTTATATTTCCTAAAAGGTCACTTAGTTTTTTTATTTTTATTCCATTAACAATTACATTCTTTTTATCTGCAATTTGAACTTTTATGTAACCCTCTCTGCTAGAATTTTTGTATTTTAGATTGATATTTAAGAAATCTTCGTTATATTTTATTAATTCTTTTTCCTTACTCGTTCTAAACGATTTACCAAAAGCAGAAATAAAAATTGATTCTATAATATTAGTTTTCCCTTGAGCATTATCTCCATAAAAAATATTAATATTATTATTAAATTCTATCTTCTGCTTTTCATAATTTCTAAAATTTTGTAATTCTAGTTCAGTTATCAACATATTGTGCCTCTATTGTGGAAAACTTTTTTATTTTTCCTTTATTTTAGTCTTTTAATTTTATAGGTAAAATCATATATGTATAATCTCCCTCTTCATCAACTGGTCTAATTATACATGGTGAAATACTTGTACCAAAATCAACGAAAATTTCTTCATCATCAATATTTCTAAGTGCATCTAAGAAATATTTTGGATTAAATCCTGCTTCCAAATTTTTACCTTCTGTTGATACATATATTTCTTCTTTTGCATCACCTGTTTGGTTTGTACAAGAAATTGTTACTTTTCCAATATCAACTGTTACTTTAACTGGATATTTCTTTTCTTTTTCTATACTTGATGCAGAAATTAAACTTACTCTTTCAAAACAATCTTGTAACATAGATTTATTTACTCTTACTCGTGTTTCCCATGTAGATGGAATAACACTTGAATAGTTTAAAAATTCTCCATCTAATAATCGTGTTACTATTTTACAATTTTCCATCTCGAATAAAACTTGATTTTTAGCAACACCAATTTTTATCATATCAAAAGAGTCTATTAAAATTTTATTTATTTCATTTAAAGTTCTTCCTGGTATTACTGCAGAAAAATTGTTGACTTTATTTTGTAGGAATTTACTCTTCCAAGCAAGTCTAAATCCATCAACTGCAACAACATTTAATTTATTATTTGCTATTTCAAATAAACATCCTGTAAATATAGGTCTATTTTCTTCTGTACTTACAGCAAATATTGTTTTTCTAATCATATCTTTTAAAATTGTTTGCTCAATTTCAATAGAATTCTCTACACTTATTTTTGGTAATTCTGGGAATTCGTCTGGATTCATTGTTGCAAGTTTATATAAAGAACCTTCACATTCAATAACAAGAAGATTTTTATCATTTACTTCTATGCTTATATCTGTATCTGGTAATCTTCTAATAATTTCAGTAAACATTATAGCATTTACAACAGTAGCTCCTTGTTCTTCTACTTTACAATCATTAATTATATATTCTATACCTATCTCTAAATCATAAGTTGTTAATTTTATTTCGTTATCATTTGTTTGAATTAAAATACCCTCTAATATAGGCATTGTTGTTCTTACAGCAACAGCTTTAGTTACGGAATTAAGGGCTTTAAGGATTTTATCCTTCTCACAAATTAGTTTCATTTTGAAATCGTCTCCTTTATAATAATATAAATATATTTAGTAGTAGTAGTAATAGGTGCTGTGGATTGTGTGGAAAACTATGTTAATTGTTTATTTCCCTAGTGATTTTCGTGTTGATAACTTTGTGGATAAATTGTAAAGTTATTCACAGGTAAAAATTGAAACTGTGGATTATGAAGTTATCAACATGTTATCAACATGTTATCAACAGGGGGGTGTGTATAACTCATAGAACTTATCTCTAAGAATGAGTTTGAAGTTTGAAATCAAACATTCATTTTGCAAACATTCATTTAATTTTTCTCTTGAAAGTATATATATATCAATTATTTTCCTTCAAGCAAAATGTTTTTCACACTTTCCACAATTAGTTTTGTTTCTTTACTTTCCTTTATATCTTTTTCTATTTTATTGCAAGCATGCATTACTGTCGTATGATCTCTTTTGCCAAAGTCACGCCCTATCTGAGGTAGAGACATGTTTGCAACATTTCTGCATAAGTACATTGCTATTTGTCTTGGGAAAGTTATATCATTAGATCTTTTTGATCCTTTTAAATCCTTTGGATTTATATTAAAGTATTTTCCTACTGTTTCTTGAATAAAATCTGACGAAATTACTTTTTCCTTTTGTGAAACTATATCATTAATTGCTTTTTCAGCCATTTCAAGTGTAATTGGACTATGTGTTAAAGATGCTGTTGCAATTAATTTATTTAATGTTCCTTCAAGTTCCCTGATATTAGAATCTATACGTGTTGCTATAATTGAAAGAATTTCATCATCAATTAGAATATTATCTAGTTGAGCTTTTTTTCTAAGTATTGCAAGACGTGTTTCATAATCAGGGTTTGATATATCAGCCATTATTCCCCATTCAAATCTAGATTTTAATCTATCTTCTAATAATTGAATATCTTTTGGTGGTTTATCACTAGAAAGAATTATTTGTTTTCCACTTTCATATAATGTATTAAAAGTGTGGAAAAATTCTTCTTGAATACGCTCTTTTCCTGCAATAAATTGTATATCATCTATTAGCAGAATATCAATACTTCTATATTTATTCCTAAACTGATCGTTGGTATTATCTTTTATTGCATTAATAAGTTGATTGGTAAAGTTTTCAGAAGTAACATATAATATTTTAGAATTCTTGTTATTTCTTAATATTTCATTGCCAATTGCATGCATTAAGTGAGTTTTTCCCAAACCAACACCACCATATAGATAAAGTGGGTTATAAGAAGCTGCTGGAGCTTCTGCAACTGCTAAAGCGGCAGCATGAGCAAACCTATTATTATTTCCGACAACAAATGTAGAAAATGTGTACTTTGGGTTTAAATTTGTTGTGGCATAATTAATAGGAGCTTCAATGCTGGAAATATCTCTTAAATCGGCCTTATTTGATGCTGCTTCAAGTTCTTCTCTTGATACAATAGAAACAGTACAATCTTTATTTGTTAAATAATTAAATGTATTAGTTAACAAATCTAGATATTTAGATGAAACGATGTTCTTCTGAAAATCTGTAGATGTTAATAATACAATATGACCGTTTTCTTCACTTTGAATCTCTAATACTTTTATCCAAGTCTCATATGAAATTTTTGTAGTCTCTTCTTTTAAAAGTTCTTTTGCTTTTGTTAATAAATCATTTAGTTCATTTTGCATTTATGTTCATCCTTCCAAAATCCTAGAATAAAGATAGGAAAATATTTTATTCACATAGTTATCCACATAGTTATCCACAAACTGTGGATAACTCGCAAACCAGCTATTCCGCTATGTTTTTTAGTAAAAATTAAGCAAAAAAACATAAAAGTCTTTATTACCTCTTATTTTTGTATATAATATCAAAAAATGGGTTCAATAGTCAATATAAAACCCGAATAAAAATAAAAATATTTAAATTTACATCAAACTATTGACATAACATGAAAAACAGGTATATAATAAGTAATACTTGTGAAAGAAAATTATCAAATTATATAAATATTGGAGGTGCAGAGAATGAAAAGAACATATCAACCAAAAAAGAGACAAAACAAAAAAGAGCATGGTTTTATGAAGAGAATGAGCACAAGAGCTGGAAGAAATGTAATAAAAGCTAGACGTGCTAAAGGAAGAGAAAAATTAAGTGCTTAATTTAAAGCAGAGAGCCACTAGAAATGTTGTTAGTGGCTTTTTTGTAATGATGTAAGATTTGTGCCTTGAGAAAGGTATGCGATAAAATATGAAAAAGATTAATACATTAAAGAAAAATTATGAATTTAGCAATGTTATAAAAAGAGGCAATTATCATGTTAAAAAGCAAATAATTGTTTACATAACAAAAAACAATAAAAACAAAAATATAATAGGAATTGCAATAAGCACAAAACTTTGTAATGCTGTAAATAGAAATAAAATAAAGAGAATAATAAGAGAGTCATACTATAAAGAAATGAAAAAGATAAAGCAAGGGTACAATATTGTTTTTCTTTGGAATAAAAAAGAACCAATTGAAAATATTAGTTTTCGAGAAGTCCATAAAGAAATAGTGGAAATTTTTAAAGAGGCTGACTTATTTGAAGAAAATTAGTTTATTTTTTAGAAGAGGATTGATAAGATCAATAGAATTTTATCAAAAACATATATCAAAATTATTAGCTCATGGAGGAATTAATTGCAAATTTTATCCGACATGTTCAGAATATACTAAACAAGCAATTGAAAAATATGGATGTATAAAAGGCATTGCAAAAGGAATTTTTAGAATATTAAAATGTAATCCGTTTTCAAAGGGTGGATATGATCCTTTAAACTGATTGGAGGTAAAAATATGGGAGCAATAGCAAATTTATTTGGCTATTTACTTAACTTTCTTTACAACATATTTAATAATTATGGAATTGCAATTATAATTTTTTCAGTAATTTTAAGAATTATATTAATACCTGTAACTATATCACAACAAAAATCAATCAAGAAAAATGAAAAAATGCAGGAAAAAATGAAAGAAATACAGAGAAAGTATAAGAATAATCCTGAGAAACTAAATCAAGAAACAATTGATTTGTATAAAAGGGAAAAACTTAATCCATTTAGTGGATGCTTAAGTTCTATATTACAAATTATAATTATTCTTTCTGTATTTTGGCTTGTAAGTAAACCTTTAACTTATATGAAAAAAGTTGATACAAACATAATAAATGGATATGTAGAAGAAATAAAAAATGAAGAGGGAAAAGCATCTGCTTACCCAGAAATACAAGTAATACAGAAAAAAGCAAGTACAGACGAAAATGTAAATATTAATATGGAATTTTTAGGTTTAGATCTAAGCAAAGTTCCAAATCAAAATATGAGTGATATTACAGTATATATTATACCTGTATTATATATAATTACATCGTTTGTCTCAATAAAAATAACGAATGGAAAGAAAAAGAACAAAAATAAGGTTTTGCAAATTGAAGAGAAAACATCTGAAAATAAGGAAAATGTTGGAGATAAAAAAGATGAGGCAGATGAGAGTCTAGAAGCAATGCAAGAGATGAATAATAGCATGATGTATATGGTACCAATAATGTCTATATCAATTGCATTTATAGCTCCTTTAGGACTAGCATTATATTGGTTAGTAAGTAATATTTTAATTATAATTGAAAGACTTATAATTGACAAAATATTTAACAAGGAGGAGAATGGAAATGCCTAAAACTATTATTGCAGAAGGCAAAACTTCTACAGAAGCTATAGAAAAAGGATTAAAAGAACTTAAAGTATCAAGAAATCAAGTTGATGTAAAGATACTTGAAGAAAAGAAAAAAAGCTTTTTTAGCATTTTAGATCCACATGTTGTGAAAGTTGAATTAACCCTTAGGGAAGATGAAGTTTCAGAAATAAAAGAAAAAAAACAGGAAAAAAAAGATATAAAACCAGAAGAAATAAATGATGCAAAAGTTGCTATTGAAAATTTCTTAAATTCATTTTTGAAACAGATATCTAATAATATAGAATATATTGTAAAATGTGAAGAATCTGTATTATATGTTAATATAAAAGGCGAAGAATCTGTTAGATTGATAGGATATAGGGGAGAAGCACTAAATTCTTTACAAGTATTGTTAACAACAATTGCAAGTAAGAATAGCGATGGAAATATTAAAGTTATACTTGATATTGGAAATTATAAAGATGCTAGAAAGAAAACATTAGAAGAATTAGCAAGGAAAGTTGAAAAAACTGTAAAGAAAACAGGAAAATCAGTAACACTAGAGCCTATGACAGCTTATGAAAGAAAAATACTACATACCGAATTACAGAATAGTGAGTTTGTTAAAACTTATAGTATTGGTGAAGGCGATAGAAGAAGAGTTGTTATAGCAAAAAAATAATTGAATATAAATCGGAAGTCAAAGTTCGGATTTTAGTATATATACTATTGTCTAACTTTGACTTTTTTATAAATGAAAATTAATAATAAAATATAAAAATAAGATTAATGGTAAGATATTTAAAATAGCTTGATGATTAATGTTATAAGGAGAGTGGTAATATGAGTACAATAGCTGCAATATCTACGGCACCGGGCAATGCGGGAATTGGAATAATTAGATTGAGCGGTGATGATTGTTTTGAAATATTGAAGAAAATATTTAAACCTAAAAATAATGG
Source organism: uncultured Clostridia bacterium (assembly GCA_934119935.1). Classification (GTDB taxonomy): domain Bacteria; phylum Bacillota; class Clostridia; order TANB77; family CAG-508; genus CAG-245. The sequence continues at coordinate 145,505 of CAKOSX010000003.1, read as the reverse complement.
AGAAATAAAAGGATATTCTATAAAATATGGAAATATTGTAAAGAGTAAAAATGGTGAAATTATTGATGAAGTGTTAGTCTCTTATTTTGTTGCACCTAAAAGTTATACTAAAGAGAACATGTGCGAAATAAACTCACATGGTGGGATGGTTGTAGAAAATCAAATTTTAGAGGAATGCTTAAAAAATGGTGCTGTTTTAGCTGAACCAGGAGAGTTTACTAAAAGAGCTTTTATGAATGGAAGAATTGATTTGTCTCAGGCTGAAGCAGTAATAGATGTTATAAATTCTAAGACGGAAAAGGAAATGATTGTTGCTCAAAGGCATTTAGAGGGAAGTTTATCAAAAAAAATAAAAGATATACAGCGTGAAATTTTGAATTTGATGGCAGATATAGAGGCATCTATTGATTATCCAGAATATGACATAGAAGAGACTACAAATAATAAAATAAAAGACACATTAAATAGTGTGGAAGAAAAATTGTTAAAATTAAAAAATAGCTTTGAAAATGGTAAAATTTTAAAAGAGGGAATTAAAACAGCAATTGTTGGAAAACCAAATGTGGGCAAATCATCGCTTTTAAATTTAATACTTGGAGAAAACAGAGCAATAGTAAGTGATATAGAAGGGACAACTAGAGATACTATTGAAGAGTACATAAATATAAAAGGTATTCCATTAAAAATTGTGGACACGGCTGGAATAAGAAAAACAAACGACGAGATTGAAAAAATAGGAGTAAAAAGAAGTATAAACAATATAAGTAATGCTGAACTAATAATTGCTTTATTTGACGATTCTCGTGCGTTTGACGAACAGGATCAAAAAATATTAGATCTAATAGAAGGAAAAAAGACAATTATATTAATTAACAAGGTAGACCTTGGAAAAAATCTAATTAAAGAAAATGAAAAAATAAAAAAATTAGAAAATGATGTAATAGAATTTTCTACAATTAATGAAACTGGTTTAGATGAATTATATAATAAAATAGAGGAATTGTTTAAATTAAATGAATTAGATTGTGAAAATACTGAAATTATAACCAATAATAGGCACAAACAACAAATACTATTAGCATTGGAAGACACAGCCAAGGCTAGAGAAAGCTTAGAAAATCATATGCCAGTGGATATTACGGCAATTTGTTTAAAAGATATATTGGAAAAATTATCGGAAATTACAGGAGAAAATGTTACAGAAGATATTATAAATGAGATATTTAAGAAGTTTTGCCTTGGAAAATAAGGAAAAACAAGGAAAAACAAGCACACAACATTATGTAAACATAATTTGAAATACACAGATGTTTTCGTGAAAACCAACTTAAAAGATATGTTTTCATGAAAACGTGAGACTAATAAAAAAGGAGTTAAAAAAATGAAATACGATGCAGGAGAATATGATATTGCAGTAGTTGGAGCAGGACATGCAGGATGTGAAGCAGCACTTGCTGCTGCAAGAATGGGAATGAAAACGTTATTGTTTTCTATAAGTTTGGAGGCAGTAGCAAATATGCCATGTAATCCACACATAGGAGGAAGTTCTAAAGGCCACTTGGTAAGAGAAATAGATTGCTTAGGCGGTGAAATGGGAAAAAATATAGATAAGACCTTCGTTCAAATGAGAATGTTAAATACATCAAAGGGACCAGCAGTGTATTCATTAAGAGCACAGGCTGACAGAAAAAAATATCAAATGGAAATGAAACATACTCTTGAAAGACAACCTAATTTGTATTTGAAACAGGCAGAAATAGTTGATATCGGTGTTGAAAATGGAAAAATAGCTAGCATTGAGACAAATGTAGGAGCTGTATATACTGTAAAAGAAGTAATACTATGCACAGGAACATATTTAAGAGGAAAGATTTTTATAGGAGAAAACTCTTTTGAGGGAGGCCCTGATGGAGTTTTTCCTGCAAATAAGTTATCTAAAGTTCTTGAAAAATTAAATATTAAACTTTTAAGGTTTAAAACAGGCACTCCAGCAAGAGTAAATAAGAATTCAATTGATTTTTCTAAAATGGAAATTCAAAATGGAGATAAAAATATAGAATTATTTTCTTTAGATGATAAGATAGACCCTGAAATAGAACAATTACCATGTTATTTAACTTATACAAATGCTAAAACACATCAAATTATTAGGGATAATTTAAGTCGTTCACCTCTTTATGGCGGTGAAATAAAGGGAACTGGCCCAAGATATTGCCCATCTATTGAAGATAAAGTCGTAAGATTTGCTGATAAAGAAAGACATCAGGTATTTATAGAGCCTCTTGGAAGGGATACTGATGAAATGTATGTACAAGGAATGAGTTCTTCTTTGCCAGAAGACGTACAAATAGCTATGTATAGAACATTGCCAGGACTGGAACATGTTGAATTTACAAGACCCGCATATGCAATCGAATATGATTGTATAGACCCTTCAACATTAAAACTATCATTAGAGTACAAAGAAATAGAAGGATTATTCTTAGCAGGACAAGTAAATGGTACATCAGGATATGAAGAAGCTGCAGCACAGGGAATAATTGCAGGTATTAATGCTGCAAGAAAATTACAAGGTAAAGAACCAGTGATATTAGATAGATCTCAGGCTTATATAGGTGTTTTAATTGACGATATTGTTACAAAAGGGACAAATGAACCATATAGAATGATGACCTCTAGAGCAGAATATAGGCTTTTATTAAGACAAGATAATGCTGATTTAAGATTAATGAATATAGGACATGAGAATGGATTGATATCAGATGAAAGATATGAAGGATTTTTAAGAAAAAAAGCGCATATTTTTAATGAAATTGAGAGATTAAAGAAAGTAACTGTTAAACCAACTGAAAAAGTGAATGAAATTTTATCAAAATATGGTTCATCAAATATTAAAATAGGAGTAAAACTAGCAGATTTATTAAAAAGAACAGAGATAAAGTATGAGTATCTTAAAGAAATAGATGAAAATATGCCAAAATTATCAAAAGAAGAGGAAAATGAAGTAGAAATTCAAGTAAAATATGAAGGATATATAAAATTAGAAGAAGCACAAGTTGAAAAATTCAAAAAACTAGAAAATAAAAAGTTGCCTAAAGATATAGATTATTCAGAATTAAGTGGATTAAGAATAGAGGCAAGGCAAAAATTAAATAAAATAAAACCAGAGTCTGTAGGCCAAGCCTCAAGAATATCAGGCGTTTCACCTGCTGATATATCCGTATTGTTAATATATTTAGAACAATTGAAAAGGAGATAAATAATGGAATTTAATGAATTTAAGAAACTTTTTGAAGAAAAAGAAAAAGAAATTAATGTTAAAATTTCGGAAGAAAAAATTGAAAAATTTTATAAATATATGAAAAGCTTAATCGAATGGAATGAAAAGATAAATTTAACGGCAATAACTGATGAAAAAGAAATTATTGAAAAACATTTTATAGATTCTCTAACAATACTAAAGTATATAGAAGACGGGTATAACGTGATTGATGTTGGGACGGGAGCTGGGTTCCCAGGATTACCGGTAGCAATAAGCTGTAAAGCAAAAGTTACATTGCTGGATTCATTAAATAAAAGAATTAATTTTTTAGATTCTATATCGGCTGAACTCGAATTAGGTAATGTTAATACTATTCATGGTAGAGCAGAAGAATTTGGTATAAGGCCTGGATATAGAGAAAAATATGAAGTTGCTGTATCAAGAGCTGTAGCATCAATGAATGTTCTTGTGGAATATTTGCTACCTTTTGTTAAAGTTGGAGGAATATGTATTTGCATGAAAGGACCGAAAGCTGAAGACGAATTAAAGGAAGCGAAAAAAGCAATAAAGCTTCTTGGAGGAGAGATTGTAAAACAAGAAAGTTTACAACTAGATAATAAAAATATTGAAAGAAATTTAATAGTAATAAAAAAAGTTTCTACAACACCAAAGAAATATCCTAGAAAGCCTGGAATGCCTGCAAAACAGCCAATATAAAGCTTTTGAAATAATGTAAAAAAACTTAAAAAAATCCCTATTTTTTATTGACATATTAGTAATATTAATATATTATTAGTATGTCATTTTTACACATAGGAGGGATAAAATTGGGAAAAATAATATCAATAGCCAATCAAAAAGGTGGAGTTGGAAAAACAACTACAGCAATTAATATGAGTACAATATTGGCTAAAAGAGGAAAAAAGGTTTTGTTTATAGATGCAGACCCACAAGGCAATGGTACCAGTGGTTTGGGAATAAATAAAGAACAAAAGTTCTCTATTTACGATGTACTAATAGAAGACATAGAAGTGGAAAATACTCTACAGAAAACACAAGTAAAAAATTTGGATTTATGTCCATCAAATATGAATTTAGCTGGAGCTGAAGTTCAACTTGTATCAATGGAAGATAGAGAGTATAGACTAAAGACTAAATTAAACAATATAAGGGACAAATATGATTTTATAATAATTGACTGTCCTCCATCATTAGGACTTATCACATTAAATGCTTTTACAGCGTCAAATAGTGTTTTAATACCGGTACAATGCGAGTACTATGCACTTGAAGGACTTGGACAACTATTAAATACTATAGAACTAGTTCGAAAGCACATGAATAAGGACCTTAAAGTAGAAGGTGCCTTGTTAACAATGTATGATGCAAGAACAAATTTATCTAACCAAGTTGTTAAAGAGGTAAAAAGATATTTTGAAGACAAGGTATACAAGAATGTAATTCCGAGAAATGTAAAGTTAAGCGAAGCACCTAGCTACGGAATGCCAATAAGTTTATATGATCCAAGATCTAAAGGTGCCAAGAGTTATGATAAATTCGTAAAAGAATTTTTGAAAATTAATGATGAAGAACAAAAAGCTGCAAAACATATGAAGAAAGGAGAATAGAAGATGGCAAAGAAAACAGGACTAGGAAGAGGATTAGATGCTTTATTTAGTGAAAGTATTAAAGAACCTGAAATTGAAGAAGTTACAGGTGAAATAGTTCAGAATATTAAAATTACTAAAATTGAACCAGACAAAGAACAACCTAGAAAAAGATTTGATGAAGAGAAATTAGATGAATTAGCTAATTCAATAAAACAATATGGAGTTATACAACCAATTATTGTTACTTTAAAAGATGACTATTACCAGATAATTGCGGGAGAAAGAAGATGGAGAGCTGCAAAAAAAGCTGGACTTACTGAGATACCTTGTTTGGTTAGAACAAAAACAGAACAAGAGAATAGAGAAATTGCACTTATTGAAAATATTCAAAGAGAAAATTTAAATCCAATAGAAAAAGCTAAAGGATTAAGAAGATTATTAGATGACTATGGATTGACTCAACAAGAACTTGCTGATAAGCTTGGAATGAGTAGAAGTGGATTAACCAATAATGTAAGAATTTTAAACCTGGATCCAAGAGTAATTGATTTAGTTATTGAACACAATTTTAGTGAAAGGCAATGTAGAGAATTATTAAAAGTACAGGATCCAGAGAAACAATATAAGTTGGCATTAGGAGTTATTGAATACGGAGATAAATACGATGAATTAGAACGCAAAATAAATAATGATAAAAATTTACCTAAAAAAGATAACGAAAAATCATTAAAATACCAAGCAATATATAGAGATATAGAAAATTCTTTCCAGGGCTTCTTTGGCACGAAAGTTAAATTAGAGGCTGGAAAAAGAAAAGGAAAGATAGTAATTGAGTACAACTCAAATGATGACTTAGAAAGGATCCTCGGCTTAATTAAATAGGAAGTGATTAATAAATGAATATGAATTTTGAATTTAATGTATTTAATATAATTATTTTAATTATAAATATAGCATTAATTGCTATATACGTATTAAACTCAATAAAACTTACTAAATTAAGAAAAAATTATTCTGACTTTATGACAAAACTCGGTAAAGGGAACAATATAAATGAAATGTTGCAGGAATATGTTAAGAGTGTTGATGAGATAAAAAAAGAAAACAATGAAATAGAAAGATATTGCCAAAAATTAGATGAAGATTCAAAGAATTATCTAAAAAAGATTGGATTAGTAAGATATAATGCGTATAAAGATACTGGCAGTAATTTAAGCTTTGCTTTGGCAATTTTAAATGAGCATAATACTGGCATTGTATTAAACGGAATATATGGAAGAGATACATCAAATATATATGCAAAACCTATAGTAGAAGGAAAATGTGAATATGCATTGTCAAATGAAGAAAAAGATGCTTTAGATAAGGCAATTAAATAAGAAAAATCCACTAATTATGAAATAAATTAACGAAATTCATGATTAGTGGAATACTTTTTCAATTAACAATTTTAAAAATGATATGGTTTTATTTGCAATATACTAATAAATAGAGTATAATATAATTATGTTAATTAAGTAGATATGTAGAATTTACAATATGATTCTACACAAAACAAAGGAGAAATTTATGTATTATTTTAAACTAACCCGAAGGACATGCATTCATAATACAGGAATTTTAATTGCCTGGTTTAGAAATAATTTTGATTCAATAGGAGAAAGACAAATTAGATATATGTTGTCTAATAATCGGAAGAAATTAATTTTGATTGGAAATACAATGGTAGATGTCCTATGTTTTGGTGGCAATCTAGGAAATTCTTCATATGAGGTAAAAGAGTATATACCAATAGCTATAGAGGAAATGCCATATCTTTACAGGCGTGATGAAACTATTTTCCGATTTCCTTTGGCAGTATCTGACAAAGACATAGATCATTATTCTTGTGGAAGACCATTTGGATATGATATGAAAGTACTAGAGCTATCACGTGGGATGTCTGCTTATGGAGGTAGACAAGTTTTTACAGATATAAATTCTATAAAATGTTTGGGAAAAGAGGCTTATAAATTAGCTAGTTTGCTAGAGGAAAATGAAACTCAGCGGGTAATATTAACACAAAGTAATGAAATGCTAGAAATAACACTATGTCAAAAAAGTGGTGCTTGGAATAGCGAAAATATCTACTGTGTTGCAACAACCGAGTTTCATAAAGTAGCAGAAATGCGAGGAAAAGGTAAAATTTTTATAAGTGAAGAAAAAGCTTGTATATTGATTAGAAGAAATTTTGGAATTCGAGAAGAAGAAAAACTAAAAAAATTAAAAAGTTTTCAAGGCAAAATAACACCTCAAGTTTATGCATGTCAAGATGAAGAAAGAAAAAAAGTAGTAACAATAGAGCTAGAAGAAAGCAAGTTTATGCGCTGCACAGAGGGTGAAGAATACGGAAATACATATTATGAATTGAGAGTTTATTAAAAGAAAAGTAAAATAGCGAGTAGATGGAATAAAAAACCTGAAGCTTGCTATTTTGCTATTTAAAAAAATTTCATAACTTTAATTTCTTTTAGAAGAAAGTGTTGAAATTTTTAGCTAAAACCTGAGTTTGACATTAAAAATAGTAAAACGTATCTGTAATTACGGAGATAAATTAATGAAATTTATGGTTAGAAGAATAATTTTTTAATAATTGCAAAAATTATAAATATATTATTGACAAATAAGATAATTTTATGGTATGATATAACTTGTCACGAGATGATATGGAGAGGTGGTCGAGTTGGTTTATGGCACCAGTCTTGAAAATTGGCGTAGGTTTGTAGCCTACCGTGGGTTCGAATCCCACCCTCTCCGCCATTTTTTTATATTAAATATGTAAATGGAGCAGTACCCAAGAGGCTGAAGGGGGCAGTTTGCTAAACTGCTAGGGTTCGTTAAGGGCCGCGGAGGTTCAAATCCTCTCTGTTCCGCCAAAAAAATATCAAGATATTTTATCTTGATATTTTTTTTATTCTGATGTCATCTCCAAAAAAGTAACAAATGTTGTAACTTCCTATTAAACGAGAAATTATTCTTTCACCATAAGTTGATGCTAAATTATCTAAGTTTAAATTTGTAGAAATAATAGTTTTGGTTATTTTACTATTTTGATTTAATAGTCTTGTATTTATCAATGTAAATAGTTCTGAAAATTTCATGCTATTTAAACTTTCTGTTCCTAAATCATCTATTACTAATAGGTCAACTGATAAAAGATTTTTTACTATATTAAAATTCGAAGACTTGCCAAGCTTGTAGTCAATAATAGAATCAAGCATTATTGGGGCTGTTTGATAAAGAACTGTTTTATTTTGTTTTATCATTTCGTGAGCTATGCAGTTTGATAAAAAAGTTTTTCCAAGGCCAGTATTTCCAGTAAAAAGTAAGTTTTTCTCATCTGGATTATCAAAATTTTTAATAAATTTATAACATAGTTTTTGTATTTTTTCTATATTATCTCTTGGAGATAAAGCTGAATTATATTTTTCTCTATTTGGTGAATCTGAGTAGTAATTTAGTGAAAAATCAGAAAAATTATAATCGGAAAAATTAAAACTATTGATTTTATTATATTCTATATCAAAAATTTTTTGTTTTAGACAATTACACATTTTTGTTTTATAATTTTCAGTAATATATCCAGTGTCTTTGCACAGATTACACTCAAATTGTGGATAAAAATATGATGAATCAATATTTAAACTACTATATATTTCATTTTTTTCATTTAATAGGCTTTCTTTTTTTATTTTCAGTTGATTCAATAAAGTTTTATCATTTGTTTGTAGTATAGATTTTGCTGTTTGAATTGAAAATGTACTTAATTCATTATCAATTTCTTGCAAACGAGGATTCTCTTTGTAAATTTTTTCTTTTTTTATATTGGCTTCTGCTAATTCTCGGTTTCTTTTTGCAGAATATTCAGTAAGAAGTTGTTTCAGTGTGCTATTATTCATTTTGTTAATCACATCCTTTTAATTGTTATTTATATCAAAATTGTTAGCATATAAGTCAGATAGGTTACTGTATGACCTTTGTTCGTAGTTAGTATAACCGGTCCTTTTTTCTATATTTTTTATATCTTTTTGCTTCTGTTTCATATCTGTTAAAAACTTTTCGACTGCTTCAGGAGTTTTTAAGCCTCTTTCATGCCAATCAGAAAGAATTTTATTTATATAATCAAAGTTTGGATTGGTTTTTGAAGTTGTTTTCTTAAGAGCAATTTCTATTATACTCATATTGTAGCCATAATCTTTTATCCATTTTTCAATATATGCATTTTCAAACTGAGAAAGTTGTCTATTTAAGCCTAATTTTTTAGAAATAGACTTTGTAATCTTTGAGAATGCCTCTTGTTCTTCATAGTATTTGTTTAAATCTTCAAATGTTTTTACTCCGTTTTGAGACCATGCATCTGCAACAGCTTGTATATAATTCCTGTGTAGTGCAGAACGGTTAAAGCAATATCTAAACAAAGAAACCATAACTTCCTCATCAAAAGAATATTTGCTGAACCATAGGTCTATATCGCCATACCACGAAGGAGACATAACACCTTGAAAAAACTCGTTATTTATACTTTCTATTGCTTTGGCTCTATATTGATTTTTTGCGGTATTTTTTAATTGATCTGGAGTTTGTGTAACCTTTGGAGTATATAGCTTATGTAATTCTATTTCTTGCATATTTGCAAAAGAATAACCAGAATTCTTTCTTATTAATAATCCAAGACCTTCCCAATACTTAATTGAATCTTGTATTGATTTTAATGGCAAATTTAGTTTTTTAGATAAGTCATTAATTTTTATTTCTTTTCCATATTTGGAAAGAAAATATAAATATAAAAAAACCTTTATTGCATCACTACTGGCCTGTGAGTAGTATTCAGTAAAGAATGCATCTGGTATACTTGTTGTAGAGAATAATAGAGAATTGTCTGTTTGTTCTAATTTCATAATTTCACCTCATAATTAAAATGATTATAACATTTTTAAAAACGATTTACAATAACTTCAATATGTATAATTAATGCATTTTGTTAAACAGAAAGAGTTTGTAAGAGAAAAAGTATTTTAAAATATAATAAATTGCAAAGAAGATATTTTCATTATTGAATCGAATTATACTTAAAAGAAGTATTGGCAGGGAAAATACAATAAAGAAAAATATTTTTATTGTTAAGTTGATAAATAATAAATTTGTTAGGCAAAATATAAATAGATTCCATAGAACGTTAAAGAATAATGAAGAATAATCTATTATTCCAAGGAATTTGCTATGAATATTGTAATTACGTGGAAATATAAATATCATGATAAGATCCTTTCATTTTAATAAATTTTTCATATTTAAAAGATTATAGTTCAAATCAGTGGAGATTCCACCAAGCAGTTCCTTTACATATGAATTTGATTTGGTTAATACAAAAATACAACTAATATATAATATTTGAGAGAATATATTAGACGAGGACAAACTTATTGAAAATAACAGAATTAGTACAAATATTATAAAAATTTGTACAAATAAAAGCGAAAAAAATGCACGAAACCATGACTTAAATATCCACGTTGTTGAAGTTGTTATTAAAGAGAGTAAAGCAAATGGAAATAATAATATAAGAATTTTTAGTAATATATATCTAATTGAATATGAGAAAAGTAAATTAATTAATCCAAAACTAAAAAAACTTTTTAATATGCCATCAAAAGAGAAAAAGTTAAATGTCGTGCTTATTTCTGCTATATATGTGGAGTTTGAGAGTAATGTACTAAAAGATATTTCCTCACCAGATATTTGCGAGCCAAAAACTTTTAAAATATCAGTAAAAACATTAAAAATATTAAGAAATTCTGAACAGAGAAATTGAGAAAAGTTAATACAAAGTGCAATTATTAATACTTTTACTAAAAACTGATATGGTTTCTCTACATAAGTTCCTGAAAATGGAGCCATATATAATTTTACACAGTAATATAAAAAGAATCCAATAAGAAAAGCATTTGCTATTGTAGAGAGTCCAAAATTTGAGTTAAATGCAGTGGAAAATAGTCTGTCATCTAAAATTGAACTATTTATAAATACTGTTTTGTCAAGTATGGAATACATTGTTATGTCTAGTGATGAAAATAATTGTGAGAAAATTTTATTAATTGTATCTATAATTGTTTGTGAATAGTCGATTTGCATAATATCAACTCCAATCCATTATAGTAAGCTTTTTATTGCTGATAAAATTAGGTCAATAGCTAAAATAAATGCGTAAGAAAACAGTGAACTCCTGATAATTTTTTTCCCAGTTCGTATTCGTTCTTCGTCTCCAAAACTGAATTTTTTCATAAACACACCAGTACCAACGGCAACTGCTGCGGCTGGTGTAGCAAGTTTTATTAACCAGTCTTCAATCTTTTGAAAAGCCGAATCAAGTTTAGAAATAAGTTTGGGATCTGCCGCAAATGCATTATTGTGACAAACAAGTAATAATATAAATAAAATAAAAAATATAAATAAAAATTTTTTATACATAATACCTCCTTTAATTATTTAAAATATGGTGTCATCTTTAGTTTTGATGGTGGAATAATTTTATTACCGTCGGATATGAATGACAAACACTCAAATGTATTTAAACCTTGAGAAAAGAAGTTTGTATCAAATTCAAAATCATGTTGAGTATAAGTGTTAATACTTTCAGAAATATTTGAATTTTTTGATTGTAATGAGCGTGCAAGTAGATTGTAAGAAGTTTCCTTGGCACTTTCTGATATGGTTTTTGAGGTTCTTTCAAAGTCAACTTTTCCGTAATTGTTTTTGTGCATCTTCAATCGTAAAGATATCATCAGATCTAAACCATAATTTATTAACTAAATTCTGGACTATTACTTCTACAGAAAATTTGTTATTTAATGCATTAAGAAGAGATGTATAACTTTGTGTAGACACAACATTTATGCACTTAGATTCTCTGCTTTGAGAAAAGAAGTTGGCATCTGTTGCAGATACATACTCACTGTATTCGTCAGAAATAAAAGCAACCGGATGAAGTGGTGAAAGATTATTAGCGAGTCTTCGCAGGACTTCTGTTTGAAAATCTAATTTTAAATATGTTGCAATTATTTTTGAAAGATTTTTATATTCGTTAATGTTCATATTCAAAATAACTATTTTCCCATTATTTATAACGTTTTGAAAACCAGGAAAATTGTTATTGGATCTATTGGGGCAAAAAGTTTTTAATACTTCTGGATCAGAAATAAAACATGTAGTTATTCTTGTTATTTCTGACTTTAGAATATTAAACGTTCTTGAATCTAAACAGAAAAACTCCTTTTCAAAAAAGTTTAAAGCTGATAGTAAATTATAAGTGTCTGCATTTGAAAATTTACCGTCTATAAATTGTTGGCGTAGAAAATTGACTTTCTCAGAGTAATAATCATGGCTGGTAATTATATTGTGAAGCTCTTGAAATGTAACATACCCATTATTATAAAGTCTACATAGCTTTATTGCCTCAGAAAGAACTGATTCAGATTTATCTATCCAATACGATTCTGTATTATTAGGAGAGAATAACAATAGAATTGTTTTTAGCCTATTTGCCAAAACAGAGGGCTTTAAACTGATGTTATCAAGGGGATTATAATTAAAGTTACCAGATATCTGAATGGGGATAATATCATCTTCTCTGTTATATAGTTTGGCATATTTTAAAACTTGATAAATGTAGTTTCCTTTTACATCTAAAATTAACATACCTAATTTTTCTGATGAATTTGATGATTTATATGCTATTAGCTGTTCTGTTATTGGGTACATAGCACTACTAGTTTTACCAGAGCCTATTGCACCTGTTATTAGTATGTTTTGAAATAGACCTTTCTCCGGTATGAATACTAAAGCATTATGCGAATCCTTACCTAAATTTAAATGTAACTCATTTAGTGATGCTTGTTTTTTTAATGTTTTATTCTTATTTGGTGTGTGACACGGAAATAGTGTATACAGTATAATGAGCTTTGATAGAAAAGAAAGTAGCACAAATAAGTATTTTAGATTAAACCAGATAATAGGTAAATCACAAGATAGATTGAGAGTTTTAAAGCCTAAATTTAAAGTTATGGAATTATTATAAAAGATATCCCTAAAATAATAGAATTCGATATATAAAAGTAGTTGTGATATAAAGATTGTTGTAAAAAGTTTTAGTATATAAATTGATTAATCGCCTCTTTTCTGTTTCTCTTTTATTTTTAGAATAGAGCCTTGTTTTGAATTAAAGAAGTAAAGAGCAAAACAAGAATACACATAATAGAGTACTATGAAGGTATATAATATTAGTAAAATAAAGAAAATATAAATTTTTAATTTAATCACTCCTTCCAATTTTTACCATAATACTATAAAATTTTAAATTTGTCTATACTTTTGAATAAAATTATGATAAAATATTAAAATAATAGAAAAATAAATATTAGGAGGAATACCATGAAAATAGAAAAAAATACGAAAATAGGAGAAATTGTTGAAAAAGCACCAGAAAAAGTAGAAATATTGTTAAGTGTTGGAATGCACTGTTTAGGGTGTCCAGCTTCTCAAGCTGAAACTTTAGAGGAAGCGTGCATGGTTCACGGCATTGATGTTGAAGAAGTTTTGGAAAAATTAAACGTTGAAAATGCATAAAAATAAAAAAAATTTCGAAATTTTGAAAAAAAATAAATAAAACCGTTGACAAAATAGATAAAATAGTGTAGAATAATATCTGCGTTGACCAAAGGTATTTGGGTCATTAGCTCAGGTGGTAGAGCACTTGACTTTTAATCAAGTTGTCCGCGGTTCGAGTCCGCGATGGCTCACCAAGCTCTAGGATTTTGAAATATAAATCCTAGAGGTCAACTATAATATGGCCCCGTGGTCAAGAGGTTAAGACATCGCCCTTTCACGGCGGAGACATGGGTTCAATTCCCGTCGGGGTCACCAACAATTTAATATGCCACTTTAGCTCAGCTGGTAGAGCAACTGACTTGTGGGATAGATAAAACGGAAGTTTTATTTTGAACTATCTTGCACCTTTATGTGGAAACATGTAAAGTGGACACCGCTAATTCGGGGAATGCTTTAAAATGTTAATCCCGAGCTAGAAAAAGAAATTTTTCGAGTGTAGAGACTTTATACGGTGTACCTAAGGCAAAAGCTATGGTAAAGAGAAAGTCCAGACTACAAACATATTTATATGGTAATGAAAATTATAGTAGTATGAATCAGTAGGTCATCTGTTCGAATCAGATAAGTGGCTCCATATTTTTAACTAGGTAATCTACGCCTAGTTATTTTTTTACTTTAGGAGGGTTTTAAATGAATTATTGTTTTAATTGTGGAAAACCAACTAAAAACAAATTTTGCTGCATAATATGTCAAAAAGATTATGAGTATAAAAAATACATACAAGAATGGAAAGATGGAAAAGTAAGTGGATTAAGGGGAGAATACCAAATATCTATGCATATAAAAACGTATTTATTTAAAAAATATAAAAATAAATGTGGTAGATGTGGATGGGGAGAGAAAAATGTGTACACTCAAAGCATTCCTCTTGAAGTAGAACATATTGATGGAAATTATATGAATAATAGAGAAACAAATCTTATTTTATTATGTCCTAATTGCCATTCATTAACACAAACATATAAAGGGGCAAATAGAAATCATGGGAGACAAGGAAGAAAAAAATATACTGTATAAGGAGAAAAGAGAATATGAATAAAGTGATTATTGTTACAGGTGGTTCACGAGGGATAGGAGCTAATATTGTTAAATTTCTTGCTAAAAATGGTGATAAGGTAATATTAAATTACAATAAATCAGAAGAGTTTGCAAAACAAATTCAAAAAGAATTAGAAAAAGAGAGCATTAAAATAGATATATTTAAAGCCGATGTTTCAAAAAAAGCTGATGTACTGGCAATGATTGAATATGTGATTGAAAAGTACAATAGAGTTGACGTGTTAATCAATAATGCTGGAATATCGCAAGAAAAATTATTTACTGACATAAGTGATGAAGAATGGCAAATGATAATGGATGTAAATCTTAATTCGGTTTATTATTGTACAAAAGCAGTAATTCCTTATATGATACAAAAAAAGTGTGGTTGCATAATTAATATCTCATCGATATGGGGAGTAACAGGAGGATCTTGCGAGGTTGGATATTCTACATCTAAAGCTGCAATTATAGGTTTTTCTAAAGCATTAGCAAAAGAGATGGGACCATCTAATATTAGAATTAATTGTATAGCTCCAGGGATAATTGACACGGATATGAATAAAAATTTAAATGAAACCGACATAGAAGCTGTTAAAGATGAAATTCCGCTAAACAGGATAGGATTAACAGAAGATATTGCAAAATGTGCTAAATGGTTAATTGAAGATAATTATACAACTGGACAGGTTATAAATATTAACGGTGGTTGGTATATTTAAAAAAAAAAGCTCATTTATATGAGCTTTTTAATTTTCTGATGTTTTTCTTTTATAATTTCCCGATATTAATTTTGGAAAATAGTGAATCATTTTATATATAGCAAGTCTAATTTTTTTACTCCAAATATATGATTTTCTAAGTTTTCTTTGGACATCCAAACCAGAAACATTCTCTTGTGGAACAAGAGAAACTTCCACTTTTTCTATTGGAAAAGAATAATTCTGACCATTATTATTATCCCATTCGTTATTTGAATTTCTAAAACATAAATTTAAAGAATCAGCATTAGTTAACTCGATTTCAGCTTGGTAACCAAGTTCTGTTCGAATCATTTCTACATCTGATATATTATCCCAATTTAATCCATAACCATAATGAAGATAAACATTGCCTTTATTTTCTTCAAACAGTTTACCTGTATAAGAAATTTTTACTTTTGAATTCTCAACTAATTTATCTGTATTAAAAAATATATTTTTAATTAATTCCATTTTAATTATCTCCTATTTATCTTTTGTCAACACAATTATAATATTAAAAAAATATATAATCAAGTATTTTTCAAAAATTATTGTAAAAAAATACAATTTTATATCAAATATATGGAGAATATAATGAAATTTATAAAATAAAAAATATTGTAAAAAAAATAGAGATGTGATAATATAAAAAAAAATAAAGGAAAATGAAAATGAAAAAAATAAGAAAAATAATAATTTTAATATTAATTATATTATTTATAATAATTATATTTTCAACAATTTTTGCAATTTTTTATTCGATGAATAATAATATTATAAATGGAATATCGATCCAAGAAATTTCGGTCTCCGGGATGACGAAAGAAAAAGCTGAAAAAGAATTTAATGAAATTGTTGAAAAATTAAATAATAAAGAAATAACCGTGAAATATGGTAATTATGAAAATAAAATTGAATTAGGTGAATTAGAAATAAATTATAATTTTGCAGATTCAATTAATAAGGCTTGCGAGATAGGAAGAAAAAATAATATATTTATAAATAATTATAATATATTAAAAACCTTAATATTTAAAAATAATATTGAATTAGAAATTAATTATGATGAAAAACTACTAAATTCAAAAATTGATTCTATAATTGCTAATTTGCCAGGACTTGTTCAAGAATATAGTTATTATATAGAAGACAATAATTTAATATTAATTAAGGGAAAAGATGGCATAACAGTTGATAAAGAAAAATTAAAAGATAATATAAATGATGAAATAAAATCTTTAAATATCAATAATTGCAGTTTGGAGCTACCAGTAGTTAATAAAAAAGCAGATGAAATAGATTTAAATAAAATCCATGAAGAAATATATAAAGAGGCTGAAGATGCTTATGTCACAAAGGATCCATTAACAGTGCATCCAAATGTAAATGGTGTTGACTTTGCTATATCGATGGAAGAAGCTGATGAAAGTTTAAAGGAAGAAAAAGAAGAGTATGTGATTCCTCTAAAAATAACTGTTGCATCTAAAACAGTGAGTGATTTAGGAGAAGAAGCTTTTCCTAATTCGCTAGGTACTTTTACAACACGTTATGATGCAAGCAATAAAAATAGAAGTAACAATATATATTTAGCATCAGAAAAAATTAATGGAACAGTAATAATGCCAGGTGAAGTATTCTCATATAATCAAATTGTCGGAAAAAGAACAATCGATGCAGGTTATAAAGAAGCTGGTGCCTATGCTGGTGGTAAGGTAGTGCAAGAAGTAGGTGGAGGCATTTGTCAGGTTTCATCAACATTATATAATGCTGTTTTATATGCTAACTTAGAGATTGTAGAAAGAAGTAATCATTATTTTGAAACATCATATGTTGCTGCTGGTAGAGATGCAACTGTATCATGGGGAACAGTTGATTTTAAATTTAAAAATAATCGAAAATATCCTATAAAAATTGATGCTATAGCCAAAAATGGTATCAGTAAAATTTCTATAATGGGAATAACAGAAGAACCAGAATATGAGATTGTAATACAGTCAAAGGTAACATCAATAATACCTAGAGAAGAAAAAATAGAAAACGACAGTAGTCTAGACGAAGGAGAAGAGATAATAGAACAGGAAGGACATAATGGATGCACAAGTAAGACTTATATAATAAAGAAATTAAATAGCATTATAATATCAACAGAAGAAATATCATCTGATTATTATCACCCTTTAGATAAGATAGTTAAAAAGAATAAGAATGATTAAAATAAAAATGAGTATTAAATACTCATTTTTTTGTTGACAAAATAGATCTAAAGTATTATAATAATATATGTTCATGCACCACTAGCTCAGTTGGTAGAGCAGCTGACTCTTAATCAGAAGGTCCGGGGTTCGACTCCCCGGTGGTGCACCAAAAAAAGCACTATTAAGTGCTTTTTTTTTGTGTGTGTATATATTTTGTGAAAAGTAAATAATAAATTAAATAATAATAAGTAACTAAAAAATAATTAATAAAAAATATTTTAAATAAAAAAATATATATATAATATTTAGATTATGATTAATATCAGATTAAAAAATACATAGATATACTGAAACTATAATAAAAATTTTTTAGTCTAGTATAGTAAAATAAAGATAAAAAACAAAAATGCTGAAAAGCTAAAAGCCAAGGGAAACAAAAGAAGGAAGAGAATTAAAATGACAAAGTAAAAATATATAATGGGATTACATAATGCTGAAAACGGTAGCAAAATTTAAAGAGTGCGAAACCAATTTTTAAATTAATAAAATATAATATTTAGTAAAATGATAGAAGAGGAACAATAGAAAAATAATTATTTAAAGTTAAAAACAAATAATTAAGAGGGAAAAAAATTTTAATAGAATAATAAAAAATAATAATAAAAATAAATAATAGAAATAAATAATAATAAATTAAAATTAAATAAAAAATTAAAAAGAAAAAATAATTTAAATTAAAAAAATAAAAATTGATAAGAATAATTAAGTAGAAAAATAAAAAAATAATATTAATAGAAAAAATAAATTATTAAATAATAATAAATTAATAAATAAAAATAATTAAAATAAAAAAATATTTTTGATGAATAAATAATAAAATATAACAAGATTAAAAGTAAGATGTTTTATAAAAAATAATAAAATTATGATTGATAGAAAAAAGATGAATAATAATGTAATTAAAATATAGGGTCATTCATTCTAGCATAGGAAGATCGTACTTGAAAAATTAAAAAGAAGAATAGATATAAGCCAAGGGAAGCAAAAGAATAAAGGTAATTATATATACAAAATAAAAATACATGATTAAGTTACATAATGTAAAAGCCTAAATAAGGAATCTGACAATTTAAAATTATTATTTGAAACAATAAATGATGCTATTAAGTTAAATGATAAAAGAGAAAAAAAGTAATTAATTAAATAAAAAAATATATAATCATTAATAATTATTTTTGTAAAATAATTAAAAAGATAAATAATTAATAATTAAATAAATAAAAAAAAATAAATAAAAAAAATAATAATAAAATAAAATAATAATAAAATAAAAAAATAATATTAATATATAAAATAAAATTATCAAATAATAAATTAATAAATAAAAATAATTAAAATAAAAAAATATTTTTGATGAATAAATAATAAAATATAACAAGATTAAAAGTAAGATGTTTTATAAAAAATAATAAAATTATGGTTAATAGAAAAAATGAATAATAATGTAATTAAAATATAGAGTTATTCATCCTAGCATAGGAAGATCGTAGTTGAAAAATAAAAAAGAAGAATAGAAATAAGCCAAGGGAAGCAAAAGAATAAAGGTGATTATATATACAAAATAAAAATACATGATTAAGTTACATAATATAAAAGTCTAAATAAGGAATCTGACAATTTAAAATTATGATTTGAAGTAATAAATGATGCTATTAAGCTAAATGATAAAAAAATAATTAATTAAATTAAAAATAAAGAAATATAGCCATTAATAATTATTTTGGCGAAATGTTTAAAAAGACAAATAATTAAATAAATTATTAAATAAATTATTAAAAATATAAATAGAAAAAATAATAAAAAAATAATATTAATATATCAAATTAAATTATCAAATAATAATAAAAAATTAATAAATAAAAATAATTAAAATAAAAAATATTTTTGATGAATAAATAATAAAAATAAATTAATAAATAATTAATTAATATTTAATAGAAAAATAATTTATAAAAAATAAATGAAAGGTTAAGTAATATAAAATAGATAAAATGATTTATTAAATAATAATAAATAAAAAGAATTAATAAATAATAACAAAGAATAATAAAAGTGCAATAATTAAATTATGATTAATAATAAATAGAAAAAATGCATAGGTATACTGAAACTATAATAAAAATTTTTTAGCCTGGTATAGGAAAATAAAGATAAAAAACAAAAATGGTGAAAAGCAAAAAGTCAAGGGAAACAATAAAAGGGAAAAAATTAAATTCACAGAACACGAATATGTAATTAGATTACATAATACAAAATGCGGACGTGTAATTTAAATATAGAATAAATATATTAATTTATAAAAGATAATCTTAATAAAATGAGAAAATAATAAAACTATAAAAAAATTGTGATTGTTAATAATTATTAAAAAATTAAAATAAACTTTTTTTATAAAAAAAGTTTAAAAAATAATTAAAAAAATAACTAAAGAAAATAATTAATTAATAATAAATATTTATATAAAAAATAAATAAAAAAACAATTAATAAAAATCAAATAAAAAACATTTTAAAAAAAGTAAATGAAAAATTAAGTAATATAAAATAGAAAAAATAATTTATTAAATAATGATAAATAAAAGAGTTAATAAATAATAATAATAAAAAATATTTTGAATGAATAGTAAAAATGAAAGAATAAAATTATGATTAATAATGAATAGAAAAAAATGCATAGGTATACTGAACTATAATAAAAATTTTTTAGCCTGATATAAGAGAACAAAGATGAAAAACAAAAATGGTGAAAAGCAAAAAGTCAAGGGAAACAATAGAATGGGTAAAATTTAAATTCACAAAATGCGAATATATAACTAGATTACATAACACAAAATGCGGGTATGTGATTTTAATATAGAGAAATCAATATATTAATTAAAAAAATACTTTTAATAAAATAAAAGATAAAAAAATAATTAATAAAACTATAAAAAAATTGTAATCATTAATAATTATAAAAAATTAAAATAGACTTTTTTAAAAAAAAGTTTGAAAAGATAACTGAAAAAAAATAAATAATTAATAATAAATATTCATATAAAATAAATTAATAAACAATTAATTAAAATTTAATAAAGTTACAAAAAAATAGCTTAAAAAAATAAATAAAAAATTAAGTAATATAAAATAGTTTATTAAATAAGAATAAATAAAAAAAATTAATAATTAACAAATAACCAATAATAAAAAATGTTTTGAACGAATAATAAAATAGTAAAATTAGTTTAATAGAGAGTAGCAAAATAGTAAGTCTATACAGAAACTAAAATAGAAGTTTTTTATGATAGTATAGAGATGAGAAAGTGAAAGTAAGAGGGGAGGAAAACCTAAGGGAGACAAATAAAGAAAGAAAATTGGAATAATAAAATATAGATACATGATGAGTTACATAATATCAAATGTCGAAAGTGTAACCTTAATAAGATGAAATAAACATTTCGCTTGTAAAAGATATTTTTAATGAAAAGATAAAAGAAAGAATAATTATTTAAAGTCAAAATAAATAATTGTAATTATTATTAAATTAAAAAATCAGTTTATTCCTGGAAAAATAATTAAAAAATAATGAATAATTAAAATTTAATAAAAAAGAAATAAATAAAAAGTTAGAAAAAATTATACTTATAAAAAAATAGTAAAATAAATTATTAATAAATGATAAATAAAAAAATTAATAAAAAATAAATTATTAATAAATAAAAAAATAAATTCACAATAAAAAAACAATTTTCGATAAATAATAAATAAAATATTTAAAATAAAAAATTAGATAATAGAAAAAATAATATCAAAAAAGAAATAACTAAATTATACTTAATGATAAATAGAAAAAATCAGTTAACATGAAATCAGAATAAAAAGAATTTTATTTAAAGTATAGAGAATTGTATATGAAAAATGAAAAAAGAAGAAAAGATAAAAACTAGGGGATACAGGCGAAAAGAGAGAATTGAATTAACTGAATGCAAATATGTGATTGGATTACATAATGCAAGAACATGAGCGTCTATTTTAAATAGAGATATATCAATATTTTAATAAAAAAATATTTTTAATAAAATAATAGAATAATAAGATAATAAAAATAATTAGTTAAAACCATAATAAATTATTATTATCAATTATAATAAAATATTTGTTTATAAAAATAATAAAAAATAATAATTAACTATTAATAATATCTATATAAAAATAAAAAAAATAATAATTAACTATTAATAATATTTATATAAAAATAAAAAATGAAATATTAAAAATAGATAATAAAAAAATAAATGAAGAAATTAAATAATATAAAATAAAAATTATTAAATAATAAAAAAGTAGTAAATAAAAAATGAAGATAATTGAAATAAATAATTAAAAAATATTTGAAATAAATAGATAATAAAAATATTTTATTTTTTATATAGAAATAATTAAAGTATAATTGACAATGAATGAAGAGAAGAGAAAATATAATGAAGCTGAAATAACATGCTTTCTATCATGGTATAGAAGAATACAGATGAAAAGTTGAGAATGATGAATAGATAAAAGCTAAGGGATACAAGGAAATAAAGAAAATTGTTCATACAAAATAAAAGCACATAGTCAGGTTACATAAAATCACAAAGATGATGGTTAGGCTAGATAAGATAGAATTTATAGTTGAACTAAAAAAATATTTTTTGCTAAGACACACAAAAAGAAAATATAATAAATATACTTTATAAATTGATTGAAAAAAGGCTAAAAATAATGTATAATATGTATGTTAAATTAATTTAGGAGGAAAATAATGTTAATTGCAAGTGGCGTAACAGTCAGATTTGGAAAAAGAACACTTTTTGAAGATGTAAATATAAAATTTAATAAAGGGTGTTGCTATGGAATTATAGGTGCAAACGGAGCTGGAAAATCAACTTTTTTAAAAGTACTTTCTGGAGAATTAGAGCCTAGTAAAGGTGAAGTTACTAAGGAAAAGACTGAGAGAATTTCTGTATTAAAACAGAATCACTTTGCTTATGAAGATGAAACAGTAATGGATACTGTTATAATGGGTAACCAAGAGTTATATAATATAATGAAAGAAAAAAATGAAATATATGCTAAACCAGATTTTTCTGAAGAGGACGGAATGAAAGCAGCAAAATTAGAGGAAAAATTTGCAGAATTAGATGGTTGGAATGCTGAATCTGATGCGGCTATTTTATTAAATGATGTTGGAATTGATGCAGAGAAACATTATAAATATATGAGAGAACTTGAAGCAAAGGAGAAGGTTAAAGTTCTTTTAGCACAAGCTTTGTTTGGTAATCCAGATATTTTATTATTGGACGAGCCAACAAATGACTTGGATTTGAAAACAATAAATTGGTTAGAAGAATTTTTGATTAATTTTGAAAATACTGTAATCGTTGTTTCTCATGATAGATATTTTTTAAATAAAGTTTGTACTAATATTGCAGATGTTGATTATGGTAAGATAAAGGTATTCCCTGGAAACTATGATTTCTGGTATGAGTCTAGTCAATTATTGCAAAAGCAAATGAGAGAGCAGAATAAGAAGAAAGAAGAGAAAATAAAGGAATTACAAGCATTTATTGCAAGGTTTAGTGCTAATGCTTCTAAGTCTAAACAAGCTACTTCAAGAAAGAAATCATTGGAAAAAATTCAATTAGATGAGATTGTACCATCTAATAGAAAATATCCTTATATAGATTTTAAACCAGATAGAATGCCAGGAAATGAAATTTTACAAGTTAAAAATATTTCTAAAACAGTAAATGGAGAAAAGATTTTAAATAATGTGTCCTTCACTGTAAAGCCAAATGATAAAATTGCAATCGTGGCTGATAACGAAAATGCGAAGACTGTTCTTTTCCAAATAATTGCCGGCGAGATGGAGCCAGATGAAGGTAAAATTATATGGGGAACTACTATTACAAATAATTATTTCCCAAAGGATAATAATTATTTATTCCAAAGCGACCTGTCAATAACTGATTGGCTTAGACAATATTCTAAAGATCCAGATGAGACTTATGTAAGAAGCTTTTTAGGAAGAATGTTATTCTCTGGAGAGGAAGCTTTGAAGGCTGTAAACGTATTGTCTGGAGGGGAGAAGGTTAGATGCGTTCTTGCTAAGATGATGCTTTCTGGAGCAAATTTCTTAATTATGGATGAGCCAACAAACCATTTGGATATGGAAAGTATTACTGCCTTGAATGACGGAATGGTTAAATTCCCAGGAAATATGATATTTACATCTCATGACCATCAATTAATGCAAACTGTTGCAAATAGAATTATTGATATAAAAGAAAATGAGGTTATAGATAGAGAAGTGTCATATGATGAATATCTAGGTATTGAATAAAAAATTATAAAATTTTTGAGATACAATTTTATTAAATAAAAAAGTTAATTTATTTAAGTTTGAAATAATAATGATAAAAAGAGTCTTTATTGAATAGCAATTTAGATTCTTTTTTATTGTTCGCTTTAATTTTAGAAAATATTGTGATATATTAAGGAAAACTTGATTAGGAAAGAGGTAGAATAATGGATAAAATATCGGAAATTATAGCAGATGAATTAGGCGTAAAAAAAAGCCAAGTTGATAGTACTATAAAATTGATTGATGATGGAAATACTATTCCATTTATTGCGAGATATAGAAAGGAAGCAACAGGAGGTCTTTCGGATGAACAGTTGAGAAATCTTGGCGAGAGACTTACATACTTAAGAAATTTGGAGGAGAGAAAGCAAGAGGTTATTAAATCTATTGATTCACAAGGAAAACTTACTGATGAAATTGTGAAGAATTTGGAACAAAGCAAGACTCTTGCTGATGTTGAGGATATTTATAGACCTTATAAGCAAAAGAAGAGAACTAGAGCTACTATTGCCAAGGAAAAAGGTTTGGAAGAACTTGCAAAAATAATATTGGGACAAGATTCAAGTGTTGATATTGATGAAGTAGCCAAAAGCTTTATTAATGAAGAAAAAGGCGTAAATGCTGAAGAAGATGCCAGGAGTGGAGCATTAGATATCATTGCAGAGGCCATTTCTGATGAGCCTAAATATAGAAAACAAATTAAGCAAATTTGTTATAGGGAAGGATTTATAACGACGAAAGCAGCTAAACCAGAGGAAAAATCGAGTTATGAAATGTATTATGATTTTGCCGAAAAGGTTAATAGAATTCCAAGCCATAGAATATTAGCAATTAATAGAGGTGAAAAAGAGGAATTTTTAAAGGTTAAAATAGAAAAGCCTACTGAAAAAATATTGGAATTAATTGAAAATGATATAATTAAGGATAGAAAAAGCCAGTATGCAGATTTATTGATGGCCTGTGTTGAAGATAGTTTTTCAAGATTAATTGAGCCATCAATAGATAGAGAAATTAGGTCGGATTTAACGGAAAAGGCCGAAGAGCAGGCAATAAAGGTTTTCGGGAAAAATGCAAAACAATTATTGCTAACTAGCCCAATAAAGGGTAAAACAGTTATTGGATTTGATCCAGCGTATAGAACTGGTTGTAAGATTGCCGTAATTGATGAGACTGGTAAAGTACTTGATACTACAACTGTATATCCAACAGAACCACAAAATGATGTTGAGGGAGCTAAAAAAGAATTAACAAAGTTAATTGCAAAATACAATGTAGATATGTTTGCAATTGGAAATGGAACGGCCTCAAGGGAATCGGAGCAATTTGTATCTGATTTAATTGCCGAGATTAAAGAAAAATATAATAAA
Organism: uncultured Clostridia bacterium; assembly: GCA_934119935.1. Lineage (GTDB taxonomy): Bacteria > Bacillota > Clostridia > TANB77 > CAG-508 > CAG-245. Next base: position 120,146 of record CAKOSX010000003.1, on the reverse strand, counting down.
GATTTAGTTTACGTAATTGTATCTGAGGCAGGCGCTTCTGTATATTCTGCATCAAAACTTGCAACAGAAGAATATCCAGATATTAATGTTTCTCTAAGAGGAGCAATCTCAATTGCCCGTAGACTTCAGGACCCATTGGCAGAGCTTGTAAAGATAGACCCTAAGGCTATTGGTGTTGGGCAATATCAACACGATGTAAATCAAAAGAACTTAGAACAGAGTTTAACTGGTGTTGTAGAGGATGCCGTAAATAGCGTAGGTGTTGATATAAATACAGCTACACCATCACTTTTAGCATATGTATCTGGAATCAACAATGGAATTGCTAAGAATATTGTAAAATATAGGGAAGAGAATGGAAAATTAAAGGAGAGAAAAGAGCTTTTAAAAGTTCCAAAGCTTGGTAAGGTTGCATATGAGCAATGTGCAGGTTTTATTAGAGTGCCAGATGGAAAAAATCCATTAGAAATTACAGGAGTTCACCCAGAGAGTTATAGTGTTGCAGAAAATTTATTAAGTAGGATTGGATATAAATTAAATGATTTAACAAATAAAGAAAAATTTGTAGAGATTAAGTCTGAGCTTGCTGAATTAAATAACAGTAAAAATATAAGAGAACTAGCAACAGAGTTAAATGTGGGAGAACCAACTTTGCAAGATATTATAAATGAATTGATGAAACCTGGAAGAGATCCAAGAGAAGAGATGCCTAAGCCTATTTTAAGGGCAGATGTTCTTAAGTTTGAAGATTTAAGAGATGGCATGATTTTAACTGGAACTGTAAGAAACGTAACTGATTTCGGAGCTTTTGTAGATGTTGGAGTAAAGCATGATGGATTGGTACATATTTCAGAAATGAGTGAAAATTATGTAAAAAATCCTTCGGATGTCGTATCTGTTGGCGATGTAGTAAAGGTACAAGTAATTGGAATAGACCAAGAAAGACAAAAAGTAAAATTAAGCATGAAGATAAAATAAAAAAATAAAGAAACAATTCATATTTTTAAAACGAGACTGGAAGTGTGCTTTTGAGGAGTCCGCAGGAGATCCGACCAAGCACGACATGTTGAGGCTTTATAAAATATGAATTGTTTCTTTTATATGAATTATCTTATTTATATTTTTCTTGTATTTCACGTATTGAGTCAAAATCGTTATCCATTATATCAAGGAAAACTTTTGCTATGTTTGGATCAAATTGTGTACCAGAACATCTTTCTATTTCGGCTCTAACTACATCTATTGGTAACGAATTTCTATACGATCTCTTTGAAGTCATTGCATCAAAAGTATCAGCAACCGCAGCAATTCGAGCTACATATGGAATAGCCTCTCCAGCTAATTGGCTAGGATAACCACGTCCATCGTAACGTTCATGATGATGTTTTACAATAGGCAATATATCTGTGAAAATTGCAGCATCACCTAACATATGCACACCAATCATTGGATGATTTTTTATTTGAGAATATTCTTCATCACTCAATTTTGATTCCTTCAAAAGAATACTATCGGGAATTCCTATTTTACCAATATCATGGAATAAGCCACCAATTTTTAGAATGTGAAGAGTTTTCTCGTCTAATCCTAATTTTTTTCCAATTAAGACAGAATATTCAGAGACTCTATCAGAATGGCCTCGTGTATAAGGGTCTTTTGCTTCAACCGTTTGACGGAGTATTCCAATTGTGTCTAAATAAGCTTTTTCAAGTTCAGCATTTTTGTCATGCAATTTTTCATTAATATCTCTTATTGTATTCATTTGTTCAATTGATTTTATTCCTGACTCAATCAATAATAATAATTGATCAAATTTATCACTTTTTTCACAATATCCTTGAATTTCCAACCTTTTAATTGTTTCAAGAGGTGGAGCTAAATCTTTATGACCTGTAAGCAATAAGATATATAAATCTTTATTAAATTTTCGTATTTCTTCTACAACTTCATCACCGTGAATTGGGTCCATCATAAAGTCAAGAATCATCATATCAAAATGCTCATTACGCACACGTTCAATAGCTTCCAATGGATTCGTTAAACCAGTGAAATCATAGCCTGAACGTTTTAAAAAAATAGATAGTGAGTCAACAATACCTTGTTCGTCATCGACAACGATAATTTTGTAACCATTTGACTCTGCTGTTATCATGTTTTTTCTCATAATAGATACCTCAAAAATAAAATTACTGATGCTATTATAATAATAAAAAAATAAAAATGCAACTAAATACGAAAAATAATTCATAAGTTCCGAACAATTTATTAAAATTAAATAACCATATAATTAACATATACTGGATAATAAAAAAGTAATATATTATATTTTGAAAAACAAAACCGAGCTCGCCCTTTGAGGAGTCCGAAGGAGCTCCGACCAAGAGCGACGTGTTGAAGTTTTTATAAAATATAATATATTACTTTATAAGTTTATAAATCTATAAATTTGGGAAGTTTATTTTAAAGGAAGTATTATGTTGAATGTCGTTCCTTTATTTACTTCTGTTTCAAAGGTTATGTCTCCATTAAAATGGCCTTTTATTGTTGAGTAAGACATAAACATTCCAAGTCCAGTGCCATTTTTTCCTTTAGTAGTTATCATTGATTTAAATAATTTGTCCTGAACTTCTTTCGTCATACCACAGCCGTGATCGGCAACAGATATAACAACATTGTTTTCATCCATATTTACAGATAAATCTATTGTATCATCCTTTTTACCATTATAAGACTGTATAGCGTTTGTTATAAGGTTATTTACAACCTGAACTAGACTGTTAACATCGCCATGTAAGGAAGTAGTAGAAGGAATGTTTATTTGAGTATTTAATGTTAATGATGCATTTCTAATTTCGTGTTTCATTAAAATTGTAACTCTTTTTATCATTTCATCAATTGTAAATACATCAGATTCATTTTCTGATAGATTTACGGCCTGGCCCTTAACTGCTGTGATTATGTCTGACATGTAAGATGTGTATGAATGGATTTTTGTTATCCAATCTCTCATATCATTAGCTATAGCATGGTGGTCATCATTTGTAACATCTGGGTCACCAATAGATTCATCATACTCATTTATTAAGTCTGTTAACCCTTCAGCTGCACCAGATATAGACATTATAGGAGTTTTTAAGTTATGCGAAATTCCTCCAATTAATTGTCCAAGAGAAGCTAAACGTTCTTTTTCCATAAGAGTATCTTGGTTGTTCTTGATTGTTTGAACATATTGATTTTGCTGAGTCTGTATATGATTAAAGGCAGAGACCAAATCTCCAATTTCATCATTTGATATAACAGGTAGTTTGTTTACTAAAGTATCATCTTTTGAAGTTATCTTTTTAAATCCGTCCACAATTTGTAACAAATCGTTAGAAATAGATTTCCCAAATAGGACGAGTACAACTGTTGCAAGTACTAGAAGTGAAATGAATACTATTATTAAGTAATGAAGTGTTATACCAGATTCTACATTAAATAAAATACCAACATAAATTGTTCCGGCTTCAGTTTTTAATTTTAGAGTGCTTCCTTGAGCATCTATTCCGTAACTATCATAAGTTCTACCATTATATTTATCAGATATTTGAATTGTATATTGTTTTACAAATTCACTAACTTTAGGGCCTTTAATTGTTGTCAAACTATTATTGTTATTAATTACAAATACAGAGTGTTTATTTGTATCATATAATTCTATAGAGTATATAATATTTTTTACTTCATCAAGAGAATATTCTTTATTTGTATCAAATGATGTATGTAATATTTTAGAATAGACATTATAATAAATGTCTTCAATTTCTCTAACAGAACCGGAATAACTAATTAGAGCTGTTATCAGAATACACATTACAACAAGAGGAATTGTTTGCAATATTATTTTTTTCCATAGATCTACCCTATAACCCAAATTGCCATCTGAAGAGTATGTTTTTGAAAGTATATCAGCATATATATTTTTTGCAAATATGAATGAACATACTGATAATATCAATAAAGCTGAAATTACTAAAACAAGGATCTTTATTATCATTATTGGCTGATGACTTCCTGTTGCAAAAAGGAGAGCGGCAGTTATACAAGGTGGTATTAAAAGCTCTAATAGGAATACTATATATGGTAAGTTAAAACATTTTTTTCTGACTTTTTTTATTAAGTTTAGATCAGCATATTTTTTTTCATCAGGCAATTTATACCATTTATCAATATCTCGTAATAGGAATTTTGATAGTAAATATAAAGCTATAAATACAACCAGCGAAATTAGTATAAATTGCTGATAGTATGCTATGAATGACATTTCTACATCAAAAGGTGTGTTAATGGATTCAGGACCATAATTTAATATTGTTGGTAACAAAAGACTTACAATAATCAAAAAGACTAATGCAATAGAATAATATCTAAATGTTATTCTTAAACTAGGTGTGTTAAATATTTTTTCTTTTATTTTTCTAAACATATTTTTTTCCTTTCTCATAAGTGTTATTTGATAAAGCCTACTTTTTTCATGTAGTTAACAATTTTGTAAATATATTCATCAGTTATTACTGGCCAATCAAAACCCAACATATGTAAATAGTTTATAGTAAATTCTGATTTTATATTAACTGAAAAGTTGTAATTTAAACTTAATTGATTATCAGCATCTACTGAAAAATCGTTTACAATATAGTCTAAAGCTGAGTAGCTGTTTGTTGTTGCTATAGAGTGAAGTAAATTATTAAATTCTTTCTTTGATAAAATGTCAATATTGAAACCTGACATTCTAAATACTTCAACTAAACTCTCAACACGCATTAAATTTTGGTTATATAAATTGAATACTTTATTATCACAAATAGAATTCTTTGCTAATGTAACGATAGCTTTAGCACAAGAATCTACAGGAGTAAATTCTATTTTATTATCTAGCATATTAGCTGATACGGCACCTAACATAACTAGAGATTTAATTCTGTTATAAAAGGCGTTATGAGATATTTTTTGCTGGAAGACACCATCTGAAAAACGACCAGTTACAATACCAATTCTTAAAATTTGGGCAGTTAATCCCTTTTCCATATAAGAAAGCACAATAGTTTCTGATTTAAACTTACTATATACATAAACATTATCAGTATAATGTTGACCTATATATAAATTATTTTCAGAAAAATCAACATTTCTGTTATCTTGGCGTACTAGGTAATTTCCTGAAACGCTTATTGAGGAAATATGAATTAGTCTTTTATGATATCTGTAAGCAAATTCCGCAATGTTTTTTGTTCCTTTTATATTAATATCTTCAAAGTCATCATATTTTCCATAATGGCTAACTTTTGCAGCAGTATGAACAATTGTGGAAAAATTTTGCGAAAAACTTTCCAAATCATCAATATTGTATCCGAAATTCTTGTCTGTAATTGAACCAGAAAGCACATATAATCTATCTTTTAGATTTGTAATATCAAAACCAAAATAGAACATATAAGCTTGTCTTAATCTTTCAAATGAAGTTTCGTTTTCTTTTTCACGAACTAAACAAAATACTTTATGGTTTGTGTTTTGAATTAATTCATGAAGAATATGAATCCCAATAAAACCATTTGCGCCTGTTAATAAGACATTACCAAGTAAATCGTCAGACTTATTTAGCTTTTGAAAATCTAATAATAGTTTTTCTTTAGAATGCATAAACTGTTCTGGAATTTGATACTTCTTTTCAAGCTTAGTACTATTTGTATCATCTAATTTCTTTGCTAACTCATGAATAGTAGTATATTTATAAAAATCTTGTGTAGATAATACCAAATTATAGCGCAATAGTAAAGTTTGTGCATTAATAATTCCTAAAGAATCTAAACCAAAATCAAAAAATGTTGTATTAATATCTAAGTCAGAAGTGTTTAATATTTCACTAAGTGCATTAGATATTTCTTTTTCTGTATCGGTAGATGCTAGGGTTATTGGAGTTTTCAAGTTTTCAACTTTTGGAAGTCTTTTTACGTCTAGCTTTCCGTTAGGCGTTAAAGGAAGCTTTTCCAAATAAATGTAATGTGCAGGAATCATATAATTTGGCAAATATTTTAATAAATAAGCAGAAATATCTGATTCGACAAGTTCTTTTGATGATGAGGTGTAATAGCAAACTAAAAACTTATTATCATGAGCTGTTACTACAGCATCAGTGATATTTGGAAACTTCAACAATATATTCCTAATTTCCTGTAATTCTATTCTATAGCCTCTTATTTTTACTTGGAAATCTGTACGGCCTAAATGTACAATTTCGCCATCATTTGTAAAATAAGCAAGGTCATTAGTATTATATATAACATCGTTTTTGGAATAAGGAGATGTTATAAATTTTTCTGCTGTTAAATCAGCTCTTCTCCAGTAGCCTGCAGAGACTCCATCACCACCAATGTATAATTCACCACATACGTTTGGTGGAAGAAGTTTTTTATTTTTATCTAGTATATAACATTTTGTATTAGCAATAGGTTTACCAATTGTAATGAAATCTGATTTTGTTAAATCTTTTATAGTAGACCATACAGTAGTTTCTGTAGGACCATACATATTGAATATTTTTGCAGTAGAATATTTTTGTAACTTTTCTAATAGGATTTTTGGAAAAGCTTCTCCACCAACCATAATGTCTGTTAAGGTGTCTAAAGAATACAAATCGGTTTCATCTGATAACAAACAAAGGTATCTAGATGGAGTGGTTTGAATCATATTTACAGAATATTTCTCACATAATCTTTTTAATAAAGAAGGAGACATTTGCTCTTCATCACTTGCTAAGATTAATTTCATTCCTGATGTTAGGCTTCCCCATATTTCTAATGCAAAAATATCAAAACACATTGTAGTTACAGAAACCATAACTTTATTTTTATCAAAATCAATAATATTTTTTTCTGCCACTAAAAAGTTATTTAAATTTATATGTTTAATCATAACCCCTTTAGGTTTTCCGGTTGAACCAGAAGTATAAATCATATATACTAAAGATTCTGGATTGATAACTAAATTGATATTCTCTTTTGAATATTCACTATCAAAGATTGTTGAATTATTCAAAGAAATATTTATGTGCTCTATATTATTAGCATGTGCAAGTAACATAGTTGAGTCATTAACAAGCAGCTTTTTACATTCACTGTTATCAATAATGTAAGAAATTCTTTCTTCTGGATATGTTGGATCTATTGGCAAATAAGCAGCTCCAGCTTTTAGAATAGCAATTAAGCCAATAATCATTTCAGGAGAACGGTTAATAAGTAACCCAATTATATCTCCAGCAGTTGTGCCAGTTTTTATAAGGTAATTTGCCAATATGTTAGATTTTTCATTTAACTCTTTATATGTAAAAGTTGTTTCTTTAAATACAAGAGCTGTTTTATCTGGATTTTGAGCGACTTGTTCTTCAAAATAGTCAATAACGGTTTTACTTTTATCATATTCTAAATATGTATCATTAAATTCATTTAATATTCTATTTTTTTCTTCATCTGTGACAATATCAATATCACATAATGATATTGTAGGATTTGATAGAACCTGAGACACCATGCTAGAAACTCTATTATGAATATTTAAGATATCTATATCAGAATATTTGCTTATTCTATAGTCGTAAGCAATATTCAAAGTTCCTTCATCATTCATATCAAACATGTGAATTTGCATTGAATCTGCAACATTGTTATTAAATATCCAATTAACTCTGTAAGGAATTTCAGAACTATTTCTGTTTGTTTTAGAGTTCTGGTAAGAAATAAGAATGTCATATAAATTTGGTTGTGAAGGATTTGTTTTTCTTACATGCTCTAATATATTTTGATATGGATATTTTTGATGTCTAAATACAGACAAAGTATCTTTTGCAATGTTTTGAGTAAATTCTACAAATGAAGAATTTTCAGTTATATTGAATTGCAAAGGAACTGTACTAATAAACATACCAGGAGTATTTTTTTCTACAAAAGTAGTTCTATTTAATACGGGGGTGCCTAAAGTAAAGTTGGTCAGATTTGAGACTCTACCAATATAAAGCGCATATATGCCTATTAAAAAGTTGAATATTGATATTCTATTATTTCTACAAAATTCGTTAATGTTATCCACAGTTTGTTTGCTAAATGTGAATAACATACGGTTTGCTTCACAATTTTCGTTTAAAGGGGTTTTTAAAGAGGGGATAATACCAACATCAGGAACAGATGTAAATGTTTCTTCCCAATATTGTTTATCCTTTTCAAATTTTTGACTTAATAAATATTGTTCTTCTGATAATATATAGTCTGCGTAAGATGCAGGGGTTTCAGTATTATCAGAACCTGTTTTTAAAGAATTATAAATTGTTGTTACTTTACTAGCAAGTAAGCTAGCCGTGCAGGCATCACCAACTAAATGGCTTAATCCTATAATTAAGCCACCTGTTGAATCTGGAAATCTAAATAATACAATATTATTCAAATCGCCTTCAAGAACTTGGTATTTTTGAGCCACCAATTTTGATTCAAGCTCTTTCAAATCGCTTGATGAGCTTAAATCATAAAGAGGATATTCTTTAAAAGAAAACTCAGTAAAAAATTGCTTAATTGTACCATCTTCTAATTGTTTTAGATGGATACGAAGAGCATCGTTATCCCTTACTAAAATATTTATTGCTTCATTTAATTTAGTGAAGTCAATTACTTCGCTAATAGAAACTGTTCCGCAAAGGTTGTTTATTGTGGATCCTTTGTAGAATTGCTCTGTAAGCCAAATTGACTTTTGTGGATTTGTTAGATCATATAATTCCATAATTTATTCACCCTTAATTTTCTTCATTTCTTCATGTCTTTTTATCTTCTGAGTAGTTGTTTTTATTAAAGGAACATCAGTTAAACTGAATTCCCTAATATATTTATAAATTGGTAAATTCTTATTTATAATCTTAATTTCTTCCTCGATAATAGAATGAACGTCATCAATTGTAGACAAATTATTTTTTACCATATTATCTTTTGAATAAACAATTTCGGCACAAATTTTATCATTATCCTCGTAAACCATTGATTCTTCAACTATATCAATTTTATTTATAAGTGCTTCAATTTCTTCTGGGAAGACTTTTTTACCATTACTTAAAACTATAAGGTCTTTTTTTCTACCAGTAATAAAAAGTGAGCCGTCTTTACCGAATCTACCTAAATCTCCAGTACAGAACCATCCGTCTTTAAATGCTTGAGCGGTTGCACTTTCATTATTATAATAACCAAGCATTACATTAGGGCCTTTTACTAAAATTTCTCCAGTACCTGTTTCATCAGGACTATCTATTTTTACTTCTTCGTTGTATAGAACGTAACCAGAAGAACCAGTTTCAAAATGGTATTTATCGCTTTCGCACGAAATGACTGGTGCAGTTTCAGTTAGTCCGTAACCTTGAAGCATATCTATTCCTATTGTATTAAATAAATGAATAACTTTTTTATCTGTTGCTGCAGAACCATAAATAATAGTTCTCATCTTTCCACCAAAGTTATCTAATACTTGCTTGAACAACTTTCTTCTAATATCTATATGGAAAAACATAAGAAAATTAGAGAACGCACATAAAAACTTAAATGCAGTATACTTTCCAGATTTTTTTACTCCTCTTATTATTTGCCTATACATTATCTCTAAAACTGCAGGTACGCACACTAAGCCACTAATCTTATATTCAACCATATTTTTTCCAATATCTTTGATACTATCTGCAAAGCAAAGTCTAAAACCAATATAATAGCAAAATAAGAAACTAGCAAGACAAGCTAAAGTATGGTGAAGAGGCAAGAAAACAAGAATACTATCATCCTTTTCATATTTAATTAAAGTAGTCATTGCAGAAACGTTAGAGCAAATATTATATTGTGAAAGCATTACAGCTTTTGGATTGTTTGTCGTACCAGAAGTGTAAATTAATACAGATAATTTATCTTTATCAATAGAAATACTATTGTATTTTGAAGAATTGCTTTCAATAAGCTTTTTGCCGTCTTTTAATAATTTTGAAAATGATAGAATTCCATTTTCATCTTCATTATAATCCATACAAATAAAATATTTAACATTCGAATCTTTAGATGTTATTACATCTTTTGCAAGATTTAGACGTTTTTCATCAAAAATTATGGCATCAACTTGACTCTCTATGATTAAGCGAAGCTGTTCAACTTCTGGAAGCATGAAATCTAAAGGGACAACTATACAACCAGATGTAGCGATTGCAAGATAACTACAACACCATTCATACCTATCTTGTGAGATAATGGCAACTTTTTTGTTTTCTAAGCCCAAATCCAAAAGAGATGAACCAAGTTCTTTTATATTATTTTCAAAATCAATAAAAGAAATATCGTGTATTTTTTTATATTTATCTTTAATAGTAAATGCTGTTCTATTACCAAAACGAGTAGAACAAGAACTAACTAATTCTCTAAAATTAGTACACTTAATTTCTTCATAAATTTTATTTTTTTCCACATTAATCACCTATGTAACATTTTACCATTGTAGTGTCGATTTTGCAATAAAAATGTTGTAATTCAAAAGAAAAAAATTCGACATTTAAAAATAAATAATGTAACTAATAAAGTTTGTATAGAGTACCATTATAATGGCAATAATAACCTTAGGAAAAATTTGGCTACATTGGAGGAAAAAGATTTGAGAGAATACAAGGGTCAAAAAATAATTAAAACCTTAGAAATTATTGCAATATTAATCTTAATAATTTCATTTATCGCTCTAGCATATTGTGTATACATATCTTTTACTACGGAAAAAAATTATGCTAGTGAATACACCGCAGAGCTAACATCCGTAACAAATAAAACAGAAGAAAAAGATATATCTACATTAATAGAAAATGTAAATAATGCAGTTGTAGGAATATCAAGAATTGCAGATAAAGGAACAACTATTTTTTTGCAAGATGGTGCTAGCAATTTAGGATTGGGAACAGGTTTTATAGTCTCAAATGATGGCTATATAGTAACAAATCAACATGTGTCAGGTGAAAAAAACAGTACTTGTTATGTTACATTAGAAAGTGGAAAAACTTATAAAGCAAGTGTGGTTTGGTCAGATGTAGACCTAGACTTAAGTATAATAAAAATAAATGTAAAAAACCTAGATTACTTAACTTTGGGAGATTCAAATAAAATAAAAATAGCAGAACAAGTTTATGCAATAGGAAATCCAATTGGATTTGAATTCCAAAGAACTGTGACATCAGGAATTATAAGTGGATTAAATAGAACTATAAAAATAGAAGAAGATGGCAAAACATCATATATGGAAGATTTAATACAAACGGATGCAACTATAAATCCTGGAAATAGCGGAGGCCCGCTGATTAATAAAAATGGAGAAGTTTTAGGAATAAATTCTGTAAAAATTACGTCTGCAGAAGGGATTGGCTTTGCAATTCCAATAAATACAATAAAACCGATCATAGAACAATTAATAACCAATGGAGAATATATAGCGCCAACACTTGGAATGTTTGCATATGATAAAGATATAGTTCCATATATAAACCAGGAATTAACTCAAAATATAAAATTAGACACTGGAATATATGTAGCTGATGTAATAAGAAATTCGCCAGCAGAGAGGTCTGGAATGAAAAGGGGAGACATATTACTTGAAATAGATGGAATAAAACTAGAAAAAATGTCGGAACTTAGGACATATATTTACAGTAAAAAGGTAGGAGAAAAAGTAAACATAAAATATATAAGAGGAAATAAAGAATATCAGATATCTATTACTTTGGCAAAAAAATAGAAAAATTAAATAAAAATTGATAAAAAATATTGCAAAAAAAATAAATTTGTGATATATTAAATAAGTACTTTTTAAAAGGTACTTATTTCGAGGTGTAGCGCAGTTGGTAGCGCGCGTGGTTTGGGACCATGAGGTCGCAGGTTCGATCCCTGTCACCTCGACCATATAAAAAATACACATGCATTAATTTGCATGTGTATTTTCTTTTTTATCGTTTATATAATTGCTCCACTGTTGTGAAATAATGCTATAAATTTACAGAATTTTGTAGAAACTTGATTTATGTGTAAATTTAAAGTATAATTTTAACTAGAGTTAGTAAAAAGAGAGGAAAAGTTATGGATTTATCTGTAAAAAATACTACACGTGAACAAAGGAAAAATATTGTAAAAGAAGCATTAGCAATTTCTGTATCCGGAACCGACTATCCAAATAAAGAAACACTTGAGATTGCAAAAGAGTATGTTGATGGAAAAATTGAGATAGAAGAAGTTCAAAGAAGAGTTATTGCACTGTATAAAAAGGGGGAATAAAAATGGTAGATCCATACATTCAAGGTAATGGAACATTAAAAAACAAACTAGGAATTACTGAGTATTCGGAATTGAATAATGCGGAAAAGGATATAACATTTACCAAATTCTTGAATATAGAGCAGACATATAAAACAAAGTTTGATGTAGAATATTTGAAGTCGATACATAAGCATATATTTGAAGATGTTTTTGACTGGGCTGGAAAATTTAGAACAGTTCCAATTTATAAACAGGAGATTGTAATTCCAGGGCTTAGCCTTGAGTATGCACCAGTAAAAGAAATAGAGCCTAGACTAAAGGATATTTTAAATAGAATGAATAATACAGAATGGAATAAAATGAATTCACTAGATGAAATATCAATGCAATTTACAAAATATTTAGCAGAAATATGGGCAGTTCATCCCTTTAGAGATGGAAATACAAGAACTACGCTAACATTTGCTAATCAATTTGCCAAAGAGCATGGTTTTCCTTTAAATTTGGGAGGATTATTAGATAATTTAACAAGAAAATATGATTCAAAAGGTGAAGTGGTTCAATATAGCATACGTGATAAATTCGTGCTTGCAGCAATACCAGAAGAGTATGTGCCAGAGCCAGAACATTTAAATTTATTAATACATTCGGCAATGGTAAAAGGAATAGAACAAAGCATTGAAAATTTGCAGAAAAACCTACAAAGTTCTTCATTACAAAATAATAAAGATGATGAAATAGAAATTTAAAAATAAAACTTGCAGGTGTTTACCTGCAAGAAATATAAAATATTTTTTAGGCACCGTTAGGAAATGCTAGAGAACACAACGAAAGTGTTGCCGTTTAGGCTCTGAAGATGTGCTCTTTCAACCAGTGGCTCAACAAAGATTATCGTGTGGTTGATTGCTCCGTTGTTGGGAAAATCTATGCAGGTGGCAAAGAAATCATTAATCTTTGCACAGCCTGTAGATGAATCGAGCATCTTAGAAAGAAGATGCCATGAATCTCCGCCGACAGCGTATAACTCCTTGTGAGTTGCTAGGGTATTCAGCCGTTCAAGTTCGAACTTGTATTGGCTAGCATCCTGCGTCGAAGAGCTGCTATGCTCGTTAAGACACTGCAACTTCTGCGTGACGAGAACATCAAGCTTGTTGATTTTAGACATATCCCCAAGCTTTTGCCGAAACTCGTCTGTGGTTTCCTGAATGTTCGTTTTTGTCGTGTGGTTCATTGTGATGTTGCCTCCTGTAAAACGATTTGCATTCATGAAATTATTAGCTGATATATAGTCATAATCTTGCTAAATAATTTCTTTTTTTGGAATAAATGCTTTAGCATTATAGCACTATTATGTTAAGACGTAAATATATTTAGAAAGTAAATATGAAATAAAATAAAAAAACTATTGAAAAAAACTAAAAAAGAAAGTATAATATGTATGTTACAAAATTTGCACCAGTGGCTTAGCTGGATAGAGCACTCGGCTACGAACCGAGAGGTCGGGGGTTCGAATCCCTCCTGGTGCACCATGAAGACAGCACTAGATAATAGTTAGTGCTGTTTTTTTGTAAATATTAAAAAAATATAGGCTGTTCTGTTGAAAAACTACTATAAAATGTGGTATTATTAACATAATGATAACTTAATAGGGAATAGACAATTTTAAAGTAGTAATAAAGTAAATCTATGGGAGATAAGAAATGGAAGAACAGCCAAATAAACAATTTCAAAAAATCAAGAAAACGGTGAAAAAAGCAATTATCAGCGCTTTGGCACCGATTCTTATTGCTGCATTGATCATATGCTTAATTGTTACCCTAATTTGTTCTGTAATGTATGTAATCACATTAGACACTGGAACAATGAAGGATGGCAGTTGGGACAATGTGCCATATGCAAGTTCTCAGTACAGTAGTAATGTTACAATCGATGAAGATGGTGTAGCAACTACGCAAATAAGTGCTCAAGAAGTATGGGATAAACTTGTAGAAAATAAGAGTAATATGACGGAATATATAAAATCCGTAGAAACTCTAAAAAAATTGTTAAATGCCGAAATGGTTACTAATTTCTTGGATACAAGACAAAATCCAGATGATCCAATTGATTGGGATTCTTTGAATAAGGATACGGATTCTAAGGTTATTCAAGGAATTATAAAGCTGAAGAGAGCAAAAACTGATGGAACCAAAAAAACATTGGTATATGTAGACCCTGACACATTCCAAAGTTATATAGATGAGTATAATGCAACAGGTTCAGAAACGGCTAAACAAAACGCATTAGATCATTTTACAATTGAGAAAGGGTATGCTGCATCTAACTTTGGCACAGGTGCATCTATTACAGAAGGTACTAGTGTAGAATTGCCATCTGGATTGGGAGCCGTACACTCTTATATGGGATGGCAAACAATCACGAGTACTACATCAACACAATATAAGTTAAGAGAACAAGCTGGAATGAATTTTGATGACGAAGGCTTTGCTAGAATAAACGGTAGATACGTAATTGCTTGTACATCAACATACGGAAATGTTGGGGATTATGTAGATTTTTATCAAGAAGATGGAAGCGTAATACAATGTATCATAGGTGATATAAAGAATCAATCTGATTCAGGATGTAATGAGTGGGGACACTTGAATGGAACTTGCGTAGTCGAGTTTATTGTAAATAAAGATTCATGGTATAGCACAGAAAAAGGTGGAAAAGCTTCGTCTATGCATATAAACCCAGGACATCAAGGATGCCATCCAGAGTGGAACCAAAATATAACTAAAGTTGTAAATGGAGGTAGTTATTTTACTAATCCAAACTTTGGTAGTGAGACTATTTCTGGAAACGGAACGACAATTACTATGCCATCTACAGGGTCTGCAATTGGTTCAAGTTCAGGAACAACGAGCTCGATTGGTGGCGGTAGTGCAACAATAAACGGCGAGACTATGAAATGGCCAGTCGACAGTACTAAAATTACATCATATTTTGGTGTAAGAAATGATCCAACCAATACATCTGTTACCGAAAACCATGGTGCTATAGATATTTCTGTGCCAACAGGAGCAAATGTATATGCAACAGAGGCAGGAACGGTAATTACAGCTAGATATGGAAGCCCAACAGCAGGAAACTACGTTGAAATAGACCATGGAAATGGATATATATCAAGATACTTGCATAACAGTTCACTTAAAGTAAATGTTGGTGATAAAGTTACAAAAGGACAAGTAATCGCATTAGCAGGAAGTACTGGTAAATCAACAGGACCTCACTGTCACTTCGAAATAAGATATAATGGTGTAAGGGTTGACCCACTAAATTTTAAATATGATAATGGAATGGGTAACGGAATGAGTGGATTTGGATCAAATCCAGATGAAGTATCAACCACAGGTAAATATTATGCTAAAGTTGCTACGTGGACAGAAATTTTCGATAAAGTAGAGTCAGACGACCCAGAAGTAGAGAATTATCAAAAGATTACATATAATATGACAACCACAAAGATTAACTATGAAGAATTTGTAAGTGGATATACAATGCCATTCGAATATCTATGGTCATTCTTATCAGTAGGGCAGGAAGAAGAGTTCGTATCAGAACTTGCGGATTTAGTATATGGAAGTGAAATAGAAATTACGGTACATGATAACTTAACGATAAATACAACTGTTAGTACAGATACATATACCAAATTGAAGAAAGTTATTACAAAAGATGTGCGAGTAAGTGTAAGATATGAAGATGATGTATATACATATGATAAAAATGGAATTGCACATAAAGTATATACAAAAGGTGGAAGTGCAAATGAAACAGGTGGACCATTTGAAGATGTTCAGAAATTTAATTATAAAACAGTTCATACAGTAATTACTAAAACAAATACTTTAGACATAAAATTAACAAAGGCAAATGTATGGATTGTAGAATATACACAGGAATTTACAAGGCAAATTCCAAAAGAAAAAAATACAGAAGATAACCTTCCTCAAAAGGATGTTCCATATTCAGTAACACCAGAATCGGTTGATTCGAATGATTCGAGAGGACTTGCAGAAAAATTCAGATCAAGTGTAGAATCAAATTATGAAAGCTTTCATGATAGGGCTAGTGCAACTATTACAAGTTTTACGAGTGAATATTACACATCTGTAATAAATAGAAATATTAATGTTAAAGTAAAAATTAATGGGTCTAATTATGTATCATCACCTGCGAAGGTAAGGGAGAAAGTTGAATTAACAGATACAGATAACAACTTTGTAAAGATTTATACAAATCAAAAGCATGCAACAAATGCATCAAATATACACAGTGCAACAGATTGGTTATATTTATTATTAAGCCAAAACAGTAGTACCGCAAACATGGTAGATGTTACAAAATATTTATTATATAAGGCAACAAATTCTGACTATGGAGTATTAAGTTATGACTTTAGTGTATATAAACCAGAAAACTTCAAAAAGTTATATGATAAATTTAGTAATATGGAAGGAATTCCTGGAAAGATATATAATTTCTTACTTTCAAAGGGAGTGCCTGCTGCCGGAGCTGCGGCCGTACTTGGAAATATTCAAGAAGCAAGTAATTTTGAAGCTAATGCTACAAACACAAACAATGGTGGAGGACTTTGCCAATGGAGAAATGACAGGTTTAAAAATTTACAAGCATGGGCAAATAGTAACGACAAAGCATGGACAGATATTACAACACAACTAGAATTTATGTGGAGCGAGTTAGAAGGAAAATATCCAAGTGTTAAAAAGAAAATACTAGGTGCAACAGAAAAAAACCTAGAATATGTAACTTGGTATTGGGGTAGATTCTATGATGGATTCTTTGTTGGTACCAACTTTGAAAAAACAAAAAGTAATACTGCTCAGAGATACCAATATGCATTACAATGGTTTGAAAAAACAAAGTAATATAGGAGGAAACAATGGAAAAATCTAAAAGAGTATTAATTGTATTAATAATATTAATAGTTATGATTGCAATAATAGGTATAATGTTGTTAAACATTAATAAAAAACCAGAAACAACTAAAGGCAACACTCAATCAACAACTAATAATGATGTGCAAGAAGAAGCTTTTACAAAAGTAAATGATTATAAAACATATTTTACTGTAAAAGAAATTGTTGATAATTATATTACTTATATGAAGCAAATAAATGGAGATGAATATGTGGATGCATCTAGCCTTCAGATGTCGGCAACACAAATTTCAAAAGTTATGCAAGAAGACGGCTTGGAAGCGCTAAAAGGAATATTAGATGAGAGTTACTTAAAAGATGTGTCTGATAATTCGTTAATAAAAATGCAGGATACATACAAGCAAGATGGTACATACACAAAACAAATAAGCTATAATATAAACATAGACGGTATGTACCAAAGCAAACTTGCAAGTGATATCTCAATCGTTTTAGTAGAAGCAAAAATTTACAATAAAGAATTAAATTTAATTGTCAAATTAGATTCTACAAACAATACTTATTCTTTATTCTTAGATGATTATATTACTAAAAATAATTATAATAAGCATATGAACACAAAGAACATAGGAATAAGCAAGACGAAAATACGCAAGAATGATTACAATAATGATGTGAATGTAGAAGGCACAGAAAAATATGTTGTAACAGAGTATTTTTCAGACTATAGAATGAAGATGCTTAATGACACACAAACGGCATATAAAAAACTAGACACTGAATATGCAGAGAAAAAGTTTGGTCAGTATTCAAATTTCGAAAATTATGTAAGAAATAACAAGAGTTATATAGAAACTGCAAGTATAGACAAATATCAAGTAGTAGAAAATTCAAATGGCAAAGAATATGTATGTGTAGATGAGCAAGGAAAATATTACATATTTATAGAAGAAAGTGTTGGACAATATACAGTTGTTTTGGACACATATACAATAGATCTTCCAGAATTCTTAGCAAAATATAATTCTTCAAACGAAAAAACAAAGGTTGGATTAAATATACAAAAAGTATTTGATTCAATAAACGATCAAAATTATGAATATATGTATAGTAAATTAGATGATACATTCAAAAAAACAAACTTCAAGACTGTACAAGACTTTGCAAATTATGCAATTCAAAATTTTGCAGGAAAACAATTAAAATATGAAGAATGTCAGCAACAAGGTAATTTATATATTTTTGATATTAAAATTATAGATGGCACAAGGCAAACAAGCAAGAGAATGATAATGCAACTAAAAGATGGTACAGACTTCGTAATGTCGTTTAATGTAAATTAGCACATGAAATTAGCGCCAGCATAAAAAATAAAATGCTGGCGTAAATATTAAAACTAATGGGAAATACGGAAGGAGAAAAATATGGAAGGTTTTATGCATTGGTATAACATGCACAGAAAGACTATCTGGATATTGATAGGTGTGGCAGTACTTATAATTATAATGATAAGAGTAATAAACTCAGGGATGTTGAATAGAGAAAAGCCAGTTGCAAATGTTGTAGCAAATACTACAAAGATGAATTCTATCTCGATGGGATCAGATGTATCTCCTATAACAGGGGGACAAATTACAAATGAACAAAAACAGTCTGTAACAGTAATAGACAATTTTGCGTCATACTGCAATAGTGGAAATATCGATTCTGCGTACAACTTATTATCAAACGATTGCAAAAAGCAAATGTATCCCACAATAGATAACTTTAAAACAATTTATTATGATCCCGTGTTTGGCGGAAAGCAAATGGAAATTACAGTAGAGAACTGGGTTGGAAACATATACAAGGTAAGATTTGCTGAAAATGCTTTAACAACAGGTAATTTTAATGAATCTGATATAACTCAAGATTACATTACAATAGTAAACGAAAACGGAAATGCAAAATTAAACATTAATAGCTATATTGGAAAACAATCAATAAACAGGACTCAGGAAGCTGACAATGTAAGAATAAGAGTTATAGAAGCAGATACATACTTTGATTATCAATCATATGTATTTGAAATTACAAATAATCGTGATACACCAATTTTAATAAATGATCCAAACGTAGATAGTACAATGTATATAGAAGACAAGAATGGTACACATTATCAAGCTTATACACACGAGCTTGCAGAAACAGATACAAAAATTCCAGCAGGAGAAACAAGAACAGTTACAATAAAATACTTTAGTAGATATAGCTCAAATAAAATAGTAAAATATACTGCATTTGAGAGAATTGTATTGGATTATAGTGCTTTCTCACACTATACAAACATAGGTGCATATAAAAATTATGGAAGCATAAAAATAGAAATACCACAAAATTAGAATAAATTTTACAAAAAATAATAGCAGAAGGTTTAATAACCAACTGCTATTATTTTGTTATGTGGATTATATGTATCTCTTGAAAGACATTCTGAAGATACTAAAGTTCCATTCTTATTGTATAAATATTTATATGTAACTGTTTTGCATCCATTTGAACCGCTTTGAATTACCTTAGATTGGCCACTTGCAAGTGATGAATCTTTTTGATAAGTAGTTGTAAATGGAACACTCGAAACATATTGTGCATCTAATACGACTTTATAGTCATTATCTGTTTTTAATCCATAAATATAAATTCTTACTTTTTTACCAGATGTATTTGTACGTATTCTTATAGGATAGTCTCGATTATTTTTAAATTTAAAATCTGGACCACCCCAAGATACTGTTGCATCTAATCCGGGTTTTACATATGAAGGTGCAAAGCCATGATTGTATCTTTCTACAATTTCTAAATTAGCATATAAAACAGCATTATATAATGTTGAAGAAACCTGGCAAATACCGCCACCAACTTCTTGCACTACTTTTCCGTTTGAATATGCAGCTCCTTCTTTGAAGCCTGCGGCTTTTGTACGCTGACCAACTATTTGGTTGTAAGAAGCTGTCTCGCCAGGCATTAGCACATATCCATCAAGTTTTTTTGCTGCAAGCTCTATGTTTGTAGATCTGTTATAACCACTGCTTGTGTATGATGTGGAAAAGCTTGAAAGCATATCCGGGAATGCTTCGTTTCCAATCTGATTTGTTGTAACATTAGGATATAATGTTTTTAATGGAATAGTATATTCATCTTGTGCTGTTTTTAGCATTTCTTTAGCTTCATCTAACGAAATTTTGAAGTCTAGACCATTAGAAGAAGGATATACAACATAAGGATCAACTGTGTAAGAAGCATCAACTGGTGTCTTATATATGTTTTTATAAATTTCATCTAAATCAATTTTCTTTGCAGTTGCATTAGTTACTGGAGTTGTTATTGATGGTTCATCATTATCAAAATCATCAAGTAAAATAGAAAGACCTTTTTTGAATGCTGGTTCATCAACAACAACACCGTCCCTGCCAGTCGTTATAATCAAATTATTATCATCATCAATATAATAATCTGGGTTCACAACTTTGTCCGGCAACAATTTATTTATCTCGCTAATAACAGAAGATAGATAATCGTCATCAAAATTTATATTAGCAGAAATACTATAATTATTTAATAAACAATTTAAAATTGAGTAGTTATTCTCGAAAATATTACCACTGCGTCCAATCATGTAGGCTTCATTCACAACAGAATCTGCATCAAAAGTTACACCAAGTTGCTCTGGCATAAACACGCCTTCAAAATCATCACGCTTAACCACAATCTGGCAAGCTAAATGTTTATTAACAATTCCAGAAACTTTTTCTTTAGCTTCGTCTATAGTTAAATTAGAAACATCAATTCCTTGAATAAATACGCCATTCATAATTTTATTGCTGTTAATGTTGATAAGTGCAAAAACTGTGGAAAACACAAGCAATAAAACTGCCAAAACTGCGATTACAATTGCAAAAATTATAAGGCTTTTATTTTTAATGTGTTTTTTAGCATCTCCATTAGAAGCCAAAATAATATTTTCTGCATCCTGCAAAATATCATCTATTTCGTCTGTTTTTTCATCTGTACTAGAAGTAATTAGTTTGTTCATTTGTATTGTCTCCATCTAAAATTATTAAGCATAAAATGCTTCTATAAAGAATATTCAAATTACTAAAAAATATTAGTAATAAGATTATAACATAAATAAATATTTAATAGAAGTAAATGCAAAAAAATAATAATCTTTTTCGAGTAGCATTAATAATAATCAAAAAATAGTAAATAATAACTAGAAAAAAAGTATGTATAATGGTATACTATGGGAAGCAAAAGGAGGAATGATAATATGTCAGAAAAAACTCAAGGAGAGGAATTAAAAGAAAAACTTTTTGATTGTAAAAAGAACGGATGGGAGAGCACATCTGAAGAAGAAGGAAGAAAAATCTTCCAATATTGTGATGGTTACATCAATTTTTTAAGCAAATCTAAAACAGAAAGAGAAATAGTAAAAAATGCAACACAAATGGCTAGAGAAAGAGGGTTTAAGAGCATAGATGAATACGAGACTTTAAAACCAGGAGACAAGGTTTACTACGTAAATAGAGACAAAAACTTATTTTTAGTTGTAATTGGAACAGAGGACATAGAAAACGGAATAAACATAATTGGATCTCATGCTGATTCGCCAAGACTAGATTTAAAACCAAATCCAATTTACGAAGATAAAGGATTCGTATATTTTAAAACACACTACTATGGTGGAATAAAAAAATATCAATGGACAACAATACCATTATCAATCCATGGTGTAATTGCTAAAACAAATGGCGAAAAAATAGAAGTAAACATCGGAGAATCTGATGAAGACCCAATATTTACAATCACAGATTTATTGCCACATTTAGCTCAAGAGCAAATGCAAAAGAAATTAAAAGATGGGGTAGAGGGAGAGAACCTAAACCTATTAATAGGAAGCATTCCATACAATGATGAAAAAGTATCTGAAAAGGTAAAATTAAATATACTAAATATATTAAATAGAAAATATGGAATAGTAGAAAAAGACTTTTTAAGTGCAGAATTAGAGCTAGTTCCAGCATTCAAATGCAGAAGCTTAGGATTTGACGAAAGTCTAATTGCTGGATACGGTCAAGATGATAAAGTTTCTGTTTACACATCTTTAACAGCTATATTAAATATAGAAAACCCTACAAAAACAGCAGCTTGCCTATTTGTAGACAAAGAAGAAATAGGAAGCATGGGAAATACAGGAATGGAATCAAATGTATTTAGCACATTCATGTCAGACGTACTAAATAAATTAGGAGTAAACAGACCAAACCTATTAGATAAAATGTTCTGCAACTCTAGAATGCTATCAGCAGACGTAGATGCAGGATTAGACCCAATATACGCATCAGTAGCAGACCTGCACAATGCTTCATTCTTAAACAAAGGAGTTGGAATAAGCAAATACACAGGAGTTGCCGGAAAAGCAAACGGCTCAGATGCAAATGCAGAATTCGTAGCATATGTACGTGGAATATTCGAATCAAACAACGTAGGTTACCAAATAGCAGAACTAGGAAGAGTAGACCTAGGCGGTGGCGGAACAATAGCATACATCTTAGCAAACAAAGGTGTAGACGTATTAGACTGCGGAGTACCAGTACTTTCAATGCATGCTCCATACGAAGTAACAAGCAAATACGATGTATACCAAGCTTATAAGGGATATGAAGCATTCTTTAGAAGCTAGGTACATTTTGGGGACGGAGAAAAAAATGTACAAAAAGAACTATTTGGAGAGATATTCCAAATAGTTCTTTTTCTTAAAATTGAAGATCTATTACGAAAAAGTTCCATAAACGGAAAAATTCGTAATAGATGAATTTTTTTAAATCGTTTGACATATAATATAATTGATGTTATAATAACATTAGCTAGCAAATTCGTTTGAAGACACGAAATTGCATGAGATATATTTCGCAGATATATCTCTTTTTTTATTTTTAATAAAAAAAGAAAAAGCAGGGTCGCAGTCCCTGCTACAAAGATTATTCTTTGTTTTTTTCTTGGGTTTCATCATTGTCATTACTTAGTAGTAATAATACGATTAATCGCCAAATTAATTCATATGAAGACACTATATTGCACCTCCTTTCTCAAAGATTTCCTTTGAAAAGGCTGTGTCTAATTATAATAGAAAAACTGCAAAAATACAATGAATTTTTTTAAATTTAGTAAAACATTCCTTGTACTAAATTTTGTTCTTCTAATAATTTATCTATATTATTTGTAACCCATTTTTTATGCAGGCACCATTCAGGTGCAACAAACAAATCCTTTGGTGGATCAGCTGAAATTCTATGAACAATAACTTTAGGATTAATATGAGTAATAATGTAAACTAAATTTTCCATGTATTCATCGTAAGTAATTGGAAAATATTCTCCAATTTCATACATATTATTAAGTTTAGTATTTTTTACTACATAAGTAGAATGAATTTTTATTCCTGAAACATTATGCTTATTTATAAATTTTATAGTCTCTATTATGTCTTTAAAAACCCTAAAATCATATGTTTTACCATCAATAGTTTCTTGAACAGATACCATCATGTTTTCGGTAGGCAAACCAACCATTATATGACATATAACTGGAATATTGTATTTATTTAAAATGCTTACGGCTTCGGTAAATTTAGACGAATTATAGCCTCTATTAATTAATGAACCAGTACTGTCATTAGAGGTTTGAAGCCCAAGTTCTACAAACACGTTATACTTAGGCATATATGAACTTATTAGCTTTGCAACATTTTCATCTATACAATCTGGTCTAGTTGCAATATCTAAACCAACAATTCTGTCATCAATTAATGCAGAATTGTATTTTTCTTTTAAATTTTGAATAGTGTCATATGTATTAGTGAAATTTTGAAAATATGCAATAAATTTATTCGCGCGTTTAGCTCGATAACTTTCAAAATATTGTGTAATTTGGCTAGAAATATCAGGTGCAGATTTAATAAGTTCACCACTGCCTTTATTACTACAAAAAATACAGCCACCGTGTGCCACACTTGCCATCTCTGTTAGGGCATGTAAAATTTCCATCAATACAAATTTTCAAAGTACGCTCTCCAAAAACTTGCTTAAAATAGGTATTCAAATGATTATATCGTTCCATAAACATCTCCAATAAAATAATTAACTAATTTATACCACAAAATGGGAGATTTTACAATAAATGAGATATTTAAGATGTTTAGAAGATATCATTGACTATTTTGTTGAAATTTGTA
The DNA here is from genome assembly GCA_934119935.1 of uncultured Clostridia bacterium. Lineage (GTDB taxonomy): Bacteria > Bacillota > Clostridia > TANB77 > CAG-508 > CAG-245. The sequence continues at coordinate 95,595 of CAKOSX010000003.1, read as the reverse complement.
AATCGAAAGATAATAAAAATTACATATATAAATTGAAAATTGTATAGAACATGATTTAAGGAGTTACGAGATAAGTATGGATATTAAAAAAACTATTTAGAATAATTAAAGTTCCAAATAGTTTTTAGTTCATAAGTTAGAATATTTTAATTTTTTATATTATGAATAGTCATATTTTTAGGTCCAAAATATACATCTCTATTTCCATCCAGAGTATTAAGTTTGATTATTGTGTAGTTTTCATAATGATATTCGATACTACCTCCATCATCATAAGATGGCGAATTAGGAAAATCTTCACTGGCTTTTTTAAGGATTTTTTCAATTGATATTTTGTTCTTTAATAATGCTTCTTTTAAAGAATAATTATTTCCGTCAATTTTAATGTTTACAATACCATCATAGGCATATATGTTATAATCATATTTATTAGTTTCCGATTTATCTAATATAGAATAGATTTTATCAGGAGTTTGTTCATTTTCAAAAAGTATTTTGAAATCTGGTTCTGAAATACTTTCATATTTTGTAGCTTTAATTTGCGCTGGATATGTTTCCATTACTGTTCCATCATAAAATATTCTTATTCTTTCACCTACTTCATATTTTACATTAGTATCAAGTTTTAATTTTCCAACCATTATTAAATCTGAAGATTGTCTAATTTCTTCACTCTCATCAGGTTCCACAAAGAATAAATTTGCCTCTACTTGAGTTATTGTTCCGCAAAATGAATATTCAGTATTATCAACTGTATCTTTAATAATATCATTGTTTTGATTTACTGGTGGTGCGTACTTTTTACCCCAAGTACTAAATAAAACCTCATCACCGTTTTTCATTCTGTTACAATCAATTAAATACATAGCGACAATGCAAACTAACAGTACAATTACAAGAGCAATAATTATTTTAAAAATATTTTTTTTCATATATTTCACCTTTTAAACCTTTCTAATATTTAGAAGAATCTAGAGCGTGTTTTATTGGTATTATATATCATAAATCAAAAAGTTTAAAGATTGAAGTAATTGATCTTTTATGGTAAAATAGAAAAAGTGGAGGATAGACTATGTTAAATACGAATCAAAAAATAGAACACTTAAGAAAACTAGGTTTTAATGGAGATTTTGAACAAATAGAAAGAATGTACAACGGCGAAAAATTTGATGTACATGATGAAGAATATCGTAGGCTATTAAAATTATCAAAAGAATATTGCATGAGATTTACACAGTTATCAGAATTGATAAGTAGAGCAAAATCAGCAGAAGAGATAGAAAAATACAATAAAGAAAAAAGTGAAATTCTAGACAATTTATTTCCAGGACATGGAGCAATTTACGGATGTGGAGATGGATTGTTTGCTATTATTGGAACAGTAGATTTGGAAGGTTTCAATTACATAAATGCAAGAGTGCATTTTAATGCGTCAGCACTTACACATTTGGATGAATATGTTTTTGTTGCATCTAACGTTGAATTTGGAGATAATAATATTTGCACACAGGATGGGCAAACACAATTAAGTAGAATAAATGTAGGAAGAGATACTTGGATTGGTGCTAATGTTAATTTCGACAATTATACAGAGGTTGGAGAAAAAAGTGTTATCGGAATGGGAAGCCATATTACATCAAATTCACGATTAAAACCTTCGATGATTTCTTTCGGAAATCCTTGTAGAGAATATAAATTTATAACTGAAGATTATGAAACAAAGGTGAAAAAGCCAGGAGCTGAGGGAATAAGAAGCAATGCAGAAGTAGAACATATACTTGAACATATGAAAAATCTTGGAATAAAAGGTGACTTTACACAATATATTAGGGCTTTGACATATGAAAAATATAATACATTAGAGCCAACTATATCTAAAATTTATGAATTATCACATAAATTATGTTCAGAGTACAATAGTCAAGGGGTATCCATAAGACGTAGAAAAGAAATATTGGATGCTCTGTTTCCGTTACAAGGTAGCAACTTGGTTATGGGCGATGATATTTTCGTTGACTGTATTGGAACAGTAAAAATAGGAAATGATGTTAGTGTGGGAGATCATACTACACTAGCTGGAAATATTACTATTGGAGACAAAGCAAAGTTGGGGAGAAGAGTAGTACTTCAAACGACTGGTCACGAAGTAAATTATAAAGGAAGAAGAATAACTGCCGATTCAAAAGGAAATGTATGCGAAATTTCTACACCGGGCTTTATAGTAGTAAGACCAGAAATAATTTTAGCAGATGGTACGAAAGTGATACCAGACCAAACAGTAAAAAGAAATACGAGAAAAGATGAGATTGTAACACACTCAAGAGATGATCAATCAATATAAAAAAACACACTTGGAATTCATTTGAATTTCTAAGTGTGTTTTTTCTGGATGAGTCATTCCGGAAGCTCGCCATTGTACACAAATTCACGAGAAGAACTGTTGTAGTAACCTTTGCTCGTAATTTGCGTCAATTTCCAATCGTATTTCCGGATGATTGGTTTAAAAGACGAAACTTTGTAATCCGTAATTGTGATAAGCGGTTTACTAGTGCCAAGATACTCAAAAATGTATTCCAACATCTTGGTTGCAACATGTTGACCTCGGTAGTTTTTTACAACGAAAAAAGTACAAATCTTCCTTTCTGTAGAATCTTTTTTCAGAGATGCCACGCCGGCTATGTTGCCATCAATGGTACAAACAACAATTTCACCCGTACCATCAAAAACTCGTGGAATATCTTTTGACCAATACCACTCAAAATACTTTGGGTAGTCTTGGCAAAGGCAATCTGTTGCAGAATAAGCATCTTGTGCAAATTTACAAAAAAGTTGGTGATTGTCTATTAAAGAACTTAATGTGTAAATTTTCATATTGTTTACCTCGTACTGGTGGAGCGTAATATCCCCGGTTGACTTTCTAGTTATAGCTTTTCAACATAAAACATCCTTTCATAATGTAAAAATATTATAAACGTAACATAAAGTACATTATTGTATGTCTGAATTATAATATAGATAGCCCAAAATGTAAAGAATTATAAGGCTCTAACATTGCAAAAAGAAAATTTTCAGATTTATTCTTTAAATATTATTATCTAATATTTTTGAAGCATAATTTAAATTATTACCTACATTAATACTTAAACTATATTTATAAATTATTGCTCCTCCTTTTACATATTATATTCCTAACTTTTCATAAATTCCTATATATTCACTTGGTACATTGTCTTCGCTATCTTTTATAGTATAACCTGTAAGATCTGGCAAAGTCACATCTTCATTTGTTACAACATTAGACTTTATAGAATATACCTTTTCACTGTATGACCTATTATAAATTTCGTCAACAGTTCTTACTAATGTGTTTTGTTCTTTATCAATCCATATTTCTCCATATGATGATTTATCACCAAGTCTCAAAACATAGCACTTTCTTCCATTATATTTATCTGTTCTAAGGTTATATCCTACTTGAAACCATATATTAGGCAATGTTCCATAATCTTCACTAAAAGGTTGTAATGCTATCATCATAAAATCCAAAAATCCATCTTTTTTTTGTAAAATATAATTTGCTTTTACATTATAGCATACCTTTTGAGTTTCTATGATTTCGACCTTTTCCTTAGAATTAATATTTCCATATTCAAAACTATCTGCATTTTGTATATTAACACCTGGAGTTTCAGAGTGCATTTCCTTTTTATATTGATTATCCTTATAAAAATACTTTGAGTTATGGAACGATTCTGTGTTTCTTTCAAAATCGATATTATGTTCAGTTATTTGCAATAAATAATTGTTTACATTCTTATATTCATTAACATTGTTTATAGCCTTACTTGTAATATTTTTATTTAAATTAAATCTAATTACAAAAAATAATGGCAAAGTAATTATTATAAAAACCAAAATAACCAATACTACTTTTAAAATTAACATATGCCTACTATATTTTTTTAAATGGTTTATTTCAATTTGTTCGTCATCTTCTTTATTATAATTTATTTTTTTCATACCATCATATACTTTTCTGCACTCTTGGCATGAATCAAGATGCTCTTTTACAAATTGGTTTGTATTATCACTTAGCAAATCTTCAGCATAACTTGGTAGTAAATCTTTAACTACATCACATTCATTTTTCATCTTTCAAACTCTCCTTTAACTTTAATTTTCCCCTGTAAAATTTTGTTCTGGCCCACTCTTCATTCTTTCCTAATATTTGAGATATCTCTTTAAAAGTAAAATTTCGTATAATCTTCAAATAAATAATTTCTCTAGTATCAATATCTAACATATGTATCTTTTTATAAAATTCGATAATGTTATCTTTAGCGATCATATCCTCTTCTATATCATAATTTGCAACTAAATTTTCTACGGTATTCTCATCTAAATCAATATTAGCTTTTTGGTTTTTCTTCAAATAATCTTTCCATTTATTTTTTGCAATTTGGTACAGCCATGTACGAATACTTTCTTTTTTATTTAATGTATTTATTTTTTTTATTGCAGTATAAAATGTTTCTTGAGTTAATTCTTCAGATAGTTCAATATCGCTTGTCAGTTTATACAAAAAGTTATATACGCATTTACAATATTTTTTATATATAGCATCCACTTTTTACCTCCTCTATTATTTAAGACGATTATTTTTTTGAAAATGTGACAAAAAATAATTTTTTTTTTGAAATATTGTTTATTATAATTTTAGTTTATCAATTATTTCAATAATAATTATAAATAATACTGACAATGAAATAGGATATCCAAATGACGAGTATGGTGTTTGTACAGATGTTGTTGCATTTGGTCTAAAAGATGCCGATATGTTTTTATAGTTTTAAGTAGTTTTTAGTTCATAAGTTAGAATAATTTAATTTTTTATATTATGAATAGTCATATTTTTAGAATCAAAATATACATCTCTGTTTCCATCTAGAGTATTAAGTTTGATTATTTTCAAAAAGTATTTTGAAATCTGGTTCTGAAATACTCTCATATTTTGTAGCTTTAATCTGTGCTGGATATGTTTCCATTACTGTCCCATCATAAAATATTCTTATTCTTTCGCCTAATTCATATTTTACATTAGTATCAAGCTTTAATTTTCCAACCATTATTAAATTTGAAGACTTTCTAATTTTCTCGCCATCATCAGGCTCAACAAAGAATAAATTTTCCTCTACTTGAGTAATCATTCCACAAAATGAACATTCAGTGTTATCAACATTATCTTCAATAATATCATTATATTGTTTTACTGGTGGTGCGTACTTTTTGCCCCAAGTACTAAACAAAACATTATCACCGTTTCTCATTCTGTTACAATCAATTAAATACATAGCGACAATGCAAACTAACAGTACGAAAAATATATATTGACAAACATATTTGCATTATATATAATTTCTAAAAAGAAACATAAAAGGAGTATTAAATGAAAAAAACTGTTCTAATAATTGTAAGTATATTAATTGTTATAATTATAAGTATTTTAGGCTATAAACTTCATATTAAACATCTAATTGCCAAAGATGAAATAAGTCATGCAAAGTTCCTCGAAACAGCAAAATTTAATAAGAACTTTGAAAAATATGATATACCTGACATAGAGTATAATACAGACGATGTAAATACTCTGATAGATGAAGTCTACAACAGTAATATTAACAAGTCTAATGCAGACTATCAGTACGTAACTATTCCAGATGTATCTTTGCAATTTAAGGACAAAATCTATGAAATGAAGTCGACTTATGATGTAAAACAATTAAAAGAAATAATAGAAAAAGAAAATAAAAAAACATATAGTTTTTATATGTATTATGACGAGAATACAGGTTTTATTTACAAAATAGAAATATTGAAAAATAGTTAAAATTATATTAGGAGTTCAATTATGAAAAGAAAATATTTAATAATATTATTGTCATTCATTTTTGTATTACTTATAATATTAGGGCATTATATTTTTGTTTCTATTACTTATGTGCCAAGAGCAGAGATACTCATGGAAAACAGTATAGAAGAAAACTTTATTAAAGAAAATAATACGATATGAATATAAATGAAAAAAGGAGCTTTTTACCCCTTTTTAATTTATTCTAATATTTTTATTCTAACATCTGCCAATGTTGATGTATTTGTTGAAGCAAAGAATATTGCTATTTTTTGTTTTTCTTTAAAATTTGATAAGTTATTCTTTGAATATATAACCTTAATCATTTTAGGAGAATTCGTACAAGATACCATTAAATAATCATCATGTATTTCCTCGATAGTTGCGTTTATAAGCATAAGATTATCCTGATTATCTATAGCATCTGCTTCGGCTTCATTATTATTAATAATTCTTAAATTTGTTATATTGTTTAAGTATTCTACCCAAAATATGCCGTGAGGCATGCTGTAAGTTGGCTCGTCTCCGTAGCATGTAACTTCGATTCTGTTTCCAACTTGTAATTTTTTTAAAGCTGTTTTGTTTAAATTTGAAGTCCTAAATGAATAATAATTCAAATAGAATGAATCAAGAGATATTCTATCATCTTCAATTTCACTAATTTTGTTTCTTTCAAAACAGTAATCTTTTGAATTTCCACAATATACTATATTACCTACAGATAAGTCAGAAAATTCGAGTTTTTGACCATTTTCATCATAAAAGTTGAATGAAGAATATTCAACAATTTGTGGATCTGGAATCAAGTAAGCACCTGTTATTCTATCATTTTCTATGTCTGTAATTGTGAATTTTAATTTTCTATGTGATTTAAAATAATAAATTCCAGCTATTATAACAATAAAAATGATTATTAATACAATTAAAACTTTTAATACTTTTTTCATGATTTATTCTCCTTGCATAGTATCAACTTAGTTGTTAATCATTTTACGTCTCTATTATTAACTAGTGCTTCTGCTTCATTTCTTAAGGCTGACATATCTACATCAATATTACCAGCCTCATTACATTTTTGATATAATAACATTAACTCTGTAGAAGATATGTCAAGTTGACGAAGATTCTCTTTTGCAGTTTTTTTCTCGCTGAAGTATTGAGAAGTTACTACAGCTATTACGATAACCAAAACAACAATAATGGCTATCAATATCTTACTTAACTTATTCATAAATTTATCCCCCTTTCTCTAAGAAAAATTATACTGAAAGATAAAAATAATGTCAATAAAAGTAAATTAAAAATGAAATTTGTTTTATAATTCATTTGTGAAAGTGGTTTAAGTAATAAATTAGCAATTTATTACATGTGTTTTCTTTACAGTAAGATTACCTAATGATATAATGTGAAAAAATGAACAAAGGAGTATTTTTAATGGATAATAGTAGTTTTGCATACTCAGAAGTCTATGCGATATTAAATATGATTGAAGATGAATATAGAGAAAGAGTACCTAAAAATATTATAGACTTTTTTGAAGAAGAAAGGGACAAAGAATATAATCCAATTATAGACGTTAATATTCCATTAGAAAAACAAAATCTCAAAAGAAAAACGATTGTTTTACTTGCAATATTAAATTTAAATTACTGGTGTGACAGTGAAGAAGAAAAACAAGAAATCTTGGATAGTTTTGCAAAAAATGAAGAGCTAAAGAGATTAAAAGAAAAAGAATTAACTGAGAATTATAATATAAATAATTTATTTAACAAAATAGAAAATACTGAAAATAAAACAGAAGTATCTTTAATTGAATACAAAGAACAGAATTTTATACAAAAAATAATATCAAAGATAAAAAGTTTGTTTAGGAGGAAAAACTAATGAATATAGAGAGAATCAATGATTATATAGATGCATATTCAAGAGCAATAAATATAACACCTGAAGTTACGTCTATACTAAAAGAATTAATTCCTAATCTGGTAAAAAAATATTCAGCTACAATAACTTCAATACCAGTTGAACAGGATGGGTATGATAAATATGTAATAAAACCTGTAGATGGAAAATATTCAATGGAAGATTTTTTCTTAAATAGACTTTTTAGAAATGTTTGGGAAGTGTATTTAAAGACCAATTCAGTTGAAAAGGGCGGATTTGAACCAAACTATATGGAAATAGGCTTTAATATGCCATTGATTGAAAAACAATTAGTAGGTAGTATAAATACAGAACGTGAAGACTTTAAAGAATTAGATGCCATTGCAAGAAAAAAAGTCATTATGCATGAGTTTGAACATGCATTACAAACTCAATATAGTGGTAAAGCGCTTTTTGATATCCGATATAAAAGAATATTTGAAGAAATAAGAAAAGCTAAAGATGGAAAATACAAAGATGAAACTAATGAATATTCTGAAAGTGTATTTAGAAATGATTATGGAACACAAGAAACGTATACACATAGTGGATTACATTATTCTGGAAAAAATAAAGATGTACAAACATATAGAGAAGTTTCAGGATTTGATAATCTTAATGAGATTTTCAATGAAACAGAATCTTTAGAAATGGCTGGAGCAAGGCCTCAAGTTAAAATAGTATATAAAAATAACACATATTACAGAGTAAAGAATGTAGAAAGTAGTAATAGTTCAATAACAAATTATGGAGTTCTATTAAAAGCATTGTTGGGACCTAAAGAAACTTTTATTGGAATGTATCTTGATCCAAATAGAATGTTTGCTGAATTTAATAAAGAATATAACACAATTTTTCAAGAAGCCTTTGGCAATGATAAGTCAGCTTGGGAAAATGTAATAAACCAAATTGAGAGTATAAAAGCAAGTGATTCGTTAGAAGACCGTTTAAAACTTGACACAGTATTGGCTAAATGTTTGGAATTAAAAGTAGAAAATACAATAAAAAAGGGAAATACATCACCTAAGACCTTAAGTAAAATGAATGAAATAATAAATTCATTTTACAATAATACTATTTCAAGTCAAGATGAATCAATAAGAAAAAGTATGGAACACATACAAATTTTGGACTCAATTCAAGAGAGAGTAAACCAATTGAAACAAGAAGTTACGTTACCAGAGCAAAAAGAGGAACAAGCGATTGATTCGCAAACAAAACAACCAGAAAATTCATTAAGAAGTGATGGCTCAGAAAATAAGATGAGGTTTGTAAAAGGCTTTATACATGCTTATAATAATACTGAAACGGAACATCAATATGAGGCTAGAAAAAATCATGAAACTAGGGACATTCAAAGGGTACAAGAAATAATAAGGACTAATGGCTTAAACGTTATGCTTACAGCAAATTTGGATGGTAATTTGGTAGAAACGGCAGGAGGGGAGTTTAAAAGACAATATTCAGAAAAACAGGTATCTGCTATGGCTCAACTTCTAAAAGCAGCACAACTATTGACAAATAACAAAAATTTGAATCCAACGGGAAGAAATTACTTAGAGGAATTTTCATCTGTTCCAAGTATAGAGTCCACATTGAAACAAATGAAGAGAGATTTTAATGATAAAGATTCATACATGTCAAAATTAAAAAAAGAATCTATGCTTAATAGGGGTATGAATACATTACCTAAATTTCCAAAAACACAAGGAGAAATAGATGTAGCAAGCAGTACTGTTAGAGATTCAGATGGACCAGTGTTAAAACAAGAAATGGGAATAACAGATGAACAAGTAGAAAAAATGAAGCAGGAGGAAGAATACGCTAGATACCAAGCAGATGATAAAAAAAGAAAAGCAAGTGAAGAAGCAAAGGCTGAGAATAATGAAAAATTTACCCAACAAAAGAAGTTAGAATTTAGTTTTTTAAGGAGAGAACTTTCAAACAGTGATGTTACTACTTCTGAGGTTGTTCAAACACAAAAAGAAATTGAGGAAAGAAAACAAATGCAAGTTTTATCAATTAAATCAAGAGCTAAACATTTAAGTACAGAAGAACAGCAAATATTCGATATGTTAAGAGCTAAATATGAAAAAACACAACATGAACAATCAAATGATAGAAAAAAATCTAAAGGAATAGAAAGGTAAAACATAGAAAATAAAAATATATGTGAAATGTCATAAAAAGCTTGTAATTGAGAAAAAATGTTAATATATATATGAGCGGTATCCAAGAAACTTTCGAAGCCTTGGGTCATTTTTTATTTATAGAAATTTAATAAAAATATATAACTGAAACTTTAATTATATTTTCATGAAAAATAAAAAAATTTAGAAAATTTTGTAACAAATTGTAATTTCAATTGTCATATATGTAAAGGAGGATGAAAGTTATGCAGGATATGGAACAAATATATGAACAATATTTTGAAACTGTTAACAAATTCTTATTCTGTTTAACTCATGATAATGATGTTTCTGAAGAACTAACACAAGAAACTTTTTGTAAAGCAGTTAAAAATATTGATACTTATAAAGGGGAATGCAAAATATCAGTTTGGCTATGCCAAATTGCTAAAAATTTATGGTATAACCAATACAAAAAGAACAAAAAGATCGTGAGCATTGAAAAAGAAATGCTAGAAATACAAACAAATGATACAACTGAAGAAAAAGTTATTTCTAATGAAGAAAAAATATTATTGTATAAAAAAATGCAAAAGTTAGATGAAAAAACACGAGAAGTAATTTATTTAAGGATAACTGGAGAACTTAGTTTTAAAGAAATAGGAGTTATTTTGAATCAAACAGAAAACTGGGCTAGAGTAACTTTTTATCGAGGAAAAAATCAATTGAAGGAGGTTGATTAATATGAAGGAGAAAAAAAATTGCAAAATTGTTCAAGATTTATTACCAAATTATATTGAGAATTTAACAAATGAAGAAACAAATAAGTTCATTGATGAACATTTAAAGGAATGCAATGAGTGCCAAAAGATTTTTGAAAACATGAAAAAAGATTTTAAAGTAAATACCACAAAAAGAGATGAAAGAGAAGTTAAGTACATAAAAAAATATAGTAAGAAAATGAAATTATTAAAAACTATATTATTGTTTATAGTGGTGATATATGTGATAGTAATAACAAGAAGGACAATTATAATGACTTCACTTTCTGAAAAAGCAAATGAAAATCAGGCATATGATAATTACTATGCAAGATTATATTCTTATCAGGGAGATACCTTAACTATAACAGAAAGCTATAATAAAGGCAAAGACTATTTGACGACATTTACGAGAATGGTTAATGGCAATGAAATTCAAAAAATAACTTATTATAAAAAAGGCAATGAGCAATTTACTGTTACAGAGGCAGGTGGCAAAAAGAACGTGCTAGATTCTAAAAAAATGCTAGGAGGAAATATAGCACCTGTAACTTATGTGTCAGATGGATTTTTTGCAAATCTTCAATATGCACTTATAACAGGAATTGAATCTACATATTGTAATGGAAAAGAGTGTTATGTTATTAAAGGAAGTAGTTATGAAAGGTATATAGATAAAGAAACAGGCTTTGCAGTTAGAGATATAGAAAAATCAAATAAAGAGATAAACAGACAAACTGATATGGTAGTTGATTATGATTATAAATTTAACATAGTAACAGATAGTGATATTATAAGGCCAGATATAACTGTGAATACAATAAATGAATAATATTTAAAAGATGAGTAATAGACTATGAATGAAGATAGATAATAATTTGAAAATTATCTATCTTTTGTATTATAATATAATTATCGCAACAAATTACCATTTAGTAGTTTGGCGGAAAAATATTGCTGAGATTAAATTGTAGAATGAAAGGTGATGCTTATGAAAAAAATTTTAAAAGTAGTTGTTGGTATTTTAGGGATAATAGTTGTTTTAGGAATTGTATTTTTTACAGTAGATTATAATAGAGTGAAAAATCAGAAAAAGCCTATTTTTTGTATACAAAGTCCAGCTGGAGGAATAATGGACGGCGGTACAATAGAATATTTTGGTTTAGGTTATAAAGTAATAGACTTCCACACAATAGCTGGATTTGATGATATAAAAATTGGAACATGGTTTATGGATTATAATGATTTTGAAGAAGAAATAAAGGCGTATGAAAAGAAATTTGAAGAGAATTTATCAACGAATGAAGAAAATAATAGTGATTCAGAAAATGTTATAATGAAAGTTGATAGTACTACGATAAAACCTACCAGTGTTTCAATAATAATTATAAATAATAATGACAATGAAATAGGATATGGAGAAGAGTATAAAATTCAAAAAAACATAAATGGAGAATGGAAATATTTAGACTATTTACCAAATACAGTTTGGAATGATATAGCTTATATAATCAAAGCAAATAGCCAAACAACAAAAAAATTGAATCTAGAAAACACTTATGGAGAATTAGAAAAAGGAACTTATAGAGTTATAAAGACTGTATTTTTTGAAAATGGTAAAAAAACTGATATTTATTCAACTGAATTTGAGATTAAATAGTTAGCGAGAAATTATAAGCTGAGTAGTAGGTGGTAGGAGTAAATAATGAATAAGAAAAGGTTAGTATTTATAATAATAGGTATTATTATAATTTTAATTACTGTTTTACTATTATATTTATATAACAGTATTCTACATAAACAATATACTAATGAGGATTTTAAGATTGAAACTTATGTTAGTAATATTGATAAAGACAATGATGGAATAGATGATCAAACAGATATACTGAGTAATGTAAGAAATTATATTTCTAGAAATCCTAAATATAAAAGTAAATATTATGAAACAGGATATCCAAATGATGAGTATGGTGTTTGTACAGATGTTGTTGCATTTGGACTAAAAGATGCAGGATATGACTTAATGGAATTAGTAAACGAAGATATTCATAATAACAGAGAAAAATACAACATTGAAACTGTTGATAAAAATATTGACTTTAGAAGAGTAAGAAATCTTGATATATATTTTAGAAATAATCATATTGCACTTACAACGGATTTATCACAAATAAAGGAATGGCAAGGTGGAGATATAATAGTATTTAAAGACCATATAGGAATAATATCAGACAAAAGAAATAAAAAGGGTATTCCACTTTTAATACATCATGCAAATCCATTACAAGTGAATTATGAGGAGGATGTTTTAGAACTGTATGGGCAAGATTATATAATAGGGCATTATAGAATTAGTTAAATATATCCTATAATCATGAAATAGAGAAAAATTACTAATGATAAAAGAATTAAGATAACTTAGTAAGCTATCCTAATTCTTTTTTATTATTTATTTCTTTAAATCTTTCCGAATTTGTTGAATGGAAATATTCGAATCCACACGGTACCTTCAATTTTTTCTAATGGAATGCAACCAAAATCTCTGCAATCCATACTTCCGGCTCTATTATCACCCATAGCAAATATACAGTTTTCTGGAACAATAAAATCGTCAAATCCAATTCCGTGCTTAAGTTCTGTTTGGACACCATCTTGCAAATAATTTTCCTTTAATTCTTCGTTATTTATATATACTTTACCATCTTTAATCACAACATGTTCGCCGGGTAATGCAATTATTCTCTTTATATAACTTTCTTTGTTTATATCTAAAACGTAATATGAAAACTTTTCTATTAGATTTTTGGAATCATATTCATATTTGGCTATTGGGTTTAACTCATCTAATTCATCATTAGTATAGCTTATTTTACTAGGCTTTTCAAAAGTTATAATATCACCTCTGTTTGGTAATTTCTTTGCTGTTCTTACCCATCTGTTTAATAATAGCCTTTGATTTTCTGCTAATGTAGGATACATTGATGATTTTTTTACTACGGTTGGTGTACCTATATAGTACCTAAATAAAAGTGCTAAAATTATTGCAATTATTATACAATTAATCCATTCTAATATATTTTTTAGACTTTTCTTATTTTCCATTATTTTTCTCCATATATTATAAACTTTAATATTATGAAATATAAACAAAAAAGCAATATCTTTAAAAGATATTGCCAGTTTTGGTGGGACAAGAGGGATTCGAACCCCCGACCCTACGCTTAGAAGGCGTATGCTCTATCCAACTGAGCTATTGACCCAAGTGCAATAACAATTATAATGCTAAAAATGCCATTTGTCAACCAAATTTTGAAAATATCTGAAAAATGTATGATTTTTTTATGGATTTGTAAAGAAAAATATTATTTATAGGGTAAATTAAATATTTGAATTTACCCCATCTAAACATTTTGCATACAACAATTGTTTTAATTCTTCTATTTTTTCTTCATTTTCGTAATATTTTATTAGTCTAGTGCCAAATTCAATTTTATCTTCGTCAGCAATAGAAAGGATTCCTTTTCCATTTTTTATCAACTCATGATTAGCAACTAACATTGAAGTTCTTTTATTTCCATCATTGAAAGCCTGCATTTTCATTAGTTTGCACACGAAAGTTAATATTGCATCTGTTGCATTTGTACTTAAAGAATTTTTATATTCTTCTATTAAGTTATTCATTTTTTCAGTAGTAGGTAACTCTGGTTTCCATTTTGTACCACCCATAGATACATCATATTTTCTAAGTTCTCCAGGCTGTTCTACAATGTTTGAGCCAACAAATGCATGTATACTCTGTATAAATTTCAAATCTATAGATGCATTTATACTATAGATTACAAATTGCCATGCATGTTTTAGATTATTTATTGCTTGAATTTCGTCTATTCTTAAATGACCAACATTGGCACCGTCATATATTGCTTGGGTCTCCGGAAATGTAACAGGGATACCTTCTAGATTAGCGCTTTTCCAAATAGAGTCTACTATATTTCTTTTGGCATATAAAACATTTTCTTCTGTTGTCATATTATACTTATCTTTTAGCATTATAATTTCTCCTTCTTTACATCAAAAATTATACCATAGAACAAAATTCTACACAATATTATATAATAAAAAAGTTATTTCTACCTCTCAAATTCATGGGCTTTTGTCAACGAATAAGCATATATTGACAAAATATTTTGCTATTAGTATAATTGAGTCGCTAAAAATAACAACATTAAATGGAATAATACAAAGAGAGTATAATTAAAATATTAGGGTGAGATCTAAATTTTATTGCATTAGATTTTTGTCTTTGCAGGAGGAAATAAAATGAAAAAAGAAAAGCAGAAAGAAGAGGTTTTGCAGAATAAATCAAATGCAAAACAAAAAGTAGAAAAAAATAAAACCGTGCAGAAAGAGAGAAAATTTCATAAGTATTTATGGTATTTTATAATTTTCAGTGTTTTAGGACTAATACTAGAATGTATTATTAATTTCATAAAAGCAAGAACTACAGATACTCCTTTTTGTGTAACAACAGGACCATTCTGTTGGTTTTATGGAATAGGAGCTATTCTTACAATAATTTTCCTAAATAAATATAAAGATAAAAAAATAAGGCTTTTTATAATTGGTTGTATTTTTGCAAGTGCAATGCAATATGTATTAAGCTTTGTATTAGAAACTGTTATTGGTGCTAGACTTTGGAATTATACATGGTCTAAGTTTAATATAAATGGAAGAGTATGCTTAGAATATGCACTGTTCTGGGGCTTTATGACAGTAATGCTAATAAACATTTTAAAAGAATTTACAGATAAAATTATAGGATTAATGAAAGGAAAAACTAGTATTGCGGTAGACATAATTTTGACGATTATAATAGCAATCTCAATTATGTTTACAGTGTGGGCAGCAAGAACATATGCAACAAGAGCAAGAGAAACACTTGCTGGCAAAAACTATATTAGCAATAATACATCAATAGAAATATTCCAAAACGAAGTATTTACAAATGAGAGAATGGAAAAGGTATTTCCAAAATTAAGAATCATTGGTGAGGATAGAGATACAATAATGATAAGAGATATAAAATAATATAAAGTGGTGAATAGATATAAAATATTTATTTCACCACTTTATATTTTATTTAGGTAGATTAATTTTTGAGTTTTTCTTTCTAGCTCTAAATAATGTAATTTTGTTTCCCATTGTTTGAATTATTTCAGAATTTGTTGAACTTGAAATTGTATTTGCAACTTCAGAAATATCTTCTGGAGAAGTTGCTAATACATTTAATTTTATTAATTCTCTAGCCTCTAAGGCATCATCTATTTGTTTAATAAAGTTTTCAGAAATTCCGTTTTTTCCAACTTGAAAAATTGCTGGCATTGTACTTGCCAAGCCTCTTAAATATGCACGTTGCTTACTATTCATAATAAAATCTCCAATCATAATTTTAGTATATATATAATACCAAATTTTTTATGTAAATACAATACATACAACGAAACAAAAGTAAAAATTTGTGAATTCTATGTGAATTGCATAAAAGTTATTGCACTAATAATTTTCTAGTGATAATATAAAGGGGTAAAAACATAGGGAAATAATAGATTGGAGGAAAACGTCGTGATAGAAGTTAAGAATGTCACAAAAAAGTATGGAAACTTTGTTGCAGTAGATAATATAAGTTTTACTGTGAACGATGGAGAAGTGGTTGGCTTTTTAGGTCCTAATGGAGCTGGAAAAAGTACAACAATGAACATGATTACTGGTTTTATAGAGCCAACTGATGGTACCATTATTGTAAATGGTTTTGATACATCAAAGCAATCTATAAAGGCAAAACAGGAGATTGGATATATGCCAGAAGGTGTGCCTTTATATACAGATTTAACTGTAAAAGAATTTGTTACATACATGGCAGAATTGAAAAAAGTTCCACACAAAGAGAAAAAAGAGCGTGTTGCAAACGTTTTAAGAGAAACAGGAATAGAAGATGTTGCCGATAGACTAATAAGAAATTTATCTAGAGGTTATAAACAAAGAGTTAGCCTTGCGGGAGCTTTAGTTGGAGACCCTAAAATTGTAATTTTAGATGAGCCAACTGTTGGGTTAGATCCAAAACAAATTACAGAAATAAGGCAATTAATAAAGAGATTAGGTAAGAAACATACAGTAATATTGAGTTCTCATATTCTATCAGAAGTTAGTCAAATTTGTGAAAAAGTTATTATAATTAATAAAGGAAAAATAGTAGCAATAGATACTCCAGAAAATCTTGAAAAAGAAACTGAAAGACAAAATGTAATATTATTAACAGTTGAAGATAATAGCAATAACATGAAGACTTTGAAAAATGATATTCCAGAGTTGATAGAATGTAAATGTATTAAGGATAATGATGATGGAACAAAACAGTACATGTTAAAATCTAACACAGAATTCGACTTACGTAAGAAATTATTCGAAATATTGCCTAAAAAGAATATTACAATATTCGAACTTAAATCGGCTGAAAAATCATTAGAAGATGCATTTATAACAATAATTGACGAGAACACAAAGAAGAGAAAAGCCGAGGAAGCTGCTGCTGAAGAGAAAAGAAAACATGAAAAAGAATTGAAAGAAGAGAGTAAAAAGGCTCAAAAGGAAGAAAAAGCAGAGAATAAAAAAGCTAAAAAAGAAGAAAAAGCTGAAAACAAGAAGGCTAAGAAAGAAGAAAAAAAAGAAAATAAAACAGCAAAAGAAAATAAAAAAGGAGGAGAAAAATAATGTGGGCAGTAATAAAAAAGGAATTAAAAACTTATTTCTTTTCACCAATAGGGTATGTATTTATAGGTTTATTTTTGGCAATGTATAGCTTAATTTTCTATATAATGACTGTTCAGAATGGAGCTGTAACATATCAATATGTATTATTTAATGCTCTTATGTATATTGTTGCATTTATAATGCCTCTTTTAACTATGAGGATGTTCCCAGAAGAGAGAAAAAGTGGCACAGAGCAAATATTAATGACATCACCAAGAAGCATGATTTCAATTACTTTAGGTAAATTTTTTGCTGCATTAATTGTAGTTGGAGTAACAGAATTATTAACATTGGTTTATTTAGGAATAATTTGCTATTTTAAAGTTCCAGATATTCCTACAGTTATAATAACAATGATAGGCTTTTTAATAACTTCAATGGCATATATAAGCTTAGGAATGTTTTTATCTAGCTTAACTGAAAACCAAGTAATTGCCGGAATATCTTCAATAGCTATATTTATATTAACATGGCTTGCTCCAAACATTTCAACAGTATTTGCACCTTTATCTTTAATAGAAAACTTCTGGTCTTTTACAACTGGATTGTTTCCAATAACACAAACAATTAGATTGTTATCAATAACAGTAATGTTTATTATATTAACAATAATTGTTATGAAAAGAAGAAAATTAGTTAAATAAGGAGGAATAAGTTGTGAAGGGAAAATTCAAAGATAAAATGAAAGGCTTTAAATGCTTAAGAAGTGGTGTGGTTACTGCATTGCTAATGATATTAGTAATTATTGTTACTATAGCTTTAAATTTGTTTGTTAGTAGCAAAAACATTAGTGATATAGATGTAACAAAGGAAAAAATATATTCTTTAACACAAGAATCGTTAGATAAAATAAGCAGTGTAACAAATGATACAAAATTAATATTATACAAAATGTCTGATAATACTGAGGTAATTAATTATGCAAAACTATATAATAAAGCTAACTCTCATATAACATATGAAGAAGTTTCTGATGCTTTAGAAATTCCAGAATTGCAAGAAAAATATGGAATAAGTTCAAGTACAGATTCATTAATAATTGCTGAATCAGGTGAGAGAAGCAAATTAGTTTCTTATAACGATTTTTATACATATGACTCAGATACATTGAAACAATTAGATGTTACAGAACAGAAAATTACAAATGCAATATTGGATGTAAACTTGAGTGAAAACCCAAAGATATACTTTTCTACAAACCATACATCTAATGATTCACAAAATTATCAGATTGCAAAAGAAGTGTTAAAAAATGAAGCAAATGAAATTGAAGATGTTGATTTATTGGTAGCAGGAAGAGTACCAGAGGATTGCGATGTATTAGTAATAACTAATATTAGCGAAGACTTAACTGAATTTGAAAGAAATATAATAATAGACTATATAAATCAAGGTGGAGATATGATGATTATGCAGAATCCAAAAGATGCAAATTATCCAAATTTCCAGGCTATACTAGATTTATATGGAGCTTCTTTACCAAATGGAATGATGTATGAGCAAAATACAAGTAGAGAAGTAGGATATACTAATATAGTAATTCCAGAGTTAAATAAAACTTCAGAAATTACAAAGTACATTGCTTCAAGCCAAAAAGTTGCAATAGTTGCTGGAGGAATAATAAATTACAAATCAGATGAGGAATTAGAGAATTTAGGAGTTACAAAAGAAGATTTAATTATCGCATCAGAGACAGCATATTTAAGAACAGATTCATCTATTACAAGCCAAACTATCACGCAATCTGATCAATTACTTAATAATGGAGAAGCAATTGCATCAGCATTAACAAAAGATGTAGGTGATGGAAAAACATCAAGATTAGTGCTTTCTGCAAATGCTATGTTTGTTAGCGATTGGCTCATAACTTTAAACAGTAGTTCAAGCTCGTCTTCAAGCAGTGATAGACCAGCAATAAATTTCTATAAGAATAGAGAATTTTTAATAAATTCTATATCATATTTAACAGGTAGAAAAGACAACATTGTATTAAGAAAAGACACAGGAATTTTAACATATGCACCAACAGCAAAAGAAGATGCAGTAGTAAGAAATATAATAGCGATTTTACCAATTTCGATTATTTTATTAGGAATTGTGGTATGGCTAATTAGAAGAAGAAAATAATGTAATAAAATAAAAACCCCTTCATAAATTTTATGAGGGGGTTTTATGAATAGTATTTTAAATGTTGCAAAAGTAGTATCGGTAATAACCGGCACAGTAATCGGAGCAGGGTTTGCATCTGGAAAAGAAATATATATTTTTTTTGCTCAATATGGCAAGAGTGGACTCTTAGGTGCACTTATTTCGTCTGTTTTAACTGGAATTATAATATATGCTACTTTGTATATTATCAAACAAAAAGAGGCAATGAACAATAATGAATTCTTAGATAAAATAACAGAAAATAAAAAATTAAAATGGATATTAGAAAGTGTTATAAATACATTTTTATTAGTATCTTTTTGGATAATGTGTGCTGGTTTTTGCACCTTTTTTAAACAGGAATTCAATATTCCAATAATTGTAACGGCAATAATAAATGCTATTGTTGTATATTTTTTACTAATAAAAAACATAGATGGAATTATTAAATTGAATTTAATAGTTGTACCAATTATGATTGCAATTATCATTATTATTAGTCTAAAAAATTGTTCATTTGTCAACATAATTAATGCAAATATAAATACAAATTCAAATAATATTGGAAAAGCAGTGGTAAATGCAATATTATATGCAAGCTATAATAGTATTACACTTATTCCTATAATTGTGTTACTAGGAAAAAGTATAAAAAGCAAAAAAGAAACAATTGCAGTAACAATTGCATCTACTATAATATTTCTGGTATTAATACTTGCAATTTATCAATTATTAGTGTTTTCAGCAATAAATGTTAGTAACATTGAAATACCTGTGCTTACAATATTAAACGATTTTCATCCTGCTGAAAAAATCTCGTATTCAATTGCAATAATAACAGCAATTTTGACTTCGGCAATTTCATCTGGGTATGGAAGTGTAGAAAATATATCTGATAAAAGAAAATATAAATTAGCGGTTCTTGGCATATGTATAATGGAAATTCCTATAGCTTATATAGGTTTTGGGCGACTAGTAGAAAAGCTGTACCCATTATTTGGTGTAGTTGGAATGGTACAAATAATTACTATTGTAAAAAAAGCTAAGAGTATTGCAAAAAATAGCAAAAACTGATATAAATTATATAAGAAAAATTTACATTTTGATGGTAAATTTTAAAATATATGGGAGAGAAAAATGAAACCTAAAACGAAAGAACAGGAAAAGACTAGAAATAGTGTGAATTTGTTGTATTTTAACAAAAATGAAAATAAAACAATAAATAAAAAGAAGATAATTGGAGTATGCATTTTAATAGTTATAATATGTCTTATTATAGTTGCTTATGCAGTTTATGCTTCAAATGAAAATTTTAGAAATTATGTAGATATGAATATTTTACATAAAGAAATATCAGAAAACAATTTAAAAAGCATTAAACTAGAAGATTATGATAATTCAAATATTTTTGCATATTCAAAATATATTGCTATTTTAAAAGATAATAGTTTAAAAACATACAATGCATCTGGTAAAGAAGAATCGGAAAGTAAAATAGAAATAAGTAATCCAATAATGGATATGAGTGAAAAATTTTTAATAATTGCCGAACAGAATGAATCTAAAGCATATTTGCTAGAAGATAACACAATTAAATGGGCAAAAGATTCTAAAGCAATAGAAGGAAATATATCAAGAGTATGTGTAAATTCTAGTGGATATTCAGCAGTAATATTAAAAGGAACGGCATATAAATCTGTTGTGGTCTTGTATGACGAGACGGGAAATGAGATATTTAAAACATATATATCTAGTTCAATTGCAGTAGACATAAGCATATCTGAGGATAATAAATTTTTAAGTATTGCAGAGGTAAATATAAGTGGAACACTTATCCAATCAGATATAAAGGTAGTATCTATTGCAAAAGCAAAAGAAAATCCTAAAGAAGCAATTGTATATACATACAATGCTCCTGTAAACAGTTTAATACTAGACATAAAATATCAAAATAAAAACAATTTAGTATGTGAATATGATAATGGAATACATGTTATAAAAAACAATGACGATACAAAGCTTACAGACATAGACACACAGCAAGAGAAAATAACTTTTTATAGTATAAAGCTATATAATAATGTTGTTAAGAGTGTAGAAGAAAATGCGGGTTTACTTAGCACAAATACAACTATAAAAATTATAAATTCATCGACGCAAAAAGAAAATACCTATAAATTTGAGGGTGTAATTAAAGAACTATACTGTTATGGTAATAAAATTGCATTAAATTTAGGGTCAGAAATCCATTTTATAGAGTCAAATGGATGGTTAATAAAAAAATATGTATCAAACCAAGAAATAAGGAAAATCGTTATGTCAGATTACTTAGCAGGCATTGTATATAGAAACAAAATTGAAATTATAAAGTTTTAAGGAGAAAGAATATGGGAATTGTTGTAGATTTAATAATTGTTGCTGTAATGTTACTTTTTATATTCTTAGGGTATAAAAAAGGATTGACTGGTAGTTTAATAAAATTGCTTTCTTTTATAATTGCTATTGTTTTAGCGGTAATTTTGTACAAACCAGTTGGAAATGCTGTAATAGAAAATACGACCATCGACGACAATATAAGAACATCACTTAATGCAACATTTGGAGTACAGGAAAATAAACAAGAAGAAAAAAACGAAGAAAACGTACCATCATCAATAATGAACAATATTAATAAAGAAATAGAAAATGCAACAGATGAAGTAAAAACAAATGTGATAGACGAAACAACCAAAACAGTTGTGTACGTTGGATCAGCAATTGTAATATTTTTAGCTGTTAAGGTAGTGTTGCTAATTGTAAGCTTATTTACAAGCCAAATAACAAAACTTCCAGTAATAAGACAAGTAGACAAAATTGGAGGTTTGGCTTACGGAGCAATAGAGGGAATTGTTATAGTGTATGCAATACTTGCTGTAATATCACTAACAAGTGTTATATGGGCAAATAATGCTGTAGTAATGGCAATAGGAAAATCTACCCTCGGAGAAATGTTATATAACAATAATATTATTCTAAACTTATTATTTAAGTAAATTCTATTGATATTTTACTCGATGTTTGCTATACTGTAAAGCATAAAAGTTATGTGGGAGTGATTTTAATTGGGTAGAAATAAAAAAGCAGATGAAAAAACTCGTGGAAGACATGCAAAAGAAGAAATAAAGCCAAAAAAAGAGAAGTTAAAAAAGACTAAAAAGATAGAGCCTAAAGAAAAGACGGAAGTAAAAAAGAAAAAGGCTAAAAAACAGGTAAAAACTGTAAGAAAAGTAAAAAGAGTAGTAGTAACTATATTGTTACTTGCAATTCTAGCGTCTTGTACATTATTCGGATATAACATATATAAGAATGGTGGAGGTTTAACTGGTACACTAGCAACATTATTATGGGAAGATACTGAAAAGCTTCAAAATTTACAACCAATACAAGTTTTAATAATGGGCGAGAGTGGTGTAGATGATTATAAATTAGCAGATACTATTATGGTAGCTTCATATAATCCAAAAACACAAGAAGCTTCTATATTGTCAATTCCAAGAGACACATATGTTGGAAGAAAAAATAGAAAAACAGCAACGCAGAACTATCTTGCAAGCTATAAAATAAATACTGTTTTCAGAAGTGGAACAAACATACCAGAAGCTATAGATAGAATAAATGATTTAACAGGATTGAAGTTAGAAAATTATGTTATTATAGATACAAAGGCATTAATTAAATTAGTTGATGCTATAGGTGGAGTTACATTTAATGTACCAATAGACATGTATTATACAGAAGATACAGACCAAAATCTATACATAGATTTAAAAGCAGGAGAGCAATTAATAGATGGGGCAAAAGCAGAACAATTATTGCGCTTCAGACATAATAATGATGGGTCAACATATCCAAGTTCTTATGGTCAACAAGACTTAGGAAGAATGAGAACTCAAAGAGAGTTTATAAAAGCTACACTAAAGCAAACATTAAAACCACTAAACATATTTAAACTAAAACAAATAGTTGATGTTATGGCAGAAAATGTTAAAACCAATATGGATATGTCGGAAATAAAAGCATATGTACCATATGCAGTAAATTTCAATGCAGACAACATTAAAACAGACATGGTTCCTGGAGATGTAGAAATGTGCAATGGTGTATCTTTATATATTGCAAATAGCAAAAAAACAAAAGAGATTGTATCTGAGTTGTTCCCAACAACTACAAACGATGAAGATACAACTAACACTAACACAACAAATACTACTAAATAAGAATTCGTAAAAAGTTTTATAAATAGCATAGAAAAATAGGGAATACATAGTATCCCTATTTTTCTGTGCTTTTATATGTTGGATAAAAATTGTTAATATAACTCTTATTTGGTCCCTTTTTACTTGATGTTTTTCTACTCTTATTAGATTTATTCTGTTTTGCCACTGTTTTAGAATTTTTCTTTTTTCTTGTATTTGTAAAGTGTATAATCTTTGCAAATATAAAAAGAAATAATATAAGCAAAATAAGTTCCATTAGTGTTTTTATGTAATTAGATTTGTACACTGTATGTGATGCAATTAAATCACAAGAGTAACTAAATCCATCTATATCAAAAGTAGCTGTACCGAGTTTTGTACCTTCAAAAATAGGAGCCATAATGTTATCCGAAAGCTTTATGTTTGGAGTACACTTTGATACATCAACATCATTTGGAATTAATCCAGATAAACTATTTTCATACAATAAGTCAAGAGATTCGGTTTCCTTAGTTGCTCCACTAACCGTAATTTGTTTAGCAACATCAGATTGATTTACTATTGTTTTTACCGAATAATTATTAAATCCATATTCAAATAATGTTTTACAATCCAAAGCTCTCTGACTTAAACCATCGTCTGTTGTACTATCGTGTAATACTACGGCAATAAGAGATACATCTCCTTTAGTTGCTGTGGCTACTATACAGCTTTTTGCAGCATCTGTGTAACCTGTTTTAGCTCCTGTGGCATATTCATAGTAATAATTACGAGGCGAAGAGCTATAGTTTTTCTTTATTAAATCATTAGTAGTATTAAACATTCTATCGGTCTTATCATATTTTGCAGTGGCAGGAAGTGCATAAGATGTTTTTGAAACAATGCTTCTAAATACGTCAAACTTCATTGCATATTGTCCCATCAAAGCTAAATCATAGGCAGTCGAGTAATGGTCTTCATTGTGCACACCATTCGGATTTACAAAATGTGTACCTTTACAACCGATTTCAATAGCCTTATTATTCATCATTTCTGCAAAAGCCTCAACAGATCCAGCAACATGTTCGGCTAAAACAACGGCTGCGTCATTTGCAGACGGAATAAGCAAAACATTTAAAAGTTGCTCAATAGTAAGTTCTTCACCTTCTTGAATAGTTGCAACAGAGTAGCTATAAGGAATAGAGTACACTGCATTGTGGCTTGCTGTTGCTACATCATCAAGCTTACAATTTTCTAATGTTAGAATCGCCGTCATTATTTTAGTAGTACTTGCAGGGTACATTCTAGTATTGGCGTTTTTACTATATAAAATCTTTCCCGAATTTTGGTCCATCAAAATACATGCAGGGGAGTAAACGCTTGGAATATTAGTCTGCTCCGAGGTTGACGAGCTTGTATTTGAACTAACAGAGTCAGAATCAGGAAGAAGAACAGATCCATTAGTCGAGGTTGCATAAATGTAATTTACATTTAACATTAATAAAATAAAAAATATAAAAAATGTCTTTTTTAACTTATATAAAAACTGCATAAAATCTCCTTTGTAAAATGTATGTATATAATATATTAAAATGCATGAAATTTCAATGGTTTCAAAGGAAAAAAATAATGGAGGTGAAATTTTATTAATTCATGCTTGGTGTTAAGAATAATGTAAATGAGCCAAACAATGAATTATAAAGAAACATGGAGAATTTAAACTTGAAAATGAAAATCTTTATTGGTATTGTGGCAGTAGTTGCAATTGCCGTAATTGGATTATATTTTTATAAAGAATCAAAAAACAGCTATACAAATGAAGATGAATTTGCCATTGTAACAGAAAACGAAGAAATACCAGAAGAGGAAGAAGAAATAACT
This sequence comes from uncultured Clostridia bacterium, assembly GCA_934119935.1. GTDB lineage: Bacteria > Bacillota > Clostridia > TANB77 > CAG-508 > CAG-245. The sequence goes on along the minus strand of CAKOSX010000003.1, from coordinate 69,821 downwards.
ATTCATATAATTGGCGAAGTAAAATATCCAGGAATAGTAATACTAAAAATGGGTCAAAGAATAATAGATGCAATAGATGCTGCAGGCGGAGAAACAGAAGAAGCCGACTTAAATAAAATTAATCTAGCACAATTATTGAGTGATGGAGATAAAATTTATGTTCCAAGTATAAATGATGACGAAACAGAAGAGTACAAAGATACGACTAGTAGAAGCAGTACAGTTAATATAAATACAGCTACACTTGAAGAACTTACATCTCTTCCAGGCATTGGAGAATCAACTGCTCAAAGAATAATAGATTACAGAAAACAAAATGGTAAATTCAAAACCATAGACGATTTAAAAAATGTTTCTGGAATAGGGGAAAGTAAATTTAATAATCTTAAAGAAAAAATAACGGCAAAATAAAAACAAGCTCATAAGAGCTTGCAATAACTGGTTGCGGGGGATAGACTCGAACTACCGACCTTTGGGTTATGAGCCCAACGAGCTGCCAACTGCTCCACCCCGCGATGTTTGACTTTTTAATTATACATCTTATATAGATAATTGTCAATAAAAATTTCTAAAAAAGTTGTTTTACGTAATTTAGTGTCTAAAAAAGAGATTTATTATTAGCAATTATCTTAATAATATATTATATGCAGAAATGAATTTATTATTCCTAAAATATAAAAAACACAAAATAAATTTATACCTAGGGAAATCAAGCCAATAAAAAGATATTCGTGATTTACATAAAAATGCACAAATCGACGAAATGCTTGAAAATTAGGCAAAAAATAAATATCAAGAAAAAACAATAAAATCATCATAAAAAAGATTAGATTAAAAAATGTAATAAAAATTTAATATAATGGCTCCTAAGTGTTTCCGCAAGCGGATTTGAGCTGAAGAAAAAATAAGGAAAAAATACCCATTGCAAAACCTAAATTAAAAATGTAATAATGAATATATATGATTAAAAAGTAAAAATAGGAGGAAAAATATGCAAGCAAAGATATCTAAGTTTATAGCCGCAGTGTTAGCCCTAGTAATTATATTTGCAAATTCGTGGTCGGTAGTAAGCTATGCTGCAGAAGTATTTTTAAGTGAAAAGGAGTTAGAAAATCAAAACACTACATCAAAAGATGGAAGTGTCGATTTTGATGTGCAGTATACCAATGGAAAACACAGTGCAACATTAAATATTGACGAAAAAAATACTAAGCTAAATATTGCTGTATCATTAAAAAAGAGTGGCTATGTTAAAGACCTTGCAATAGATTTTTCTTCTTCAAACTTTGAAATAGCTCAAATAAATGATGAAAATACAAATGAAAATGGTAATGCAACTCAAACAACAGTGGCTAAAAAGATTCAGAATTTTGATGCAGAAAACAAGAAAATTACATTCGGACAGATAACAAATAAAGAGCAAATTTCAGAGCAAATATATATTAATCCAATCATTAAAGAGGAGATAGACGAAGACAATTTTAGCAAGGATAATAAAATTAAACTTACTTGCACATTTGTAAATACAGCTGCAAAAGAAACAAAGGTTGAAAAAGAAATAGTTCTTCATACAGAGTGGACTGCCAAAAATGTGGAGACAGAATTAAACTATGAAACAATCAAATATATTCCATATGCATCAAATGAAGGAAACAAAATAATAGTTCAAGGAAAAGTAACAACGAATGTAAAAAACTACGTTTTACCAGTTAAGGAAACAAATATAAACATTAGTATTCCACAAATTGCAGGGGAATATCCAGAGAAAATATCAGTTATAAATAACACAGAAGAAATAACAAAAGAACTAAATAAAGATAATATTACATATGATGAAAAAAACGGATCCTTAACGATAAAAGAAAACAATGAAATAAAAAATAATAAGATACAATGGCAAAAAAACAAGCCACAAAAGTATATAGTTACATATATTTATTCTGCTAAAGCATATGAAAAAATAAAAGAAACATCCATAAAATTGAATTATAAGTTAAATTCGGAAATTACATTATATAGTGATAATGAATTAACAATAAAAAAAGAAATAACAGCAGAACAAGTACAAAAAGAAAAACTAGGAGAAATTGCAGATATTACATTAGAAAACCCTAATGGTGGCATTTACAAAGGGTACATGTATAACAATAAAGTTACTGCTGAGGAGAATAAAAGAGAAACAGAAATTTCAAATAAATATACATTAAATATTGCATATTCAAATTTAATAGATTCTTTTACAATTTCGCAAAACGATGATAAGTTTACAACAAGTAAAGAACAAGAATATAAAGCAAATACGTATAACAAAGAATTAAAAATATCAAAACAAGAATTTGATAATGTATTGGGAGTAGATGGTAAGATTGAAATTCAATCTAAAGATGGAACACTTTTAAGTACAATTGATAAAGATACAAAAGCAGAACAAGATGAAATTAAAGTTGATTTGACATCATTTAAAATCGAAAATATTGTATTAGAAATATCAAAACCACAAACTGAAGGAAGCTTGAATTTTGAAATTACAAAAGCGATTGCAAAAGACAATGATTATAGCATAGAAGAAATTAAAGAATTTACAAACTTAAAATCTTCATTAAATGTTGTTGCTAAGAATTCGGATATAAATATAGTAAATCAAAGCATAGATAATATAACACAGTTAAAAGAGCCTACACAAAAGGTAAACATAACAACAAATAATGATAGATTATCAACTGTTGAGAAAAATGATAATATCGAATTAAAAATAACTTTGGAAAATGATGGGGCAGATGATTTAATGTATACTAACCCAAAAATAAAAGTTAATTTGCCACAAGGTATAGAAGAAATAAATATAAAAAGTGCAAGAATATTTTTTGACGAAGAATTAAAATTAGAAAATATTAGTGTACATACAAATGAAGATGGAACAAAAGCTATTGAGACTACATTACATGGAAGTCAAACAAGATATAATAATCCATCAGCACAGGGAACCACAGTTGCAATAACAACAGATATAACATTAAACAAATTGACACCAACTACAAACGCACAAATAGATGTTTTTACTGAAAATGACGATGAAAATAAAACAGAGGCGAGCAATAATACAAATTTAAAACTTGTAGCCCCAACAGGAGTAGTTACAACAAATGGTATGAAAGGCTACAATGGAGAGGAAAAGCTAGAAGTTATAAATGGAGAACCAAAAGAGGCATTAATATCAGCTAAATCTAGTGAAAAAGAATTAACATTTGAAATGAATGTTATAAATAATTATGAAAACTCTTTAGAAGAAGTGGTTGTATTAGGAAGAACGATGTTTAAAGACAATAAGGATATTGCAACTATGCTAAATATGGGTACAACAATAGATATTCCGTTATCATCAAAAATCACAATAACTGGTATTCCTGAAGAAAATGTTCAAATATATTATTCTACAAATGGTGATGCTACAACAGATTTAACAAATGCTAATAATTTATGGGAGAAAGAAATAACAGACTACGCTACTATAAAATCATATATGATTGTATTAAAGGATTACTCAATGGAAATGGGAGATACATTTAAATTTACTTACACTGCAACAGTACCAGCAAATTTAGATTACAATAATACAGCATATGAAACATATGGAGTATATTTTAAAAACAATAAAGAAACTGTAATAATTGATGATAAGACTTTTGCTACTAAAATAGGCATAAATACAGGCAAAATGGCTACATTGGAAGCTAAAATAATACCAAAATTAGATGATGGAAAAGAAATAAAAGCAGGGGAAAGTCTAGATTATACTATATCTATAAAAAATTTTGGAACGATAGATGCTGAAGATGCAACTATAAATATAAATATTCCAGAAAACGTAGAATTTATTCCTCAAGAAGGAGACTCATATAGAATAAAAACAATAATGCCTCGTCAAAAGTTTGAAATACTTGAAGAGCCAGAACTTACAGAAGAAGATATAGATAATAATCCAGATTTAACAGAAGAGCAAAAACAAGAACAGAAAGAAAATTTGAGACAATATAGAGAAGCTATGGAAGAACAAAAGAAACAAATAGAAGAGTATGAAAAAATGATAAAAGAGATGGAAGCAGAGGGAATCGAATTTGATGAAAACATTACAGAAACAAAAAATGTTTTGATAATTGATATTGGGAAGATTAAGGCAAATTCAGAATTTACAAAAAAGATAACTTTTTCAACACTTAGTTCAGAACTGATAATAAATGATGGAAAAGTAGAGATTGAGGCAACAATTAAGTTTAACAAAAATGAAAGTGTAAAATTAAATAAAGTAACAAATTACATAAAAAGAGTACACTTTACAACATTTGTAGATTGCTTAAATGATGAAGATATATATGAAGTGGGAAAAACTTTTCAATACATTGTAGCAATATCTTTGAATGATTATTACAAAACAGTAAAAAATGGTAAATTGGAATTAACAATTCCAGATGAATTAGAAATAAATGATATTACTGATAAAAATGGTAATAAATTATCAAAAGAAAATATAAGTCAAAAGAATAATATAGTAAGTATTAATTTGGGTGATATAAATTCAAATGAGCCTATACAATTAAATATTAAATTTTTGATAAAAAATTTTGACGGAGAAAAATATAAAAAAGAAATAACAGTAAGTGGAAATGTAAGGGCTGCTGATGTTGAAAAAGAAAAAATTTCAGATATATCGATTGAAATTAATAAACCAGGAATAAAGATTACACAAAGTTGCAATATACCAGAAAAAGCAGAAATAACAGCTGCTGAAAACTTTAAATATATATTTACAATAGTTAATCAATCAGCAATAACACTGGAATCAAATATGTTTTCTGATAAATTACCAGAAGAAGTACAATTTAAAAGATTGGAAATTATATATTCAGATGGTACAACTGATTCAGATGTACAAGTAAACGATAATGGTACAATACAGAAGTCATTTACGCTAAAAGGAGAAGAACAAGTAATAATTAATATTGAAGTTGTTGCAAAATCATTAAGCAAAGATACAGTAATAAGCAATAAAGCGACTATAGAACAAGAAAAAATTGGAAAATTAGAAACTAATATTATAACACATTTAATAAAAATGTTTGATAAGAATAACATAAAACCAAACCCTGGAGAAGACGATACAAAAACAACAAAGAAAATAATTGGAACTGTGTGGATAGATTCTAATAAAAACGGAATAAAGGATGATTATGAGCCAAAGGTTCAAAATGTACAGGTATTATTGTTAGATGAAAATGGAAATATTGTAACAAATTCAAAAAACGAAGTCTGTGTTGTATGGAGTGGAAACGATGGTACTTATATTTTTAGTGATATATATAAAGGAAACTATACAATAGTATTTTTATATGAATCTTCAAAATACAGTGCAACAATATATAGAAAAGATGGAATTGACGAATCTAAGAACTCGGATGCAATAGATAAGACTGTTGTATATGAAGGAAAACTTAGAATTGCGGGTGTTACAGAAAATATATTAGTAAAAGAAGAAAATATATATAATATAGATTTTGGTTTAATAGAAAAAGCAAAATTTGATTTAAAATTGGATAAAATAGTTAAGAAAATTACGACAAATAATGGCAAAAGAGTGGAAGAACATCAATATGAAAATAATTTTGCAAAGATTGATTTTGAATCTAAATATGTGAATCAATCATCTATGATAATAGAATACGAAATAAAAGTAACAAATGAAGGAGCAATAGAGGGATATGCAAAGAAAATAGTTGACTATATACCTAAAGATTTTAAGTTCAGTTCAGAGCTAAATAAAGATTGGTATGAAGGCGGAGATGGTGCAATATACAATGTAAGCCTTGCAAACGAAATAATAAAACCAGGAGAAACAAAAAAACTGACTGTGGTATTAACTAAAAATATTAATAGCGAAGATTTTGGAATGTTTAGCAATACTGCAGAAATATATGAAGCTTCTAATAATTATGGAATGACTGACATTGATTCAACACCAGGGAATAGAGTGCTAGAAGAAGATGATTATTCTAATGCTAATGTGTTGGTGGGAATAAAAACTGGTGAAGTAGCAATATATACAACTTTAACTATATGTATAATAGCTATAATTGGAACTGGCGTATATGTAATAAGAAAAAAAGTTTTAAGATAGAGAAAGGGGAAAGAATAAGTGATAAGTAAATATTTAAAAAAATTGAATAAAATGCTTATAATAACAGGCTTTATTTGGATAATTAGTTTATTCTTTGCCCACAATACAGTATTAGCTTATGGAACTTGGCAAGGAGACGAAACAAGTGGTATGCCACAAAAAGGGCAATACTCACCAACAGGAGGATTGTTACCACAAATATTAAAGGAAAAAACATTTTCTGGTGATGCAGACACAGAGTTCCCATATACGCCATGGAGCACAGACGTAAGTGCGGGTACTGTATACTGTGCAGACTCTGGTTCTGCAATTAGATATGGTAAATATGATCCCGCGTTGCATTATGCAAATGAAGGTGTAGGGGCAAAATGGGGTATTGATTATACAAATTATAGCTCATATAAATTGCTCATGACAAAGTTATGTGATGAAATTGGTAGAGAAATATTTGATAATATGAATAAATTCTTAGAAGGATTAGCTACCAAAGATTGGAAATACATAGCTACAATACCAACAAGCATTGGTTATAAACAAATACAAGGGCCAACATATTATGATGACATTTATGACATTGATACGAGCAAGCCTATCATTGTAACCAAAGCTAATGCTGAATACGGAGATGGTGAAACAAGTTATAACTATACAAAAGCTGAAATGTCTGCATTAAAAATAGCAACAAAAATATTTAAAGGACTGTCAAAATGGGATAAGACATATACCACAGATGATAAATCCACAAACATGAAGCCATGGGAAGTTAGTTTATGGCTTGGTGACAAAATAGACGGACCAAAAGCAGTAATAATGGAAACTGAAGACAGGGCAGAGGATGGATACAAGCAAAAGGGTAATACAAAAACTGCCAATAACTTTACTAACAGTAATAGTGCAAATGTTGCATATATTCTTACTGCTATGGAGAATGCTTATAGTGGAGCAACAAATTCAATAAGAGAAAGATACAATTTAGCAGATATTCAAACTGCATATTGGGAGGCTGTTGATTTCGATGGAATAAGCAAGGCTCATGAAACACAAAATGGTCAAACTTTATTTGAAAGAGCTAAAAGTTATCAAACATTTGTAAACAAGAATCTTACAAATTTTCAAGCTAAAATAGACATGTCGCAAACGCAGATAATTACAAATAGAAATACGAATAATTATATAGTTGGACCAATAACAATAAATTATCCGTATTACGAAGATATATCATATTTAAAATCAATATATTTAAAGATAAACGAAGATAAAGGAGCATCATCAAAAACATTAATATATGATGAAAATAATGATGACTTTGAAATAGAATTTATAGGGCAAAAGGTATCTGGCTCAAATGGATTAAAAAAGGAATATCCTGCATCTGGAAGCCAATTTTATATAAAATTTTCTGCTTCTGAGACAGCATATCCGACAAAAGTTGGATTGTATGCAGATGTAGAACACATTAAAAGTTCAAAAATTGAGTATAACGAGCTTGACACAAAAGCTAATGTATATCAATATATTGGATTTGTTGCAAGTAGTAGAGATTATAATGCAGACCATAGAAAAAAACGTCTAAGACTGGCATATGGAACTGCACATGCTAAAATTACATATTCATACAAGGTGCGTGTGCCAAAAAAAATCATATATGTTTTTGATTTGCCAGTTGTAGTATCTTGGAAATGGGTAACTAGCTATGGATGGAAAAATTTCACTATAGATTCAAACCACTATAGAGATAGAACATATGATATTGCACAACCATTTGTAATGATGACAAGAGAACCTGTAGATGAGATAAAATCTCAGAAATTGACAGTCGCTTTGGAAGGAAAACGTGAGTATGATGTATATCATATAGAACAACATAAAGATAATATAACTCCTCCAAAAAATCCTGGTATAAATACAGATGAACCAGTAATTGATTTGACTATGAAGATTTCTGGAAAGGTATGGCAAGACAACGAGGAAGGAAAAGAAAATAAATATGATGGAAAAAACGGTGATGGAGATACACCAATGTCAAATGTTGAAGTTACATTGTATGAAGTGCCAAAAACGCCAACACTTCCATCAGATAAGCCAAAGCCAGAATTACCACCATCTACAGACCCAGAAGAGCCTAAAAAGCCAAAAATAACATCAAATAGGTATTTGATTTACAATAGAAAAACTGGTGAAACACTAATGGGCAAAAATCAAAACACACAATGTTCTGTTGCATCTGTAACTAAAATTGCAACTGCATTAGTTGTTGCAGAACGTGCAAACCTAGATGATGTGGTAACGGTAAGTAAAAATGCCGTTGGTACAACCTTAAGAAAACAAACATGGAGTCCTCAATTACAAATAGTAGGACTCGAAGAAGGAGATAAAGTTACAGTAAGAGACCTATTAAGATCTATATTAGTATATTCTGGTTGTGATGCGGCGGTTGCACTTGCAGAACACGTTGCAGGAAGCCAGGCAGCATTCGTAAATCTAATGAATGCAAAAGTAAGGTCTTTAGGATTAGGCTCTACACACTTTGTTACTCCATATGGTGTAAATGCAAATGATAAATCTTCAGCAATGAATCTTTCAAAATTATTAGATGCAGCAATGGATAATTCAGTATTTGCCCAATATTTTAAAGAAGGTGCAAATCAATCAATAACAATAACTATAACAAGGAATGGACATAGCTTCCAAAAATCGTTATATAGTACAAACCCTTTAAAAACAACGGCTGGTGTTGAAGGTACAAAAACAGGTATGATAGGTGCATCAGGTTACTGTGTAATCGCATCATTCAAATATGAAAATGAGGAATATGCAATTGTTGTACTTGGAGCAAAAACAAAAGAGCAAAGAAACGCAGATGCAAGAAAATTAGCTCAATGGTTATTAGAAAAAATAGAATATGAAAAGAGAAAAGCTGGAAAATCAGATTCTACCGGTGGTACAGGATCTATAGGTGGAGGTATTATAGGTGGAATAACTGACGTAATAGATTTTAAAGAGAAAGGTAGATTTGTTGCAGCAACAACAACAGATGAAAATGGTGACTATGTATTCTATAACTTAAACTCAATGTATAATTACTATGTTAAGTTTACATACAATGGCCAATATTACGAACCTACAAAGTATAATGCAAAACGAGACGATGAAAATTGGGACAATAACTCAAAAGGATTGGACGTTGCATCGCAGAGAAATGTATTTAATGCTAAATTTAGAGACATTGGTTCTGCACCGGCAAACTTATTAAAACCTGAAGCAGAAATGCATACTAGAAAAGAACTGGAAGAGCAGGGCATAATAGATAAGTTTGGAAACATTGTAGGAGAAGTTGCAAAAGATGGGACAAGAACATCTAAAGACACATACGTAAACGAAAGTATGATGGATTCGTACACATGTAATGGAACAGGCACAATGGATTTATATCCTAATGTTGATGTATTCGTTAATGCAGAAAAGAAACATAGTCTTCTAGAAACATCTCAAATATTACAATTTATAGGAAGCAATGATGTGAAAACTCTATATGCGGATCCAGATATTATGAGGCATGTAAACCAAGGATTTGTACAAAGAGAAATTGTCGATTTAGCATTAAGAAAAGACGTTTACAAGGCAACATTAGAAATAAATGGTGAAGTAGAAGAGTACACGTATGATAAGAGAAATAGCGTAGTTTTTGAAGGATGCTGGGATATAAAAGGAAGAAACGAATTAGGCTACTATAATCAAAACTATACAAGAGAGCTTTACAGAGAAGATTACTCTTATAAAGTAGAAGATTATACTAACTTCAAATTTGCACAAGATCTTTTAGGATTATCAGAAGATTCAGAATTAAAGGTATTCGTAACCTATAGGTTTACAATACGTAATAGTTCAACGAGTATCGCAACAGCGGTAACAGAAGTTGTAGACTACTATGATCCAGACTTTACACCTGTTCCTGAACGTTCATATTTAGGAGACAAGGATGGAAAAAGTATCGGAGCTATTACTCTAAGTGAAAAGAGTAGATATGCAGATTCTACAATGAAAAACATGAATGGATATGGAAGAGTTTATGTTACTGGATCAAGTATATACAGCGGTGTTGAAGATGATATACAAAGCACAGGATGTTTCCCATTATCCGATCCAGACAAAAACAAAGATGTATACTTCTATGTAACTTTTGAGGTTAAGAAAGACAGTAATAGAAACATACTTCTAGATAATGATTCTGGTAAAGAGAATGTGGCAGAGATAAACGGATATAAATCTTATTATGGAGAAAGAGCCGTTGCTCCAAACCTTGGAAATACTCAAACACAACCTGAATTTACAAAAGGTGATATTGCAGGTATTCCTGATACAGATTCAACACCAGGAAACTTAAGACAGATAGATACTTCTAAATTCGAAGACGATACAGATAAGGCTCCAAACATCAAGATTACATTAAATGTTGTAAATGAGAGAACCATAAAAGGTACTGTTTGGGAAGATAAAAGAACAGAAGAAGTAAATAAAGCAATGGTTGGAAATGGTAAGAGAGATGATGGAGAAGTAGGTGTAAACGGTGTTAGAGTTCAACTTGTAGAAATAAAGGAAAAATCTAACGGTGAAGGCTTAGAAGGAACCAAATATGAGTATATTTGGAAAGAAGTAAAAAGCGGAATGTCTACTCTTCTATCACAAGAGCCAGTAATACCAAGAAGAGGCAATGCTAGTCTATCAGATTTATTCCAATCATCGATTGGAACAGGCGAGTACTTGTTCAGAGGAATGATTCCAGGAAACTACATTGTAAGGTTTATATATGGTTCAACAGAAGAAACTGTATTATCAGAAAAATCTGTAAACTATAAGACTGGAGAAATGCAAGATAACCCTGTAACCGCAGCGTTAGGATACAATGCAGTTAATGAAAAATCATATAACGGACAAGACTATAAGTCAACATCATACCAAGTAGAATCAACTATAAATGGAATTGGAGCTTATAGAAATACAACATCTGGTTCATATATGTATAATTATGAAGAGGATGGCAAGAACCAATCTGATGCAAAAGATATAATGAGAAATATAAACTACAATGATTTAAAAAGCATAATAGATAGCATTAAAGACTGGAGATTAAGTGTTGCAAAGAATCCAGCAAATGTATTAAATAGTACAAATACAAGAGAAGATGTAGAAAAGTATTCAAAGGATGATGTAACAAATAAACTTGCCGAAATACTTGCATCATATGAGCATTTGCCATCAGATGAGAATAATGCAAGAGACTACCTAAATACTTTCATGAATAACACATACATGGTAGCCGAGACTGGAATCATAGAGATGAAGAGTGAATACAACAGAGAAGAATCAACCACAACTCCTTTATTCGGAGCAGCTAATATTGGTACTAACAACTACGATAGAGGCGGATACTATGTACTAGAAGGCTTAGACTTTGGTTTAGTTGAAAGACCTAAGGCCCAGTTAAAAGTTACAAAACAGATAATAAATGTTAAGATGACTTTGGCAAATAATAGTGTATTATTTGATGCAATAGGAAGAGCAACTAACGTATTATGGATGGGACACACAGCTCATGGAAGAGACACAGGAAACACATATACAACAAATAAAAACTACAAAAATAACATGATGCTAACACCTATCGTAAGAGCTAATGCAACAAATAAAGGAAAAGTTCAGCTTACAATGGACCAAGAGGTAATGCATGGTGCAACATTGCAAATAACATATGCGATAACTGTTGCAAATACGGGTGAGGTAGATTACGAAGAAGACGAATTCTACTATACCGGAAATGTCGGAAACACATCTACAATAGTGAAGACAAATCCAAAGAAGTTAATTGACTATGTTGGAACACAAGTGTATGAAGACGGAGCAAAAAACGATAACACTGCTACAAGAAATAACTTACAATTTAGTAAACAATTAAATACTGACTGGGATGTAATTTCAAATAGCAATGTAACAGATCAAGGATTGGTAAACATAAAATACAAAGATAGTATAAACAAATATACTAAAGACCATATAATTGTAACAAATGCAATTGATAAAGCTTTAATACCAATAATTGTAGATCAAGCAAATGCAACACAAATTGCCCAAGCATTTAAAGAAGACCCAATGCATGCATTAGATAAAGTAAAGAGTTCTGATAGTGTAAGCGGAGTACAATTAATATTAACACAAATGATTACACAAGATAGCAAAAATGATGATCATATTTATAATAATATGGTAGAGCTTGTAACAACTCAAAACCCAGTTGGTAGAAAAATGGCATATTCAATAGTTGGTAACCAAGACCCAACGAAAGAACCATATGAAATAGATGCAGATGATTCACAAGAAGTGCTAATATTACCACCATTTGGTAATACACATATATTCTATATATTAGGAGGAGCTGTAGCGCTAATCTTAATAGTAGGTATAACAGCAACATTAGTTATCTTGAAAAAGAAGAAATAAAATAAAAAAATTCTAATTATTTAGACTAATAAGTTTAATAATTAGAATTTTTTTTATAAATAGAAAAAAACTTACGGAAAAGTAGGAAACAGAAGATAAAACAAGTCAACATAAAAATATACAAAACTCTGGAATGCTTGGTACAAGCAATAATCGTGAAAAAATCAAAATATTCAACAAATTATTTTATAAAACAACAATAAAAAAATGTAATAAAAATTTAATAAATGTCGGAGAAATACCATCCGCAAGCGGGTTTCAGATGTGCCAGATATTACCACGAAAATAATATTGAATATAAAAAGAAAAGGTGCCATAATTAAATCAAGAAGAAATAAACTTATATATAAAATGTTTATTTGACAGGGGGATTACAAATGCAAAATAGAGTAACCAAAGTAATTGCAGTGCTATTGACCACAACGATATTGTATGCCAATTCTGCACTAGTTATAAGCTATGCGGCAGACAATTTTTTAAGTGCCAAAGCATTGGAAAGCCAAGGAACATCAACCACAAATGATAATGTGGAGTTTGATGTTTATTATGATGGAGGAAAACATACTGTTTCGGCAGATGTTAATGCAGAAGATACGAAATTAAATATTGCGTTAAACGTAAAAAAGGCCGGATATTTGAAAGATGCAGTGGTAGACTTTTCTGATGCAAATTTTAAAGTAGTAAAAAATGAAGAATCTGATAACATCCAATCGATAGACACAGAAAGCAAAAAAATTAGTTTTAACCAAATAAACAATGGCGAGAACATAACCGATCAAATAAACATAGCTTTAGATAAAAAAGATGAAATAAGTGAAGACATGTTTGATAGAGACAACACAATAAAATTCACAGGAACATATGTAAATGCAAAAGGTGAAGAAGTTGCGGTAAAGAAAGATATAATTGTACATACAACTTGGACTGCAGCAGACGCAAAAGCAAGACTTGAATATGAAATAACAAAATACATTCCATATTCAGTAAACAATGTAAGCAAGCTTATTACACAGGGAAAAATCAAATCATATGTTGAAAATAGTGTATTGCCAATAAAAAATACAAACATAGAAGTAGTTGCTCCAAAAATAAATAATAAATACCCAGAAACAGTAACTGTAGTTGCTTACTCAACAAATGCAACAAACGGGGACCAAAATGGAAGCAACTTTTCTAAAGACAACTGGACATATGATAGCACAACCGGAAAAATAACAATCACAGTAAACAACAATGCTGTAAATGGAAAAATAAAATGGGCAAAAAATACAGCAGATGAATTTGTAGTAACTTACATCTACTCAGCAGACGTATACCAAGCAGTAAAAGATTCAGTTACAAGAGTTACATATGATGTTAAATCAAGCATGAACCTATATGTACAAAGCGGAGTAAATAAGGTAAGTGCTAACACATCCGGATATGAAGATCAAACAAAAAAAATAGGAGACATTGCTGAATTTTTATTAGGCACAGTTGCAAACATGAATAAAGGTTATATGTACAATAACCAAAACACAACAGACCAAAATAGAAAAGAAACAGAATATACCGAAATATATGTAACACGTATCGCATATGCTGACGTTATAGACTCAATAGAATTAAAACAAGACATTGATCAGTTTGTAACAGAAAGTGGAAGTGAACAATCAACAACAGTTGGCGGAAAAAATTATGCATATAACAAAACATTAACAATATCAAAACAAGAATTCGATAAACTATTTGGAACAAATGGAAAAATTACTATTGAAAATGCAGACGGAACAACAATTGCAACAATAGACAAAAACACAGAAGTAAAAAACAATGAAATTGCAATAGACTTAGCCGAAAAAGATACAAACAATATAACAATAAAAACATCAAAACCACAGACTGAAGGAAATCTAACTATAAGAATAGTAAAGGCAATTGCAAAAGACGTTGTTTACAACGTAAACCAATTAAAAACATTCAAACAATTAAAAAGCCAGGTAACAGGTACAGCAAAAAACGGAGAAACAAGTATAGTAAGCACAGATAGTTCAAGAAGCATAGAACTACAAGAACCAACACAAAAAGCAAGCATAACAACAAGTAACAACAGGTTATCTACAATAGTAAAAAACGAAAATGTAGAAGTAAAAGTCACATTAGAAAACGACAGTGCTGATGACACAATGTACTCGAACCCAACAGTGAAAGTTACATTCCCAGCAAATATAGAAACACTTGCAATAAAAGATTACAAAGTATACTTTGATGATGAACTAAGTATAGATGAAAGCTCGATAAAATCGTCAGAAAATGAAGATGGCACAAAAACAATAGAGTTCAAATTAAAAGGAGTACAAACAAAATACAATAACGTTGCAGCAAAAGGAGCAACAATCACATTAATAACAGACATTACATTAAACAAACTAACACCAACAACAAACACAAAAATAACAGCAGAAATAACAAATGAAGATTCAACAGTTACAAACGTGGAGACAGAAATTAAATACGTAGCTCCATCAGGAGTGGTAACAACAAATGCTATGACAGGATACAAAGAAGATGAGAGCATAGTAGCAATAAATGGCGAAGCACAGAAAGCACTAATACCAACAAAAGCAGAACAAAAAGAAGTTACATACACAATGAACGTAATAAACAATTACGAAAATACACTAGACCACGTAGTAGTATTAGGAAGAACACCATTTAAAGACAACAAAGATGTATCAACATCATTAAGTTTAGGCTCTAACATGACAATGCCACTTGCTTCTGAAATAACAGTAACAGGAATAGACAGCTCAAAATTCACAGTTTATTATTCAGAAAATGGAGATGCAACAACAGACCTAAACAATACACAAAATGCTTGGAAAACAAGCGTAACAGACTATACAAGAATAAAATCATACATGATAGTCTTAAATGCAGATTATATAATGGATGCTGGAAGTTCAATAACATTTACGTACAAAGCAACACTACCTGCAAACCTAGATTATGACCAAACAGCATATGAAAATTATGGAGTATTCTTCAATAACAACAAAACATCTGGAACAATTGCAGATAAAGCAATAGCAACAAAGATTGGACTAACAACAGGAAAAATTGCAAAATTAGATGCAAAACTTACATCTGTCACAGGTGAAGGAGCAACGGTAAGTATTGGAGATAGTTTAGAATATGAATTAACAATAAACAATACTGGTGCAATAGATGCGGAGAATGTTGTTATAAGTATGGAGATGCCTAATGAATTATCATCTGATGAAGGAGAAATGGAGTTAGATGATACATTTGCAAAACAAACTGCTAAAATTTCGATAGGAACAGTAAAAGCAAACTCAACGATTACTAAAATTATTAAACTTCAAGTTGTATTTAACTGTGACAAAGAAGTATCGGTTAAAGCAATTATCAATTATGGAGAAAACAAAAGTATAGAGACAAATGCAATAACTAATAAAATTATAACAAAGTATTTTTATGCTACAATGACATCTAACACTGTAAATCCTAAAGAAGGTACTGATTATACAATTACAGTATCAGCAAGTGCAATGTCTATTACACCAAGAACTGAAGAAAATAAATCAAGAAAAAATACAATAATAAAATTAGTGTTACCAGATGAATTAGAGTATAAATCTATAAATATAATAGAATATTCACCTGAGGAAAAAATAAAAGAAAAAGATATAACAGATTCTGCTAAAGTTAATGTAAATGGTAACGAATTAACTATTGAATTAGAGAATTTAGATGATCCAAACTCTGTAACAATAAAAATAAATACATTAGTAAATAAGCTTTCAGATGGGGTTTACAAAAAAGATATTACAGTAGAAGGTAGTATAAAAGCAGACGGAATACAAGCAGAAAATTTTGAAAAACTAACTGCAACAGTTAACAAAGTAGGTGCAACATTTATTCAAAGTAGTAACCTTCCAGAAGGGACAACAATATCTTCGGGCGAGAACTTTACATATACATTTACAATAAAAAATGAATCAGCAATATACTTAAATAATTTGAAATTTACAGATATTCTTCCAAAGGAAGTAACATTTAAATCTTTAGAGGTTGTATATTCAGATGGAACAACCGATAGAACATCAAGTTACGATTCTGATGGAAATTTGATAACAAGTATTTTCTTGAATGCGGATGATACGGTTGTTATTAATGTAGAGGTATGTGCAAAAGCAATAAAAGAAGATACGAAAATATCAAACATTGCAAATATTAAAGAAGAAGGAAATCTTTCAGAAATACAATCTAATTCTGTTTCACACGTAATAAAACATTATGATAGTTCTGATAATATAATAATACCAGATGAAACAGAAGAAACTCGAAAGATTGTTGGAACAGTATGGATAGACCAAAATAAAGATGGTGTAAAAGATGCAACAGAGAAAAAGGTTACGGGAATAAAAATTATTTTATTAGATAATAATACAGGAGATATTGCAATAAATGCGGATAATGAACAATGTATAACTGAAACAGGAAATGATGGAGCATATATGTTTGACAGAATTAAACAGGGAAAATACACAGTGGTATTTTTGTATGATTCTTCAAATTATAGTGCAACAATTTATAAAAAAGATGGAGTAAGTGAGGCTCAAAACTCAGATGCATTAGACCAAAAAATAAATTATGAGGGAAAAGAACGTATTGCAGGAGTTTCGGAAGAAATCGTTGTGGCAAGTGTAAATCAATATAATATAGATTTGGGAATAATAGAAAATTCTAAATTTGATTTAAAACTAGATAAAATAGTTGAAACAATAACAGTAAATAATGGGAAAAATACGTCAGAGCATGTCTATAATGGAAAACTTGCAAAAATAGATTTTGAGGCAAAATATGCAAACAGTTCTTCAATGGTAGTCAAATATAAATTTACAATAACAAACGAAGGCGGAATAGCTGGATATGTAAAAAAATTAGCAGATTATTTACCAACAGAATTAAAGTTTAATTCTGAGCTAAATAAAGATTGGTACGAAGGAAAAGATGGAGTAATATATAATGCATCTCTTGCAAATACGATAATAAATCCTGGGGAAAGTAAAGAACTAACACTTGTATTAACTAAAACAATGAATAGTGAAGACTATGGATTAATAAACAATTCAGCAGAAATATATGAAACATCAAATGATTATGGTTTAATAGACATAGATTCAACACCTGGAAACAAAGCAACAAGCGAAGATGACTATTCAACAGCAAATGTTTTAACATCAGTTAAAACTGGACAAGTATTCATATATAGTACATTAGTACTTACTGTTATAGGAATAATAGGAATAGGCATTTATATTATTAAGAGTAAGATTTTGAAATAGAAAGGAGGGAAAACATGGACAAAAGAAATAAAAAAATGGCAAAGTTTACAGTAGTATCTATAATTATAGCGATGATGCTATTAATTGAAATGCTATTTATTAATAAAAAAGTATTTGCATACGGAACATGGAATTCAAGTGAAAATATGCCTGAACGAGGAGCTATGTCAGATACAGGTCTATTCCCTCAGATATTGAAAAACATTACATACAGTGGCAATGCTGATACTCAATTTCCATATGAGGCTTGGACTACAACTCTAAGTACTGGAACTGTATATTGTGCAAATCAAGGTGCTGCAGTAAGATATGGAACAATTGATCCTAAATATCATTACATAGATGAAATTGACGGATATAATGCACCTTTATTTAAATATAATAGCTTCGAAACTGATATGAAGGCACTTATAGAAAAAAAATTCAGCGAAGAAATTGAAAGCAACAATGGTATTAAGGTTACTGACGGAAATATTCCTCCAGAAATAGACTATGATCAACTACAAGGACCGGGACAGACAGACTATGATAATCCTGAGTTTGCAATAGATAAATCAGCTGCAATGTTGATTTATCGTGGGTCAGGAAGTCTTAATAATCCAGCTCTCTTTGTTGGAGTATCTCAGAAGTTAACAAACGTAATACAAAGTAAACTTTCAGGATGGGAAAGGTCAACAAAAGGGGAAACAAAAGATACAACAACAGACCCTAAAGAAGATAACAATTATACAAACAAATGGAATGGAGACTACATATATGGTCCTAAAGTATGTGTTATGGAAACGGAAGATGGCGCTGAGGATCACTACGAAGTAATAGAAAATGGCTCGGATACGAACACGATGAAATCTTTTATATTAACCACTATGGAAAATGCCTATAATAACGCAATACATAGTAAATATTCACTTTCAGACATCCAGACAGCATATTGGATAAAATATGATGAAGACGGAATAGTAGATGAAAATAGATTCACTCGTGCTGGAAGAAAGTTATATGAGAAGGCAGTAGATTATAATGAATTTGTGGAAAAATGTATAAAACAAGAATATAAGGCACAAATATATGGAGTACCAAGTAATTCATACGCATCAGGAGCAAAAACAGGGAAACAAGACTCAGAAAAAAGCAATTCTGGAAATACAACAGGAGCTGGAGAGGCACAAGTAATTGTGGATCAAACGACCAAGAGCTATATTGTTGGACCATTAAGTATAGAATATCCATATTATGAAGATTTATCATATATTAAATCAATATATTTAAAAACAAGTGGCGGAAGCTCTGGAGAAAAAACACTTATTTATGATGAGAACCAATCAGACTTTGAAATTCAAATATTAGACGGTGAAGTACATGGCTCAAATGGACTAACAAAGAAATATCCAGCCTCAAAGTCGAAGTTTTATGTAAAATTTTCTGCAGAAAAAACTGGTTATCCAACAAAATTATATGTATATGCAGACATAGAGTATTTGAGTGAAACTTATATGAACTATGAAATACTAGATACAAAAGCCAATATCTATCAATATATAGGCTATTCGGATTTTGGTTCTCCATATTCACCTTACAACTTAAGAATAGCTAAGGGTAAAGCAACTAAAAGCTTTAAGTACAAGGTAAAGAAAAAATGTGAAGACTGGGTGGATGATCCTGAAAAACCAATATATGACGTAATAAATGGTGTAACAGTTTTAATAGGATATCAACAAAAACAAGAGCATGAATATGACTTAAGTGAAGAAAGATCTGGTTCTATTTCATTAAATGATAATGAGGTTGACTACATTTTCCAACCTTTTGTTAAAATGACGAGTAAACCAATAGGTGAAATTGAGGCACAGAAATTAATTGCAGCATTAGATGGAAAGAGAACATATAGTGTGTATACAGCAACTTTATCTGGAAAAAAAGGAAATGACACGCCTCCAGGAGAAGATACACCTCCAGATGAAGGTATAGACCTAACCTTCGAACTTGGAGGAAGAGTTTGGGTTGATGAAAGAGCAGGAAAAGAGAATGCTTATGACGGATTGTATAACAAAGCAACAGACAAGCCAATGTCAAATGTAAAAGTTACACTATACCAAGTATCGGGCTTAGATGGCAATCAAAAAGGAAAAGAGATTGCAACAACTAAAACAGATGCAAACGGTGAGTATTTATTCCAAGAACAAAATGCTATGTATCAATATTATGTTGAATTTACATATAATGGTCAGTATTATCAACCAACAGTATACAATGTAAATAGAAGTGATTCTAATTGGAACAATACTTCTAAAGGCTTAGATGTATTAAGCGAAAGAGATGCATTTAATGCTCGTTTCGAAGAAGTTGGCTCGTCGCCAAACAATTTAGCACCAGGCGGATTGACTGGAGAAGTGCATACGAGAGAAGAATTAGAACAATCTGGAGCAATAGATGAGTTTGGAAATCCAAAGGGTGGAGATTCTTATGTAACTGCTTCTATGATGAAATCGTATACATGTAATGGAACAACTAAAAAGGATTTATATCCTGGATATCAAATATTCGTAACAGAAGATTTCTTAAACGAATCAGCAAGCCAACTAAAATTAGTGGCAGCAGAAAAAATAAAAACCTTATATAACAATCCAGATGTAATGCATCATATCAACCAGGGCTATGTTTTAAGAGAACAAGTTGATTTAGCACTAATGAAAGATGTATATAAGGCAACACTAGAGATAAATGGAAAGACACAAACTTACAATTACAGAAAAAGAGATGGACTAACAGAAGATGCCAATGGAAAATCTTATTGGGATATAAAGACTAGACAATCGGATGCATATTATACAGATTACTATACAAGACCTCTATTCAGGGAAGATTATGATTATCAAGTTGATAATTATAAGATTGTAGATGATACAACAACATTGGATAATCTGCAATTAAAAGGTTATGACCCTGCAAACCCTGAAGATACAACTGAACTTAAGATATACGTAACATATAAATATGTAATACGTAATAGATCAGAAGGAATTGATACTAAGGTAACAGAAGTTGTGGATTATTACGACAAAGATTATACTTATATTCCAAATCGTTCATATGTTGGAGATAGTTCTGGTAACGTAATAAATGAGTTAACATTTAGTGAATTTAGTAGATATGGTCAAGAAAAAAATCTAGACGATTATAAGACTGTATATCTAACTAATGCCGTCGGTACAGACTTTGCACTTTCAAAACCAGACTCTAATAAAGATACATACTTATATGTAACATTTTTAGTAAATAAAGATGCAAATGGTAAAGTTATATTAGATGAAGATTTTGATGGAAGTGGAAAAGAAAACATTGCAGAAATAAATGGATATAAAACATATTATGGAAATAAGGCAGAGGCACCAAATAAGGACAATTCTCAAACACAACAAGAGTATAAAACAGGTGATATAGCTGGTATTATGGATTGCAATTCTACACCAGGTAACTTAACTTCATCAGATCAAAAAACATTTGAAAACGATACAGATAAAGCACCAAATATAAGAATACTATTAAATAAGGAAAATGTTAGAACAGTTGAAGGAAATGTTTGGGAAGATGTAAGAGATGTAATTGAACCAAAAGAGAAACTTGCTAATGTTGGTAATGGATTAAGAGAAACTGGTGAAACTAGAATAAATGGTGTAAGAGTTCAATTAGTTGAATTAAGACAAGGAAAAGACGGAAAAACATATGAATATATATGGAAAGAAGTTCTTTCTGGAAACACAGATTCAATAACACCAATTATAAACAACAGTAATCTCTTAGATGAATATTCAATATCTAAAGATGATGCAAATGGTAAGTATAAATTCGAGGCATTTGTTCCAGGAGACTACATTGTAAGATTTATATATGGTTCTGGAGAGAGTTCGGTTCTAGGAACAGCATATACAAACTATAACACGGGAGAAGAAGGCACAACAAATGAGGTAACAAATTTATATGCAAAACAAGAAGGATATAAGAAGAAGGCAGATGAAAACGTTAGTGGATACTCTGCTTCATCTGAAAATATCGGATTAAACAAGAACTCATATAATGGTCAAGATTATAAATCTACATCATATCAAGTTGGCGTAAACAATGGTTCAGGTGCGTATACAAATAACACAACAGATTCATATAAATATAACTTTAGTTCTGCTGACCAAGGCCAATATTCAGATGCTAAAGACATGATGAATGTAAGTGGAGATAACGTTGTAAACATTGCACCAGAGAAGGCATATTTAGTTGATTGCAATAATGCAAGAAAGAATGTAAATTCATATTCAAGAGGTGAAACTCAAGAAAACGCAAATAGTGAGGTAAAAAATCACTTAGCAGAAATACTTGCTTCTTATGAAAACTTGCCAGAGTACAGAGATGAAAAATATAACGTATCAAAATATAGTTATGATACTATGAAGAATATGTTAAATGAATTCATGAAAAATACGTACATGGTTGCTGAATCTGGAAGAATAGACGTAAACTTTGAATATAATAGAACAGAATCAGAGACAGAAATAAACAATAGCAACATAGGAACAAGAAACTATGATTTATCTGGATATTATATATTGGAAAACCTAGATTTAGGTTTGGAACAAAGACCAAAAGCACAGTTAAAAGTTACAAAACAGATTACAAATGTTAAATTAACACTTGCAAATAATAGTGTATTATTCGATGCATCAGCAAGAGCTACAAACATTTTATGGATGAACCATAGTGCGCATGGACAAGATACAGAGAATACTTACTTAAAAGATAAGAACTATGTTGAAGGTAACAACTTAATGTTAACGCCAGAAGTAAGACAACATGCTACAAATAAAGGTAAAGTACAACTTACAATGGATGAAGAGTTAATGCATGGTTCAACACTTCAAATAACATACGCTATAACAGTAGCAAACGTTGGTGAAGTTGACTACGACGACAATCAATTCTACTACACAGGAATGGTAGGAAATGCTCATACAATAGTAAGAACAGATCCAAAGATGTTAGTAGATTACGTTGGAACTCAGGTAAATGAATACAATTCAGTTGATGATAATACGGCAACAAGAAACAATTTACAATTTAATAAAGCCCAAAACCGAGATTGGGAAGTAATATCGAGTGCTGATTTAGTATCAAAAGGCTTAGTAAATAGTGCATTAACAGCAAACATTAAGAAATACACAGAAAACCATATAATTACAACAACAGCCGTATCAAGATCTGATAAAAATGGACTAGTACCAATAATTGCAGATCAAGCAAATGCAAAAAAAATAGCAGATGCATTCAAAAATGACCCAATGCATGCACTAGAAACAGTAAACAAATCAGAGAGTGTAAGCGGTGTACAATTAATATTAACACAAATGATTACACAAGACAGCAGTAGTGATGACAGAGTATACAACAACATGACAGAACTTGTAACAACACAAAACACAGTAGGAAGAAGAATGGCATACTCTGTAGTAGGAAACCAAGACCCAACATCAGAACCACGTGAAATAGACGCAGACGATGCACAAGAAGTAGTAATATTACCACCATTTGGTAATACACACATATACTACGTATTAATCAGTGCAGTAGCCCTAATACTAATTGTAGGAATAACAATAGTAATTTGTACAATTAGGGGTCGGAGCAAAAAAAGCACACTAATATAGTTACAGTTTGGTACAGTTGGTACAGTTTGGGGACGGAGAAAAAATTGTACGGTTAATATAAAAAATAAGACGGGAGATAAAAAATATCTCTCGCTTTTTAATACTTTCAAAAAATACTAAACTTTAACAAAAAAATTGGTGATTTTTTGAAAAAAATAGAGTTACATAATCGAAAAAAACACAAAAAAACCATTGAAAAATAAAGGAATTTGCTGTATAATTATAAGTAGTGAAATTTTAAGGAGGAGCAAATATGCAACAAAAATTTATTAAAATAATCGCAGTGCTATTAACCACAACAATATTGTATGCCAATTCAGCAGCTGTAGTAAGCTATGCGGCAGACAATTTTTTAAGTGCAAAAGCATTAGAAAGCCAAGGAACATCAACCACAAACGATAATGTGGAATTTGATGTTTATTATGATGGAGGAAAACATACTGTTTCGGCAGATGTTAATGCAGAAGATACGAAATTAAATATTGCATTAAACGTAAAAAAGGCCGGATATCTAAAAGATGCAGTGGTAGATTTTTCAGACACAAACTTCACAATAGCAAAAAATGAAGACTCTGAGAACATTCAAACAGTAGATACAGAAAACAAAAAAATAAGATTCAATCAAATAAACAACGGAGAGAATGTAACAGAGCAAATAAAAATATCTTTAGACAAAAAAGATGAAATAAGCGAAGATATGTTTAACAGAGACAATACAATAAAATTTACGGGAACATATGTAAATGCGAAGGGCGAAGAAGTTGCAGTAAAGAAAGATATAGTTGTTCATACAACTTGGACTGCTTCAGATGCAAAAGCAAAACTAGATTATGAAATAACAAAATATATTCCATATTCAGCAAACAATGTAAGCAAGCTAATCACTCAAGGCAAAGTCAAATCATATGTTGAGAATAGTGTATTGCCAATAAAAAATACAATTATAGAAATTATTGCTCCAAAAATTAATAATAAATATCCAGAAACAGTAACCGTAGTTGCAAATTCGACAGATGCAACAAATGGAGATGTAAAAGGAGATAACTTTTCTAAAGATAACTGGACATACGACAGTACAACCGGAAAAATAACAATCACAGTAAACAACAATGCTGTAAACGGAAAAATAAAATGGTCAAAAAATACAGCAGACGAATTTGTAGTAACATATATATATTCAGAAGATGTATACCAAGCTGTAAAAGATTCAGTTACAAGAGTTACATATGATGTAAGCTCAAGCATGAATTTATATGTACAAAGTGGAGTAAACAAAGTAAGTGCACATGTAGATGGGTACGAAGATCAAACAAAAAAATTGGGAGATATAATAGAATTTACTTCTGATGCAACACAAAGCATAAGCAAAGGTTACATATATAATAACAAGAACGCAGCAGATGAAAATAAAAAAGAAACAGAATATGATGTAGAGTATACAGCACATGTTTCATATGCAGATATGATTGATGAGATTGTATTAAAACAAAATGTTGATCAATTCGTAACAGAAAGTGGAAATGAGCAATCAACAACAGTTGGTGGAACAAATTATGCATATAACAAATCGTTAACAATATCAAAACAAGAATTTGATAAAATATTTGGAGAAAATGGTGAAATTACTATTTTAAATGAAGCTGGAACATCACTTGCTACAATAAACAAGGATACAACAGTAACAGATAATGAAATAGTAGTTGATTTAACAAAATTTAATACAAATAGTATAACAGTAAAAACATCAAAGCCACAAGCTGAAGGAAACTTAGTGCTAAAAATAACAAAAGCACTAGCAAAAAATATAGAATACAGCACAAGTCAATTAAAGAACTTTACACAAATAAAAACTCAAGTAACAGGAACAGCAAAAAATGCTGATACAGATATTGTAAATACAGAAAGCACAAAAAATATTGATTTAACAGAACCAACACAAAAAGCAAGTATAACAACAAGCAACAATAGATTATCTACAATAGTAAAAAACGAAAATGTAGAAATAAAAGTTACATTAGAAAATGACAGCGCAGATGATACAATGTATTCAAACCCAACTATTAAAATTACTTTCCCAGCTAACATAGAAACACTTTTTATAAAAGATTGGCAAGTATATTTTGATGAAGAGTTGGAAATAGACGAAGATTCAATAGAATACGATGAGAATGAAGATGGTACAAAAACATTAACATTAAAAGTAAATGGAACACAAACAAAATACAATAATGCTGCCGCAAAAGGTGCAACAGTTACATTAATGGCAGACATTACATTAAATAAATTAACACCAACAACAAACACAAAAATAACAGCAGAAATCATAAATGGAGATTCAACAGTTACAAATGTTGAAACAGATGTTAAATACATTGCTCCATCAGGTGTTGTAACAACAAATTCTATGACAGGCTACAATGGCGACGAAACAATAGAAGTTATTAATGGAGAAGCTCAAAAAGCATTAATACCAACAAAAGCAGAGCAAAAAGAAGTTACATATAAAATGAACGTAATAAACAATTACGAAAACACACTAGATCATGTAGTAGTATTAGGAAGAACACCATTTAAAGACAATAAAGACGTATCAACATCATTGAATCTTGGTTCAACAATGACAATGCCACTTGCTTCTGGAATAACAGTAACAGGAATAGATAGCTCAAAATTCACAGTTTATTATTCAGAAAATGGCGAAGCAACAACAGACTTAAATAATGCGCAAAATGGCTGGAAAACAAGTGTAACAGATTACTCAAACATCAAATCTTACATGATAGTTTTAAGTGAAAATTATGCAATGAACGGTGGAGACACAATTACATTTTCATATAAAGCAACATTACCTGCAAACTTAGATTATGACCAAGAAGCTTATGAAAATTATGGAGTATTCTTCAACAATAACAAAGCATCAGGAACAATTGCGGATAAGGCAATAGCAACTAAAATAGGATTAACAACTGGAAGTATTGCAAAACTAGATGCAAAATTAGTTTCAACAATAGGCGAAGGTGCTAGCGTAAAATCTGGTGAAATACTAGAATATGAATTAACAATAAACAATACTGGAGCTGTAGATGCAGAAAATGCAACAGTAGAAATAAAATTGCCATCTGAATTAAGTTTTATACCTCAAGACGGAGATGAATATGAATATAAGGTTCCAGAAGATGATGAGTTTGATGAATCTCAATTAGATGAGTTTGCTAATATGTCAGAGGATGAAGAATTAAGTGATAGTGAAATTGAAAAATATGAAAGAATACTTAATGAAATTGAAAAATATGATGAAGAACTTAATGATTTTGAGACAGAAACACTAATTATAAAGGTGGGAAATATAAAAGCTAATTCATCATTAAAAAAGACTCTTAAATTTAGAACACAAAGTGATGAAACAAAAAAGGTAGAAGTAAAAGCTTCAGTCGGATATGGAGATACAATACCGGTAGAAACAAATACTGTATCAAATATAATTGAAAGAGTATATTTTGATACTCAAATCAGTTCGAAATACACAAGTCGCAAAGAAGGAGAAACATATTCTTTCCAAGTTGCATTAAGATCATCTCAATATAATTATGAATCTGAAGATGAAAAGATTGATAATAGCAGAAAGAACACAGTTGTAACATTTACTTTACCAGATGAGTTAGAATATGATTCAATAAAATTAACAAAATTTAATGAAGAAACGTTTAGTGATGATGATATTACTTCAACTGCTAGTGTAAAAGTAAGTGGCAAAAAAATAACTGTAAAAGTCGGAGATGTAGATGGAGAAGGAGGAAAAACTTTAATTGTAAACACAAAAGTTGGCAAATTGACAAATGAAGTTTACAAGAAAGATATAACAATAACAAGTAATGTAAAAGCCGATGGAACAGAAACAGAAAATATTGATGATATATCAGTTACAATAAATAAACCAGGCATTAATGTTGTACAAACATCCAATATTCCAGTAGGAACAACAATATCGGCTGGAGAGGATTTTGCATATACATTTACTGCTCAAAATTTATCAGACATATATTTAAATGATGTGGAATTTTCAGATGTACTTCCAAAAGAAGTTACTTTTAAATACATAGAAATTATATATGAAGATGGTACAATTGATAGTAGCGTTGATATAAATAGTGATGGAAGTATAAATACAAAATTCTATTTATCAGCAGGACAAAAGGTAATAATAAATGTCCATGTGGTTGCAAATTCAATAGACAATGACACAGAAATATCAAACAAAGGTAAATTCTCACATGAAGATATTGGAGAGGTAGAAACAAATTCTGTATCACACAAAATTAAACATTTTGAAAAAACAGATGTAAATGTTGACCCAGATGATACTAAGAAAGAAACAAGAAAAGTAATAGGAACTGTGTGGATCGACGAAAATAAGGATGGTATAAAAGACGCAAGTGAACAAAGAGTTTCTGGAGTTAAAGTTTTACTATTAGACAACAGTACAAGTAATATAGCAATAAATTCAGATAATGAACAATGCATTACAACAACAGGAACAGATGGTTCATATATGTTTAATAATGTACCACAAGGAAAATATAGTGTAATATTCTTTTACGATTCATCTAACTATAGTCCTACAACTTATAAAAAATCTGGTGTAAGTGATGAACTTAACTCAGATGCGATAGATAAAACAGTTAACTACGAAGGAAAAGACCAAATAGCAGCTGTTACAGAAGAAATAGTATTATCTGATACTAACCAATTTAATATTGATTTAGGTATAGTTGAAGATGCAAAATTTGATTTAAGATTAGATAAAATAGTACAAGCAATAACAGTAAACAACGGAAAAAATACAACAGAGCATGTTTATAATAGTAAACTTGCAAAAATAGATTTTGAAGCTAAATATGCAAATACATCATCAATGGTTGTGGAATATAAATTCACAATTACAAATGAAGGTGGAATTGCAGGATATGTTAAGAAATTAGCAGATTACCTACCAACAGAATTAAAGTTCAATTCAGAACTTAATAAAGATTGGTATGAAGGAAAAGATGGAGTAATATACAATGCCTCACTTGCAAATACAATAATTAATCCAGGGGAGAGCAAAGAAGTAACATTAATATTAACAAAGAATATGAACGGTGATGGAGACTTTGGATTAATAAATAACTCAGCAGAAATATATGAAACATCAAACGATTATGGTGCACTAGATGTTGATTCAACACCTGGAAATAAAGCAACAAATGAAGATGACTATTCAACAGCAAATGTTTTAGCGTCTGTAAAGACTGGCGACGTAGTAATTTATACTACATTAGTATTAACAGTAATTGCAATAGTTGGGGTAGGAATATACATGATAAAAAAGAAAGTATTAATATAGAAAGGAGATAGAAAGATGAATAAAAATAAAACATTAAAAAAATGTTTAATAACAACAATAGCAACTGCTACAATTTTAATAACAACATTGTTTTCATTAAGTAATGTTTCTCTAGCTTATGGAACATGGCAAGGAAATGCAACTAGTGGTATGCCATCATTAAGTTACAGCCCATCTGGATTATTTCCTCAAATATTAAAACAAAGAACTTTTTCAGGAAATGCAGATAGTCAGTTTCCATATGAAGCATGGACAACCAATATGAGTACAGGAACAGTATACTGTAATGATGCTGGTAAAGCAGTTAGATTTGGAGAATTCGATTCGAAAAAACACTATATAGACGAAATTGGATATACAACGGGTAATGGATATGGATATTCTAATTTTGTAACTAAAGTAAAAGCATATTTAAGACAATTAGCTCGTGATGAAGTATCTAGGAAAAGGCGGATGGGGAATGATCCCTTTAGGCTATAGTAACATACATTATGAGCAATCATATGGGCCTGGGCAAAGAGGTTCAGACAAATGGGCAATTGACAATAGTGAGCCAATGATTTCTGTAAGATATGGATATTTAGGAAGTGGAAATCAAAATTTAGCTATAATTGAAGCACAAAATAAGGCTAGAAGTAAATCGAGCGCATTAATGAAAGAACTGCTAGCACAATTAGGTAACTGGAAAACGCCAAAAGATACGGATGATGATACAACTAACCCAGAAACTAAACAAAAAGATTGGAACGGAAGTGCAATATATGGACCAGAAGTTGTCATAATGGAAACTCAAACTAGAGCCGAAGACCATTATAAACAGGTTGGTACGACAGAAACTTCAACTAATACGAAGTTATCATTTGTATTAACTACAATGGAAAATGCTTATTCGGGTGTTACTGGTTCAATACGTAATAGATATTCATTATCAGATATACAAACAGCACATTGGTTAGTTGCGGATTTAGATGGTAAAGTACCAGATGCAGGACATTTAACTGATAATGGGAAGACATTATTTAAGAAAGCAGAATCATATCAAAATTTTGTAGACACTTATATTAATGGTAATGGATACAAAGCCCAAATTCATGGTATGAAGAGTGATTCATATGCTTCTGGAACGAAAACTGGAAAGCAAGATGAAGAAAATACAAAAAGTGTTACTAATGATCCACAAGCAGAGGCTCAAGTAATTGTAAATCAAGCAACTAAGAGTTATATTGTAGGTCCTTTAAGTACTACATATCCTTATTATGAAGATATTTCATACATAAAGGCAATATACTTAGTAACAGATAAAGGAACGGATAATGAAAAAACTTTAGTATACGATGAAAATACAGATGACTTCGAGATAGAATTTATTGGAGCAACAGTATCGGGTTCAAATGGATTGAAAAAGAAATATCCTGCTTCAAATGCTAAATTTTATGTAAAATTCTCAGCTGAAAAAACAAACTATCCAAAAACAGTAAATATGTATGTAGACCTTGAGTACCTTGAAAAGTCAACTGTTAAATTTAATATATTAGATACACATGCAAATGTATATCAATATATTGGATATGTTTCATCAGTAAATTACAATAAATATCGCCTAAGAGAAGGCTATGGAATGGGCACAATTAGGTATACGTATTTTAAAAAGAACTGGAGAGGAAAAACGGTTATTAGATATGGTAAAGTAACAGCAAATTACACTTCATCATCAAAAGGTGTAGTTGTAGTACAACCATTTGTACAAATGACTGAATATCCAGTTAGAAGTATACGTGCTCAACAATTAAGGGTTGCTCTTGATGGAAGCAGAACATACAATGTATATACAGCAACTGTAAGCGGAAAACCAGATAGTAAAAAGCCAGATAAACCAGATACACCAGATACGCCAGACATAGACATTCCAATTAATTTAACATTCGAATTAGGCGGAAGAGTTTGGGTAGATAACAGAGCTGGAAAAGAAAACAAATATGATGGATTATTTAATAAAGAAGTAGACACGCCAATGTCAAATGTTAAAGTTTCATTATACCAAGTTTCTGGAACAGATGGAAATCAATCAGGTAAATTTATTGGTGCGACAACAACAGATGATAATGGAGAATACTTATTCCAAAATCAAAATGCAATGTACCAATACTATGTAAAATTCACATATAATGGACAATATTATCAACCAACAATTTACAACGTAAATAGAGAAGATAAAAATTGGGATAATACATCTAAAGGTTTGGACATATTGAAAGAAAGAGATGAGTTCAATGCATCATTTAGAGAAATTGGCTCGGCTCCAAAGAACACAGTTACAACAAGTAATCCGAGTGAAATGCATACAAGAGATGAACTAGAAAAAGCTGGAACAATAGATAAGTTTGGAAATATCAATGGAAAAGTAGATAGTCAAGGTGAAAGAAAATCTGATGATGAGTATGTAAACCAATCTATGATGAACGCATACACATGCAACGGTAATACAACAAAGGATCTATACCCTGGATTCCAAGTATTCGTAACAGAGGATTTCTTAAATGCAGATTCAAACACAGCACAAGTATTAAAATTTGTTGCAGCACAAAGAATTGAAACATTATATAAGAATCCAGATATAATGCATCACATTAACTTAGGCTTAGTTCTAAGAGAACAATTAGACTTAGCATTAAGAAAAGATGTATACAAGGCAACATTAGAAATTAATGGCAAAACACAAGTATACAAATATAATAAGAGAGAAAGCTTAGAGAAAGATGCAGCTGGAAATTCATATTGGGAAATTAAAACAAGAATCTCAGATGGATACTATAATTACGATTATTCAAGAGAGTTATACAGAGAAGACTATGATTACAAAGTTGATAACTATAAAATTGCGGATAATGCAACATCATTAGATAATCTTGGATTATCAGAAGATTCTGAATTAAAAGTATATGTAACATACAAATTTACAATACGTAACAGATCAGAAAATATCGCAGCAGCTGTAACAGAAGTTGTAGATTACTACGATGCAGATTACACATATGTACAAGACCGTTCATATTTAGGCGATAATGCCGGAAATAAGATTGGAAATGTATATTTGAAAGATGCTAGTAGATATGGAGTAGAAACTCAAACTACAATAGCTGGATACAAGAACCTATATATTACAGGTGATCAAAGCTACAGTAATGCGGCAAATGATACTGTAACAAGCAATATGTTCCCATTATCAGACCCAGACAGCAATAAAGATGTATACTTCTATGTAACATTTATGGTAAACAAAGATGCTGCAAGAAACATACTTCTAGATGAAGATGCTGCAAGCGGAACAGCTAATGGAGTTGGTAAAGAGAACATAGCTGAAATAAATGGATACAAATCATACTATGGACAAAAGGCAAAAGCTCCAAACACTGGCAATTCACAAACACAACAAGAATATAAGACTGGAGATATAGCAGGTATAGCAGATTGCAACTCTACACCAGGTAACTTAAACCCAACAGATGTACCAAAAGACGGAGTAATCAAGTATGAAAACTTCGAAAATGATACAGATAAAGCTCCAAATATTAGAATTATCTTAAATAGAGATAACTTAAGAACGGTAGAAGGAACGGTATTTGAGGATACTAGAAATGTAGATGAGCAAAATGCAAGAGTCGGAGATGGACTAAAAAACAATGAAACCGGAATAAACGGTGTAAGAGTACAACTAGTTGAATTAAGACAAGGAAAAGATGGAAAAACATATGAGTATATATGGAAAGAAGTTCTTTCTGGAAACACAGATTCAACAACACCTATTATCAATAATAGTGGTTTAGTACCAGACTATTCAATAGATACTGCAAATGCAGATGGTAAATACAAATTTACATCATTTGCACCAGGTAACTACATTGTTAGATTCGTATATGGCTCTAATGAAAGTACAGTTCTTGGAACAACATATACAAATTACAACACTGGAAAAGAAGAAGAAAATCCTGTAACAAACTTATATGATTCACTAGAAGGATATAAGAAGAAAACAGAAGGAAGTGGATACTCTGCTTCATCTGCAAATATCGGATTAAACAAGAACTCTTATAATGGTCAAGATTACAAATCAACTTCATATCAAGTTGGTGTAAACAATGGCTCAGGAGCATATACGAACAACACAACTGGTTCATATCAATATAACTTTAGTGAAGCAGACAAAGGACAATATTCAGACGCTAAAGATATAATGAATAAGAATGAAAATGTTGTAAATATTGCACCAAACAGAGATTGGTTAGTAAACCAAGGTTGGGTAACAGATACAGACAACGGAACAAATTGCAACAATGCAAGAAAGAACGTTGAAGCATACTCTAATGGAGATATGACAAACCACTTAGCAGAAGTATTAGCTTCTTATGAGAATATACCAGAATATAATGGTGAAAAATACACTGCTGATGAAATGAAGAGCTTATTAAATGAATTCATGAAGAATACATATATGACTGCAGAATCTGGAAAAATAGATGTGAACTTCGAATATAACAGAAATGGTGAAGAACCTGGAGTAACAAATACATCTGGTACAGGACATGACAATATAGGTAAAGAAAATTATCAAATGGCTGGCTACTACGTATTAAAAGACTTAGACTTAGGTTTAGTACAAAGACCAAAGGCACAGCTTAAAGTTACAAAACAAATTACAAATGTTAAATTAACACTTGCAAACAATAGCACATTATTCGATGCATCGGCTAGAGCAACAAACGTATTATGGATAAATCATGTAGCTCACGGACAGGATACAGAAAATGAGTATAGCACAAACAAGAACTACAACAATAGTTTAATGCTAAACCCAGTAGTTAGACAGAACTCTACAAACAAAGGTAAAGTTCAACTTACAATGGACGAGGAATTGATGCATGGCTCAACACTTCAAATAACATATGCTATAACAGTAGCAAACGTTGGTGAAGTAGACTACAATGAAGATCAATTCTACTACACAGGTAAAGTTGCAAACACAGATACAATAGTAAAAACAAATCCAGTAATGTTAGTAGACTATGTTGGAACGCAAGTACACGAATATAATTCTAACGATGATAATTCGGCAACAAGAAATAACCTACAATTTAATAAGGCTCAAAACCAAGAATGGGAAGTAATCTCGAGTGATGAATTACTAAACAAGGGATTATTGAATAAGAAATTAGAAGCAAACGTTAAGAACTATACAGAAAACCATATAATCAGAACAACAGCTGCTTCAAAAGGTTTAATACCAGTAATTGCAGACCAATCAAATGTAAAAGACAAAATTGCCAAAGCATTTAAAGATGACCCAATGAACGCATTAAACACTGTAAACAGTACACAAAGTGTAAGCGGAGTACAATTAATATTAACACAAATGATTACTCAAGACAGTAGTAGTGATGACAGAATATATAACAACATGACAGAGCTTGTAACAACACAAAACACAGTTGGTAGAAAAATGTCATACTCAGTTGTAGGTAACCAAGACCCAACATTAGAACCACAAGAAATAGACGCAGACGATTCACAAGAAGTAGTAATATTACCTCCATTTGGTAACACACATCTATTCTACGTATTAGGCGGAGCAATAGCTCTAATCTTAATCGCAGGAATAACAATAACATTGGTAGTATTAAAAAAGAGAAAATAGTTCGTGTACATTTTGGGGACGGAGAATAAATTGTACAAAAATAATAAAAAATTAGGGATATGTGAAAAGCATATCTCTAATTTTGTATATAAAGCAAAAGCTAATGATACAATTTTTTTTAGCCTCGGCACGTAGCTCTTGGTCGGAGCTCCTTCGGACTCCTCAAAAGGCGAGCTCGGGTCTTGCTTTCAAAAATGGTATCACTTGTTTTCTCGTTAATAAAAAAATTGGCAAAAAATTTTAACTTTTTCATCTTTTCTATTGACATCAACATACCAAAAATTGTATAATTAGTATAGTGTTGATAATATGGAATATTTTCAACAAAATTTAAATTTTATTAATCTCCAACGAGATAGCAAGGGTGGTTAATATTAATAAATTAGTAATCAAAAGTACTAAATAAAATAGGGAACATACAAAAGAACTAATTGACAAAAACAGCATAGATTGTCAATAGGTTTTTTGTTGTCTTTTTATGTTATTGATAAATTATCAAAAAAGAGGAATTGTTTTAGAAAATACTAGCAAAAAGCAGGCTTAAAGGAGCAGTGAGCAGGCAATTTGCAAAGTGTCTAAAAGCAAGAAGGACTTTTTTGAAATCTTATATATTTCAAATTCTGCTTTAATTTTTATTATGAGGTGAGTAACTTTGAATCTAAAGGAAGTAAAACACGAAAAGTGCACAAGAAAAACTTTTTCTAAGATAGGTGATTTCGTAGAAATGCCTAACTTAATTCAAGTACAAAAAGATTCTTATAATTGGTTTATAGAGGAAGGTTTAGGCGAAGTATTAAAAGATATTTCTCCAATAGTTGACTACTCTGGAAACTTAGTACTTGAATTCTTAGACTATCACATGGAAGAAAAAACAAAGTACACAATGGAAGAGGCAAAAGAGAGAGACGCTACATATTCAACAAGATTACATGTTAAAGTTCGTCTTATCAACAAGGAAACTGGTGAAATTAAAGAGCAAGAAATCTATTTAGGTGATTTCCCA
This sequence comes from uncultured Clostridia bacterium, assembly GCA_934119935.1. Classification (GTDB taxonomy): domain Bacteria; phylum Bacillota; class Clostridia; order TANB77; family CAG-508; genus CAG-245. Next base: position 34,038 of record CAKOSX010000003.1, on the reverse strand, counting down.
GTAATGACAGACAGTGCAACATTTATTATCAATGGAGCAGAGAGAGTAATTGTAAGCCAATTAGTTCGTTCTCCATCTTGTTACTATGCACAAGATTACGACAAAACAGGAAAGAGAATATACACATCTACTGTTATGCCTATAAGAGGTGCATGGTTAGAATATGAGACAGATGGAAATGATATTTTCTATGTAAGAGTTGATAGAACAAGAAAATTACCTGTTACATCTTTATTAAGAAGCATAGGATTTGTAACAGATGAGCAAATATTAGACCTATTTGCAAATGATCCAAAAATCAAGGCAACTCTTGATAAGGATACAATAAAAACTCAGGATGAAGCAATAATTGAAATATATAAGAAATTAAGACCAGGGGAACTTCCAACAGCTGATGCTGCTAGAAACTTATTCGATGGTTTATTCTTCGACAACAGAAGATATGACTTAGCAAAAGTAGGAAGATATAAATTTAACAAAAAATTATGTTTAGCAACTAGAATAACAGGACAAGTTGCTTATGATGATATAATAGATCCATCAACGGGCGAAGTTTTAGCTGAAAAAAATACTGTAATTACTGCAGATGCTGCTGAAGCTATTCAAGATTCTGGAATTAACATAGTAGATGTGTTAGTTGATGACCAAAAAGTAAGAGTAATAGGAAATGGAATAGTAAATATCCACAAAATGTTACCAAATGTGGATTTATCTGACCTTCACTTTAAAGAAGGAGTTAATTACAATGTACTAAAATCTATAATGGATACAACTCCAGATGAGAAATTACATGACGTAATTAAAGAAAGATATAACGAATTAGTTCCTCTAACAATTACAACAGAGGACATGATTGCATCTATCAGTTACCTATTAAATCTAGATTATGGAATAGGAAAAGTTGATGATATAGACCACTTAGGAAACAGACGTATTAGATGTGTTGGCGAGTTATTACAAAATCAATTCAGAATTGGACTAACAAGACTTGAAAGAGTTGTTCGTGAGAGAATGACAATACAAGACTTAGACTCTGTAACACCACAAACATTAATCAATACAAAACCTATAACATCATCAATAAGAGAATTCTTTGGAAGCTCTCAATTATCACAATTCATGGATCAAACAAACCCATTATCAGAGCTTACTCATAAGAGAAGAATTTCAGCATTAGGACCTGGAGGACTTTCTCGTGAAAGAGCTGGATTCGAGGTTCGTGATATTCACTATACTCACTATGGTAGACTATGCCCAGTTGAGTCTCCTGAAGGACCAAACATTGGACTTATCTCTGCACTTTCATCATTCGCTATGATAGACGAATATGGATTTGTAGAAACACCATACAGAAAAGTAGATAAAGAAACAGGTAAATTAACTGATATAGTTGAATATATGCCTGCAGATGAAGAAGATAAATATATAATTGCACAAGCTTCTGAACCAGTAGATAGCGAAGGAAGATTCGTAAACAAAATGGTAAAGGTAAGACAAAGATCAGAAATTAAAGAGGTTGAAGCAAGCAAGGTTGATTACGTTGACGTTTCGCCAAAGCAATTAGTTTCTGTTGCTGCTGCCATGATACCTTTCTTGGAGCATGATGACGTTAAGCGTTCTCTAATGGGATCTAACATGCAACGTCAAGCAGTTCCACTTCTAATACCAGAGTCTCCAATAGTTGGAACAGGTATGGAATATAAAGCAGCACGTGACTCTGAAACAACGGTAACTGCAAAAAATGCGGGTATTGTTGAAAAAGTTACAGCTGATGAAGTACAAGTAAGAAATAAGAAAAATGAAATAGACCATTACAAACTACGTAAATTCAAGAGAACAAATGGTGGTACATGTATCAACCAAAGACCAGTTGTTCAAAAGGGTGAAGTTGTTAAAGCAGGAGACATCCTAGCTGATGGACCAGCTACAAAGAATGGTGAAATGGCATTAGGTAGAAACGTAATTATAGCATTCTCTACATGGGAAGGTTACAACTACGAGGACGCCGTATTAATAAGCGAAAGACTTGTTAAAGAAGATGTTTACACATCAATTCACATCGAAGAATATGATTGTGAATGCCGTGATACAAAATTAGGACCAGAGGAAATTACAAGAGATATTCCAAACGTTGGTGACGACGTATTAAAAGACCTAGATGAAAACGGTATTATAAGAATAGGTGCAGAAGTAAGACCTGGAGATATATTAGTTGGTAAAGTTACTCCAAAGGGAGAAACAGAGCTAACAGCAGAAGAAAGATTACTTCGTGCAATATTTGGTGAAAAATCTAGAGAAGTTAGAGATACATCACTTCGTGTACCACACGGAGAAGCTGGAACAATAGTAGATATTAAGATATTTACTAGAGAAAATTCAGAAGAACTAGCTCCTGGAGTAAACCAAGTAATTAGATGCTATATAGCAACAAAGAGAAAAATATCAGTTGGTGATAAAATGGCTGGACGTCATGGTAACAAAGGTGTTATTTCAAGAATATTACCAGAAGAAGATTTACCATTCTTACCAGATGGAACACCAGTAGATATAGTTCTTAACCCAATGGGTATACCTTCTCGTATGAACTTAGGACAGGTTCTTGAAGTTCATTTAGGTATGGCTGCCCGTGCACTAGGATGGAAAGTTGCAACGCCAGTATTCGATGGTGCAAAAGACTATGAAATTGAAGACTTGCTAGAAGAAGCAGGATTACGTCGTGATGGAAAAACAATTCTATACGATGGAAGAACTGGAGAACAATTCATCAAGCCAATTACAGTTGGTGTTATGTACATGATGAAACTTCACCACTTAGTTGATGATAAGATACATGCTCGTTCAACAGGACCTTACTCATTAGTTACACAACAACCTTTAGGTGGTAAAGCTCAATTCGGTGGACAACGTTTCGGAGAAATGGAAGTTTGGGCATTAGAGGCATATGGTGCTGCATATTCACTACAAGAAATGTTAACTGTTAAATCAGATGATGTTGTAGGACGTGTTAAGACATATGAGGCTATTGTTAAGGGAGAAAACATTCCAGAGCCAGGTGTTCCAGAAGGATTCAAAGTTCTTGTAAAAGAATTAGAAGCTTTAGGATTAGACATAAGATTGTACACACACGATGACAAGGAAATAGAGCTTAAAGAAGATATAGATGACGCTACAAGCTTTAGTAATATAGAAAACAAATCTCTAAATGAAGACAATATAGTGGATGAAAGTGAATTATCGGATGGATATACAGAAGAATCATCAGATGACGAAGATTCTGAAGATGACAAATTATTTGATGACCTAGATGATGAAAACGATGATATCATACTAGATGATGATTCAAACATCTTAGCAGATGAAAATTTTAATGATGATGATGAGTAATCGAAAAAATAAAATCCAAGGGGGCAAAAAATAGTGGATGAATTAAATAATTTTGATAAAATGAAAATTGGCATAGCATCTGATGAGAAAATAAGAGAATGGTCACATGGAGAAGTTAAAAAGCCAGAGACTATTAATTATAGAACATTAAAACCAGAAAAAGATGGTCTATTTTGTGAAAGAATATTTGGACCAACAAAAGACTGGGAGTGCCATTGTGGTAAGTACAAAAGAGTAAGATATAAGGGAATAGTTTGTGATAGATGTGGTGTTGAAGTTACAAAATCTAAAGTAAGAAGAGAGAGAATGGGGCACATAGAGCTTGCTGCCCCAGTAGCTCACATCTGGTATTTCAAAGGAATACCAAGTAGAATAGCTTTAATGTTAGATGTATCACCTAAAGCCCTAGAAAAGGTTATATATTTCGCATCATACATAGTAACAGATAAAGGAACATCAACTTTATCAAAGGGCCAAATACTTTCTGAGAAAGAATTTGTAGAGGCACAAGAAAAATTTGGTAGAGACTCATTCAAAGCAGAAATGGGTGCAGAACCAATAAGAAAATTACTATCAGAAATTGATGTAGATAAATTATCAGAAAAATTAAAGAAAGAACTTGAAAAAGCTAGTGAGCAAAAGAAGGCAAAGCTAGTAAAAAGATTAGACACAGTAGAATCATTCAGACTTTCAAATAATAGACCTGAATGGATGATAATGCAAGTTGTACCAGTTATACCACCAGATTTAAGACCAATGGTTCAATTAGATGGTGGAAGATTTGCAACATCAGACTTAAACGATTTATATAGAAGAGTTATAAACAGAAATAACAGATTAAAGAGATTACTAGAACTTGGAGCACCAGAAATAATCGTTAGAAACGAAAAGAGAATGCTTCAAGAATCAGTAGATGCTTTAATAGATAATGGAAGACGTGGAAGACCTGTTACAGGTGCTGGAAACAGACCACTTAAATCATTATCAGACATGTTAAAAGGTAAACAAGGTAGATTCAGACAAAACTTACTAGGAAAACGTGTTGACTACTCAGGACGTTCAGTTATAGTTGTTGGACCAGAACTTAAAATTTACCAATGTGGTGTTCCAAAGGAAATGGCAGTAGAGCTATTCAAACCATTTGTAATGAAAGAATTAGTTAGCCGTGGAATAGCACACAACATAAAAAATGCAAAGAGAATGGTAGAAAGACTACGCCCAGAAGTTTGGGATATACTAGAGGATGTTATTAAAGACCACCCAGTATTATTAAACCGTGCTCCTACACTACACAGACTTGGTATTCAAGCATTCGAGCCAGTACTTGTTGAGGGTAGAGCAATAAAACTTCACCCATTAGTTTGTACAGCGTTCAACGCTGACTTCGATGGTGACCAGATGGCTATTCACTTACCATTATCACCAGAAGCACAAGCAGAAGCAAGATACTTAATGCTTTCAGAAAACAACTTGTTAAAACCACAAGATGGTAAGCCAGTAACAACTCCTACACAGGATATGATTCTAGGAAGTTACTTCTTAACAATGGATGTTGATGGAGAAAAAGGCGAAGGAACATACTTCTCATCTCCAGAAGAAGCAATAATGTCACTTGCAAACAACGATGTAACAATGCACTCTAAGATATTCGTAAGAAGAACTAAGATTGTAGATGGTGTAGAAAAACATGCAAAAGTTGCTACAACACCAGGTAAGATAATATTCAATAGAGGAATTCCTCAAGACTTAGGATTTGTTGATAGAAGCAAGCCAGAAAACGAATTTGAATATGAAATAAATGGCGTAGTATCAAAGAAAAACTTAGGAAAGATTATAGGAAAATGTATTTCTGTACATGGTCTAAGCAGAACAGCAGAATTACTAGACTATATTAAATCTACAGGTTACAAATATTCTACATTAGGTGCTGTAACAGTATCTATAGATGATGTTAAGGTACCACCACAGAAGAAAGAAATAATTGCAAAAGCTCAAAATGACGTTAATACAGTATTAAGTCAATATAGTGAAGGTTTCCTAACTGATGATGAAAGATATAACGAAGTAATCAAGATTTGGGAAAAAGCAACAGATGATGTTAGAGATGCAATGAAGAACAACTTTAGCAAAGAAAACCCAATGTTTATGATGTCAGATTCTGGAGCCAGAGGTAACTTAGACCAGTTAAAGCAAATTGCTGGTATGCGTGGACTTATGGCTAGTACAACTGGTAGAACAGTCGAAATTCCAATCAAATCATCATTCAGAGAGGGACTTGATGCATTAGAGTACTTCATTTCTGCACACGGTGCTCGTAAAGGACTTTCAGATACAGCTTTAAGAACAGCAGACTCTGGATACTTAACAAGAAGATTGGTTGATGTATCACAAGATATAATCGTAAGAGAAGATGATTGTGGTTCAACAGATGGACTTGAAGTATATGATATAAAAGATGGAAACCAAATAATCGAAAAAATGCAAGAAAGATTATTAGGAAGATATCCATTAGACGATATCAAAAATCCAACTACTGGAGAAATAATAGTAGATAAAGATACTCTAATTACAGAAGAATTAGCAGATAAGATAGTAGATGCAGGAATTACACACGTTAAAGTACGTAGCGTATTCGGATGTAGAACAGAACACGGAGTATGTGCTAAGTGCTATGGTATGGGATTAGCATCTAGAAAAGAAGTAGATATAGGAGATACAGTTGGTATAATCGCAGCTCAATCAATTGGTGAGCCTGGTACACAGCTTACAATGCGTACTATTCACTCTGGTGGTGTTGCCGGTGTTGCCGACATTACACAAGGTCTTCCTAGAGTTGAGGAGCTTTTCGAAGCTCGTAAACCAAAGGGTGTTGCTATAATTACAGAAATCGCTGGAAAAGTTTCTATAAGAGACGAAAAGAAGAGAAAAGAAGTAACAGTAACATCAAATGATGATAGCAAAACATACTTAATACCTTTCGGATCTAAGCTAAAAGTTAGAGAAGGAGATGTTCTAGAAGCCGGAGACCAAATAACAGAAGGTTCTAAGAACCCAGCAGAAGTACTTGCAATTAGCGGGCCACAAGGTGTATTTGAGTACATTATTGGCGAAGTTCAAAAAGTTTATAGAAACCAAGGTGTTGATATCAACGATAAGCACATCGAACTTATTGCAAGACAGATGTTAAAGAAAGTTAGAGTTGAAGACAATGGAGATACAGACATGTTTGCTGGTTCTCTAGTAGATATGTATGAATTCGAAGACAAGAACAAATTAGCCGAAGAGCAAGGTTTAAGACCTGCAACAGGTAAACGTGTATTACTTGGAATAACAAAAGCTTCACTTGCAACAGATAGTTTCTTATCTGCAGCATCATTCCAAGAGACAACAAGAGTATTAACAGAAGCTGCAATAAAAGGCAAAACAGACGAATTAATAGGATTAAAAGAAAATGTTATCATTGGTAAGTTAATCCCAGCCGGAACTGGTATGAAGAGATACAAAAAAATAAGAATTAACACAGAAGAACCAGAAAACACAGAAGTATCAGTAGCACCAGACGGAGAAAAAATGCCAGAAGATACAGAAGCAGATGCTGTAGTAGATGTTGTTGACGATATAGATGATGTAGAAAATACAACAGAAAATGAAGAATAATATTTTAGAAGAAGGACGTCGCCCAATGGGGACGCCCTTTTTTGAGCGAAAAAAATATTTGTTTAAAAAAGTTGAAATATAGAGCTAATATTAATTTGAAAAATATGCAACACACTATCAATATTTCGCTGGAAAAACTAAAGTATGAATAAATTAAGCTTAAATGTTATAAAATTGTGCTCCTATGAATATATTAAAAATAATTAATATATTTGTGGGAGATTTTTTATGTTTATAATTAATAAAAAAAGAATAATATTTTTAACTCTTGCTATATTTTTGCCAATTGGCATGTTTATGCTTCAGACAGCAACCAACATAAATACAAACAAAACTGTTGCAACAATGGCAACACCGGTAAGTAGTAAAACTATAATTGTAGATGCAGGCCATGGTGGCGAAGATGGCGGAGCCGTGAGCGATAATGGTGTTAGTGAAGCAGAAATTAATTTAAAAATTGCACTGAAATTACAGCAATTATTAGAACAAAGCGGCTCAAATGTAGTACTCACAAGGTCGGACGATAATGCAATTTATGATGTAGATAAGAAAACTTTAAGAGAAAAGAAAAATTCAGACATAAGGAACAGAGTTAAAATTGGAAACAATTCATCTGCAGATATATTTGTTAGCATTCATTTAAATAAAATACCAGAAAATCAATATTATGGTTGGCAAACATTTTTCAAGGACGGAAACGAGGATGGTAAATTACTTGCTACCTGTATACAAAGTAATTTGAATGAGACAATACAAAAAGAAAATAAAAGAGTACCTTTAAAAATTAGTAATGTGTATATAATAAAGCATGTAGAGATTCCAACAGTAATAGTAGAATGTGGTTTTTTATCTAATCCACAAGAAGAAAAATTATTGCAACAGGAGGAGTATCAAAATAGACTTGCTTGGGGAATATATAATGGGATAATGGACTATTTTGTAAAATAAAATCATAAATTAAATAAATTTGTTGAAATTTTTGTATGGTTGTGGTATTCTCATAATAGAAAACGAAGGAAGGGGGATTTATCAATGTACGATTATTACGATTATGGTTCATCAGCTGCAACTGTTGCATCAGCTGCAACACTTGCATCTATCATAAGTACATATAGCATTATACTTGTAGCATACTATGTTGCTATAGTAGTTGCTCAATGGAAAATTTTCGTAAAGGCTGGAGAAGAAGGTTGGAAAGCAATTATACCTGTTTATAATGCAGTTATTTTATATAAAATATCTGGATTATCACCTTGGTTATTATTACTTTTCTTACTAGCTTGGATACCAGTTGTAGGTTGGATTATATCTGTTGTATTAGGTATTGTATCAATGGTTAAACTTGGTAAGGCATTTAATCAGTCTACTGGATTTATAATAGGATTAATATTCTTATCACCAATTTTTGAGATGATATTAGGCTTTGGTTCTGCACAATACGTTGGACCAGCTACAAGCTCATCACAAAATAATATGGGAAACAATTTTAATAATTACAACAATAACTATAACAACAACTATAATAATAACAATAATTATAGCAACAACAACTACAATAACGGAAATAATTATAGCAATAATAACTATAATAACTATAATAACAATAACTACAATAATGGTAATTTAAATAATAATTATAACAATAATGACTATAACAATAATAATTTAAATAACAATTATAACAATAACAATTATAACAACAATAATTATAATAACAATAATAATGATTATAATAATAACAACAATAACAATAATTTTTAATAATTAGTTTGAAACCTTATTGTGTATAGGTATAACTTTTCCACTTCTTGGAGAAAATATGTGTAAAACATATTCCAAGGAGTGGATTTTTTTGAAGGAAAAAAGAAAACTAAGTATAAAAGGAGCCATTTTAGATAAAAATCAGCTTAAAGATTATTTAGAAAAAATAGCTTCAGATCATATATTAAATGAAAAAAGTGATAGAGACACTTATCCGATACCAAGACTTAAGGAAAACTTTTTTGTAATTAAAGAAATTTATAAACTATTAAACGAACAAATAAAACAGGGAATACCAATACACCCAGCAGGAGAGTGGATTCTAGATAATTTATATGTAATAGAAGAAATTGTAAAAAATATAAGTAAAGAGCTAACATTAAAAAAATATACAGACTTTCTTGGACTTGCAAATGGCAGGTTCAAGGGTTTTGCACGTGTTTATGTACTTGCAACAGAAATGGTAGCATTTACCGATGGAAAAATAAATTCAGAAAATTTAGAATACATGTTACAAGCTTACCAAACAAAGAAGACTCTTAGTATGAATGAAATATGGAATATCGGATTATTCATTCAGATTGCATTAATAGAGAACATAAGAGAAATTTGTGAAACAATTTATATGTCACAAATGCAAAAAAGCAGAGTAGAAGAAATATTAGGGAAATATTTTGGAGAAGAAAAGAAAAAAATAAGACCAATCCTAGTCCAATTTGTACATTTTGGGGACGGAGAAAAAAATGCACTTATTGAGTACATGTCATATAGGCTTAAAAAAATGGGAAGTAAAGCATATGCATATCTAAATATTTTGGAAGGAGAAGTCGCAAAAACAGGAAGTGATATCTACGAGGTTGTAAAAAAAGAGCATTTTGATATTGCAGTGAAGAAAGTATCTGTCGGAAATTGTATATTGACTCTTAAGGCAATTTCGAGAATTAATTTTTTGGAAATATTCGAAAAAATAAATAGAGTAGAAGACATTTTAAAAAAAGATCCGGCAAAGCAATATGAGAAAATGGATAGTACAACTAAAAGCTATTACAGAAACGCAATACAGGAGATTTCTAAGAAAACTAAAATTTCAGAAATTTATATTGCAAAGAAGTGTCTGGAGCTAAGTTTGCAGGCCAGTGAGAAGCCAGAGGCAAACGAGAAGAGCATGCATATTGGATTTTATTTAATTTCTGATGGAAAAGAAACTTTATTAAATAGTCTGCTAGAAAAGAAAATTACACTAAAATCAAATGAAGAAAAGTCGAAAATCTATATAGAAACAGTATGGGGAATTTCTATACTGCTTACACTAATATTGTGTATTAATTTTTACTATATGTTGAATATTGAAACTTGGACGAGAGTACTGCTTTCAATTATTACAGCGATTGTTGCAATATTGCCAATAGAAAATATTGTTTCTAAGATTACTCAATATGTGTTAAGTAAGGTGGTAAAACCAAAGCTTATTCCGAAAATTGATTTTCAAAACGGAATTCCAGAGGACTGTAGCACAATGGTTGTAATTCCTACGATAGTAAAGAGCAAAGAAAAAGTTAAAGAATTAATGAGAAAATTAGAGGTTTATTATATTGCAAACAAGAGCTCGAATCTGTATTTTACCTTGCTTGGAGATTGTTGTTCTGGCAGTAAAGAGGTAGAGGAGTTTGACGAAGAGGTTATAAGAGAAGGAATAGGGCAAACAAAGAAATTAAACGAAAAATATGGCAACATTTTTAATTTCGTATATAGAAAAAGAGTTTGGAATCCGAACGAAGAATGCTATATGGGATGGGAGCGTAAGAGAGGCCTATTAAACCAATTAAATGAATATTTGCTTGGAAATATTGCAAATCCTTTTAGGACTAATACAATAGATATCTCACAAATGAACAAAATAAAATACATTATAACATTAGATTCAGATACAGATTTAACCTTAAAATCTGGATTAGAGCTAGTTGGAGCCATGGCGCATATTTTAAATAAACCAGAGGTAAACGAGAAAGGTGACCTAGTAATTTCAGGGCATGCACTAATGCAACCACGTGTTGGTGTTGGATTAGTTGAGAGCAGAAAGAGCATATTTACTCAAGTTTATGCTGGAGAAGGTGGTACAGATTCATATACAAATGTAATTTCGAATTTGTATCAGGATAATTTTGATGAAGGAATTTTTACCGGAAAAGGAATTTATGATTTATCTATATTCTCGAAGGTACTTGCAAACGAGATTAAAGAAAACACAGTTTTGAGTCACGATTTATTAGAAGGAAGCTATTTAAGGTGTGCGTTAACATCAGACATAATGCTGATGGATGGATATCCATCAAATTATATGAGTTTTAGAACAAGGCTGTATAGATGGATTAGAGGTGACTATCAAATACTGCCATGGCTCGGAAAAACTATAGAGAATAAAAAAGGTGAGATAAAGCAAAATCCATTAAAATTGCTTAGCAAATATAAAATATTTAGCAACATAGTAAGGAGTAAACAAGAAAGTAGTGTACTAGCAATGCTAGTATTTTCAATGGTTATAGCAACTTTATTAAAAGTGAATATGTGTGGAATAATTGTGCTTGCACTGATATCTTCTCTAATTCCAACTATACTAGATATTATAAATAGTATCATTAGTAAAAAAGATGGAAACATTAAGACTAAAAGGTTTGTGAAAACAATAGATGGCTTAAAAGCTAGTGTTTATAGAGGAGTTTTAGACATTGGATTAATTCCAGACAAGGCATGGATAACCACAAAAGCGGAAACTAAAACAATATACAGAATGACAAAAAGCAAAAAACATCTTTTAGAGTGGATTACATCAGAAGAGGCTGAACGAACGGCTAAAACAGACGTATTTTCATATTATAAAAATATGAGTGCTAATGAGTTAATTGGATTACTTTGTGTGTTTTTTGCAATATTAGCTTATATGCAAAATTCTAGTACAGGGATTGCAATTTTTACACTTACAATTGGTTTGTATTGGCTTGTAATTCCGGCTCTGATGTGTAAAATTAGCAAGGCAAATAAAACAATAAAAGCCGTAGAGAAGATAGACGACAGCGAAAAAAAATACTTACAAGAAGTTGCATATAGAACTTGGCTATATTTTAAAGAAAACCTAACACAAAAATCGAACTTCTTGCCACCAGACAATTATCAAGAAGATAGAAAGCCGAAAGTAGTAATGAGAACATCTTCAACAAATATCGGGCTTGCCTTGCTTGCAGTAATGGCTGCATATGATTTAAAGTTTGAAAATTTAGATGACACATTGCATTTACTATATAAAATGTTAGAAACAATTAGCGGATTAACAAAATGGAATGGACACTTGTACAACTGGTACAATATAGAAACACTAGAACCACTAATTCCAAAGTATGTTTCATCTGTTGATAGTGGAAATTTTGTTGGTTACATGTACGTTCTAAAGCAGTTCCTGATAGAAAAAAATGTGCATAATGGGGACGGAGAAAAAAATGTACAAACAACGTCAAAGATGCATAATGAAGAAGGAAAAAAGGATGTACAAATAACACCCGAGATGCTAAATAAGATAGATTTTATGATTAATGCCATAGACACGCTCATAAATAACACAGACTTTTCAAAATTGTATGATAGTGAGAACAGACTATTTTCGATAGGCTTCAATGTAGAAGAAAATAAATTAACAGATTCTTATTATGATTTACTCGCATCTGAGGCAAGGCAGACGAGTTTAGTTGCTATTGCTAAAAAGGATATTACGGAGAAGCATTGGTATAATTTAAGTAGAACTCTTACGACTCTAAATAATTATAAAGGGCTTATCTCATGGTCTGGAACTTCGTTTGAGTATTTGATGCCTACAATAAACATCGAGCAGTACCCAGGCAGTATTTTAGATGAATCTTGTAAATTTATGATAATGAGTCAGCTGGAATACGCAAAAAAATTGGGAATTCCATGGGGAATTTCTGAGGCTGCCTTCAATCTAAAAGACTTAAATAATAATTATCAATACAAAGCGTTTGGAATACCTTGGCTAGGGCTAAAAAGAGGACTTTCAGACGAAATTGTAACGTCTTCATATGGTTCAATTTTAGCTATTGATGAAGAACCTAAATTAGTAATAGAAAATTTAAAAAATCTAAGCGAAAAGGGAATGTACAATAAGTATGGTTTCTATGAGTCAATAGATTTTACACCCGGCAGGACAAAAAACGGCTATACGCCTGTAAAAACGTATATGGCACATCATCAGGGATTGATTTTGCTTTCGATAGATAATTTATTAAATAATGGTGTAATAAAAAAGAGATTTAAGCAAAATCCGGAAATTGAGGCTGTCGACGTCTTATTGCAAGAAAAAATGCCAGAAAATATGATAACTACAAAAGAGGAAAAAGAGAAAATTGAGAAGATAAAATATGTAGATTACGAGGACTATACTCAGAGAAAATACAGCAAAATAAACGAGAATTTGAATGTTTCTAACGTTATTGCAAATGACAACTATACAATCGTGCTCGACCAATATGGCAATGGTTATAGTAAATATGGAGACTTGCAGGTTAATAGATACAAGGAAACAGATGAGGCGGAGCAGGGAATAAAATTTTATATTAAAAATATACGTAATAAAAACATTTGGACGAATACGTATTCAAAAAATCTGCGAATACCTGATAAATACGATGTGATTTTCTCGCCTGAGGCTAACAAAATAGTAAGAAATGATGAAAATATTAGAACTGTTACAAAAATAATAGTTGATACGGATGACCCAGTTGAAATAAGAAGGCTGGAGCTGAAAAATAATGGTGTGTCTGAAGAAGTCTTAGAAATAACGGCACTGTTAGAACCAGTATTATCAAATGCAATGCAGGACTTTGCACACAAGGCCTTCAATAACTTATTCATTTCGTTTGAATATATAGACTCAATCAATACAATAGTCGTTAAGAGAAAGGCTCACACGAATGGCGAAAAAGACGTGTATATGGCGGTAAATTTGTTTAGTCAGTCGAATGAGCTGGGAGACGTAGAGTTTGAAATTGACAAGGAAAAATTATGGGGCAGATGCAATTATAGAATCCCACGTGAGGTAGAAAATTCGATTCCATTTAGCAAGAAGATTGGTTACACCACAGACCCAATAATTGCATTAAAGAAAACTGTTGATATAAAACCAGAAGAGACAGCGATATTTGACCTAATAATTTCGGTTGGATATGATAAAGAGCAAGTAATAAAGAACATGGCAAAATTCATGAACAATGAAAATACAAGGCGTACTTTTGAATTGCTAAAAGCCAAGAGCGAGGCGGAAAATAGATACTTAGGCATAAAGGGCAAAGACATTGAAGTATATCAGAAAATGCTTTCATATTTGCTGTTTACACCAAAAGTTTCTATAAAGGCCTCGTATGATAGACAGTGTCCAGTATCTGAGCTGTGGAAATATGGTATATCTGGCGACTTGCCAATATTGATGGTAAAAATAAAAGACATAAACGATATTGATATAATTCAAGAAGTTTTAAGTGCTTATGAATTCTTCAGGGTAAAAAATATCAGAGTTGATTTAGTAATATTAAATGAAGAAAAAGAGTCGTACGAAAACTATGTAAAAGACGCTATACAAAGGGCTATTTTTAATAGAAACTTAGCGTACTTGCTTAATATTCCAGCAGGAATTTTCTGCTTGGAAAATATAGAGAAGAAAGATAAAAAACTGCTAGAAGAACGTGCAAACCTAGTAATAAATGCTTATTACAGCTCTCTAGCACTTCAAATGGAAGATATAGAAAGCAACATGTTAGACAATGTTAAAGAAACCGTGTTTGATGCAAAACAAAACAATTTTATAGAAGTAAATGAAGAGAAAGAAAACTTTATGGACGAAACTTCTTTAAAATACTTTAACGAGTATGGCGGATTTTCTAAAGATGGCAAGGAATATTTGATTTGCATTAACAAAACCCGTAAGCTACCGACGGTATGGAGCCATGTTTTAGCTAATAAAACCTTCGGAACATTAACAACAGAAAACATGGGAGGATATACTTGGTACAAGAACAGTAGATTAAATAGAATCACGGCATGGTCGAATGACCAAGTGCTAGACACTCCATCTGAAATAATATATGCGAAAGACATGGATACAGGCAGAAAATGGTCACTAGGATTTAATCCTATGCCAGATAATAACGATTATTTTGTAGTTTATGGATTTGGCTATGCAAAATATATTCACAGCTCTTCGAGAATAAGGCAGACTGTTGACATGTTTGTGCCAGAAAACGACAATATTAAAGTAAATCTAATAACCTTAGAAAATAAAAATCCTCAGCGTAAAAATCTAAAATTAATTTATTATATAAAGCCTGTTTTAGGTGAGGACGAAATAAAAAGCAATGGATATTTACAGCTAGAAATGAATAATGCGTCAAACATTATGATAGTAAAAAATCTATCGGATGAGAAAAATAACAATCAGATATTTATCGGATGTAGTGAGAAAATAAGCTCATACACCGGAAGTAAAACATCGTTCTTAAAAAATTCAACACTAGAAAATCCAGTTGGACTAGACGAACTTGCTTTAAACAGGGAGAATTCATTTGGAGAAGATGGAATAGTCGCAATTCAAATAAATGTAACAATAGAAGCATACTCTACAAAAGAGGTGGTATTCACTTTAGGAGATGCGTCAAACAGAGAAGAATACCAAGACTTGGCATATAAGTATTCAAATGTAAATAACTGCAAAAATGAATATATAAATATAAGAAGACATTGGGAGCAATTAGTAAACAAATTGCAAATAAATACACCGGTGGAATCTACTAATATATTGCTAAATGGTTGGCTAATATACCAGACAATAAGCTCTAGAATGTATGGCAAAACTGGATTTTATCAATCTGGTGGTGCATATGGCTTTAGAGACCAACTCCAAGATTGTATGCTGATAAAATACGTGGAGCCAAACATTGCAAGAGACCAAATATTACGAAATTGCAGGCATCAATTTATTGAAGGAGATGTTGAGCACTGGTGGCACGAAGAAACCGACAAGGGAATACGAACCAGAATTTCAGATGATTTGTTGTGGCTTCCATACGTAGTTGCAGACTATATTTCCTTTACTGGAGATTATGAAATTTTAGAAGAAAATTTGTCGTACAAAGACGGACTGCGATTAGCCGAAAACGAAAATGAAAGATATGATCTATACAAAGATGCCGACTTTAAAGAAAGTGTATACAAACACTGCGTACGAGCAATAGAAAAGGCAATTGGAATAGAAGATAATGAGGTTGAAAAAATAAAAAATGCAGAAAATAATGAAACGCCTAGAATAACAATAGGAAACTTTGGAGAACACGGCTTGCCTAAAATCGGCACGGGAGACTGGAACGATGGAATGAGCAACGTTGGGACAAAAGGTAAAGGAGAGAGCGTTTGGCTTGGTTTCTTCATGTATGCTGTGTTAAAGGAATTTATTCCTATTTGTGAAAGAATGGGAAATTTTGAGAAGAAAGAAAAATATCAGTTTGTAATGGACGGACTAAAAAGAGCATTAAATAACAATGCATGGGATGGAAGATGGTATAAGAGAGCCTTTACAGACGATGGCGATGCACTCGGAAGCTTGCAAAACGAAGAATGCAAAATAGACAGCATATCACAGAGTTGGGCAACAATTTCCGGAGCAGGTAACAACGACAAAAAATATATAGCAATGGAAAGCTTAGAAAATCATTTGATAGACAAAGAGATAGGAATAATAAAATTGCTAGATCCACCGTTTGAAAAAAGCAAGATAGAACCAGGTTATATCAAGGCATATTTGCCAGGAACAAGAGAAAACGGAGGGCAATACACTCATGCTGCAACTTGGACGATAATTGCTCAAACTATGCTAAACTTAAATGACAAAGCATATGAAAGCTTTAGGATGATAAACCCAATAGAACATGCCCGTACTAAAGATGAAAGTAGCAAATACAAAGTAGAACCATATGTAATAGCAGCAGACGTGTATGGACAAGGAAACCTAGCTGGCCGTGGAGGCTGGACTTGGTACACAGGTTCAAGCAGTTGGATGTATATAGCCGGAATAAAATATATTTTAGGATTAAATCTAGAAAGCGGATACCTAAAAATAGAACCACACATACCACAAAATTGGGATAATTATGAAATAAAATATAAATACAAAAACAGTGTATTAAATATAAAAATAGCACGTGGAAGTTCAGAAAAAAACAGTGAAAAAATGGTAGAAAATAATACAAGCATAAGCGATACAACCATCGTAAAACAAATGATATGCAATGGAGAAGAAATACCAGAAAAACAGATTAAAATAGGAGAGAATGGAGTATATAACATAGAAGTAATAATATAACTTTTGCCGAATTCGCCCAAGAGGGATGTCCTTTTTGGGCGAAAATACTTATAATTATTTGCTGAAATAATGTTCAAATTTATTAGAAACTAGTACTTAAATTTTCCATGATTTTGTGCAAATTTGTTTATGAAACTTAAATGTAATAATCTAGTAATAATATTGAAAAAAAGCTTTGACATATATGCACAGTAGAGTTATAATAGGGTCAAAAGAAACAAAACGGAGAGGATAAAGTTATGGAAAAAAGAGAAATAACATTAAATAGTAGAAGAACTAAAGAACAACCTGCAAGGAGATATAAAGGTAAGCCCGTACAAAAAAAGCTATCAATATATAAAAAATTAGGACTTGGAGCTGCAACAATTGGCTTGGCAGCTGGAATTGTAGGAGGCCCTATTATTTCTAATATGGCTAAAGGAATGAAAAACGTTAACGATACAAAAGCAGCAATACAAATGGCAGCAGATTCAGAGGAATATTTAAATAGCATAAGCCAAAATCCTATTATGAGTAAAGTAATAACACAGGAAGATGTTGAAAGACTGGCAGATTTAACACAGGCCATTACTACATATAATTCACTAAAAAACAAAACTGATAGAACTTTTAATGAAGAAGAAGCTTATCTACATGCATGCAATACAATAGGAGAGTCAAAGCAGCTTGTAACAGACAATTACAATGCAATAATTAAGAAGAAAATTGCAGAAGCTTATGGAATAAAAGATCCAAGTGATGTAAATAGAATACAAGTATATTGCGATGAGGTTTTTGATGGCAGTGAGGTTAGCAAAGTTACAGAAATAAAATTACCAACAGGTAAAGAGCTTAAAAGTGCTACATCTATGTTTTTCAGTGGAAGCATAGATAAAAAATTTGTAAATGAAATTCAAAAATCTAATGAGCTTGACGAATACGTTTTCTCAAAAGACGGCAAAATACCAACTGAGACATTAGAAAAAATAATTGAAAATTTTGAAGATGCTAAAGCATTTAATTCAAATTATAAACTTGTGACTGAAAAGAATGGTGAAAAAATTCAAATGAAGGAAATTGAGCGCTCAAAATCACAAGATAGAGACGAGAGATAAAACGAAAATAAAAAGGAGTGTACTTCTATGAGAGAAGAATTAGACCCAAATAAAAGAACAATATTAGTTGTTGATGACGAAAAACCAATAATAGATATTTTAGTATATAACCTAAAAAAGGCTGGATATAACACACTAGAAGCCACTGACGGAGAAATGGGGTTAAATATTGCCCTAGAAGAAAAGCCAGACTTAATATTACTTGATGTAATGTTACCAAAAATTGATGGCTTAACTGTCTGCAAGAGAGTTAAGCAAACTTACAATGTTCCAATCTTAATGATTTCTGCTAAAGATGAGGAAGTTGATAAGATTGTTGGACTAGAGCTAGGGGCAGATGATTATATCACTAAGCCGTTCAGCGTTAGAGAATTAATGGCACGTGTAAAGGCTAATTTGAGAAAAGTAGAAGATGAAAAAGACAAAAAACAAAAAGAAGGAAGCAAAAAGAGCAACAAAATAGTTGTAGGAGATTTAGAATTAGACTTAGAAAAAATAGAAGTTAGGGTAAAGGGTGAAGTTAAGGCTTTAACTCCAAAGGAATTTGAGCTTGTTAAGTATTTAGCAATGCAACCAGGAGTACCTGTTACCAGAGAAGTATTATTAGAAAAAGTATGGAACTATGAATATTATGGAGATATTAGAACTGTTGATGTTACTGTTTGTAGAATAAGAGAGAAACTAGGAGATAGTACTAAAAACTCTAAAATAATTATAAATAAGAGAGGAATTGGATATTATCTAGCATCTAAATAAAAGGAATTTATAATGAAAAGATTACAGAATAAAGTATTATTAATTTTTCTTATAATTGGAATGGCTATTATATTGGGAATGGGTGCTTTTTTTGCACATATTATAAATCAGTCCAATATATTTATAGGTTCATCTGAGTACATTACTTCTCAAGAATTGAATAATATAGTAAATACACAGATGAATCAAACTAAAATACTAATATTAGGAACAATATTAGTATTTTCTTGCATTGTAATTATAATAGGTATTTTCGTTTCGGAGGTTGTGGTTAAACCAATAAATAAAATGGTGGAAAATGCCAGAAAACTTGCAAACGGTGAAAGTGTTGAGCTAATTGAGCTTAACAAGAAAAGAAAAAAGAGAAAAAGAAAAAATGAGCTCGATTCTATAATAAATATAATTGGCATTATGAATGGCGAGATGAATCAAAAGTTAAATGATGTAAACAGGCAAAAGAGAGAAATTGAAGCGATATTGTTACATATGAATGATGGAATTGTTGCTTTCGACGATAAGGGAAATATAATGCATATAAACCCTGCTGCCAAGGTTTTGCTAAATATAGATAAAGAAAATAATTTTGAAGAAATTTTTAGCAGATTTAACGCTAACATAAAAATGGATGCAATATTGTATTTAGATAATACAGAAGAAAAGAAAATAAACATTGGAGAAAGAACCGTAAACGTGTTTCTAGCATCTTATAAAGATGAAAATGATTTATCATCAGGGTTAATTGCTGTAATACAAGATATTACAGAACACGTGAAATTAGATAACATGAGAAAAGAGTTTGTGGCAGATGTATCGCATGAGCTAAAAACTCCAATCACATCTATAATCGGCTATGCAGATACATTGCAGGACGGAGAATATGATAAAGAAACACAGCAAAAATTCCTAGCAGTAATTTCGTCAGAAGGCAGAAGAATGGCAAATTTGGTAAGCGATCTGCTAACATTATCAAGATATGATAACAATAGAATGACTAGAGAGGTTACACAATTTGATTTAGGACAACTTGCAAAAAAATGCCAGGAAAAATTAGCTATAGAAATAGAAAAGAAAAAGCAAAATGTTGAATGTTTTGTAACTGCAGATGTGCCACCAATTGTGGCAGATAAAAATGGAATAGAAAGAGTAATTTTAAATGTTCTATCAAATGCTGTAAAATATACACAAGAAAATGGAAGTATAAAAATATATGTAGGTTTCGTTTACAATGATGCATATATTAAAGTAATAGATAATGGTGCAGGCATTCCAAAAGAAGATTTAGGAAGAGTGTTCGAAAGATTTTATAGAGTGGACAAGGCACGCTCTAGAGAAATGGGCGGAACTGGTTTAGGACTGCCAATTGCCAAGGAAATTATTGAACAAAATAATGGTAGCATAGATATAAAGAGCGAATACGGTAAAGGAACAGAAGTAGTTATAAGAATTCCAGCAACCAAAAAAGCATCAACTGAAGAAAAGTAAAAGAAAGGAAAAAAATATGAGTGAAAAGTTAAAAAATGTAATAGAATGGATTGAATGTATTGTTATTGCAGTAGTGCTAGCTTTATTAATAAGATATTATGTTGGAACACCAACCGTAGTTCAAATGGAATCAATGTATCCAACATTAAAACAGGGAGAAAGGCTAATATTAAATAGAATCCCAAGAACAACCAAAAAAACTCCAGAGAGAGGAGATATTATAACATTTGAACAACCAAGCAAAACATACATTAGTCCGGAAGAAGCAGATTTGAACAATCCAGTGGCAATATACGATAATGAACCTACAAATGTTTTTGCAAAATTTGCATATTACGTGTTGGAATGGGGAAAAACAAGCTACATAAAAAGGGTAATTGCATTACCAGGAGAACATGTACAAATTAAAGAAGGAAAAGTATATATAAATGGAAATGAATTGGATGAGTCTAGCTATTTAAAGGACGATGTTCAAACAGAAGCTTATGGAGGAGTATTCACAGATTTTGTAGTACCAGAAGGATATATATTTGCAATGGGAGATAATAGACCAAAATCAGCCGATTGTAGAAGATTTGGATGCATACCAATTAGCAAAGTTGAAGGAATTGTATCAATAAGATTCTGGCCACTTAACAAATTTGGAACAATAAAAAAAGCTGAATAGGAGAGAAAAATTGAGTTTCGATAATATTATTGGAAATAAGAAAATAAAATCAGAATTTATAGAGACAATAAAAAATAATACCTTATCACACAGCTATTTATTTGTTGGACAAGAGGGAATTGGGAAAAAATTATTTGCAAAAGAACTCGCAAAAATGGCTTTATGCTTAAATAATAAAACTGAGAACGATAATTGTAGCTCGTGCGTAAAGTTTGATTCGGGAAATAATCCGGACTTTGTACTGATAGAACCTGATGGAAATTCTATTAAAATAGCACAGATAAGAGAAATGCAAGAAAATGTTTACACCAAGCCAATCATATCAGGCAAAAAGGTATTCGTAATAAACGACAGTGATAAAATGACGGAAGAGGCTCAGAATAGCTTATTAAAAACATTAGAAGAGCCACCTGAATACATAATAATAATTTTAATAACTGCAAACGAAAATAAGCTATTAAATACAATAAAATCTAGATGTTTAAAAATAAGTTTTAATAATCTGGAAACAAGAGACTTAATTTCATATATAAACAGTGTTCAAGGAATGCAAGTGCCAAGCGAAAATTTGCTAAAAATGTGCAATGGAAGCATTGGCAAACTAATGAAAGTAAATGAAAACCTAGAAGAATACAATGCAGTGGAGAGTACAACAAACAATTTCTTAAATGGAAAAATTTCAAATGTAGTAAAAATGTTAAGCCAGTTCGAAATACTATATAAATCGAAAGAAATTATCAATGATTTATTGGACTACATGATTGTTATAATTTACGAATATATCAACAAAAATAAAGATTACAGAGCAAGATTTTTGAACTTGATAGCTATAATAGAAGATACAAAGAATAGAATAGTTTTAAACAATAATTATGATATGTGTATTGATAATTTGTTGCTGAAAATATGGGATGAAACTACTGAAAAGTAATTTGAATTTTTTGCTAAATATGCTGTACAAAAAAGAAAGGAGACTATGCATGAAAACAATAGTAGGAGTTAGATTTAGAAAGCCTGGTAAAGTTTATTTCTTTGACCCAGGATACATACAATTAAACTTGAAGGATAAAGTCGTAGTTGAAACAACAATGGGAGAAGATGTTGGTGAAGTTGTAATAAATAAAAGACAAATTCCAGACGAAAAAGTTTCAGCAGAGCTAAAAAGAATAATAAGAATTGCAAACAATAGAGATTTGAAAAAAGTAGAAGACAATAAAATAAAAGAACAAAAAGCAATGAAAGTATGCAAGGAAAAAATAAAAAAACATAATTTAGATATGAATCTAGTTGATGTAGAATATAAATTCGATAATAGCAAGATAATATTCTATTTTACAGCAGATGGACGTGTAGATTTTAGAGAGCTTGTAAAAGACTTAGCAGCTATCTACAAAACAAGAATAGAGCTAAGGCAAATAGGTGTTAGAGATGAGGTTAGAAAAATAGGCGGAAACGGTGTATGTGGAAGAGAATTATGCTGTTGCTCATTCTTAAATAACTTCGACATGGTATCAATAAAAATGGCAAAAGAGCAAAGTGCTTCTCTAAATCCATCAAAAATATCTGGAAACTGTGGAAGATTGATGTGTTGCTTAAAATATGAGCAAGAAGTATATGAAGACAAAATAAAAAAATTACCAAAAGTTGGCTCAATAGTAAAAACAGAAGATGGAGAAGGAACTGTTGTTACACAAGAGGTATTGAAAGAAGCAATAAAAGTGCAATTTAAGAAAGATGACATCACAACATACAAAACATATCCGGCAAAAGATGTAAAAGTAATAAGAAATGCAAGCGGAAATGATAAAGACAGTATTGTCAATATAGTAGATAGCGAAGAAATGGCAAACTTAAAAGAATTGCAAAAATTAGAAGAACTAGAGAAAAAGGACAGAATAATAGAAAAAGAAGAAAATAAAAAGAGAAACAATTAAATTTTTACATAAACCAACCCAGCCAGCAGGAATGTTAAAATTTCTGCTGGCTGGGTTGGGCGTTAAGAATGTATTATTCTTCAGTTTCCTCAGTTTTCATAGCTATCCAAGGAGCTAAAACAGTGCCACACTTGGGACAAACTAAGAATGCCATTTCCGGATGATATCGAGCATCGAAACACGAAGAACCGGTAACAATGATTTGAGAGAATCTTTCATCACCTTCCAAGTAATCGCGTTTTACGATTTCTTTCCCACGGATAGGATTTAGATTCCGAACGGGCCTATGGGTATACCGTTTTTCTACGGATACTGTTTGAACTTCAATGTGCTGCTGTTCAACAAACACATATCCGCAAGACGGGCACTTCTGGGTAATGGTTCTTAACATATTTTCTGACCTCCTAAAATTATTTTTGAAAAGTCGAACATAATTTATGGCTCCGATATGAGCCAAAAGAACTAAAACTAATTATATCATTTTTTTGCGAGTATATCAATGGATAGAGAGCAAAACGTGGAAAATTGGTAATATTTTCTTATTTATTGATAAAACTTTTATTTGACAAATTAATAAAAAACAAGCGAACAATTAAAAAATGAAAAAACTCCAATATCTTTTGCAATTTTATAGATATTGGAGATTTTTGTATATATAATATAGTATATAGTATATAAATCTTATTCCTCTTCTGGAGCCTCAACAGGACATACTTGAGCGCATGTTCCACAGCTTATGCACATAGAAGAATCAATTTCATATTTGCTTCCTTTATCAGAAATGCAAGAAACAGGGCAGTTAGCTGCACAAGCTCCGCAAGCAATGCATTTATCTGTAATTTTATATGCCATGAATTTCACCACCTTTTGAAAATGTATAATATATGTAAGAACAATTTCTATTTTTAAAATGAGACCGGAAGCTCGTCTTTGAGGAGTCCGAAGGAGCTCCGACCAAGAGCGACGTGTCGAAGATTAAAAATAAATTGTTCTTAATTAAGTATGTGCAAAACAAGAGTAACTATTCAGCAACTTTATTTGTCATCTCTTCTAAGTTTAACAATTCTTGCCACCTTTTGTCAACCTCTTTTTGAAATTCTTCTATCATCCATTCGTTTCCAGGTTTGAACATGTGCTTGAAACGTTTTTGTGGACGTAAGAATTCTTCTATTGGTAATTTTTTTGCTGGCTTGTATGTTATTTTGTATACGCCATTTACAACTTCGTATAATGGCCAGTAGCAGGTGTCTATTGCAAGTTTGTTTATTTTCATTAAATCTTCTGTTGCATAACCCCAACCACGTGGACATGGAGCTAAAACATTTAAAAATGTTGCACCTTCTGTGTATATTGCTTTCTCAGCTTTTTCGTATAAATCTTTGAAGTTTGCAAATGCTGCTGTTTGAGCAACATAAGGCAAATGGTGTGCTGCCATTATTTGTGTTAAATCTTTTCTAGATTGCATTTTTCCTGGAATAACAGTTCCAGCAGGTGATGTTGTTGTGTCTGCAAATTTTGGTGTTGCAGATGAACGTTGAATTCCAGTGTTCATGTATGCGCCGTTATCGTAGCAAACATATGTCATGTCGTGTCCTCTTTCCATTGCACCAGAAAGAGATTGAATTCCTATATCATAAGTTCCACCGTCTCCACCGAATGTTATGAACTTTGTTTTTTCTCCGTCTTTTTCTACTAATTTTCCTTGCTTTACTAAAGATTTATATGCAGCTTCTACACCAGAACATGTAGCAGATGCACACTCGAAAGCTGTATGTATGTAAGAATCTGTCCATGCGGTATATGGATAAATACATGTAGAAACTTCCATACATCCAGTTGCATTAGAAACAACTGCGTGGTCGCCTTCGTGTAATGCTCTCATAACCATTCTTGCAACAGGAGGAGCACCACATCCGGCACACATTCTGTGTCCAGCAGTAAATCTTGATGGTTTAGTTGCCATTATTTCTTTTAAATTATATGCCATTGTTTATTTTCCTCCTTTACGTAATCCTAAATATCTATAAGGGTTTCCTAAATTTCCAGTCTTAATAATTTCTTGTAAATCCTCGAATACACTTGCAATATCTTTTGTAGTAGTATCTCTACCACCAATTCCGTACATGTAGTCTACCATTGGAACATTTGCAATTTGATTTGCATACATTGCAGATGTTACGTCTGTAAATAGGGGAGCACCAGCAGCGTTTACACTGTCGTCTTTATCTAAAACTGCAACAGCCTTTAAGTGTGACAATGCTTTTGCAATTTCTTCTGCTGGGAAAGGCCTGTAAACACGTACCTTTAATAGACCAGCCTTAATTCCTTTTGCTCTTAAATCATCTACAACAGCCTTGGTTGTTCCAGCCGTTGAGTTCATACAAACTATTGCAATTTCTGCATCGTCCAATTTATATTCTTCGAAGAAACTATACTTTCTTCCAGTCATTTTTTCAAATTTATCAGCAACTTCTAGAATAACCTTTTTTGCGTTTCTCATAGCTTCTGCTTGTTGATATTTATGCTCAAACAAGAATGCTTGTAAATCCATTGGGCCCATTGCAACAGGCTCATCATGGTTTAATAAATAATGTTCTGGTTTATATGTACCAACGAATTCTTTAACTTTGTCATCTTCAATAAGTTCGATGTTTTCTATTGAATGAGATGTAATAAATCCATCCTGGCATACCATTAAAGGAAGTAAAACATCTTTATTTTCGGCAATTTGATGTGCCATTATTAAATTATCATATGCCTCTTGGTTATTCTCAGAGAAAAGCATAATCCAACCAGCATCACGTACACCCATTGCATCAGAATGGTCATTGTGTATGTTTAAAGGACCAGAAACGGCTCTGTTTACCAAAGACATAACTATTGGAAGTCTTGAACCAGAAGCTATATAAAGCATTTCCCACATGAAAGACAATCCATTTGCAGATGTTGCTGTCATGGCTCTTGCACCAGCAGCTTCCGCACCTATACAAGCACTCATAGCACTATGTTCACTCTCAACTGCAACAAACTCTGTATCGACTTGTCCGTTGCTAACAAATGTTGAAAAGTATTGTGGAATTTCCGTTGAGGGTGTAATAGGGAAGGCTGCAACAACATCAGGGTTAATTTGCTTCATTGCAACTGCTGAAGCTTCATTTCCACTTAAACGTTCTCTTATACTCATATTATTTTCCAACTCCTTCCTTCATTTCTATTGCACCGAAAGGGCAAACCTTGCTACAAACTCCACATCCCTTGCAATAGTCATAATCGAAATCTTCTCTTTTACATTCTTTATTAACAGGAATAGAGTCATCTGGACAAACTGGGAAGCACAATCCGCATTGTGTGCACTTTTCTGGGATCCATACTGGGTACATACTTCTCCAGTCGCCTGTCTTGAATTCTCTAGCATTCCCAGCTTGATAAATAATTCCGCCTGGCGTTAATTCATTTGCTGGTGTGTTTTTATCTATATGCATTTCAGACATAATTTTACCTCCTTAATTAATCTTTTTTACTTCATTTAAAGCCATTTCTAAGGCTTTCATATTTCCTTCTATAACTTCAGGTTTCTTAGCAAATTTATGCTTGAATGAACCTTTCATATCATTTAGAAAGTCCTTTTCATCCATAATATTTGCAACTTTAACAACAGCAGCAAGCATAGGAGTATTTGGAAAATATCTTCCTAAAGTCTCTTCAGAAACTTTCCTTGCGTCTATGCAATAAATTCCACCTTTATATCCTTTTAACGCTTTCTTTAAATAATCTGCATCTTTCACTGTGTTTATTACTATGGCTCCGGTTTCTTTAAGACCAGCAGTTACATCAACAGTTTCTAAAAGAGTGTCATCAACAACTACAACATAATCAGGCTCATAAATATTGCTATGAATAACAATAGGACTATTGCTAATACGATTGTAAGCTGTAATTGGGGCTCCCATTCTCTCTGGACCATACTCAGGAAAACCTTGAATATATTTACCAGTGTTAAATGCCGCATCTGCAAGCAAAAGAGAAGCTGTTTTAGCACCTTGGCCACCTCTACCGTGCCATCTAATTTCTACCAAATTTTCCACTTAAAAAAATCTCCTTTCTTAAAAGTTACACTGTACTAAAATTATAAATTTTTTATAATTGGTAAAACTATAAAAGTAGCACAAAATTAACATATTCAGTATATTCTTATTTAGCTCACATGTCAAGAATAGTGAACGACAATTCGGCAAATAATATAGAAAATTTATTGACTTATTTAATGAATTTATTATAATATATAAGTATTAAAAAAGAGAAAGAAGGATTCCAATGAAAAAAATTTTGAAAGATGATAGAGGTTCAATTTCAACGGTTGTATTGGTAACAGTATTGTTTTTTGTGACAGTTCTGTCAACGGGATACATGATTGCTGCAACATTAAGACAAGGGCAATTAAAAAGTGAACTTGTTGCGAAGGAAACTTACGAGAAACCGCTAAATAACTTGGAAGAATTGGCAGACGAGATAAAGGGGACGCTACAATCAACGGCAGAGACAACGCCGTATCTGCCTGATGATTCATTTAAGAAGGTCCCAGGAACTGATTTGAGCAAAGGACTTGTTATAGAGGATAAAGATAAAAACCAGTATGTGTGGGTAGAAGTTCCAAAGAATTTAACAGTTTATCCTACAGCTGGATTAAATATAACAAATTTTACAGATGATGAATATACAAAAATAGAAAATGATTTACACACATATACAAATGTTTATAGAAACAATACAACTTATTCAGATACATGGGCAGAAGATACAGCAAATGAGGGATGGCTAACAGAAAGCGAATATTATACATTAAAAAAGAAAATGCTAAAAAGTGTTTATCAAAATGGTGGATTTTATGTAGGCAGATATGAGGCTGGGATCGAAAAATTTAGAACTGACAATTCGGAAAAAAATTCAAATGGAAAATATGTTACTCCAACAGCAACACCGGTAACAAAGGAAACTGTGTATCCATACACATATGTAACAAGAACACAAGCACAAAAATTAGCAGAAAAAGTAAATTCGGGAAGTTATAATAGCAGTTTAATGTTTGGTGTGCAATGGGATCTGGTGCTTGCTTTTATGCATAATAATGGAAATATAGAGGAAAATATATTGACATCAGCTAGTACAACAATTGGAAATTATAGAGAGTCTGTATATAAATTAAACACAAATAGCAAATATGCAACAATTTCAAATTGGACTTTAAATTCTGTATGGAATCAAGCAACAACGGTAACCGAAATTTTTGTAGATAAAAATTTAAAGAAAATAAGTCAAACGTCAAATGGAAATGGTATAATAGTAACAACAGGAACGTCTGAACAAAATAAAGTGATGAACATATATGATATGGCTGGAAATGTATATGAATGGAACCTGGAAAATACATCTATTACAAGTGCACCTTGCTCTTGCCGAGGTGGGGGCTGGGGGTGCACAGGCACAGAAGGTCCTGCATCTTTCCGTAGCTACGATACAATTGAACACTATCTACAAGATGTTGGTTTCAGAGTTTCACTTTGGTAGGAAAAAGTAATGGTTAACACTTAAACCACCTAAAATTTGGAAATTTATTTCTCTTTTTAGGCGGTTTATTTTTTTCTTTTTATTCAAGAATGACTTTGAAATAGTTTTACACACATAATTTGTAAATTTCACAAAATGCCCAATTTTACTTGACTTTTTGCCCATTTACGTATAATATATTAGTAGAAAATTATGGATTAAAAAATCTATAAAAGTTTGTGATATATTGTTAAGAGTTAGTAAGAAATGGAGGATTCTATGGGAGAGGTTATAGTAATAACATCAGGAAAAGGTGGAGTAGGAAAAACAACTACAACAGCAAATCTTGGTTCTGCTCTTGCCCTAAAAGGAAAAAAAGTTGTATTAGTAGATACTGATATTGGCCTTAGAAACCTTGATGTTGTAATGGGACTAGAAAACAGAATAGTATACGATATAGTAGATGTTGTTGAAGAAAAATGTAAACTAAGACAAGCCCTTATAAAAGATAAAAGGTTTGAACAGTTATTCCTATTACCAGCTGCTCAAACTAGAGATAAAAGCGCTATAAATGAAGAACAAATGAAAGAACTAACTAGCAAACTAAAAGAGGAATTTGACTATATTATAATCGACTGTCCTGCTGGAATAGAGCAAGGCTTCAAAAATGCAATCGCAGGAGCAGACAGAGCTATAGTAGTAACAAATGCAGAAATATCTTCAATCAGGGATGCAGACAGAATTATAGGATTACTAGAAGCGTCTGAGATTAGAAATCCAGAGCTAATTGTAAATAGATTAAGACCAAACATGGTTAAAAAAGGAGAGATGATGGATGTTGACGATATTGTTGACTTACTATCAATCAATCTTTTAGGCGTTGTACCAGACGATGAGTTTATAATTACTCAAACAAATAAAGGAGAACCTGCAGTAATAAACAAAAAAGCTCCATCAGGAAAAGCATATTTAGAAATTGCAAGAAGAATTCTTGGTGAAAATATTGATGTTACAATTCCGGGCAGAGATGAAGGATTTTTTACCAAAATAAAAGGCATATTCAGAAAAAAATAGTGGAGGGTACATAATGTTTGAGAACGTAATTAATTTCTTTAAAAAGATTGGAAGAAAAGATCAAATAGAAGAAAAATCTAAGGACACAGCAAAAGAAAGGTTGCATCTAGTTTTAATGCAAGATAGGGCAAATGTTTCAGCTGACTTCTTAGACATGATGAGACAAGAGATAATAGAAGTTATAAAAAAGTATATAGATGTTGATGAAAATGATATAGACGTACGTCTAACTAATAAGACTAATGAAGATGGTACAATGGGAGCACCAGCGCTATATGCAAATATTCCAATCGCCGGAATAAAAGAAGAAATGAAAAAAGAAAAAAATATAGAAAAAGAAACAAAAGAAGAAAATAAAAAAGAGGAAAAGAAAGAAGAGAAAAAAGAAGAAAGTAAAGATGATAAAATAGAAAACAGTAGTGAAGATAAAACTGCTGATACAGAAAATGATGCAAATAAAAATAAGAAAAAAGAAAAGGCAAACAACAAAAATAAAGAGCAAAATAAATTAGAAGATAAAGCAGAAAAAGAATGCGAAAACACTGAAACAGGTGAAGAAGAGCAAAATGGTGAAGTAGAGCAGAAAGATGAAGTTCAAGAAACTGAAACAAATGATGAAGAAGAAACTTCAGAGGAAGAAACAAAAAATTCTGATGAAGAATAAATGAGAGGTGTCCGATGATTAGAAAAATATTAAAAAATATGGATTGGGGCATTCTTGTTTGCGTGATTGTACTTTTAGCAGTTGGTTTGGTTGCACTGTTCTCAGCAACCCAAGGCTCTGATTATGAAGAATTTAAAAAGCAAATAATGTGGCTTGCTATAAGCATTCCAATAATGTTAATTTTAATATTTATTGATTATAATACAATTTCGAAAATATCGCCAATCTTATATGTAATAATGCTTATTTCATTAGTTGCGGTATTGTTTACTAAGAGTGTAAATGGTGCAACGAGTTGGTTTAATATCGGATCTATATCAATACAACCAGCAGAGTTTGCAAAAGTAATTGTTATTATAACATTATCAACATATATTTCAAAAATTCAGGAAAAAGGAAAAGACCAAATTAGCAGACCAACAAGGTTGCTCATGGCATTAATTATTGTTGCAGTTCCAGTATTATTAATCGTAAAACAACCAGATTATGGTACAGCCATAACATTTGTTATTGCAACAATATTTATTCTATTCACAGCGGGAATCAAAAAAAGGTATATTATAACAGGAATATTGTTAACGGTTATTTTATTACCAACACTGTATTACTTTGTACTACCAGAACATGCAAAGACAAGAATCGATGTATTCCTAAATCCTAATTTAGATCCAAGAGGAGCTGGATACAATGTTATTCAGTCTAAACTTGCAATTGGTGCAGGCGAATTTCTTGGAATGGGAGTTTTAAAAGGAAACCAGACACAACTTGGGTTCTTATACCCAAAGACTACAGACTTTATATTTGCCGTAGTTGGGGAAGAAATGGGCTTTATAATTGCAGCAACAGTTATAATCACATATGTTGTGTTAATTACAAGAACCGTATTTATTGCTAAAACGGCAAAAAACAATTTAGGATCATATATTTCAATTGGAATTGCGGGAATTTTCTTATTCCATATGGCAGAAAATATAGGAATGACTATGGGACTTCTTCCAATTACAGGTGTTCCATTACCATTTGTAAGCTATGGAGGAAGCTCGTTACTAACAAACTTAATGATGATAGGACTTTTACTAAATATAAGTGGAAGAAGACAAAAGGCAATATTTATAGATTAACAATTGAAAGAAATTATAATTTGATATGCATCAATTTTTATTCTTTTCAATTTGTAATCATAATATTATCTAAAATAAAAATATAAAATAAAAACGAGGTAAGATTTGAAGATAGGAAATGTTAATCTAGAAAATAATATATTTTTAGCACCAATGGCAGGTATTACAGACCTGCCATTTAGATTGATATGCAAAGAAAATAAGGCAGGACTTGTATATACAGAAATGGTAAGTGCTAAAGCATTATTGTATAATGATGAAAAAACAGAATTATTATTGAAAACATGCGATAAGGAAAGACCGTTAGCTGTTCAGATATTTGGAAGTGATGCTGAGGCAATTGCATATGCAAGTAAATATGTGAGTGAATTTGCAGATATTGTAGATATAAACATGGGATGTCCAGCACCAAAAGTTGTGAAAAATGGTGATGGAAGCAGATTGTTATTAAATTTAGAATTAGTAAAACAAATAATAGAAACTGCAGTCGCAAATTCTAAGGTGCCAGTAACAGTAAAAATGAGAACGGGATGGGATACAGATAACATTGTAGCTGTGGAAGCTGCTAAAATAGCAGAAAAAGCAGGTGCATCAGCTATAACAGTACATGGAAGAACTAGAAGCCAATACTATTCCGGAGAAGCAGACTGGAACATAATAAAACAGGTAAAAGAAAGTGTTAACATTCCGGTAATAGGAAACGGAGACATTACGAGTAGAGAGATAGCAAAAGAAAGATTACAACAAAGTGGAGTAGATGCCATAATGATAGGCAGAGGAGCATTCGGAAATCCATGGATATTTAGAGAAACAGTACAATATCTACAAAATGGCATTTGCATACCAAAACCAACAAACGAAGAAAAATATGAGACGATATTAAAGCATTTAGAATTAGAAATAGAAGAAAAAGGAGAAAACATAGCCGTAAAAGAGATGAGAAAACATATCTCTGCATACACAAAAAGCATGCCAGATTCAAGCTGTTTTAGAAGTAAAATAAACACAATGGAAACTGAAGAAGAAGTACGTAAATGCTTAAAAGAGTATTTCGCCCAATAGGGACGCCCATTTTTGGGCGATTAATTTTTAATTAAAGCATTTTAACAAAACTAATTGAATTTTAAAAATAAAGCCCGAGCTAGCCTTTTGGGGAAGCCGGAGGAGATCCAACCAAGAGTACAGTACTGTAATTTTTAAAATTAAATTAGTTTTGTTATTTTTGCTATATTAATAGTATTTTTTTTATTCTTCAAAATATATTATTATTATTATTATTAAATATATTGGGAGTTTTGTTGTATGAATGTTAAATTTTTAAAATCAAAAAAATTTTTATTTATTTTATTTATTATAGTAGCAATTGCTATCCTATTGACCATAATTTCAATTATTTTTTTTAAAAAAAGTTATGAAACTATGAATATTGGCAATAATAATCTTAACAAAACTTTAGAGGAAGTTGAAGATTATATTTTAAATATTAAATCATATACTGCGACAATAGAAGTTACAGTAAATAGTAATAAGAATAGTAATAAATATTTAATAAAACAGAGTCATCAAGAGGAAAACGATGAACAAGAAGTGATTGAACCAGGGAACATTAAGGGAGTAAAAATTACATACAAAGATTCATCATTAAAAGTAGAAAATAGCAAATTAAATTTAGAAAAAATATATAATAATTATCCATATATCGAGAGTAATATACTATGGCTGAATTCTTTTATTGAGGAATATAAAAATTCTACACAAAAAGGAATATCGGAAAAAAATGAAAAAATAATAATGCAAATAAGAAGAAAAAATGATAAAAAGATTGCTATAGAAGAGCTAATTTTAGACAAAAAAACGCTTAAACCAACACAATTATCAATAATGGACAATAACAAAAATACAATAGTTTACATATTATACAATGAGATAGAACTAAAATAATTTATCTCAAAGACTCTTATTTAAAATATATCAAAAAACAAATCTTAGTTATAGAAATAATGGGAGTGAACAATATGATAGTAAAAAGAGGAGATATGTTTTATGCTGATTTAAGTCCTGTAGTGGGGTCAGAACAACGGGGGGATAAGACCTGTTGTTATAATACAAAACGATATGGGAAATAAACACAGTCCAACAGTTATAGCGGCTGCAATAACATCTCAAATGGGTAAAAACAAATTGCCAACGCATATTGAAATTGGACCTGAAAATTCAAAGTTAAAGACTGAGTCTATTGTATTGGCAGAACAAATTAGAACAATTGATAAGAGTAGGTTGAAAGAGAAAATTGGACATATAGATGATGTAAACGTGATGAATAGGATCAATAGCGCATTAGGTGTAAGTTTCGGACTAGAAGAATAAAAAATGTAGTTTGTTATGACTTGAAAAGCTAAAAGTGTTAAACTTGAAGTTGTCAATAAAAAGTAGACACAAAAAAACAATTCTATGGAAACCCTAGTTGAGTTCTATATTCAACTGGGG
>CAKOSX010000002.1 GCA_934119935.1 uncultured Clostridia bacterium | reverse complement strand
AATACCTTTGTTTACAAATTTATAATAACATAATATATTTGTATTTTCAACTGGTTCCTCCTGTTTTCAATTTTAAGGTTTATAGAAAACTTTTTACCCAGTTTTTGTCTACTTTTAATCATATAAATCTAAGTAATGGTTTGCAACTGTTGGTATTGTAAATTTGAACATTATTTTGTCTGCTGGATTCCATTCTTTTAGTTTTCTTATTATTTCGTCTTTTAATATTTTTTTGCAAAGTTCTTTTTGCTCTGAATGTATATCTACTTCTGGTTCGATTATTGGAACTAATCCACCTATAAATGGATTATAGCATAAGAGCAAGTAATTTACAATAATTACTTGCCCTTGCAATACTTTTATCCAGTTGCATCTGTCGTACCTTTGGCATTATCACCATTCTTATTTATTAGTTACTTCATACCCCATTAAATTAGGTCTTGTGCAATCACTTTCTGTTAATTGATTAAACTTCCAATTTGAAAAGTCAGTTATACAATCATATTCTTTATTATCCACAACTTCTTTACCATCTACTCTTCTAACAAGTAACCCATCCTCCTTATTCATATAATACTTAACACTTGGGCCATGTACAACATAGCATGATATTCCATCAATCTTCTCAGATGTTATAAACGATTGCAAAATATAATAATTTTTACTTGATTCATTTACAGTTTGTGGTAAGTTATTGCCAACCATTCTTCCATCCTCAGAAATAACAGCTTTCATGCTTGCTGGATTCATTACTATATTTTCCTTAGTGCTATCGTTGTACCAAACTATTGTCTTATTAGCATTTGTATTAGAATTCAAAATCATCATATTTATACCGTTTCTGTAATAATGATTTATCTCTGTTTTAGTTGCATTTTCCTTGGCAGTATAGTACGTTGTTGTAAATGAATAATTATTTTGATTTACAGCATCAGCCTGCATATTTACAATCTTATTAATTATAATTGAATTTCTTACAATATTCACAACATATAATGCAATTGCAACAACAACCAATATAAATACCAACTTTAGTACTGCTGGCAATACCTTTACTGCTGTACTTTTACTCTTAACATCCTTTTTTGCACTCTTTATTGCATTTTTTTCCACGCTTTTCTTCACACTTTTTCCAACGCTTTGCTCCACGTTTTTTTCAACTTTTTTCTCGGCTTTCTTCTTCACGTTTTTCTCCATAACAAATTCCTCTCTTTCTTTTTTGTACATTTTTTTCTCCGTCCCCGGATTGTTCCGGATTGTTCAAATTATTCTTATTGTTCTTATTGTACAATATTTATTGTTTCTTCTTTATAGTTTATTTCAAATTTCACATCCATTATTTTTTCTAATGTACTTATTCTTACCATTCTTGGAAGTATGTTTTTCTCTAGGTTTTGTTCCATTCCTCTATCAACTTTGTAAAGTGTATCTTTATATTTTATTGTGTTCGGAACACCGTACTTATTGTATTGTATTTCTACTCCATCTATCCCGTCCAAGCATTCTACCGGAAGCTCGTATTCTTCACTGGCATAATCATACTGTACATTCTGTTGTATTGGAATACTCGTATTTTTTGCCATTACTATCTCTCCATTTAAGAATACTTTTAGTGAATATGGTTTATAGTATCTAGTAATTTCTTTCTCGGTAAGTTTTTCTGTTTTTCCACTATCAACACAATAAATTACATACTCGCATTGTTCTCTTCTGCAGAGGGAAACTTCGTCTTCAAACATTCCGAAAGCCAACATTATATCCTCAAAGCCATCAGCCGACACATTTATCTTCCACATATAGTTATAATGTTTTCCTGCACTATCTCTCAGTTTTACAAATTTGTTTACCACATTTGCAATTCCAGATAATCCCGATGTATTTGCATTTAGCCTATATTCAAACATTCCTTCATCCGTATATTTTTCTGATGGATTAAATACCTGTTTAATGTCATCATCAGCATTCTCATAAGCATCCTTCAAACAATAATCATAATAGTCAAATCTATATGAGCCGAAATTTTTTATAGCCACAAATTCAATCTTTTGTTTTTCTTTTGACCTTAAAACATATTTGCCATTTCCGGCTTTTATCCAGTTCTTTCTTAATTACCTTAACATTTATTCCATAATTTGTTTTTAAGTCCTCTATTACATCAACATTAACCGTATTCTTTTCCATAGTTAGATAGTTTATGTAGAATCGTGTACCTATTATTATCGCTAGAATAATAAACACTGCATACATAATTAGTAATGCTCTCAGAAGTTTATCTAACTTAACATTAACTTTATGTATCTTATGAACAGTCTTTCTATTTTCTTTACTAAGTTTAATAATATCAACGCCCTTATACTGATCCTTCAGGTTCTGCTCATAGTTCATCTGCGATTTTTCAATCTCTTTCCAATCCTGTTCTCTCCCCATTTATTTTCTCCTATGCTTATTTTGTTATATGAGCTTCTAATAGTAAAAATTTCGATTATTTTTTCTCTTTATTTCGCTTATCCTGAATTATTTCCATTTCCTTTTCAGTAATTAATTTAACATTATTCTCTTTTGCCCAAGCAACGCATCCTTTTAACACAGTACTTAAAAATACTCTTGGTACTTTCACAAGTTTTGCACATGCCTCATCTGTAAACTTAATCTCTGGGTCTATTCTAGACGCCGCATACTTTACAGTATCTAAGCTGATACCTTTACTTGCTGGTATTGGCTCAGCAATTGGTCTTTTAAACCTAGTGTACCAGAAATTCTTATTATCTCTGTAGCCGTAATCAACTGGTACACTTGGAAAATTCCAATTATTAACACCATTTATTATCGCATCGTAATACTTAGGCTTCATTAAAATATGATCTATCTTCAATATAAAATGAGCACCAAACTCGCTCGTAATTCCGTTAAATTGATGATATGGTGGCAAATATTCTTCTTGAACAGTATCATTTTCTGCACCATCTAGCTCTCTTACCCAAGTACATTCAAAAACTTGGAAAGCCTCTTGAACAATCTTTGGAAATTGTTCATTTTGATTTTCTCTTGCTCTCTTTCCATCAACCAATGTAAAAATAGTATCCTTCATCTTCTCCTCTGTAGTCTCCCCTGGATATCCTAGACGAACCGCTTCCTTAAAATACTTTCTACTATCTGTAATAAAATTAATAGAACACTTTCCTGTTCTTAAAATATTCTTCGCCGTATTCGAGCTATTTCTACAGCATAACACCATCGCATAGTAGTCCTTACCAGCAATATAATAAGGAAAACATAGCGAATACGAGCCTAAATTAGTTTGACCACTCTCACTTAACGTTCCAATTTCAGTAGTTGGCATAGGAAAAAAACTTGACGTTTGATAAAAATTATCAACAATTCTTAAATCCCTAAAACCATTCAAATCTTCAATCTTCTTCTGTTTTTCTTCCATAATTAAAATTCCTTCCTTTTATTTTTCAAGGCTTATACAATTTACATTGTCTTGAATCTTTTTAATAATTTTTTCTCTTTTGAGACTATATTTTTAGTGTTATTTTTTTCAAATACATAGTATCA
This sequence comes from uncultured Clostridia bacterium, assembly GCA_934119935.1. Taxonomy (GTDB): domain Bacteria; phylum Bacillota; class Clostridia; order TANB77; family CAG-508; genus CAG-245. Next base: position 291,632 of record CAKOSX010000002.1, on the reverse strand, counting down.
AAAAACTAGCAATTTTTCAACTGCTAGCTTGTAATTTTTATTTTAATTTTCAAAAGTAATGTCTGCAATTTGAGAATCAGAAAGTCCAGAATTCAAAAAACTACTTGCGTTTAGTCTAGAACCTGCAGCGACAGTTATATGCACATTATTACAGCCTTCAAATGCATTATGCCCAATATATGTTACACTAGAATTTATTATATATGCATCTGTTTTACCAACAGGGTATCTTTTTATTTCTGTTTTATCTTTATTAAATAACACACCATCTTCTGCAGAATAATTTGCATTTTCTTCTTCAACATTAAAAGCTTGTAAATTACTACAATACTTAAATAAAGAGGCATCTACATAACTGATACTCTTTCCTATGGTATACGTACTTTCTTTTTTTCCACTTGGATATACTTCTATACTTGTCTTGTTCTTATTCATCAGTACTCCATTTTCTGAAGTATATGCCGTATTATCATCATTTACATTAATTGCTTGTAGATTATTACAATTATAAAATGCGTATTCATCAATTTTTGTTACCCCAGAACTGACGTTATATACACTTTCTTTTTTTCCACTTGGATATACATTTATTCTTGTCTTGTTCTTATTCATCAGTACTCCATTTTCTGAAGTATATGCCGTATTATCATCATTTACATTAATTGCTTGTAGCTTTTTGCATTCATAAAAGGAATTATAATATATTGATGTAACACTTTCTGGAATAGATACTTCGATTAAGTCTTCACAATCATAAAAAGCTCCATCTTCAATACCTTTAACTCCATTTTCAATTTCCACGTATTTTAATTTTGACCCACTAAAGGCATAATATTCTATTTTACTTACGCTCCCAGGAATTATTATTTTCTCTACTCCACAACCTGTAAAAGCACTTCTATCCATTCCCAATAGATGACTTGGTAGACTTATACTTTTTAAACTTTTGCAATTAAAAAATGTCATTTCATTAATCCATGTACAATGATCTGGAATATTTATACTTTCTAGACTTCTACAGTTCCAAAAAGCATGCGATCCTATCGATGTAACACTATCTGGTATATTTATTTTTTTTAAGTTTATACAACTTGCAAATGCATCATCACCAATTTCGGTTATGGTATTAGGTAAAACTATCTTTTCAACATATGAGCTTGTAAATCCAATATATACACGCCTATAAATATCTTCTCCTTCATTGCCTATCTTAGTAACTTTAACACCATCAATTTCTTCTGGCACAACAATCTTTTTTAAATGAGTAACATTCTCATTAATTTCTTCATCCTTTGATATATCATAGCCAGTCATTGCCCCTTTCAGTGCAATTTCTCCTGTTCTAGGATTGAAATTAAATATACTAGGATCTGATGGTTCGTCTGTTTCACCCTTTTTATAGCCTATTATTCCTAAGTCCTTATTCTCACTCTCATTTTTTCCATAATATTTTAATCTGTAACCATCTTCAACATCATCCACTTCAATAGTATATACATCCTGGTGGTTTTTCCCATTTCCTGCCGAAGTTTTCTTACCAACTAATTTAGCAGTATTCACATTAAAGTTTCCGTCTATAATTCCTTTATTTTTCAAGTATGTTTCAAAATCAACTTCTGTATCGCCTAATTTATATTCTGTTTCGTAACTACTATTTTCTATCTGTAGGCTCTCTAATACAGTAGAATGACTGTTTAATGTTTTTGCTTCCTGTGCTTTTGTTATTATTCCATTATTACTAAGAACTATATTTAAACTAATTCCTGACAATATTAACAATATAACAATTGTTACAACAAGAGCAATCAATGTTATACCTTTCTGTTTCTTTGCATAATTTTTCTCCATTGTTTTTCTCTCCTTTTTCTTTTTGTTTTTAAACGCAAAAGACAGAAATATTATATCTCTATAATACTTCTGCTTTTTTATTTTTGTATAACGAAAGAAACTCTCCTATTTTTAGTAGAGCATTGCTGTTTATTTTGTCAAGAGTATAGTGTGCTACAACCTCAACGATTTCACGTTTTATTTCTTTCATTTTATTTTTCTCCATGCGTTTAATTTTATTATATATTATCACACGGATTTTTTGTTTGCAATATTTTTGCGTATTTTTCTATTTTATTATTCAAAAGTAACTTGAGATTCAGAAAGTCCCCAGTTTTTTAAGTCTCTCATTGTTAAATTTGATCCTGCTTTAATAATAACTTTCAAGTCTGGACATTTGAAAAAATGTACATTTTCTACCCCTGAAGGTATGACTAACTCCTTTAAATTAGTAACAAATGCAAAATTTATCAGTTTTACAGTATTTGGTATTGTATATGATGTCTGCTCTTTACCATTTGGATAGCTGATTAATACTTCTTGATTTTTAGTAAATAATACTCCATCCTCAGCCATTAAATATTGATTGTCTTTATCAACATTTATCTCTTGTAATTTTTCGCACCCATTAAGTTCTACAACATTAACATTTGCATTTAGCATTATATTTTTCAGAGATTTATTCATTCCAAATCCACCAACATATATACTTTCTTTCTCTGATATAGGAAAATATCCTATCATTGCTACGTTAGTTGGTATTGTGTAACTTTCCCCATCCTTATTGGCTGGATAGTATAGTAATATAGTTTTATCTTTATTAAATAAAATTCCATCTTCTGATGAGTAACTATTATTATTTTCGTCTACACTAATTTCCTTTAATTTAGTACAATAGCCAAAATTACAATCTATTCTTTCAATTTCTTTTGGTATAACAAGTTTTTCTTGTTCTTTATCTGGTGGATAACTTATTAATTTTTTCTTATCTTTATCAAACAAAATACCATTTTCTGATAAAAAGTAGGAGTTATCTGTATCTACATTAATTTCTTGTAATTTAGTACAATAAGAAAAATCAAAGTTTATTTGCTCTACATTTCTTGTTAATGTAATCCTTTTTATTTTTTCATTAAATCCAAATCCTTTCCAAGAATCGTATTCTTCATTTTTTCCTATTTTTTTCACACTAATTGGTATAGTGTAACTTTCTCCTTCTTTATTATTAGGATACTGAAGTAATGTTTCTTTATTTTTATCAAACAAAACTCCATCTTCTGATGAATAATGCTGATTTTCTTCATTTACATTGATTTCTTGTAAATTATTTAAATTTCCTAAATAATAATCTATTTTTTCTATGCTTTTACCTAAAGTTATACTTTTTAAGTTACTTAAATCAATATTCCATGGCAATATCTTTAAATTATCTGGAGTTATATATTTTTCCGTTTGCTTATTACTTGGCCAACATATTATTTCTGTTTTATCTTTATTATACAAAATTCCATCTTCTGATGAATAGTTTAAGTTATCTTCATTTACATTTAACTCTTGCAAATTTTCAAAATTTTCAGAAAAGCATCTCCAATTTGTAATATTCTTAGATAAAGTTATACTTTTCAGATTTTTATTACTAAAATCCCATGGAGTTTCAGTTAAATTATCTGGCATTACATAACTTTGTTGTTTTTTATTATTAGGATAGCATATTAATTCTGTTTTATCTTTATTATACAAAATTCCATCCTCCGATGAATAGTATTGGTTATCTTTATCAACATTTATCATTTCGAGATTTAAACAGTCAGCAAACCCTACTTTGATTTCACTTACATTTTCTAATAATGTTATACTTTTAATTTTTTTTGATGTAATACCATTTAAAATCTTTATTAAGCTCTCTGGTGAAACATAATTTTCTTGTTGCTTATCATTAGGATAACATATTAATTCAGTTTTATCTTTATTATATAAAACTCCATCTTCTGACATGTAATTTGCACTACCGTTATTTATATTGACTTCTTGCAATGATGTAAGTCCAGAAAGATTTCCTTCTATTTTACTTATATTCTTTGATAATTTCAATTTTTTTAATCCTGTACATCCATCAATAAAGTTAGTCCATAATTCTGCAGAATAGCTGTCCGGTATATCCAAGCTTTCCAGAGATCTACAATACCAAAAAGCACAGCTGCCTATGCTTTTAACACCATCTGGTATATTCACCTTTTTTAGATTTGTGCAACCTGCAAAAGCTCCGAATTCCAATGCTAGTTATTGTACTCGGTAAAACAATTTCCTCAACATATGGGCTACATAAACCAACATATTCTCTATATTCAGCATTTCTTTGACCAATTGCAGTTACTTTTACTCCATCAATCTCAGAAGGAACAACTATCTTTTTCAACTTTGTTATTCCTGAATCAATTGCTTCATATACATTTTCACCTTCCCTTGCGTATCCACATCTTGCATATTTCAAGCTTATTGCTCCTGTAGCTGGATTAAAGTCAAATATTTCTGGATCAGATGGATCATCTGCACCTTCTTTTTCATATCCTATTATTCCTAAATCCCTATCCACGGCAGATGTTTTGCCATAATATTTAAGTCTGTATGAACTACCTGTTTCATCTTGTTCTACAACATACACATCTTTTAGATTACTTCCATTTCCCGTTGAAAGTTTCTTGCCTACCAACGTTTCAACATTTACATCCATATTTTCGTCTAAAATACTTTTCTTTTTTAAATCAGTAATAAAATCAGCATCATTTTCTCCTATTGTCGACTCAGTATAGTAATTATCATACTGAAGCTGCATTGCTTCGTAAACAGTAGAATGGTTGTTGGCTATTTTTGCTTCTTGTGCTTTTGTTATTATTCCATTATTACCAAGAACTATATTTAAGCTAATTCCTGACAATATTAACAATATAACAATTGTTACAACAAGAGCAATCAATGTTATACCTTTCTGTTTCTTTGCATAATTTTTCTCCATTGTTTTTCTCTCCTTTTTCTTTTTGTTTTTAAACGCAAAAGACAGAAATATTATATTTCTATAATACTTCTGCTTTTTTATTTTTGTATAGTGAAAGAAACTCTCCTATTTTTAGTAGAGCATTGCTGTTTATTTTTATTTTGCTAAAAGTATAGTGTGTTACAGCCTCAAGGTCTTTAAGATTTATCTCTTTCATTTTATTTTTTCTCCATGCGTTTAATTTTATTCTATATTATCACACGGATTTTTGGTTTGCAATACTTTTGTGTTTTTTACTTTCTTGAATATCTTATAAACTTATTTTTTTACATAATAGTGTCTTATTGGTTTTAAGTTATCATCTAATTCGTAGCAAATTGGATTTCCTGTTTGTATCTCTAGCTTGATTATATCTTCGTCGCTTATGTTATCAAGATATTTCATCAATCCTCTTAAACTATTGCCATGAGCTACTATTATTACATTTTTTCCTTCTTTTAGGCTTTTTTCTATATCAGAATTCCAATATTGTGTTACTCTTTTTATTGTGTCTATTAAATTTTCTGTTTTTGGTAATTCATCTTCTGTTAAGTCTTTATATTTTGGATCATTTCCTGGATATCTAGGATCTGTTACTTCTAATTCTGGTGGTCTAACATCTGTGCTTCTTCTCCAAAGTAGTACTTGTTCTGCTCCGTACTTTTCTTTTGTTTCATCTTTATTTAATCCTTGTAAAGCACCATAATGTCTTTCATTCAATCTCCAGTTTCTTTTTATTTCTATGTTTTCCTCTCCCATTTCTTTTAGTATTAAATCAAGAGTATGTTCAGCTCTTTTTAATACTGATGTATAGGCTAAATCAAAATGGAATCCTTGCTCTCTTAGTGCAATTCCAGCCTCCTTTGCCTCTTTCATTCCTTGCTCTGTTAATTCAACATCAGTCCATCCTGTGAATCTATTTTCAAGATTCCACTCACTTTGTCCATGTCTAACTAAAACTAATTTTATCATAAAAGACCTTCCTTTCTTTTCGCCCATTAGGGACGCCCCTTTTTGGGCGAGCATATATTAATCACTATTTTTATTTTAATACTTCTCAAAAAAATCAATTGAAATTGACATTATAAAAAATTACGTGTATAATATAAATAGAAAATGAGAGTCACAGAACGTGTGATTCCACTTATTGAAGTTTTAACAACACATTCCAACCGACGAAAGCAGAATGTGTTGTTTTTTATTGTTTGTTAGTCCACATTATGTATATTATACACAATAAGGCTACGTTTATAGTTATTGAAAACATTAATCCTAATATTAGGACAAGTAAAAAATTTACCATAAACAACCACCTCCTTGCTCTCGAGTATCGAGTATTTGAAGAGTGGTAAACACAACATATCTGCTATCTCATTTTCTACATCAAATACTATACAGTATTTTTAGTAAAAAAACAAGCGAACAAATTGAAATTTAATAATTTTTATTTAATTTTCAATGTATATCGATTTTTATTGTTGTTGGTCTGCCATGTGGGCATGTATATGGATTTTTTAATCCTAACAGGCTGCTTATTAAGTTTTCTACTTCTTGTCTGCTTAAATCCATTCCAGCTTTTACAGCTGCTTTACATGCAACTGTTGCAACAAATCTTTCCTCTATGTCTTTTAGAGAACTTCTTTCGTTTGTCAGCATTTCATCTAAAACATCTAAGAATACGTGTCCTCTGTCCACCTTATATTCTAGGTCTGGTATTCCGTTTATTTTTATTGTATTATCTCCAAAAAATTCAATATCAAAACCTGTATTTTTGAATAATTCCATATTCTCTTTTATGAACCTTGCTTCTTTATATGAAAGTGTAAATACTTCTGGAATTAACATCATTTGCACATTGTTTTGTATATGGTTCTTGTAGTTTTCTTTTATTTGTTCATATAATAATCTTTCGTGTGCAGCGTGTTGGTCTATTAGATATATTTCATTTTCTATTTCTACTATTATGTAAGTTTTGAATGCTATTCCTATGTATTTATAGTTTATTTTTCTTTTCTCTTCACGTGTTATCAGGCTTTCTTTTGAAGCATCCAGTTCTTCTTTAGCTTCTATTTCCGTCTCTGCATCTGATTTATTTTCTTGCTTCTCATCTACTTTTTCTTCTTGTTGCACATCGTCTGATAAGTTCATTTCAATTGCAGTTTTGTTCTTTGCTTGTGCATTTTCCAATCCACTCAAGAAGCTATTTTCTTTCATGTCAAAGTGATTTGTTACAAATTCTAGTTCATTTTCTATATAGTCTTCTTTATTGTTTTCTGTTTCGGTGTTTCCTAAAAAATCTTTGCTAAGTATTGCATTTTTTATAGCATGATACATTGCCTTGTATATTTTATCTTCGTCTCTAAACCTTACTTCTTTTTTGGTTGGATGAACGTTTACATCATAGTAATCGGCTGGCATTTGTAAATTTAGTATAAAGAACCCATATTTTCCAATTCCAGTAGAACCTTTAAAGGCTTGGTCAGCACTGTTTGTAAGTATCTTGTCTTGTATGTTTCTATTATTTAAAAATAAAATTTGATTCTTTCTATTCTCTTCAGCTATAAATGTGTTTCCGACTACTCCATTTATTTTTATGTCTCCATCTTGATAGTTCACATCTACAAGGTTGTCTTTTATTTCTTTTCCGTACAGTAAATATACAATGTCTTTAATCTCTCCATTACCCGATGTTTTTAATATTTGTTTTCCATTGTTTATTAGCTCTATCGATTTATCTGGTTCAGCTAATGCAACTTTTTGCAAGAATTCCTTTATATACCTAAACTCTGTGGCATCATTTTTTAAAAATTTGTATCTAACTGGAGTATTGTAAAATAATTTTTCTACTTTAATAGTAGTTCCTGTTGGTGCCCCAATTTCATCCTTTTCTAGTATATTTCCACCTCTCGAAAATAACTTGTAGCCAACCATTTCATCGGCTGTTTTCGATATCATAGTAAGTTCTGAAATTGATGATATACTCGCTAGAGCCTCTCCTCTAAACCCAAAACTGTATGTATTTTCTAAGTCTTCTATTTTAGAAATTTTACTGGTTGCATGCCTCTCTAGTGCTATATCCATATTATTTATGTCTATTCCAGAACCATTGTCTGTAACTTGTATAAGTGTTTTACCACCATCTTTTATTGTTACAACCACCTTCGTGGCACCAGCATCAATAGAGTTTTCCACCAGCTCTTTTACAACATTCATGGGGCGCTCAATTACTTCGCCCGCAGCTATTTGGTTAATCGTTAAATCATCTAATAATACAATGTTTCCCATTATTATTCCTTCTTGTTCTTTGTTTAATTTTCGATTATATGTAGATTCTCGCAAAAGGTGCTATTTTACTGAACAGAACCACAAATTAAGCAATTTTGAAGTTTCGTTCCTCTTTGTGCGAATTTTTATTTATGATATTTTTCTCACAGCTTTGTACATTTTTTTCTCCGTCCCCAAATTGTACCAAGTTGTACGCAAACTTGTACAAAACTATGATATCTTCCTCATAAAAGAATATATTTTGAATTTTAATTTTATGGGAGCTTTTGCTATTGTTATTCTTACAATTTTATTTACCATGCACTCCATTCTATTTATTAAACCATATTTATATAGTTTGTTTTCAATTTCTTTTATTCCTTTTATATAATTCTTGCCTGAGCGTTTTTTGTACATTCTTATTCCAGTTCTGTTTTTTGAAAGTACAACTGGCATGTTCGCCATTTGAGCGTTTTTCAATATCATTCTTGCCCACAGATCATAGTCTTCTATTATAGTTTCATCATAATTGCCTACTTCTAGCAATTTGGTTTTTTTTATTATTGTCGTTCCATGGTTCATTGGACACTCGAATTTTATTGCTTTTTTTATCTCTTCATTTGTAAGTGGAACTTTTTTTGTAGTCAATTTCACTTCAAGATTTTCGTCATACTCCTCAATATATCCTCCTAAAACATCAAGTTCACTATGTCCGTTCAAATATCCAACTTGTTTTTCTAACCTATCTGGAACATAGAAATCATCTGAATCCATTCTCGCAATGTACTCATAACTGCACTTTTTAACTCCATACGCCAAGGCTTTTCCAAGTCCTACGTGTTCATTAATGCCATATATTTTGATTAATGATTTATAGTTATTTTCATACTTTTTCAAAATATTTTCAAGTTCTTCATTTAATATTCCGTCTTTCACTATGACTATTTCATCTGGCATTAACGTTTGACTCACAATGCTTTTAAGTGCCACATCAAGATATTCACATTTTTCTTTATTGTACACGGACATTAGTACCGATATTTTCATTTTTCTCCCTCTTCTATGTGCTTTTTTTACTTTAGATAATATTTTTATATTCTAATTTTTCATAAGCTACTTTACACTATCATTCTGTCTAAATATTCTTTATACTCTTCTTGCTTTTCAGCTTTATACCTACATTTTTTATAGTCTAATATACTCTCTCTTTTTGCATCAATTTCATACTTTAATTGATTTTTAAACCATTCAGCTTCTTCATCGTTTAGCATTTCAATAATGTATTTTAAATTTTTAAATCTTTCTATTTGAAAATTTGGATTATATTTTTCATACATCTGTGTACTTTTTATATATTCAATTGCAAAGTTTAAAGTCTCCTCACTGTTTTCTGCATTTATATATTTCTTTATATTTTCTAAACTTACATTTTCATCAACGTATGGCTCATTTTCGACAAATTTTTTCAAGATATCTCTTGTTAATTTTTTATCTTCTTTATTTATATATCTTATTCTTTTTTCCTCTATCTCTCTGCTGAAAGGCAGTTGCTTATAATACTCATTATAAACATCAAATTCGGTTTTAATCGAGCTCACAAATATCACCTTTGTATTCTCTTTATATACCATTTCAACTATTGGTACATATATATTACAGCATGATGTAACAATTAAGACAATGTATAAAGCCATCCCATTTAGCTTGATACTCTTACTTTTTCTAAATAACCATGCAAACGCAATAAATGTTAGTAATAGCACATAATAGAATTCCATGTCGAAATCTAGCAAACTGTGTATTAATATAAGTGAAATTGCCATTATAAAACCAGAATCTTCAATTTGATTATTTTTCAATAGCCCCATTGACTTTCTTACAAATACAACAATTATCGCCAAAACTGCTAAAGTTCCAATCAGTCCATTTTCCATTGCGACCTGTAAATAAAAACAATGCATAGACTTTGTATAATAATTGTATTCTTGTACATCATATTGCTTATGCTCCCAAGCATGCCCACCGAATCCAAACAACCAGTTATCCTTTACCAGCTTCAATCCATCTTTTATAAATACAAATCTTTCCCATGCACTCTTATTCTTTAGGCTAATTCCTTCAACCTTTTGAACCACTTTCGTTGGTAACAACTTATATGAAAGTATCAAATTTTCACCATTAACCTCTGATTTTTCAATACTCAACTTTGATTTTTTATTTTTTACCTCTATATTTAAATAGATTACCTCTGTGCTATCTGATGTATGAACTTTAATTTCTTTTGTTCCCTTATATGTACCAAAAGAAATCTCTGTATAACTAACATCATCAAAATATTCGTCTTTTTCTGTAATCCTTATTACACAATCATCATCCTTTTCTGCCTCAGCTACCACATCAAATTTAAACACATAGTCAAAATTAGAGTTTATAGAATAAAATATCTTTTGATAATTCTCCGTTATATTTGTTGTTTTCTCAACATTTAACCCAATTACAACATATATAATAGCAACCAAAAACACTAGTCCAATGCTTATAAAAAACTTTTTATTTATCTTGCCTTTTTTCGCTAGCAAAACAACTATATAAAAAGCAAGCATAGCAAAAAACATTATATAAACAAGTCTGCTGTATGTAAGAATTAACGTTATTCCCATGACTGCAATCGCTACTATATAAAGAGCTTTTAAATTTTTACTATTTTGTGTAATCACTTCCTCCAGGCACAGAAATATTCCTGCCCCAGCAACAACAGCCATCACATTTGGATACACAAATAGCGAGCCAATTCTCACCTCATCATACATTACATATCTGAACCCTATACACTTTTTTACTTTTCCTAACAAATTCAAAGTGATTTCATCAAGTCCAAATACACACAAAATTAAAATGCTTATTATAATTGTATTTTTTAAAACTTTGCCAAACCCTTGATCTTTTTTGCATTCTTCACTAGTAATTAGATAGATGCTTAAAATGCTAAAATATTTTAAAATAGTATGTATTGTATCATTCAAACTTACATATGTCTTAAAAATTAATGAAATTATTGCTGAAAAAACAAGTACAATTACAGCAATATCAAGGGCGTTTAGCTCTATTTTTTCTTTTTTTATTATCTTAATTACATAAAAAATTATAGTATATAAACTTAAAGCAATGTACAAAGGATATACATTGCTTTCATTTATTGGCGTGCCTATTAAAAAGGTTGCTAATAATATTATTGTTATTATAAATATTTTATTAAAATTTTTGATTAACGCTTTCAAGTATGTGCTCCTTGCTATAAAGTTTGGTTCCAGTATTTATTTATAGTTACATTATATCCTATATAGCCACTTACCCAACTATTATTCCAGTTTTCTGGTTTTTCAGCTGCTTCACAGTATACATTAACAACATCAGTTCCCGTATGAAATGCCTCATATCCTATGCTATTTACATTTCTTCTTATCTTTATTTCTTTACATACATTTCCAGCAAATGCATATTCACCAATTTCTTCTAGACTTCTTGGCAAGTCAATTGTCTCCATATTATTTCCACCAAACACACCTGTGCCAATTTTTTTTAAATTTGCACTCCAAACAATACTACTTATTCTTTGACTTGCAAAGGCATCATTATTTATTGTTGTTATTGTATTTGGCATTATCAGGCTTGTTATACATCCTCGAGTCTGAGAAGCAAATGCACTATTCCCTATCTGAGTTACCGTATATTTTTTACCATTGTATTCAATTTTTTTTGGTATGATCACTTCCTGTATACTTTTACCTTCATCTACTATTGCATTTAATCCTTTTCGCCCTACATAATAATCCCAGGATGCATATTCAGCTTTAACTCCTGTTACAGTTGCTTCTCTTGTATCCTCATTAACTGTATAAGTAAAATATTTTGCCATTCCATTATCATAATCATCATCGTCGTCATTTTGGTTGTCATTCAATATTTTATCAGTGCTGTCGGTCCATCCAGCAAAATCTTTTTCTTCATTCGCTTTTGCTTCTTCTGTTTTTTTTCTTGCCTCTTGTGCTTTGGTTATTATTCCGTTTTCTCCAAGTACAAAACTCATACTAATTCCAGCAAGTATTAATACAATTACAATTGTTACAACAATTGCTACTAGAGTGATTCCTTTTTTATCTTTTATACAATAATTTTTCATCGTTATTCTCCTTACTTATTCTATTTTTCATATGTTCTTATTTTGTAGTATAGCATATTCATTTTTTGTTTTCAACAATTTTTTGCTTTTATTGATTTATTATTATATATGTTTTTTATTAAACTGATCCATATAAAGCATCCTCATTGTTGTTTCTTCATAATGAGGATGCGTTCTATATTTTTATGTGATTATATTTACATGGTCTGTCCCCATTTGATACTTTTACAAGAACGTGCCCAGTAATAATCCCATCCTTCTGGTTTTTCTGTTGCTTCACAGTATATTTCTGCATTATAAAAGGCATTACTACCGATTGTAACTACATTTTTGGGTATTTTTACTTTTTCGCTAACTTCATAGTCGCTAAAAAAGGCATACTTTCCAATGCTCTCTAGCTTGTCTGGCAAGTTAATATTTGCAATACAATTAAATTCAAATGCATTATCTCCTATCTTTTTTAAATTTGCACTAAATACAATATTTTCTATTGGTTGGTTATAGAAAGCTTTGTTTCCTATTTCAGTTATTGTATCTGGCATTATCAATCCAGTAATTCCTCCATTAACAGAACCACTACCATATCCTCCAATTGACAATATATCTTCTCCTATCTTTGTAACAATATATTTTTTCCCATTCTGTTCTATTTCTCTAGGTATAACAATATCTGTAATTATTTTTCCCTCATCAATTATTACTTTTACACGTGCTCCACCGTTCTGGTCGCTATTATAATATTCATACACCATATATTCTCTATCTACTCCGGTTATAGTTGCCTCGTTAGTATCTTCATCTACAGAATATATAAAATATTTTGCCATTCCATTATCATAATCATCATCGTCGTCATTTTGGTTGTCATTCAATATTTTATCAGTGCTGTCGGTCCATCCAGCAAAATCTTTTTCTTCATTTGCTTTTGCCTCTGCTGTTTTGTCTCTTGCCTCTTGTGCTTTGGTTATTATTCCGTTTTTTCCAAGTACAAAGCTCATACTAATTCCAGCAAGTATTAATACAATTACAATTGTTATAACAAGTGCAATTAATGTAATTCCTTTTGCTTTTTTGTTAAAAATTTTCTCCATTGTTTTTTCCTCTTTCTTCTTTTTATTTTTAAACGCAAAAGGACAGAAGTATTATATTTCCATCTTATTTTTCATGAATAACCAAAGATTCCCTGCTGTTTTTAGTGGAGTATTGTCATTTATTTTTCTTTTGCTAAAAGCATAGTGTGTAACAGCCCCAACGGTTTCAAGGTTTACGTTTTTCATTTTATTTTTTCTCCGTGCGTTTAATTTTAGTATATACTATCACAATGGATTTATATTTTCAACTGTAATATGTGTTAATTTTTATCTAACTGATTATTTTTTAACATATTCAACACCTAGTTCCACAATCTCTGTATTTTTTCAATTTCTTTTTAGATTTATCTTTCGCTATAGCGAATGCAGGAATTAAATTTCTAGATTTAATCATAATTTAATAAAATTAATTAGAAATGGTAGTTAGCTTTTACAAGCTAACTACCTTATACTTTTCTTTAATTTTCTTGTATTTTTAATATTTCTTCTACTTCTTTTTCTGTTAGTTCAACAGCCTGAGCTATCTGCTCTATTGGAATATTTAGCTTATGTAAATTCTTTATTACATTTCTCTTTTCGTTTTCTCTTCCAGCTTTTTCTCCTTTCACTCTTCCAAGCTCTTCGCCTTCTTTTCTTCCACGTGCTTCGCCTTCTTTTTCTCCAATTTTTCTATTTGTCTCCATTTCTACATTATATCTCATAATGCTCCATTCACGTTCTTCATACTTTGCAACTTCATCTGGATCTTGACTCAATTTATTTAGTTCTTCTACTGTTTTGTTTATTTCTTCATTTTCTTTCGCCGACATTTCTACTTTCTCCTCCTTACTTCCATCTATCAACCACAGCCACTGTTCGAGCTTTGTGTTACAGTCTGGATTTTTCTGTTTGAATTTTGGCAATTCAATAAAGTGCATTTCAAATGTGTTTGTTGCTTCTTCCTCTTCCTTTTTATAACCCATATCAACAAATTCTACGGGATTTGTATCCACATATTTCATTCTTGCTATCGAGTGATATGCATTTCTCTTTAAATAATTATATTTTAATATATTTATTGTTATTATCTTTTTTAGCTCTTTATAATTCTGCTTAGCCTTTAGCTGTTCAGCTGCAAGTTTTGATAAATATGTACTAGACCTTTCTTTTATATTATGTTCATTCGAGACCTGCATCTCAACATCAACAACTCTCTTATTATCTATATCCAATTTTAAATCTAATATTCCTAGTTTTTCGTCTGCCATATTAGGTGTTAATTCTGGATTTTTTACTTCTACTTTATTTATATGTATATTCAAAATTGCTTCTAAGAAATCCTTCAGCATTGAATTATTTTCTTCTTTTGCAAATATTCTTTTAAAAACATAATCTGATGTTAGTGGTAACCTTGTTACTTTCTCTATCTCTGTTCCACTATTATTTTCTTTTAAATCGTCCATTAACTTCCTTTCCATTTTACCATTCTATTGATCATTTTTCAACTATTGAGTAAAATTTTTGTGTATTTTCTCTCATATTTTTCCTCGGACGTTTATAAAATATTTTTTCTTCAGCATGCTAGCTATTTTTACAATTTCATTTTGGATTTACCTTTCGCTATAGCGAATATAGAAATAAAATTTCTAGATTTAATCATAACTTGATTCTTTTTAGAATTCTAATAATACTCTATAGAGTATTTTGATTATATACCTATGAGCAAAGAAAAACAAGCTAAATCGTGCAACAAATTATTACACGTTTGCCTGTTTTTCAAGATTTTTAGTCATTTTTAAGTTTTTTTGATAAACAATCCGTTTCATCACTCTTCTTTATAATTAATATCAAATTTTGACATTACATTTTCTCCAAAGTCAGGTGGAACTATTTGGTTTTGGTATGCAGACTTATATTCTGATACTAAACTAGATTTTTCATTTGGAGTATATGTATCTCCTAAATAAACTATCCTATTTGGATCAGCAACTTCTATTGTTCCTCCGTATTTGTCTCCCCAAGTTCCTACCATCAGTATATAATAACCACCTTCATTCAGTAGCTTTCCACCATTCATAAAAGTATAGCTCTCTCCGTCCTCATTTATTCCACCATATTGCATATATTCTATAGGAATATCAGTTCTTAGGCTTCCTTTTATATTTTCTATAACATTAATTTCATAAATTGTATATGGATTGCTTACAGTTTTTGTTTTTGCAAATCCTACTTCTATTTTCATTCTATTGGTATATTCAGTTCTTAATATCTTATTTATTTTAGCAACAAAGACATAATCACTAATACCTATAGCCTGTTCAGGTGTAGAAGTATCATACATTTGCATTGCCGAAGAAGTGTACAATGGCTTACCATTATATGTTTTATTATTTTCTGTATGATTGATTGTAAAAACTCCAACTAGAGCACCTATAATTGCAGACACTATAACAATAATTAAAATTTTAGTTTTATTTAGTTTCATAATTATATGCCTCCTTTTTAATATTTATTATTATACATGTAATCATAATTAAATTTATCTTCACTATGTAACACATTGTTAGAAGTATTATATGCTATATTATTATACATAACGGGAGATGTTCCATTATCGTTATTTTCACTAAGTCCAAGAGTGTGTCCTAACTCATGAGTACATACGATTGTTTTTTGCATACTTGATAAAGTTTCCATTTTTGTTTTCGAAAATTGAATTGTTGCAGAAGTAGATTTTCCTCCAGAGCCATTATGATACTGCGTAGTCACAGCAACAGAATTGTCATCAAAATCATTAACATCGCTTATTGTAACGTCTTTAATTGTAAATGCTCCATCTTCTCTTATAACTCCACTTTTGTACGCATTCCATGTATTTACACCTGTTTTAAAATATGATAAATAAATCGTTGATCCATTCCAATCCAGATGTTTACCGCTGTCCACACTCCATACATTAAGAATATGGTATGTATACCATCTAGCGGTAGCAGCGCTAATTGAAAATGGTATCGCAATCAAACAGGCAATTAAAATAACTGCCAGTAATATTTTTTTTGTATCAATTTTCATATTATTTCCCCTTTCTTCGTATTAGTTTTAAAGCAAAAAAGTCTTACTTTCTAGAGGTGGTCAAACACATAAGCCACAATTATAATTAGCAAAATTTCCACCATCTGTAACATCGATATTACTATTGATTTCAATATATCATTTATGATTTTTAATGTCAATCTTTTTTACATTTTTTTACAAGTTTTTTTGATTTATGAGATATTTTTAATTATTTTTAATTTTTCTATTCCTGATTTACTTGTATCTTCTGAAGTAAGTGGTAATATCCTATATTATTACTAATGTACAAAAAAATAGGCAACCCTGCCCATTTTTCTTTAATTTTTCTTTTCTATCATATCTTCTAATGTGTGCCACGCAAGTAATGCACATTTTACTCTTGCTGGCATATTTGATACATTCCTTAAAGCTATTGCTTCATCAAGCTTTTTTAGTTCTTCCTCATCCGTTATCTCTCTTTTTATCATTCCAATAAAAGTATCTATAATTTGCTTTGCCTCTTCAAGTGTTTTACCTTTTAAAGTGTCTATCATTATAGACGTTGATGCCTGAGAAATAGCACATCCATGTCCAGAAAAAGCCATATCCTCTATTACGTCGCCATTCAACTTTACTTGCAATTCTATTTCATCGCCACAGTTTGGATTATGTACCATTTCGCACAAATCACAAGTTTCTAGTTTTTTCTTGTTGTATGAATTCATGCTATGTTCCATTATTAAATCATTATATACATCTTGTAAATCGTCCATTTTTTGTCCTTTCTTCGCCCTTTAGGGACGCCCTTTTTGGGGCGAAAATTTTAATATTTTATAAATTTTTCATATGCAATGGCACTTTTTCATTCATCAAACATTTGTACATTTTTTGCTCCGTCCCCGAAATGTATTTTTTATAAAAAATAGAACTTAGACTTTAATTTGTCCAGATTCTATTTTAAGTTTATATATTATCTTCCATCATCATCGTCAACTTCTCTTGGATTTTGCTGCTTTGTTTCTATTCCTGTTATCCCTTTTACAAAAGATTTTCCTACCTCTAGCGTATTTTTTGCTTTATCTTTTACTCCTTCTATAATTCTACTTGGAGTTTCTCTAATTCTATCTCCTAACTCTTTAGCCTTTGCTTCTTTTCCTTTTTGAATTTCATCTTTCTTTTCTTCATGTATTTTGGCAATTTTCTTTACAATCTCATCCCTTTTTCTAACATATTCTTTATAGGCTTGCTTGTCCTGTTTTAAATTCATTTTTTTAATCTTTAGTAATCTTTTTTGTGCCGAAATACTTCTTCTATATGAAATATTAGTCAACACTTTTTTAGGATTTATTGTAAAGCTATTACTAGCTAAATAATAACTATCTGATTTTAGGTTTTGTTCTGTATACTGAATAGCATATTTATCCTTTTTTACTTCAGCAGCATAGTTTTTGCATCTTTCTCTTAAATAAAAATATTGTTCTTTCAATTCTTCCATTCCACAATATTCGCCTAATTCTTTTGCTTTTGCCTCTGTTGACATATTTTCCCCTCCATACTATTTATGTCTAATTCCAAAAAATTCTTTAATTTTGTTTACTATTCTTTCGTACCATTTTTCTTCTTTTATTACCATTAACGCATTTTGAACTTCTTGAATGGCTTCTTCTTGTAATCTTTCATTTGTTGGTTTTTGGTTTTGTTTAAATAATTTTTTTACATCATATTTTTCTTCTTGCTTTTTTCTACGTTCTATTTCTTCCTGTTTTTCTAGCAAAATAAGAGTTTCTCTTTCGTCTTTATCAGCAATATAATCTCTATATATTAAAGCAAGTAGACCTTTCGTATCATTTGGTAATTTGTCTGCCCATTTTTCATCTTCATAATTTATGTTGACATTATACCCATCTGCTTTATTCTTTTTCATTAGTTCCATAAACTTTGGTGGTATCTTATCAACTATATCTTTTTCTGAATGTTCTAATATATAAAGAACTTCAGAAATTCTTTTCTTAAATTCATTTTCCACTGTGTTCCCTCCTTATTTTTCATATGTTATTTATAGAATATAATTTTATACTTTTTAATATCTTAACATTTCTAATTAGTGTTTCTTTTTTAGCTCTTATCTTTCCATTTGATTGTCTTCTCTTTCTCTTTGCAAATCTTGTAATTTTTGGTATGCTCTCTCCATATATGTTACACCATCTTTTGATATTTCTGCTAATTTTTCTTTTCCAACCTTTTTTTCAAGTTCTTGGCTCATTATAGCTTGTGCTACGACTCCTTCTGGATTATATTCTATATAGTCTTTTCTTAATTGTTTTACTTCCTTTTTATAATCATCAGGATCTTTTGGTAAACTAATTACTGGATTTGAAATGTTATATTCATTCAATTTTTCACCTTTACCTATAAGGTTAGCATATCCATTTAATGTAGAATATCTTGTATCTCCCAATTTTATATAACCAGCATCCTTTTCTTTGATTTGCCCGCTAATAGTAAATGTAGTTTCTTCTCTTTCGACAAAAGCAGTTACTAAATCTTTATTTCTTTTTGTCATAGTTACACTTTCTGTAATAGGATGTTGTGAAAGTTCCGCACGGTTATTAAGTAATTCAGTAAAATCATAGAAAGGTGTTTTATCTCCATATGAACTTAGTTTAGGATGTTTTGATACTCCTCCATATAAACTTTTTTCTGTTGATTCCATTTCCAGTCCTTCTTGATTGTACGCACTTTCTCTTCTATATTCCTCTAAATTATATGTGTCTTTTCCAGAATAAGATGTTTGTTCTTTTATATCTAATGTTTCATGTAGTATGTTATTATTATCAATTGACATATATGTATTTTGTCTTTTTTCTGTATATATTACTGTATTATTTTTAGCTGTTGCAACTTTTTGACATACACTACCATCTTGTACTAACTCAGATGGAGATATTGTGACTGTATATTTGTCACCTACTAATTTAACATACGAGCCAACTATATCTGCCAATTTATCATATGCACTTTTATGTTCCAGAAATTTAGGATTTAGTCCACCTTCACTTACCATTCTTTCTATAAATTCTTTTTTTGCAATGTCTCTACCATCCATTTCCTTTTCCTCCATTACATTTTCCTTAAGTATTAAAATTAATGACAAAAAGATATCTTTAATGTAGCTTGTGCCTAGCTTTTTATTAAATGTTACAAAAATTACAGTATATTTACAATTGTGTATCATTTTTTTTAAAATAATCTGGAGCTATTGAAATTGCTGACTTGAAATGTTATTATTAACTTAATTATGAAGCATCAAGTTTAATACTTAAGGAAAAAACTGACCATTTTTTATTATCGATCAGTTTTTTTATTTTGCAATAAAGATGTCAAACTATTATTAATTTTTAGTTTATATCTTTTCTAAATATTTTCTTTTTATTTTGTCAGATGAATGTACATATATATTTAATGTTATGCTTACATCTGCATGTCCTAATATTTCACTCAAGGATTTTATATCCATTCCCGCCTCTATACAATTTGTTGCGAATGTATGTCTTAAAGTGTGAAATTTATATTTTTTTACTTTGCTTCTTTTTAAAATTTCTTTAAAATGATATTGATAATTTCTTGGTTCTACATAGTGTTCACTCGAGCCTGCTAATACAAAATCAGTTTTTTTACTCTTTCCTCTTATCTGTTTTAAAATATTATATAATTTGCTATTTATAGGAATAGTCCTTACTGATGTTATTGATTTTGGTGTATCTATAATAACTATTGTTTTGTTTTCTTCTTTTGAATATATTCTTTCTATAGTCTTTTCTACATGTATTCTTCTAGTTTCAAAGTCAACGTTTTCCCATCTCAAAGCACAAACTTCTCCAACTCTTAGTCCAGTATTTAAACATATTAATATTCCCAATGATTTTAAATCATTTTGCTGTATGCAATATTTTTCTAATTTTTGTTTCTCTTTATTTGATAAAATTTGTATTCCTTTTTTGTTCATTTTAGGCAAACTCATCTTTTTTATGTTTAACTTTGTATTATGTTCTTCCTCGTAAAAATTTATTATCTCCTTTAATTTCGTAATAATATCTCTTACAGTTTTAGGTGCCAGTGTATCTGTAAGTTTTTCTATAAAATCATTATAGTCTTTTATTTTGGTAATATCTTGGTCTGCAAATTTAGGATATAGATATTTCTCAACACTATATGAATAATTGTAATACGTAGATTTCTTTACAGTATTTTTCTTATATTTAAGCCATTCCTCTGTAACCACTCTAAAATTTTTTTTTCTTTTTCTTGATACTATAATCTCTCTTACTCCTTTTAATTGTTTTGTTAATAACAACATTTTTTGTTCCGTCCTTTTCCTACATAGTTTTTATAGTATCTTTATATCACTCATGAGATAATAATTCCTTATTTTGTATTAAAACATATTGTTTTATTTTTTTATTTAAACTTATTAATCCTATCTTTACCAATTATTTTAATTAAATTCTATTGCTAAAAAAGAAACCTAACCTGTTAAACTTTATCTAACAAATTAGGTTTATTTTACTGTTAATTATTGTACTATTACACTTGTCTACAAAAATAAAGAAACTCTGAATCCGATATTTTTCTTTGCCTCATCTTTATCCCATCTACGGCACCCTGCAGCACCACCACTAGGGTCATTCGGATTCATATTACCAAAATTTCCTCCTCGACATGCGTTATACTTTTTTGTAGGAGTAGTTGTGTTTCCATCCTCAGTTCCCTCCACAGGCGGCACTTCCACTATATAGTGTGGCAAATATTTCTCCGTCGTCCACTCTTCTACATTTCCTCCCATATCATAAATATTACATACTGAAGTAGTTAGTCCTGTTGGAATTAATATTCCTATCCCCCACGTTGATTTGCTTTCTCCTGTTATATCTATATATTCAATTCTTGTGTTCATATAATTTCCTTGTGGGGAATTATTGGCATAATCGTTTACGGTCTTTTGTATAAATGATATCGTTGTATCCCATGCATAGCTACTTACTAACTTTGTTTTTATATTTTCACTATATTTTTGCTGCTTTGCAAAACCTTCTGCTAAAGAAATAGCTTCTTCAGGCGTTACATAATTGTATGGAGCTTGACCTTTCTTTATTGTTACTGTTTTTGTTACATCATTTGAACTTCTTAATGTTTTTGCTTCTGTACTTTCTTTATCTCCTGCTTCATATCTTCCTATATAAAATCCTTTATATTTTTCTACACTTGTTTTTTCATCTTCTGGCAAATCCTCTGAGCATAGTTCATATGGATAAGATGAATTGTACAAATAAGAAGTTCTCTTATAATTATCTATTGTATCTACTGGCACCCACACAAATTGGTTTCCGTCTTTATCTTCTATTACCACTCCACCTTGTATATTATCTGATGAATCATCTGCAATCTTAAAGCCTTCTGGAACCCATACTTTACCATCTGGATATGTTACTTCTGTGTTTTTATCCATATATTCGTATGTATCTTTAAATTGATTTACTGTTACGCTTACTTCTTTTGTATAACTTTTCCCATTTACAGTTCCTGTTACTGTAAATTTATATGTTCCATTTGCTGTTACTGCATATGGTATTGATGGTTCTACAGTTGTTGTTCCACCCGTTATTGAGTGTGAAAATGTTATATAAAGTGTATTTCCTAAATATGTGCTTGCTTCTCCAAGTGCATCTCCTGTTCCAGTACTATCAGCTACGACTTTTGCTGTTCCAACCGTTAGTGTTGGCTCCGCATCATCATTATTATCTCCTTTTGAGCTACTACCTTTTTTTGTTTTATTCTCTACTGTTAGTGTATAACCATTCTTCGAAACATTTAATGTTCCATCTCCATTATTTATTACTCCATCTATTCTTCCTTCTGTTACTTTCTCTTGCAAGAAACTTTCCAATGTCTCATCATTTGATGCTAATTGATATTCTAATACCAATCTGTTCATCTCTTCTTCCGCACTTGCTCGTTTTGTTGCTTCTGCAGCCTCTTTTGCCTTTTTTATTATTCCATCATCACCTAATACGGTATTGATACTTACTCCTGCTAGAATGATTAACACCACTACTGTAATAGCAAGTGCTATTAAGGTTATTCCACTTTTATATTTTTTCTCTTGTAACTTTTTCATTTACTTTATTCCTTCCTTTAGCAATCCTTAAGTAATGTACTTAAGGTTTATTAAAATTCGAGAAAAAGCTTATAAATAGTATAATTGACGTATTGTTGCAACAAAATTACAAGTGAATTTCAGAAATATATCATTTCATATTTTATGCATTAAACCCTTGATATAATAACTTTTTTATGATATTATCACGATATATATAAAGTCCCTAAGTACATTACTTAAGGACTTCCTTTTATATCTTTTACAGCTTTATTTCAAGCATCTATTGCACTTATTTACAAAAATAAAGCAATTCTGAATCCGAAGTAATAATATACACTTATCATATAAAAACGCATACCTGCAGGGTAACTCTTATAACTTAAGCTATAATTTCCACCACATATGGTAACATGGTTCACTGCACTAATCAAGGTATTCCCCTCACTTGTTATTTCCGATACATTTCCTCCCATGTCATAAATATTACATACCGGTGTAGTTTGTCCTGTTGGAACTAATACGCCTGAACCACTTTCCTTTGTCTTGATTTCTCCGTTTAATTCTGTATAAGAAAATGTTGTATTATAATAATTTCCCTCTTCTGAGCTATTTCCATAATCACTATTTGCTTTTTGCATAAATGCTATTGTTGTATCCCATGCATAACTACTTACTAACTTTGTTTTTATATTTTCACTATATTTTTGTTGCGTTGCAAAACCTTCCGCCAAAGAAGCAGCTTCTGATTTTGCTACATAATTGTACGGCGCTTGTCCTTTCTTTATTGTTACTGTTTTTGTTTTTGGTCGATCACGCTGGCTTCTGTATTTTTTTGCTTCTGTGCTTTCTTTATTTCCTGCTTCATATCTTCCTATATAAAACCCTTTGTATGTTGTCACACTCGTTTTTTCATCGTCTGGTAACGCTTCTGCATAATACTCATCTGGTCCCCCTTCCGTAACGTCACTATTGCCACGTCTTATTTTTATTGAATTTGTTGTAGTATCTGTTTCTTTTGTTTCAACATTTGTTGAATACGCCGTTCTCTTATAATCATCTATTTTATCTACTGGCACCCACACAAATTGGTTGCCATCTTTATCTTCTATTACTACTCCACCTTGTATATTATCTGATGAATCATCTGCAATCTTAAAGCCTTCTGGAACCCATACTTTACCATCTGGATATGTTACTTCTGTGTTTTTATCCATATATTCGTATGTATCTTTAAATTGATTTACTGTTACGCTTACTTCTTTTGTATAACTTTTCCCATTTACAGTTCCTGTTACTGTAAATTTATATGTTCCATTTGCTGTTACTGCATATGGTATTGATGGTTCTACAGTTGTTGTTCCACCCGTTATTGAGTGTGAAAATGTTATATAAAGTGTATTTCCTAAATATGTGCTTGCTTCTCCAAGTGCATCTCCTGTTCCAGTACTATCAGCTACGACTTTTGCTGTTCCAACCGTTAGTGTTGGCTCCGCATCATCATTATTATCTCCTTTTGAGCTACTACCTTTTTTTGTTTTATTCTCTACTGTTAGTGTATAACCATTCTTCGAAACATTTAATGTTCCATCTCCATTATTTATTACTCCATCTATTCTTCCTTCTGTTACTTTCTCTTGCAAGAAACTTTCCAATGTCTCATCATTTGATGCTAATTGATATTCTAATACCAATCTGTTCATCTCTTCTTCCGCACTTGCTCGTTTTGTTGCTTCTGCAGCCTCTTTTGCCTTTTTTATTATTCCATCATCACCTAATACGGTATTGATACTTACTCCGGCCAGAATTAACAAAACTACTATAGTCACAACTAGTGCCACTAGGGTTATTCCTTTCATTTCTTTCGTTTTCATATCTTTTATCCTTTCTTTATTTATCCCAAAGTAATGTACTTAAGGATAAATAAAGAAATTTAAAAATAGCTATACCTATAACATATTTACCATTTTATTTCAAAATTATTACAGATAAATTTCGGAATTGTATCATTTTTTTTTTTTGTTTCTAACCACTTGATATAATTGCATTTGAATGATATCTTATATATAAAATAAATTTCCTTAAGTACATTACTTAAGGACTTTTTATATATTATTTTTTTATTTAACACAAAATGTTTTTTCTATTAAATTTTCTTTTATATTTGATTATTTTTTGTTTTCTTACATTATTGTTTCTTTTCTATCATATCTTCTAAAGTATGCCATGCTAGCAGTGCACATTTTACTCTTGCTGGCATGTTTGATACATTTTTTAAAGCTATTGCTTCATCAAGTTTTTTTAGCTCTACTTCGTCCGTTATTTCTCTTTTTATCATTCCAATAAAAGTATCTATAATTTGCTTTGCTTCTTCAAGTGTTTTACCTTTTAAAGTGTCTATCATTATAGACGTTGATGCCTGAGAGATAGCACAACCATGTCCAGAAAAAGCCATATCCTCTATTACGTTGCCATTCAACTTTACTTGTAATTCTATCTCGTCGCCACAGTTTGGATTATGTCCCATTTCGCACAAATCACAAGTTTCTAGTTTTTTCTTATTGTATGAATTCATGCTATGTTCCATTATTAAATCATTATATACATCTTGTAAATCGTCCATTTTTTTCCTTTCTTCGCCCAATAGGGACGCCCTTTTGGGGGCGAAAATTTTAATATTTTATAAATTTTTCATATGCAATGGCACTTTTTCATTCATCAAATATTTGTACATTTTTTGCTCCGTCCCCGAAATGTACCAAAATGTACATTATTTTATAAATTTTTCAAATTTTGAGTAAGCGAATTTTATTGCGTCTACTAGTCTATCTACATCTTCCTTGGTGTTGTATATGCTAAAGCTGGCTCTACATGTTGAGTCTATTCCCATATATCTTAATAATGGCTGTGCGCAATGGTTCCCAGATCTTACACAAACTCCTTTAAAGTCTAGCATGCTTGCAACATCGTGTGGGTGTACGCCTTTTATGTTGAATGATATTACTGATGAATGATTTTCTTCATTCGGACTCATGTATAAATCTAAGTAATCTAGTTTTGATAATTCCTGTCTTGCATAGCTTACTACTTCTTTTTCTATTTTTTCTATATTGTCATATCCAACCTTGTTTATATAGTCTATTGCTGCTCCAAGCCCTACTACACCTTCTACATTTTGTGTTCCAGCCTCGAATTTGTTTGGAAGTGGAGCAAATGTTGTGTCTTGTTCGTAAACATATTCAATCATGTCTCCGCCCATTAAGAATGGATTCATGTTGTTTAGTAATTTTTCTTTTCCATATAATACACCTATTCCAAGCGGAGCAAACATTTTGTGTCCTGAGAATACTACAAAGTCTGCATCTAAATCTTGTACATCAATTTTCATGTGAGGTATGCTTTGAGAAGCATCTACAATTACTACTGCTCCCTTTTTGTGTGCATATTTTATTATTTCTTTTACATTATTTATGGTTCCTAGCACGTTTGATACATGCGTAATTCCAACTATTTTTGTCTTGTCTGTTATCTTGCTTTCAATTTCTTCTTTTGACAATTCAAATTCGTCATTTATATACATGTATTTCAGACTTGCACCAGTCTTTTTAGTAACATACTGCCATGGTACTAAGTCAGAATGATGTTCCATTATTGAAAGCACGACTTCGTCATCTTCCTTTAGATTGTCTAAGCCATATGAATATGCAATTAAATTCAAGCTTTCACTCGCATTTTTAGAGAATATTATCTCATTTGCTTTTCTAGCATTTATAAACTTTGCAATCTTCTCTCTAGTCCCCTCATACACATTTGTTGCATCTATGCTAAGAGAATACGCACCTCTGTGTGGATTTGCATTGTTATGCTCATAAAATTCATCGATTGCATCAATAACATATTGTGGCTTTTGAGTTGTAGCACCACTATCTAAATATGCAATGTCTCTATTATTAAAAATCGGAAAATCCTTTTTATAATCCATTTAAAAATCCTTCCTTTAATAAGTTATACTGACATATACTTGATATGTTTTTGAAGGAAATTAAATGCGCAGTTCCCGCCGTCGCAAATTGGTTTAGCTCTTATTAGTCATGTTAATGACTGATATAGAGATAAGCCAATTTAAGCCAAGGGCAAGTTCATTTAATTTTCGGAAAACACATATCAAGCATATGTCTCAATTTTATTAAAACATTATAGTCTTTTATCAATTTCTTGCAAAATTTCTGTTTTTATTTCTTCATCTTGTATTTCTTCTATAATTTTGTTGAAGTTTGCCTTTACAAGTAGTCTTACCGCTTCTTTGTAGCTTAATCCTCTGCTCATTATATAAAATACTGCAGATTCGTCTACCTTTCCAGAAGCCGTTGAGTGATTTCCTTCTACATCTGCTTCTGTGCATAAAAGCATTGGAAGTGCTATTGATTTTGCCTTGTCTGATAATAACATGCAATATTCGTTCTCGTTTCCTTTTGCTTTTTTGCAACCTTTCTTGAAATCGATTGTTCCTTTGAAATTTTTCTTACTGCTATCTTTCAAAGCTCCTTGTACATCTATATCAACATTAGTTTTTTCTCCACGTAAGTGTACAATGTAATTTAAATCTTTTACTTGTGAACCTTGTCCTAAGTAAATAGTTTTCAAATCATTATCTGCTTTATTTCCAATAGCATTAGAAAAATAATTAGAAATACTTTCCTTTGCGCCTATATCAATTAACTTATGATACACCTTTGAGTCTGCTTCGATATCATTCTCATAGCTTTCGATGTTAGTAGACACATCATTTAACAAATTCACAACAGTTACATTTATCTCAGCGCCATTGCTAGCAAATGTTCTTATAATTCCCGCATGAAAACATTCCTTTTCAGTCTCTGACTTGTATTCAACAACAACATTAATGTTTTTACTAGCAACAATATCAATTTGATTTAAAAGAACTTGGCTATCTTCATCAAAAGTATATGTAATTTTAACATTCTCGTTCTTTTGATTGTTTACAATTCTAATTTTGCTATTAGCCTTAGAAAAAACTATATTTTCAAGCTCTTTATTATTTCCAAAAACTAATTTTCTATTCGAAACATTCTCATCTATTTCACTGTTTTCCTTTATAATTTGAACATTTTCAAACTCTGGAATTATTTCTGGTATTTGTGCATCTATTTCTATATTATTTATTCTAAAATTATTTGCCGTTCTAATAGGCGTTTCATTTAATTTTAGCATTACTTCAATCCTTTCCAACATTTTTGGTTTTGTGTTTTGTAAGAACAATTTACATTTTTTTAACGAAACCGGAAGCTCGCCTTTTGAGGAGTCCGAAGGAGCTCCGACCAAGAGCAACGTGTTGAGGCTTAAAAAATAAATTGTTCCTATAAAAATTATCCTATTGCACCTTGCAATTCTAAGTTTATTAGATTATTCATTTCTACCGCATATTCTACTGGTAATTCTTTTGAAATTGGATATGCAAATCCTCTTACTATCATGGCTTTTGCATCTTCTTCTGACAATCCTCTGCTCATTAAGTAGAATATTTCTTTGTCACTTATTTTTCCTATTTTAGCTTCGTGCGAAAATTCTACTTCATCAGTTCTTATGTCGTTTACTGGAATTGTGTCTGAACGTGATATGTCGTCTAACATTAATGATTCACAGCTTACGCTACATTTTGAATTTTTAGCGTTTTCTGTAATTCTTACTAAAGCTCTATATGTGCAGGCTCCACCATCTTTTGAAATTGATTTTGAGTTTACAACTGATGATGTGTTTGGTGCATTGTGAACTACCTTGAAACCTGTGTCTAGGTCTTGTCCATGTCCTGCAAATGTAATTCCTGTGTATTCTGTTTTTGCACCTTCGCCATTTAATATGCTCATTGGATAAAGCATTGAAACTTTAGAGCCAAATGAACCTGTAACCCAGTCAATTTGTGCATTCTTGCCTACTATTGCTTTTTTAGTATTCAAGTTCATCATGTTTTTTGACCAGTTTTCTATTGTTGAATATCTTAAATAAGCATTGTCTTTTACATATAATTCAACACAGCCAGCATGAAGATTTACCTTATTGTATTTTGGGGCTGAACAACCTTCTATAAAGTGAAGGCTTGCTCCTTCGTCTACAATTATAAGAGTATGCTCGAATTGTCCAGACTCTGGCGAGTTTAATCTAAAGTAAGATTGCAAAGGAATATCAACCTTTACTCCCTTTGGAACATATACGAAAGATCCGCCAGACCAAACCGCAGCATGGAGTGCTACAAATTTGTGGTCATTTATTGGAACGCATTTCATAAAATGCTCTCTTACTAAATCCGGATATTCTCTAACAGCAGTTTCCATGTCTGTATAGATTACACCCTGTTTTAGTAAATCTTCTTTTATGCTATGATATACGACTTCTGAGTCATATTGAGCACCAACACCTGCTAGAGATTTCTTCTCTGCCTCTGGAATTCCCAAATTATCAAAAGTCTTTTTTATATCTTCTGGAACATCGTCCCAGCTTGAGTTCAATTTAGATTTTGGCTTAACATATGTTGCAATCTCGTCCATTTTAAGTTCAGATAAATCTGGTCCCCATGTTGGAAGTTCTAGCTTTTCGTAAGTTTCTAAAGCCTTCAAACGAATCTCTCTCATCCAGTCTGGGTCATTTTTCTTTGCTGAAATCTCTTCAACAATTTCTCTGTTAAGACCTTTCTTCATTTTAAACTCATAGTTATCTTTATTTTTTATATCATATATATTTCTATCTATATCGTCTACTTGAGTTTTTGACATAATTCTACCTTTCTTTTATTTATATTGTGCATATCCATTAACTTCAATCTCTTGTGCTAAGCTTGCATCTCCAGTTTTTACAATCTTTCCATCAACTAATATATGAACATAGTCAACTTTCAAATTTTCTAATATTCTAGTATTGTGTGTAATTATTAAAACTGCATTCTCTTCATTCTTGTACATTTCTATTCCTTTAGAAACTGTTCTAACAGCATCAACATCAAGTCCAGAATCTGTTTCATCTAATATTACAAGTTTTGGTTCTAATACAAGCATTTGCAAAATTTCGTTTTTCTTTTTTTCTCCACCAGAGAACCCAACATTCAAATTTCTTTCAATTAGCTTGGGATTCATGTTCAATTCTTCCATGTATTTCTGAATTTGGTCTCTTAACTCAAAAATTTTCACTGGCTTGTCTGTTATTTTATTTTTAGCATATTTCAAGAAATTTGTAGTAGATATTCCCGGTATTTCAACAGGTGATTGAAAAGACATGAATACGCCTTTTTTTGCGATTTTATCTGTTGATAAATCGCTAATATCTTCTCCTTCAAACACAACTTTTCCACTTACTTTTTTATATTCTGGATTATTCAAAATAACATTTGCTGTTGTAGATTTTCCGGCTCCATTTGGTCCCATTATTACATGCGTTTCTCCCTTATTAATCTTCAAATTCAATCCTTTTAGGATTTCCTTCTCTCCTGCTACAGCGTGCAAATCTTGTATATCTAATAAATTTTCCATTATAAGTCCTTTCTACTAATTGATCTTTTATTTTCTAGTAGTTTTGCCATTTTTTTAGCAATCTACTATATATCTTTTCCATTTACAAAAATAATATTTGGTTTTCCTACCAAACTAATAGGATTATACTACATAATCGCAGTACAGTCAATAGTTTGACCGTATTTTATGTAATTCTGGTTAGAGCTAATTGAAGCATTTACACAAAAAAAGAATATATATTCAGTTTATATATTCTTTTTGCTATCATTACCATATTATATTCTCTTTTTAGCAATAACATTGTATATATGCCAATGTTTCATTTTACCCAATCCAGTTTTTCCATCTTTTTCAATTTCTTTAAATTCTATTATATCAAATTTATCTTTAAATAGTTCAAATACCTGCTCTTTAGATAAAAATACCATCTTTTCTTTTATACTCCTCCAAGAATCATTCATTCCAAAAAAATTTGCTACAAAATATCCGTTCTTTTAATATGCTATTAGATATTTTTTCCCATAAAACGTGAAAGTTGTTATTATCACAGAACGGAATGCTGAAATTTGCAACAAATAAGGTATTTTTTCTTAATTCTACATTTTCAAAATTTTCACAACAAAACTCGAATCTTTTTAGCTCTTCATTATCTAATTTTCTAGATATAAGTTCTTTTGTATCCTCTCTATCTATTGCTAGCACATTCCAACCATTTTTTATTAAATATATTGTGTCTCTCCCTGCTCCACACCCAAAATCAATAGCATTTTGCGGAGTAATATTCATCTTAACAAATTCTTCTACTATTGGATGTGGTAAGGCATCCATTGTATTTTCATAATATTTTTGTATACTTTCCATAAATTTTAATTCCTTATATTATTTATCTGCCATTTGTTCTAACTCTTTAAGAGATTTTATTACAACTTTTTTCTCTTTTAATTGTTTTATTGATTCCTTTATTGCATTCATATTACTTTCCGAATAGAATTGATCTTTTAAATCTTCATTTTTCATATTCATTTTACTCACTCCTTAATGCTTCTACTGGGTCTTTTTTGCTTGCCATTTTTGCTGGTATTAGTCCTGCAAGTATTGTTAAGCCTAAGCTTATTAATACTAGTACGGTTGCTTGTGTTACGGAAACTGTTGCATGTACTGCTACTCCAGATAGTGCATATATTATGCTGTTTATTGGTAGTGTTAAGAGTAAGGTTATTCCAACGCCTATCATTCCAGATATTAAGCCTATTATGAATGTTTCTGCGTTGAATACTCTCGAGATGTCTTTTTTCGATGCTCCGATTGCTCTTAATATTCCTATTTCTTTTGTTCTTTCTAATACTGAAATGTATGTGATTATTCCTATCATTATTGATGATACCACAAGTGATATGCTTACAAACGCAATTAATGCATAGCTTACGGCGTCTATTATGTTTGTTATTGAGCTCATCATTGCTCCAACTAAGTCTGTGTACGTTATTGTATTTTCTTCTTTTCCGTCGTCTCTTTGCTTTTTGTTGTAGTCTTCTATCGCTTTTGCTATTAACTCTTTGCTTTCAAAAGTCTTTGGATATATCGATATTGATGATGGCTTATCTAAGTCGATTGCGCCTAACGTTTTTAGATTGTTTTCATAACTTGCATTCTGATTTTTTGTGTATGTGTCCATTACTTTTGCAATTTCTTCTGTTGACATTTGGCTTATTGCCATTTTTTGCTCATTGCTTAGATTTGAAAAATTGAATTCTGACTTTTCTCCTGATTTTGGGAATTCTAATCCTGTGAATACATTGATATCTGAATTTTCTTTCTGTTCTTTAACAATGTCCGCTTCGTTTGTCTTATTTATAACGTATTCTTTTAAGTCTTTTAAATATCCTATTCCGCCATTCATAGCTGTTGCAGTGCTTTGCTCGTTTTGCTTGATAATTCCAACAACATTTATATTCTCGGCATTTGCTATTTTTTCTTTCATAAAGTCGTCATCTTCACTCTGGTCTATCCACAAATTTCCTTGTTTTTCATAATAATCAGAGTTTAGTATTAGTTTAAACGATAATTTTAATAATTCATCATATGAATATGTAGTCTCTTCTTCTTTGTCTACATTTTCTCCCTTTTTAGCCTTTTCCCACTGTTTTGATAATTCTTCTTGGTCTTTTAATCCTAGAGTATATAGCACATAATCGTTTAATTCATTGTCTTCATTTACTATTAAAACAACTTCGTTATAACTCTTTGGCCAACTTCCTGCAATTAAATCATATTGAGAATGAAGCAATTCTTCGTTGTCTAGCATTTCTGTCCAGGCATCATTGTTCATAGTGCTGAATGTGCTCGATACCATTGCCATTGGAGAATTCTCTTGTGCCTCTCTCATACTTTCCATTCCCATGCTGTCCATTACAGTACTTGGGTTTACTTGCACAACACCATTAGAGGTATCTTCTTTATATAAATTTAGATTTAAATTGTATCCATACTGTATAGCATTACTGTTTTTAACAATTTCGTTATCTTCTTGCTCTAAGTAATGTTTAAGCTCTGTTAAATTATTATTTTCCATTTTATTAGATAGAGTCGAAATCATCTCAGACATAATATTCTTTGAATATATCTTGTCTTGTGGTCTATCTTCTTCATCATTGTTTTCGTCCATCATTTTTTTTATCATTGCAGACGTATCTATTGTAGACTCCTCAATTGTTATTGGGTATGATGATAGAGTATCCTCTTCTACCTTATCGATGTAATTTTGAATTCCATTAGACAAAGCTAAAATCAATGCAATTCCTATTATTCCAATACTTCCAGCAAACGAAGTTAAAATAGTTCTGCCTTTTTTAGTCATCAAATTATTCAAACTTAAATTTAAGGCAGTGAAAAACTTCATAGAAGTTCTGCGTTTTTCCTTTGATTTTTCAGGCTCCTTCTTTTCACCCGTATATGGATTAGAATCGTTCATAATAGTTCCATCAAGTATTCTAACAATTCTTGTAGAGTATTTCTCGGCAAGTTCTGGGTTATGTGTAACCATTATTACAAGCTTATCTTTCGATATTTTCTTCAATATTTCCATTACCTGTACAGAAGTCTGAGTATCCAAAGCACCAGTTGGTTCATCAGCCAAAATTATATCAGGATTATTTACTAAGGCTCTAGCAATAGCAACTCTTTGCATTTGCCCTCCTGACAATTGGTTTGGCTTTTTATGTATTTGCTCCTTCAATCCTACATCTTCTAATGCTTTAATAGCCTTTTGTTTACGTTCTTTCTTACTTACACCAGATAAAGTTAGCGCCAATTCAACATTTGCAAGTACTGTTTGGTGTGGAATTAAATTGTAATTTTGAAAAACAAAACCAACAGAATAATTTCTGTAAGCATCCCAATCTCTATCCTTAAAATTCTTGGTAGACTTATTATTAATAATCAAATCTCCGCTAGTATATCTATCTAGCCCTCCAATAATATTTAAAAGTGTAGTCTTACCACCACCACTTTGCCCTAAAATAGATACAAACTCGCTCTCTCTAAATTCAATATTTGTGTTTTTCAGTGCATGAACCGTTGTATCACCAGATATATAATCTTTATTAATATTCTCTAACTTTAACATATTTACCTCTTTTCAATTAATTTGTAATTATTTCTCAATCCATACTTTAATAATATTACCATGAAGCATTGCTATATTCAAGCTTTTATTATTTTGCATTAACGATTTGTAACAGAAAACAATCTCCACGCATATACTATTAGCATGGAGGTGAATTTTGTGAATTATCAAAATTACGATGATTATATGAGAAATACATTAGGATTTTCTGGCATGAATCAATCTATGGGTATGCCTTATGGTGGTTGTGCTAACATGGGATGCGCTGGTATGTGCCAAAATCCATATACAAACATGGCAAATTCTATGTGGCAAAATCAGTCCTGCAATCTAGAGAACCTATACCCAGATTCATATAGAGTTATATATCCAATGGTTGTTGCATCTTGTAGAAATGTTACAATGCCAATCACAGAAGATACCATAGAAAGAATGGTTTGTGATATTTATGATAAAGCAGTTTCAAATACAAAAATTAGTGTTAGCCTTACAGCTGAAACTACTAACAGGGAAAGCTCAGAAGATAGACAAATGCCAAATAGACCACCAAGAAAGCCACGCAAAAATCCATTCTTGAATGACCTAATTAGAATTTTAATATTAAGAGAATTAATCGGCGGAGGACGTCCAAGATTTCCAGTGCTTTAAGACTTTGAACATATAAAAAGACTAGTTCATATTTTTTACATATGAATTAGTCTTTTTTATTTATATTGTAAATTCTCGTTTATGCCTTACCACAAATTTGTACATTTTTTCCTCCGTCCCCAAATTGTACAAAATTGTACAATTTAGTTCTCTTTCATTGTTTTTGCTGTTTCTGCATTTTCTTTTGTATAGCCTAATAGAATATTTGTATTCTTTGAGGCAATTGTGTTCCAAATTTCATTGTATATTTCTTTCTTTCCTTTAGTTACAATGTTTATTGTTGCAATTGAAGTAACCTTTCCTTTTACATCCATTATATTTATTGATTGGCTCGTTTTAATGCCATTTGTTCTGTAATTCATTGCATACATCCAAATTACATCTCTGTATTCTATTACTTTGAATCTTCCTTGGAAATTAATTATGTAATTTTTTGTTAAGTATAAGTGAGTTTTCTCATAATAGAAAGCATCAGCATCATTCATTTCTTTATCTAATTTTTCTATTAAATCTTCATCCATTTTCTTTACGCTAATATTAAAATGAACTTTTTTTATTATTCCAGTTAGCAATGATGCAAGACCTATTATCAAGCATATCATACAGCCAGTCATTTGTAATGAGCCTACATCTGAAAGTGCATCTTCTGACGCATCTAAATATACACTTCCAAAATAATTATCATAGTCTGCAACTGTTATCTTATAATTTTCATCCCCTATTGCATCATTATAAGCTTCTACTGCGAGTTCCTTTATTTCTCTTGTTGCAAGTTTTGTCATTCCTTCAATCTTTCCTGGATTCTCTGAAATATCCTCTCTGTTTAAAGAATTAAACGTAGCGGTTGGCATATAAACCACATACATATAGTCTTCATCCATTACAATATAATAACTATTATCGTTCCCGTCTTGTACTGCAAATTGATATGGAACATAAGTTACATCAACTTTTGCAATTTGATTTTCTTTTTCTCCATCACTTAGTAATAATTCACTAAAAGATTTCGCATTTTCACTGGTTTTATCAATTTCATAACCTCCCCATAGACCTAACGCAATTCCAAACAATAAAATAATTATTCCAATTATAATAATTTTGCTATTATTCTTAATTTCTTTTAATACATTTTGATTTGTGAACTTTTTCATTTTTTTCCCCTTTTCTTATTTTATAGTTATAATTTTGTACAATTTCTTCTCCGTCCCCATATTGCACAAATTACACATGCAATATTGTCGTACCACTGTCAATTTCTATTTTTGCATATCTTAACTTTTTTATATCATCAGGTGCATCTTCAATCATTCCTTCATATATAACATCTTTGTTGTCTTTTATTACTTTTATGTTCATTAGTCTCAAACTGCCAATGTTATCATATAACTTCATTATAGTCACATCCTTCTCGAAAATATTATACAATATGTCTCAGAATATTTCTACCATTTTAAGATAATTATTTTGATTTTTCAATATAATTATTTTAATAATTATTTTATTTTTTTCACAACTTGTTCTATGTTCTTCTTATACAAAAACATAGCAATATTTTAATTGCTATGCTAGTTTTATTCTTTTTAATCTTAATGCATTTAATGTTACTGTTAAACTGCTTATTACCATTGCCAAGCTTGCTATCATTGGGTTTATTGTTATTCCCCATTTACTGAACAATCCAATTGCAATCGGTATCATTAAGCTGTTATAGAAGAATGCCCAAAATAGATTTTGTTTTATGTTTCTTATTGTCTTTTTACTGATGTTTATTAGATTTAGTATGCTGTTTAAATCATTTCTGGTTAATATTACGTCAGATGAATCCATTGCTATATCTGTTCCACTATTTACACTAACACCTATATTACTGCTTGCGAGCGCTGGACTATCGTTTATTCCATCTCCACACATCATTACATATTTGCCTTCTGCTTTCATTCTTTTTACTACCTCTGTTTTTTCACAAGGTGTAACATTTGATATTACTGTAGTTATGCCTATTTCTTTAGCAATTTTTTCGGCTGTTTGTGTGTTATCTCCTGTTAACATTACAGTCTCTATTTTATTTTTATTCAGCTTACTTATTACTTCTTTTGAATTTTCTCTTACAATATCGTTTACTCCGATTATTGCTGAAATTTCATTGTTTAATACAACATAAATTATGCTGTTTCCCTCTATTGCAAGCTTTTCTTCATCTTGTTTATGATTGTTTGTTATATCATATTTTTCTAATATTTTAGAGTTTCCTAATATGATCTCATTTGAGGCTATCTTTCCGGTTATTCCATAGCCACTTACATCTTTAAAACCATTTACCTCGAGTGTTTCAATTTTATTTTCGTTTAAGTAATCTTCAAAAGCCTTTCCTATTGGATGTGTCGACTTTTTCTCCAAGCTTCCAACTATTTGCATAAATTCTTTTTCTTGCATTTTGCTATAATTTATTATTTGGGCTATTTTTAGCTTGCCATATGTTAATGTTCCTGTTTTATCAAACACAACTGTCGTAGTCTTTTCGGCATTTTCTAATATTTCACTTTTCTTT
Organism: uncultured Clostridia bacterium; assembly: GCA_934119935.1. Taxonomy (GTDB): domain Bacteria; phylum Bacillota; class Clostridia; order TANB77; family CAG-508; genus CAG-245. The sequence continues at coordinate 254,711 of CAKOSX010000002.1, read as the reverse complement.
ACAAGTATTCCATTATTGGCACATACACCTTCAGATACAACAATAGCTAGTGGAGTCGCTAAACCCAAACTACAAGGACATGCAACAACTAATATTGTTACAAATGCATTTATCGCTGTGGCAACAGTACTTCCTAAAATCAGATATGCAATAAAAGTAATTATTGCAATTATTATAACCGCTGGTACAAAATATCCGCTTACAGTGTCGGCTACTTTCGCAATTGGAGCTTTGGTATTAGTAGCCTCTATTACGAGTCTTACAATTTCAGAAATAGTCGATTCCTTTCCGATTTTTTCGGCTTCATACTCGATATATCCATCATAATTTATACTTCCGGCTATTACCTTACTTCCTTCTGTTTTACTTGCCGGCTTGCTTTCTCCAGTAATAAAAGATTCGTCAAGATGTGCTTTTCCATTTATTATTTCTCCATCAACCGCAATCTTTTCACCAGGTTTGCTTACGACGATATCACCTTTTTTTATTTCATCTATTGTAACCTTTTTTTCTTCTCCGTTTACTTTAATAACCGCTTCTTTAGGTGTTATTTGTACTAATTTTTGAATTGCTTCTTTAGTCTTATCTTTGCTAATTCCATCAATATATCTTCCTAATTTGATGAAAAATATTACTATTGCAGCAGACTCAAAATATAAATTTTCTACATATTCATGATGTCCTTTTGCAATCATATACATTCCATACAAACTATACAAAATGCTTGTAATAACGCCCATTGCAACAAGTGTATCCATGTTTGGAGCCTTATGAATTAAATTTTTACAGCCACTTTTAATAATATCAAATCCATACACAATGAAAGCAATCGTTAGTGCAAGCAAAGTTCCAGCATAAATTAATGGATGCATGTGCATATCTAAAAACGAAAAGTTTGGAAGTCCAATCATGTGACCCATAGAAATATACATAAGAGCCACTGCTAAAACAGAAAATATTATAAATTTAACTTTTTCATTTTTATTCTGTTTCTTCTCACTGTTTTCATTGTAAATGCCTAAGCTCTTAAAACCAGCCTCTTCAACGAATTTTTCAATTGTTCCTAAGTTTAAAATATTTGCATCATATTCAATTAAGGCATTTGCCATTACAAGATTTACTGTTGCACTCTTAATTCCACTTTGCTTATTTAAATATTTTTCCAAACCATTAGAACATGCACTGCACGTCATTCCATCTATAGAAAGAACAACCTTTTTCAAAAAACTTCACCTCTTCTATTTTACATCAAATCCTATATTTTCAATTTTTTCTTTTATTTTTGTTTCTTCTATTCCATCTTCTGCTTCTATCTTTACAGTTCCAGTCGTATGGTCTGCCTTTACACTCTTTATTCCATTCATATTTTTTACTGCATTTTGAATTCTGTTTTCACATCCTGTGCACATCATTCCTTCTACTTTTAAATTAATTTCTTTCATCATTATTCCTCCCTATATTTATTAATTTGTCCAATTATTGGCAATTTATTTGTTAAACCTTTTAAATAAACTCGTTAGCTCATCTATAATCTCCAAGTTTCCTTTTTCTAAATCATCACTTACACAAGTATATAAATGATTTTCTAATATGTGATTTGACAGGCTTCTTATAGAATTTTCTACTGCCGATAGTTGAATTAACACATCATTACAATATCTATCTTCATCTATCATTTTCTTTATCCCTTTTATTTGCCCCTCAATTCTATTCAGTCTATCATTTACAATCTTTTTTTCTTCCTTTGTACGATGAGTTTGTTTATGACAACAATTTTTATCTTCTATAATTTCATCACTCCCTTTCTCAACTTTCAAATGTTATTATATACCCCAGTATGGTATTTGTAAATAGAGGGGTATATAGAAATTTATTTGTCGAAATTTAGCGAACGAATTTTCTTGATTTTTGATATGACTAGTAATATAATTTTACTAAATTATTTCAAAGATATTTTATTCGCTATAGCGAAAGTTTTTAATTCTGAAGTAAAATCCAATAAATTATATTTATAGAAATATTGACCTATGGGTAAACCATATTGTATAATAAGGAGGAAGGTTAATGATCGAAGAAAAAATGTATATTCCATCTGGCTTAAAAACTAGAGATGGAAAAGATATTATGTGTTACACTGGTGAGTTCTATTTAAAAAATAAAGAAAAAATAGATAAGTTAGTAAAAAAATGTGAAGAAATATTAAAAGCAGATTTTGAAAACGATAATCCATCAAAATCACAAGAAAATGCTACAAATATTTTAAAAGAGGACTATGAAACATACAATCTAAATACTCACCTAAATAAAAAACACGATAAATTGTTTAAAGAAATATTATCAGACAAAAAAGAAGCTGTTAAATTTATAAACCATTATTTAAATCTATGTTTAGTAGAAAGCGATATCGAAAAATACGAGAAAGAATTTAGAACTAATGGATTTTATAACATAGAAGCAGATATTGTATATAAATTAAAAGAGAAAAATGTTTTTATTTTAATAGAACATCAATCAAGTGTAGATTTAAAAATGGCATACAGAGTATTATGCTACAAAAATGCAATAATCGAATCTGCAATAGATAAGAAAAGATTGAAAGAACGAAACTATAAAATTCCTAAAGTAATAGCGATAGTCTTATACACTGGCAAAAGAAAGTGGAATAGTTTATCTATAAATGATATCGAAGAAAAGATAGATGGATACGAAAATCCTAACAACGAATACCATTTAATCGATTCGAATGAGTTCAGTAGAAATAAATTATTAAGCGATAATCTAATAACATCTAAAGCCATGTTAATAGAAAAATCAAAAAATAAAGATGAATTATATAAAAATATTGAGGATGTAATACATAATCAAATAAGAAATAATACATTTGACAATACTCAATTAGAAAAATTAGTTAGATATGAGCTTGCAGAAACTGAAGATAAAAATATCATAAGTGAATTTTTAGAAAAAATAAGAAATATAGAAGGAGGTAATGAAATTATGACAAATGCTTCAAGAATAATTAATAATGAAATAAGAAAACAAAGAAGAGAAGGAAAAATTGAGGGCAAAGCTGAGGGTAAAGCTGAGGGTAAAGCCGAAGGTATTGCTTTAATAGCAAAAAAACTAAAAGGGAAAATGCACATAAAAGATATAAGCCAAATAACTGGATTAAGTGAAGAAGAAATTAAAGCATTATAAGAAAAATCACCCTATTGGGCGATTTTTCTTAATACTGTTTTGTTTTCTTTTAAGCTTTCTGGTACGTTTATTACTCTTTGGTTAGAAGATCCTCTCCATTCTAATGTTGGATTGTGTAATGCATCTACATATTGTCCGTCTACTAAAACATCTACGTATTTCAAAGCTTTTTTGTCTTTTAGGTCTTTTTCAAATGTGTAACCAGACCATACCCATACGTTTTTTTCTGGATATCTTTCTTTGAATGCTTTTGCAAGTTCTTTTGTTCCTTCTATGTTCTTTGGGTGCATTGGCTCTCCGCCTAAAATTGATAAGCCTTCTATGTTTGGATTATCACATAATTCTAGTACTTTGTTTATTGTATTTTGTGTAAATTCTTTTCCACCAGCAAAGTCGTGTGTTTCTTGGTTGAAACATTTTGGGCAATTAAATGCACAGCCTTGCATAAATATTGATACCCTTACACCTGGTCCATCTGCTATATCCATTTTTCTTATTTTGTTATATCTCATTTTTATTTTCCCCCATATTCGTAATTTTTAAAATGAAAATATTTAAAAATTATAATAGTTGTAATACACTAACCATTATTATTAAGAATGGTTATGCGTAGCTTTAGTTTCTACGCACAACCTATTCTAATATTATCTATTTTGATGTTACAGCTTCTTTTTCTTCACTATGCTCATGTTTTTCACATCCACATTCGCATTCATCTTCTTCAACATAATCTTTGTTATCTATGTGAAGTACTCTTTCTTTTATTTCTTGAGTTCTTCCTTTGTTCCAGAAGTTGCTTCCTATATATCCACAAGTTCTTCTTGCAACATTTAATGTGTTGTGGTCTCTGTTTCCACAGTTTGGGCAATACCATTCTAGATTGTCATCTATTAGTATTTCTCCTGTATATCCACATTTTTGGCAATAATCAGATTTTGTGTTTAACTCTGCATACATGATGTTATCATAGATAAATTTCATTATTTGAAGTACTACTTCTAAGTTGTTTTGTAAGTTTGGAGTTTCTACATAAGATATAGCTCCTCCTGGGCTTAGTCTTTGGAATTCACTCTCTAGTTTTAACTTAGAGAACGCATCTATTTCTTCAAATACTGGAACATGGTATGAATTTGTTATATAGTTTTTGTCTGTTATTCCCTTTATTTTTCCGAATCTCTTTTGTAGACACTTTGCAAATTTATATGTTGTAGACTCTATTGGTGTGCCATAAACACTGTAATCTATGTCTTCTCTTTCTTTCCATTGTGCACATTTTTCATTCATTTTCTTCATTACTTCTATGGCAAAATCTTTTCCATCGCCATTATCTGTATGGCTCTTGCCTGTCATGTATTTAACACATTCGTATAATCCTGCATATCCTAAAGATATTGTAGAATATCCACCATGTAATAATGGATGAATGCTTGCACCTTTTGGTAATCTTGCAAATGCTCCATGTTGCCATAATATTGGGGCAATATCACTTGTTGCTTTTGCAAGTCTTTCGTGTCTTACTTGTAAAGCTTTGTGGCAAAGTTCAAGTCTCTCATCATATATTTTCCAGAATTTCTTTAAATCCTTTCCTGATGATAAAGCAACATCAACTAAGTTAATTGTTACAACACCTTGATTAAATCTGCCATAATATTTTGGCTTCTTTGTAACTGGGTCTATATAAGGAGTTAAGAATGAACGGCAACCCATACATGGATAACATTGTCCGTCTCCATTTGCATCTACTTTCATTTGCTTCATTATTTTTTCTGATATATAATCTGGAACCATTCTCTTTGCTGTACATTTTGCTGCAAGTTCTGTCAAATACCAGTATTTACTGTTCTCGTGTATATTATCTTCCTCAAGTACATAAAGAAGTTTTGGGAAAGCTGGTGTAATATATACACCTTTTTCATTTTTGAATCCTAATATTCTTTGGTTTAGAAATTCTTCTATTATCATTGCTAATTCTTCTTTATACTCATCTGTTTCTCCTAAATACATGCAAACAGATAAGAATGGAGCCTGACCATTTGTATTAGTCATCGAATTTACTTGATAGTTGAATGTTTGAACACCATCAGCGACTTCTTTTTTAGTATCTTCTTTTGCAAACTTCTCACATTGTTCTTTGCTTAATCCATTTTCTTTGTATTTTTGATAATATTTTTCATAGCTACTTCTTACAAATGGAGCCAAGTGTGCAAGTGAAACAGTAGCACCACCATATGTAGAAGATGTAACAGCAAGTATTATTTGTGTTGCAATTGTACATGCTGTAATAAATCTGTGAGGTTTCTCAATCATAACACCATTCATTATTGTTCCATTTTGAAGCATATCTTCTAGGTTTATTAATTCGCAGTTTGTTAAGGCATTTTGTGCAAAATAATCAGCATCATGGAAATGGATAATTCCCTCATCATGAGCTTTTACAACTTCATCTGGAAGCAAGAATCTTCTTGTTATATCTGTACTTGTTATTCCTGCTAGATAATCTCTTTGTGTTGTGACAACTCTCGCATTTTTATTGGCATTTTCATTATTCCAGTATTCACTCTCTCCATCGATTAGTTCTTTAATAGTCTGATCTGTTGTGTTAGCTTTTCTAACAAGAGCTCTTGTGTAACGATATGTAATATATTGTTTAGCAAGCTCATATCTTCCTATTTCCATAAGCTTTTGCTCGATTATATCTTGAATATCTTCAACTAATATTCTAGATTTTCTTAAATCTTCTATATATCTTATTATTTCATCAATCTCTTCGTCTGTAGCTTTTTGTTTTTTTGAAACTTCATTATTTGCTTTTTTTATTGCAGTTTTAATCTTTTCAGCATTGTATTCAACTATTGTTCCATCTCTTTTTATTACTTTCATTGTTAACACACATTCCTTCCCCAAAAATATTTCCTAGATTTGAAAATTATAATTATTTTTCAATCTATTGCTTTGCAATTTATGACTATTATTATACCTCAACTTTTTACTTTTTCTGTTGCAAAAGCAACAATTTTGCTTTTTTATTTTTTATTTTTTTGTTATCCTTTAGGCTCTAATAGAATATGCTTTGTTACATTTTTGTTACAATCTGTCGTTTTTTGTAAACGCTAATTTAATCGTAAAAAACAGAAATAATTTATTAAAAATCATTTCTGTTTTTCATCAATTTTTGATTATTTTATTAGCTTAAACATTCTCTGTTTCAGTTGCAACATTATTTTCTTCTTGATTTGCTTCTTCAGCTTCTTTGCTTACAGGGTTAGTTCCAAATGAAAACATCTTTCTTTCTGCTTTAGCTCTTCCTTCAAACTTTTTGTTAAATTCCTCTTTTGCACTATCTAATGCGTCTTGCATTGCAGTAAACATTTCTTCAACATCTTCTTTTGTAAAATCATAAACGCTACTTCTTGCCATTGGCTCTAATATTTGAATGTCATGCATTACTTTATTTACTCTTTTTCCTGCGTTCTCCATAAATTTAGCTCTTTTTTCTTCGTTTACTTCCATTTTACTTTCTCCTTCTATATGTATTAATTTGTTTTCATGACTTTTGTTATAACACAAAAAAGTGCATAAATCAAGAAACAAAAATTAATTTTAATTAAGTTTGATTATCTTTTTTTCTATTTTGTTATAAACTTTTTCTATAATTTCTTTTGTTTTTACAGATAGTATATTAGTTATTTTTCCAATACTTTCTTTATATATCATGGCAAATGTTATGCCAAATGCAATTAGTAGCACCGCTTCTATCAGAACCCATCCTACTCTATATCCATACACAAAAAATTTTTGATAAAATTTTGGTCGTACATAATTAGCTAATAATAAGTTTTCATGAATCATATAAAATAAAATCGATAGAGATGAAATATAATTTACGATTTTGTTTTTTAAATTTATATTTCTAAATATGTTAAAAGCTGTTATTGCAATCATACAAATTAATGGATTTATCATTCCATTAAATTTTGTTAAGTATAGTTTTCCGTTTGTTGCATGTAACCCTATACCATTCATTAGCAGAATTTCACTAATCAAAGCAGCTATTCCAATAATCAAATAATACAAATTTGATTTACTGTCATTACAAAATTTTTTTCTATATAATTTTATGTATGCCACATTATAGTAAATTATAATCATTTCCAATAATGCAGTTCTAAAAAATATAGAACTCTTATATATACTTAATATTACATATGCCATAAAAAATATAATGTTTAACTTAAGTAGTTCCTTCTGTTGCATCTTTTCTATTGTCATATTAAGTAACGGATGTATCAAATATAATACTAAATAACATGTAACGAACCAATTTAGATTCATCATGATAGGCGTAAATGCACTTTTAAAATCTGCTTTAGGTATATCAATTCCTAATGCTTTTAATATTATTAAAATCGTTACAGATATAACAAAACTATTAAATATTATATTGATAACCTTCTCTTTTCTAATTTTATTTGATTCTATTAAAAACCATGCAGATGATACGATAAAAATATCATTGCCAATAGTTCCAAGGTATCTAAACATCGCCATTATTATTACACTAAAATCTGCCGTGCACACATCGATGTTTACAAAGCTTATTGCTTTATAATCTCCATATACCGGAACTGCATGTGATATTGCAATTAATATCATTGCTATTACCTTTAATAATTCTATTCCTGAGTTTCTTGGTACTTTTTCTATTACATTTTGTTTCATTTGTATTCCCCTAATATTTCTATAATTCATATGTATTTTACCCTATTGTTATATGAAAAAAATATTTATTATTTTGTTTTATAGTAATCAGCTATATACTGTTCAACCAACTTGATTAACTCTCTAGCTGTCTCTATCTGTTGTTCCGTTTTCTCGAATGAAGGTTCATAGTCATCATCATAATCACTGTCTTCTCTTATCCTTTGTGCCTGTGATATTTTTCTTCCTATCATCTTTGGAAATATCTCTTTATTTACATATTCTTTATTAAAATACGCTAATACATCTTTGTGTCTTTTAAAATCAATCTCTTCAATTGCTAATACAGCCCTAATTGCATAAAAATTGCATAATACGCTCTATTGTTTGCACTAGTAAGATCTTTTCCCTCTTTTAATATCATTTCTGCAGTTTCTAATGTTTCTTTTGCTTTGTTCAATCTATATTTTGCAAAGCTTTCCACTGTTTCGCTATCCATTGACTAACACCACACCTTCCTTTTCAACATTTTTATAGAATGGTACAAATTTTCTCCTTACATTATACTTTTCTATATTCTTTACTACTGGAGATAAAATAATGCCTGTTTTCAGTTCTATTTCAAATGCTGCATCAGATATTTTGTCTCTATATTCTTCAATTTCTTCAAATGATAGGTCTGTTAAAATCATTATGTCTACATCAGATTTCTTATTATAATCTCCCCTTGCATAAGAACCATATAAAATAACTTTTTTCAGCCTATCTCCTAGTATTTTCTTTACTTCCTTTATAAATTTTTGTATTTCTTCGTTTACATTGTTAGGCATACATATTCTTCTCCTCTCTTTTATATTTCACTTATATTATAATGTTTTTTTCTTATCATTTCAAGTTCTAATGGTATTTTTATATTTAGTATTATTTCGTCCTCTCCACTATTTCTACTATATCTGATATATACTGGCTTAGCACTGGTATATTAAGTCTTATTATTTTTTGCATTACATATACTATTAATGCTGTAATTATAGAAAAACCAATTCCTATACCAATTCCTCTTGATATTCCAGACATAAAATTTCTTACAAGATATTTTCTTGAATCACCTGCAATTTCGATTAATTCCATCACCTTGTTTTTATTTAATATATTGTTTAAATTATTTAGTTGTATTAACAGTTTTTCCTCTAATTTTTTCTTGTGATAATTTTTAGAATTTATAGCTAGTTGCATCATTTTTGAATTATCACATTTAAATTTTTCTATTTTTTTATTTTCTTTTAATCTTATTTTTTTCATAATAAAAGAGCCACCTTTCTATTATGATGACTCTTTTTATTATTATTTATTCAGTTACATTTGTAACATTTTCATCAACTAATTCATTTATTGCAGTTGTATTATTTTTTCCGTTTTCTCTTGATTTTTTGTCTATTTCTTTTTTCACTTCTTCTAATCTATTTATCAAGTTTTGCAATCTTTTTGTGTCTTTTCCTATTTGTTCCCAGTCATTGCTTTGTGTTGATGTTTTTAAATTGTTGTTTGCTTTTATTATTAAATCTGCAAGCTCATCTAAACTATCTGTGTTCTCTATTTCAATATCGACTGCATATTGTGAAACTAAATTTGAAAGTGCTTCGCTAAACGTATTTCCTATTGCAACTTTATTTCCAGATGCAACTACCACTTTCTTTAGCACTGGTAATGAATCTGTCTCATTTACAAATTGTTGATATATTGGTTCTACATATAATAAAGTATTGTTTATTGGAACTATTATTATATCTTTGGAAAGTTTTGTTCCCGAAACATTTAAGTTTTCTATTTCCTTTGCAATTGTCTCGTCTTGTCCTAGCTGAGTATCTAATTGCATTGGTCCTAAAACATTGCTATCTGTTGGATAGTTGTATAACTTCAATACATTGTTTCCATTTTCATCAGTCGAACCAACTAAATATGCTGTTACATTCTGTTTTTCATATGGTGTAAATGGTATTACTAAGCCTAATCTTGATGTTGTACTGTCTGTTGTTTTTACCATTGTGTAATATGGGCTTATTTCAGTTCCTTTTGTAGATGAAACTTTACTACTTGCATTATGTGTTGCAATATCCCATACATCATCTCCTCTGTATAATACATCTGGTTGAATATTGTGGTATCTTTTCAATACTTTTGCTTGAATGTTATACAAATATTCTGGGTATACAAAATGGTCTGATATTTGTTCTGGTATCTCTTCCTTAGAGAATAAATCTGGATATATTTTTTCATATACCATTGCTATTGGGTCTGTTTTGTCTGTTCTATAGAATGTTACATCTCCAGTATATGCGTCTATTATTACTTTTACAGAATTTCGTATGTAATTAATTTCATCTTTCGATATACCATTTTCCTCTAGAACTGTTCTTTGTGAATATGGATATTCGTTACTCGTTGTATATGCATCAAGCACCCAAACAAGTTCTCCATCGTTTGTAACAACCATATATGGGTCATCATCATATGTTAAATATGGCATTATTGTCTTTGCTCTTTGAATTATATTTCTGTTTGTTAAGATTTTGCTATCACTCTTTACATTTCCTGAAAATACTAGCTTTGCGTCTTTTTCTCTTATTGCTAAAACTAATCTATCTAAGAAATTTGCCTTTAATCCAGCATCTCCGTCATATACATTCTCTGTATTTTTCAAAGCATCTTCTGTTGGATAATCAAACTCTTTCTTGCTATTACTATTGGTTACAACTGTATCGTTTGTCTCCAATCCAAAATAAATTCTTGGTTCATTTATATTTAGCACTTCATCAGTTTGGTCAAATGCTTTTTGAATATGATTTATGTTTCCAGAATCTGTTGTTGATGTTGCAGATGTTATTATTGCTCCGAATCCATGTGTATATTCATAAGTTTTATTATTGTATGTTCCCTTCGAACTTGCAATTTCTCTTGGAGTTACATATACTAATTGCTCTTTTCCAGAAATATTGTATAGTCCAATTTGAGTTGATCTAAAATTGTAATATCCTTTATTTTTTTGAGAACCCTCTAAATCTTTTAAAACTGTTGACGCATTTGCAATTGGAATATTTTGAATTGTTTCAATGTTTTCAGTAATATCATTTTGAGTAATTGTTCCTCCATCTTGAACCGTAACTTCATCTATATTTATTCCATAAGCAATTTTTGTATTATTTATATTACTTTCGATATATTTCTTTTCTTTATCAAGTTCATTTGAATTTACAAATATCAAATTAAATCCAAGCATTACTAAAAGTAAAGAAACTAAATATCCAGGAACAACTAATATTGAACCTATTACCTTCTTAGTTCTTCCTTTTTGGAATTCTTTTATAGCTTTAAATGCCGAGACTACCATAATTACAGATAATGCAATATATCCCCAGAAACCGATTGTTGTTTCTGTAATTCCGGCTCCGAATACTGAATAGTTTTCTGATTCATCATTGTTTAATACTATAAATTTTTGTACACCTATATCTAAAGTTCCAATAAGCATCAATATTGCAAATAAAACTATAATTACTTTTAAATAACCAAGTGCATTATTTAAAAGTCCACTCTTTTTTACAGATTCTCTTAATATTCCATCAAAACAAATATTAAACACAATCAAATAGTACAAAGTTGCATATACAACCGCTGCAATCATTGCAACTAATGCATATATAGTTATAAATTTTAAGAATGGCAATATAAACACGAAAAATCCTATATCTAACCCAAGTGCTGGGTCTGTTGTAACAAATTGTGTATTAAAGAAACATGGTAATGCCTTTTCTACTATCATTCCAGTCGTTGCAATTGTTACTAATGTTGCAAATATAAATGAAATTGATTTTTGTGGAAGCTTTGGCATTTCTTTCTTTTCGTCTTCGAAGAATACCTTTAGTCCTCTTTTTACCTTAGTTGTTGTTGTATATGTTAATGTAAATATTGCCAAGAAATTAACTACAGCAGCTATTCCTCTATACTTCATGTTCTGCCAGAACATAGAAATATAATTTTCTCCAATCTCTTTTATCTCTAAGAATTCGCCTCTCTCAACTATATAAATAATTAATAAGGCAATTGCTAAAACAACTAAAACAAGTTTCTTTCTTGTTTTTCTTTTTTTAGTAGTACTCTCTGTTTCAGTATTTGCAGGCTTTGCTTGTTGTGCTGTTTGTTCTTCATTTTTTGTTTTTTCTTGTTGTTCTGTTTTTACTTCGTTATTAGATTTTTCTTTTTTACTGCTTTCTTGTTGTTTTACATCTTCTTGCTTTTTTTCATTCTTTTTTTCTTTAGCTTCTTCTTTTTTATTCTCTTTAATTTCTTCAGTTTTTGGTATTTTTTCTTCTGCTTGTTTTACTTCTTTCTTTTTCTCTTCCAAGCTATATTCCTCCAATCCTTAAATTAAAGCCTTTACAAAATCTTCACTATTAAATATTTCCATGTCGTCAACTTGCTCTCCGACGCCTATAAATTTTACAGGCACCTTGTTTTCATTTACAATTCCTATTACAGCTCCGCCTTTTGCAGTTCCATCAAGCTTTGTAAGAACTATTCCTGTAATATCTACTGTTTCTTTAAAAGCCTGAACCTGTGAAATTGCATTTTGACCAGTCGTTGCATCTAGTACCATAAGCACTTCTTCTGATGAATCTGGTAATTCTTTGTCTATTACCTTTTTTATTTTAATTAACTCGTCCATCAAATATTTCTTATTGTGAAGTCTTCCTGCCGTATCACAAATTAAAACATCTGCATTTTTCTCTTTAGTAATTTTAATTGCATCATATACAACCGATGCAGGGTCAACTCCCTCTTCTCTTTTTACTATATCGCATCCAACTCTATTTGCCCAGATTTCTAACTGTTCAACAGCTGCTGCCCTAAATGTATCTGCTGCTGCAACAACAACTTTTTTACCATCTTTCTTTAATCTGTTGGCAATTTTTCCAATCGAAGTAGTCTTTCCAACTCCATTTACTCCAACTACTAAGATAACTGCTGGCTTAGTTTCTAGCTTTAGAGTGTTATCTGTAGCATCAAAAATCTCTTGAATCTCTTTTCTTAGAGCCTCTCTAACACCTTGCTCGTCTTTAATATTTTCTTTCTTAACTCTTTCTCTTAAATTATTTATAATTGTAGCAGAAGTATTAGCTCCAACATCAGACATAATCAATGCTTCTTCTAATTCTTCAAGCAAATCTTCATCAACTTTTCTAAAGTTACTAAATATATCATTCATCTTCTCGTCAAAAGATGTTTTTGTCTTATTCAATCCATTTTTTAATTTATCAAAAAATCCCATAAAAAAATCCTTTCATTTAACGTATTCATACCTTTCTATTATACATTAAATTTAAGGAAATTTCAATGGGTTGTATTATTGTATTTATAACTGTTAGTTCCATAATTAATTTCAAATGGAGCGATTACGGAGCAGGTATGCGACAAATATATCTGCAAAGTAATGCTCTTTTTATATAATTCGATTTATATGATTATATATTTAACATAGTTTTTAACTTTTATCAATAGAAAAAAATTTTTTTGTAATTTTTCTAAATATTTTATAAAATTATGGTAAAATATAGAAAATAGTATAGGAGATTATAATATATGGATTATGAAAGATTGCCTGTTATTTTAAAAAGATATTCTTTTATTGAAAAAATGAGAGTTTTACAATATTATTCACAGCAAATTATGAATATTAATGGGATAGAATTAACTTCAGGACAACCAATGACGTGGGAACTTGAAACTTTCTTATTATTTGCAGTCAAAGCAGATGAATATAACGATAATGATTTTAAAGGTAAAAATATAAATAAATTTATTGAAATGATTAATTGTATAAAGGAGCATCAACATCCTACTTTGGTTAATAAAATTGGAACAATTGAATTTGCTGACTTTTTGTTAATTGCACTTGGTTCTACACAATTTGATATTCAAACTTACAATATATATAAATATTATAGATATAATTATTTTTTTACATATGTTTCAAATAAAATTGATATGAAAAAAGAATTTTATAAAAAATTTAATGTTGATTATAATTCTTTTTTAGAATTAGGGTCTATTTTAAGTTTCTTTTGTTCATTAAAAGTTAATTTAGACCCTCAAATATTAAGATATATTATTTTAAAATATTCAAAAGCAACAAGTTTACTAAGACTTTCTAGAGAAGCTTTTCAAAAAGAAATAGATAAATTTTCTGATAACATACACGATTATTTATATTGTGTTAGACCTTCATACGTTTATCCATTCATAGTATATAATGGAATAGTCAATTTACCATTACCTCATTGTATTCCAAGAGCTATAACAGATTCACTTTTATACAGATTAACAGATTCTAATTCAGAGCTTAGAAGTTTATTTGGAAAGAATGTATTAGAAGATTATCTATTTGAAATACTAAATAAATCTTTTTTGTTTGACGAAGTCTTGAAAGAGCAATGTTATAAAAAGAAACATAATGCTTTAAAAACCTCTGATGTAATGTGTAGGAAAAATGATAATTATATTTTTTTTGAATGCAAATCTACAGTTCCTTATGCTAAAACAAGATGTTTAGATGCAAATTATATCAAACAAGAAATAGATAAAATTAGCAATTATGTACTTCAATTATATAAACAAGTACGTTTAGATTTTAAAAATATTTATAATTTTTTTGAGAACGATAAGGAAGTTATATTTGATTATAACAATTGTTTTGGAATAGTAGTGCTATTAGAAGAATCCTATATTAGAAGGGAGCTTATATATAAGGATGTAGCAAAAAAATTAAATATAGACACAAGTGGTGATTTGTATAATTGGATTATAAATAATATTAAAATATGTAATTTATATGATATAGAAAGATATGTTTTTACTAATACAGATATTATAAAAGCATTAAAAAAGCAAATAAAAACAAAGTCACCATATGACTATGTTCTATCAAATTCTAAGACTAATTCTATACTAAAAAATGATAATGTATATTCTTTCAAAAAGAATATTATTAACAGCATAAGAGAAATTACTGATGAACTAGTTAAGGTTGGACTTTTGAAAAAAAATTAAGTATATTTTATCAAAGTAAAAGTGTAGATTTATCTGATTTTTCATAAGTTATTTACAATATTATAGAATATTTTTACAGTTTTTTTAATAAATATTGATTTCAAAACTTTTGTTTTATATAATGGCTGAAATAAATCGTTATACCATTAAAAAAAGGAGGTTAAAACATGGCAGAATTAAGTGTTTTAAATCAAAAGATATCTTATATAAAAATTGATGATGAAGATTATATATCAATTACTGATATGTTAAAATCAAAAGATGGAGATTTCTTTGTTTCAGACTGGCTAAGGAATAGAAATACTATTGAGTTTTTAGGTATTTGGGAAGAAATTCATAATCCTAATTTTAATTATGGCGAATTCGCCATAATTAAAAGTCAAGCAGGTTTAAATAGTTATAAAATAAGTGTAAAAGAATGGACAGAAAAAACAAATGCGATTGGAATAATATCAAAAGCTGGAAGATACGGTGGAACTTATGCTCATAAAGATATTGCTTTTGAATTTGGAATGTGGATTAGTCCAAAATTCAAACTATTATTGATAAAAGAATTCGAAAGATTAAAAGCAGAAGAACAAAAGCAAATAGGTTGGAATGCCAAAAGAGAACTTTCTAAAATTAACTATAGAATACATACTGATGCTATTAAAAATAATTTAGTACCTAAAGAATTAACTAAAAATCAAATAAACTTTGTTTATGCAGAAGAAGCTGATGTATTAAATATGGCTTTATTTGGTATGACAGCAAAAGAATGGCGTACTAAAAATCCTAATTTAGATGGAAATATAAGAGATTATGCAACAATGAATGAATTAATATGTTTAGCAAATTTAGAAAATTTAAATTCTGTTTTTATAAATGAAGGATTAAAACAATCTGAAAGACTTGAAAAATTAAATAAAATAGCTATATCACAAATGCGAATTTTAAATGATACTGATATTAAATATTTAAAGTAATAAATATGAGAATACTTTTTCTATATTAAAATTATTTATAATTGAAAAAACAAGTGGGTTGCATTCTATATTTGCAACCCACTCATTTTTAATTACTTGAACAATTCCGTATGTTCAATCAATCGATAATCATTTCCGTCAGGTAACTGAAACTTGAATCTCTTATCAAGAGTTCTATCATATCTTTCGATTTGATATTTGGCCCTGCCTTTTCCTGAACTAGCATACTTATAGACGTACAGTGTAAAATCTTTGACTTTAGAAGCTTCCTCTTTGGTAAGAAAACTAATTGTTTGAGTTTCGGGTTCTTCAGCACCATATTCCCAAACATCTCTAAAACCACGTACCAGCTCCGTTTGAGAAGGCCACATGTTAATAATTCCCACATGCTGACCATTTCCTACAATTGCAAAAACAATAGGGTGTTCTTCTCCTGAATAGCCATCTTTTTCTTTAAGTGTTCCAGTTGAAAGTAGTTTAGCTTCATTGTAACTATAAACTCCTTTCAACTTGCAGTCCATGTCAAATACTCTTGGATTTTTAGCTTCTTTAGCTTTAAATCTGGAATCATAGACATAGGACATCTGGCTTATAGGAGCTACTGACGCAACTTTTCTGAGTCCGTCTAAACCATACACAGTATAATTTCCGATATTCTTTGCTTCTTCCTCAGTGTAAGCTTTGAAATAGTACTCGCTCTCATCAGAAGGGGTTCCGTATGCATGAACTTTATATTCAAAATATCCACTTCTCTGTGCACAAACAGGATTAGGAATTCCGATAAAAGCAATTGGTCCAAGTTCTGAACAAAATCCAAAACCTGCACTATAAGTTGTCAAAGCATTCAACTTCACAACTTCATCATACGAGTATGTTCCTTCTAGCAGAAAAGAGTTGCAACCAGTTTTATCACGCTGATGAAGAAAGAAGCGACCTCCTAGTTTTTCTACACTTATATCCCGTTCAGGATATACCACTTTAGACATTTTTGCTAGAATTTTTTCAAGCATAATTTTTTCCTCCTTAATGCTTTTTTGTTTATAACTTACTGTATGTAAAACTAAAAGCCAGGGAAATATTTCTCTCACTATTTAGTGGAAAAAAAATAATAACATAGCAATTTGCTATATCATATGATATTTTATCATGTTTTACATAATTTTTCAATAGTAATGCTTTATTTTTCCTATATTTCACTCAATCGAACATCCCTTTATGACAATTACATAAAGTAAATAAAAATTTCTAGAGTCATTATGTGATTCTAGAAATTTCTTTATTCTAATTAATTTCTGTGCCACCCCATTCAACAGCTACAAAGCCATTTCTTTCTGGTATTTTCAATTTCTGTTCTTGAACTTTAATAGGATTTTTCAATCCCTTATATGTCATAAGAACTCTTATTAATGAATCTGGCTCAGTTGAAAATTTTAATGGCATATTTTCATTTATTTCTTCAATTGTCGCAAATCTTATATAATTATATTTATTTTCTTGCAATTTTGGTAGCCAATATACAATAAATTCTTCTGCTTCTCTTTCATTCAATCCAAGTAATGCAAGCTTATCTTCTAAAAACTCTGCTGCATCTGTGCCTTTCACTATAAATCCATCTTTTTCAACTTTAAATTTCACAACATTTGTGCTTTCGTAATAAAGTGAATATAGATCTCTTTTAGTATTCAAATCAACTAGGTCACCATTAATTTTTGCAAGTACTTTCCATCCATTTTTATATTGTGGATATGAACAAGTTATTTTTTCTGGATATCCTAACTCTGCTGTTATTTCTGTTTCTTCTGTTGGATATAAATAAATTATTGGTTTATATTCCTTAATTTCTACTTTTGCATTATGCGCTGATATACTTAAGCATGCTATAATTATAACTATAATTGTAATAGCAACTCCAGCAAATATAAAAGTTGCTTTATAATTCTCATTTCTTTCATATCTTGTTATCTTGTAAATATTAAAATTAACAGTTTCAACACTTTTATCAAGCGTTACAAAAATAAAACTTGGTTCAGTTAAAGTTGCCGTACTAGTCACATATTGTTCATCTTTGATATTTATTATGGCTGTCGATTTATTTTTTCTTACACCTTTCACTTCTACATCATGCATTACATCAGGAATCATCACTATTGCTAAATTGTTACTAGTAAAAAATTCATCATTATATTTTTCACCTAAAACTAAAATTTCTCCATCATCCGTTTTTACTTTATCCGTTCCAATATAAGTCTTTAATTGATTCTCTAGCTCTACCTTTGATTTTACAAATATGTTTTCCAAATTAAAAGTTGGTCCATTGTAGCTAAATTGTTCGTCTAATATTGCATTTGCAGAGTAAAGTGAATATTCCATATCCGACTTATTGGGTATAAGCTCATTTGTATTTGAGTATACCGCAGTTGTAGAATTCATTCCTATTTCTATATTAACATTACTACTCGTTTTTGTTAATACATGGTATATTCCCCACAAAATACCATATATAACTAACAATATGCCAATAATTATTACAGTAGTCATCTTTTTACTTATTATTCTTTTTTCTCTCTCCATAATTTTTCCTTTTTTTATGCATTTAAACGTTTAAAATTAATAAGTTAAGGTTTTTTCAACTGATTTAACATACTTTTAACTTTGTTCATTATCTTTGCAAAAACATTTTTTTCTTCAACTTTTATAAGTTCCATATTTTCACTTGCATTTTCTTGAATGTTATCGATTTTTGTATTATCCTTTTTTATTACATTTTTTAAATTATACTCCTGCTGTTTATTGATTTCTCTATTTCTATCATTTTGCTTCAATAATGCTTTTAAAGTTACTTTCTTGTTTTCTGATAGAAAATAATCATTATACAAAGCTATAATAATTGCATAAGCTTTTCGCGATATATTATTTTGGGTTATATCTTCTGTATCTTTTATTTCAAAATTGTAATTTGGATCTTTATTCTGTTTAAAAAATTCTATTTTTTCTGCTGGAATTCGACTTAACTGCTCTTCTGGAAAATACTTCAATAATTCAAAAACTTCTGTATATGCCATTGCATAAGTTACCATATTATCTTTCTCCTATATCCTTCTCTTGTGTGTCTTTAGACAAATTATTTGAAGCTTGCTCAACTTCTTCATTACCAATTTGCAAGCTTTGTAATCCTGTTCTTACTATATTAGTAATATTAATTTTTCCCTTGTTCTGTTCAAATGATTGTGGATTTTGAGTTTCTTCTCTTTTACTATAATTGTTTTCTTTTTCTCCAATTAGTCCTCTGTTTTTCGCTTCATTTTGAAGTAATTTTATTGTCTCTGGATTTGTAACTGTAACATAATTTCCTTTTTGTAAAGCTTCCCTAAAATCATTAATCCTTTTGATTAATTCTGCATCACTTAATTGAGCTATTTCTGCTGCTTTACCAGATTTTTTCTTTGCTTCTCTGTATTTTGCAATGTCATGGTGAAGCTGTTCGTTTGTTATGCCTCTTCTTTCCATTTCATCCGCAATTTCTGTTATATCTACCATATTATGTTCTGTTCCGTCTTCACCTGCAACTACTCTCAACATACTGTTATAAGCTTCATAAAATTGTTCATCACTCATTGATTCCTGTTGAATAACCGTTTTATTTTCTTTTTCTTGAGCTTTCTCAGCTGCTTTATTAGATTTTTTCTTGGCTTCTTCTCTGTATTTTGCAATATCATGGTGAAGCTGTTCGTTTGTTATGCCTCTTCTTTCCATCTCTTCCGCAAGTTCTTCTATCAACTCTACCATATTGTTTTCTGTTCCATCTATGCCTGCAACTGCTTTCAACAAACTATTATAATCTTCATAAAATTGTTCATCACTCATAGACTCCTGTTTAGCAACCGATTCATTACTTTTTTTCTCAATTTCTTCATTTTTGTTTTCTTCAGCTAATCTTACATTCATAGCCTTTTCAATCATAGGTGCAAGCTCCTGAACTTGCTCAGCTCTAATAAGCCCTTTTTCTAATAAGCTTGCTATATGTTCAACTAATTCTTCACATACCAGATTTTGAATTTCTTCTTTGTTCATATATTATCCCCCTATCCAACAATTATCTTGATTTCATATAT
This sequence comes from uncultured Clostridia bacterium, assembly GCA_934119935.1. Lineage (GTDB taxonomy): Bacteria > Bacillota > Clostridia > TANB77 > CAG-508 > CAG-245. The sequence goes on along the minus strand of CAKOSX010000002.1, from coordinate 234,634 downwards.
TTATAATTTGGAGCCAATAAGCAGAATCGAACTGCTGACCTACGGGTTACGAATCCGTTGCTCTACCAACTGAGCTATATTGGCATTTTCTCTTGCGAAATCTATTGTAACACATATCAAAAAAAAATGCTAGCCTATTTTTTATAGTCTAGCATCTTTTTTATGTTTTATCTGCCACCACAGCATCCGTTGTTTGTAAATAATAGTAAGAATATTATTATGAAGAATAAAATTCCGCTATCTCCGCATCCGCAATTGTTTCCGCCAAATAGTCCACCAAATGGTCCGCAGCCACAACCTTCATTGCGTCCACATCCTCCTCTTGGTCCTTCGTCACATCCGCAACTTCCACTGTTGCATCCACCTCTATTGTCGTCTTGCATTTTAGATTCCTCCTTTTTTGTTTTATATAATATAGTATGAATTTTTCGTAAAGTGTGTTACAATATATAGAGTTGTAAAATTGAGGTTGAAATTTCTTAACTTTCTACCTCGAAGGAGGAATAAATTTATACATGAATAACGAAATTAATATAGTTCCAGAGTTATTGGTTCCTGCTGGTGATTTTGATTGTGTTAGAGCCGGAGTTCAAAATGGTGCTGATTGCATTTATTTTGGTGCTAACAGTTTTAGTGCAAGGGCCAGTGCGAAGAATTTTTCTTTGGAGGAAGTTGCAGAAGTCGTAAAATATTGTAAACTAAGAAATGTAAAAACTAATCTAACATTAAATACTTTAATTACAGATGATGAGTTTGCCGATGCCATTAAAGTTGCCGAATCTGCTTATAAATGTGGAGTCGATGCAATTATCGTTCAAGACCTTGGTCTTGCAAAATATTTAATTGCTCACTTTCCAGGAATGGAAATTCACGGAAGCACTCAGATGTCTGTTCATAATTTAGAAGGCGTTTTAGAACTTGAGAAACTTGGATTTTCGAGAGTCGTTCTATCTAGAGAAGTTCCAATTAACGAGATTGAATATATTAGAAATAATTGTAAAGTTGACCTAGAAATATTTGTACATGGTGCACTTTGTATATCATACTCTGGTCAGTGTTTATTTTCTAGCTTGGTTGGAGGGCGCTCTGGTAATAGAGGAAAATGTGCTCAGCCATGTAGACTTCCTTATGAATTGCTAGAAGATAAAAACGGTACTGAAAGCGTTCTTGATAAAGGCTATTTACTTAGTCCACGAGACCTTTGTTCTCTAGACACCTTGCCTACTCTTGTAAAATTAGGTATAAATTCTTTTAAAATTGAAGGCAGAATGAAAACTCCAGAATATGTTGCAACTGTTACAAGAATTTATAGAAAATACATAGACCTAGCTTTGTCTGGCAACAAATATGTGGTTGATGAAGCAGATAAATTAGAATTACAGCAAGTATTTAATAGAGGCGGATTCTCTAGCGGACATTTATTATCAGAGCCAAACAGAAAGTTAATATTCAAAGACAAGCCCAATAATATGGGATTGTATTTAGGAAATATATCAAACTATAATGCAAACAGAGGGCACATCACATTAAAACTAAATCAAACTGTTGGAATCGGAGATACCATAAGCATTGACGGCGAAACAGGAACTTACACTATTTCTGAACTAATAAAAGGAAATACAAATTTAAAGAATGCAGAAATCGGTCAAATTGTAAAACTTGGACGAATGAAAGGAAAAATTAGAGCTGGAGCCAGAGTTTATAAACTTTCTAGCAAAGCTTTAAATGACCAAACAGATAAAACATTTGCCCCAAATTGTGAAAATAAGAAAATACCTGTAACCTGCTCTGTTTCTATAAAAAAAGCCAAGCCTATTTCTATAACTTTAGAAACAAACACTGCCCCATTTTATGATAATGTTTCTGTAAAATTTGTTTCTGATATTGTTCCAGAAATTTCGATTAACTCGCCAATAACAGAAACAAGAATTGCAGAACAATTAAATAAGCTTGGAAATACACCATATACTTTCGAAAAAATAAACATCGACTTAGACGAAAATCTGCATATTCCAAGCATAAGTGCTTTAAATAATGCACGTAGAACAGCAATTAATATGTTGCAAGAAAAAATAATGAATAATTTTTTAGAAAAACGAAACGAAAAATCATCTAAGCAAGTGATACCTTTTACTTCTTTACACGATAAAAAAGGCTCAATCGAAAATACTAACAATGTACTTCAAAGAAAAATTAACATTTTATTAGAAAATATTAATTTAGAATATGATTATACTCAGCTTGAAAATGTTGATAACATATATGTTCCATTAAAATTTTTCTTAAGTAAAAAATACAATACATTATTATTCAATTTATCGAGAAAATTTGATTTGTACATATATATGCCAACAATAATAAAACCAAACTACAAAAATCTATTATTAAACAATGTTGATAGCATCGTATCAGACTATGAAATCAAGGGCTTTGTAATATCCAATATTGCTGGATTTGAGCTTTTGAAAAAATATATTGGTAACAAGAAATACACATTTATTGCAAACTACACAATGAATATCTTCAATAAATACAGCATTGCAGAACTTCAATCACTTGGAATAAATTTAATAACACCATCTGTCGAATTGAATAAGTCTATTTTACAAGAACTATGTAACAACAGTCCTCTACCAGTAGAATTAATAGCCTATGGAAGAAATGTGCTAATGAATTCATCTTATTGTTTACTCGGAAAAAGCAATAAATGCTATCCAAAGTGTGACATGAAATGCAAAAACTGTTCATCTTCTGCTAATCTGATAGGCAATTCAAATGCTTCAATCTCAGATAATTCATATACTGCAAAATACTATCTAAAAGATCGTCTTGGATTTAAATTTAGAATAATTCCAGACAATATTCAAACCGTTACATCAATTTACAATAGTAAAATAACATCGATAGATACACATGATTTCGAGATTTCAGCTGTCAGAATAAATATACTTGATGAAAATATTGATGAAATAAATAATATAATAACTTCAGTGAAAAATGGTAATAAATTAGAGGGAAAAGAATATACAAACGGAAATTTAAATAGAGAAATCTAATGCATTGTAGGCTATTTTTGCATTTTTATTCAAAATGTGCTATAATTATGTTAATCGGAAGTATTTTAGTTCCGTCTGAAAATTTTTTTACATGATGTCAGGAGGAAAATACCATGACAAAGAAAATTCGGTTGTTCGCTACCACGCTTGCCATCACCTTTGCAACAGTTGTCATCTGTGCAATAATTACGCACATGAATAACTACGACGCTGCAAAAAATGCCCTTCGTCTGCTTTCTGAGGAAGGCGAAACCCAGTACATGTCTCTTATCGAGAGCTGGGATACCACGTTGGAAACTGGAAACGAACGCCACGAGCTGTACCAGATGTACAATCGTAGCAAAGAACCCAGCCATATGGTTTTGGTTCTTACCAACACTGGGAAAAGTGGAACCACCCGAAAAACAGCTCTTGTGGTAACTGACCCTGACAAGCTGATGGATACCGGTACCGGCAAACGCTTCAGCGGTTCTCATGGACCGTTAGTGTTTGAGGATAATACCTAATAATTCCATACAGCTTCCATTATGTAGGCGGTGGCTCACCATTAGAGCCACCGCCTTTTTTTCTTTACTAACATATTTTTAATAGTTGTGCATTGCAGTTAATTTTATTATTAAATCCATGTTGTCGTCTTCTGCTGCTTTATTTCTGCGTATTTTTCCACATTTTTTACATTTAAAAATTATTACATAGCCTTTTTTACTATCTATTTCAGCTCCTACTGGAACTAAATCTCCATGGCATTCTTCTGCCCTATCTCCAGGATTTACATCTACATGTTTTGAATGCAAGCAGTATGGGCAATGGTTTCTGCATGAGTATCCTAGCCTTGGCACATGTTTTCCACAATTTTCACATGTAAATTCTTCGTCTATTTCTGTAAAATTTCCAGCCATTTTTTGTTCCTTTCATTTTCAACTCTAATCTCCAAATATGCTTCCACCAACAAATTCTCTTAATAATGAATTTCTTGGTATTAAATCTTCGTCTACTTCTTCAAAATACTTTAAAAATTCTGCCAATCTCTTTGCTTCTGCATATTCTGGTTCGGCATTTGTTATTTCTTGTAACAATGGTAATGCTTGCTTTTTCAAAACACTTAATTCATATATTAATGATGAATTGAACATAACATCACAATTTTCTTGATATGGGAATATATTTTTGTTTTCTCCTCTATTAACACTTGCCCATGTTCTTAATGTGTGCAATGCGCTATATCCTCTAAAATTGTTATCTCTAACAATTCTTCTGATTAACCTTGTATCTGTTGTAGATATTCTGTTACAATAATCTATGTTTAAAACAGTTAAATCGCTTATGTAAATCTTGTATTTTTGTTCCATTGGTATTGAACTTGTAAGTTTATCATTCAAGCAATGAATTCCCTCTATTACAAGAATTTCATCATCTGCAAGATGCATCTTTTCACCATTATAACGTTTTGTTCCAACTTTAAAATCAAATGTTGGTACGTCTATCGTTCCGCCGTCTAATAATGTTTTAATGTGATTATTAAATAGCTCTAAATCTATTGCCTCTAAACATTCAAAGTCATAGTCTCCATTTTCGTCTTTGGGATTGTCTACTCTTTCTACAAAATAATTATCAACCGAAATTGTTACTGGTTTTAAGCCATTTAATCTTAACTCAACACCCAATCTCTTTGCAAAAGTAGTCTTTCCAGATGATGATGGACCAGCTATTAAAACCATTTTTACATTTTTTCTTTTTGCAATATCATCTGCGATATTTGCCATTTTCTTCTCATGTAAAGCTTCTGAAAGTAGTATTAAATTCGATGTTCTACCTTCTTTAATTTCTTTATTTAATTTATACAAAGTATCTATTTTTAGCACTCTGTGAATATCTTCGTACTCTTCCAAAGTAGATAATAATTTTTTGTTGCTCTTATAATTTGTAAGTTCATTTGGCTTTTCTGCAGATGGGTATCTAACCAAGAAACCATCACCATATTTAATAATATCAAAAACATTGGTATATGCTGTTGTTATGGGCATTACACCAAAGAAATAATTAAAATAGTTCTCACAATAATATAGCGACACTCCCTCTTTTTGAGTATTATCAATTTGAACAATTCCTCTTAAGGTTTTCTCGTTAGAATAAAACTCTTCCGCTTCCTCTTTAGTCATAACAACTTTTTTTATTTCTAAATTTTGATTAATTATCTCCTGCATTCTAGCCTTAACATTTGCGATCATTTCATCTGTAATTTCCATGTTATCAATCTTGCAAAACATTGCACTAGATAGCTGATAATTTACACTAAGCAAAGCCTCTGGATACACTTCATGTAAAGCCTTTGCCATTATGTATAAAATTCCTCTTATATAAATTCTGTGTCCATCCTTTGAGCTTATATCTAATAATTCAATATTATCAATTTCGTTTACCTCATAATTTAAAGACTTAACCTCATTATTGCACATACACGCAATAATTTTTCTTCCCTCTTTTGTAGCATTTTCTATCTCATTTTTGTATTTTTCTATAACCTTCATCTTGTTGTTTCAGTCCTTCCTTTAAAATATAATATTGCATTTCATTTCTATATTGTATCATATTTTATGCAAATTTGGATATAATTATATTAAATTTTATAAAAATTATTAGATTCTCAATTCGAGCCACAATTCAAACTGAAGTAATATAAATTTTAGTGGTTCTGCTTTATTGTGAATCAAAGGAGGAATTTATGACTAATAAGAGAGTTTGTGAGATTTTAAAGAATAAAGACATTAAAGAAATCTATTATAACGACCAACCCGTGTGGATTCAAGAAGTGCACGGAAATAAGGCTACTGTTGGATTTGTAGGTTCTAATGATACCAAGGATTTATATATAAAAGAACTGTATGAAGCAAATTAGTACAACTCGTACAATTCGTACAATTTGGGGACGGAGAAGAAAATGTACATGATAAAAACTAATTTAAATTTATAAAAATTTCGATATGATGCTCTTATTCGAAGCTCTTTCACACTCCTTTGAAGGCGTGCTTTACCTTATTTTTAAAATTTAAATTAGTTCTTAATTTTTTCGCCCAAAAAGGGGCGTCCCTATTGGGCGAATTTTCTATTTAGACATATATTCTTTTGTTTTTGTTAAGATTATGTTCTTAATATTTTTAGTTACTATTTCTTCATCTGTTTCATCATTTTCTTCTATGTAGGCGACAGCCAATGCTCTTATTACACTGGTTACTCTGCTTTCTAATAAAAGTTTTTCTTTATTCTTTTTCATTTTTCTATGCAAGTACCATCTTAATAGTAAGTTACCTCTAGTTCTACATATGTAATTTTCTACTTCTTCCTCACATATATCTTGAACTCTTGTGCCTCTTTTGCAAAATTTACGGCCACTAGCAACTCTTTCAAATTCTTTTGCATCTTCTAATGATTCTATTTTTAATATTTTATCTATTTGAACTGAAGTTTCTTCATTTTCTAATTCTTTCGTTTTTTTCATAATCATTCCACCTTTTGTAATTTTACAATATTATAATACCATTACAGTAATTTTATTGCAAGAGATTTTTGCTACAAAATTTACATCTGTTCTTCTACCTTCATACCATAAGAATTTGCTATAAATTTTATAACCATTCTCCATTTTTCTTTATGTATATTTTCTTTATTATTTCTACTAACACTGAATATATTGCCAATAGTAGTATTACAAATCCATAATATTTTAATGGTAATATTTCAAAGTGAAAGCTTGGTATGTTGTGTAGCAATATTGGTGTTAATATTGTTCCGATTATTGTTCCAAAGGTTCCGAGTGTTAGCCATTTATTTGCCCTTGATTCTATGAATGGCCTTTTAGCTGTACGCACGTAATGAATTATCATTGTTTCCGATATTAAGCATTCTACAAACCATGCTGTTTGGAAGAATGTTTCTTTGCTTGCATTATATCCAAATAAGAACCAGAAGCCTAAGAATGCAAATACGTCTATTAATGAACTGGTTATTCCCATTACATTCATGAATTTGCTGATGCCCTTTGTGCTCCATTTCTTTGGCTTTTCTAGAAATTCTTTGTCTACATCATCATAAGGAATTGCTATTTGAGATATGTCATATAAAAAGTCTTGTAACAACATTTGTATTGGCAATAGTGGTAAGAATGGCAAGAAAATACTTGCAATTACAATACTAAACACGTCTCCAAAATCTGAGCTTAATGCCATTTTCATATATTTAATAATATTTCCATATACTCTTCTGCCTTCTAGCACGCCTTCATAAATTACTTTCAAACTTCTTTCTAGCAATATTATATCTGCCGCTTCTTTTGCAATGTCTGTTGCAGTATTTACACTTATTCCAACATCTGCTATGTGTAGTGAAGGCGAGTCATTTACTCCATCTCCCATATATCCAACTACGTGACCATTGTTTTTTAGCTGTTTTACTACTCTTTCTTTTTGTAATGGATTCATTCTAGCAAAAACATTCACTTCTTCAACCTTTTTAGCAAGCTCTTCATCAGACATCTTGTCTATATCTGTTCCTAAAAGTGTTTCCGTATTTTCTAATCCAACAAGATTACAAATATTATTTGCAGCATATGGGTTATCTCCAGTCAATATTTTTGTTGTAATCCCAATACTTTTCAATTTCTTTAATGTAGCTTTTGCATCTTTTTTAGCCGGATCTAAGAATGCAACAAATCCAATAAATGTCATGTTTGCCTCATCTGAAACATTAAATACATTCACTCCTCTGTACTCTCTTTTTGACGCAATTGCTATAACCTGCATTCCTTGCACAGCATATTCTTTGGCCTTTTGCTCAACTATTTCAACCATTTCTGGTGTTAGCTCATTTACGTGTCCGTTGTATTTTACCTTTGTGCACACCTTCAAAATTTCTTCCAATGCCCCTTTAGTAAACATTCTATAACCGTTATTCTTATTACTCTTTACAACAACACTCATTCTCTTTCTCGTATAATCGAATGGTATCTCGTCTATTTTGGTATAATCATTTACTATTTCTTTTACATTCTTTTCGTTTCCATAAGTGATGATTGCCCTATCGACTAAGTTTTTCATTCCAGTCCCGAAATAGCTATTTAAATATGCGTATTCTAATATTGATGTATCTTCGTTTCCATTAACATCTATGTATTTTTGAAGTACTATTTTATCTTCTGTAAGAGTACCAGTTTTATCTGTACACAAAACATCTATGGCACCCAAATTTTGAATTGAGTTTATATTCTTAACAAGAGTTTTCTTCTTTGCTAACACCTTTGTGCCTCTCGTCAAATTTACATTTACTATCATTGGAAGCATGCTTGGAGTAATTCCGACTGCAACAGATAAAGCAAACAGTATAGCCTCTAACCAGTCTTTTCTGATAAAGCCATATATTACAAAAACTGCAACCGAAACAACAAGCATGTATCTTATTAGCATTTTTGTGATATTATTCATTCCCTTTTCAAAGTTTGTTGGCTCTTTCTTAGTCTCAACCTCTTTGCTCATTCTTCCCAAGTATGTTGTAAAACCAGTATCTATAACAACTCCAGTTGCTCTTCCACTTACAACACTAGAACCCATTAAACACACATTTGAAATAGAAAATATCTCTTTTGCATCATTGGTACTTTGTGCAACCTTTTCAACTGGGACACTCTCACCTGTAAAAACAGATTGGTTCACAAATAAATCTTTGCTATCTATCAGCATTATGTCCGCTGGAATCATAGAGCCTGCACTCAAATGCACAATATCCCCTGGCACAACCTTTTCAACTCTTATCTCTTTTTCTTTTCCGCCTCTTACAACATTGGTTGTCGTGTACATTTTTGCTTTCAACTCTTGGTTAAATTTATACACGCTATAATCTTGAAAATATCTAATTAATGCACTAATAATAGCAATTCCAAGAATTATATATGTACTTAAAGCATCACTCAAAAAATAGTTTATTACAGCCAGCACAATTAAAATAATTATAAATTTATCCTTAAAACTATTAAACAAAAAATATAATCGGCTCTTCTTCTCGTTCTTAACAACAACGTTAGGACCATTTTTTTCTAGTAACTCTGTTGCTTTATTTTCTGTTATTCCGTTTTCACTTGTATTATATTCTTTTAGCACTTCTTCTACTATTTTCTTTGATATTTCTGAATATTTACTTAATAATTCATTATCTTCTTTTTTTATTTTCTTTTTAATCTCAAATAATTGAATCATTTGTTATTTCCTCCATGCTTTTATGATGTATTTGTAGCATCATTTTTAACATCTCCAATTATAGTAATACGAAAAAAAATTGTCAATAAAAAATTAGCCTTACCTTAATTTTGTAAAGCTAATTTTCTAGTTTTAATATTTCTTCCTATTAATTTTATTGTGTTATTTTTTTGACTTCTTCAATGCTTAATTCTACAATCTCTGCTATTTTTTCTATTGGTGTTTGTAAAGAATATAATTTCTTTGCAATTTTAACTTTTTCAGCTCTTTTTCCTTCCTCTCTTCCACGTGCTTCTCCTTCTTTTTCTCCTAGTTCTCTATTTGTTTTCATCTCGACATTGTATCTCATAATGCTCCATTCACGTTCTTCGTATTTAGCCACTTCATCTAGATCTTGACTTATTTTATTTAGTTCTTTTACTGTTTTGTTTATTTCTTCATTTTCTTTTGCCGACATTTCTACTTTCTCCTCCTTACTTCCATCTATCAACCACAGCCATTGCTCTAGCTTTGTATTACAATCTGGATTTTTCTCTTTAAATTTAGGAAGTTCTATAAAGTGCATTTCAAATGTATTTGTTGCCTCTTCCTCTTCTTTTTTATAACCCATATCAACAAATTCTATTGGATTCGTATCTTCATATTTCATTCTTGCTATTGAATGATATGCATTTCTCTCTAGATAATTATATTTCAATATGTTTATTGTTATTATCTTTTTTAAATCTTTATAATTTTGTTTAGCTTTTAGCTGTTCTGCTGCTAGTTTGGATAAATATGTACTAGACCTTTCTTTTATATTATGTTCATTTGAAACTTGCATTTCTACATCTACTACTCTTTTATTATCTATATCCAGTTTTAAATCTAATATTCCAAGTTTTTCGTCTGCCATATTAGGCGTTAATTCTGGATTTTTTACTTCTACTTTATTTATATGTATATTCAAAATTGCCTCTAAAAAATCCTTTAACATTGAATTATTTTCTTCTCTTGCAAATATTCTTTTAAAAACATAGTCTGATGTTAGTGGTAACCTCGTTACCTTCGTGGATTCTGCTCTACTATTATTTTTCTTAAAATCGTCCATTAACTTCCTTTCCATTTTACCATTCTATTTACTGTTTTTCAACTAATAAGTAAAATTTTTGTATATTTTTCTTTCATATTTTTATCCGGAAGTTCTCAATATAGTATTTTTCTTTGGATTTGATTTTGATTTTACCTTTCGCTATAGCGAAAGCAGAAATTAAATTTCTAGATTTAATAATTATTTGATAAAATTGTTTTAGAATTCTAATAATTAACGTTAATACTTTTATAGATTTTCATCTATTTAAAGTATTTGAATTATATACCTAAGAATACAAAAAAACAAGCAAAATCGTGTATCAAATTACGACACATTTTTTGCTTGTTTATATTGATTTTATTTCAATATTCTCAATGAATTTAATACAGTTATTAGTGTTGCTCCAACGTCAGCAAATACTGCTTCCCACATGTTTGCAACTCCGAATACGCTTAGTACTAATACTATTATTTTTACTCCTATGGAGAATATTAAGTTTTGTTTTATTATTTTACTTGTTTTCTTTGAAATATCTATTGCACAGTCAATTCTGTCTATTGAGTCTGTCATTACAACAATGTCTGATGCCTCTATTGCAGAACCAGAGCCAACTCCTCCCATTGATATTCCAACATCTGCTCTTGCAAGTACTGGTGAATCGTTTATTCCATCTCCAACAAATGCAACTTTTCCGTTTGTACCTTTATATTTTTCTAATTCTTTTTCAAGTTCAGAATATTTTTGATCTGGCAACATTTCTGCTTCAAATTCACTTATTCCAAGTTCTTCGGCAATTTGTTTCGCTGCTTTTTTGTTGTCTCCAGTAAACATTTTAGTAACTATTCCTCTAGAGTTTAGAGCTTGTATAGCCTCTCTTGTACCATGCTTTGCTTCGTCTTTTAGTAGAATTGCACCTACTAATTCATCATCAATCTTTAAGTAAATTTTTGTACTTTCTGCAACTTCATCTTCTTTTCCAACTAAAGATGAATTCCCTACTAAAACTGTTTTTCCATCAATGTTGTATTTTATCCCCTTACCAGTTATCTCTTCGTAATTTTCTACTTTTTTAGTTTCAACATTTTTTGCATTTCTTACTATAGACTTTGCGATTGGGTGGTTCGAATAGCTTTCGCCCCATACAACATATTTTAGCACATCGTTTTCCACATATTTATCACTGTAAACCTCAATTTTAGAAATTCCAAATTTACCTTTTGTAAGTGTTCCGGTCTTATCAAAAACAATTTCTTTTACATCTTTTAATTCGTCTAAGTAGTCGCTTCCTTTTATCAAAATTCCTTCTTTAGACGATTTACCAATTCCAGAGAAATAGCATAATGGAACAGATATTGCAATAGCACATGGGCAAGATATTACCAAGAAAATTAATGCCCTATATATTGAACCATTTTCTCCACCATATGTTACATTAGATATTAATGGTAAGAATATTCCCACTAATATTGCAATTCCAATAACGATTGGTGTGTAAATTTTAGCAGCCTTATTAACAAAAGTTTCTGTCTTTGCCTTTTTATCTGTAGCATTTTCAACAAGCTCTAAAATCTTGCTAACAGTACTGTTTTCATACTTTTCTGTAACTTTTATTTCTAATAAACCTTCTAATACAATACTTCCTGACAAAACAATATCATTTTCAGCAGCATCTTGTGGTTTAGATTCACCAGTCAAAGAAGCTGTATTTAAACTTGCAGTACCTTTTACAACAACACCATCAAGTGGAATTTTCTCTCCTTGTTTTGCAACAACAATATCTCCAACTTTTACTTCTGATGGCTCGACTATTTCAATTTCATCACCTTTTTTTAGATTAGCATATTCAGGCTTGATATCCATTAAATCTGATATAGATTTTCTTGTTTTATTAATAGCCTTCTCTTCTAAAATTTTACCAATTTCATAAAGAATAATAACCATCAAGCCTTCAGAAGATTTTCCTACCAGATATGCTCCTATACACGAGATTGTAATAAGCAAATTCTCGTTAATTGTCTTACTCTTAAATAATAACTTCACTGCATTTTTTACTGTTTTAAACAATAAAATAGCATAACCTAAGACTATAAATATAGTAGATGCTACTTTTGGCATTGGAACATATAATCCAACTCCGGCAAAAATTGCACCAATTACAAGTCTTAAAATATGAAGCCATAACTTCTTTCTATTTTCTTTTTGAGCCTTCTCATTTTTTAAATCTTTACTCTTACTATTAACCTCAAGTAGCTCAACCTCTGGCTCAATACTCTGTACAATCTTCTCAATCTCTTCCTTAGAAAGAGTATCTGTTTCATATGTTAATTTCATCTTTGCAAAATTTACATTTGCATTTTTTATTTCAGGATTTTTGTTTAACCCTTCTTGTATTTCATTTGCACAAGCTGCACAATCAAGCCCAGCAATCTCAAACTCATATTTTTTCATACTGTCTCCTTTCGCCCATTAGGGACGCCCCTTTTTTGGGCGATTAACTTTCTTCTATGTGTTCTTTTCCAATCTCATAAATTTTTCTAACATGATCATCGTCCAAGCTATAATAAACCGCTTTACCATCTTTCCTTCCCTTAACAAGTTTTGCCTGTTTCAAAACTCTTAACTGATGTGAAATAGCCGATGGTGTAGAATTTGTAATTGCCGCAATCTCTGATACATTAAGCTCTTCTTCTAATAATGCTGCAATTATTTTCATTCTTGTAGAATCTCCAAAAACCTTAAAATTTTCCGCTATATCAAATAATAAATCTTCATCTGGAAAATTACTTTTTATTTTATTTACCTTTTCAACATTGATGCTAATTTGTTCAACATTTTCTTCCATAGAACTTCCTTTCTTGCCACTTACCCTCTTGGATATGGCATATTTATTTTTTTAATTGATTTCAGTTTTTCATTTGAACGGTTGTTCATATATTCATTATATGTATCTGGATAAAAAATGTCAATATAAATTTAAGAAAATTTTATAAAACTTTCAAACGTATAAAATAAAATTAGCCAGACATTTCTGACTAATTTCATTTTTATTATTATTTTATTATTTTTTTGACTTCTTCAATGCTTAATTCCACAATCTCTGCAATTTTTTCTATTGGTGTATCTAAAGAATGTAGTTTTTTTACAATCTCTATTTCTCTATCTTTTCTACCACGTTTTTCGCCTCGTTTTTCGCCTCGTTCTTCACCAATCTTTAAACCACGTGCTTCTCCCTCTTTTTCGCCTATTTCTCTATTTGTTTCCATTTCTACATTGTATCTCATAATACTCCACTCACGTTCTTCATATTTAGCTATTTCATCTGGATCTTTGCTTAATTTATTTAGTTCTTTTACTGTTTTGTTTATTTCTTCATTCTCTTTTGCCGACATTTCTACTTTCTCCTCCTTACTTCCATCTATCAACCATAGCCATTGTTCTAGCTTTGTATTGCAGTCTGGATTTTTCTCTTTAAATTTTTGAAGTTCTATAAAGTGCATTTCAAACGTATTTGTTGCTTCTTTTTCTTCTTGCTTATAACCCATATCAACAAATTCTGTTGGATTCGTGTCCTCATATTTCATTCTTGCTATTGAATGATATGCATTTCTCTCTAAATAATTATATTTCAATATATTTATTGTTATTATCTTTTTTAGCTCTTTGTAATTTTGCTTAGCTTTTAGCTGTTCTGCCGCAAGCTTCGATAAATATCTACTAGACCTTTCTTTTATATTATGTTCATTCGAAACTTGCATTTCTACATCTACTACTCTTTCATTATCTATATCCAATTTTAGGTCTAATATACCAAGTTTTTCATCCGCCATATTGGGCGTTAACTCTGGATTTTTTACTTCAACTTTATTTATATGTATATTCAAAATTGCTTCTAAGAAGTCCTTTAGCATTGAATTATTTTCTTCTCTTGCAAATATTCTTTTAAAAACGTAATCTGATGTTAGTGGTAACCTTGTTATCTTTGTATCTTTTGTTCCAATATTATTTTCTTTTAAATCGTTCATTGACTTCCTTTCCATTTTACCATTCTATTTGTTATTTTTCAACCGATAAGTAAAATTTCATTGTATTCTCTCTCATATTTTTTTCTGGAAGTTCCCCATGCAATATTTTTCTTTGGATTTGAATTGTTTTAATTCTGATTTTTGCCTTTCGCTATAGCGAAAGCAGAAATTAAATTCTTAGATTTAATAATAATTTGATAAAATTTTTTAGAATTCTAATATATTAACGTTAATCCTTACATAGATGCTTATCTATGTAAGTTCATTAATTATATATCTCAAAACGCAGAAAAACAAGCAAAATCGTGTAACAAATTATTACACATTTGCCTGTTTTTCAACATTTTTTTCAGCCACCTTTCGCTATAGCGAAAGGTAACTTCTTTTTTTAGTTCCACTGTGTGGAACTGCCATTTTAATTTTCAATTATAATTCTATTGCCTTTCATTTTCTTTTTTATTTCATCACTTCTATATGATTTTATACGATATTCATTCTTTCCATCAAATCTAATTGTTACAGATTTTGTATAATCGGTATTGCTCATCTCACGCATTTCATCTATTATAAGACTCGCTTTAGTTTCTTTCATAGTCTCGAATGTAGTCATAAATCCGATGCCAGTACCTCCAGAATCTTTGTGTGTAGTTGCAGGTTTCAAACCTAAATTTAGTAATGTATCAATTTCAAATTCTATACCTGTATCAAATACACAAAACTCATAAACTCCATTATTCTCTCCAAGCACCGCTAATATGCTCTTGAAAGTATTATTGCTAAAATCAATTGCAATAATCGCATCTCTTAAATGGTCACCAATTAAAGTAACTAACCTACTTTGTGGAATTTTGTTATTTATCATATGATAAATATTTCCATTAATTTTTAGATTAAATTGGATATTTTTGCTTTTACATTCTGATTGCATATACTTAAACATATCATCAATTTCAACTATTCCTGTGGTTGGCAATTTATCTAGAGTTTTAATCTCCTGAGCTTTATCTGTGTACTCTTTTGTTAAATCGTTTATTTGTTTAGAGAGATCTAACTCATCTGCTATTTCGGTATTCATACTCGTTATTTCTTCAACTTTATGTATCAAAGCCTTCTGTCTGTTGTAAAATTCATGATTTAACTTGCTTATCTTATACTTTTCATCAGATAGAGATTTTATTTGAGCATCCTTCAAAGCAATTTCAGATTTATAATCTTCAATATTCTTAGCTAAAAGCTTTTGTTTGTAGTATAAGGTAAGTGCTTTTTGAATCATGATTATCATAATAAAAGCAATCGCAAAGAACACCATTAACAAGTTATTATTAAAATCCGCATCTGTACTACCATATATACAATAAATAAACACCACAACAGCACTAATATTCAACAAAATTATCCCAAAATAATCATTATTTATTGTATCTTTCAAAAATGAGATCCCGTTTTTAAATCTTTTTAACTTCCATATAGAAGATATAAATATCATTTCTATTATTAATGTAAGTATCAAATCTATTGTTCTACTGTTAATACTTAATAGTAATTTAGGTATTAGTTCCACTAATAGTGCTACACAAAAAAATGTATACACTAGTGCATTTGCAATTAAGTTACTAACAATTATTGATTTTTTTCTGTCACTCATAAACAACTTTTGAACTACAATTTGAAAGAAATACGATAACAATGTAATAAAAAACACATTACTATTTATGAAATTTTTCATTATTGTATATACAACCAGTGACAATATACTCCCTATGATTACTTTCACTTTATATTTTTCCTCAGAATTTATCTTAAAAAATGTTCCATATATAAAACAATTCATAGTAAATGTTTTTATTATTACATTAATCAAATCCATATTCATATTGCTGTCTCCTTTTTTATCACTATTATACATAAAAAAAAAGATGCAATCAATATAATATTAATTACATCTTTTCTGATTTTATATTCTAATCATTTCTTTTATCCACTCTAATATTTCATCCCAAGTCATCTTCCGTTCACCACCTATCTTTTTATTTATTACAATAAAAAGATACCACCCGAGTGCCTTGATACGAGTGGTTTTTAGAGGCGAACATCATGTGTAAATTTTGAAATTCTATAACATTTTATACAATTTCATTCGCACAAAATTTTCACTTTTTTCTTAAATTTTATGGATTTTTTTACCAATAGATAAAACTTAATCTAAAAAAGAGTGTAATTTTAATATAAAGTCCTTATTGGAACACACACTTTTTTCAGTGCTAACTCCATTTTGTACATTATATAAAAACTCACTCTTTTTTTTAGATCTCTTTCTTTATTTTATCTACATAATAGTAAATGAATTCTACAGGTGTTGGTACACCAGTATTATAATTTATGTGTGCTGTATAAAGTTTCTCTAAATCTTCAATAGCAGTTACTCTCCATGCACGCACTATCGCATTTTGCATAGCTCTATTTATAGTACTTGTAGGTCTTTTATGTTTTGATAACAAGTATTGATTTATAGAAACCTGACTATTCTCTCCTTCCTCAGATAGCAAATATGTTATTGCATCAAATAAATATTTTCTGCCCTGCAAGTGTGATGCTATACCTATTAAATCTAATTCGTAATTTACCTTTTCAGCTATTAGTTTTTCTTGTTTTGTCTTTTCTTCTTCTATTTCTTTTATATCAGTAGATGCTGTATTTGTATAATTGTTAAGTAATAGTAACGTGTTTATTACATTTTCCACATTATAGTTTTCTTGCTTCTTATAGAAAATGAAGTCAACTTTGTTTTGATGTAAATAATCATATACTGAATCTGAATATACATTTGTTGTTACAACAATTTGGGGAATTTTATTTAGCTTCGTAATTTTAAGCTTTTCTAAAAACTCAAATCCATTTCCAGTACCTGAATTTAGCTCTAAGTCTAAGATTACTCCATCAATATCATTTTCCTTTAGACATTTAATGCCTTCTTCTGTTGAGTTTGTTATCTTCACAAATGTTACATCTTTCATTTTCTCGGCTAATTTTTTAAATTTATCTTGTTCCTTCTTTTCATCTTCAATTAATATCAATTTCATTTCTACATCACCTTCTACTTCTTATTTTCGACATATTCTATCATATATTGTCATGTTTTACCATATCTTCTATCTGCTTTTTGTCATCTATTTTTGATTTTTTCAAACTAAAATCTATTAAAATATAGAAAGAAAGGATGTTTTTGTTATGTTAAGAAAAGAAATAGGATTAAGAGTAAAAAATATACGTTTAAATATGAATTTGACGAAGCAAAGAATGGCAGAATTGCTAGGTATTTCTGGACAATATCTTGGCATGATTGAACGTGGTGAAGGCACCCTGTCTGTTGATAAATTGAAGATACTTTGTGATATGACTGGTTTATCTGCTGATTATATTCTATTTGGTAAAGATTTTAATTCTACTCTAAACCTTTCTAAAAAACTTTCAGATTATTCTGATGAAGAAATAAAACTAGGTTGTGCAACGCTTGAAAATTTAGCCTTGCTTCTTAAACATATAGATTAATAAATTAACCTATAAATTTGAATTAACATTATTTCAAATTTATAGGCTTTATTAAAATTAATTTTTCTGATATAAACTTATAAATATTATTTCAAATATTTTATTTCAAACATTGTTCCTTTTCCCTCTTCCGATTCAACTTTGATATATCCATTTGCTTTTTCTATTATTGTTTTTGCGAGCGAAAGTCCAATACCAATACTATTTTCAGAACTATTTTTTGATTTATAAAATCTTTCAAATATATGATTTATGTCTTTCTTACCGATTCCTTCTCCTTCATCTTTAATTTGTATTTTTACAAATACACTCGTGTTCTCCACATTTATATAAATGTTAGCATTATCTTGGCTATGTTCTACCGCATTTTTTATTATATTTGTAATTGCTTCTAATTGCCAATTGTAGTCAGCATTTATTGTAGCCGCTTCGTCTATATTAGAAATTATTTTTATATTTTTTACATCTAGTATTATTGCTAAATTTGATATGGCTTTATCTATTAAGTTTCTCACATTTATTTCTTCATTTTTCATTACAATAGCACCTGCATCAAATTTTGCAAGTTTTAGTAATGAAATTACTAAAGACGAAATCCAGTCAACTTGTTTACTTATCTCTTTTATGAACTCCTCTCTAGTTTTACTGTCCATATTTGGATTGTCTTCTATATTATCTAGCATTATTCTCATTGATGTAATTGGCGTTTTTATTTGGTGTGATATGTCTGCCAAAGAATTACTTAGGCTCACTTTTTCTTTTTCACTATTTTCAGCAGTTTCTCTTAATAATATTGTAGTTTTATACAATTCATTTCTTAATCTTGATATTTCATCTTCTCCGTTTTCTTCTATTTTTAGCTTGTAGTTGCCTCTGTTTACTTCATTTAAATATTGATTTACTTCTCTTATTCTGATTTCTTTTTTATTATTGTAATATATTACAATTAGTATCATTACAATTCCAAATGTTGAAATATATAATATGTTTATTTTTTTATCTAGACTTTTCTCATCTTCTAATTTTTGTATATAACCTTCATTATCCAAGTAGCCGTATTTCTTTAGTATATTTGTTTGGCTATTATCAGAATTTTTTAATATGTTCAGTATCTCTTCTTCGGTTACATCTGGATATTTTTCTATTACTGTATCAACTATATTCGATATTGCTGAATTTACTATATATTCGTATTTTTCATTCTGTTTTTTTGAAATATAACAATATCCCAATATTGCAACAATTACTAAACATGCTCCGCATATTGCAATTTTAACTTTTTCCATTTATTCTCACTCCCCGCTTACTTTTCAACTCTGTATCCAATTCCTTTAATAGTTTTAATTACATCATTTTCTCCGAGTTTTGCTCTTATTCTTTTTACATAAACAGTAAGCGTATTATCGTTTACAAAGTTTCCTGCCACATCCCAGATTTTATCTAAAATATTCTCTCTTGTTACAGTCTTTCCCATATTAGAGAACAACAGTACTAAAATTTTGTATTCAAGTGCTGTAAATACAATTTCTTTCTGGCCCACATATACTCTGGATGCATCTAAATCTATTATTACATTTCCTGCCTGTAGTTTATTGCTTTCTTCTTTTTCATATCTTCTTAAAATATTATTTATTCTTGATATTAACTCTCGTGGTCTAAAAGGTTTTACGACATAATCGTCTGCTCCTAAATCAAACCCATTTACAATATCTTGTTCTTCGTCTTTTGCTGTTAAAAATAATATCGGAATCGTCATATTTTTCTTAATATCTCTGCACAATTCAAAACCACTTCCATCTGGAAGCATTACATCCAATATTATTAGGTTAAACTCACTTTTGGCAAGCTTGTCCTTAGCAGTCTTTACATCACTTGCAAGTTCTACTACAAATTTTTCTTGCTCTAATGAATATTTTAGCCCTTTCTGAATAGCCTCATTGTCTTCTACTAGTAAAATTTTTTTCATTCATTTCCCCTTTTATAAATTTTAGGAAATAACTTATATTAAAATATAAATTATTTCTCTACTATTAATAATACGTATTTCTATTATAGTTGCCCATTTGCAGATAATTTGCATATATTCCTGTTGTTGATATTGTGATAAATTTTATTGCATATATGTCACAATAAACTAAACTATCATTTTCAAATGAACGAAGCAAAATATAGCTTGCTCCAACATCTTCTAGTACACCAATTCTATCAACTAAATTATTTGTTCCAATTAAAAATTCAACACGCATCAGTTTTCCTATTTGGTCACGTAAAAATGCCGGTGTATATATTGGATTTTTCAAAGTTTCTGGCCAATTTTCTTGCTGGTTTGGGTTTAGCAACTGTCTATTTTCCATTTCTTTATTTTCCATTTACCATTCCTCCATCAAGGTACTTTTGTCAGTTGAAAAAAATTGAATCCACATAATCTTTCAACAATACCTCTTTTTAAGTGTTATTATATAGAGGTGTTGGCTTGTAAAAGCAATGGTTGCCTAGCCTTGTATGCAAACTTCCTGAGCCATTTGCTGGGAAAGTGCTTCCACACGTTGGTCTAAATGGATTTAAGTACCACAAACAATTATCTATCTCATTTAGCCTGTTTCCAGAAAGCACCCAATCTGCGATATTATAATGTACATCAGTCGGAGTCATGTTGTATATGTTTTGACTGTTATAGCTTCCACGTATAGTTTCTCTTGCACAGTCAAATTGTCCTTGTTGAAATACTATGTTTCTAATATTTCCCCCCTGCGAAATTCTTGCATATTCGCCGTTTGGAACATTTACTCTATTCATTATAACGCTTGCCACGGCCTTCATTCCGTTGTCTCCTTCACCGCCAGCTTCACATTGTATCATTCTTGCAATTAGTTCTCTTTCTGAATATGCCATAAACTTTACACCTCTTTTATATTATATGGGAATGTAAAGCTTATGTTCATTATTCTTCATTTTTTTCTGTTACAACTTCCGTTTCTTGCATTTGCTTTTTTTCGATTCTCTTCTCTCTAAATGTGCTTATCATAACAATTATTGCACTTATTATAATAAATAAATAGAAATTTGCTCCTCTTGTTAGAAGCATTGCACTGCTAATTATTGTCTCTGGGAATGCATTTCTAAATATTCCTAAAAATCCACCCTCACTTACTCCAACAGCCCCAGGCGATGGAATTCCAGACACTGTAGCATATAGCACTGCTTGCAATGTTAATATTTCAAATATGTTGTATTCTGTTAATCCAAATGCTAAGTAAATCCAATATGGCACACTATAATATGCTATCATTTGTACAACAGTTGTTAATACTGTTTTTAACATTAATATTTTGTGCTCTTTTATATATTTTGCACTTGTTTGATATGATTCTAATTCTTTTTCTAGTTTTTCTTGCTTTTTTTCTACATTAGGAATTCTAAAGAATTTTAGTAATTTCACTGCAAACTTTATTAATCCCTCCGAAAGTTTCTTCGAAAAAATTGCAATTATCAATAACGTTAAAGCACTTGAATTCAATATAATTCCAAGTATTAATAAATAAATTAATCC
Source organism: uncultured Clostridia bacterium (assembly GCA_934119935.1). Lineage (GTDB taxonomy): Bacteria > Bacillota > Clostridia > TANB77 > CAG-508 > CAG-245. The sequence continues at coordinate 213,143 of CAKOSX010000002.1, read as the reverse complement.
ACTTTTTAATACATCAAAATGTATTACAGCACTTATAATTCCTACTGTTATTGTAACTATTTGCAGACTGCAAAGTTGCATTAATAGTGCCAAAGTAGAATGTGCAACAGAAATATCATCTTTATGCATGTAATATATTTCCATTGGCTGTCCTCCACTTGCAGCAGGAGTTATTGCGCTAAAGAAAAATCCAATTAGTGTGTATCTAATATTACTTATAAGATTTGATTTTTCGCCAAGTTCTTTCAAAATTCTCGTAATATTTACAGCTTCTCCTAAAATGTAGATGCTCATCGCAAGCACAGCAAATAAAATATATTGCTTTTTTACCTTGGCAGCAATACTAAATATTTGCGAAACATCTTGGTCTTTCAACACTAATGAAAATGTTAAAATTATAAGTAATATAAATATTGTTAAATTAACTAGTATCTTTTTTATTTTGCTTTTCTTCTCTTTTTCCATGTTATCCTCATTTTCTGTATTAAATTTATCATTCATTTGTGACTTTTAAGTGACTTTCGCCCAAAAAGGGGCGTCCCTATTGGGCGAAAATTGCTCTTACTTTTGGTAATAAATAATGACTGCCGCCTTTTCCTTTTACGTTTTCTACCATGCTTACTATTAATAGAGAGTTTGCATCGCTTTCTCCTACGTTGAATGCATTAAACCAGCCTATTTCTGTGCCTTCGGTGTCGTCCTTTGATTGTTTTATTTCTGCTGTTCCTGTTTTTCCTGCTATTGTTTTTCCTTCGATTTTTGCCGAATGCGCTGTACCACTCGGATTTTCTACAACCTGTATTAAGTCGTCTCTTACCTCATTTGCGGCTTCTTTTGAAAATGCATTTTCTTTATAATATTTAGCCGTTTGTGAACTTGCATTTTCTTTATATTCCAAGTATGGCATTATCATATTGCCCTCGTTTACAAATGCCGAATACATCATTGCCATATTTATTGGGTTTACTAGGACTTCGCCTTGACCATATCCGGAATTTGCAAGCTGTGTTTCGTTTGTAAAGCTTTCACTGTTTGAGTACGAAGACTTGCTTATTGTTTGTGGAAATTCAATTTGTTGTCCAAATCCTATATTTTTTAGTGAATTTATTAGATTTTTGCCTCCTATTTTTAAAGCAGCCTTAGCAAAATATATGTTATCTGAATGTATTAATGCATTTTTCAGATTTGCCGGTCCACTATATGTAGAAAGTGTTGTTATATAGAAATCGCCCCAAGAACTATCGTTCTGCCACTTTGTTCCGCTTCTGCCAAAGTCATCATCTGCCGAAAAAGCACCAGTAGTTAATCCTATTGCACCAATTATTGGTTTAAATGATGACCCCGGAGCATATGTTGCCAAATATCTATTATATAATAAATTATCTGGGTTTTCCGTTAAATTCTTATAATCTGCCGTTGTCATTCCTAAGCTAAAATCATTGGAATCAAATGATGGGCAACTTGCAAGTGCAAGCACTTCTCCCGTCTTCGGGTTCATAACAACAACAGCACTCTTGTCATCTTTAAACTGTTCATATACAGTCTGTTGTAATTTACTATCTATTGTCAATTTCACATCTTGACCGTCTTTTTGTTCTTGTTTTGCAATAGATGTTTTCTTATTTCCATTTGCATCTTCTATGTAGATTTCTGAACCGTTTACTGCTCTTAGAGTGCTTTCGTAAGCACGTTCTAATCCATATTTTCCAATTTTACTACTTGAAGTATACCCCTCTTTTGCCTTTTCTTTCAACTCTTCTGAATTTATTGGTTGGATGTAGCCCACTAATTGAGAGGTTGACACTCCCTGTGGATATATTCTCTCATCTGTATCAATTATTTTTATTCCTTTTATCTCTAGTAATTTATTCTTTAATTCCATTTCATTCTTTCCCACAGTCTTTAACGGAACAAAAGTATCAGCCTTGACATATGATGCCGAAAGCTCGCTATTTATACCAGCTGAAGTCATATTTAAAAGTTCAGCAATTTTTTCAATATTTTCTTCCTTATTATCACTCATCTTTCCAGGAACAAGGCCTATTTGCGAAGCAACTCCATTTGTTGCCAAGTATTCTCCATTTCTATCTAAAATACTACCTCTCTTTGCTTCTATGGTCTTTACCCTCACCTTATCTTCGGTATTCAACTTTGGAAAAATTAAGTTAGACGTCCAATCTATCTTATATTCTTTTTCTTCGTTCAATTCAAGAGTTACAGTATTTACGAAGTCAACATGTCCAGACATTGTATCCATACTATTTTTATATGTAACTTTTGCTAATTTATTTTCATTTTCTATACTCTGTATGTCAACACTAAAATTTTTAGCCTCTATGCCTTCATAAATATTTTTATTTCTCTTAATAAAATCTTCTTCCGAAATATTAGCTTTGCTTTTTGATGATAACAAAGAATACATATCTTCATACTTCTTATCATTAATATATGAAGCAAAAGTCTGCAATACGTTTTCCGGTTTATTTTTAGGTTTATTGTTAAAATAAATCGTTATTCCTATTCCCACAGATATCGCTAATATTAGAATAATGCTTATTACAATAATTATAAACTTCTTACTTTTCATTGCTATTTTCTCCCAACCTCTATTTTCCATTACATTATATCATACTAAACTACGAATAGCATCAGTTATACAAATTTTTTTCAAACAAAAAGACCAGATTAATTATAATCCAGTCTTTTGCTAGTTACAACTTATTAATATTTATAATTTTATATATTGTCCTGTCTTATTGTTTCTATAATATTTTGTTTGTTTATTTTGTTTAGTGAGTATTTCATTGTTAGTCCTACTATTATAAATACGAATATTACAGAAATTATTATTGCTTGCCATGGTACTATGAATCCAAAGTCTATTGAGTTTGTAAATGATTTGAATACTTCATACGAGCCAAAAAGCCCTATTGGTATTCCTATTAGCAATGATTTTGCTCCATACATTATGCTCTCTAATTTTATCATTTTGTTAAATTCTTTTGTTGTCATTCCTATTGATTTTAGGTTTGCAAATTCTTTTGAGCGTAGTATCATGTTTGTTGTTATTGTGTTGAATATGTTAGTTACACCAATTAGTGTGATTACTGCTATGAACCCATACAAGAATATTGATACTAGTATTATTATTCTTTTTTGTTGATCTGCATACTCAGCTAAATTTGTTATCATTATATCTTCAAATTCTTCGCCTTCTTTTTTAAGGTCTGTTAGCTTGTTTTCTATTTCTGATGGTTTTTGTGCATCTATGCATAAGTTTCCGCTATTCAATTCGCTCTTATCTTTAGTAACTACTGGATAGTCCTCAGATACAAATAAGTAGCCTCCCTCTGTATAACAGCTTTCATATCCCATTGGTCTTTCTGTTGTAATTTTAGAAATCTTAATTTGCTTTTGCTCATCATCCATAGTAACTTCCATTGAGTCTCCAGCTTTAACATTAAAATAATGCTCAACCTTAGATTTTCCTTGCCCTAGATAATGTATCATGTCGTCTCCAAGTATTGCTATATTTGAATAATCTTTCTCGTTCATTCCAAGGCTTTTTACATATGACTTGAAGTAGTCATTGTTAACCATAACAATTGTCAAACCTAGAGTATTATATTCATATTTTCCAACATCTTCTGGGAAGTCTTCTTCATATATCTGTTTTTTATTTTCTAATTCTTCTTTAGCAAAGTCTGTTCCATATTTGTTTACGTCTATCTCAGCACTAGTCTGGTATGAATAACTGTAGCTATTTATTCCGCTCCATGTCGCAATTTTTTCATATAATGCTTCATTTCCACCATTTACAGCTATGTTATAGTTTAAATCTGTATAATATGAGCCTGTAATCATCTGTCCATAAGTTAAAAATGATGAAAGTGCTATGAATATTGATATACTTACAACTAGCGACACTACTGTTGTTCTGTATTTTTTTCTATTTCTTTTTAAGTTTTTACTTGCAATTACTCCGCCTATTCCAAATAATTTTTTTGTTAGTTTTGATGTTTTTACTTTTTTAGCTTTTATTTTTATATCATCTGTTCCACGTATTGCCTCGATTGGTGGAATTCTAGATGCTTTTATTGCAGGAATTAAGCATGATAAAAATATTGTAATGCCAGAAATTACTACTGAAATTAAAATTGCCATTCCTGGTACATTATACACAAATTCTGTACCTTCCTTCATGTCTCCCATTAATAAATTTACTATCCATAATAAAATTATTATTGCAACAATTCCTAATAAGATTCCAAGTGGAATTGCAACTATACCAATATATAATCCTTCTTGTAAAACACTTCTTTTTATTTGTTTTTTAGTTGCTCCAACAGATGCTAGCATTCCATATTGTTTTGTTTTTTCAGATACAGAAATACTGAAGCTGTTTCTTATTACAAACACGCTACTTACAACTATTATTACTATAATAACACCAGCAATTCTATACAAAACACCTAATATACTCTCACTCAGAACTCCTTCAAATCTTAATAAGTCCTTATTAATATCTACTTCAATTTCACTATCAGTTTCAGCTTCTATAGTATTTTTAATTTGATTCTTTACATTTTCATATTCTTTTGGATTTTTTAGAGTCACATAGAAGTTGGCTGTTGTTGTAGCAGATTTTGTATTTGCCAAAACTGTTTTTTTTGCGTTTCCAACGTTTTTACCGTCGTTTGAATATGTAACTGCCGTATAGCCTGGTGCAGAATAAGGCTCAACTCCTGGTCTTTTCATTATTCCAACAACAGTATATTCTTTTTTCTGTCCATCAACAATTTGCTCCTCATAATCTTCGTTGTCTCCGGCTTTTCCAGTCTCTTGATATATATATTCTTTTGACGAACTTGCAAGATATGGATTTTTTTGATTAAGCTTACTGCCGTCCATTAGCTCTCTTGTTCCAACATTTAAAGTAATCTTATCTCCAACATTAATCTTAACTCTACCATTATCAATTAAATGCTGTGGAATAACAATCTCATTTTCATTTTGAGCCATTCGGCCTTCTGTCAATTTATATGCTCCTTTATCGAAAGCATTTTCATTCATAGCAACCACATAAATATATGGTTTATCCTCATTTTGAATACTTTCAAACTTGCTGTATCCAAGCTCTTTTGTAGTATAATAACTATCAACCGCATTGTTTTGTATAATATACTTCTGTTGTTCCTGTGGCACATTAGAAAATGAAATATGATAATCACCATCAGTATTCTTAATAAGATTTACAAAAGTCTGCTGTGCACTTGTAACCAGCCCCGCAACCGCACAAACCAGTGCAGTAGAAAGCATAATTCCAATAATAGTAACAATAGTACGTTTCTTATTAAGAAATAAATTTTTCTTAGTCAACTTATTTAAAACATTCATTATATATTCCTCTCATCCTTTATTATCTTTCCATCTTCTATTGTTATAACTCTCTCTGCTTCTTTTGCTATTTCTAAGTCGTGAGTAATTATTACAACAGTCTGGTTAAACTTTTTGTTTGATAATTTTAATAATGATATTATTTCATCACTAGCCTTTGAATCTAAGTTTCCTGTTGGCTCGTCGGCTAGCATTAATGCTGGATTATTTATCATAGCTCTTCCTATTGATACACGTTGTTGTTGTCCTCCAGATAATTGGTTTGGCAGATGCTTCTCTCTTTTTTCTAACCCTAATGTTTTTATTAGCTCGTCTAATCTTTTCTCATCAACTTTTTGCCCGTCTAAGTCACATGGCAATGTTATATTTTCTCTTACATTTAATATTGGGATTAAATTGTAAAATTGATAGATTAAACCAATTTGTCTTCTTCTAAATATAGCCAGATTATCATCATTTAAAGAATAAATGTCTTTTCCATCTATGAATACTTTACCTGATGTTGGTCTATCAACTCCTCCTAATAAATGTAGCAACGTAGATTTTCCGCTTCCACTAGCTCCAACTATTGCAACAAATTCTCCTTTCTCTATCGAAAAAGAAATGTGGTCAACTGCATTAACCTTATTTTCACCTTTTCCATAAGTCTTAACTAAATCTTCAACTCTTAAAATTTCCATTATATTTTCCTTTCTTTTCAAATTTTCTTTTACTGAAATTATAATACAATATCAAAGTGACAAATAAATGACATTTTTAAATTTTTGAATAAATAAGAAATTTCTGCATATATTATATATTAGTATTGACATTGTGTATACATTGTGCTATTATAAGTATAATATGTTATGGAGGTGAACTAAATGCCTAAAACAGAAAATATCAATATTAGAATAGAGCCAGAATTAAAAAAAGAATCTGAAAAAACTCTAAATTATTTAGGATTAACAATGGCAGAAGCAATAAAATTATTTTTACGTCAAGTCACTTTAACAGCCAGCATCCCATTTAAAATAGAAATTCCTAAATATAATAAAGAAACAATTGAAGCAATGAATGAAGCAAAAGATATAAAAAATAATCCTAGTAAATATACAGCTTTTAATAATGTTGAAGAACTTATGGAGGATTTAAATAAAAATGAGTAAATATTCAATTTATAAAACTAATAAATTTACTAAAGATTTTAATAAATTAAAAAAGAGAAACAACTTTGATGAAACTGAATTCGTCAAAGTTGTTTCTATGCTTTCAAACGGAGAAACTTTACCTCCTAAATATTGTAATCATATATTAGAACCCAAAAGTGAACGGATTCTATGAATGTCATATAAAACCAGATTGGTTATTAGTATATCAAATTGATAATGATATTTTAATCTTAACACTTCTTAGAACAGGTACTCATTCTGATTTATTTTAATTGGAAATATGGTTGTCTCTCCTAGCACTGGCAACCTATTCCAACTCAAATGCTCCTGTATACAATTGATAATATTGTCCTTTTTCTGCAATTAGCGTTTTATGGTCTCCTCTTTCTATAATTTTTCCGTGAGCCATTACCATTATTGCTTTTGAGTTTCTTACTGTTGAAAGTCTGTGTGCTATTACAAACACTGTTCTTCCTTCCATTAGTTTGTCCATTCCGTCTTGTACTATTTTTTCTGTTCTTGTGTCTATTGATGATGTCGCTTCGTCTAGTATCATTACTGGTGGATCGCTTAATGCGGCTCTTGCTATTGATAATAGCTGTCTTTGTCCTTGTGATAGATTGCCACCATTCGCTGTAAGCATTGTGTCATAGCCTTTTGGAAGCATTTCTATAAAGTCATGTGCATTCGCAATTTTAGCTGCTTTTATCATGTCCTCATCTGATGCTCCCTCACATACATATTTTAGATTTTCTCTTATTGTTCCTGTAAATAGATTTGTGTCTTGCAAAACCATTCCAAGTGAACGTCTTAAATCTGCTTTCTTTATGTCTTTTACATCGATTCCGTCATATGTAACTCTTCCTTTTTGAACATCGTAGAAACGGTTTATTAAGTTTGTTATTGTTGTTTTTCCGGCTCCTGTTGCTCCAACAAAAGCTATTTTTTGACCTGGTTTTGCATACAAGCTTATGTCGTGCAATATTTCTTCTTTATCATAAGAAAAACTTACATTTTCTAATATTACATAGCCTTTTAATTCAACATATTTGTATGTTCCATCATCGTTTGGAACTTTCCATGCCCATTTGTTAGTTCTTTCTTTTGACTCCGTAATATTGCCATTTTCGTCTATGTTTGCGTTTACGAGTGTTACTTTTCCGTCGTCTACTTCTGGCTCTTGGTCCATTAGCTCGAATATTCTTTCTGCTCCGGCTAGAGCCATTATAACTGAATTTAATTGTTGTGAAATTTGCATTATTGGTTGGTTGAAGCTCTTAGATAATTGTAAGAATGATGCAAGCGCTCCAACTGTTAAACTTACCTTACCATTTATGGCTAATGCTCCACCAATTATTGCGACTAATGCATATTCAATGTTTCCTAGATTGTTAAGTGCAGGCATTAGTATGTTCGCATATCTGTTTGCCTTTGTCATATTATCGCATAGTTCATCATTTATCTTGTCGAATCCTTCTTTTGCCTTCTCTTCATGAGTAAATACTTTTATTACCTTTTGGCCATTTATCATTTCTTCAATGTAGCCATTTACTTTTCCTATTGATTTTTGTTGTTCTACGAAATATTTACCGCTTTTTCCTGCAATATTCTTAGATACGACTAACATTATAGCAACAAAAGCAACTACAAATATTGTTAATTGCCAGCTCACATATAGCATAGAACAGAATACTGCAATTATTGAAACACTCGATGATATAAGCTGTGGCATGCTTCTCGAAATCATTTCATTTAAAGTATCTGCGTCATTCGTATAATGGCTCATGATATCTCCATGAGTGTTCGTGTCGAAATATTTTATTGGGAAAGTCTGCATTTTAGAGAACATTTCGTCCCTTATGTTTTTCTCGGTACCTTGTGCAATTACTGTCATCGTTCTATTATAAATATATGTTGACACAATTCCAACTAAATAGATTGCAATAAGTGTACAAATTGCTTTTAGCAATGGCGTGAACACTGGATTTTCTACTGATAACAACGGTGTTATGTAATTGTCTATCAATTTTTGTAAGAAAAGAGCTCCAGAAACACTTGCTACCGCACTTAGTATTATGCAAATAACCACTATTGCAAATTGTTTCTTATAATCTCTTGTTATATATCCAAATAATCTTTTTAATGTTTGCATACTTATATTTTGTTTTTTCATTCTACAATATAATCTCCTTTCTATTATTCTGATACTTTGAAAAAGAATTAAATTTAATTATTCTTCAACGCCTTTGGTTTGAGACTCATAAACTTCTTTATAAATCTTATTACTCTTTAATAATTCCTCATGAGTTCCAATAGCGTCTATTTTTCCATTATCCATAACCACAATTTTATCTGCATCTTGTACAGATGAAATTCTTTGTGCAATTATTATCTTTGTAGTGTTTGGAATTTCTTCTCTAAATGCCTTTCTGATTAAGCTGTCTGTTTTTGTGTCTACCGCACTAGTTGAATCATCTAAAATTAAAATTTTAGGTTTCTTTAGCAAGGCTCTTGCAATACATAGTCTTTGCTTCTGTCCTCCAGATACGTTTGTACCACCTTGTTCTATATAGGTATCATATTTTTTATCAAAGCCTTGTATAAATTCGTCTGCTTGTGCTAGTTTGCACACTCTTTCCACCTCTTCGTCTGACGCATTCTCGTCTCCCCAACGAATATTTTCTTTTATTGTTCCAGAGAATAATACATTTTTTTGAAGCACATTTGCAACTTGGTCTCTTAAAGATTTTAAGTCATAATCTTTTACATTTACTCCCCCGACCAATACTTTTCCTTCTGAAACATCATATAGTCTTGGAATTAGATTAATTAGGCTAGACTTTCCATCTCCGGTTCCACCAATTATACCAACGGTTTCACCAGATTTTATTTTTAGATTTATATTCTTTAATACTTCTTTATTCTTTTTACCAACATAGCTAAATCCAACATTTTGGAATTCTATATCTCCATTTCTTACTTCTTCGATTGGATTTTTCTTATTCTTCAAATCTGGTTCTTCATTTAATATTTCTACTATTCTTTGTGCAGAAGCCTTAGACATTGTGCACATTACAAGAATCATTGTTAACATCATCAAACTTGATAAAATTTGAATTGAATATGTTAATAAGCTTGTAAGTTCACCTGTTGTAAGTGCTGTCATGTGTGAGTTTACTATTATTTTTGCACCAAACCATGAAATTAGAATTAATGCAGAATATATTGCAAATTGCATAACAGGACTATTTAAAGCCATTATTTTCTCTGCTTTTGTGAAATCCTTATAAATTTCATTAGAAGTCTTTTCGAACTTTTCTTTCTCTTTTTCTTCTAGTACATAAGATTTTACAACTCTTATCGAGCTAACATTTTCTTCTACTATCTCGTTTAAGTTATCGTATTTCTTAAACACTCTATCAAAAATCGGATAAACCTTTGTACTGATTAGCCCCAAAACTACACCAACAATCGGTATCAAAATTAAAAATATTAGAGACAATTCCTTGTTTATTCCAAATGCCATTATTAGCGAAAAAACTAACATTAGCGGAGTTCTTACTGCTATTCTTATAATCATTTGAAATGCCATTTGCACATAAGTTACATCTGTTGTCAATCTTGTAATAATGCTGGCTGTGCTGAACTTATCTATGTTTGAAAAAGAAAAATCTTGTACCTTGTAATACAAATCCTTTCTTAGGTTTTTAGCAAATCCAGCAGAAGCCTTAGCAGCAACAGAACCAGACAGCACACCGAATATTAATGATAACATCGCAGCTCCGACCAGCTCTAATCCTATTTTTAAAACTTCGTTCATGTTGCCATCGTACATTCCTTTATCAATTAAGTTTGCCATAAGAAGTGGAATTATAACTTCCATAACAACTTCCAATGATACAAAAATCGGTGTTAAAATTGATTCTTTTTTATATTCTCTAATCGATTTTGCAAGTTTTTTTATCATGATTCTATTCCTTTCTTCAAATTTTTTTGCCTATCAAAGCCATACCTTTTGTGGCGAACTGCTATTTTTCCATAATAACATCAACTGTTTTTTTATATTCTTTATAATTTAACAAATCTTTTATCTTAAATGTATATGTTCCATCTTTTGTAGCAGTATAATTACTCGATACTTCTCCATCAGGGTTTATTATTTCATATAAGTTATATACTCCATCTTTCTTTCCAAAGCAATAATCCAAGTTACCTCTTAGCCATGTATCCAAGCCTCCATGACTTTCTACATAATTCCAGAATGCATCTTCGGAATTTTCAGAAATGTCACCTTTTTCATACTCATATTTTATTGCTTCTTCGAATGTAGCTAAATTAGTTTTGTGTCCCTTGTTTATAGCCAAATGTTCGGTAACAGATATAACATGCTTTTTGTCGTAGTCTGTCATTCTCGCAATTTGCTCATCACTTATACTAATTAGTCCTTCTACAGACGAGACTTTTAGAATAACCTCTGATTCACTCTTTTCTTGTGTAATTTCTATTTTTACTTCCTCATTTTTTTCATCATTCGTTTTACTTTTATCTGTATTGTTCATTTTTATCAGACCTACAATAAAAAAAATAGAAATTATCGCCACTATAGCAATAATAGCAATCATTTTAAATCTGTTATTTTTCATGTATATTTTCCTCCATTTAATATTTAAAGTATAACCTTAGTTTCATATAGCAAAATTTTTTCGCCCAAAAAGGGGCGTCCCCAATGGGCGAAAATTTTCTATTCTGCATTCTTTAAGCGTAAGTACCCAAGTTCTACCCATCTATTATATGCAAGATTTAGGTTGAATAACAACTTCGGTTTTGCACCAGCTCTGTTTTTATCAACTACACATGCATAGTATCTTTCATCCGGGTCCTCATAATCTTTTAGGTCAAAGAATTTATCATCTACTTCGTTTAATGAATATTCATAATTTTTATAATTTTCTTTATGTATTTGCTTGAATAAGCAAAGTGTGTCTAATACTTCTTTTACAGTTCTACTAACTGCTAAATCATTTATATTTAAGTTAATAGGATCTGTTGCCGTTTCTGCAAGTTGCAATGTAGAGCCTATAAACATGTTAAAGTTTTGAGCCAAGTTTGATAAAATTGTTGCTGTTTTCTTAAGCTCTTCTCCGTTACCAATGTTCTCAATGTCCGTCTTTAAAGTATCGTAAAATACGTATTCAACATGTTCTTTATAATAGTAATTCATTATTACCTTCTTTAATTCGTCATTTGTATGATCAGTTATGTTTATAAAGTATATTGAATTTTCTACTTGTTTATTAAACCAATTTGTAACTTTTATTGTTTGTGTAAATTCTGTTGATATTTGTGAGAGTCTTCTTGCAAATTCAGCCTGCGATTCATTTTCCTCTTTTACAACAAATCCATTTTCGTCAACTTTTACTGCTTTTGGATCATCTGGTCTAAATTTAAACTCCAATAATTCTCCTTCTGTTTTATGCAAATGTTGTCCATGTAGTTCTTGAATTTCTGGATTATTTAATATAGTAGTAATTAAGCATAGTTTCATTTTTTCTTCAGACATTTCGTTAGAAATCAATAGCACTTTTTTCTTATGCATCAATGCAATATACGCAGCTAAATTTATTGTAAATCTACTCTTACCAGAGTTTGAAGGCATTGCAAAAGCCATTGTTTCGCCCTGTCTTATTCCTTTGAATACACTAGACAAAATCTTAAATGGTATTGATAATCCGTTTGTTAAAGTATTGTCGCCTCTTACCAAGAATCCTGTTAAATCATCATTTAGAACAGATCTCTTGAATTTTTCTGTTGCAGTAACTTGTTCAACAGCACCTTCAACTTCTTCAACCGTCATCTTATCATACAATTCATAATTTCTTATGTCCGCAATCTGTTTTTGTACATGCTTTACAGGATTTTCTTTGCAACATCTTCTTAAAGTAAATAATTTTTTTAATTCTGTATAGGCTTTTTCCATATTATATTTAGAATTTTCATAATCAACTTGAATTTGATATTTGAAATTATTTAATTCTTCTGTTGATTTTGCAAAATTAAATCCTTCTTTTGCGATCTCTGGCGCATATTTTTCACCATCTGTAAACAATATAGTCTTATAAACATCTAATAATTGTTCATCTAAAAACAAACAATCCTTATGCAAGAAATAATAAACAGAAATCTGCTTTACGTCATTCAAAAGCAGTCCAATATATCTTTTTTCAAGCTCTGTATCTGCCAATTCAATTGGATACCCCAGCCCTTCTTCTTGCTTTCTTTCTTTTATTTTTCTTTCTTTTTCTTTAACTTCTGCATAGTCCTCATACTCAACATTTCCAGACATTTGCAATATTTGTAATTCATCAAGAGCTTCTTGAAATTTACTCTCACTAAGAAACTTTCTAATTTTCTCAATTCTATCTCTATTTTCATCTGTTACCTTAATTCTATCAAGTAAATCATAAATAACTTGAGCATTTTCTTCGTTCATATACTTCTTCCTTTCTTGTACTTGCTTTATATAAATAGCGCAAACAGAAATAATTTGTTCATTGTAACATAACACAAACAGAAATAATTTGTTCTCTAAAATTCAACATGTTTCTCTTGGTCGGAGCTCCTTCGGGCTCCTCAAAAGGCGAGCTGCCAGTTGAATTTTGCAAAAACATAAATTATTTCTGTTTTTATTTTTTTAATTAATCTATCATTGTTATTTTCTCAATTACTGGTTGATTCTTTGCAGCAACTGTTCCATTATCATCTTCAACTGATGTATCTGCACAAATTTTATCAACTACATCCATACCACTTGTAACAGTTCCAAATGCAGCATATTGTCCATCTAAAAATGTACTATCTTTGTGCACAATAAAGAATTGTGAGCTTGCACTGTTTGGCATAGAAGATCTTGCCATAGAAATAGTTCCTCTTACATGAGAAATTGAATTTTTTACTCCATTAGAAGCAAATTCTCCTTTAATAGTCTTATTACTTCCTCCTGTTCCATTACCAAGAGGATCTCCTCCTTGAATCATGAATCCAGATATAATTCTATGGAAAGTTAATCCGTTATAAAATCCTTCATTAACTAAATTTGCAAAATTTTCAACTGTTATAGGTGCAACGTCTGCATCTAATTCTAATGCTATTGTTCCATAGTTTTTCACAACTATTTCAGCATGATGTTTTCCTGTACTATACATATTATTTTCCCCACTTTCATTATTTGTTTGATTATTAGTTTGCGTATTTGCGACTTGATTTTCTGTATTATTTTCTTTTACAGACTCCTCTGTATTTTTCACATCTTTTGTTGTTTCTACATTTGTATTATTCTCTTGTTGTTTTTTGTTTTGAGAATTATTGTTTATAATAGCATAGGCTCCCATAGCAACAATCATCAAAACCACAACAACCGCTATAATAATATACGACTTTTTCATATAAATTCCTCCTTAATTTTTTCATGTACACATACAATTAATACATTAAAAGTTTATCACAAACTTTTAATCGTTTCAATGATAATTTTCATATTTTCGTACATTTTTGGTACATTTTGGGGACGGAGGAAAAATTGTACATTTATATTAAATTATTCTGTTCTTTCCTCTATCTTCCATATTCTTCTATTACCTACAATATATTATTTCGTTAAATTTCTATCTCATTGTCATCATCTCTATCAACGTTTTTCTCTATAACCGTCTCTTTACTTTCAGTCACTTCGTCTTTTGTTTGCTCTCCTTGCGGTGTAAATTTCTTTAAAAAGTTTTCTTTTTCTTTTCTTCTTTTAATAGTTTGATAATGTTTTCCTGGCTCTTTGTTTTTATAATTTAATATATCTCGAAATCTTTTAACATTTTCACTAAGGAATTCCAATCCATAAGAAACATCCATTAATCCTTTACTACTTCTTAATCTTAAATATTCTGGATTCAAGTTTGTTTTTGTGCTAAATGGCGTTTTTTTAGTAAGCCTTGCCCTATCAAGAGCATCTGCATCTCTTACAACATTTAACAATAATTTTGCCATTGATTGTTCTTCTTCAGGAACTTGGTATTTTTTTAGTAATTTTTCAGTTTTATCTTCTTTTGTTCCACATCCTTCAATAATCATAGTAACAATTTTTTTATCAGTTTCACTAAGTAATTTACCATCTAGTTCTCTCATCTCTATTTTTTTCGCATCATTAGCTCTTTGTCTTGCACTTGTTATCAATCCAGCATTTCGACCAATATCTTTATAAAATGCTGCATATGCTAGTATGTCCCTTTTTCGGTCTGCATCATCACCAACAAAAATTCCTTCTTTTTCTGCAATAATATTTGCAAGTAGAGTGGTCCTTTTCGCATGCATTAACATCTTTCTTCCGTGAATTGCATTATTATCAAGCTGTTCAAATTTGTCTCTTAAATATTTACCATTTTCACTATTTGCAAAATCCTGTAATGTTTCCTCTAAATTACTTTGCACTATGCCTTCATATCCGAAAGTCGTAACAGCTAAAGCAAATTTTGGGTCATCATACGGATTCTTCCTTTCTAAATATGCCCTTCCTCTTGATAATCTTTCAATCTTTGCATCAGCATTTTCGTCAATTTTCTTGGTATATAACAAATCTCTTATGCTATTTTTCCATTCTGATAATATGCTTCCAAGATTTTTTTTAGTTGACCTTATAATTTCCTTGCCTTCCATGTTACCAACTCTGCCTAAAAAAGCAACTTCAGATATTGACGAGTGCACAATATCCTCTTTTGTGCTCATTCCATACTCTTTTTGAATTTCTTTTACATAATCCAAATAATCTTGTTGAGGTCTATATTCATCCGGACTTCTATTAATCTCATCAAGAGTCCTTTTTCGCATTTCAAAGCCAACAGGCCTTCCATTATTTCCAAGCAAAGGAACTCCATTTTCATCCCTTTTCAAATCCATAACTAATTGAACTGCCCTTGTTCTATCTTGCGGTAAGACACAGTATCCCTCATATAAGATTGCCTCATCGCTTACTTTTCTCGATTTATAATTTTTATTTAATTCATCTTCATGTATACAAATTTCGACAGCATTTATTATTTTATCTGGTTGGGTGTATAAATTCACATTCAAATTTTTCATAAAATTGTCAGTATTAGGAATTCCACCAAACAAGCAAACTGATGCATGTCCATACGAATTTAAAGTTTTCAACGCTCCAGTTGCAGGTCTTAAATATCCAGACTTAATAATATTATCAGCCACTTCTTTTGAAGATACACAGTGATACAAATGATTTCCAGCAATAAATTTCTTATCTTCACTATTTAAATCAAACCTTGCGAATTTAAGTGCAGTTGTAATTATTGACACCGGCAATAAAACAATCATATCATTTATCTTCATTTATAGTTTTTCTCCTTTTTCATATGTCAAACATTATAAATTTTCAGCCTTCAAAAAGTCAGAAATTAAAGGTTTCTGGCCTTTCAAAAAACCAAATATTAAAAATTTTTAGTACTCTTTTAATCCTATTATCAAAAATTTTTAGTTCTTTTCATTAGTATTTTAGTACAAATATAAAATAACATTCTTTTCAAATAGTGTCAAGAATTTCATTGGACATTTCGGGGACGGTACATTTCGGGGACGGAGAAAAAAATGTACAAATACATTTTTATAGATGTTTTTAACAAATAGTAATCTAATAAACTATTATAATCTTACAAAAAAATTAAAAGTAGGTTAATGAAGTGAATCCAAATTATTAGACAAAAAAGTTTAATAATTGAATTGCATTACATAAATCCTACTTTTAATTAATATTTTAGCTGTATATTGTTGCCTTTCATATTTTATAAAATTTGAATATCGGACTATTTCTTGGTTACAGTTGATGTGCCACATCCACTAAACATACCTGAAGTGTCGGCTTTTGATACATTCCAATTCTCGCCTACATATATATTAGCCAGTTTTGCACAATCACAGAACATACCATACATATCTGTTGCATTACTTGTATCGAAGCTACTTATATCCAATTCTGTTAGATTCCTACATCTATTAAACATATAAACTGTATTTGTTACATTACTCGTATCAAAATTACTAACATCTAGTTCTGTCAAACTATTACAAGCTTGAAACATACCTCCCATATTTGTTACATTTCTTGTATTAAATTTACTTAAATCTAATTTTTTTAAGTTACTAATTCCACTAAACATCAAAAACATATCTCTCACATTACTCGTATCAAAATTACTTACATCTAATTCTGTTAAATTACTACATCCATTAAACATACTTGCCATATTAGTTACTTTGCCTGTGTTAAAATTGCTCACATCTAGTTCTGTTAAATTACTACATCCATTAAACATATGCGACATATCCTCTACGTTACTTGTATCAAGATTTCTTAAATCTAATTCTGTTAAAGTTTCACAGTCATAAAACATCCATGCCATATTAGTTACTTTACTTGTATCAAAATTGCTCACATCTAATCCTGTCAAACTACTACATCCACTAAACATATCTGCCATATTAGTTACTTTACTTGTATCAAATTTACTCACATCTAATCCTGTCAAACTACTACATACACTAAACATATCTGCCATATTAGTTACTTTACTTGTATCAAATTTACTCACATCTAATCCTGTCAAACTACTACATACACTAAACATACTTGCCATATCTGTTACGTTACTTGTATCAAAATCACTCACATCTAGTTCTGCTAAATCTCTACATCCACTAAACATACCTGACATATCAGTTACTTTACTTGTATCAAATTTACTCACATTTAATTTTGTTAAATTGTTACACATCCCAAACATCGAAGACATATCAGTTACATTACTTGTATCTAAATTCCTTAAGTCTAATGAATCTCCTGTATAACCTGCAAACCAGTAACTTGTATTAATTGGTCGTATTTTGTCATATATAATTACACTTGTTGAACTATTTTCCGCTGTTTTGGGATCTAACCATCCCCATAGATCACCTTCCATAATACCTTCTTCTTCATTAATCCAGAACTTGTTCTTCGATATATCTCCATAATCCTCTGTAAGATTTTTGTCACTTGCTGTATAATCCGTTGAACTAAAAATTAAAGTTCCATCATCATATAGTTTTGCATAAACCTTGTCTCCAGTATCTTCATCTTCGGAGTTTCCATTTACGCTTTCATCAATATATTTTTCATAATTATCCATCGCATCTATGTCATTATTCCAGCCTTGTTCATGTGCAGTCTTAGCTTCTTTAGCCTTTTTTATTATTCCATTCTCGCCTAGCACTAAGTTAATGCTTATTCCTGCTAAGATCAGTAGGACAACAATTGTTACAACCAAAGCAATAAGGGTAATACCCTTCTCATTAAATTTTCTTTTGTTCTTCTCCTCTTTTTTCTTTTCCATTTTATCCTCCACGTTTATTATTTGCATACATTCTTTATGTTATGCATTTTAATTATTCGGTTATTTCCAAATACATATTCATTTTATATTTAAGATTTATAAAAGTCAATGTATCATTCGGATTTTTCCAAATAATATTTTTCCTTTATTTGTTATACTTTAGAAAATATTTTATTAGGAGGCATTAATAAGAATGTTATCGTCTGAAGCAATTAATCTTAGAATTACAGAATTATTAAAAGAACGCAATATATCAGTATATAAATTGTCATATTTAGCAGGCATTTCAAATTCAATTATTAGTGATTTTAGACGTGGCAAAGTAAAAGAACCTTCTATAAGTTCTCTAATTCATATTTGTGAAGGTTTTGATATAAGTCTAAAAGAATTTTTCGATTCTCCATATTTTACTGATGTCGAAGCCGTTGATAGAACAGAGAAAAAAGACAATAAAGTTGTATAGCTGTACATTTCGGGGACGGAGAAAAAAATGTTCATTTTAATTTATCCATATTTCTTCTTGCAATACCGAATTTTTTCATTATTTCTATATATCTTATTCCACTTTCATTTTTCAACACTTTTATCATTTTACTTAGTTCCCACCTATCTTCAAATAGCATCGCAAGTTTTACCTTATTACTTGCACAAAATTCTACAATCCAATCATTTATATACTCATTTCTGTCCATATCTATATCCTTGAAAATTGCCTTGCTCAGTTCACAATCAAAATCAGACTTAGAAAGATTTATTCCAGTAATTTTTCGTATATAATTTAAGTTTTCAGCCTTTATAAATTCGTTATAATTCGAATATTTATAAAGAGATTTATCCTTAACCATGCCAGCTTTAACGGGATTATTGTATATATAATTTACGCACTTAACAAAATATCTCTCGCAATCTATTTCTTCACTCAAAAATCGATCTCTAAAAACACTTCCGACTCTACAAAATTTTTCGTTAAAATATTTTGCATACATTTGATTTGCCTTTTGCATAACTCGAGATAATTCTTCAATTTTCTGTGCATACATTAAAAAGTGCGCATGATTACTCATTATACAATATGCAATGCTATTGACCTTTTGATTTTCTAGCGCTTTGTTAATTTTTTTCAGATAAATTTCCTTATCTTGATTGTTTTTAAATATGTATTCTTTATTTATTCCTTGCACCATAACATGATAAAAGTTTGATTTTTTTAGAACTCTCGGCTGTCTTGCTATTTTACATCATCCTTTCTAATTAATATTTTGCCTGTAATTATAGTCCGTATATCCTATTTTTTCAATACACATTCATATTTTTGAAATATTATTCATCGTCTTTTTTCTATTATAAATTTCATAAAGAACAAATAAAAGACATATAATTAGCATTTTTCTGCTTTATATGCCTTTTATCTTAATTTATAAATTGTACAAGTTACATGTTATTGTACAATTTTTTCTCCGTCACGGAATTGTATCGTTTCTGATTTTTTCCCTGATTGCCCGGATTATATTATTGTACATTTTTTCCTCCGTCCCCGTTTTGTACCGGATGAATCTGTTTTTTCAATTTTCACGTATTTAATATGTTCTATATTGCTATTTTTGCTTCTTTCTACCATTTTATTGTATACTCTATCTCTTAAGTCTTGTTGCCTTTCTTTTATTGAGAGTTCTTCGTTTGGATAAAATGGTCCGTCTACATATGATACTAACTGTATTTTTTCTTTATTTTTTTCATAACTTTGATAGGTATTTGTTATGCAGTATGCTGGGGCATTTAACTTTACTGGATACTTGAAAGATACTGCCTTGAAAGGCCTTATTTTTGTGTAGTATGGCCAGATGTGAGCTTCTGGATATATTGTTATTGAATTTTTATTTTTTATTTTTTCTTCTATTATTTCTAGAAAATTTTTCATAGCTTTTATGTCTGACGGAATTGGAATTGCCCCCAACATTTCTACCAATGTACCTGTCCCTTTTAGAGAAATATTTACTGGATTCACTATTAGAAAGTTTCTTTTAGGATAGTCTGCAACACTTGGTATAAATGTGTCTGCAAATGGCTGTGTATGATTTGCATATATAAAATATCCTTGCTTTTTGCATTCTCTTAATTTTTCTTTTCCAACAAACTTGTGCTTAAACTTTATTTCTAGATACCCCAACTTTATCGGCATACTCAATATGTTTTGCAGTATTAACGAGCAAACATCCCAAATAAAGCTTTTCTTATACCTAAAGTTTTCATCTATTATCCTTGGTTTCAAAGTCGATGGAGCAAGTTCATCGTTTAATTCATCACTATAATATAGCGTTTTTTTCTCCATTGCTGTTTTCTCCTTTTTCAAAAAACTGTGAAGTATGGCTCCACAGTTTTTATTTATCGTTTTTTATTTATTAATACGTTAACATTTGATAATGTACGTTTTTTCTCCATCCCCGGATCGTATCGTTTTTGACTTTTTCCCTGATTGCACGGATTATATTATTGTACATTTTCTTCTCCGTCCCCGGATTGTACCGTCCCCGGATTGTACCGGATTGTACATTTTGTTCACACGTGTATTTCAATGGAATTCCATAGAATCTCTCATATACATTTTTCCATACTTCGAAGTTTTTCTGTTTCATTACTTCTGTGTTTTCTTTTTCTGATAATTTTTCGTCTGGATATATTGGTTCTTCCACGTTTATTGTGTATTCTTGTATATTGAATCCGTCTTCTCCTATAAGTTTGCTGTCTTCCATTGTTATGAATATTGGGATTACTGGTACGTTATTTCTTGCTGCCAGCTTAAATGCACCGTTTTTTAGTGGCTTTGGTTTTCTATAGTTCCACCACATACTTTGTTCTGGATAGATTAATATATAATCTCCCTTTTGTAATATTGTATCTACAGCCTTCATGAAATTTACCATCGTTCTCTTGTTTGAACTTAGTGGTAATGTGTCGCAATTTCTAAAGAAAAAACCGTATAGTCCTGGAAAGTTTGTATAATTTCCTTCTCTTATTACTTTATATAATCTTTTATCTTTTGCATTTTCAGACATTCTAAATACTTTTTCTACGGTAAAACAATCAAACGGATTGAAGTGATTGCAAGTTATTAATGCTCCTGTTTTTACTTTGTTCATGTTTTCTAATCCATTTACTTGTTTTATTATTAGTTTGTTGTTTTTTAGTAAGTTATCTAGAAATCTTTCTCCCATTTCATTTGCAAATATTCTTTTTATTTTACTTGTCATTTTTTCTCTAAGATAGTCAATGTTTTCAGGTGTCAATACTATTGTTGGTGGATCGTCTTCAACATCTACATCGAACTTACCTTCTTTTTCATATTCTTCTATCTTTTTTAAAACTTCAAGCCTATCTGTAGCTTTCTCAATTTTCACATCATTACTTTCTGATCTACTTTCATTCTCTTGCTTCTCTTTTACTTTTATTGGTTGATTTTTTAACATTTCTTCAACTATTAATTCTTCATTTTCTATTTTTTGTAATCTTTCTTGCCTCTTTTTTTCTCTTTCCTGTTTTCTTTCTTGTCTCGCCTTCTTCGAAATTGATAACAATTTTCTTGTATCCATTAAAACTATCTCCTATTTTCTTCTATCATCGCCGACACAATCAGCTTCTAATTTAGCTAATTCTATAAGTTTTGAACTATTTGCATCATCCTTTTCTTTATCTGCTTCTGTATATTTGGTCTTCATAGCTCTTATTTCATCATAGAATTCTGTTTCTTTTGCATATTTCCAGAAGTACTCTTGATATAATACATCGTCAAAGTACCATGGCTTGCATCCCAAGTTATAATGTATTAACTTTAACTCTCCTTCTTGTTTTCCCATTGCCGGCATTCTATTCCACTCAAAGCCTAATAATTTTACCCTTCCTTTGCACAATCTATTCATATAATCTTGATCTTGTGCAACTTCAAATTTGATTTTTCCTAACATATATAGGAATTTTTCTTGAAATTTGTATTCTCTTAGGGCTTTTAAGTTCATTACAATTATTCCAGCATTGAAGTAGTTATTATAATCTATTACCCCAACAACTTTTTCAACATACTCTTGAAATACAGGTACTGCTTGAACTGCACCGTCTGGAATTCCCGCAATTAGGTTATCTCCCATATCTGTATTATATAATTCTGCAATATCTGCTAAAGTTACAGTATCACTGTCTATATAAACCGCTTTATCATACTCTGGATAAAGTTCTGGTATAAACAATCTAAAATATGTTGTATTTGAGAAATAGTTACGTGTGTATAATTTATCCTCAATCTCATGTAATTTAGAACTTAAGTCTACAAATTCTATGCTAACATTTTCTGTTTCATATGCTTTTATTTTGTTTTTATTTTCTTCCGATACCTTTGTATATAATATTTTTATTTCATATTTATTTTCCTTTGATGAATTCTCTATAACAGATTTTAATGCTACCCCAAGAAAAGGAATATACCCATCATCAACCGCCATAAATATTGGTACTACATTCTTATTATTCATTGTTTAATTTCCTCCAGCTCAAATCTCTTTTTCCATTCTAGATATTCGTTTAGGTCATCATCAAATCTAAAGCATTTTAGTTCTTTATGAATTCCTTCAATTTGCCATTGCTTAAAGTTTTCCGTGTGTGGAAAAGGCTTATACATAAGCCTTTTACAGAAATGGCATATTACTGTGTCTTTTCTTCCAAAGCTTGCTTGCTCATTAAACTTTCTTGGTAAAAGTAGCTTACTTGTAGTACTCCAAAACACTGCATCTTGATCCGCAAATGGTAATTTTCTCTTTTTTATCAATTCTCTTGCTTTTTTTAGCAATCCAGTCTCTTTAATCTTATTTAAGTTCATTAATAACATTCCAGCATTTATATAATCTGGTCTAATTATTTTCGAACCATACTTTTCTTTAACAGCGGCATATTCATAATTTTCAATATCTGTATTATATAATTCAGATATATCTTTTGCAACCATCATGTCTATATCTAAATAAAGAAGTTTTTCTGGCATATTAGGCACAATATCAGCAAATAGCCTCAAAAGCGTATAAGGCGTACAATATGCGTTCTCATTTTTGCCATGACCAAACTCTCTTTCATATATATCTGTAACATCTATTTTAGTAACTTTATTTTTTGAATTCTTTGACTTAACCACTTTATTTAAAAAATCAATCTGTCTATCTGTTATAGCGATAAAATCAGGACTAATTCTAGAAACATCCATCGTATATATATAACAATTTATCGTTTCATTCGTCTTGTTAGTGATAGATATCAATTCAGTTAGTGCTCCATCGAACACTTTATAATTACCACAAAAAAGTATATTTATCATAATACTCCCCTATTTTAATATCATTGAATGTGTCGAATAATATTATACTTCATTATTCAATTTTTTTCAACTTTTTTCATCATCTTTTGTACAATCCTGTACAATCCGGGGACGGAGAAAAAATTGTACACTTTTTAACACCAAACTAATTCATATTTTTAAACCCTCAACTCGTTGCTCTTGTTCGGCACTCCAAACGTGCTCCTCGAAAGGCACGCTGCTGGTTTCATTTTAAAAATATGAATTAGTTTATTATTTATTATTCTTTAATTTTGTACATTTTTTTCTCCGTCCCCAAATTGTACCAAAATTGTACCGAATTGTACTTTTTCAAAAGAAAAGCAAATGGCGGGGATAGATTCCCCGCCATTGCGTTATACCATGTGTTTAAACTGTTACGGTCTGACTTTCTTGATGTTTCTGGATAATTGTATCCAATTCTTTCTTACTCATCAGTCCTTTGCTTTCGAGTTCTCTTGCAAGCTCTCTCACCAGCTCGCTGTTGTCTTGCAAAATCTGCGTTGCTCTTGCTTGCGCTTCTTCAATGATATTCTGCACTTCTTTGTTGATTTTGGTTGTGACTTCAGGCGTTTGCATCTGATACCGCTTTTCGTTGAGGAAAATTTGGTTGTTACCAATCCTCTTCGTCATGCCATATCTTGCGACCATGTCATAAGCAATTTTTGTTGCTCTTTCAAGGTCATTGCTTGCACCGGAATTGTTGGTAGATTTCATGAACATCTGCTCAGCAATTCTACCAGCCAAAAGAGAAGCAATTTTATCAATGAAATAGCCCCGGTCTGTGTTCGGAGTAATGTTGGTTGCATCCAATGCATTCACTCCCAAATACCCCTCTGCAGGAATAATGGAAATTGCAGTGGTAACCTCATCCACCAGTCGCCCAGAAAAACGGCTAACCACAAAGTGTCCCACCTCGTGATATGCGGTCTCCTGGACCATGGCTTTGGGCATTTTATGAAATTCTTCGAAGTTTGCTCCAAAGTTTTTCATAATGCAATCACGGTCGACCCGTTCTTTTCCATTCATTTTAGCAGTGACCATTGCAAGATCAATTAAGTCCTTGGTTCGGTCAGGGTTACTCGTGTTATAGTTGAAACACGAGGAATAGAAAATGATCATCTCGACCATCTTCTTGGAAATTTTTACTCCGTGGAAAGCCTCCAACTGCTTAATGGATTCCCTAAGCATGTCGTAAACTTCCGTTGTTTTCGGCTCCTTGACCACAACATTGTGGAACCGCCTCTTCAAAGCGCCTTCCATGCCGAACGTTTGAGCATATTCTTCATCGGTTGTTGCACCGATAACAATTGCTCTGTCTCCTGCCAGAATAGGCTTCAAGGCATTGGAAAAGTCAAGCTTCTCGCCAGATGCTGCACCGGCGCCGATGATCATATGAACCTCATCAATAAACAAAATAAGATTGTTATATTTATTAATCAGGTTAGTAAGATCTGCGTACCTTGCCTCCGCCTGGCCTCTCAGAGTTGTCCCTGCAATAAGATTATTAACGTCCAGTTCAAGAACAATATAACCATTAAACTGCTGAGGACATTTGCCATTTACAATGTCACTTGTGATCTTGTAAACAATGGAAGACTTGCCAACGCCGGGTCGTCCAATAAGGATGACATTTCTTTTGGTTTTCTTCATCATTGTCCGCCAAATTTCTTGGCATTCTTTGTCTCGTCCCAAGATTTCCGAAGGTTCGCCGTTCATAAACTTCAGGTTCAGGATTCTTACGCACCCAAGTAACGATGGGGGAATAACGAAGGTCTCGCTTTCTGTCACAGCAATCGCACTCTCAAAGTTCTCCTTTAATACTGCGATATTTGTTCCATAATAGCCTAACAATTCCTTCATTTCATCAGACATATTTTCCATAAAGGAAATTACAATGTCTTCCCATGTAACTTCTGTTCGTTTCTCGTCTTGAACCATTAAGGCTGCATATGCGAACACATCAGCCAAGCTTTGCGAATAGTGAATCTCTTGTTGATTCTCCACTTCCGCTTCCGTTAAGCATGCATCAAAAATTGTTTTTTCCTTTTCAGTTTTCACCTCTTCTTCATTGAACTGTTTACTGTCCATCATTTTTTCGCTACAATCGATAATATGCTCAGCTTCACACTTCGAAGATGCCCCACACAAATCAGAAAAGAACTGATTCATAAGGAGTACGTTGAAAAGTACTAGCGAGTTAAGCATCTCCAATTCATATTCCCCGATTGTAGAGACCATTTCCTTGATAAGACTCTTAACTTCAGATGACAATCTGATGCTCATGGTATACACTCCTTTCAACTGAGTTGCAAGTAGCATTATATCACTCTTCGCCGTAAATTGCAATGATTTCTGCGTTTTATGTATTTTTTTGTCGCTTTTTGTCAGCCGTTTTCTCATATTTTACTCTTTAAACTCTTTTGCGAGTTTCCCTATCGCTTTAGTTTCAATTCTAGATACATAGCTTCTAGATATTCCCATCATCTCAGCAATTTGTATCTGTGTTTTAGGTTTATCACCATTCAAGCCAAATCTTAATTCAATTATCAATTTTTCTCTATCTTTTAAAACCTCTTTTATCTTTTCATACAGCCTCTTTACCTTAAATTTCAAATCAACTTCATCTTCAATGTTTTTCTCGTTATTTTCTAAAACCTCTTTTAAAGTCACAGTGTTATCATCTTTGTCTTTTCCAATTGCATCCTCAAGATACACCTCGGCTCCTTGCTTTTTTATACTTCTCAAATACATTAAAATCTCATTATCTATGCATCTTGAGACATATGTTGACAATCTTGCCCCCTTTTTCACATCAAAGCTTTTTATTCCTTTAATTAATCCTATTGTCCCTATAGATATAAGGTCCTCTTGTTCGACGTTTGTCGACGCATATTTTTTACACACATGTGCAACGAGTCTCAAATTTCTCTCTATTAGTATGTTCTTCGCCTCTTCATCCCCTTGTGCTAATCTATTTAAATAAACCTGCTCTTCGTCTTGTGTAAGAGGTTCTGGAAACAAATTATTATTTGAAATATAGCCTACAACAATAATTGCAGTCTTTAAAAAACTTAAAAAGCCCATCATCGAAATGGTTAGCATACAAGCACCTCCATTTTTTTCACTATACCACATATATATGTTTGCTTTTGTTGTATAGTGCCTGGACTTTCTCAAATTTATAATTTATATTTTTTCATTAATACTATTTATCTGCTTATTTATTCCTTCTATATCACAGCCATTAGCTGGTTCATCTGTAATAACGTATTTTTCCTTTAATTTCATTATTCTCTTAACACTATTATCTAGTTTTTCTGTATTTAATTTTTTACTCTTTACATTTTTCTCAATCTTTTTTATAACCTTAATTACAGTATGATACGATGTTCCAATCATTATTATATCTGCTCCTGCATCAAAAGCTTTCACGGCAGCTCTCGTATAGCCATATCTAAAGCTGATGGCTCTCATCTTGAAGTCATCTGTCATTATAATTCCATTATATTTATACTTATCTCTTAAATACTCATTTATCACCTTTTTCGATAACGATGCTGGATTTCTATTATCCACATCTTTAATTACCAAGTGTCCTACCATTATTGCTTCTGCCCCTTGACCGATTGCCCTCTTAAATGGAATCAAATCATCTGCTTCCAATTCCCCTATTTTCTTATTTATCACAGGTAAGAAAAAATGAGAGTCCTTATTAGTTGCACCATGACCTGGAAAGTGCTTTATTACAGGGATTACTCCACCCATTGCTAACTCTTTCATTATCATTATTCCGTTTTTGCTTACATCTTCTGCATTTTTTCCATAGCATCTATCACCTATCGCATGTGCGTCATCAAACCTTTGAATATCTAAAACAGGAGCATAGTCCATGTTAAATCCAGAATTTTTTAGCATATTTGCCGTCACTCTTCCAGCTGCTTTAACAACATTCTCGTTGTTACTTCTTACTAACTTTCCCGCACTCTTCAAGTTTTTTATCTCATGGGGCATTCTATTTACTCTTCCGCCCTCTTGATCAATGCTTATAAAAAGAGGCACATTTCCCGCTTCTTTATTAATCTTCTTTATCTTATTTATCAGTTTTAACATTTCATCATACGAATCATAATTTTTTCTGTACAGAATAACCCCGCCAATTTTATATTCTTCAATCATCTTTTTTGCATCTTCTGATAATTCTTTTCCGAAGATTTTTATAATAATCATTTGTCCAATTTTCTCTCTTAAAGTTAATTCTTTCATATAATCATCTCTCTTTTAATATAATATTCTATACTGCATATATTATATCATCTGGAGGCTATTTATGAAATACTTTTATAATTTTTTAATTGGCATTCTTATAGGTTTTGGTGCTATTTTGCCTGGTGTTAGTAGTGGTGTATTCTGTGTTATATTTGGAATTTATGAAAAACTTGTAGATAGCATTGTCAATTTTTTTAAGGATATAAAAAATAATTTTCTTTTCATTTTTCCTATTGGACTCGGAAGTATTGTTGGAGTAATTCTACTAGGAAATGTTATTAAATATTTCTTTTCATTATACCAGTTCCAGTCGTGCTATGTTTTCATTGGTCTTATTCTTGGCACTATTCCTGCCTTATTCAAACAGGCTTCCTCTGATAAATACATAGATACAAAAAAATTAATTCCAATGATTATCTCTTTTCTCATTGGAATTGGCTTAATTATTTTGGAGAAAAAATCCGGATTTACAACTGCTACAAGCTTAAATGTAACAAGTCCCTTCTACCTTTTATTCGCCGGATTCATAATGGCTGTTGGAATAGTCGTTCCAGGAATCAGCAACACCGTAATTTTGATGTGTTTAGGAGTATATTCAACTTATATAAACGCTGTTTCCACCATAGATTTCCGTATTCTTATTCCAATGGGGATTGGTCTCTTGTTTGGTGGACTGCTCTGGATAAGAATTATAAAATACCTATTTGATAAACATCATCAATCCACATCTTTATGCATTATAGGTTTTACCCTTGGATCTATTTTTGTATTATTTCCAGGTTTTGCTCATGGCGTTTCCGGATTAATTAGTTGCCTATTATTCTTTGTTAGCTTGATTTTGTCATATAAATTAGCAAACTTAGAAAACAAAGTTAACATTCAAATGTAACTCATTTTATTTTTAATTAAATCGATAAAAAAAGCCTAAATCGCCAGATTATTCTAGTTGTTTAGGCCTTTTTATTATTTTTTTCTTCTTAATATCCACCCTTTTTTCACTTCAAAAGGAATTTCTAATATTACTGTCTGTCCTTGTTTTCCTGGATTTACTGTGCTTATCTCTTCGCCAGTTTCGCTATCATATAATTTTTCTATTGTAAATGCCTGTGGTTTAATCTCATTTGGAATTATCAATTCCAATGTGTCTCCAACACTTAACTTATTCTTTATTTCTATTAATACTCTTGAATTTTCTGATTTATCTTCAAGAATTTTTCCTCCAAATTCATAATCTGGATTATATTGTTTCCCCTCATATTCTTGGAAATCTTTATTATTTCTGTCATTAAAATAGAAAGTTGTAAGTCCTCTAGTCTTTACTTTTTCAAGTTCTTTTAAATATTTTGTATAGTCATATTCTTCTGGATTTGCCATGTAATCATCTATTGCATTTCTATATACATTTACAACAGATGCTAAATAATATTCTGTTTTTAGTCTGCCTTCAATCTTTAAGCTATCAACGCCCATCTCTACTATTTGTGGAATTTCTTTTATTAAGCACAAATCTTTCGATGATAATATGTATGTTCCGTTTTCATCTGTTTCGACAGGCATTAAGTTTCCTGGTTTATTCTTTTCTTCTAGATACATATTATATGCCCATCTACAGCTTTGTGAACAATCACCTAAGTTTGCTGACCTGCAAGATAAATATTCGCTTAAAAAACATCTTCCAGAATATGCCCAGCACAATGCGCCGTGTATAAACATTTCAACTTCTAAATCTTCTGGCTTATTCTTCATTATCTCTTGAATTTGGTCTTTGCTCGTTTCTCTGCCTAGAATCACTCTTTTAGCTCCGTTATCATACCAAAACTTTGCAGCATGATAGCTTACAACATTTGCCTGAGTACTTACATGTATTTCTATGTTTGGAGCAATCTCTCTAATCTTTTGAATAACTCCACCGTCAGAGGCAATTATTGCATCAACATGTACTTCATCTAGCATCTTTACTTGTTTTTCGATTTCTTCATAATTTGTATCCCATGCATAAATATTTAGTGCTGCATACACTTTTTTTCCAATGCTGTGAGCATATTTTATTGTTTTTTCCAAGTCGTTATCATCAACTTCGGCTCTACTTCTAAGTGAAAGTGAAGCAGTTCCGCAATATACTGCATCGGCTCCATACATAAATGCAACCTTAGCTTTTTCAAAAGACCCTGCTGGGGCCAATAATTCTGGTTTTTTCATTTCATAATCTCCTATTATTATTTCTTATTCTATCATACTTGAGTTGTAACTATTTTTCAATTCTTTTCTTTGTAATTGCCAATCCATCTCCAACTTCCAATATTTCAGTTTCAAGTTCTGGATTTTCAGTTGTTTCCTTAATATACTGTCTTAAATGAGTAACAGCTGTACGTTGTTTGTGCTTATTATAATCACTCATTACATAGCCTTTATACAAAATATTATCTGCGAAAATAATTCCATCATCTTTTAACATTCTCAATGCATGCTCCAAAAAGAATGGATATTTTCCCTTAGCAGCATCTATAAATACAACATCATATTTATCATTCATAGTTGGAAGAATTTCAACAGCGTCTCCTTCATAAATGTTTATCTTTTCTTCTACTCCAACCTTTTTTATATTTTCTTTAGCTTCTGCAATTCTTTCTTCATCTCTTTCAATAGTGTCAATCTTTCCACCATCTCTTAAATATTCAGAAAAACACATTGCAGAATATCCAACAGCTGTACCAATTTCGAGTATTTTTTCTGGTCTTTTCTCTGTTAAATATTTATCTATAACTTCTAATGTGTCATCCATTATTATTGGAATATGTCTTTCGAGTGCATATTCTTTTATTTTTAGTAGTTCATCTTTGTTCACTTTTAATCGCCTCGCAAATTTTTTCATTCAAAATTTTATTTTAATTTTCATTCCACTATATTTAATTTTCTAATCTTTATATCCAATATAAGGTAAGTTTCTGTTGAATCCTTCTTCATCGTCAAATCCATAGCCCACAATAAACTTGTTTGGAACCTCAAATCCCAAATAATCTATATTAACTTCTTCTTCTCTTCTGCTTGGTTTGCTTAGAAGACTACAAATTTTCAATGTTCTTGGTGCCTTTTCTTGTAAATGTTTTGTTATATAATTCATACTTCTTCCAGTATCAATTATATCCTCGATAATTAAAACATCTTTACCTTCTATTTTTTCTTTTTCGATGTCTAAATGTTTCTTTATAGTTCCTGTACTTTGAGTTCCTTCATAGCTTGAAATCTTTATAAATTCAACTTGCATTTTAGTTTTCATTTTTAATGTTAAATCGACAGCAAAAAATGCAGCTCCATTTAAAATACAAATCGCTACAATCTCTTTTCCCTCATAATCTTTATCAATTTGTTTTGCTAATTCAGCAATTCTTGCCTCTAATTCTTCTTGCCCAATTAATTCTTTTATTTCCATAACTCCCCCAAAGATTCTATAAAAGTAGTTTTAATTATATCACAAAATTTAAACTTTTTGCAAGTTTTATAAAAAAATTAAACTTTTTATGTAAAACCGCATGTACTAAAATCTATTATTGATTTATTTCAGTAATAAAAAAAAACAGGCATCTCGCAAATGCCTGTTTTTTTTGCAATTTTCATTGCGGTGGTTTATCCCTTTAATTTAGTGTAACTTCATGTCTCGTAATTGTTACAATATTATTATACTACATTTTTATTTTTTTGCAATAAAGTTTATATATTTTCCAGAAGAATCGTTCGACAAAATTTTCGCTCAAAAAGGGGCGTCCCTAATGGGCGAAAAATTGATCCTTCGAGCGAAGTTGTTTTCTCTCAAAGAATCAATCTTTCTATTTTCTTGCAGCTTTTTCTCTGTCTTTGTTGTTTAGTATTACTTTTCTTAGTCTAATATTTTTTGGTGTTACTTCAACAAGTTCGTCTTCTGCAATGAATTCTATTGCTTTTTCTAGTGATAATTGAATTGGTGGAACCAATCTTAATGCATCATCAGATCCTGAAGCTCTTGTGTTTGTAAGATGTTTTTCTTTACAAACGTTTATAGAAATGTCTTCGTTTCTAGAGTTTATACCAACTATCATTCCTTCATAAACTTCAACACCAGGTCCTATGAATAATTCTCCTCTTAATTGGGCATTGTATAATCCATAAGTGATTGATGTTCCTTGTTCAAATGCAACTAAAACGCCTCTTGTTCTTGCTTGAATATCTCCCTTATATGGTTCATAGCAATCGAATATTGAATTCATTGTTCCAGTTCCCTTTGTATCTGTTAAGAATTCTGTTCTATAGCCAATTAATCCACGTGCTGGAATCTTGAATTCTATTTTTGTATGTCCGGCTTCAGCTGGTTCCATGTTCTTCATTTCAGCTTTACGTCTTCCTAATTTTTCTATAACTGTTCCGATTGCATCGTCTGGTACATTTACAACTAAATCTTCTATTGGCTCACATTTTACACCATCAATTTCTTTGTAAATAACCTTTGGACGAGATACTAGAAGTTCATATCCTTCTCTTCTCATTTCTTCTATTAATACAGATAAGTGTAATTCTCCACGTCCGCAAACTTCGAAGCTATCTGGAGAAGCAGTTTCCTTAACACGTAAACTTACGTTTCTTTCTAGCTCTTTGAACAATCTGTCTCTGATGTGTCTTGATGTAACAAATTCTCCTTCTTGTCCTGCAAAAGGTCCGTTGTTTACACTAAATGTCATAGAAACTGTTGGTTCGTCTATGTTTACAAATGGTATTTTCTCTGGATTTGCTAAATCACAAATTGTATCTCCAATGCTAATGTCTGGAATACCTGATATAGCAACTATATCTCCAGCATCAACTTCATCAACTTCAACTCTTTTTAATCCCATGTATGTGAATAATTTAGCAATTTTTCCTTGTGTATTTTTTTCTTGTTTACAAATTGAAACTGGCATTCCATTCTTTATTTTACCACGTTCGATTCTTCCTATTGCAATTCTTCCTAAATAATCATCATAATCGATGTTAGATACTAACATTTGCATTGTTCCATCCATATCACATGTTGGAGGTTCAATCTTGTCAATTATTGTATCGAATATGCAAGTAATGTTGTCAGAATCATCTGATAAGTTCATTTTTGCAATTCCGTTTTTAGCTGATGCATAAATAACTGGGAAATCTAATTGTTCATCAGAAGCATTTAATTCTATGAATAATTCAATAACCTTGTCTAATGCTTTTTCAGGTTCTGCGCCTGGTCTATCTATTTTATTTATTACAACTATTGGTTTTAAGTTAAGTGCTAGTGCTTTCTTTAAAACTTCTCTCGTTTGAGGCATTGGTCCTTCGAAAGCATCTACTAATAGTAAAACACCATCAACTGTTTTTAATACACGCTCAACTTCTCCACCGAAATCAGCATGTCCAGGAGTATCAACTATATTAATTTTTACTCCATTATACATAACAGATGTATTTTTAGAAAGAATTGTAATTCCTCTTTCCTTCTCAATATCTCCAGAGTCCATTACTCTTTCTGCTACTTGTTCGTTCTCTCTGAACACATGGCTCTGTCTTAAAAGTGCATCAACCAATGTAGTTTTACCATGGTCAACGTGTGCAATTATTGCAATATTTCTAATATTTTTGTTATTCATTTTTCCCCCTCTTCGCCCAATGGGGACGTCCCTTTTTGGGCGATTTTAATTTAAATTTAATTATTTTAATTTTTATTATTTCTCATAGAATATGATTTTACCAGTTATCGTTAACATCATAAATGTCATATAAATTTACATTTTAAAAAGCGTTTATTTTATAATATATCTAACACGCTCCAAGGTTTTCGCCCAAAAAGGGGCGTCCCCTCTGGGCGAAATTTTATTATGCATTCTCTTTATATTCTTGTGATGTTCCTTCTAATTCTCTTATCGATAGTTCTATTTTTTTATTTTCAAAATCAATGTTTATTATTTTAGCATTTACCTTTTGTCCTACTTGAAGCTCTTCTTCTGGTTTTGCTATTTTTCTTTCACAGATTTGTGAAATATGAATTAGTCCCTCTATTCCTTTTTCTAATTCTGCAAATGCTCCAAATGGCATTATTTTAGAGATTTTTACTTTTACCACATCTCCAACATGGTATTTTTCTTCTACTTTGTTCCAAGGGTTTGGACCTTTTTTCTCATAAGATAATTTGAATCTCTTATTTGCTTTATCAAGCTCTTTTACACTTACTTCGATGCTTTGTCCTACTTCCAATATATCTCTTGGATTTTGGTTTCTTCCCCAAGTCATTTCTGATATATGTAATAAACCTTGTGCTCCACCAATATCAACAAAAGCTCCATAGTCGCTTATTGCTGTTACAGTACCTGTATATTTTTTTCCAACTTCAATGTTGTTCCAAAATTCTTCTTCTTTTGCCTTCTTTTCTTCCTCAACTAAATCCTTTATAGAACCGATAATTTTCTTTGCTCTTTCATCGTTTTCTATAACTCTAAATCTAATTGTTTTTCCTTTATAAGAGCTTACATCTTCGTCTCTTCCAACTTCTGATAATGAAATTGGTATGAAAACTCTTATTAAATTCTTATATAATACGACTAATCCATTTTTATTAGTCTGTTTAACTTCTTCTTCAAATACTTCTTTATTATCAACTTTTTCTTTGAATTCTTTTCTTATTTCTTTTATTTTTTCGTGTTTACAAGACATTAACACATTGCCTTGTCCGTCATTTAACTTTAATACATCTGCTTTTATCTTATCTCCAACCTTATATTCTTCAGCTGGTTCTAAATCTTTTTCACTAAAATATTCGTTTCTTGGTATAATTCCATCTGCTTTGTAACCAATATCTACAAATATTTCGCCTTTTACATTAATTTCTACTATTGTACCTGTTATGGTACTTCCAACTTTTACTTTCTTAAAAGTTTGATTTATTATATCTTCAAATGTTAAATTATCTTCAAATTTTTCCATAAAAATCCTTCATTTCTATATAGTTTTGTTTCTATTTAAACAGCATCATTGCGAAGCTTTCGCCCAAAAAGGGACGTCCCTATTGGGCGATTTTCTGTTCTCAATTATACATTATTTTCCTTGATTTGTCAACATAATTATACTATCCATAATCTCTTTTGTTGCCTTTTCTATATCCTCTTTTTCTGGATTTTTTGGTTCGTAGTTTGTAAAATCGATTGGTGTACCATAATTTAATTTTACTTTAGTAAATGGTTTGAATGTTCCTTGTATTCCAACCGGTACTACTTTTACTTTTGTTTTTAATGCCATGTATGCAGCTCCATTTTGCACCTTTGCGCCTTTTGCTAAGCCTTTTCTTGTTCCTTCTGGAAATAAGCCTAATGCCTCTCCATTTTTTAATGCTGTAAGGTTCATTTTCATTGCCTCTATATCTCTCATTCCTCTCTTTACAGGAATTACATCAAATACGTGTGCAAACCAGTTTAAGAATTTATTGTGGAATAGTTCTTCTTTCGCAATAAATCTTATTCTTCTCTTGCTTGCAGTTACAAGCCCTATTGCATCCCAAGTATTCAAGTGATTAGCACAAACAATTACAGGCCCTTCCATAGGAAGATTTTCTTCATTAATCTTTTCTATTCCAAATACAACCTTGTAAAAAGCATGTAAAATTGCTTTTATAGTCGCTCTTTCTACTTTCTTCCATGTTGTTTCTGGTCTTACCCAATATATTTTTTCTTGCTCTTTTTTAGCCTTAAGTTTTGCATCTATTACTTTGCTTATTGCCCTTGCCTCTTCTTTTATAGACATATCTGATCCATCTATAACAACAGCATCATCAGCTACTTTTAAGGCCCCCATCTCTTTTTCCATGTCATTCTTATCACGTTTTTTTATATTTTCCAAAACTTCTTCATATGACATTTTTATGCCTTTTTCTTCATTCTGTTTAAGTCTTCTTTTAGCTCGTACCTCTACATTTGCATCAAGATATATTTTAACGTCTGCATTTGGGAATATTACAGTTCCAATGTCTCTTCCTTCCATTATTACGTCTTTTCCTTGAGCCATTTTTCTTTGAAGTCCGCCCATCGCAAGTCTTACTTGCTTTATACTTGAAACAGGTGATACATTTGCAGATACTTCCTTGCTTCTTATCTTTTCTGTTACATCTTCACCATTAAGCAACACTTTCTGTTTTCCCTTCTCATTAAGAAGTTCAATTTCTATATTTTTTAATATATCTGCAATCCCATCCTCATCATCTAAGCTAACATTCTTGTTTAACATTGCTAGTGTTACACATCTATAGGTTGCTCCTGTATCTATATTCACCAAATTATATTTCTTAGATAAAATTGTTGCCATCGTTCCTTTACCTGTTCCTGCAGGTCCATCTATTGCTACTATAAAAGACATCTTTCCTTACTCCTCTTCCATATGAATTCCTTTTGCGACCAAATCAACCCTTATAACATTCATCGCAGTCTGCTTTTCTATTTCTTTTTTTACTCTCTCTTTGTATCTTTGTAATACTTCGATTATGTTATTTCCATAATTTATTACGGCTTCCATATATATTGAAATTCCATCGCCATAGTTTTCTACTCTAGTTCTCGTAACTTCGTATATTTCCGGCATTTTCTTTGCCACTCTTTCTGCAATTTGTCTAAACACACTATCTGAAATAGTAAAATTTCCTAGATAACTAAAAGTAGGTCTTATTATTGATTTTTCAGATATATACGGAGTTCCTCCTTTTGATTTAAATATTTGTAACGGATCTAAAATATATCCCGAAAAATCTTTTTTTATTTCAAATGTTGGAACTGGAATAACATGTTTTCCTTGCGTTACACGTATATTACGTGCCTTTTCCATTTCTTCTTCTGTAGCCACCTCATTTATATAGATAGTTTTTTCAAGCTCAGGCAAACCAAGACTCTCTATTATTTTTTGAATCATTTTGTCTGATGTACCCAAAATTAATAAACTATCTGGCTTATATTTTTTCAATGCCTTTCTCATTTCTGTTTGTTCTTTTTCTTCAATGAATAAAGCATGTTTTACTGTTTCTATTTTAGTTGGAGCTTTTTTAGCCGATGTTCCTGCCAAAACCTCATTTTCGTTTATTAGCAAACCATCATCTATTATATAATGAATATCATTTTCCCTTGCAACTAATTGTGCCCTGTAGCTCTTCCCTGTCCCAGATGGTCCTACAAAAGCCAAGACTCTCATTTTTTGTTTTTCCACTTTATTTCACTTCCTTTTTTATTCTTACATGCTTGAAAAACTTCTAATTATTTTTCAATGAGTTCAAAAGTATATCTATAATCCTTATACTCATCTATAAATTGCTTTTCATCAAGCTTTTTCACATCATATTTTTCTGCAATTTCATCATATAATTGATGTGTATTTTCATTTTCTACAATCCAAATTCTTCCCGTATAATTATCTAAAATTTTTGATAAATCTTCTTCAATTACCATGTATGGTGCAAATGCCTTGTATGCATCATGTACTCCCCAATGTTCTTTATTGTAGAAATATGACGTATTATCATGGTTTTGTGATACTTCTGTTGTTATAACAGCACCATTTATTGCTCCAGAATATATAATTATATCCCCATCTTCAATGTTTTCATTTAAATATGTCTTAAAATCTCTGTTTTTTATATCATAATTTTCTCTTATTGTTCTACAGTTGCTAATTGCCGACAAAGTCAATATTACTAAGCAAATTGATATCATGCGCACTTTGTTTGTATCTCTTGCCATAAAGTATGCAATTGAAAACATGAACGCTCCATTTAAAATTAACAAATATCTACTTAGCAATATTACACTATGTAACAATCCACAAATTACTAACACTAAAAGGATTATTCCTACATAGATGATGAATCCCCAAGTTCCAGGTTTTCTTTCTTCTTTTGGTGTGCTTGCTACCATATAAATTAAATAAGCATAAAAAGCTGTTGATAGTATTATTGGCTGGAATGTTAAATTTCCTTTATATTGAACTGTTAATATTTCATATATTGAGCCAGGGAAAGTTAATGTGATCCAGAATCCTGTTCCTTTTAAATGGCTTGCAAACACTATAAGCCATGGTAAATAAGCAACAACCTGCAACACAGCCGTTATTGTAAATTTTATTAAATCTTGTTTTCTTTCTTTTCTATTCTTGATTAAATATATGAATAGAGCCAAGTTTATAACTCCTGCCAATAGCACTCCATAATAATGAGTGTATGCTAAAGCCAAGCTACTTAGTCCGAAAAATACATATGTCAATTTATGAATATCTTTCTTATAAATTCTATAAGCATATATGCACATAATAGTTCCAAGAAGCATTCCTAAAGAATACATTCTTATTTCTCCAGCGTATTGAGCTGATGCCGGTAGCATTAGTGCTAAGAAAGAAAACCAAAAACCAACTTTTTCTCCAAAATCCTTACGAATATGTGTAT
Source organism: uncultured Clostridia bacterium (assembly GCA_934119935.1). GTDB lineage: Bacteria > Bacillota > Clostridia > TANB77 > CAG-508 > CAG-245. The sequence continues at coordinate 175,082 of CAKOSX010000002.1, read as the reverse complement.
ACCCTAGTATCGCAGTTAGGGCAATTGTAATTGCCGAGAACAATCTATAAATAATAATATTCTCTCCAAATATCAAATTCAAAATATGTAGGCAGAAATAGTAAAAAGGTGGATGTACATCATAACTTGTTATATTCCATATTTCTGAAAAAGAATGCCTTACAATTCCTATTGTATAGCTTTCATCAAACCACATATTCGTGTGAAATATTGATAAACTCATGAATATTATTCCTAATATAATTACAGCTATATGAATGTATTTGGGTTTAAAAATTTTCTGTATTTTTTCTTTCATTAATTTGCCTCCTTATGCTCTTTTTAATAACACTTTTAAGTGTCTTATTCCATCTCTTACAGCATTCAGATGTGATGCATGGTCTCTTCCATCTTTATAAAAGTTTATTGGAACTTCTGCTATTTTTAGATTATTCTTTTTAGCTTTTATTATCATCTCAGTAGCATACTCCATTCCCGTACATTCGCAATGTAAATCGTTTACCTTCTTAGTATCGTATCCTCTAAGTCCACAATTAAAGTCACCTATATTAACTTTGTACAATATACGCCCAATCAAAGATATTACAGGTGTTCCAATATATTGATGTGACATTTTCATTGCACCTTTCTCCATCTTGCCTTTGAGCCTATTTCCTATTACAAAGTCATTACCTTCTCTAAGTTTTTCTATAAATCCTTCTAATTCAAGGAAATTATAACTATTGTCACAATCTCCCATTATAGTATATTTCCCCTTTGCCTCCTTGCTTCCATTTATCAGTGCACTTCCGTAGCCTTTCTCCTTCACAAAAACGACTCTTGCTCCATTCTTTTCAGCAATTACTGGTGATTGATCAGTGCTTCCATTATCAGCTATTAGCACTTCTCCATTTATATTGTTTTCCTTTAAAAACTCCTTAGCCTTTTTTATACATATTTCTATTGTTTTCTCCTCATTTAAACAAGGCATCAATATTGTTAGTTCAACTTCTCCCATATTATCTCCTACTAAATTTTATTTCTTTAAATAACATTTTATAATTTAAGCATTCTGCAAATATTAGAACTATACAAATAACAGTAATCATCTGGTCTCTGAATGTAAAAAAAGCATGTCTATACGAATGATTTGCAAGTATTAAATATCTTACATATGGTGCTAGTGCAATTATTAGCAAGATAGGCGCCATCCACTTTTTCTTTATATTCTTCCAATCAAAGCTCACAAGTATAATTGCAACAAAAACAACAACTCCTATTATCAAATGAGAATTTCTCTTTACAATATTTATTGGGTATAAATTGTGCCAATTCTTAAATATAGCCCCCCAATACATCTCTTGATAAGAAGTTAACCCCTGTAGTCCATTTATTCTAAGCATTGCATTATCTTTTACATATTGTATCACATTTATATGGAATATGAAAGATGTTAATAACCATTTTGCTAGCCACATTCCAATATAAGCTATTCCCCACAATACAGTTGCCTTTATTAACAGTAAAAAACCTTCCTTAAAACTAGATATTCTTCCTTCTTTCTTTCTAATATACAAAACAAATACTAAAGGAACAAAAAGTGTTATAATCTCTGTCGTAAGAAAATCAAAGTAACATGTTAGCATTCCTGTTATAAAAATTAATGCAAGAAAATGCTTATCTCCTTTTTTCTCTATTAAAATTGCTAAAATCGATGCTATCAGCATTATATAAAATGTCCATGTGTATTCCAAACACATTGGTACAATTGGGAAAGCAATCATCACCATAGATATTATGTACGCAACAGCAAGTGTCTTGCTTTTTTTGAACAATATTACAAGTAAAATTATTGCTAAAATCCACATTGTAATCTTATTAATTAGGAGTATCTGTTCAAAATTAAAAAACACAAGCAACGGCCTTAATATAGCCATGCTACCATGCCAATATCGAATATATTGTTGATTTGGTTCTTTATCCTTTTCAACTACTTTAATAAAATCATTATTAACATCGGCTTTTACAGTCTCATAATATCTAGCCCACATAACAGATTCCACAGGCTTTTCCGAATCAATGCAGTATATAATATTCATTAATATTGAGTCAGCATAATAATGCAATCCAGTATACTCTCTTCTCTTCTGAATCTCATCCATTCCCGCATTTTCTTTAAAAAAGCTAACAGACTCCTGCATCTTTTCCATTATTGCTTGCTTTGGTATTTTAGCAGTTGCTACTAGCAATCCAAATGCAATGAGCAATACTATTATGAATATTAGTATGTACTTTAAAATAATTTTGCCTATTTTTAATAAAATTTTCACATTTGCTCCTTTAATATAAGGCGATTTACTCGCACAGCAAGGCTAAACTTTAACAATTGTTAACCTTGGATTATAAGCGGTAATCGCCTTAGTTTTATGTTTGTATTTAATTATTTTTTACCAATTAAAATCAGTTGATTTTTCACCATAATTCTTATTGTAATAAGATTCTGTAAAGGCATCATAAACTTCTTGGTTTTTGAAATGGAATGTTGTTTTTACTCCAGAATTCCTATAAAATGAATTTCTGTAAAGGTCTGGTGTTGTTGTTTCTTCAAAATAAACATTTGCAAGTGAATCACAATCTTCGAAGGCATACTCCCCTATACTTGATACATTTTTAGGTATCGTTATTGATGTTAGGCTTGTACATCCAGAAAATGCTCTATCACCTATTGAGGGCACACTATCTGGTATTGTTATCGACGTTAAGCTTGAGCATCCAGAAAATGCTCCATAGCTTATTGAGGTTACACTATCTGGTATTGTTACCGAAGTTAAACTTGCACATCCAGAAAATGCTCCATCGCCTATTGAAGTTACAGTATTAGGAATGTTATAGCTTTTTTCTGTTTTTCCTGCAGGATAAGCTATTATAACTTTTTTCTCTTTACTAAATATTATTCCATTTTCTGATAAGTAATTTTTATTTTTTTCATCTATCTCTATACTTTTTAATGAGCTACAATAACTAAAAGAGGCTCCTCCAATATTTTCAACTTTAGCCGGAATTGTTATCGACGTTAAGCTTGAGCATCCAGAAAATGCTCTATAGCCTATTGAGGTTACACTATCTGGTATTGTTATCGATGTTAAGCTTGAGCACTCATAAAATGTATCATCACCTATTGTTGTTACACTATCTGGTATTGTTATCGATGTTAAGCTTGAGCACTCATAAAATGTAGCATCACCTATTGTTGTCACACTATCTGGTATTGTTATCGACGTTAAGCTTTGGCATCCAGAGAATGTAAAATCACCTATTGTTGTTACACTATCTGGTATTGTTATCGATGTTAAGCTTAAGCACTCATAAAATGTATAATTAAAATTTTTTACTCCACTAGGGATATTTTCTTGCATTTCTTCTAATTCCATACAATCATCAAAAGTAGATTCCATATCTGTTACTCTAAAAAAATCATCTTTGCCTGCTTTTTTTACATATTCAGGAATCTTTCCTTGTATCTTTCCATCTATAATTTTTCCAACATATCCCTTCGAGCAACCACATCCAGCATCCTCGTTAAGTGCTATTTCATTTTCATTTATTATTCTGGCTTTCCACAAATCCATGTTTACTGGTAGACCATCTGTTCCAATTCCGATATCTCCATTTGTTCCAGATTGATTTTCGTCTTTATACTTTTCTGGATTTTTCCTTGCATCCTCCAGTACTGCATCCCAATCTACAGTTGTTCCAGATTCTTCAGATGAACCAGTATCTCCATTGGCTGTAATATCATATGTTTTTCCTGTTTCTTTTACTGTTACTTTCCAGCCAGTTGTTTCATCTCCACTTATATCGTATGTTCCTTCTCCAAGGTGATTATTCAAAGCTGATTTTAATCCACTGTCTGTTATACTTCCTATTCCATCTGTGTAGGCATCTCCAATTGCTAAATTTACTAGTTCGTCTATCTGTGCCATTCTGGTCTCTGTTCTTGATTCTTTTGCTTTTGTTATAATTCCATTGTTTCCAAGTATTAGATTTAAGCTTACTCCTGCCAAAATCAATAATACAACAATTGTAACTACAAGTGCAATTAGCGTTATTCCTCTTTCTTTAGAATGTCCGTCTGTATGTACAGCCTCAAGGCTTTCAGCCTGTTTTTTCTCCTTTTTCATTATTTTTTCTCCTCAGTTTTATTTTAATAAAATTAGTATATCATTAATATTTTTTTCTCGCAATATTTTATCGAATTTTCCTAGTTTTATTGTGTTGAATTTTGTAGCTTTTATTCATAAAAAAAGAAAGTAAACACTTTCTTTAAGTGTCCACTTTCTCTTTTTAATTGTATATTGTTATGCTACATCCTTTATTTTTATATCTCTTACGTGGTCTATCTTTTCCCACTTTGTATCACGTACGAATAAGCATTTGAAGTTTATTAATAACCATGAACCTAAGAATAATGGGTATAAAGCAAGTCCCTTTATCATTGGTCTTATTGGTTTTCTTTCAATTATCATTATTACTATTCCAACAAATATTGGCAAGAAAAATGTTGGTAATATATATCTTAAGCAGTTTATTAATAAATCCATTGGTGTCATTCCACCAAATATGAACATTACAAAGTTTATTAACAATAACACAATAGTCATTATAAACATTGGAATACTTCCCATCATGTACAAAAGTCCATCAAAATTCATCAATGTTTTATTTTTCTTCACAGCTCCAGCTAGTGGTTTTGTATATTCTTGTAAACATTGAATATGTCCTATTGTCCATCTTGATCTTTGTGACCATGATTGTTTAAATCCTACTGGTTGTTCATCATATACTATTGCATCCGTTGCCCAGCCAACTCTTTTTCCTTGTATTATACGTTTCAAAGAGAATTCTATATCCTCTGTTAGCGTATCTGTGTTCCAACCTGTTGGTTTTATTATATCAAATTTAACCATGAATCCAGTTCCATTTAAAAGAGCTGATAATCCTAAGTTATATCTTGCTAAATGGTAGAATCTATGCATTGTCCAATAGAATATTGCATATCCTGCAGAAACCCAGCTATCTGTTGGGTTTTTTATATCTCTATAACCTTGAACAACTTCTTCGCCTTGGCAAAGTTTTTTGTTCATTGCAGTAAAGAATCCCTTATCTACGATGTTATCTGCATCAAATACGCAGAATGCATCATAGTCTGCATTCTCTTCTATTTTTTGTTTTAGAAACCATTGAAGAGCAGCCCCTTTAGTCTTCTTTTCAGGGTCATCTTCTTTTCTCTCTAAAACGATTGTTCCAGCTTCTTTTGCAATTTTAACCGTATTATCTGTACAGTTATCTGCAATTACATAAATATCTATTAAACTTGCTGGATAATCTTGTTTTTTCAAGCTTTCTATTAGGTTTCCTATAACATTTTCCTCATTATGAGCTGGCAAAATTGCCATAAACTTATGGTCCTTTTCCTCAACCAATGGTTTATCTTTTAATTTGACAAGTGAGCATAAACTTACTATCAACTGATATACCCAATATATAGTTAAAATCCAAACCATTGCTTGTTGTATTATATATAAATACTTCATTTTATCAATCCTTCAATTATTATAATGTTGGGGAATTTTCATTCCCCACATCTATATTATACTACTTATTCATATATTTGCAACTATTGTCGAATTTTAGTATTTATTGCTGTTTTCATGTGTTGCATTTTTATATTATTCTTCTACTTTTTCTTTATTTTCTTCTAGGTCTTTCATTGTTAGGTTAATTCTGTCTTGATTGTCTATTTCATAAACTTTTACTTTTATTTCATCGCCTACTGCTAAAACATCTTCAACTTTTTCAACTCTCTTGTTTGATATTTTAGAAATATGAAGTAATCCTTCTCTTCCTCCACCAATATCAACAAAAGCACCAAAGTTCATTATTCTTGTAACTTTTCCGTCATAAACTTTTCCAACTTCGATATCTTTTGCAATATCTTCAATCATCTTCAAAGCTTTCTTTCCGTTTTCAGCATCGTCTGTATAAATGCAAACTCTTCCGTCTTCTTCTATGTCAATCTTAACTCCTGTTGCATCTATAATTTTGTTTATCATCTTTCCACCAGGTCCGATTACATCTTTAATCTTGTCTACATTGATTGTTGTTGTAATTATTCTTGGTGCATATTTAGATAATTCAGCTCTTGGCTCTGCTATTTGTGGTTTCATTATTTCATCTAATATATAATCACGAGCAACTTTTGTTCTTTCGAAAGCTTCTTTGATTATATCATATGTTAGTCCATCGTTTTTAATGTCAACTTGGATAGCTGTTATACCATCTTTTGTTCCACCAACTTTGAAGTCCATGTCTCCGAAGAAATCTTCTATTCCTTGAATATCTGTAAGCATTACGTATTCATCTGGATTTTCTTTTGATGTAACAAGTCCTGTTGATATACCTGCTACTGGTTTCTTTATTGGAACACCTGCATCCATAAGTGCTAGAGTGCTTCCACAAATACTTGCTTGTGATGTTGAACCATTTGAAGATAATACTTCTGATACAACTCTTATTGTATAAGGGAATTCAACTTCTGATGGAATTACTGGAACTAATGCTTTTTCAGCTAATGCACCGTGTCCAATTTCTCTTCTACCTGGTCCACGTGATGGTCTTGCTTCACCAACTGAGTAAGATGGGAAGTTGTATTGATGCATGTATCTCTTAGATTCTTCTTCGTCTAATCCATCTAATTCTTGTTCTTCAGATTTTGTTCCAAGTGTTACTACTGATAATACTTGTGTTTGACCTCTTGTAAATATTGCGCTTCCGTGTACTCTTGGTAATACTCCAACTTCACAAGATAGTGGTCTTATTTCATCTATTCTTCTTCCATCTGGACGTTTGTGCTCTTTGAAGATCATCTCTCTTACACATTCTTTTTCTAGGTCGTGTATGCTGTTTGCAATTTCTGTGCTCTTTGCTTCTGCCTCTTCTTCTCCGTATTTTTCAACAAAATATGCTTGGATATCTTCTGCTATTTTATCCATATTAGCATCTCTAACTTCTTTATCCACTGCTTGTACATCTTGATACATTCTCTCTTTGAAGTTTTCTTTAATTTCAGCATATACATCTTTGTCTGTTGCAAAAGAAACATATTCAAATTTTGGCTTTCCAACTTCTTCTTTTATTCCTTCTATGAATTTGCAAAGCTTTTTAATTTCTTCATGTCCGGCTTTTATACAATCTAGCATTGTGTCGTTTGGTATTTCATCGGCTCCAGCTTCAATCATTGTAACCTTTTCCATAGTTCCAGCAACAGTTAATTTTAATCTGCTATGTTCTCTTTGAGCAACTGTTGGGTTTATAACAATTTGTCCATCAACATATCCAACATTTACAGCTGCTGTTGGTCCACCAAATGGTATATCAGAAATTGATAGTGCAACTGATGCACCAATCATAGCGCAAACTTCTGGGCTATTATCTTGTTCAACAGATAAAACCGTTGCAACAACACATACATCATTTCTAAAATCCTTTGGGAATAAAGGTCTGATAGGTCTATCTATAGCTCTTGATGTTAAAATAGCCTTGTCAGCTGGCTTTCCTTCTCTTTTTTGGAAACTTCCAGGAATTTTTCCAACTGCATATAGTTTCTCTTCGTAATCAACTGATAGTGGGAAGAAATCTATTCCTTCTCTTGGCTCTTTAGATGCTGTAACGTTTACCATTACAACTGTGTCTCCATAGTGAATTATTGCATCGCCATTTGCAAGTTCTGCAACTCTTCCTGTTTCAACTGTTAGCTTTCTTCCGGCTAACTCTGTTTCAAATTTTCTGTACATAATATCTCTCCTTTTAATTTATTTATAAGCAATACTTGTACTTAGATTGTAACCTCTATAAAATGTTATTTTTTATTTGCTATATGTTTTATTATTTTTTTAATTTTTTTGTCCTTGCTTTCGAAACTTTCAATTTTAAAATGTTAAATATATGAAAGTTTCTCTAAGCGCGCTTCGCTTGACCGCTGCGCGGACCTTCAAAAATTTTTAAAAATAATAAAACATATAGCACCAATATTAATAGTATAGCATTTTATACAAGCTACCTCTAATTTTACAAGTATGGTTATACAACTTTAATGTGACTTTAAAATGAATTTTTTATTATTTTGTGCCTTTTTACGTCAAAATAACAAAAATTTTTTCTGTAAATTTGTAAAAATGGGCGCTTTATCATTTGTAAAACGCCCTATGTCTTTATTATTTTCTTAGTCCTAATTTTTCTACGATGTCTCTGTATCTTTGAACATCTTCTTTTGCTAAATAGTTTAATAAGCTTCTTCTAGCTCCAACCATTTGTAATAATCCTCTTCTTGAGTGATTATCTTTTTGATGTGTTTTTAAATGTTCTGTTAAATTATTGATTCTTTCTGTTAAAAGAGCTATTTGAACTTCTGGAGAACCAGTATCCTTTTCATCTCTTCTGTAAGTAGCAATAATTTCTTGTTTTCTTTCCTTTGTCATTTTTATTTCCTCCTATTTTTTATTTGCCTTATTCTTAGATTTAGTGGAGTTTTATCCTAAAACCATGAGTAAGGTATGTTTTACGGTATCTATGATACCACAAATTCTTCCAAAATACAATAGTTTTAATATAAAATCATTCTTGATCCTATATTTTCTAGTTTTTCACCAGTATATGTTGGCTGGAATGAAAATCTTGTTGATACTGGATAATAAGCTCCATCAAAAGAGCAGTCTCCACCTCTTGCGGTTCTCGAATTAGTAAAGTTTGCTTCCATAGTCCATTCCCAAGCATTTCCTGCTAAGTCATATATATTTTTAATCATTGTTCCACTAACTTCACCAGCCTTAAATCTAAAAGCTTCTCCAGCTCTTTTTGTCTGTTCATCAGAAATTTTTATTTCTGTATTTAAATAGTTTCCCATATTGTTACTATTTATAACAAAATAACGTGAACCTTGATTAATGTTATTATTTCTTATATCCTTCATCCAAATCATTATTTGGTCCCATTGGCATCCCCAAATCATATGACTTGTTGTAGTTCCATTAGTTAGGCTTTTTTCAGTAGTATACAAATTGTACCAAGATGTATTTGTTAGAACTTTTTGGTCTTTTTTGCTTTGTGCTATATTGTTCGAGTCAACACTTGTTTCGAATCTTGCAACCCAAAAGCCACCATCGTTATTCACTCTTTTTACAAGTTCATTAAATTCAGTTTGATATAACTGCTGCGTCCATCCCTTTACAAAAGCGCTACTATCATCAATATTAGCAGGCTCTCTTTCGTTTGAACTCTCACTGTATGCTATAAATCCTACTTTAATTGCTGTATCTTCATTTATAGACTCAAATCTGTATAGTACTCCTCTATAATTTCCATCCGCCATTTTCATTGCCATTGGATATTTCTGTTTTTCAACGTACCCAGCTATTGCATCATTTATTTCCGTTTCATCCTTGCATTTGCTTACATCTATAACAGCATTCTCTACTGGAATCCACACAAACTGATTACCACCTTTTGAATTTTCTAAATCATCTGTAGCAACATCTGAAATTACAAGTCCATCATTAATATTGGTTGAGTCATTTGTAATAGCATATCCTGCTGGAACAACCGCTGTCTTATTGTATCCATCTGTAAATACAGCCCTTGTTTTTGCTATTTCTCCTTTATTTTTTAGCGCTGGTAAAACTTCCGGTTTTTCCACAGTCTCATTTACCACAGTATTTTCAATTGCGACATTCTCTTCAACATTGGCTACAGAATTAACTAAATTTTGTGGCTTTTCGTTTTTAGCGAATGTCATTATTGCTATAACAATTGTTACAATTAATATTAGTGTAATTGTACAAATTAATATAATATTTATCTTTTTGTTCTCCATATGTTTTCCTCCTATAGTTTTGGCAAATTTAATATTACCTATTTCATAATATATATTGTAACAATTTAAAAAATAAATTTCAATAATTTGCTGAAAAAATTATAGACAAGTAAAAAAAAATGTGATATAGTATGAAAGTAAATTTTACATATGCCACTGTGGCGGAATTGGTAGACGCACTGGATTCAAAATCCAGCGGGAAACCATATGGGTTCGAGTCCCATCAGTGGTACCAGAATGAACGGAGAACTTAGAAAGTTCTCTATTTTTAATTTATATAAAACTTCAATATGGGACTCGAAAAGGGCGTTAAGGCAAATGTCCTATTGTTTTTTATGTAAATTTATGTTATACTTCTATTTAGGAAATGTGTTTTATTCCTTCCGTTACTAATTAGTTGGAGGGAAACCTCCTACTTTTTAGTTATATCAATTTTATAATTTAGTTGGAGGTGTCAATTCGTATGTTGCATTTTTTGCTATCATCACTCGGCTATAAAATTCAGTATATCTGCACTTTTTTTGCTTTAGATGCAGACACTGGCAAGATTCTAATGTTTCTTCCATTTAATATACCGGGGTTTTTATTGCTAATGTACTATAGTAGCAAGATTCCTAGCAGAATATGGGTTCGCATGTTCATTGGTTTTCTAACTTCAAATGTAACATTCGGAGTTCTTCTCGGAGAAACCACCCTTTTTGAAACCTTTCCATTTTTAATGGATTGTTTTCTAATCCCCTATGTGTTTGTAGTATTTTATTTGCACAGCACATCGTTTTATACCTTGAAAAGGCGTATAGAAAAAGAAGAAGAAAAGGAGTGGTTGGATATTTTAGATTTGTAAAACCGAGTAGCCACGGGGTATTCCATAAAAATGGAATACCCCGTGGCATTTTTCTAATTTTATTTATTGTACATTTTCTACTCCGTCCCCGGATTGTCCGGATTGTCCGAATTATACCAAATTCTACTTTGTTTTCTTTCCCATCACATGTTATTTTTATTGTTCCACTTTCGTCTGTTCTATATATTTTTATTCCCATTTTGTTTAATCTATCTAGTATTACTTGTTTTGGATGTCCATATTTGTTGCCTTTTCCGACTGATATTATTGCTATTTGTGGTTTTACTTGGTCTAAGAAGTTTTGTGATGAACTCGTGTTCGAGCCATGGTGACCAACCTTCAATACATTTGTCTGTGGCCAACTTCTTGCTTCTTCATTTTTTGTTTCTGCGTCTCCCATGAATAAGAAGCTTTGTTCTCCATAAGTCATTCTTATTACTATTGATGATAAGTTTAAATTGCTTTTTTCTTCACTGGTTCCGGTTCCGCAATTCATTACCTCACATACTGCGTTTCCAACATTGAATTTATACCCAACTTCTGGTGAAGTTATTTTTAGTCCTTTTTCGTTTATTGCATCTAACACATCTTCAAATGTTTTTGTGTTTGTCTGAACCTTTGGCATATATATTGTTCCAATATCGAAATTCTTTATTACATCATCAAGTCCTCCAATATGATCTTCATGTGGATGTGTTCCAATAAGTACATCTATCTTTTTTATTCCTAACTCTTGCAGATCTTTTACAACTGTTTTTCCCATGTCATTAGTTCCTGCATCTATTAGCATGTTTACACCATTACTTTGTACCAAAATTGAATCTGCCTGCCCTACATCTAGGTAATATACTTCAACATTTTCTCCTTCTATTACTTCACTAGAATCCGCAACAGTTTGATTCATAATTATATTATTTGAACTTACCTCATCAACTAGATTATTTAGATTGTCTAATTTTACCTTATCTCCTAAGATTGTAATTATAGCAATTATAATTACTACAACCAGCCCCTTTAAGGCTTGCTGATTTTTTTTATCTTTACGTTTTGCCATGTATTCTCCCCCTATAACAAAGTCTGTTTTGTTCTTCGATTTTACTTCTGTTCCATATTTTATTTTTTACCTATTTTCTACTTAATTTTCTCTATTTCATTTTCATCATATATCTTGTATGTGTTAATTATTCCACAAATTATCCATCTTCTGTTTAATTCTTTCTGATACTTCTTTTTCTAATTCACTATCTATTTCGAATGTTCCATTTGAATATTTAAGTATACTTCCCTCTTTGACATTTTGTGGTAAATTTTCTCTTTTAAAATTTACCATTTCTCCCGTTTTTCTGTCTTCGCACACTGCATATTCACCTTCAAATCTATCTATTGTATATTCTTTTTGTTCATTCTCCATGTTCATGCTCATATTTTTTATCCCCTTTTCTAGCTCTTTTATAAAAGATTCTATAAAATTATTATGATTTATTTCTTTAGTAAAATTTTCTAAATTAATATTCATATTATCCTTTCCGGGTCTCTAATTACTACTTTGCAAGCTGATTATACCTTTTTTTGTCTAATTTATCAAGGTTATTTTATACTATTTTTTATTATAAACCGTTGCACATTTCATCTTCTATACTCAACTCATCTTATTTTATGTAACCATTGACGTTTTTACCTATTTATGGTATAATTAAGAGGTTAGAGATACATTGAAACCATATGTATCTTAATGTTAATTGTTTTTTAAAGGAGATTAAATATGGATAAATTATATGTTTTTGGACACACAAAACCAGATACAGACTCAATTGCATCAGCTATTGTTTTTGCAAAATTACAAAAGGCTTTAGGCATTGACGCTGTTGCTTACAAATTAGGTGAAGTTAATAAAGAAACAAAATATGCTTTAAAAACATTTGAAGTTGAAGAACCACAAACTTTAACAAGTGTTGATGAAAATTGTGATGTTGCTTTAGTTGATAACAACGAATTTTCACAAAGCGTTTCAGGAATTGAAAAGGCTCATGTAAAAATGGTTGTAGACCATCACAAAATCAAATTAGAAACAGTAGAACCAATCTACTTTATAACAGAACCTCTTGGATGTACTTGTACAATATTATACAAATTATATAAACAAAACGAAGTTGATATAGATTCACAAACAGCAGGTTTAATGTTAAGTGCTATAATTTCAGACACTTTATTATTCAAATCACCTACTTGCACAGAGCAAGATAAAGAAATTGCTAAAAAGTTAGCAAAAATTGCTGGTGTTGATATTGAATCTTATGGAAAAGAAATGTTAAAAGCTGGAACAGATATTAGTGATTTTACTCCATTCCAAGTTATAAACATAGATTCAAAAGAATTTAACGACAAAAATGCAAAATTCGAAATATCACAAGTAAACGCAGTTGATTTAGATTCTGTATTTAGCAGACAATCTGAATTAGAAGATGCTATCAACAAAGAAATTAAAGAAAAAAACTTAGACTTCTACATGTTTGCTGCAACAGATATTTTAAATGCTAATTCAAAAATAATAGCTATTGGAAACAAAGCTGACACAGTTGAAAAAGCATTCGGTGTAAATCTAGAAAATAATACAGCAATGTTAAACAATGTAGTATCAAGAAAGAAACAAATGTTACCAAACATTTTAAATAACTTAGATTAGTTTAAAAGGCCATGAAAACATGGTCTTTTATTATATTCATTTACAAATTTTACATTTAAATATCAGTACAAAATTTCATAAAACACTAGTATTTTTGCTTATTTTGTGGTATAATAGAAATGTAGTTGGTTATTGAAAGGAGATATAAAAATGGTTCCTGAAAATACAAAAATTAACATGATAAACAATATAAAAACTTCAATGGAAATGGAAAATCAAAATTTATCTGCAAACGATATTTCATTACTAAATGATTTTGCAGACAATAAAATATCAATGGAAGATGCAATGCAATCTATAAAACAATTTTATAAAATATAAATGGTATATAATTTTATATATCATTTTTCATTTTATATAGAAAGGATTTTAGTATGTACGAATCTAAAAATTCCGTTTACTGTTATAAAGGTACAAATGTATTAGTTAATAAAATGAATATTAAGGACCCGGTTGCACTCGAGAAATACGAAACGAGTGTTATTGGTTTGAAACTTATGGCTCTTAGCAAGAAAGGCATTACAGGAAAGTTTGATGTCTCACATTTTGTTAGTATTCACAAGTTTTTGTTTGAAGATATCTACCCTTTTGCAGGTCTATTTAGAAACGAAAATATTGCAAAAGATTATTTTCAATTTGCAGAATGGGAATATATTGAGAGTGAACTCGCAAGATTGCTCACAGAATTAAAAAATGAAAATTTCCTATCACATTTATCTAAAGAAAAATTTGCAGAAAGACTAGCTTACTACTGGGCTGAATTAAACGTCTTACATCCTTTTAGAGAAGGAAACGGTAGAACAACAAGAGAATTTTTAAGGCAACTTTCTCTAAAAAACGGATATATTTTAAATTTACACAAAGTAGCTCCACAAGATCTTCTAAACGCAAGCATAAGATCAATAATAGATACTTCAGATTTAGAAAAATATTTGTATGAATGTTTAGAAACTGCTGATTAATAGTAACTTTTGGTTACTGTCAATTAAGCAGTTTCTTTTATTTATCTAAAATTATAATATATTGTACTTGTTTTTAATGTTGTGCCTTTATACTTTGCCATTTCAGAAACAGTTACCAATTGATATCCTTTAGATATCAACTGTGGCACAAGCTCTTCAACAGCCTCTGCTGTGGAGTCGTAGATAGAATGCATTAAAATAATTCTTCCATTAAAATCTGATATTTTATTTATTTCTGCAAGAATCTTATTTTTATTTCTAGTTTTCCAGTCCAACGAATCCACATCCCATCCGATTAGTGGATATTTTAAGTTTCTTCTAACAGTTATGTCTGCGTTTCCATATGGTGGTCTTACTAAGTATAGCTTGTGTCCCAATGTTTGTTCGTAAACCCTAGCAGCATTTGAAATATCACTTTGTATTCCTTCAGCAGATAGTTTATTCAAATTCTGATGTGAATATGTATGAGTTTCAACTTCACAACCTATTTGTTCTTCTCTCTTCGTAATGTTGGGGTAATTTTCCATACAAGTTCCTAAATCAAAAAATGTAGCAACTACATTATACTTTTCCAGTGTGTCTAGAATTTTAGGAGTAGCAGTCTCATTTGGTCCATCATCAAATGTTAGTGCAACCATTGGTTTTGATGGATCTATGTTTCTATTCTTTATAGGTATATTAACAGCTATTTTTTCTGGTGGTTTTTCTGCAGTTAAATATTTAGAAGCAACATATGTCTCCTCCCCATCAAATGTTACTCTGCTCCATCCATTATCCCCAACTCCAGTTCTGATAATCGATTCATCACTTTGTAACAATCCCTTTTTATCACATGAAGCATTATCAAATGCTCTAATATTCACATTTGTAGTGGCATATACAGTTTCATTTACATCTGTATAATTTCCTGCCACGCAATTATAATTTATCTCTGTTTCTTCCGTCTGAGTTGAATTTTGTTCCTCATTATTTGTCTGATTAATATTCGGCTGTTCTATATTAGGCTGTTTCGTTTCAGGTTGTTCAGTTTCATTCTGACTATTACCGGTCTGTTCTTCATCAGTCGTTTTTTTACTTGGCTGTTCTGTATTTTTTATTTCACTGCTTACATTTTCTATAAGATTATCAATTACAGGAACACCACTCACTTTTACAGAATCATTTACGACAATATATACAAGCATTCCCATAGCACAAATAAGCATAATTAAGACAACTATTATTACTTCTTTAAATTTCATTATATTGCATCCTCTTTTATTCCATTATTTATCCATAGCTTAGTATAACACTAATTAGTAGAAAAAGCTAGATTATTAAAACGACTGTTTTACAGTTTTTTCACTGCTAACAGTCGTTTTATTATAATTTTTCTAGCAATTACAATCTTCTGATGAACTATCGCTTCTCATGTTGCAACATCCATTATTCATATTATTTGTGTTATTGTTTCCACAGCAATTGCTCATATTTGATTTGATATTATTCCATTTCATGTTGTTCATGTAAAATTTCTTTTCTGCCATCTTATCTTGTACGTCTCTTAAAGCCTCTCCAAATCTCTGGAAGTGAACTACCTCTCTTTGTCTTAAATATCTTAATACATCTACAACATCTTTGTCATCAGCACATAAGTCGATTAATTTTTCATACGTAGCACGTGCCTTTTGTTCGGCAGCAAGGTCTTCTTGCAAGTTTGCAATTACATCACCTTTGCACGCTAAACAATTTGCGTCAAATGGAACTCCTGCAGCAGATTGAGGGTAAACATCAACTCCATGGTCTGTATAGTATGGGCCTAATCCTGCCTTTTTCAATTCTTCTGGGCAAACGCCTTCTGTTAATTGGTGTACCAAAGTTCCTACCATCTCAAGGTGTGCCAGCTCCTCCGTGCCTATATCGTTAAGTGTAGCCTTCGCAATTTGACTTGGCATTGCAAATCTTTGAGATAAATATCTTAAGGCAGCTCCAAGTTCTCCGTCAGGTCCTCCATATTGCGATATTATTACCTTTGCCATTTGAGGATTTCTATTCTTTATATTTATTGGATATTGTAGCATTTTGTTATATGTCCACATTACTCTTCACTCCTTTCCCATGGCCATTGTTCTTCTAGCCATCTCCAGCTATTGCAAGGGCAATAAATGCTAAGTGGGCCATACATTCTCTGATATTTGTCTGATAAATCTTTTAATTCTTGGCAATATTCTCTGTGCAAGCAAATTGCTCTTTTATCATCTGAATGGGTGTTTAAATATTCTCCAATGTCTGTTACAGCAAATTTTAAAGCTCTAATCTTACACATCATTTCGTCTCTTATTGCATTATTTTTATCACAGCATTCTTGGTTCGAACAGCAATTTTCTTTAGACATTAAATTTGCTGTGTTATATCCAAATTGAGCATTTATTCCTGTTGGCTCGTAATTGCAATCTTCTAAATCTGTATTTGAACAGCTATTCATATTATTTAAGAACATGTGTTGCACCCCTTTCCTATCTCGTTTCTACTCTTTAAATATTCAATATCCTCCACACTTTGGCAAGGATAATATGGGCTTACTAGCTCTGGAAACAAACTTCCATTCTTTAATCCACATATTGGAGTAAATACGTTTGTCATTCTTTGCATTGGCACATAACTTTGGCCAAGCATTGGATTTAATGGGAACACACTCTCTTGCTCATCAAATCCGCATGCACATTCATTCATGTTGTTATAGCTACAACTGCCTCCGCCATTATTGTTAGCAGTGCAACAGCAATTGCATTCGCAATTAGAATCTTGTACATTCATGCAAGATTCGTCAATTGGGCTTACTTCTTCATTATTACATGTGCAACATTTTTTATTACAGCATCTGTACATTTGCTCTTCCTCCTTTATATATACAAGCATGTTTTACACGCTTTAATACATTTTATGTTACCATGCAAATAAATGTTACTTTCGCCCATTATCGCCCATTAGGGACGCCCCTTTTTGTGCGAAGTTATTATATTTTAAAAAGCCCAAACTTTAATTTATAAAAAAGAACAGAGCATTTTTTGCTCCGTCCCCAAAATGTACAAATTATACTCTTAATACTCCACCTAGTGTTTTATTTACTGATGATTC
The DNA here is from genome assembly GCA_934119935.1 of uncultured Clostridia bacterium. Classification (GTDB taxonomy): domain Bacteria; phylum Bacillota; class Clostridia; order TANB77; family CAG-508; genus CAG-245. The sequence goes on along the minus strand of CAKOSX010000002.1, from coordinate 157,569 downwards.
TGTATCTTTCATTATTTGGTCTCCACCAGCTATTATTACTAAGTCACCTTTTTCTAGTATTTCTTTTGATTTTAATTTTTCAATACCAGCTTCAATTGTCTTGTTTATTGTTTCTTTAGCATCAACAAATACTGGTGTTACGTTCCATACTAAACCTAATTGATGGAATGTTCTCTTATTGTCTGTTATAGCAAGTATTGGGCAACCTGCTCCAAGTCCTGCTAAGTTTCTTGCTGTACTTCCTGAATGTGTATAACATACTATTGCATCAGCTTTCATATTTTTAGCTGTTACACATGTTGCATAAGCTACATTTTTTGCTAATGTATCTAATTCAACATCATCATTTTCGTCAAATCTCTTCCAGTAGTTAACTTCTGGTTCAACTCTGTTTGCTATTTTAACCATTGTTTTAACACATTCTACTGGGTAATCACCTTGTGCACATTCTCCTGAAAGCATTATTGCACCTGTTCTATCATATACAGCATTTGCAACGTCACTTGCTTCAGCTCTTGTTGGTAATGGTTGATGTGTCATTGATTCTAGCATTTGTGTTGCTGTTATTACTGGTTTGCACTCTTTGTTGCAAAGTTTGATTATTTTCTTTTGAACTACTGGTGGTTCTGTGAAATCTGTTTCTGTAGCCATATCACCACGAGCTATCATTTGTCCATCTGCTAAGTCAATTATTTGATTTAAGTTAGAAAGACCTTCAACATTTTCAACTTTTGTTAATATTTGAATATCTTTTCCACCATTTTCATCTAGTATTTTTCTTACATTCTTTATATCTTCTTCGTTTCTAGCAAAAGATAATGCAATGTAATCATAACCATGTTCACATGCTGTTTTTAAATCTGCTATATCTTTATCAGCAAGACCTGGTAATCTTATTATTGTTCCAGGTAAGTTCATAGTTTTTCTGCTTCCTAAGCCATTTCCATGTACAACTGTTGTTATTATATCTTTTCCAACAACTTCGTCAACTTTTAATTCGATTGCACCATCATCGATTAATATTTTTGTTCCTGGTACAACATCTTTGTATAATTCTTTGTATGTTACAGAAACTCCTTCTTCGTTTCCTGTTACATCTTCGTTATATAATGTGAATTTTTGTCCATCTTTTAATTGAATTTTTGTGTTTTTTCCTGTATAAAGCATTCCAGTTCTAATTTCTGGACCCTTTGTATCTAATAATAAAGCAATTGGAAGATCTTTTTCTTCTCTTATTTTTAATATTGCTTCAGTCTTTTCCTTTTGCTCATCCCAGCTTCCGTGAGAATAGTTAACTCTACAAACATTTAATCCTGCATCGAATAATTCTTCTAATCTGTTTTCAGAAGCAGGTCCTATTGTTCCTACAATTTTAGTTTTTCTTAAACTTTTCATTTTAATTATTCCTCTTTTCCTCAATAATCGCTTGACATTATATCACGATTGATTTTTGATTTCAAGTATTTCCCCTTTATATTTTGTATTTTTTGTTGAAATTTGACATTTTTTGTTGTTTGTTGTATTCTATTTTCATAATATAATTGTAAAGGGGTATGTATTATGCTAAAAGAATTTAAAGAATTTGCAATGAAGGGTAATGTTATGGACCTAGCAGTTGGTGTTGTAATTGGTGCAGCTTTTCAAAAAATTGTAACATCACTAGTTGAAGATATTATAATGCCATGTATTTCTATTCTTATTGGAAAGATTGATTTTTCTGATATGGTGCTTACAGTCGGTGGAGCCTCAATAAAATACGGAAATTTCATAACCACAATAGTAAACTTTTTAATAATATCTTTCTCAATCTTCTTAGTTGTAAAATATATTAACAAATTAAATCACCCTGAGAAATTGAAAGAATTGAATGATAAATTTGTTCATTCTATTGACAAGAAAGGTAGATTTAAGAAACATAAAAAAGAAGAAGCTCCTGTAGCTCCTGCAGAGCCAGAGACAAAGGTTTGCCCATACTGCTTAACAGAAATAAAATACAAGGCAACAAGATGTCCTCACTGTACATCAGAATTAACTGTTGAATCTAATTCTAATGAAACTGAAAAAGCAACAGATTCTGATGAAGAAGTTAAATCTTCAAAATAATTGCATTTCAATAGACGCAAAAAATGGAATCCTATTTTATAGTATTCCATTTTTTTCTTATTTTATTCATGTTTAACAACTAGTTTTCTTGATTTTTGTTATATCTTTGTTGTTTTCTTGCCTTTCTGCATTCTGGGCATCTTTTTGGTTCGTTTGTGAAACCTTTTTCTGCGTAGAAAGCTTGTTCACCTTCTGTGAAAACAAACTCTTTTCCACAATCTGAGCATACTAAAGTTTTGTCTGCCATTTTATTTACCTCCTTCTTAAAATTTCGATTTAATATTTTTTGACACTGTACCTTTTAAGAAGGAAAATATCTACTAAATAATTAAATTGGTTTTTCAACCATTGTCACTATATCACATAAAAACGAAAAGTTCAAGCTTTTTGTAAATTTTTACAATTATTCTTCATTTTCTTCAAATCCAATATATTTTGTTTTTCTAGAGAATACTAAAATGGTTTCAAATATTGGAGCTAGCAACCATAATCCAAAAGCAAAAACTGTGCCTTTTCCGAAAGATTCTGCTAGCATAAATTTACTTGCAACAGATATTACAAATAATATGATCCACCCTAAAACTGGAACTAGTAAAAGTAACAACCACCATGGACTCATTCCACATATTTTCAACATTACTACGTTTCTGTATATTGGTATAAATGGTGCCCATGCTTTTTTATGAGCTTTCTTATATATAACACATCTTAACAAAGTTCTGTATATGAATAATACTACTAAAGCAATTAGAGCAGTTTTTACTACATAGGCAGATAATAAAATATCCACTACGAAATTTACCTTTTCAGCAGTACTCATGTTTCCAGCGATTTCTTTTAATATTGATTGAATACTTTCTCCATTACTTATTTGATTAGATACTTTATCTACGTCAATCTGCTCTAATACTTTATTTAATTGTCTACTATCTATGCTCTTTAGAAAAGTAACAACTGTATTTACATTGTCCATAGCAACGTTCTCTTGTTCAAAGTATTTCTGATTTTCCTCTATCATGCTCGCAATCTCACCATTAGTATACGTTTTAGTAAGTTGTGAATACAAATTTACTGTCTCTGCTAAAAGAGTCTTGTTCATTCCCTCGGAATTTATTGTAAGTATTAAATTTTTTATTGTATTTGATACTTCTCCCTCATTTGATACATCTTCAATCAAATTTGAAACCTGTTCATTCTTATTCGTTGCAGCCTGTGCCGTACAGAATAAGCATGTTGCCATTATAATTATAAATATTGCTAAAATTTTTACTATCTTTTTTACATTTGTTTTTATCATCATATTCTCCTAATATTACATTTCTCAATTTTCATTTAATTTATACCAATAAAAAGATAACATTCAAATTTTTAATTGTCAACATATTTTCTCATTTAATTATATTAATTTATCAAAATTTCGTCTACTGCTTAAAATTCGTCTGACTTCCATTGCATTGTCTTTTATTGTATAGAATATAGTGTAATTCTTCACATAAATTCTGTAATATGTATTTTTTCTTTTTTCTTAGAATTATATTTTTCAAAACTTTCAGAATATTCGCTTCTCTTTTCTATTTCTTTTATTACTTCATCATAGAAATTTTCAGCTGCAATTTTATTTTGAAGCTTATATATAAAATATTTTAAAATATTATTAAATTGTTTTACAAATGTCTCTGTGTACTTTATTGTATATTTATTCTTCGCCATCTAGTATCCTCTTAGCCATTTGTTTAAATTCATCATGGGAATAATATTTCGTATTTGGATCTTCGGCCTCTCTATCTGCTTCATCTAATGCATTTTCAATATAATCTTCATATTCTTTGTTATTCATTAATTTAGAATATTTTTCTAAACTCATAACCACCATTGAACCATAGCCATTTTTTGTTAAATAAACTGCTTCATCCTCCTTTAAAACTAATTCCTCTATCTCTGGATATTTATTTCTTAAGTCTGATACTGGTCTTATATTAATCATATCAAATTTTCTCCTTATTTTGTTATCATAATTTTATCATTATTTTATATTTATTTCAATAATTTATTCTGTTTCTTATAAATAACTTGTGATAAGGTTAGTGTAAAATATTATTTTGTGTTGAAATAAACTATTGACACATATTTTTTCAAATACTGTAATATATTTTAACAATTACAATTTTTTGGGAGGTATTATGATTGTAGATTCATCTGTTAAATATAATTCTAAATTATTAAAAGATAATATAAACTCATTAATTATTAGATATCCTTTTATTAAAGTTATTACCATTGGTTACAGTGTACTTGGCGTGCCTATTTATTGTATAAAGATTCGGTACTGGTCCTAAAGAAGTATTCTATTGTGGGACAACACATGCAAATGAATGGATAACTTCAACATTACTTATGACATTTCTTGAAAATATGTGTGTGGCCTATAACAGAAATGCGAATATTTATGGTTATAATGTGAAAAATATTCTAACTAAATGCACATTATACATTGTTCCAATGTTAAATCCTGATGGAGTAAATCTAGTAAATGGCTCACTAAATTTTAATTCTAATGCATACACGTATGCTCGTTACATTGCAAGAAAATATCCAGACATTCCATTTCCAAGTGGATGGAAAGCAAACATTAACGGTGTCGACCTAAACTTGCAGTTTCCAGCCGGATGGGAAAATGCAAAAAAAATAAAATATTCACAAGGCTATACATCTCCAAGCCCTATGAACTATGTTGGAAATGCTCCTCTTACAGAGCCAGAAGCACAAGCCTTATACAATTTTACCCTATCACATAATTTTAGAATAATGCTTACATACCATACACAAGGAAAGGAGATTTACTGGCAATTTCAAAACTATGCTCCTAAAAATTCATATAGCATTGGAATGCAATTTGCCAAGGCAAGTGGTTACACTCTTGCAGATGTTCCATATGAATCTAGCTTTGCCGGCTATAAGGACTGGTTTTTACAGCGTTATAGTCTTCCCGGTTATACCATAGAAGCAGGATTACGGTGAAAATCCGCTTCCATTATCACAATTTAATACAATTTATAATGATAATATTGGAATATTAATATTAGCTACGATACTATAAAATTTATCCTAAGAATACTATTTTTAGTTTTCTTAGGAAATTTTACTTATATTTTTATCCAATATCTTAAATAATTATATCCATCTTCCTTATTTGCATAAATGCTCTCAAAAATTCCGCCATTTTTTTCTATTACTTTTTTTGATGCTAAATTAAAGTCTTTACATGTAATTAATATTTTATCAACATCTGTATTTTTCAACTTTTCTAATGCTAGTCTTAACATTTCACTCGCATACCCTTTTCCTCTTTGACTCGGTCTAATGCTATAACCTATTAATCCTCCATAGGTCATTAAAACTGGCACTTGTTTCCACCTTATTCCTATGGCACCTACTATTTCGTTTTTATCATTTATGGCTAAATATAGCGTATGTGGTGAATAAGTTTCTGGTAGATTTTCTTCATGTTTATTTTTTTCTAAATCATCTATCCATTCTGTAAAACTTAGTTGATTAAGTTTTTCAAAATCTCTTACTCCTTCAAATCTATCTATTCCTGGAATTAAGTCACTTTCCATGTATTCATTATACATTTGTATAATCGCTTCTTCGTCATTTATTTCTGCTTCTCTTAATTGCATAATCTTTCCCCCTTGCAATCTCTTCATTTAAATATACAATATATTTTATCGTCATTTTATCCTAATTTCAACTTTTTATTATATCAATTATAAATATTTCTATTTAGTATAAAAATAGTGCCCTCCTTTATGAAGAGCACCTTTTTCATTATTCAAGTATTTTATCAACGTTGTTTATAAATATAATTTCATCAATTATATCGGCAATAGCATATATTATCATAACAACTGCTGTTAATATTACGATTGATGATGTGTTACTAAACATTACTAGTATTCCAGCTAATAATGAAATTATAGAAAGAATTAATACAACTGCCCAAGCGCCTATATTGGCACTTTTTAGTTTGAATGATAGATTAATTTTCATTAAACCAGCATATGCAATCCATATTCCAATTATTATTCTTACTATAGAGGCAAATGTGTTTGAGTGTGTCATTATTAATATTCCGAATAATATTGCGATGATTCCGTAGATTAGTTCATAATTGAAGAAATCTTGGTTTCCCTTCATTACGAAATAGCTTATTATTTTTTCTGCACCTATAACAATAACTGTTATGCCAAGTACAGCTGCTACTATTTCTATCGCAGCTTCTGGATTTGTAATCATTACAATACCTAAAACAGCAAAGATTAATGAAGTAATAATAGATACCACTGCAGTCCTTTTGATCATTTCTTTCATGGCTTTTCCTCCTTTTCCATTATCCCCAATTTTAATTTTCACCCACATTATACCATTGTTCAAAAACATTGTAAACCGCTTTCCATATTTTTAGCATGACATGGTAGGACCTTAAAAATACAGCCGAAATAATGGATATCCTTTTAAAGCGAGACCGGAAATGCGCCTTTGAGGGGTCCGAAGGAGCCCCGACCAAGCATGACGTGTTGAGTCTTAAAAGGATATCCATTATTTCGGGCTAGGTTAATAGCCTTACTCCACGCTCCTCATTTGCTTTATCATCATATCCCCAAATATCGCATATCCTTGCGTCGGATCATTTACTAGCACATTTGTAACAGCCCCAACAAATTTTCCATTTTGTATTACAGGAGCTCCACTCATTCCTTGAATTATTCCCCCTGTTTTTTCTAATAGTTCCTTGTCTGTAACCTTTATTAGCATACTCTTGTTATCCGTATTATTTGCTAAATATATTTTTTCTATTTCTATTTCATATGTCTTCCTTCCGTTGTTGTCCAACTGACAAATTATTTGGGCTTTTCCCTCCTGTATTTCGCTTCTAGTGGCTACATCCATTTCTTCAATTCCAGATATGTCTAAATAATTTTTATTGGTTACTGTTCCATATACTCCCAAATTTGTATTTTTTCCTATCTTACCTATATTATTTCCATTTTCTATTGTACCTCTAATTTCTCCTGGAGTACCCTTTACACCTTTTTTTATCGTTAGAATACTTGCCGTAATTAATTCTCCTGATGCGATATCTACTATCTTCTCTGTATCAATATCTGATATTCCATGTCCAAGTGCCATAAATGAATTTGTATTTGGCTCATAAAAAGTTAAGGTTCCAACTCCTGCTGCTGCATCTCTTACCCATAATCCCAATTTATATTCGTTGCCAGATTTCACTGGCGTTATGCTAGTTTCTAATGTCTCATTGTTTTTTTCGTATTTTACTGTTATTGCATTTCCGTTACTGTTATTCACTTCTTCTATTAACTCATTTGTGTTACTTACTTCATTGTTATTTATTGCAATTATTGTGTCTCCTTGCTCTATTCCTGAATTTTCATAAGGTCTCTTTTTTTCATCATTTTCATCTTTTATTTGAGACATACCAACAACCAATACACCTTTAGTATATAGTTTCATTCCTATTGCAGTACCAATCGGAATCACCTTCGTTTTTGGAACCACATCAACATTTACATCTTTTATCTTTATGTTTCCAAATAAATTTAACCTTAATTTTTCTACTCCTGCTTCACTTATTTTTTGTTTATTAATATTACTAGCTGTTAGTACTGTATCTTGATCTTGTGACGTTAGCGATAACCCTGTCGCCATTTTTAAATTTAGGTTTTCACCTTCCATTATTACAATATTTCGAGGAATCGATATCATAGAACACGTGTAAAAATATGATACTAATAAGATTAGTATTAATGAAATCTTTAATAATTTTCTTTCCATTATTAATCAAATCCCTTTCCTCTACCTGCACTTTCGGTCGAAAAAAATAACAAATAAATTATAAATAACTTATTTGCTATTATTCTAACCAATTATTTAATTTTTTATTTAATTATTTGAAGATTGAGAAGAAGAATATTGTTTCATCAACCAATTATAATAGTTAAATGGTTCTATTGTTTCTGGCTCGCCGTAGTCCACGCCATAAGTTTCTACTCTTATGCTCGTAATTACTGGTGGGTCAACCGGTTTATCAGCACCATCTTCTCCGCTTGTTCTTGTAACTACATCTACATTAGAAATTTTTTCAACAACATCCATTCCCTCTATTACCTCACCAAAACCTGCATATAATCCGTTTATAGAGCCTTGGTCAGCTGTCATTATAAAGAATTGAGAATTTGCTGAATCATAACCATTTTTCGTAAGAGAACTGCTTATACTGCTGTAATCAGCTCTAGCCATTGCAATAACGCCTTTTTTCATTTTCAAAGTGTTCTTGCTATAATCATTTGCAATAAATTCTCCTTTAATCGCATAATTTTGTGTATCAGAGCCACCTTGTTTATAGTCACTAATTGTCGTGTCTCCTTGTCCACTTCCATCTTTAGATCCACCTTGAATCATAGAATTTGGTACAGTTCTGTGGAATGTTTTTCCATCATAGAATCCATTGTTTGCAAGTGCTATAAAGTTTGTAACTGTATTTGGAGCCATATCAGGGTATAATTCCACTTTGATTGTTCCAAAATTTTCAACTTCGATTGTTGCAACAGGATTTTGAACTTTTTTAGTAAGTTTCTGGTAGTATCCATATCCTAGGAACCCAATTCCTACAATTGCTGCAATTATAATAATTATTAGTATTATTTTTTCAAATATTTTCATTTTTATTCCTCACTTTTCGTCTATTAATATATTACTTTTTTTATAAATTGTAAACAAAATTCATCAAATTTTCACTTAAAATATCTTATAAAATTTCATTATCAAATACAAATTGCTCTTGCATTCTTCTTAATGATTGTTTTATTGTTCTTGCTCTTACTTCTCCAATTCCATCAACTTCATCTAATTGTGGAATATCGGCAGCCAATATGTGTTGGAAAGATTTAAAAGATTTTACAAGATTTTCAACAATACTACTTGGCATTCTTGGGATTTTGTTTAGTACCCTGTAACCTTTCGTATATACACCAACTTCGTCATAATTATCAAAGTCTTCGTATCCTAATAGTCTCGCTATCACCTGTGATTTCATTAAATCTTCTCTAGATAATTTTTTTATCTCCTGCAATGTATTTTCAGGAGTTCTCTTTTTACTTTGCACAAGGTAATCTTTTACCATTAAAAGCTCTTCCTCTTCGAGATCTCCAACTAACTCTTCTAGTTGCATTTCTAGCAAACGTCCATCTTCTCCAAGTTCATAAATAGATTTTTGAACTTCATCTGCAACATTCATAACCATTTCGGCTCTTTGAATTGCGACTACAACATTTTCTAATGTTACAATATCATTAAATTCATATTCATTTAATAGATTTAATTTGTTATCAAACACTTTCATATATTTTTCAACCGTCTGTAAAGCTTGATTTGCTTTTGTAATAACTTTAGCCGTATCTTCCAATACATATCTATTATATCCTTTAAAAATGGTTATAATGTTTCTTCTTTGTGATATACTAATTACCAGATCTCCTGTCTGCTTTGCGGTACGCTCAGCCGTTCTATGCCTCGTTCCTGTCTCCACGGTTGGAATGTTTGATTCTGGTATCAACTGTGTATTAGCGAATAAGATTCTTTTTAAATCCGAACTAATTATAATTGCTCCATCCATTTTAGCAAGCTCATATAATCTTGCAGGAGTATAATCTACATCGAGTCTAAATCCACCATCAGCAATATCTAAAACTTCTTTTCCGTCTCCAATTACAATAAGCCCACCTGTTTTTGCTTTTAGAATGTTTTCCAACCCTTCTCTTATTGGAGTACCCGGAGCAATGGTTTTTAAAACTTCAATAATCTCATTATTTGTAGTTGCCAAAATGCGTCCTCCTTTTTTACAAAACGTCAATCATTTGATAACATTTTAATTTTGAAAAATAATGTCAAGCTCGCTTTTTGAGGAGTCCGAAGGAGCTCCGACCAAGAGCGCCGTACCGAAATTTTGAAAAATTAAAATGTTATCAAATATTATCATAATATATTAAGTAAATTATCTCAATCCGGCCTTTTGCATAGCCTCGTTTATTGTCCTAACACCTATTATATCTATTTTGAAGCTATCTTTCAATAGTTTTTTGTTACTTTCTGGAATTATACATGTCTTAAATCCCATTTTTTCGGCTTCTTTCACACGTTTTTCTATCATATTAACGGCTCTTATCTCTCCTGTTAAACCAACTTCGCCTATTGCAACCATATCTTTTGGAAGTGGTAAATTTCTAAAACTCGAACCAACTGCAAGCACTGTACCTAAGTCTACTGCTGGTTCTACTAATCTTATACCACTTACAACATTTAAATATACATCTTGAGAACCGAGTGGCATACTAGATTTTTTCTCTAAAACAGCTATTAACATTGTTAATCTATTATAATCGATTCCATTTGCTGCTCTTTTAGGAATTCCAAATACACTTGGCGTAGTTAATGCCTGAAGCTCTATAAGTAATGGCCTCGTTCCTTCCATACTCGCAACAATTACAGAACCTGGAGGATTGTCTTCCCTGTCAGAAATTAATATTTGTGATGGATTTTTTATTTCTATCATTCCTTCATTCTGCATCTCGAACATTCCAATTTCATTAGTAGATCCGAATCTGTTTTTAACAGAACGAAGTATTCTATATGAAAAATACCTTTCTCCTTCAAGATATAGCACAGTATCAACCATGTGTTCTAAAACCCTTGGTCCAGCTATGTTACCGTCTTTTGTAACATGTCCAATTATTATGGTAGTAATCTGGTGTCCTTTAGAAACTCTCATAATTCTAGATGTAATTTCACGAACTTGGCTTACAGTTCCTGCTGCAGACGTAATCTCCTCAGAATACATAGTCTGAATAGAGTCTATTATAACAAGTTTAGGGTTCATCGCCAGAATAGTCTCTTCGATTACATCAATATCAGTTTCTCCTAAAAACATAATATTATTATTTTTTATTCCGAGTCTATCTGCTCTTAATTTAACTTGCTCAGCAGACTCTTCGCCAGAAACATACAAAACCTTGCCGGTTCCAGTGATTTTATCGCAAAGCTCCAATATTAGAGTAGACTTTCCTATTCCCGGTTCTCCGCCTAGTAAAACAAGCGAGCCATTAACCAATCCACCACCTAAAACCCTGTTAAGCTCTCCAATACCAGTATCTATTCTAGACTCATTCTTTCCAATAACTTCGTCTAGCACTTGTGGTACGGCTCTCTCTTTTACAGCTTTTCCTGTTACAGTAGATTTAGTCTCTACAACCTTCTGCTCAAAAAAAGTATTCCAGCTATTGCAGGCTGGGCATTTTCCAAGCCACTTTGGAGACTCGTATCCACATTCATTACACACAAAAACAGTTTTTGCTTTTGCCATATGCACTCTCCTTTTCATCAATTCTGTATAAGTATAATACATTTTCTATCAGCTGTCTACAAATTTCAAAAATATTATATTATGTTTACACCGTTCGACAGACTTTGCATTTCTTATGTATTATAATTATGTTATCTTTCTTGAAAGGAGGTGATTTCCTTGACTAAGAAAGCACGTAAGAAAAAGAACTCTAAGAGAATTTTTAAGTTTTTACATAGTGCATTAATTGTATTTAAGTATATCTTAAAAATAGCTCAAGTTCTTAAGTCAATTATTGATACATTTAAGCAATAATTGAAAAAACAGGTATGTTCCAGCATACCTGTTTTTTTTTGCAATCTTTGATTGCACATCTTCCTTGAAATGATTCCCTTGAAAAAGTTTCTACTATTATTATACTATATATTTAATTTTTTTCAATATATTTTATTCATTTTATTAAAGAATCGTTCGACAAATTCTGCTAAACTTCAATTTTCTTTATAAAGTTTACTATCTCTTGTGCTAAAATGTATTCCTTATCTGAATAAGTATGATCTGCACCATCTATATAACTTATATCTTTGTTTTTATTTTTTATCACATTATTCATTAATTCTACAAGCGTTTCTGTTTTCATATTAACCAATTCCTTATTATTTCCCCATCTCATAAATATCGGAATTTTAATTTTGTTAATTACTTCAAATTTATAATCTTTTTTATTATACTGTGCAAAATCAATATCGTTATTGTATTTAGTATATTTTAAATATGTTTTTACTGAAATCGGATGAATAAACGCTTCTTCCGGCATTAGTGTTAAGGTCTTACCGTCTTTTTCCATTTTTTCTGCAAGTGGTAAGAATTTCTCACAAGATAAAATTCTAAATAGCTCTGGTATATCAACCAAAGATAATAATATTATTCCCTTTATATTATTTACTTTCTTAAAATTTTCTTCTATCATTTTCATATAGGAAAAAACTACTTTTGTTGCTCCCAGACTGTGCCCTTGTAAGTATATTGATGTATATCCTAAATTTAATGCATATTCAACTATTCCTAATATATCATAATATGATTCTTCAATATCTTCATAGGCTGTTCCTGCTAACTTTTTCTCTCCTTGCGTATTTTTTATATACTTGGTAATTTCACTCCCTCTTGTATTTATGCATATTGTATCAACATTAGCCATCTTAACAGCTGTTTCAGCTATTACTCTTTCTCTTTTTTTAAAACAGTTACTTGTCATACCATGTATTTCGATTAAAAGTTTTTTGGTTTTTTTCTTGTTTTTGATTATATATCCATTTAATGCAACACCATCTTTGGCGTAAAATTCAATTAACTCAGCAGTCATAATGTCCCTTTCTAATTTTTTATTTAGCCGTAATTTACATATCGAACAAGAATATTATTTATTTCTTACTTCTCCTATTTTTGAAAGTTTTTCTATTATTTTTTCTAGTATTGCATTTATTTCTTCGTCTGTTAGTGTTCTGTCATTGCTTCCAAATGTTAGCGAATACGCTAAGCTCTTTTTGCCTTCTTCTATTCCTGTTCCTGTGTAAACATCGAATACTTCACTATTTATTAGTAATGAACCGGCTGCTTTTTTTATTTGCATTGCTATATCTCCGGCAGTTATTTTTTTGTCTACGACTATTGCTATGTCTTTCTTTACTGTTGGATATTTAGAAATTTCTTTGTATTTCATTTTTCCAGTTTTCTTTTCTAGCAATTTGTCTAGATTTATTTCCATTACAAATACCGCTTCTTTATTTATTTCTGGGTGTATTTTTCCTATTATTCCAACTATATCGTTATTTACAGATATGTATGCAGATTGCCCTGGATGTAGTTCTTTTGGCATATTGTCTTTTACAACAAAACTGTATCTTCCAGCATAACCTAAGAAATCTAATAGCTCTTCTGCAATTCCTTTAATAATGTAGAAATCAACTTTCTTTTCGCTGTTTATTCCTGCATAGAAATCGCCTGTCATTAAACATGCTAGTTTGTTTTCTTCGTTGTATGTTTCGTCTTTCTTGTAGAATGATTTTCCTATTTCGAATATTGATACATTTTTGTTATAATGTGCAACATTGTATTCATATATCTTATATAAAGATGTGATTATGCTACATCTTAATGTGCTTCTGTCTTCTGTAAGTGGTGATAATAATTTTATTGCCTCAAATTCTTCTTTTTTGTCATATCCTGCATAGTTCTTTGCTTCTTTTTCATTTACCAATACATATGATAGAGTCTCATTTAATCCTAAATTCATCATTTTGTGTCTTATTTCTCTTGTTGTTTTATCATAACTTCCAAGTTTTATTGGCATTACTGGTACTTTTGAAGCAATGTTATCAACTCCATATATACGTCCAACTTCTTCTATTAAATCTTCTTTAATAGAAATATCTAGTCTTCTTCTTGGAACAGAAACTTCAATTTTTTCTCCGTCCTGTTTGCAACTAAATCCTAATTTTCTAAATACCTCTAGAACATCTTGCTTTGGCAATTCTGTTCCTAAAACATCATTTATTTTTTTGTATGTAATTTCTATCACTTTGTCTGACATATCTTCTTTGTTATATTCTACTGTTCCACCAACAACAGTTCCATTTGCATATTCTTCAAGAAGTTTCACAGCACGCTCAGCAGCCATATAAGTTCTGTTTGGATCTAGTCCTTTTTCAAAACGATTGCTTGCTTCGCTTCTTACTATTTTTTGTGCAGTTTTTCTTACTTTTACAGAATTGAATATTGCAGCTTCTACTATTACATTCTTAGTATTTTCTGTAATTTCTGTGTCTAAGCCTCCCATAACACCTGCAAGACCTATGGCCTCTTTGCCATTTGATATTACAATATCATCTGATGTAAGTGTTCTTTCTATGTTATCTAAAGTAGTTAGCTTCTCGCCATTTTCAGCCATTCTAACTTCTATAACATTTTGAAGTTTATCTGCATCATAGAAATGAAGAGGTTGGCCTAGCTCTAGCATTACATAGTTACTAATATCTACAACATTATTTATAGGTCTTATTCCACATGCTATAAGTCTATTTTTAATAAATGTTGGACTTTCCTTAATCTCCACATTTTCAACTTTCTTAGCCAAGAACATTGTACAATTATCTGTATTTATATTTAACTTAAAGCTATCTGCAATATTCTCGTTATTTTGTCCATGAGACAAATCAACATCTTTAACCTTTTTATCATAAATTGCACCAACTTCATAAGCCATTCCTAAAATACTTAGTAAATCTCCACGGTTTGCAGTAAGTTCAAAATCGATAACTCCATCATCCATCTGCATATATTTAATAGGATCTTCACCAACAGGAGCATCAGCTGGCAACTCGTGTATTCCATCTTTATCCTCTGGATTTAAAAACTTACTTTCCAATCCAAGTTCTGCAATAGAGCACAACATACCATTAGACTCAACTCCACGCTTCATGCTCTTGCTTATAGTTCCACCTGGAAGTTTTGCACCAGGAAGTGCGACAATAACCTTCAAGCCCTTTCTAACATTTGGAGCACCACAAACAATTTGCAAAACCTCATCTCCCACATTAACCTTGCACACATGCAAATGGTCAGAATCCGGATGCATTTCACACTCTAAAACCTCTCCAATAGTCAAATTAGTAGCATCAATAAGCTTCTTAGCAGAATCATATTCATTTCCAACCTTAGTCATATTCTCTGCAAGCTCATGTATTTTATCAGTAGTGTCAAAATCTATATCTAAATAATCTTTTAAAAAATTCGTACTTAAAATCATAACTCTTTCCTTTCTTATATGTACAATCCGGCGTACAGATTGGGGACGGAGAAAAAAATGTACATTTTCTCCACTCCACCACACTTAATATTGGTTTATTATTAAATTATAAAATGCGCATTCTAATTAATCGTAATGTACATTTTTTTCTCCGTCCCCGTTTTGTACTGTTTTGTACAAATTGTACTTATTTATCCATTCTATCAAATTGTGATAAGAATTTTACGTCGTTTGTATATAGAAGTCTCATGTCTGTTATTCCATATTTAAACATTGCTAAACGGTCTAGTCCTGTTCCAAATGCAAAACCACTATATATCTCTGGGTCGTATCCGTTCATTTTTAATACGTTAGGATGCACTATTCCAGAACCTAAAAGTTCTATCCATCCTGTTTGTTTACACAAGTTACAGCCTTTTCCTCTACACTTAAAGCAACTTACATCAACTTCGTAAGATGGCTCTGTAAATGGGAAGTAACTTGGTCTAAATCTTAATTGTGTGTTTTCTCCAAGCATTTTTCTCATGAATATTTCTAGTGTTCCCTTTAAGTCTGCAAATGAAATATTTTTATCTATTACCAATCCTTCAACTTGATTAAATTGATGTGAATGTGTTGCATCGTCTTCTTTTCTATAAGTTTTTCCTGGGCAAATTACTCTTATTGGAGTCTTTTCTGTGTTTGCCATCATTGTTCTTGCTTGCACTGCAGATGTCTGAGTTCTAAGCAAATATTCTGATGTTATGTAGAAACTGTCTTGCATGTCTCTTGCAGGGTGTCCCTTTGGAAGATTTAGCCTTTCAAAACAATATTCATCAGTTTCAAGTTCTGGTCCTGATACAACATCATATCCCATAGAAACGAATAAATCTTCAACCTCTTCTATTACTCTGTTTAATGGGTGTTCGCTTCCTCTTTTTACTTTAGTAGCTGGAAGAGTTACGTCTATCTTCTCTTTTTCAAGTCTTTCTTGTAAATCTTTATTCTTAAACTCAGCTTCCTTCTCATCAATCATTTGCTCAATTTCATCTCTAATTTTATTTACAAGGCTTCCTACAACTGGTCTTTCTTCAGCTGCAATATCTTTCATACCTCTTAAAATTTCTGTAAGTTCACCTTTTTTGCCTAAGACCTTAACCTTAAAATCATTCAAGGCTTGGCTGTTTTCAATTTCAGCAATTTTTTCTTTTGACATCTTGCTTATCGCTTCAAGCTTTTCTTTCATTAAAAATCACAATCCTTTCTTATATTTTAACTTCAGTTAAAAAGAATAAACTTTATATCTTATTATTCAACTGATAATTTTTACATCAAAAAAAGCCATACTCTTATTAAATATAAATACTCTTCATATTCTATATTTAATAGGACGAATGGCTTTAATATCCGTGGTACCACCTATTTTTATTAACAATTCAGTAGAGTTTATAGATATTTATTATTTTATTAACACTTCTCGTAAAGCATTTATATCAAACTCTTCTAATAAAATTAACCTCATTACAGCTATAACGTTTGCTACCGTTCTTTCCTACACAAGATTTACCTCTTCAAAAAGAAACCTCCAAAGTGAAATTTCTGTAATTTATATATGCACGGTTTCCAGCTATAACCTTGCTCTCTGAAATATATTCGCAAATTACATACTTTGCTTCTTCATAGGCTTTAACATTAACAATAATATCATATTTTTATGAAAATGTAAAGAAATTTTAGATGAATATTTGCTTTCGCTATAGCGAATATTTGTTACATTTTCTCGTCCCTAAGCATTTATTATTCTCTGTATATTATTACAAATTTTAAATTCATCTTAATTAAAATGTATCATTTCTCATTTTATCAAATTGTATTGACTACCACATTCCTATAATGTTATAATTCGTAAGTACTAATTTTAGAAGTTAATATTTTTCTGCACACTTTGCAGAGCTAAACAAATGTTGAAAGGAAAGAATTGTTATGTTTAAGAAATATGCATTAATGTTTTTGGTATCTATGGTACCACTAATTGAATTAAGAGGATCTATTCCAATCGGATTAGGCATGGGACTAAATCCATTATGGCTTTATATTATTTGTATTGTTGGAAATATGCTTCCTGTACCATTTATATTTTTCTTTGCAAGAAAAGTTTTAGTATGGGGTTCTGATAAAAAATTTATCGGAAAGTTTTTTAAATTCTGTCTTGAAAAAGGTGAAAAAGGCGGAAAAAAATTGGAAGCAAAAGCTGGTAAAGGTTTATACTGGGCGCTATTCTTATTTGTTGGAATTCCACTTCCCGGAACAGGTGCTTGGACCGGAACTTTAGCAGCAAGCCTTTTAGATATGGATTTTAAAAAGAGTGTAATTGCAGTTATGGCCGGTGTTGTACTTGCCGGAATAATAATGGGACTTGGCACAGCTGGAGTTTTAGGTGCTGCAGGAGCAATCTTTGGTTAATGTTAAAAATCTCACAGATTTTACTCTGCGAGATTTTTTATTTATTTCATATTATTTTCAAGTAACTTCATACTTTTGTTTTATTCTTTGCACAATTTAAAGTCTATTTTTCTTGTTATTTTATCTGCACCTATTACTTCTATTTTTACGCTGTCTCCTATCTTGTACATTGTCTTCGTGTTTTCTCCGACTAACGTTTTTCTTTCGTCATCATATATGAAATATTCGTTGCCCATGTTTTCGAATCTTATCAATCCTTCTACTGTGTTGTCTAGCTCTACAAACATTCCAAATGGTGTAACGCTTGATACGACTCCTTCATATATCTCTCCAACTTTATCTTTCATGTATTCGGCTTTCTTAATATCTTCTGCATCACGTTCCACTTTCTGAGCTATTTTTTCTCTTTCAGATGAGCTTTCTGCATATTTAACCGCTTCTATCTCATATTTTTTTCTTAGTTCTTCGTTTATGTTGTAGTCATGTTTCAAATACGAAGATATAACTCTGTGAATAAATAAGTCTGGATATCTTCTTATTGGAGAAGTAAAGTGGCAGTAGCATTTGCTTGCTATTCCAAAGTGGCCTCTGTTTTCACTCTCATATTTTGCAACTTTCAAGGTTCTTAATATTAAATTCGATACAACTCTCTCCTCTGGTTTTCCTTTTACTTCCTCTAGCACTTGTGCAAAAGCCTTTGGATGGATGCTATCTTCATCATCCTTCTTTACTCCTCTTATTTTATAGCCTAAGTTGAATAAGAATTTATTTAAGTCGTTTACTTTTTCTATGTCTGGCACATCGTGAACCCTGTAAATGAATGGCGCTTGTAGCCAATAAAATTTTTCTGCAACTGACTCATTTGCCGTTAGCATGAATTGCTCTATTACTTCATTTGATTCCAAATAATCATATTTTTGTATGTCAACTGCAATACCATTCTCGTCTAGAATTATCTTGCTCTCTGGAATATCCAAATTTAAGCTTCCATTCAAATCTCTTCTTTGTTTTAGTACATTCTTTAATTCTCTCATTCTTAAAAAATGTGGTATAAATTCTTTATACTTTTCTGCAACACCGTTTACTCTTGCAAGTTCTTCATCATCAAGTTCTATCTTTCCGTCTTCCATGTCTGCAAATTTAAATATATCATTTACATCATGATAATTCATTCTTCTTGCTGTTTTTATTACAGATTTAAATATATCTGCATCAACTACTTTTCCCTTGTCATTTATCTTCATAACAACAGACATCGCAAATCTATCTTTTTGTTCGTTCAAGCTACAAATTCCATTAGATAGTTCCTTTGGAAGCATTGGAATTACTCTATCCATCATGTAAATACTTGTACCTCTTGTGATTGCCTCTTTATCGAGCTTCGAGCCAGATTTAACGTAATAGCTAACATCTGCAATGTGAACGCCTAAAGTATATGTTCCATCATCATTTTTCTTAACATTTACAGCATCATCTAAGTCCTTCGCATCTTCACCATCGATTGTAAAAATTTCTTCACTTCTTAAATCGACCCTTTTTTCGATGTTTTTTTCATCTATAACTTGTGGAATTGACCTCGCTTCAGCAAGTACATTTTCTGGAAATTCATTTGGAAGCTTGTACTCCTTAATAAGAGACATCATGTCGACTCCGGCTTCGTCTATGCCACCAATTATCTCCACAATAGTACCTTCTGCTTTATTTACTCCGTCTGAATACTTGTCAATTTGCACAACCACCTTCTGATTGTTTTTTGCATTTGCACTCTTCTTTTTTGGAATGTAAATATCTCCGCTTACAGCTTGATCATCTGGAATTACAAAACCAAAATTTCTGCTTTTCTTATAAACGCCAACAATCGTATCTTGTGCATGTTTTGTAATTTGAAGTATCTTACCTTCTCTCTTATGCTTACCATCTTTAACTTCATTATCATCAAAAATTCTAATTAAAACTTCGTCTCCGTCAAGAGCATTTTTTGTAAGCTTAGGCGAAATAAAAATCTCATCTTCTTCGCCAATATTAACAAAACCGAAACCTCTGCCATTTCTTCTAAAAGTTCCGAGTCTATAGCTTTCATCTTTTAAAATTTCATTCAAATTAATTTTCTCTTCTTTTCTTGACTTCTTCTCTTTTTTACTCTTTATTTTATTTTTCATATAAAAAAACTTTTTCTTCATTAAATTCACCTCTCTTATTATGTTTAATTTTTTGAATATTAATCTTATTTAGCATTTCAAAAAGACGACAGAAAATTCTGCCGCCTCAATAAATTCATTCTTATTTTATAACATAAACAATACCTAAAGCAACTGCTAATACTATAAAAGCAACTCCTAAGATAATTGTCCATTTTTTTAATTTTCCTTCACGTGTTCTTCCTTTATTCTTCTCATAGAAATTATTTGAAGAAGAACCAACTATTGTTCCTGATGCTCCACGGCTATCTGAATTTTGCATCATTGTAACTATTATTAATCCTAAACAATCTATTATGTATAAAACCATTAATATATATTTTACTACTTGCATTCTACTCGCTCCTTATCGTTTTCTTTACTAACTCGTTTATTTTACCATAAATAAAAGGAAAATGCAATTATTTTTGATAAAATTTAAAAATTTGCCCAAAAAGGGGCGTCCCTATTGGGCGAAAGTTTGCAAAATTGTTGTAAACTATTTATTTTGTAGGAATTTTATGGTATAATTATTTTGTTAGTTTAATTCGGAGGTGTTTATATGTTACCTTGGCAAATTTGGTTGATAATTTCTGGAGTTTGTTTTATTGCAGAGATTGCAACTGTTGGATTTTTAGTTTTTTGGTTTGGAGTTGCCGCACTTATTACATGTTTGCTTAGCTTGTTTATTTCAAACGTTATTGCTCAAACTGTAATTTTCGTAATTCTTTCGGTAATTCTTATATGTTTGACTAGACCTTTTGCTGAAAAGATGAATAAGAATGATAATATTGTTACTAATTCTAATGCACTAATTGGTAAAGAAGGTGTAGTTACAAAAGACATTACTCCAAATGATGTCGGTCAAGTTAAGGTTTCTGGAGACATTTGGACAGCAATTTCTACATATACTGATATTATTCCAAAAGGTTCTACTATAAAAATCTTATCAATAGACGGAGTAAAATTAGTTGTTGAACCAGTATCTATTAAACAACCTGAGAAAAAAATCTAAATCATTAGAAGTTAACTATTTTTATAATTCACGTTTTTAATTTTATAATATATATTTTTTTAGGAGGAAAAAATTATGTGGTTTTTAATCGTATTACTAGTTATAATATTAATTATAGCCGTAAAATCAATTAAAGTAGTAAGACAATCTGAAGTTTATATTATTGAAAGATTAGGTAAATTTCATAAAGTAGCTGATGCAGGTCTTACAATTATAATTCCTTTTGTTGACCGTGTTAGAAGTGTTGTTAGCTTAAAGCAACAAACTATGGATGTTCCGCCACAAGGAGTTATTACTAAAGATAATGTTACAATTACAATCGACACTGTTGTGTTCTACAAAGTTACAGACCCAGCAAAGGCTGTTTATGAAATTCAATCTTTAAAGAAAGGTATTGAATATTTAGCAATTACAACAATTCGTGATATCGTTGGTAAAATGGATTTGGATTCAACATTTAGTTCAAGAGACATGATTAACGAAGAATTAAGAGCAATTCTTGATGAAGCCACAGATCAATGGGGATGCAAGATTGATAGAGTTGAAATTAAAGATATTACTCCTCCAGCAGACATTAGAGACGCTATGGAGAAGCAAATGAATGCAGAAAGAAATAAGAGAGCTCAAATACTTCAAGCTGAAGGTGAAAGACAATCTGCAATTACACTTGCACAAGGTAAAAAAGAAGCTGCTATATTAGAAGCTGAAGCAGAAAAAGAATCTAAAATTAGAAGAGCTGCCGGTGAAGCCGAAGCTATAAAGAAAGTTGCTGAAGCTAGAGCAAACGAAATCAATTTAGTATATGGTGCAATGATGAATTCTCATCCAGATGACACTTTAGTACAATTAAAATCTTTAGAAGCTTTAAAAGACATTGCAAATGGAGAAGCAAACAAAGTATTTATTCCATTTGAGGCAACAAGCACACTTTCAAGCTTAGGCGCAATAAAAGAAGTTATGAAAGATGACAAAAAAGATAAGAAAAACGACTAATACATTTAAAACCACGGTAATATTACCGTGGTTTTTTATTAACTACGGGAAGATTTTTATTTCTTCCCGCTCTTTTTTTCTGCAAATATAAAACAATTCTTTATCTTTCTTCATGTGAATTTTCTTGTCTTGATGTATTTTTTTCCATAGCAGAATGTCTTACTAAATATTCACTTTGTAATTGAGCTATTTTATTCATAATCGCTGGAGAAACTTTTTCCGTTGTATTTTCTAGAATGTTTCCTTCTTTATCTATTCCTCCAATATCATGTAACGAGCTGACGTCAAATTTTCCATCTTTAGTATAATTATTTCTGTGGCCCTCTGATAATAAACGTAATACAGCTTTCATAAGCTTTTGTTTGTATTGAATATCATAATCTGTATTCACAATATCATTGAATCTATATGGTAGTGTAAAAACAACCGGCACACCATTATCAGGCAAAAGAATTTCTATATCTCCCATATTAGGTGTTGATGATAGTCGTGCAGTATAAATATATCTTCCTGTAGTATCTTTAGCAATTTTATTAACGTCACGTATTCTTAATATTTTACCATCATTCAGGTCAACACCTTCATATTTTTCCGTTTTGTCTTTTCCTAAGCCACCTTTAATAAATGGAGTTCTTAATCTATCTTGAATTACTTTTTGCCATTCGTCTCCTTGTTTTTTACGTTGTTTTTCATTTTCGAATCTTTTTCGCTCCTCTTCTCTTTGTCTTGTAGCCATACGTTGTGCATCTTCCAACCTTCTGTTTGTAACTTCTTCTAAAAGTTTTTCGTTTAATTTTGCTATTTCAGAATTTACTGCTTCTGTTGGTGGTTGTGGTCTAATATCATCTTTTGAATATGCTCTTCCTATATATGTGTATGAATATTCGTTAAGTTTAAATCCAGAGTACATTCCAGTAAATTTTTCTATTATATCTTTTATTAACTCATAATCTCCACTTGGAATTTCAAAACAAATTGGATTAGCAGCATCAAAATACATTGTATCACCTCTATGTGCATGTAAAATTCTTGCACTTATCAGGCTACTCATGCTCCCATCACTATGTTTAAATGCTTGTTCTTCATTAATGTAGAACGCCTCTGTTATTGTTCCATCATCTCTTTCAACTGTTAAAGTTTTTGGCATCTGTTGTACTTTTTTTATTTCTCCTTCTAAGTTTTTTTCGCTTGGTTTATGTAAAAAGTCAAATAGTCCCATATATTTCTCCTTATTATTTTCCATACAGTTATTATAGCATAAATTGTTATTTTAGTATATCTCCACAGCTTAATCTTTTTGCTATTTTGAATTTTTCCTTTTGTTTTTTAGTTATAATTTTTTCCTCTATATTTCCGTCTTTTGTGCATAATTTCAATATTATCTTTCCGTTTTCAATCTTTGGATGTCTTAAAATTCTTGCTTCTTTTTCCGTTTTTATCTTTGATACTGCAATATACGAAAACTTCTCATCTTCATAAGGTGCATCTCCATCTTTTAATAGTTTATGCACTTTAGTTCTTGCAACTCTACATGAAAAAGCACACCAATCATTTTCTTCAATTTTACATTTCTCTTCATGAGCACATGGAGCCACTATGTTTGCTCCTATTTCTAAAAAATAGTCTCTCATCTCTCTTATTTGACTATATCCCTCTGGGGTTCCTGGCTCGATGATTAACAATAGTTTTTCTGTTGCATTCCAAAGTTTTTCTAAAATTTTATTTCTTTCTTCTCTTTTCACTTCATTTAAAACATATGATGATATTACTAAGTCTGCCTTTTGTTCTATATTTTCTGTAATTATATTTTTCTTAATCCATTGAACATTTTCAATGCCGCCGTTCATAAGTTTTTCCCCTAAATTCATCATATATTCTTCATTTTCTATGCAAGTGTTTTTTTCTATGTTTAATAATTCATTAACAGCCCAAGTGGCAGTTCCAGTGCCAGCCCCAACATCCAATAAACTTGTAATCTGTTTGTTTCCCATCATTTCAAGGCAATGTTCTAATGCTGAATATACAGCTCCATAAGTTGCTGGCATTCTACTTACAGCATATGCAACTGCATCCTCTTTACTATTTATTAGTCTAGTGTTCATCTTTTTTTGTGATTTATCTCTATACTTTTCACTGATATTTTGTGCACTTTGCTTTAATTTTTTTAACTCTATTCCATCTATCTCTTGTTCTAATTTTTCTTTTAACAGTGTTGGTAATTCCATATTTTCTCACTTTTCTACAATTAATTTATATATGTAAATATTGCTTAGTTTTTCACATATTATACTAATTTACAATGGTTCTAATCCGGTATATTCTCGTCTTTAATATAATACTTTGTTCCAATCATTTTATCTGGTAAATATTGCTGTTCTACATAGTGTCCCGGATAATCGTGTGGATATTTGTAACCAACATGATATCCTTCTTTTTCCATTCCTTCTGCAGGAGCATTTCTTATATGCATTGGCACCTCTCCCGTGTCTTTAGTTGCGACATCTTCCAATGCCTTGTTTATAGCTAAATAACTTGCATTAGATTTTTTTGAAGTTGCAACATATACTGCCGCTTCTGCAAGTATTATTCTTGCTTCTGGCATTCCAACCATATGTACAGCCTCCATTGCATTCGTCGCTAGTATTAAAGCATTTGGATTTGCCATTCCTACATCTTCTGATGCAGCAATTACAATCCTTCTAGCCAAAAACATCGGATCTTCTCCTCCATTTAAAGCCCTTGCCAAATAAAATACTGCGGCATCAGGATCGCTTCCTCTCATAGATTTAATAAAAGCACTGATATTATCGTAATGGCTATCCCCCTTTTTATCAAAAATTGCCTTCCTACTCTGAACACTTTCTTTTGCAATCTCATCTGTTATTGTAATATATCCATCTGATCCAATGTTGGTTGTTAATACTGCAACCTCTAAGCCATTTAGTGCTGTTCTTACATCTCCGTTTGCTGTCTCTGCAATCTTCTTTAGAGTCTCATCAGAAATTTTTATTTTATATTCCCCAAGCCCCTCTGGCTTTTCTAAGGATCTCTTTAAAATAGTATAAATATTTTCTACAGTTAATGGTTGCAAATGAAATACCATAGATCTCGATATTAAAGCCTTATTTACTTCAAAATAAGGGTTTTCCGTTGTTGCACCAATTAAAATTACTGTTCCATTTTCTACAAAAGGAAGTAATGCGTCTTGTTGCAATTTATTAAATCTGTGAATTTCATCTATAAATAATATACACCTTCCAGATGGATTTAAAAAAGGGTTTTTTGCTTCTTCTATTGCATTCTTAATGTCTCCAACTCCGGCAGTTACTGCATTTAATTTGGTAAATTTATATTTTGTTGTATTGCTTATAACCCTTGCAAGAGATGTTTTTCCACATCCTGGAGGTCCCCATAAAATAATACTAGATAATCTATCAGCCTTTATTGTTCTATATAAAATTTTATCTTTTCCTAAAATATCCTCTTGTCCCACATAATCATCTAATGTTTTAGGACTCATTCTATATGCTAATGGTTCATTCGCATTCATTTCTTGCTCCTTTTCTTCTAATAGTTCCATGCAAATTTAGTACTATTATTCAAAGTTTATATTTCTTTTTGCCCAAGAAAGGGCATCCCTATTGGGCGATTGCTAAATATTGTAGTGCTTCTTTTATTCTTTCTTCCAAGCTTTCTGATTTTATCTTTGGTAGTATTTTGTTTATTTCATATCTTCTGTATCCTAGTACTTGTAAAGCTTGTATTACTTCTTCAAATTCTTCTTGTTTGTTTTCTTCTTTCTCGAGTTCACTAGTATCTGCTCCAATGGCTTCTTCTGTTTTTATCTTATCTTTTAATTCCAATATTATCCTTTGTGCTGTTTTTGGTCCTATTCCTGGCAATTTCTTTAAAGTGTTTACTTCGTTTGTTATTACAGCAAGTGCAAATCTTGATGGTGTAATGTTCGAAAGAATTGTTATTGCTGATTTTGCTCCTATTCCCCCAACTGATATTAAAAGCTCAAACATATGTAATTCCTCGTTTGTGTTAAAACCGAACAAGCTAATGTCATCTTCTCTTACTTTCAAATATGTATATACACGTACTTGTTTGCTTTCTTGTAATTCGTCTATCGATTTTTTTGACATAAAAACTTTATATCCTATTCCCTGTACTTCGATAATTATATATTCTTCCGACTTTACTACTAATTCACCTTTTAAATATGCTATCATAAGTTTATAATTTAACCAAACTAATGCCTAATCTACTATTAATTTTCTATTCACTAGTTTGCTATTTCCTTTCTTTTATTATCAAACAAATTTTCTCTTTTAGCTTGTTATATTGTATCATATTTTTAGTATTTTTCAAGAGTTTATTGGAAAATTTTTGCGGTTTACTTGCACTATTTTTGACATATGATATAATGACGTTAATTCTAAATACAATTATCAAATTTTAAAGGAGGAAGATTTATGACACCACACAATGAAGCTAAAGTTGAAGACATCTCTAACATCGTATTAATGCCTGGAGATCCACTAAGAGCAAAATACATTGCAGATACATTTTTAGAGGACGCAAAACTTGTTAATACAGTTAGAAACATGTTCGGTTACACAGGATTTTACAAAGGAAAGAAAATTACTGTTTTTGCATCTGGAATGGGAATGCCAAGCATGGGGATTTATTCTTACGAATTATATAAGTTTTATAATGTTGACACAATAATACGTATTGGTTCTTGCGGGGCCTACAATGAAAATTTAAACCTTTTAGATACTATACTAGTAGATAATGCATATACCGAAGGAAATTACGCATATGAGCTAAATGAAGAAGATTGCCACATAATGCATTCATCTTCTGAAATAAACACCATTATAGAAAATATAGCAAAAGAATTAAGTATTCCTTATGTTAAAGGAAATACTCTTTGCACTGATTGCTTCGATTATTATGTAAAAGACGTAAATAGTTTAATTGCAAGATTTCCAAAGGATCTAAATATAATTGCTGCAGAGATGGAAGCATTTGCACTTTTCTATAATGCAAAATTACTTGGCAAAAAAGCTAGTTGTTTATTAAGCGTAGTTGATTCACATTATAAACATCAAGAAATTTCCGCAGAAGAAAGGCAAACTTCTTTAAATTCTATGATAAAATTAGCATTAGAATCTGCCGTTAATTTATAAAAAAAGCCGAACCTCAAAAGTTAAATATTTTGAAGTTCGGTTAATTTTTATTTTGTTATTGATAATATTTTGTATTTAACAACTCCGCCTGGAGTTTTTACCTCTACAATGTCATTCTTTTTCTTTCCAAGTAATGCTGCTCCAACTGGAGATTCATTTGATATTTTATTTTCAGCTAAATTTACTTCTGTTGATCCTACTATTGTAAATGTTGCATCTTTATCAATTTTTTCATTATGTACCTTTACAATGTTTCCAACTTGAACTGTTTTTGTGTCTATTTCAGATTCATCTATTATTTTTGCATATCTTATTTTATTTTCTAACTCAGCAATTTTCCCTTCATTTTCAGCTTGAGCATTTTTTGCTTCATCATATTCAGAATTCTCAGATAAGTCTCCAAATCCTAATGCTACCTTTATTTTTTCAGCAATTTCTGCTCTTTTAGTTGTTCTTAAATAATCTAATTCTTTCTCTAATTTTTCAAATCCTTCTTGTGATACTAGTATACCTTTATCTTCCATTACTGTAAAACCTCCTTGTTTTTTCAGTTTATTTCTATAAAATTCATTGTATAATGATACCCCTTTTTTTCTTTTTTGTCAAGTATTTTTCATTTTCTACTATCTGTTTATTTCAAGTTTTACGCCCATTTTAGTTCTCATTTTTATATTATTTTATTTCAACTTTTCCCCTGTTTCCTATAAGATCATATTCATTTTTTTCTATTTTTTCTCGAACCATTTCTTTCCATTTTTCATTGTTTACTAAATATCTGTCTTGCAGTGAAAATTCACTGTTATCTATTAGCTTTACATTATTTATTATGGTCCCATCAAAATTCATTAATTTATCAATTTTCGTGTTTGCTATATTAAAAATTATAGCAGTTCTGTCAATACAGTATTCTAAAATCTCTTCTCCACTAAAGTCAACATTTAATATATATTTTGCATTACTTAAGCTCTTTCTTTTATTATTTAGCACAGAAATTGATTCGAAATTTTTCTCCGCTTCCTCTTCTAAACCTTCAAATTGTTTTCTATTATTTGTAATAATATTAATCATCTTATATTGTGAAATTAATTCATTTATTAATTGTGTGTTATTATAATCTTTTGAATCTATTAATATACTAAGTGATTGTTCTTCTGAATTTTGCTTTCTTCTTTCAATTACAGATTTCATTATCATCTTATAAAAATCAATATATATCTTTTTACTTTTTTCACTGTGACTAATTATCTCTCTTACACTCTTTATATTTTCCTGTAACTCAGGTTCTTTTATATTACTGACAATTTCTTTTATCCTTTTTGATAATACTACATTCAAATTAATATTTTTATTTACTATATTTTCTATTCTTTTTAATGCCTTTACCTCTTGATTACTCATAGTGTAGCATGTGTATTCAATATTATCATCATTTTCTATTGTTTTTATATTGTGAAATATATATTTTAGTAATTTTATTTTTTTAAGAATTTTTATGACGAATCTGTCAAATATTATTTTATTTTTGCAAGAAGAATCGTCAATATGCTTATAATATTGTAACTTAAAATACATTGTTTTCTTCATAATATCACCCAATATAATATATTTTTTCTATTAATTATTATTACATTTTCTAAAATACTTTCTTACATAACCTCAAAAAGAGGCATATAATCCGTCAAATTATACGCCTCTATTAATTATATTTTATTTCAGAATTTGAACTTTATTATTTTACATTTAGCACTTCAGATACCATATTCCAAATATCATCTGTTTCTCTATCTTTTTCCCAGTATGCAGCCCCTGCTAAGTTGTACGTGTTGACTAATTCTAGTTTGCATCTTAAAGACTTAGCATCTTCTATCCAAATCTTATATGTTTTTCCGTCTTTTTCGTATTCTGCATAATTTTGTTTTAAAGAGTCATCCCAGGTTGTCTTTGTTCCTTCTGGTATATTACTTGCTATATTTTTCATGTTAACTACTTTACTTGTTATGTTTCCATTATTTTCTGTCCAAATTCTTGTATAGAATGGTGTTCCTAATATTATTTTGCTTGCATCTACTCCTTCTTGCCCCAAGAATTTTTTTACATTTGCTTCTACCCAATCGCAACCTGCCGTTGTTCCTTCTTTAGGTGACGACACTCCGTTTTGGTCATATCCCATAAATACTATATAATCTGCAACATCTCCTATTACATTTCTATCGTAGCATAGAGACCAGTCTGGTGAACCATCCGGAGCTGTTACATCAACAGATAAAACCTTTCCAAGTTCTTTTAATCTAGGTGCCAATTCTATTACTAGCCTTGAGTATACATCTTTATCACTCTCATTTAGATACTCAAAATCCAAATTAATTCCATCAAGGTTAAATGTTATTACTGCAGTTACTATATTATTTATTAATCTTTCTCTTAGTTTATAATCGTTTAGTATTTCTGTTGTAGTTGGCTTGTCCGAGTTATTTGAAAGCAAAGCCCAAACTTTATATCCATTATTATGAGCCCAATTTACATAGTTAGTTCCTGCTGTTCCCACATTTGCAACAAGATTTCCTTTTCCTCCATCTTGTAATGCTAAAAATGCTGGAGACACAACGTTTACACCTTTTATTTTTCCTGTTCTTTGTGGTGCAGATGCATATTCAGAAAAATAATCCCATGCTAAGCTGATATTCCCCTCAACTTGTTTTTCTATGTTTAACTTTTCTCTAACTTGTTTTTCATTTGCTAAAGTACTTGTTTTTACATACCCTATTTTTCCATTTTCTGTCGTAACCTTAGTCCATCCATTTTCCGCCGTCTTATCATCTTTAACAACAGTCACATTATCGCCTTTTTTTATTTTAGCAACAGTTCTAGAAAAACTCGTTGGCATATATTTTACAGAATTATTTTTGCTACTATTAGCATACACAAGCTCTCTATCTAACGAAACTAAAACTACAGTATTTGTTTCTTTTATATATTTCGTTTCCACATTATATACACTCTTGCTAATCTCAGAAAAAGGTAAATAAAACTCATTATCTATCTTCTTAGCAGGAGCAATTAAACTTACTTCTGCTCCATTTACAGTACATTTATTTTTATCTATTACAAGTGTTGCAACTTTTGTATCTGATGTTGTTATGATTTGATTATATGTATTGTCATAAAAAATATGGTCATCAAAGAAATTTGCTACGTCTTTAGTAGATAAGTATACAACATCATCTTCTATAATTACATCATTCTTTGTGCTCTTTGTGACATTTCCATTATTAATTACTAAATTAGTTTTTCCTGTAATTTCATTTCTTATATAATTTTGTGCCGTGTTAAGCACAAATACTATTGCTAAAGCAAATATTATTGTTACAATTAATTTATAAATATAAATCTTCTTTTCTTTTTTCTTACTTCTCATATCAAATCTATTCCTCTTTCTATGTGCAAATCTAGTTTGAAAATTATAATTATTTTTTCAACCCATTCCTTACTTTTCCATATTATAATACCATAAAGAATATTTTAAGTGAAGTAAATTATTAAATTTTTTTAATATTTTCACACAGAGCGAATACCATTTCTTAAACATTTTTATAAGATAAACCAGAACAATTTGTATTTTTTAAATGAGACCGGAAGCTCGCCTTTTGAGGGGTCAAAGAGCCCCGACCAAGAGCGACGTGTTGAGGCTTTAAAAATACAAATTGTTCTGGTTTTAATAATAAATATTGAATGAAAAAAGCAATTAAAGTTTTCTTCAATTGCTTTCTAATATTTTAAAATTTGATTTCTCACAACAAACTCTTCTTGCTCACTATTTTTTTTATCTGTATCTTGTTGCTTCATTTCATTCTTTTCATTTAATAGTCTATTCTTTCTTCTCTTAAAGATATTTCCAGATTTAATTTTATATTGCTCATCACTGTCAACCATAGTAAAATCTGTTGTAGGCTTTTCATCCTCTTTTATATACTCATCTACTTTTTTATTTATATCATATTCAATACTATTATGTTCATGTGGCTGATAAAAAGTCTCTGTATATATTTTATATTGGTGCAGTCCATGAGATTCTTCTTCTAAGTATGATTCTATTTTTTCTCTTTGATCCTTCGTGAATTTTTCCATAGGATATGAAAGATATTTATACTGCCAAATCAACATACGATCTTCATTTGAATACATTGATGTTAGTAGATCGTCACAATTATATTCAGCTAAGAAATCAACATTTTCTATGCTTATTGTGATATTTGACCAGTTAATTTTATCATACCTTTTACATTCATGTCTCAATTTTTTTATTAAATCATATAATTCATCTGTTAATTTTATATATTCTTCTTCATCCAAACTGAATTTTTGTGGAATTTGATACACATTTATTGGGTTTCTTTTGATTATACTCTTGGGAAAATAGTAAAAAAACATTTCTCCTGTTTCTTCACCATTATCCCTCTGTATAACTGACGCATAAAGATATATGCTTTCCCATTTTTCTGGTATCATATAAAAAAGGCATTTTCTAATTTCAGAATATAAGTCTTTTATAGTTTCACCCTTTGGCATATGCGCTCCCTTATTTTCTATTTTTCAACTATAATACTTTCTCCAGTCATTTCTTCTGGCTTCTTTAGTCCCATTATGTCTAGCATTGTTGGTGTTAAATCAGCTAGTTTTCCTTCTCTTAGTTTTGCATTATCCATTCCAACTAATATTAGTGGAACAGGGTTTGTTGTGTGTGCTGTGTGTGGCTCCCCTGTTTTGTAGTCTATCATTTGCTCGCAGTTTCCATGGTCTGCTGTTATAATTAATACTCCATTTTGAGCATTTACAGCTTCTACAACTTTTCCAACGCTCTCGTCTATTGTTTCAACTGCTTTTATAGCAGCTTCTAAGTTTCCTGTGTGTCCAACCATATCTGGGTTTGCAAAGTTTAATATTATTGCATCATATTTTTTAGAATTTATTGCATCTACAACTTTTTCTGTAACTTCTGGTGCACTCATCTCTGGTTGCATATCATATGTTTCAACCTTTGGTGATGGAACCAATATTCTATCTTCTCCTGGATATTGCTTTTCTTGACCACCATTGAAGAAGAATGTTACGTGAGCATATTTCTCTGTTTCTGCTATACGTAATTGAGTATAACCTAAATTACTGATGTATTCTCCGAATGTATTTTTTAGATGTTCCTTCTTGAATGCAATATCAACATTTGGTAATGTTTCATCATATGGAGTCATACAAACAAAACATAAATCCAAATCTTTTCTTGTTTCAAAATCATTAAATTCTGGATCAACTAATGTTCTGCTTATTTCTCTTGCTCTGTCTGGTCTGAAGTTAAAGAATATTACAGAATCGTGTGGCTCTATTTTTGCAACTGGTGTATCTCCATTGCATATTACAGTTGGCTCTATAAATTCATCAAAAATTTCTTTTTGGTATGATGCCTCTACTGCTTGTATTGCAGATGAAGCCTTGTTTCCAACTCCATTAACCATTGCATCATAAGCCTTTTGAACTCTTTGCCATCTCTTATCTCTATCCATTGCATAGAATCTTCCAGATATACTTGCAATTTTGCCTATTCCTTTTTCCTTCATTTTTTCTTCTAGTTTTGTAATATATCCTTCACCTGAAGCTGGTGGAGTATCTCTACCATCCATAAAGCAATGTACAAATACATTTTCAAAATCTTTTCTCTTTGCAAGTTCTAATAATCCATACAAATGGCGAATGTGGCTATGTACACCACCGTCTGATAGTAAGCCCATTATATGCAATTTAGAATTATATTTTTTACAATTTTCTATTGCCTTATTAAATTCTGGAATACTGAAAAAGTCTCCATCTTCTATTGATTTTGTTATTTTTGTTAGCTCTTGATAAACAATTCTTCCAGCTCCAATGTTTGTATGGCCTACCTCTGAATTTCCCATTTGACCTTCTGGTAAACCAACGCTCATTCCGCTAGCAAAAATTCTTGTTGTTGGGCATGTTTTCATTAATTTGTCTATGTTTGGAGTATTGGCAAGCTTTACTGCATTTCCTTGCTCATTTTCATTTATTCCAAAACCATCTAATATCATTAGCATTGTCAATTTATCTTTCATTTTCTTATTCCATTTCCTTTCCAAAGGCACAGAGCTGTATTTTTTCTATATCAGCTCAATGCCATACACTGTGTCTATTTATTGTAATTTACTATTTTTGCAAATTCGTCTACTTTTAAACTTGCTCCTCCAACTAAGGCTCCATCAATATCTGATGTTTCGAATAGTTCTTTTGCATTTGTTGATTTTACACTTCCACCATATTGAATAATTACATCTTCTGCAACACTTCCATATATTTCAGAAATCTTTTTTCTTATAGCTTTAATACTATTATTTGCATCCTCTGATGTAGCTGTTTTGCCAGTTCCAATTGCCCAGATTGGCTCATATGCTATTATAGTATTTTTTACTTGTTCTTCTGTAAGACCAGCTAGTGCTAATTCTACTTGCTTTGTTATAACTTCTTCTGTTTTGCCAGCTTCTCTTTGTTCTAAAGACTCACCAACGCAAACTATTGGTTTTAAATCATTTGCAAATGCAGATTTAATTTTCTTGTTTACAGTCTCATCTGTTTCTGCAAAATATGCACGTCTCTCTGAGTGACCTATTATAACATATTCAACTCCTATGCTTTTTAGCATTTGTCCAGAAACTTCTCCTGTATATGCACCCTTTTCTTCCCAGTGCATATTTTCTGCACCAATATGAATATTAGTACCTTCTGTTGTATGCCATGCATAAAATAAATCTGTATATGGCACACACAATATAACCTCATTTTCAGAATCTTTTACAAGAGGAGCTAAACCTTCTATAAAATTTATTGTATCTGCTGGAAGCATATTCATTTTCCAGTTTCCTGCGATTACCTTTCTTCTCATACACGTCCTCCTTAATATTTTGATTTAATAATTGTATTATTTATAAAATTAAATGCGTAGCCCCGCCGTCGAAAGTTCTCATAGCAAAGCTTGAGCCAAAGGGTAGTCAGTTAATTTTAGAAAAATACAATTATTAAATATAGTTATTTGTCTAGTAAGCATTCTACTCCTGGAAGTTTCTTTCCTTCTAAGAATTCTAGTGATGCTCCGCCACCTGTTGAAATGTGTGTGAATTTATCGCCAATTCCTAGTTTTTCTATTGCAGCGGCTGAATCTCCTCCACCTATTACTGTTGTAACATCTTCTAGGTTTCCTAAGTATTCTGCTATTGCATTTGTTCCTATTGCAAATTGGTCAAATTCGAACAATCCTAAAGGTCCATTCCAAATAACAGTTTTTGCTTTTGATAATTCGTCTTGATACATCTTTATTGTTTCTGCGCCAATGTCGAAGCCTTCCCAACCATCTGGTATTTCTGTGTATTTAACAGTTTTACTTTCTGTGTCTTCTTTGAATTCTTTTCCTACTTTAGTATCTACAGGAAGCATCAATTTTACACCTTTTGCTTTAGCTTTTTCCATTAAACTTTTTGCTAAATCTAATTTATCTAATTCGCAAATAGAATTTCCAACATTGTATCCCATTGATTTAAAGAATGTATAAGCCATTCCTCCACCAATCATTAATGTATCTACTTTTTCTAATAAGCTATCGATAACACCAATTTTATCTGATACCTTTTTTCCTCCAAGTATTGCAACAAATGGTCTTTCAGGATTCTCAAGTGTTGTTCCTAAGAAGTTTAGTTCTTTCTCCATTAAGAAACCTGCTACTGCTGGTAAATAACTTGCTACTCCAGCTGTTGAAGCATGTGCTCTGTGAGCTGTTCCAAATGCATCATTTACATATATTTCAGCTAAGCTGGCAAGCTCTTTTGCAAACTCTGGGTCATTTGCTTCTTCTCTACTATCAAATCTAACATTCTCTAATAGAACAATTTCTCCATCTTTCATGTTTGCAGTTAATTCTTTAGCGCTCTCGCCTATTATATCACTTGCAAGTTTTACTTCTTTTCCTAACAATTTAGATAATTCTTTTGCAACTGGCTCCAAAGAAAAATCTTTATTTACTTGTCCCTTTGGTCTTCCTAAATGTGAACAAAGAATTACTTTGCAATCATTATCTAATAAATATTTTATTGTTGGAAGAGCTCCAACTATTCTTCTATTATCTGTTATATGTTTATTTTCATCTAAAGGAACATTAAAATCACATCTTACTAAAACTTTCTTTCCTTTAACATCAATGTCTCTAACAGTCTTTTTATTCATGGTATATCTTCCTTTCTTAAATTGTAATAAAAGGGCTTGATTCACTCTATACTGTGCCAAGCCCATGTTGTTATTATACTCTATTATTTATGATCAACTTTTGCCATGTATGCTGCTAAGTCTACTAATTTATGTGCATATCCCCACTCGTTGTCATACCAAGCTACTAATTTAACAAATGTGTCTGTAAGCATTATTCCAGCTTTGCTATCGAATATTGATGTATGTTCATCTCCTAAGAAGTCTGAAGATACAACATCTTCATCAACATATTCAACTATTCCTTTTAATTCTCCTTCTGCTGCTTTCTTCATTGCTGCACAGATTTCTTCGTATGTTGTAGGTCTTTCCAAATTACATGTTAAATCAACAACTGATACATCTATTGTTGGTACTCTAAATGCCATACCTGTTAATTTTCCATTTAATGCTGGAATAACTTTTCCAACTGCTTTAGCAGCTCCTGTTGATGATGGAATTATGTTTGCACTTGCAGCACGTCCACCTCTCCAATCTTTTTTAGAAGCTCCATCAACTGTTTTTTGTGTAGCTGTTGTGCTATGAACAGTTGTCATTAATCCTTCTTTAATTCCAAAGTTATCATTTATAACTTTTGCTAAAGGTGCTAAACAGTTTGTTGTACAAGATGCATTTGAAACTATGTTCATGCTTGGATCATATGTTTCGTTGTTTACACCCATTACAAACATTGGAGCATCTTTTGAAGGTGCACTTATTACAACTTTTTTAGCCCCTGCGTTTAGGTGAGCTTGTGCTTTTTCCATTGTTGTGAATACACCAGAACATTCTAGAACATATTCTACTCCTTCTTTAGCCCATGGAATATTGTTTGGATCCATTTCGTTATATACATTTATTGATTTTCCATTTACAATTAGTTTTCCTTCTTCTGATTTAACTTCTCCATCAAATCTTCCGTGTGCAGAATCGAATTTAACCATGTAAGCCATGTAATCTGCTGCTATGAAAGGATCATTAATTGCAACTACCTCTACTTCATTATTTTTTAATGCAGCTTGGAATGCTAAGTTTCCTATTCTTCCAAAACCATTAATACCAATTTTAACTGACATAAAAATTCCTCCTCTTTGATGTTATTCATCATATATGTGGCTATTAAAACCATTTAATATTCTATACCAAAGACAAATAGTTTTCAAGTATTTTATACAGATTTTATAAAATTTCAAAATTAAATTTAGACGTTATTTTACATTTTGTTACATTTATATGACATTTATATGACATTTATATTTCAATTCTATATAAATCTTCTTTTTATGGTATAATTTGAATGTATTTTTGTAAAATTATATAAAAGGAGGTTCAATTATGCAAAGATATATTGAATGTGATGTAGCTGTTGTAGGCGGTGGTGCAGCCGGTATAGCTGCTGCAATCGGTGCCTCAAGAGCTGGTGCTAGAACTGTCTTAATCGAAAGAAATCCATATTTTGGTGGACAAGCTACAAATTCAC
This sequence comes from uncultured Clostridia bacterium, assembly GCA_934119935.1. GTDB lineage: Bacteria > Bacillota > Clostridia > TANB77 > CAG-508 > CAG-245. Next base: position 120,646 of record CAKOSX010000002.1, on the reverse strand, counting down.
AAGTAACTGCTTACTGTGGTTTTTTCACAAGAGGCGAAAATTACGACCAAGTTGTACAAGGAATTGGTGGAGAGGTTCTAAAAAAATTAGAGGATTATGGTACAAACATTCATCCAAGACCATCAAAATCAACTGGTAACGTTTCTGTATCATTCAACCCAGAATACGTAAAATTGGTTATGGACCAATTACTAAAAAAGAGTTCTGTTGAATATTTTTTACATGCTCAAATGTATGAAGTATTAAACAATAACGGGAAAATAGAAGAGATTAAATGTACAGATGACGAAGGAACATTCACAGTAAAAGCTAAGGCTTTTGTTGATGCTTCTGGTAATGCTAACCTAGTTCATTTTGCCGGAATTGCAACTAACTGGGGAGATGATGATGGAAAAGTTCAACAATCTTCATTACCTTTTAGAATTGACAACATTCCAGCAAGAGAAATATTAAAGCCTGACATTGAGGCCGCTTTAAAAAAGGCAAAAGAAAACGGAATTGAAATTAAGAAAGAAACTGGATTAATCATTAAAATTCCAGACAAAACTTATGGATATTGCACAATTCCAAGCACAATAGTTCCTGCCCTTGATGCAGAGACACTTACAAAAACAGAAATGGAACTACGTTCACAAGTTCACAATTATGCAATGGCATTTAAGAATTACCTAGACGGATTCCAAGATATGATTATATCATCTTCTGGACCAGCAGTTGGTATTCGTGAAGCAAGAAGAATAATCGGTGACAAAATGCTTAAAGGTGAAGAAATAATAATGGCACCAAAGAGTGATGATAGTATAGCAAGAGGCGCTTGGAGCCCAGAAATGCACAAAAGCAACACTTCTATAAAATACACTCATATTCCAGATAATGAGTACTTCTCTATTCCTTTAGGATGTTTAAAAGTTAGAGATGCTAAAAACTTATGGGCCGCTGGTAGAACAATTTCTACAGACTCATTAGCACTTGGTTCTGTACGTGTTATGGGAACAGGATTTGCTACTGGTCAAGCAGCAGGTGTAGCAGCAGCTTTAACACTAGATAATCCATCTTATGATGTAAAAGCTGTTCAAGAAGAGCTTGTTAATCAAGGTGCTTTAATTTAGGTTTTAAAGTAATTATTTTTACTTAAAATAAATTTTTATATTGAGCCTATGGTTTTATAGGCTTTCCCTTAAAAACCTAAATTTGTTAAACAAAGGATTGAAAAAAAATGGAAGAAAATAAAAAGAGACCATTAATGAAGAAAAATGAGAAAGAATTTATTTGTACCATCATTGCACTTATTCTTCTTATCGTTTTCTTCAGTGCGACACCACCATCTGGTCTTAGTGCAGATGGAATGAAGGTGCTTGGCGTATTCGTAACTGTTTTATTCTTGTGGATAACAGTTGGAATAGGCTGGCCAAGTTTATTATGTTTAGCAGCTCTTGCGCTTGTTCCTTCACTTGGAATGAAAACAACTCTGCAAAATTCGTTTGGTAACGAAACTTTCGCATTTTTGCTATTTACATTCATGTTCACATATGCATTTTCTCAAACAGGATATGTTAAGAAAATCGCTTTAGGATTTGTAACTAGTAAATTTGCAAGAAAATCACCTTGGAGATTTGCATTCTGCTTCTTTGCAGCAGTTCTTATAATTGGATTATTTATGTCTCCAACAGTTCTATATTTTATAATATTACCAATTCTTGAAGAAATTTATAACGTTTTAGGACTAAAGAAAGGTGACAAATATGCCAATATGCTTATGATGGGCTTAGTATTCTGTACAAGCTTATCTTCTGGTATGACACCAATAGCACACGTATTCCCTGTTCTTTCTATGGGAGTATTTAAAACTTTAACAGGCTCAAGCATAAGTTATGGTCAATACATGCTTTATGCAATACCAACAGGAATTGTTATATTTGCATTAATGATGTTAATATTTAAATTTATAATGAGACCAAATACAAAGAAGATAAACCTAAAATCTTCTCAATTTGATAAAATGAAAAAAGAAATTCCTAGTGCAACACGTGGAGAGAAAATTATACTTTGGGTATTTATTCTTGTAATTGCATTATGGGTTCTTCCAAGTTTATTGAAATCAAGTTCAATAGGCTGGATTGCAAGTACATTTACATGGATTAGCAAGTTTGGTACAGCAATGCCTCCATTATTAGGAATTATCTTATTATCAATTCTAAAATATGATGGAAAACCATTAATAAATATTAATGAATCAATGACAAAAGGTGTATCTTGGCCAAGTATTATAATGGCATCTGCAACACTAGCTTTAGGCGCTGCAATGACCAATAAAGCAATAGGTTTAACAACGTTCTTGTCAAGCTCTATTGCCCCAATAACAACTGGTCTATCACCTATATTACTAATTTTGTTATTCTCATTGTGGGCTGGATTACAATCAAATGTATCTTCTCACATGGTCACAGCACAATTAGTTCCAACACTTGCTGTTCCAGTAGCTCTAGCTTCTGGTGGTGCATTAAATGCTGCAGCTATCACAGCTGTTATTGGTTTAATCGCATCAACAGGATCTGCAGCTCCACCAGCAATGCCTTATGTTGCTGTAGCTGGTTCATCAGGTTGGTCTGATTCAACAAGTTTATTAAAATATGGATTTCTAATGATGTTCGTAATTATTTTAGTAGCATCATTTATCGGATATCCTCTAGCAAACTTAATAATGCCAATGTAATTTTAAAAAAGCTCAATATAAAAAAAATGAAGCATTCTTTAACGATTGCTTCATTCTTTTTATCTAATTATTTTATATTATAAGACTTCTTAAATTTTATTAGAAATTCTTACTTACTTTCTAAAATTTTTCATAATGTACTTTATCCTCATAATAATTGTCATTTACTTTTCTTGTCTCAGCTGGATACCCCATTGAAATTATACAAAATATTTGATAAACCTCTGGAACACCAAGAATCTTCTTTTCCTTCCCCGTCTTTTCTAGGTCCGGATAGCCCCCAAGCCAGCAGGTTCCAATCCCAAGGGATGTAGCTTCTAATAATATGTTTTCTGTAACAGCTCCGCAATCTGATTCCCAATATGGAGTTTTTTCCATATTTGCACTTGAACATACAACTATTGCAGCATTCGCTTCATTCAGCATATGCGAATAAATACAGCAATCCGCTAATTTTCTTAATGTCTCCTTATTTTTTACAACAATTAAATCATAAGGCTTTAAATTATGAGCCGATGGAGCATTCATTCCTGCTTTCAAAACCTTTTTAATATCTTCATCTGATATTTCTTGGTTTGTATATTTTCTAATACTTCTTCTTTCATAAATTTCCTTCATAATATTCTCCTTTTTATCTCCTGAATGCTTAATTAAAAATAACAAGCCAAAATGGCTTGTTTCTAAAATTGTATTTTTTGAAATAAGAAATTATGAACTTGTTCTCCAGTAATTTCTTGGTGCCAAAAGTCATCTATAGCCTTGAAAGTAGCTTCTTGCTTTGGAGTTAGTTCTATTGTTATTTCTTGAAATAAAAAGTTCTTAATCTTTGTCCATGTGCTTATTTTTGATGGCACAGCTGTATCAAATTGGTTTGGTATGATATTATCATTATTTAGTGGTCCTTCCATTCTGCTTCCTCCTTTGTAATCGTAGTATATTATCTATTATATTTATACTATAAAAAAACATAATTATCAAGTCTTTTTTTAAATTTTTTATATCTCCATCTGTTTTCCTAAAAAGTTTGCTGCCGATTGTGCAACTTTTTGCTCAACTTCAGACATTTTTGTTTTTTCATCTTTAGATAGAAGAATTACACTTCCTATAGCATCACCATCTGATATTATTGGATATATTACCTGAGATTTATATATTTTATCGTCCTTCTCACTTTGTGTTATCGGTACAGCTACATCATTATTTTCTTTGCTAACATACTTTTCCTTATCTTCTAATATTCTTTCTAATTCACGGCTTATTCCCTGTTCAAGCCATTCCTTTTTAGATGCTCCAGACACCGCAATTACAGTATCTTTATCAGTAATACACGCAATATGTCCGGTTGTTTTAGTTAGTGTTTCAGCATATTCTGCAGCAAATTCTGATAATTCACCTATAGGAGAATATTTTTTTAAAATAACTTCTCCTTCTTTATCAGTGAATATTTCGAGTGGATCCCCTTCTTTTATTCTCAAAGTTCTTCTAATCTCTTTTGGTATTACAACTCTTCCTAAATCATCTATCCTTCTTACAACACCTGTTGCTTTCATTTCTTTCCTCCTCTTTTATAATTGTTTTATATTTTTATTATTACAAAAAAGGAAAAAATTATTCATTTTTTACATTGGCTTATACATATTTAATATTTTGTCTAATTCTCTTGCAAATTCTCCTATCATTACTGTTTTTATTGTTGGTCTCTTACCATCAACGTAATCTTCCATTATTTGTCTTAATTTTGCAATATTAGCCATTTCTGGCTCAATTTCTTTTTTATGATGTTTAGCCCTTTCTGCCAACATTTCTCTTATCGAAACTATATCCTCGTTGCTTGCACATGATATTCTTTGGAACAATTGAAATGGATCATAGTATTTAAAGATTGGCACATTATTGCACTCTTTCGCAAACTTATCATAGAATAATTCCATCTTCATAGGTATACATTTAAACAGTTCATCTGCTCTTTCACGATACATTTTGTCTTTTAGTTTTGCGTTTATTTCATTGAACCTTTTAATAACATTATTCATTTCAGGTCCTGCATCTTCAGTTGCAATCTGAGACAATTCTTCTTCTGCGTCATCACAGTATTCTGAACTTACAGAAGCAATATTCATTCCATTTAAAAATACACTTTCTATCGTTTGTATATCATAATCAATCAAATTGTTTTCTATAAAATGGCTAAAATATGCAAATATTTTTACTATTTCTATTGGTTTTATTCTGCCATTTTTTACGTCATCGATTACCTGATCAATTACCGCAGGGAATTGGTCATCTGAAATTTTCCAATACTCTTCTGTCAATAGTCTCTTATATCCAGGCAATTTGTCTGTATCTATTGTATTTCTTATTACCTCCATATTATCTTTAAATACTTTCATATCAAATATTCTTGTACGAACGTAAATCTCTATAAATTTGAAGAATCTATATTCAACTTTAAAGTTATAATAATATGTATTATCAAATTCCTTAATATAAAATTGTCTATTATCCATGAACACTCTTGAAGATACCAAAATTGCTCTATATTCTTCATTATTTTCAATATTCTTAAATTTATCCTTTGTTACTTTTCCAGCTTTTATTTCGAAAGATATTGCTATAGTAAATATTAGCATTGTTTGCAAAATTCTATTGTTGGTATTTGGATAATCTTTGTTTACCATATCAAAAATCTTTTTAAAATCATTCAATGCATGTTTTAAAATTCTTAGGTTTCTTGTTCCGCTTTTATTAAATGTTGATGTTATTAAATGTGAATTTTCTCTTAGAAATCTTATTAATTCTGGATATCTTTCATATCTCATAAGTAAGCCATTAATTATGTATGTAAACTCTGGTGCATATTCAAAAGTTTCACCAATCAATTTTTCTTTTATTCTCTCATAGTCATTCGCCTTGTCAAATACATACTCTATTGTATCTTGAATACGTTGAACCATTGGTTCATCTGTTTTTATATTTAACTTATTTTCTTTATCTAAAAGATATGTTGCAATAAATGTTTTCATCTCCAAATTACTGCTTTTTAATTTTGTAGACAATTCCTTTTCATTACATATTATTATTGTTTTTATATGGTCATGTTCAACGAAGTTATTAATATATCCCAATATATCAATAACGTCTACATTAGCTCTCTCTAGGTCATCAAAGCAAAGTACCTTATCATCTGTAGAGAAAAACTCTTCATAATCAATCTTATCTCCATTCTGAGTAACTCCAAAGAAATTGGCCATGTCTAATCCTGTTTTTGCATATTCAGGAATTATTTTTTCACCTTTCGATCCCATATATTTTTTTAAGTTTTTATCCATTAATTGAGTGGTCTCTATAAATATCTTCTTACTTATTTCTTCCAAATTAGATATTCCATATAAAGACATGTATATAGTGGTATATTTTTTTCCGTGTACCTGCATAGCTTCAATTTTGTTTCTTATCTTATGGTTCCAGAAGTAAGTTTTTCCACTTCCCCACTCACCATTAATCATTATAGCATAGTCAGTGTAGTCCGCTCTAATATAATCCAATATGCTTTCTACCAAATCGTCCATTATATCTCTCCCTTCAACTTTTAGTGAATTTACTTCTTAATCTTTTGCAAGAGTTAGTATTCCAATCTTGTCTGGTTTTGCCTTTTTTACAGCTTTTGCACACTCCTCGGCAGTTGCACCAGTCGTATAAATATCATCAAAAATAAGTACTTTTTTGTTTTTGATAATTCGTTCTGAATCTGCTTTCAATTTATATACATTTTTCGAATTTTCTTTTCTTTCTTCTTTCCTTAATGTACTCTGTGGCACAATGTTTTTTACTTTAACTAGCACATCATAATACTCTAATTCAAGAGTCTTCTTAGCTATATCATTAACGATTAGTGCTGTTTGATTGTAGCCTCTCTCTTTTTTTCTCTTATTATGGATTGGAACTGGAATAATTATATCATAAGATTTCAAAATTTCACATATTTTTTTATTATTTAACAAAATGTTCACAAAAGACTTATAGTAATACGCCTTATCATTAAATTTATACTCTAATATGTAATTTCTAACATCTTTATATTTAAAAAGATAATAATGCTCATTGAATGCTTTGTCCTTATATTTTTCAATATGTGCTTTACCAATTTGATTCAATCTTTTTTCACATTCATTACACAGAAAACCGTCATTAATTTTTCCGCAAAAAGAACAAACCGGTGGATAAATTAAATCTATAATATTGACTATTGTATTCTCTATAATTTGCTTAATAAAACCTATTTCTGGTTCTTGATTATTTACTTTTATTTTATCCTCCTATTTTTTCTAGTTTGAATTTTAATCCGGTGTTTCTTTGTCTGGTCGTATTGTTTTGTATCATATAGTTCACAACACTCTGTGGACCTATTACAATAAGCAGTTTCTTTGCTCTAGTCATGGCAGTATATATAAGATTTCTCGTCAATAACATTGGTGCACTTTGGCTCACAACCAGTATAACAACATCAAATTCGCTTCCTTGAGATTTATGTACAGTTATTGCATATGCATGCTCTAACTGATCCAAATCGGTATTGTCATACGTTGCTATTTTTCCGTCATCAAACTTCACTCTAACCGTTTTCTCTTCTTTATTTATTCTATCTATAATTCCAAGTTCTCCATTAAAAATTCCATTTCCTAATTCTTTTTTAAAGAACCTATCATTATCTTTTTCCCATAGTAAATTATAATTATTTTTCGTTTGCATAACTCTGTCTTGCTCTCTGAACTTTATTTCACCAAACTCTTTTTCATTCTTTTCTCTTTCTTCAGGATTTAATTCTTTTTGTAATAGTACATTTAGCTCCTTAGTACCAAGTTTTCCCTTTTTGGTTGGAGTTATTATTTGAATATTATTAAAGAAATCATAGTCTCCATAATTTTTTAATCTGCCTTTGCACAGACTAACAACAGTCTGTTGTATTTTCTCCTGATTTGTTTCATTAATGTAGAAGAAATCATCAATCAACTCTATATTTTCTTCATCAATTTTTGTCTCTTTAACCTTGCCACCTATAAAATTTTCTCCCTCATTTACTCTATGCGCATTTACAATTATCTTGCTTTTTGCAGCTTGTCTAAATATCTGGTTTAACGTTATTGTATGTACTTGTCCAGATTCTATTATATCTTTTAATATACTTCCTGGTCCTACTGATGGTAGCTGATCTGTGTCTCCGACCAGTACAAGTTTAGTTCCCTTATATATTGCCTTAACAAGATAGTTCATTAAAAACATATCTACCATTGATGCTTCATCCACAATAATTATATCCCCATCAATTGGTGTAACTAACAAATTAGTATTAAAATTATCCGTGTCGTCAGACATTCCAGCAAGTTCTAATAATCTATGTAAAGTTTTGGCTTCTTCTCCTGTTGTTTCTGTCATTCTTTTAGCAGCTCTACCTGTTGGAGCACATAGTACTGGTTTCATTCCATGTTTTTTATATAGCTCTATAATTGCTTTAATTATAGTAGTTTTTCCAGTTCCAGGGCCACCTGTTATAATACATACATTATTATCATTTATACTCTCTATTGCATCTTTTTGTTTTTCAGATAATTTAATATCAATGTCTTTTTCAATTTTTTCAAGATCTTTTTTCAAAGTAGATATTTCTTTTATATTTTCAGCATTTCTCAATCCAATTATTCTTTCAGCAATATTTTTTTCGGCATCATAAAAATTCTTAGAATATACCCATTCTTTTTCATCTTCTCTTTCCTCTATAACGATTTCTTCTTTTGCCTTCATATTAATAAGTGCATCTTCAATATTATCTACATCAACTCTTAATAAATCCTTTTCGTACTTTAATAGATTATCATATAAAACACATGAATTACCATTTAGTCCTATTTTTTCCAATCCATATTTTATTCCACTTCTTATTCTTTTGTAATTATCCTGTTCAACCCCGAGTTCCATTGCAATTTTATCAACTTTTTCAAAGTTAACTTTGCTTGCTACATCTATTAATATATATGGGTTTTCACTTATTTTCTCTAATGCTCCTTCTCCCAATTTTTTATACACATTTTCTGCACTTTGAGGTCCTATTCCAAATTTGTCTAAGAATCCCACAATTTGCCAAATCTCCCAATTAGCAAGAAATTGTTCTGCTATTTCCAATGCTTTTTCCTTGCTTATACCTTTGATTTGCGTTAATTTTTGAGGTTCCAATTTTATTATGTTTATTGTATCTTTTCCAAATGTATTTACTATTTTCTTGGCCGTTGCAGGTCCTACACCTCTGAAGTTCCCATTCGAAAGATATTTTTCTAAAGCTTCCGGTGTTGTTGGCATTGTCTTTTCAAATGTTGTAACCTTAAATTGTTCTCCGTAATCAGGATGCTTCACAACATCTCCAGTTATTTTTAAGTTATCTCCTTCATTTACAAAAGGTAAATAACCAACAATAGTGGTCTCCTCTTGTTCATTTGTCTCAAAGGTAGCGACAGTATAACTATTTATCTCATTTTTATATATAATATCTTTTACTTGTCCTTCTAATTGCAATTTTATTCCTCAATTCTATTATTCTATTTTGACTTCATTTATTTTCTTCATTTGCTATTTTTTCATTGGTAATATACTATCACAAAAAGTTATTCTTTTCAATCACTTTTTAAAATTAATACGAACATTCGTACGACTGTTTTCGACATGAAATAAATTATACATTACTTTATTATATATATAAGTTGAAGAAACTTATTTTTATAGAACAAGACTGGAAGTTCGCCTTTTGAGGAGTCCGTTAGGAGCTACGACCAAGAACGACATGTCGAAGTTCAAAAAAAGTTTCTTCAACTTTCTAAACAGAACAATTTATATTAAAAAATCATATAATATATCATACAAATTGTTTATCAAAGGAGGCAATTTATGGTAAATTTTATACTAACCTCTTTATTATGGACATTCGCCTTATATGGTTTATTTGAAATTTGTAAAACCATTATTCATATACATAAATATCCTAAAATATCATTTAATGGTTGTTCTTTTGTAATCACAACACATAATCAGGAAAATAATATTGAATATTTCTTACGAGTATTTATTTATAAAATGCTATATTATAACTTAAATATTTCAGAAATAATAATTGTAGATTTAGATTCAACTGATAATACACTAAATATTTTAAAAACTTTTTCTAATGATTTTGATTTTATTAAAGTTTTAACATTAAACGAATATAAGGAGCTTTTAGCATAAATTGCTTCAAGCTCCTGTTATCATTAATCTTTTTATAATTTTATCTTTTGGTGTAAACACCATGCATTTTATGAAATATTTTTGTAAAGGATTAAAAAATGCGTCCAACAACAATATATCTTTTATTCTAAATTTTACACCCTTCTTTTCTAAGTAATCACAAGTAAAAAGCTTACACGATATACACTTTGCTCCACAGGTATAATCATCTTTTAAATGTTCACATGGAACTAGTTTTGTAAAAGGTCCTAGCCACTTTACTCTAAAGTGATGGCAACATCCTATTCTAGAAGCTGTGCCCTTTTTTTCACCACATTGGTTATCTTTGAAATCGCAAAGATTTTTACCATAAAAATATCCATCCAAGTAATTACATACAGTATCGTAAATGTAGTTATACCTTTCTTTTTTAGTATTAAAAAGTATTGCATTTATTGCCTGTATAAATTCTTGATGATATTGATTATTCTCATCATAATTGTTTATATAACCTATTTTTATTTTTGAATCTTGATTTACTCCTATATTTATCTTAAGGAACTTTACCATCTTTTTTATATGAAGTAGTTTTCTTAGTATCGTTTTGTATCTGTCTTTATCAAATTCTCTAAAATCTATATATAATAATAAACAGCCTTTATTTCTACTTTCTCTCAATTTTATTGTTTGAATGTTTTGAATTCGATCATCTTTGCATTTTCCATCTTCAATTAATTCTATGTAATAATTATTATATAATTTAATTTTAGCCATATTACTTCACCCAGTACAATTATACCATATAGTAACTATAAATCAACCATTTTATGGTAATTCTTATTCATTACAATTGTTGACATATACAAAAAACGATGCATTTTATTGCACCGTTTTACATTACTATATTAATTCTAATATAACTGTTTCTGCAGCGTCTCCTCTACGTTGACCCTTCTTTATTATTCTTGTATATCCACCTTTTACATCTTTGTATTTTGGTGCTATTTCATCGAATAATTTTGTTGGTATATCAACATTTTTTCCGTCTGCATCTTTTACTTTGTTTACATTTCTCATTATTTTTCTTCTTGCATTTAATTTTGATGGCATGTCTTTCTTTCTTTTTTCTGTAGTTGTTTCTCTAACTACTTTTAAGTATTCATTGCCATTTTTGCTCTTTGCAAGTTCTGTAACTTTATTTCCTTTTTCGTCTAATTTAGCTCTTGAAACTTTAACTTCAACTTCTTCAAAATTTCCAGCTTCTTTTACAGCTAAAGCTATTAAAGAATCAGCTATTGCTTTTGTCTCTTTTGCTCTTGTTTCAGTTGTTTCAATTTTTCCGTGCCATAATAGATCTGTTACTTGAGTTTTAAGCATTGATAAACGAATATCAGTTGTTCTTCCTAATTTTCTATTTGTTGCCACTTTTTTCACCTTCCTTTATTCTTCATTGCTAGCGAAGTCTAATCCTAATGAATGTAATTTGTTAGTTACTTCATCTAATGATTTTTTACCCAAATTTCTTACTTTCATCATGTCAGCTTCTGTCTTATTTGTTAAGTCTTCTACTGTAGATATTCCTGCTCTCTTTAGGCAGTTGAATGATCTAGCAGATAATTCTAAATCTTCTATTGAAGTTTCTAATACTTTCTCTTTCTTAGATTCTTCTTTTTCTACCATAACTTGAGTATTTTTGCTTATTTCTGATAAGTCAATAAATAATTCTAAGTGTTCAGTCATAATTTTTGCAGCTAAACTTAATGCTTCATATGGCTTTAAACTTCCGTCTGTCCATACTTCTATTGTAAGTTTATCTAAATCAACCATTTGACCAACTCTAGTATTCTCTACTGCATAATTTACTTTCTTTACAGGTGTATATATAGAATCTATTGGAATAACTCCTATTGGCATATCTGGTGTTTTGTTCTTTTCTGCGTTATTATATCCTCTGCCACGATTTGCTGTCATTTCCATTGTTAGATGTCCACCTTCAGAAACAGTTGCAATATGCAAGTCTGGGTTTAATATTTCAACTGTACCATCAGTTTCAATATTTGCAGCTGTAACTTCGCCTTCACCTTGGAAGTTTATTCTTAGAGTTTTAGGCTCATCATCAACTATTTTTATTCTTACCATTTTTAAGTTTACTATTATTTCTGGTACATCTTCAACTACGTTTGGTATTGTAGTAAATTCATGAGCTGCTCCATCTATTTTTACAGATGTTATTGCTGCTCCTGGAAGTGAAGAAAGTAGTATTCTTCTTAATGAATTTCCTATTGTAATACCATATCCACGTTCAAGTGGTTCACATGTAAATTTAGCATAATTTGTATTGTTATCCATTTCTAAGCATTTAATATTTGGCTTTTCAAATTCTATCATTTTTACCTCCTAATATAAATATACTGGATTCATATATTTACAACTTTTATATTAAAATAACCTATTATTTAGAGTAAAGCTCTACTATTAAATGTTCCTCAACAGGTAGGTCAATATCTTCTCTTGTTGCTAATGTTACAACCTTTCCACTTAATTTTTCTTGGTCTTTTTCTAACCAAGCTGGAACTGGTCTACTTCCATTTTCTTCTACAGCAATTTTTATTGCTCCATTGTCTTTTCTTATTTCTCTTACGGCGATTACATCTCCGGCTTTTACTAAGTATGATGGTATATCAACTTTTTGTCCGTTTACTTCAAAAGCACCATGTGTTACAAGCATTCTTGCTTGAGCTCTTGAGCTTGCGAATCCTAATCTATATACTACATTATCTAATCTGCTTTCAAGTATTTGAAGTAATACTTCACCTGTTTTTCCCTTGCTAGTTGAAGCCATATCGAAGTATCTTCTGAATTGTTTTTCTCCTACTCCATAGAAAGCTTTTGTTTTTTGTTTTTCTCTTAACTGAGTACCATATTCAGAAATTTTGCTCTTCTTTTGACCATTTTGTCCTGGTGCATAATTTCTTCTTGTTATGCTACATTTGTCAGAATAGCATCTTGAGCCTTTTAAGAACAATTTTTGTCCTTCTCTACGGCAAATACGGCATTGTTCGTCTTTATATCTTGACATTTTATATTTCACCTTCCTTAATTATTTCTCAATCTATCGATTTATATTATATTCTCGTGTCGCATAATAAAAAATTATACACGTCTTCTTTTTGGTGGTCTACAACCATTGTGTGGTATTGGAGTAACATCTTTAATTGATGTTATTTCAAGTCCTGCTGTTTGTAATGATCTTATTGCAGATTCACGTCCAGAACCTGGTCCTTTAACAAATACGTCAACAGTTTTTAAACCATGTTCCATTGCAGCTTTAGCAGCTGTTTCAGCAGCTTCTCCGGCAGCAAATGGTGTGCTTTTTCTAGAACCTTTGAATCCAAGTTCTCCAGCACTTGCCCATGATAATACGTTACCTTGTGTATCTGTTATTGTAACTATTGTATTATTAAAACTAGAGTGAATATGAGCCATACCTTTTTCGATATTTTTTCTATCTCTTCTTCTAGTTGGTTTTTTTGCTAAATTCTTTGTAGCCATTTTTAAGTTTTCCCTCCTCTTTAACTTAGCTATTTGAAGCGAAGTTTCTTAATTTCTATTTCTTGCTCTTGCTTACTAATTTTCTTGGTCCTTTTCTTGTACGAGCATTAGTTTTTGTTCTTTGTCCTCTTACTGGAAGACCTCTTCTATGTCTAGTTCCTCTGTAGCAACCAATTTCTGTAAGTCTTTTTATGTTTAATGCAACTTCTCTTCTTAAGTCACCTTCTAGAGTGTAACCTTCCATTGCATTTCTTATTGCTTGTACTTGATCGTCTGTTAAATCTTTTACCCTAATGTCTGGATTTATTCCAGCTTTTTTTAATATTTCTTGAGAACGAGCTAAACCTATTCCATATATGTATGTAAGTCCTATTTCTATTCTCTTTTCTCTAGGTAAATCAACTCCTGCTAAACGAGCCATTTTTGCACCTCCAAATGTTATTTTTATTATTTTGTTTTTTACTGCTTCCTAAAATTGTCAAAGGTGAAATGTGCCAATTTAATTCTTTTAAATCTACATTCTTATTATAGTTTTAGAGGTATCCTATAATATTCTTGTAATTTACAGTTTTTTAAACCGGTCTTTAACTTTTTTATAAGCATATATATAAACACAAACCTTTAATTTATTGATTATAGCCTAAACTACTTTCAACAGCCGCCAATCTCGATTTGTGTTAATATCTAATTTTTTAATTATCCTTGTCTTTGTTTATGCTTAGGATTTTCGCATATTACTCTGATGACACCTTTTCTTTTTATAACTTTGCATTTGTCACACATTTTTTTAACTGATGGTCTAACCTTCATTATTCTGCACCTCCTAACAAAATTTTATATATATTAGTATTAGATATTATTTTGCTCTCCAAGTAATTCTTCCTCTTGTTAAGTCATATGGTGATAATTCCACCTTAACTTTATCTCCAGGAAGAATTTTGATGTAATTCATTCTTAACTTTCCAGAGATGTGAGCTAATATCTGATGACCATTTTCTAACTCTACTTTAAAATTTGTATTGGGTAATGTTTCTACAACAGTTCCCTCAACTTCGATAACATCCTCTTTTGACACTATTTTCCCTCCGTATCTTCTATTGTATCTCATTTTTAAAATACAATATAAGCTATTTTATACATAATAGCTTATATAGTATATAACATTTTTATAATAATGTCAATATTTCTGGCTCATTTTCTGTAATTAAAATTGTATTTTCATAATGAGCTGCAAGGCTTCCGTCCTCTGTTATTATAGTCCAACCATCATCCAACTCTAAAATGTTTGGTTTTCCCATAATTACCATAGGCTCTATTGCTAGAGTCATGCCTGGTTCAAGGCGTATTCCTCTTCCTGCTTTACCGTAGTTTGGAATACCTGGATCTTCGTGCATACTTTCTCCAATTCCATGTCCTTGGAATTCTCTTACTACACTATACCCATTTTTTTCAACATATTCACCAATAGCATGGCAAATATCTCCTAATCTAAAACCTTTTTTGGCAAATTTTATTCCTTCATAAAATGATTGTTTTGTTACTTCTGTAAGTCTTTTTGCTTCTTCGCTCACATTTCCAACGAAATATGTTCTGCAACAATCACCATTAAAGCCATTTTTATAAGCTACTAAATCTACACTTATTATATCTCCATCGTGCAATATTTCTCTTTTCGATGGAATTCCATGGATTACAACATCATTTACAGATGCACATATTGAACCGGGAAATGCTGGCACTCCTTTTACTCCACTTGGAAATCCTTTTTCGGCTGGGATTGCGCCATTTTCTCTCATGGTTCTTTCTGCTATTTTATCTAACTCCCATGTAGAAATTCCTGGTCTTATTGCAGCTTCTACTGCTTTTTGAGCAAGGTTTGCAACTCTACAAGCCTCTCTCATTTTTTCAATTTGTTCTTTATTTTTTATACTTACCAATTCTATTACCTTCTTCTAATTAACTACATATTTTTCATCTTATTTAATACATCTTCTGCAGCTTCTTTTCCAAGTCTATTTATTTTTTCACTAACTTCTTCAGTTACTAAAACACCTTTCTTTGTATAGAAATCTATTAATGGACTTGTTTTTTCATCATATATTGCCAATCTTTGTTTTATTGCTTTTTCGTCACTGTCGTCTCCTCTTTGAACTAGTTTAGAACCACAAATATCGCATATTCCTTCAACTTTAGATGGATGCATTGTTATATTGTATGTTGCTTTGCATTCTGGATTTGAACATACTCTTCTGTTTAAGATTCTTGTAATAATTTCGTCTCTTGGTGTTGTTAAATTTATTACTAAATCAACCTTCTTATTCTTTCCAGCAAGAATTTCATCAAGTTTTTCTGCTTGTTCAACTGTACGTGGGAAACCATCTAATATAGCTCCATCTTTACAATCATCTTCACTTAGTCTATTTATAACCATTGGAACCGTTATATCATCTGGAACAAGTTGTCCTTTTGATATATATTCGTTTGCTTTCTTTCCTAATTCAGTGTTATTTGATATATTTGCTCTAAAGATATCTCCTGTTGAAATTTGTGGCCAGCCTGTCTCTTTTGCCAATATTCCTGCAACTGTACCTTTTCCAGTTCCTTGAGCACCTAACATTATTAAATACATATTTTTCTCCTTTCGAACTCAACATTTTTTGCCCCTAATACAATATTAGAGGCATAAAATCTCGAAGTTTTTCTCTTAATTATAAACTTATTTTAGCTTATTTTTCCCAATTTGTCAATTATTTAAACATTTTTTTTGCCCAAAAAGTGGCGTCCCTATTGGGCGAAAAAAGAGACAGATTTTACTCTGCCTCCATTTTCTTATTCTAAGAATCCTTTGTAATGTCTTGTTACAAGTTGAGATTCTAATTGTTGTATTGTTTCTAGTGCAACACCTACTACGATAAGTATAGATGTACCACCAAATGCTATGTTTAAGTTTGTAAAGTTTGCTATCATTGGAAGAATAGCTATTATTGCTAAGAATATTCCTCCTACTAGTGATAGTTTAGATATTACAGATGATAAATAATCTGTAGTTGGTTTTCCAGCTCTTATACCTGGTATAAATCCACCATTTCTTTTGATGTTTCCTGATATCTCTGCAGGGTTGAACATCGCATATGTGTAGAAATATGTGAATCCTAATATTAATAGTAAGTATACTACTGCGTTTGCGATTGTATATCCTATTCCCACACTAGAATTTGATGAAGCAATAGAGAATCTATATACTCCTGCCCAGAATCCTGTTTGTGTTGCAATGTCTTTTACAAATATTTGTAAAATCATTGCTGGAAATGTCATAAATGATGAAGCAAATATTATAGGCATAACTCCAGCCATTGCTAGCTTTAATGGAATATGTGTATTTTGAGCTCCTACCATTCTTCTTCCAACTACCTTTTTAGCATATTGTACTGGTATTCTTCTTTCAGCAATTTGTATAAATACAACTCCTGCAACTAGTACTAGTAATCCAACTATAAGTGCCAAAGCTTTTATAAATCCAACTGTGCTAAAAGTTCCAGCTGAGAACATTAAGCCCCATACAGCTGTAATGCCTCTTGGTAATCCTGATATAATACCAACAAATATTATCATTGATATTCCGTTTCCAATACCTTTATTAGTAATCTGTTCTCCAAGCCATATTAAAAGTGCTGTTCCTGCCATTAAAGAAATAACTGTTAACGCTCCTCCTATAAAGCTTGTATTTAAGAATATTCCAGCAGATTTGTATGAGAAGAAAATTCCTAATCCTTCGATTAAAGCTAGAACAATTGTAAGCATTTTTGTATACTTATTAATTTTTGTTCTTCCTTCTTCTCCACCTTCTTTAGTTAATCTTTCCAATGCTGGTATAACCATTCCTAATAATTGGATAACGATTGATGCTGTGATGTATGGAGTTATAGACATCGCAAATATAGAAAGTCTTGAGAAAGCTCCTCCTGATATTGTGTCTATAAGTCCCGTTACACCATTAGTTGCAGAACTCATTTCTTCTGCTAATTTAAAAGTATCAACTCCAGGTATTGTTATATAACAGCCTAATCTAAAAATTACTATTAACAATAAAGTATATAATAATTTTTTTCTTACTTCAGGTGTTTTTAGAGCATTTTTTATGGTCTTAAACAATTAGATCACCTCTGCCTTTCCCCCTAAAGCTTCAATTTGTTCTTTAGCTGATTTTGTAAATCTTGCTGCTGTTACATTAACTTTTTTGTCTAATTTTCCAGTTCCAAGAATTACTATTCCATCATTAACTTTTCCAATGATTCCTTCATCAACTAAGCTTTGAGCTGTTACGTTTTCGTTCTTTACTTTAGATAACATTGTTAATGTTACTTCTGTATAGTTTTTAGCATGGATATTTGTAAATCCTCTTTTTGGTAATCTTCTATATAATGGTGTTTGACCACCTTCGAATCCACGTCTAACTCCGCCACCACTTCTAGCTTTTTGTCCTTTATGACCTCTTCCAGAAGTTTTGCCTATACCAGATCCAACGCCACGTCCAACTCTTGTTCTTTTTGTGTTTACTTGTGCTGGTTTTAATTCATCTAATTTCATCTCGTGACTACACCTCCTAATTTTATTATTCTTTTATCGTAATTACATTACTTCTTCAACTTTTTTTCCTCTTTTTTTAGCTACAGATTCTACTGTTTGCATGTTCTTTAATCCTTCAAGAGTAGCATAAACAACATTTCTAGGATTGTTTGTTCCTATTATTTTTGTTCTTATATCTCTGTAACCTGCAAGTTCTAGAACTGGTCTAACACTACCACCAGCTATAATTCCAGTACCTTCACTGGCTGGTTTTAGCATAACACTTGCACTTCCAAATTTTCCAATTATTTCATGTGGTATTGTTGTAT
This sequence comes from uncultured Clostridia bacterium, assembly GCA_934119935.1. GTDB lineage: Bacteria > Bacillota > Clostridia > TANB77 > CAG-508 > CAG-245. Next base: position 102,238 of record CAKOSX010000002.1, on the reverse strand, counting down.
CTACTATAGAAACTTCAATTAGATTTTTCTTTGCATCTTCTATAGCTTTCTTTATAGCATCTGGAACTTCTGCTGCTTTTCCGTTTCCAACACCAACGTGTCCAGCTCCATCTCCAACAACAACAACTGCGCTAAATCTAAAGTTTCTTCCACCTTTAACAACTTTAGCAACTCTATTTATGGCAACTACTTTTTCTTTTAATTCTGTAGAATTTTCTTCTTGCACGTCTTCTGACCTCCTTTTATGTATTTTATTTTGGATTCATGCAGTTATTCACTGCATTGTTTCGTATCTTTCTCGAAAATTATTAGAATTCTAATCCTGCTTCTCTAGCAGCTTCAGCTAAATCCTTTATAATTCCATGATATAGGTATCCACTTCTATCAAATACTACTGTTTTTATTTTTTTGTCTTGAGCTCTTTTTGCTATTAAAGCTCCTACTTCTTTTGCAGCTTCGCTGTTTGCATGTTTATTTTTTACTTCTTTATCTAATGTAGATGCAGCAGCTAAAGTTGTTCCATTAACATCATCAATTACTTGTACAAATAAGTTCTTGTTACTTCTGTATACGCATAATCTTGGGCGTTCTGCTGTTCCGCTTATTTTTGTACGAACACGAGCATGTCTTCTTTCTCTCTCAGCTTTTCTATCTGTCTTACCAACCATTTTTTACTCCTTTCTAACTAATGTAACAGCATTAGTTTTAGTTCTGATTTCGACTCATAGTAAAATAATCGTAAACTAGTATAACAAGGCAACCGTGCCCAAAATATTTGAGGCGTACTAAGTTGTACGTTGATAATATTTTTAGGCAAAGGTTAACGCTGTTAGACGAAGTTTAGAATTATTTTTTACCTGCTTTACCTTCCTTACGTCTAATATGTTCAGTAGCATATTTAATACCTTTTCCTCTATATACTTCTGGTGGACGTTTAGATCTTACTTCGTTAGCAACTTGACCAACTAATTCTTTGTCAATTCCTCTAACTACAATGTGGTTAGCATCTGTTAAATCAAAAGTAATTCCTTCTGGAGCTTCCATCTCTACTGGATGAGAATATCCTAAACTCATTACTAATTTGTTACCTTGCTTTTGAGCTCTGTAACCAACACCATTTATTTCTAATTCTACTTTGAATTCATTAACAACACCTTCAACCATGTTATGTATTAAAGCTCTTGTTGTTCCATGTAAACTCTTATTCATGTTTGTATCATCTGGTCTTGAAACTTTTATTTCATTTCCGTCTAATTCAACTTTCATATTTGGATGAATGTCTCTTTCAAGACTTCCCTTAGGTCCTTTTACAGCAATGTGGTTTCCGTCTATTTTAACTTCAACACCAGCAGGTACTGTAATAGGCATATTTCCTATTCTTGACATGTTTGTTTTCCCTCCTTCTTGTCTTAATTATTACCAAACGTATGCTATAACTTCTCCACCTAAACCAGCTTCTCTTGCTTTCTTGTCTGTCATTATTCCTTTAGATGTTGAAATTAAAGCTATTCCTAATCCATTTAATACTTTAGGTAATTCTGTCTTAGATGCGTAAACTCTTAATCCTGGTTTGCTTATTCTCTTTAATCCATCTATTACTTTTTTACCTTTTTCTGTATATTTTAATGTAATTCTTATTACACCTTGATTATTTTCTTCTTTTATTTCTTCAAAAGATTTGATATATCCTTCTTCAAATAATATTTGAGCTATTGCAAGCTTTTCTTTTGAAGCAGGAACATCAACAGATTTATGTTTTTGACTGCTAGCATTTCTTATTCTTGTTAGCATATCTGCTATTGGATCTGTAGTAACCATGTTCTTGTTTTCCCTCCTTATCACGATTTTTCTATCATATACAATTTTAATTGGATTCTACCAACTTGCCTTTTTTACTCCAGGAATTTCGCCATCATGAGCTAATTTTCTGAAGCACTCACGGCAAACTCCATATTTTCTAATATAAGCATGTGGTCTTCCACATAATTTACATCTGTTATATTCTCTTGTCTTATATTTTTGTGGTCTTGCTTGCTTAACTTTTAAAGACGTTTTAGCCATTAGCTTTCTCCTTTCTTATATCTCTTTTCAGTAATTTACGATAATTAGTTTTTGAATGGCATTCCTAATAATTTTAGTAACTCTTTAGCTTCTTCATCAGTCTTAGCTGTTGTTACAAATATTATATCCATACCTCTTACTTTATCAACTTTTTCGTATTCTATTTCAGGGAATATTAATTGTTCCTTAATACCCATTGAATAGTTTCCTCTACCGTCAAAAGAATCTGCTGGTATTCCTCTAAAGTCTCTAACTCTTGGAAGAGCTACATTGAATAATTTGTTTGCAAAATCATACATTTTTCCTTTTCTTAATGTTACTTTGCATCCAATTGGAACTCCTGCTCTTAATTTAAATGCAGCTATAGCCTTCTTAGATTTTGTAGTTATTGGCTTTTGTCCAGTAATTTGTTCCAAATCTTTGATTGCGTTCTCTAAATCCTTTGGATTTTCTTTTACATCTCCTAAACCAATGTTGATAACTATTTTATCTAACTTTGGAACTTCCATTACTGATTTATAATTAAACTTTTTCATTAAAGCTGGTACTATTTCTTTCTCATATTGTTCTTTTAATATTTCCATAAGTCTTTATAGACCTCCTTCCTTCACTATTTTATATTTGCTCCACATTTTTTACATACACGTACTTTTCCGTCTTTCTCAACTGCATATCCAACTCTTGTTGCTTTTCCGCATTTTGGACATACTAGAGCTACTTTACTGCTATGTATGCTGAATTCTGAAGGAATAATTCCTCCTTGTTCACCTTGTCTTCTTGGTTTAACACTCTTTTTTCTAATATTGATACCTTTAACAATTATTTTTTCTGTTTTTGGTATTACTTCTAGAATTTCCCCAGTTTTTCCTTTATCATTTCCAGATAAAACTTTAACTGTATCGCCTTTTCTTAATTTCATTTTATATTTTCACCTCTTTATTTCTTACTTATTGGGCTCTTATCTCAATTATAGAACTTCTGGTGCTAGAGAAAGAATCTTTAAGTAGTCCTTTTCTCTTAATTCTCTTGCAACAGGTCCAAATATACGAGTTCCCTTTGGTGTTCCATCATCTTTTATTATAACTGCTGCGTTTTCATCAAATCTTAAATAAGATCCGTCAGCTCTTCTTATAGGTTTCTTTGTTCTAACAACAACTGCTTTAACAACTTCGCCTTTTTTTACAACGCCACCTGGTGTTGCTGTTTTAACAGAAGCAATTATTATATCACCAACGCTAGCATATTTTCTGTATGATCCGCCTAAACATCTAATACACATTATTTCTTTAGCACCTGTATTATCAGCTACTTTTAATACTGTTTGTTGCTGTACCATTTAAACTAGTACCTCCTTTTTTCATTCTTTAATGTTTTATTATTTTATTATTGCCTTTTCTACGATCTCAACAACTCTCCATCTCTTGTCTTTTGATAAAGGTCTTGTTTCCATAACTTTAACTTTATCTCCAACTTTGCATTCGTTGTTTTCATCATGAGCTTTTAATTTATATGTTCTCTTCTTTATTTTTCCATATGTCTTATCCATCTCATTTTGTACAACAGATATAACAACTGTTTTATCCATTTTATCAGATGTAACAATTCCAGTCATTGTTTTACGAAGATTTCTTTCTTCCATAATATTCTCCTTTCTACATTCTAAGGAATACAACGTTTTAGTTGTATAAATTATTCAGCTTTACTTTCTTTTTTTGTAGTTGTTTTTCTAGCTTTCTTTTCTGTTCCTTCTGTAGCTTCTTTCTTTGCCTTGCTTGCAGTTTTCTTTTCTGCTTTCTTTGGCTCTTCTACAACTACTGGTTCTTCACCTTTTAATTCTCTTTCAGTTAAAACTGTTTTTATTTTTGCAATGTCTTTCTTAACTTCTCTTATTTTCATAGGATTGTCTAATCCGTTTGTTGCTAAGCTAAATCTTAGTTTGAACAATTCTGATTTTAATTCTCCTAATTCTTTTTCTAAGTCTGGTGAAGACATTTCTCTAATCTTATTTATCTTCATCTAATTCACCACCTACTTCAGTTTCCTTTTTAACAAATTTACACTTAACAGATAGTTTGTTAGCAGCAAGTCTTAATGCTTCTCTTGCAACGTCTTCTGTAACATCTGCAAGCTCAAACAATATTCTTCCTGGCTTTATAACTGCTACCCAGTATTCAACTGATCCTTTACCTTTACCCATACGAGTATCTGCTGGTTTCTTTGTTATAGGTTTATCTGGGAAGATTTTTATCCAAACCTTTCCACCTCTTTTTATATATCTTGTCATAGCAACACGGGCTGCTTCTATTTGGTTAGAAGTAATTTGACCTGCTTCTAATGCTTGAAGTCCATATAATCCATCTGTTACAACGTTACCTCTTGTTGCTTTTCCTCTATTTCTACCTTTTTGTTGTTTTCTATATTTTGTTCTTTTTGGCATTAATGGCATTATCTGTCTCCTCCTTCCACTGCTTTCTTCTTAGCTGGAAGAACTTCTCCTTTATATATCCAAACTTTAACTCCAACTTTTCCATATGTTGTGTTTGCTTCTGCAAATCCATAATCAATGTCAGCTCTTAATGTTTGAAGTGGTATTGTACCTTCTTTGTAGAACTCAGTTCTAGCCATATCAGCTCCACCAAGTCTTCCTGATACAGATGTCTTTATTCCTAAAGCACCCATCTTCATTGTTTTTTGCATACATTGTTTCATTGCACGTCTGAATGAAATTCTTCTTTCTAGTTGTCCTGCTATATTTTCAGCAACTAATTGTGCATCTAAATCTGGTGATTTAACCTCAACAATATTTAGATTTACATCTTTTCCAATCATTTTTTGTAACTCAGCTTTTAAGCTTTCAGCTAAATTTCCACCTTTTCCTATTACTAGACCAGGTTTAGCTGTGTATACGTTAACTTTAACGAATTTTGCTGTTCTCTCGATTTCAACTTTTGAAATTCCGCTAGCGTATAATTTTTTCTTAACATATTCACGGATTTTGTGATCTTCAACTAGATAATCTGCAAAATGCTTTGAATCTGCATACCATTTTGAGTTCCAGTCTTTTATGATTCCAACTCTAAGTCCGTTTGGATTCATTTTTTGTCCCATTTTCTATTATCCTCCTTACTCTTAGTCTCTTTCTTTAAGAACTATAGTTATATGACTTGTTCTCTTTCTAATTCTAACAGCTGAACCTTTTGCAGCTGGTCTTATTCTTCTTAATGTAGGTCCTTGATTTGCATATATTTCTGCTACATATAATTTATTGCTCTTCATTCCATGGTTGTTTTCAGCGTTTGCAATAGCTGATTTAAGCAATTTTTCAACGATCTCTGATGCAGCTTTTGGCGTAAATTTAACTATTGCTAATGCTTCATCAACATCTTTTCCTCTTATTAAATCTGCTACAATCTTAACTTTTCTGCTTGAAATTCTAGCATACTTTAGAGTTGCACTTGCGCATGGTACTACTTCGTTTTGTACTGTATCTTCCATTGCTCTTATTTACCTCCTTAATCAATTTTTATTTTGTAGTTGTTGTTTTATCTCCTGAATGTCCTTTAAATGTTCTTGTTGGAGCAAATTCTCCTAATTTATGTCCAATCATTTCTTCAGTAATATATACTGGAACATGTTTTCTTCCATCGTGAACAGCTATTGTGTGTCCAACCATTTGTGGGTATATTGTAGAAGCTCTAGACCATGTCTTTAATACTTCTTTCTTTCCACTTTCATTCATTGCTTCAACTCTTTTTAATAGCTCTGGAGCAACAAATGGTTTCTTTTTACTAGATCTTGACATTATTATTTCCTCCTCTTAGCTATAAATTTATCAGTTCTTGAATTCTTTCTTGTCTTGTATCCAAGTGCTGGTTTACCCCAAGGAGTCATTGGTCCTGCGTGTCCTACTGGAGCCTTTCCTTCACCACCACCATGAGGGTGATCTACTGGGTTCATTGCAGATCCTCTAACTTCTGGACGTTTGCCTAGATGTCTTGTTTTTCCTGCTTTACCTAGTTTAATATTTTCATATTCTGCATTTCCTACAGTTCCTATTGTTGCTCTGCAGTTTAGCATTATTAATCTCATTTCTCCTGAAGGTAATCTTAAATTTGCGAATTTTCCTTCTTTAGCCATAAGTTGAGCTTCTTGACCTGCAGCTCTAACTAATTTTCCACCTTGGCCTGGGTTTATTTCTATGTTATGAACCATAGTACCAACTGGAATGTTTTCTAATTTTAGACAGTTACCTGGTTTAATATCAGCATTTGCTCCTGACATTACTGTGTCACCGTCTTTTAATCCTATAGGAGCTAATATATAGCTTAATGTTCCATCTTCATATTTAATTAAAGCTATATTTGCACTTCTGTTTGGATCATATTCTATACCAACTACTGTTGCTGGCATATCTTCTTTTTGACGTTTAAAATCAATTATTCTATATTTTTGTCTGTTTCCTCCACCTTGGTGACGAACTGTTATTCTTCCATAACTATTTCTTCCTGCTTTTTCTTTCTTTACTGTTAATAAAGATTTTTCAGGAGTCTTTTTTGTTATTTCAGCAAAATCAGAAACTGTCATATTTCTTAATGATGGAGTTACTGGATTGAATTTTTTTGTTGCCATTTTATTCTCCTTCTCAAATTCATGAAAAACTTCGTCCTGCTTTGTCAAGTTTCGCTTCAAAAATACTCAATGTACAATACGTACACCTCCGTTTTTTTCGCTCACTTTCCTAGCATTACTCGTTTTTGCTGAATTTTCTACTTTATTTATATTTATTTACGTATTCTTTTTTTCCTGCCCCGCATAAGCAGATATTTTTTATTATCCGAGTTATCTCTCGCTATTTTTATTTAACTACGCACCCATAAACTCATCAATTGAAGTTTTGTATTTTGTAGCTATTTTTGTCTCTTTTCCACCTTTTGCAAGATATGTTTTGTCTGATGGATTTGTATCTATTGTAACAATAGCCTTCTTCCAATCAGATGTTCTTCCAACATTTCTTCCAACTCTTTTTTCTTTTCCTTTTACTGTTATAGTATTTACTTTTAATACTTTAACTCCGAAAAGTTTTTCTACTGCATTTGCTACATCAACTTTTGTAGCTTTCTTGTTTACTTTAAAGGTATACTTTCCTTCTTGTATTCCAGCATTACTTTCTTCAGTAATTATTGGTTTTATTATAATGTCTTCTGGTCTCATTATGCGTACACCTCCTCTAATTTCTTAACAGTGTCTTCTGTTACAACTAATTTGTTGTATTTTAATAAGTCATAAACATTTATTGTTTCAACTAATGTTGTTTTTACACCTTCAATATTTCTAGCTGATTTTTGAACTTTTTCGTTCTTTTCTGGAAGCATTATTAATGCTTTTCCTTCAACTTTTAAGTTTGAAAGAGCTTTTACCATTTCTTTTGTCTTTATATCATTTAATGGTAAGCTATCAACAACAACTAATTCGTTCTCTAAAACTTTTGAACTTAATACTGATTTAACAGCTAATTGTCTTTCTTTCTTGTTTACTGTGTATTTGTAAGAACGAGGCTTTGGTCCTAAAGCTATACCACCTTTAATCCATTGTGGTGCTCTTATACTTCCTTGTCTTGCTCTACCTGTACCTTTTTGTCTCCATGGTTTTCTTCCACCACCAGAAACTTCGCTTCTTGTTTTTGTACTTTGTGTACCTTGTCTTTGATTTGCTAAGAAATTAACTAGAACACTGTGTACAACTGCTTCATTTGGTTCGATTCCAAATACTGCTTCATTTAATTCTAGTTCTTTAACTTTCTTTCCATTTATATCATATACGTCTATTTTAGGCATCTTTTTTCCTCCTTCCCTATGCTTTTACGCTTTGTTTAATTTTTAGTATTGCTCCGTTTGCTCCTGGAACGCTACCTTTTACTAATATTACATTTTTGTCTAAGTCAACTGAAACAACTTCTAGGTTTTGTATTGTAATTGTGTTAGCTCCCATATGTCCTGGAAGTCTCTTTCCTTTGAATACTCTACCTGGTGTTGATGTAGATCCCATTGAACCTGGTCTTCTGTGGTACATAGAACCATGTCCCATAGGTCCTCTTGATTGACCATGTCTTTTTATAACGCCTTGGAATCCTTTTCCTTTTGAAGTTCCTTGAATATCAACTTTGTCTCCTTTTGTGAAAACATCAGCTTTTAATTCATCTCCAACTTTAACGTCTTCTACAGAATCCATTCTGAATTCTCTTAAATGTTTCTTTAATGCTAATTTAGATTTAGCGAAGTGGCCTTTAACTGGTTTGTTAACTTTGCTTTCTTTAACATCTCCGAATCCTAATTGTACTGCGTTATATCCGTCTGTCTCGTTTGTTTTAACTTGTGCAACAACACATGGTCCAGCTTCTATAACTGTTACTGGAATAACTTTTCCTGTTTCATCAAATATTTGAGTCATTCCAACTTTTTTTCCTATTATTGATTTTTTCATTTTAAAATTTTCCTCCTAACTATTGGCTAATGATTTTTCACTAGCATGGTTTTTGTCAGATTTTTATAGGTTTCTAACTTTTTGCCTTAACTTATTGTTATTTTATTTCTATATTTACACCAGCTGGTAGTTCAATTTTTGTTAAACTTTCAACTGTTTTTTGTGTAGGATAAAGAATATCAATAACTCTCTTGTGTGTTCTCATTTCGAATTGTTCTCTTGAATCTTTGTGTTTGTGTGGAGAACGTAGTATTGTTACGATTTCCTTCTCTGTTGGTAATGGAATAGGTCCTGAAACTTTTGCTCCAGTTTTTTTAGCAGTATCTACTATCTTATCAGCAGACTGTTCTAAAAGTTGTGGATCATAAGCTTTTAATCTTATTCTGATTTTACCATTTGCTACTTCTGTTGTTTGTTTCTTTGCCATGTAATTTTCCCTCCTTAAATATTTTTTTGGTCGGAAGTTATAAACGCACCCTGGTGTTCTAAATATTACCAATATAAAAGCCCAAGTTTTTGCATGATTATCTTGGGATAAAGTGTACATTTATTAATACATACTTTTCAGTATGCATAAGCTACCCGCAAAATCTCTTACGGATACCTTAACCTTACCGCCTGGTCTCAGCCATGACATGCTCCATGAAAGTTCCCTCCAACCTTGGTTAATTGTATGGTTGTAGCCACATTTCACTTCTTCGCTATCTTACATGCTTTACTATTATATACCCAAATAAGGTTAATGTCAACGTTTTTTTACAATTTTATTACAGAAATTATGTCTTAATTTACTTACATTTAATAATTTTATAAAAACATAAAGAGATAAAAACGCCATGTTATGACGTTTTTATCTCTTCTTATCTATTTGCTGCATCTTCCATATCTTGGTCTGAAGCATCTACTGCCAGCATTCTTCTTTCTTCCATCTGTCTTATTTCTGGATACATTTTGTATAAAGTTGCTAACTTTGATAATTTTTTTATCTCTCTTCCTTTAATTTCATAGAATACCGGTAAATCATTTAATGTTTGTTCTCTATTTGTATTTAGTCTTTCAATTATATCCAATAAATCTTTGCTCTTATATTTTGCATAAGATAATTCGCCATCTACACATTTTTCTCTTACTTCATCATTCCAATATTGAACTTCTATTTCTGGGAAAGTTTCTGGTTCAATTCCACTATCCCCCATATATTTTGCTCTTATATGAACCATTTCATGTATAGCATTATAAGACGTGTTTTTCTTTTTTCTATGATCCTTCGTAATATCTACTATAAGCATTTGTCTTAACTCTTGTTCAATTTTTTCTAGATCTTCCTTCGATCCCATTATTCTTAGTCCAAAGCAATCATCTACTGCTTTCTTTCCTGTATTTTCATACGCCGATTTAAAACTCTTTATTCTTCCACATATACATACATCTTCTGATATCATTCCTGCTTCTTGCATTCTTTCAATTATATAGCCAACCATTGCAGCAGTCATTTCATATCCCTTACGTTGTCTTTCTATAAATGAGTTATAACTTTTTCTCATTTCATCTATCTGCTTCAAAGTTCTCCCACCTTTCTCATTGGCATTCTTTAATTATAGCACTTATTCAACATTTTTTCAAGGAATTTTATAATACAAATTACGACAAGCTTTGCAATTGGCTTTTTTTTACTTTTTTATTGGAATTTATTGTATTTTCATCATTTTTGTGCTATAATTAATTTTACACCAATATAAAAAAGGAGTTGTCAAAAAAATGATTGGTAAAATCACTAGAAAAGGGTTGCTTTGCGTGGCAACAAAAGAATATTCCCAGAAGAAGGGATTGCTGCAAGGCTACGACTTCAGAGCCGAGTCCACTCCGAGTGGATGCACCTACATTGTGGTGCGAGACAGCACCGAATATGCGGGTAACCCCATAAGGGATGTGGCGGAGATGTTTGGTCAAAAGGCCACAATAAGCTGCTACTAAACTCCTTACTCCCCCGAGTCTATCTATAAGGCTCGGGGGAGTACTTTTGTAAAAAAAAAATACCCATAAAGGGTATTTTCTATTCAGCATCACTTTCTGATTCTGTTTCTGTTTTAGGTTCAGCTGGTTCTAAATCTTTAATCTCATCATATTTATCTAATACAGCTTTTGTTATTCTATCTCTAACATCTTGATTAATAGGATGAGCTATATCATAACGTCTTTCATTTTTTTGTCTGCTAGGCATAGCTATGAATAGTTCTCCATCTGATTTTTCTTTAACTTTGATTTCATGAACAACAAATTCATTATCAAATGTTATTTGAGCAACTGCTTTCACTCTATTTCCTGAATTAACTTTTTTAATACGTACTTCTGTAATTTCCATAAGAGCACCGCCTTCCAATGTTTTTTATTATTTTGTACAATTATTAGTATGTACATTTATATTATTCTCCATTTTATATTTTTTTCCTTCTATTTTTTTAAAAAATTTATCATTTTTTATTATGAATATATTTTTTACATTATAATATATTATATTAAGTTCTTTTTATGGCTGTTTGTTTTGTAAAATCTGTTGAAAAAGTTTGGTTTTAAGTATATAATATATTGGTAATAATTTAAACTGTGTAAAGGAGTGCTTAGATTGATTAACTTAGAAGAATTAAAACAATATAAACATATACATATGATTGGAATTGGTGGAACGAGCATGAGCGGTATTGCCACTATTCTAAAGAAGTGGGGCTTTTATGTTACAGGCTCTGATGCAAATGAATCTGAATTAGTTGAGAAATTAAGAGATAATGGCATTTCAGTTGTAATAGGCCATGACCTAGACAATTTAAGAAATGCAAATTTAGTTGTTTACAGTGCTGCAATTTCTCATGACGATATAGAATTGCAAGAGGCTAGAAGATTAAACATCGAAACAATGGAAAGATCAACATTTCTTGGAATAATAACAAAAGCTTATAGGGATACAATTAGTATTTCTGGAACACATGGCAAGACAACAACAACTTCTATGATTTCAGTTTGTTTTATGGAGGCTCATAAGGATCCAACAATACAGGTAGGTGCTATTCTAAAGCAAATAGATGGAAATTATAGAGTTGGTAATAGTGAATATTTTATATTAGAATCTTGCGAATATGTAGAGAGTTTCTTGAAATTTCATCCAAGAACAGAAATTATATTAAATATTGATAACGATCATCTAGATTATTTTAAAGACTTAGACCATGTAAAGAGTGCATTCGTAAAATTCGTAAAATTACTACCTAAAGATGGTTTATTGATTTTGAATGCTGATGATGCAAATTCTGCAGATTTATATAAAAATACCAATGCAAAAATAGTTACTTTTGGAATTCAAAATGAGAAATCTAACTTTATTGCAAGAAATATCACTTTTGACAATAATGGTTTTCCTCTTTTTGATGTGTACAGAAATAACACATTTTTCAAGAGTATTAAGCTTTCTGTCCCTGGAATGCATAATGTTTACAATGCTTTAGCTTGTATCGCAACATGCTATGAATACGGAATAGACAAAGAAGACATTAAAGAAGGATTGCTAAAATATACTGGAGCTCACAGAAGATTCGAATTCGTTGGAAGTACAAATGGTGCTAATGTTTATGATGATTACGGACATCATCCAACAGAAATTAAAGCTGTATATGACGCAATGAAAAAGAAAAAATTCAATAGATCTTGGGTTGTTTTCCAACCTCATACTTATAGCAGAACAAAAAATTTATTAACTGATTTTGCACAAGCTCTTTCTGGATTTGATAATATTATTGTTACAGATATATATGCGGCAAGAGAATCTGATACTTTGGGAATTTCATCTCAAAATTTAGTTGATCAGATTAATATCAATCGTGTAGGTAAAAAAGCTTTATATATGTCAGATTTTGATGAAATTGCTAAATATATTAGAGATAGAGTTATGCCAAATGATATAGTTCTTACTATTGGTGCTGGAACAGTAACTAATATTGGACCAAAAATAATAGGAAAATAATTTATAAAAAAATAAAGGGTAATTTAAATTACTCTTTATTTTTTATAATTTTCTTCTTGTAATTTTGGATATATAAATTCCTGACCTGTTGTTGTAATTTTTCCATTAGCAAAATGATTTTCTTCTAATAATTTTGAACCAACTAAAAAATATTTATGTTTAACCGAATTCGTTAATTTTCCTGTTCCCCTTACAATTGGATCATCCCATGTCGTATCAACAGCATACCATTTTTTATCTAATTGCACATAATTCCATTCATGATTTTCTGTTGTTCCTTCAGAATTTGTTGCAGTTCCGCTAACAAGTATACAAGGAATTTCTATTGCATCCATGATGTACTTAAATGCCTCTGCATACCCCTCGCATACTGCTTTTCTATCTATTAATGCTCCATACAAATTGTACACATTATTATTCTCAATTTCTTGGCTATACTCCAGATTATCAATAATCCAATCGTGTGCCATCATTATTTTATCATAGTCACTTCCATGCAAATTTGTAGCAATAGCATCCCTTACATTCTTCACTTTATTAAGTGTCGCATTTACCATATCTTTATTCATCAAGCCTTGCTCTAAATATCCATTGTCATCTTTTGGAACAATTGATAAAGAATATGAAACATTATTCCCATATGTTGTTTTTCTAATCTTTAAATTTATTTTAGTAACATCAATAAAAAATGTATCTGTTCGGTCTTGCATTATTGCATCCCATGCAGATTGAAAATTCTTATCAAGTTGGTTTTCTCCATCTACATCAAATAATATATTTGCAATATTATTCGATAATTTTATTTCGTACTTACCAGATGTCATATTTACTAAATTGGCTTCTATGTCATCATAAATTATTTTTGCATTGTCATTCAATTGATTGTAATAATACTTGTTGTTCCTTGTCTCTGCAAATTTATATTCTGTAAAATTATCTACGTCATCTTCTATCGGAATTACCAGGCTTGCATTATCAATTACTATGCCTGATGTTGCCATATTCATTTTTTCTACATGCATACTTGAAATTATCATATTAATGCTTTGTTCATATCCTGTTATTATTTCTTTTCTATTTGACCTAATAACAACATATATAAATATTCCTAAAACTAGTATTATTAACATCAAAATAACATTTATGACTATGTACAGCTTTTCATCTTTTGTCTTCATATTGTTTCCTCACACTCTAATATAATTTTACAATTGCATGCAATATGTTTTCATCTGCAGATTTCAGAGTAATAATATTCTCATTATTTTCCATTGTATACATGCACTCAAACTCATCACCTAATTTTATTTGCTTTTTGTACATAATTTCTATGTTATTGCATTCCTTCTGTTCATATATTTCTTCAGGTAAAGCCTCATATGCATAATCCAAATAGCATAAATTGTGAATATGCTTATTAATATCTATGTCCCTTCTTTGTGCCTTATGAATTTGTTTATTAATTACTGTTTCTGGTTCTTTTAATTTTAGTGTATAATCTTGTTCAAAAACCTTCTTCGTCTCGCACTGATATTTTCCTATAATGTCTGATGTTAATTCTCTTAACTTTCCTGTTTTTATATCTACAATAGCCCATTTGCTTGTAGCAATTGTGCATAATTCGTTGTTTTCATCATATATTTCGTAATCTCTATACGTAAAAATTCTATTAGCATCTCTTCCCCAGGTTTTTACAGTCAATTCTTCATTATATATAGGTCTTTTTAGAACTTGTACTTTCCAGCCTAGTAGAATCCAACTAAAACCTACATTTTCCATATCATTCAATCCAAAATGTACAGTCTCTGATTGCCTAGCTCCTGCATTTTCTAATATTTTTAATATTGCCTTATTAGTTATTTTATTTGAATAGCCAACATCTTCTAAATCTATTCTTTCCTTGCATGTATATATTGCCATTTTTCTGCCTCTTTCTAATATTTTAATATAACTGATATTATATTGCATAAAATGATTATTTTCAACCAAAATAAATGATTTTTATAAGCTAAAAATCAGGAACATATTCTTCCTCATGTTTTCCAAGGTCTTGCATATATCCATTCTCTATATCTAGCAAATACAAATATTGCTCTATTTCTGAGTATTCTTTGTTTGTTAATTTTCTGTTTAAATATTTATCTTCTTTAGCCTTATACGTTGGAAAATACTGTGCCATTACACTAACATATGCTTTGGAATTTACGTTTTCCTTTAGCCATTTTAATATGTGTTTTGAATTTTGAATGTGCCCTGGAAGTACTAAGTGTCTTATTATTACTCCTCTTTTTATCATTCCATTTTCATCAAATTCAGGATTTCCTACCTGATTAATCATTTCTAAAATTGCATTTGTAGCTACACTAAAATAATTTGGTGCCTTCGAATATTTTATAGCAATTTCATCTGAATAATATTTTAAATCTGGCAAATAAACATCTATATAGCCTTTTAATGCCCTTATTGTTTCCACATTTTCATAACCATTCGTGTTATATATTATTGGAATATTAAGACCATTGCCCTTTGCAATTTTTAGAGCCTCTATTATTTGATATGCATACATTGTAGGAGTTACTAAATTAATATTGTTTGCTCCATTTTTTTGTTGCTCTAGAAAGATATTTGCTAATTCTTCTATAGTAATTTCTCTACCTTTTCCTTCTTGACTTATTTTATAATTCTGGCAGAATAAACAATTCAAATTACAGTTTGAAAAGAACACTGTTCCTGAACCATTCTTTCCACTTATACATGGCTCTTCATAATAATGTAATGATGCTAACGCAATTTTTATCTTATCATTACAACCACATTTTCCTATTTTTCCTTCCAATCTATTTACTTTACATCTAAAAGGACAAACTTCACATTGTCTTAGTTCCTCTAACATTTTATATTCCTCCATTTTAAGTTCAAACTAATACTACAATAAACCATTCCTCCCCATTTGTCAATTTTCAATTATCAAATTTTTAATTCAATATTATTTGACATTTTTCGTCATTCAGCGTAAAATGGATATATAAGATAAAGGGGAGAAATATAATGTTTGGACACAGAAGTGACGGCAGGAAATTAAAAACTGTTCCACCGTTTTTTAGAGTTATACCTTGTGTAATGTTGGAAAGAGACGATGCACAAGTTTATTTTAAGCAAGATATTAAATTAAAGGAATTAGACGAATATATTGATAGAAAGGCTAAAGAAGGAATTAAGCTTTCTTACATGAATATAATTTATGCAGCTATAGTAAGAATAATTGCCGAAAGGCCTTATTTAAATAGGTTTGCAATGAATGGTAGCCTATATGCTAGAAATCAAATATTTGTTTCTTTAGCAATAAAGAAAAGCTTTGCTGATGAAGGACAAGAAACAACAATAAAATTGCCTTTTACAGGAACTGAAAACATTTTCGAAATAAAAGAAAAATTAGACAAAGCAATAGAACAAAACAAAGATTACAGTACATCTAATAATACAGATGCATTAGCAAAAACCTTTAGTATTGTTCCAAATGGATTTATTAGAGCTGCTTTTAAATTTATCAAATTTTTAGACAAGCATGGTGCAGTGCCAAAGGCAATCCTTTCAGCGAGTCCATTTCATACTAGCGTATTTTTAACTAATGTTGGCTCTTTGGGAATTGATAGCATTTATCATCATTTATACAATTTTGGTACTACCAGCTTATTTTTTGCTATGGGTAAAAAGAAGAAAAGTTATATTTATGATGATGATGAAATGCACGAAGAAAAATGTATTACCATAGCCTTTGTTGGTGATGAAAGAATTTGCGATGGCTATTATTATGCAACTTCTTTTAAGCAATTGTCTAAATATTTAAAGAAGCCAGAATTGTTGGAACAACCAGGAGTTGTAAAAGAAGATATAAAATAAATTCATAAAAAAGCTGATATATTGTTTTAGTAACATATATCAGCTTTTTATTATTTTTCTATTTCTTTTCTAAAGCTTATACCATTTTCAAGCTTGGGTAATCTTAACATATCTAATATTGTTGCGGAAATATCTGCAAATGTGCTTCTTATTCCCAGATTCACATTTTCTTTTATATTCTTTCCATATACCAATATTGGAGTATATTCTCTAGAATGGTCTGTGCTTGGAGTGCTTGGGTCATTTCCATGGTCCCCTGTTATAATAAGCATATCATTTTCTTTCATGTTGCTCATTATCTCTAGTAATTTTGAATCAAAATATTCTAGTGCTCTTGCATATCCTTCAATATTATTTCTATGTCCATATAACATGTCTGTATCTACAAGGTTTGTAAATACCAATCCCTTAGTGTCTTTCTTTATTTCTTCAATCGTCTTTTCTATTCCATCAGCATTTCCGTTTGTGTGTATTGCACTGTCTATTCCTCTGCCACTAAATAAATCTTCTATTTTTCCTATTGCTACAACGTTTGTACCATTCTCATGCATTACATCTAACATTGTTTTGCCAAAAGTATTAGATTCAAAATCTTTTCTATTGTACGTTCTTGTAAAGTTTTCTGCCTTATCTCCAACAAATGGTCTTGCAATTACAGTTCCAACATTGTATTCTGGGTTATCTAGAATTTTTCTTGTAATTCTACAAATCTCATATAATTTTTCAACCGGAATTACGTCTTCATGAGCAGCTATTTGAAATACACTGTCTGCTGATGTGTATATTATAGGATATCCTGTTTTTATGTGTTCTTCTCCGAAGCGTTTTAAAATTTCTGTTCCAGAGCCAACTTCATTGCATAAAACTCCTTTTACACCAGTTTTCTCTATAAATTCATCAATCAACTTTTTAGGAAATGCATTTGGATATGTTGTAAAAGCTGGATGCTTAATATAACCAGACATCTCCCAATGCCCTACTGGACTATTTTTTCCATCAGCCTGTTCTTGTGCCTTTCCATATGCTCCGATTGTCTTTTCTTGTTTTTCTCCAACCTTAACTCCGTCTATGTTATATAGTCCTAATTTAGCCATGTTTGGAATATTTAAAGTCGTATTATTGTATATCCCAGCAAGTGTGTCACTTCCTTCATCTCCATACTTGTTTGCATCTGGAGCTTCTCCTACACCGAAGCCGTCAAGTACCATTATGATTACTCTATCTATCATACTTTTCCTTTCCGTTGGCAAATAATCATAATTTCGGCTACGTCAAAATTGTAATCATTCTTCAACTATTTAATCTTTATTTACTAAATCATACTCATAAACCTTAACATTCTTTACAAAATTATCGAATTCGTTCTTGAAAATATTTATATTAAATTCGTCTTTTCCTTTTAGTTCAAGCTTGTATTTATCCATGTTTATAAGCCCTTCTTGAGATATGTCCATTCCTAAAGGAAGTGTTTGGTTGTTATTTTCAAAGAATGTTATATTCGAATAAAATACTAATTTTGTATTTTCTGGAACATTGATTTTATATAAATATGTTTCTTTAGATGTAGAAGTTTTTTCTAAATTATCCAGAGTTTCGAATGGATTTACGCTAAATTTATCAAATCCATCTGGATCAATCTTTTCGTTGCTAGCCTTGTACAAAGATATATCATATGGAACTTCTATCTTTTCAGATTCATCTATAAGAATTTGTCTAAGTTCTTTTAATTTTTCTATAAATACATCCATTTCTGTATTTAAATTTACATTTAAAACTTTGTACTTATCTTTTTCCGCTTCTCTATGTTGATTATTTTTTAGTGTTTTTATCTTTGTTTTGTCTTGGCTGATATTTCCGAAAATATCAAAGTCTTTTTCTTGAATTTTATCAATATCTTTCTTGTAGTCGTCTTTTAATTGTTGTAATAAATTTGCTATCTTGTTTTCATCATCTTTTAGTAATTTTTCTTTTGATACTATGTTTATTCCATCTAGTACAAAATTTGATGCAAACAGAGCGTCTTGTTCTTTATGTGTTAATTTTTCTCTTTGTTGGCCATCTATCTTACTTGCAAAATTTTCTATATCTTCTTCATAATCAAAGGTTTTTCTAAGACCTGTGCTCGTTGTTTCTTCCTCTTCTACTTCACCTTCGGCAAGCATTTTTGACTCATCTTTGTTTGCATATTTCCAAAATTCGAATATACTCTTCTTATGCTCATCTATCTCTTCTAAAAACTCTGTTGCATTCTTTAATTTTTTATCAATATTATCAACCTTGTTTTGTAAAGCCTTTAGATCTAGTTTTGCGTTCTTGTTGTCTTTTACATTATTATCAAGCTCTTTGCCAATTTTAATAATGTCTTCAACAGTATAACTCTTAGATTCTAATTCATCATCTTTAAAATGTTCTATATTCTCTTTGTCTTGACTTAAAATATCCTTTAATCTTTCTTTACTTGCAGAATGCTCCGAAACTTCTTCGTCTTTCTTACCTTTCTTTCCCTTAAAGAAATATTTTATTCTTCCCATAAATGTTTTCTTGCACTCTAAGAAAGTAACAATCTCTTTCTCTTTTCTAAGATATTCAAGATTCTTCTGTTCTTCTTGCTTTTGTAAATCTTTGATATCTGCTTTTACTTCCTTAGTCTCAGTTTTAACTCTCTCGTTTTCTTTTATCTTGGAAATTGACTCTTTCTTCAAGAACTCTGGTAGAGTATCATATTCAATTTTTTCATCATTATAATAGAAATCCAGACCACCATTTTCACCAATCTTTATTTGAAATTGATAATCTTTTCTTAAATCATATGCTAAAATGAATAATGCTTTAATTAATTTATAGCATTTTGAAGCTTCCTTTTTATCTTTGAGAATAATTCTATATTGGCTTGTCATTTTGTCGTATATAACAGTCTCTCCAACTATTTGTAACTGAATATTTCCATCTTCATCCTCTATTTCATATATAGAAGGCCAATTTTTAGTGAAAAACCACAAATAATTTTCTAAATCCTCTATCTCTGATTTTTTTAATATTACTTCAGAATATTCCTCATTACTGATAGGCACAAAAATAGTACTTTCCTTTTTACTTTTATTCTCTTCAATCTTCCTTTTCAATAAATAAAACATCTGTGAATTGTCTGTTTCGTTTGTAGAAGCAAGCATAAAATATTTATCTGCATAATCAGAATAAAATATTTGCCACTTAAAATTATTAGCAAATTTCACATCAAATGGAATCTCTTTCTGAAAAGCTTCTTGTTCCTTTTCTATTTCTTGAATATCTGACACCCTAGTCTGATTTATCATTTTTAAAAAATAGGCATACTTCTCAAGATTTTCGTTTGCCTCTGGCTTCATATATGTAAATAATGGGCTGGCAAGTTTATACCTTTCCTCTAAATCATCTAGTCTGTCCTTTGGTGTGATTAATATTTCAATATCTTTTATTTTTACGTACTTATAAACTTTATATGTAGTTTCGTCGTAAACCTTTGGTACTCTATATTCAAGTGGCTCAAAATCCTTTAAAAATTCTGGGACCTTTCCTAGTTCAAAACCAATATAGTCTACTTTTTCTCTTAACATATTTAAGTTTTCTGTTGTACCTTTTACTACTTTCCTTGGCATATTTGCTCCTCCAAATTTTGCAAATTAAATTACTGAATTAGTATATCACAACTTTATTAATAATGCTATAAAAATTTATTGTATAATAAAAAAAGCAAATGTCTAGTTACATTTTCCAACACAATTTTGTCGTTTTTTGGCGTACGATTTTTCTTGCATTTGCAGTACTTTCAGCATATAATATTTTTATTATAGTCATGAATATTTTTTCTATTATTTTATTTCTTAGCCCTTATTTTCTTTTACATTTTCAAATTAATAATTTAATATTTTATTCTTTGCACTATAAAATTCAATTTGAAAGGTGGGACAATTATTGAAGAAGAATAATTCACCAGTTCAAACAGAAGAAAAGAAACTCTTAAAACCAAAGAATGACGTCGTTTTTCAAAGCATATTCAATCAAAATAACGAAAGAATTACCAAAGCCTTTGTTGAAGCCTTACTCGACGAGAAAATCACAAAAATGATTATTAATAGTGATCAAATTTTAGTTCGTGATGCTCCTGGTGACAAACTTGGCATTTTAGATTTAGAACTAGACATCAACAATAGTGAAAAAGTTGATGTTGAAATTCAGCTCATCGAAAGAGCAAACTTTGCTGAACGATTACTTTTTTATTTTTCAAGGTTGTATGCTTCTGAAATCAAACGTGGTGACAACTACACTGAAGCTAAAAAAGTAATATTAATAGCAATAATTGATTATCCTTTGGAACTTACTCAAACAATTTCGGAAATGGAAACTGTATGGAAACTTTGCGAAAAAAATCATCCAGATTTAGTATTGACAGACGCAATTGAAATTTGTATACTAGAACTAGATAAGGTTAAAAATACATACTATAAGAATAAGCTTGATAAAAAGGCACAGTGGATGTTATTTTTAGATGACCCTAATTCTAGGGAGGTTAAAGAGATTATGGAAAAGAATAATGATATTAAAGATGCTGTTATAGAGGTTCATGAAAGAAGTAAAGATGAACAACTTAGAAGACTCGCAGAATTAAAAGAAAAAGCTATAATGGATGAAAAAGCTATTTACAAAGCTGGTCGACTTCGTGGTGAAAAAGAAGGGAAAATTCAAATAATAAAAAATTTGCACTCTATGAACCTTACAGTTTTGCAGATTGCTAAAGCAGTTGAAATGTCAGAGGCTGATGTTCAAAAAATTATTGATGAAAATGCATAATTTTATTATAAAAAAGCAACAATATTGTTCGATATATTGTTGCTTTTCCATTGTATATTTTATTTTGCAAATGTTTTTATTTCTTCATCTATTTTTTCAACGAAGTCTTCTAGCTTCATTGCTCCAACGTCTCCGTCTTTTCTGTTACGAACTCCGACTTCTCCTGCCTCTTGTTCTTTATCTCCAACAACTAGCATGTATGGAACTTTTTGAAGTTGTGCTTCACGTATTTTGTATCCGATTTTTTCTGCTCTATCGTCTACTTCTACTCTTATTTCTTTATCTTGTAATGCTTCTTTAACTTTGTTTGCATATTCTAAGTGTTTGTCTGATATTGGAAGTACTTTTACTTGTACTGGTGCAAGCCATGTTGGGAATGCTCCTTTTGTTTCTTCTATTAAGAATGCCATAAATCTGTCTAGTGTTCCAAGTATTGCTCTATGTATTACAACTGGTCTGTGAGCTTTTCCATCTTCACCAATGTATTCTAGCTCGAATCTCTGTGGTAATAAGAAGTCTAATTGGCAAGTTGAAACTGTTACATCATGTCCTATTGCTGATTTTAATTGTACATCTAGCTTTGGTCCATAAAATGCTGCTTCGCCTTCTGCCTCGTAGAAGTCTAATCCTAATTCTGTTAATATTTCACGAAGTTGACTTTCTGCCTTGTCCCACATTTCGTCATCGTCAAAATATTTGTGCTTGTCGTTTTTATCTCTTAATGATAATCTGAATTTATAATCTTTAAATCCAAAATCTTTGTAAACGTCTAGTATTAATTTTACAACTTTTCCAACTTCATCTTTTATTTGGTCTGGTCTTACGAATAAGTGAGCATCATTTTGGCACATTTCACGTACTCTTTCAATACCACAAACTGTACCACTATCTTCATATCTGAAGTCATGTGCTAATTCACCAATTCTTATTGGTAAATCTTTGTATGAACGCATTTTGCTCTTGAATATTAACATGTGATGTGGGCAATTCATTGGTCTTAATACTAATTCTTCGTTGTCCATTTTCATTACTGGGAACATATCTTCTTTGTAGTGATCCCAGTGTCCTGATGTTTTGTATAGTTCAACGTTTGCAAGTGATGGTGTGTATACGTGTTTGTAACCCATTCTTATTTCTTTGTCTTGAATGTATCTTTCTAGTAATCTTCTTACTGTTGCACCATTTGGCAAATACATTGGAAGTCCTGAACCTACTAATTTATGTGTCATGAATAATTCTAGGTCTTTTCCTAATTTTCTGTGGTCTCTTTGTTTTGCTTCTTCTAATTTTGCTAAATGTTCTTCAAGCAAGCTTGCCTTTGGGAATGATATAGCATAAATTCTTTGAAGCATCTTATTTTTTTCGTCGCCTCTCCAGTAAGCTCCTGAAGTCGATAATAACTTAACACATTTTACTTTTCCAGTACTCATTAAATGAGGTCCTGCACATAAATCTGTGAATTCACCTTGTTTGTAGAATGATAAAACTTCGTCTTCTGGTAAGTCTTCTATTAATTCTACCTTGTAATCTTCTCCTGCATCTTTCATTAATTTGATAGCTTCGCTTCTTGGAAGTTCAAATCTCTCTATTGGTAAATCTTCTTTTATAATTTTTTTCATTTCAGCTTCTATCTTCTCGAAATCAGCCTCTGAAAATCTGTATTCTGTGTCGAAATCATAGTAAAATCCGTCATCTATAGCTGGTCCAATCGCAAGCTTAACATCTTTATATAATCTCTTGATAGCTTGTGCCATTATGTGAGATGTTGTATGCCAGTATGCTTTTTTTCCATCTTCATCATCAAATGTTAAAATTTCTACATTGCAGTCTTTGTTTAAGTTGTATCTTAAATCAACAACCTTTCCATCTACTCTTCCTGCAGTTGCAACTCTTGCTAAACCTTCGCTAATTTCTTTTGCAAGGTCTATTACAGAAATACCTTCCTGTACTTCTCTTTTGCTTCCATCTTTTAATGTAATTATCATAAAAAATCCTCCTTTTGCATCTGGAAAACAAAAACACTCCCAAATGCTTTTAACATTTAGGAGTGCATATATGCACGGTTCCATCCTAATTTTTTACTTAATTTACTAAGCAAGCTTTCGCCAGAGTTTTCTGTGAGGTAGTTTTTCGAATACGTTTGCTTAGAATTGCTTTCAGCCTATGGCAATTCCTCTCTAAAAGTAACCTTTATTTTACTTTTTCTCATTGCTTATCTATTTACATATTCTTATAATAGTACTTTTTTTGTGTTATGTCAATACAAATTTCTATTTTTTAGTTGGTTTTCCTAGTAATCTAAACATGTTTTTCTTGTATTTTTCAACTCCTGGTTGATTGAATGGATTTACTCCAAGTATTGAACCAGACATTGCACATGCAAGTTCGAAGAAATATATTAATTGACCAACCATTTCTTCATTTAGCTCTTGTATAGTAATCAATATGTTTGGTACTCCTCCATCCACATGTGCTTCTATTGTGCCTTCCATGGCTTTTTTATTAACAAAGTCTAATGATTTACCAGCCAAATAATTTAACCCATCTAAATCATCTTCATCTATGTTAATAGAGATGTTAGTCTCAGGTCTTTCTATTCGTATTACTGTTTCAAATAAATTTCTTCTTCCTTCTTGAATATATTGTCCTAATGAGTGTAGATCTGTTGTGAAGTCAACCCCAGTTGGGAATATTCCTTTGCCATTTTTTCCTTCACTTTCTCCATATAGTTGTTTCCACCACTCTGTCATATAATGCATCTTTGGTTCATAATTAGCCAATATTTCAATATTTTTGTCCTGTTTGTACAAAATATTTCTGACCACAGCATATTTGTAACACTCATTATATTTTAAATCAGAGTCACAATACTTATCTTGTGCAAATCTCGCACCTTTCATAAGTTTATCTATGTCTATACCAGCTACAGCAATTGGCAAAAGTCCGACTGCAGTTAAAACGGAATATCTACCACCAACATTATCTGGTATAACAAATGTTTCATATTTTTCTTTGTCTGCTAATTGCTTTAATGCTCCTTTTTCTTTGTCAGTTGTGACATAAATTCTGCTTCTAGCCTCCTCTAAATCATACTTAGCTTCTAATAATTCTCTAAATACTCTAAATGCAATAGCAGGTTCGGTCGTGGTTCCAGATTTTGAAATTACATTTATAGAAAAATCTTTGTCACTGATTAATTCTATTACATCGTTTATATAATTTGAGCTTAAATTATTTCCAACATATATTATTTGTGGTAATTTTCTAATCTTTTTATCCTGCAAATTATAAAAAGAGTTTGTTAAAGCCTCTGTAACTGCTCTAGCACCTAAATATGATCCACCAATTCCTATTACAAGCAATACATCTGAATTTTTTTGTATTCTTTGTGCACATTCTTTTATTTTTTTAAATTCTTTTTTATTATATTTTGTTGGTAGTTCTAGCCATCCTAAAAATTCTTTTTCATCGTCTTTTTTCTCATGTAGTTTATCGTGAATTTTAGCAACTTCTTTTCCATACTTAAAAATATCTTCTTCAGCCACACCTGAATTTTTAATATCCAATTTTATTCCTACCATATCATTCACTCCTTTGTTTATTATATTTACAGTACTTATAATATATTAATTTTTCATTTGTTTCAAGTGTTTTAGTAATATTTTTGTAATACTTGCATACATTTATTATAGGCGACAAGCCTTATTAAAAAATATAATTAAGGAGATTCACATGCTAAACGTAGCCGTTATAAACATAAAAAAAATTCTAAAATGCCTACTCTATTTATTTATTGTAATCTGTACAATTTATTTTATGCAGAACTTACCATCTTACTTAAGTAAATTTGCCTTTTCTCCTTTTATTCTAAGTAAAACTATTCCAGGCATAGGTATAGCAAACAATTCAGATTTTCCAGCAATAGAGACTTCCTATATTGAATCAAAAAGCCCATTACAATTTTTACTTAATTCACAGCTTCCTATAATGTCTTCTATTGAACTTGCTACACACGAAAATGAAGAACCTTCTTCTGATACTCCTGTAATTGCGTCAGAAAACACTGATAATAATACAAATGTTGAGCATGTTGGCACAAATCTTGAAACTCAAGTTATTGCATCAAATGTTCCAAACAAATTTACAAATGATTATCGAGGCGTAGAGATTAAAAATGGCACAAATTACACTTTAACTGACGATATGTTAAATTATGATAATTTAGAAATTAATACATCCAATGTTATTATTTTTCATACCCATACATGCGAAAGTTATACTCCTACTGAAAATTTCTCTTATGAGGAGAGCGGTACTTTTAGAACCACAGACCTAAACTATTCTGTAGTTCGTGTTGGGAACTCTCTTTCTGACCAACTCACCTCCTATGGTTTTACCGTTACACATGACAATACTTACCACGATTATCCATCATATTCTGGTTCATATGGTAGGTCTATGGCAACAATTGAAAATTTACTTATTTCACATTCAAATACAGATATTATTATAGATTTACATAGAGACGCTATTGCCGATACTTCATATGCTCCATCTGTAAAAATTGGAGATGAAGTCGTTTCTCAATTGATGTTTGTAATTGGAACCGATGGAGGTGGACTAGAGCATCCTGATTGGCAAAAGAATTTACAATTTGCAATAAAAGTACAACAGAAAGCAAATGAATTATACCCTGGTTTATTTAGGCCTATCCTATTACGAAACAGCAGATACAACCAACAATTAGGAAAAGCCGCTTGTATAATAGAAGTTGGTGCAACAGGAAATACCCTAGAACAATCTATGGCTAGTATGAAATATTTAGCAAAAGTTCTTTCTTTGATTCAAAATTAGTACAACAGATTTTTTCTTAATACTTATAAAAAAAATTCATTACGATATATAACTTCGTAATGAATTTTTTAATTTGTTATAGTTTTTACTCATTAAAACAAACTAACACCATATGCATTTTGCATTTTCTGAGAATTTACAGTAATAGTTTGTATAAATAGTTGCTGCAGCAGGATTCCTAATTCTTCTTGGTTGTAATCGTTTAATGCAATACTGTTATTACCATTTAATTCCGTAACCGTTACATCTTTAAATGTTATTGCATTATTATATTCTGCATCAAATTTAGCATCATCAGCATCATATGTTACATAAACTTTTTCAGTTGCGCCATTATTAGAAATATTATCTAATTCGAACCCAATTTCAAGTGAATCATTGTCTTGTATACTTGTTATTGTGTATTTGCTCTTGCTTGCAGATTCTTCTTTAGATATTGTATATACTGTTTCCTTTGAAGTAGAAGTTGTTTCTTCTGTAATTACATTTGATGCATATGAAGTAGTTGTTTGTTTTATTTTTATGTTATTTCCTTGTTCTAATATTATAGAAGATTTTGAACTATATCCATCTGTGTTTATCTCAACATCAGCTTCTCCACCATTTTCAGTATTTGTTAATGTCATTTTGATAGATATATTCGAAAAATCTTGCTCATTTAATTTATTAATTGCTTGATCAATATTATCTTGGTATTTAGATATATCGTTACTCATTCCCAACATTTCAATAATTTCCGAATCATTCTTAGCCTCATTCAAGCAATATATTATAATATTTTTTAAATTATCTTTTTCAATTGTTAATGTGTATGATGTATTATTATTCTTTGAGAAATTTGACTCTGAAAGTTGTCCTGCCAATTTTCCTATATATTTGATTACCAAGCTTCTAACATCTTGAATTGTCATTTCAGATTTATTTAATTCTATACTATCTGGAATTTCTATACCTTCTCCTAGTCCTAATTTGTTAGACAAATCACTTAAATTTTCGTTTTTTATTCCTACATATTTATTAGCAACTTCATCAGAGCCAAGTGCAATCATCTGATTATTTTTTACAAATTTAAATGCAAATTTTTCAGAATCCGAATAGTTAATAGTTATTTCTTGTTCAAAATTATCATTATCTATGTCTGTTGCCCCTTTAAAAGTAAGGTTTAAATCTGTATTAACATCTGTATTTCCATCCGACTTTATTTTTAATGCTCCAGTATTTTCATAATTATTGGCTGACTTATTTGTATAATACGTTTTTATGTTTTCATCATAAAAGAAATTATATAATTCCATATTTAACATGGTTCCATATTTAGAAAACATTTGTGAATTACTTTTTAATAAATCTGTTGCAAAGTACACATAGGCGAAAGCACCTCCGCAAACAGTTAATATAATCAATAATACTATTATTACAATTAAAACTTTTTTATTTTTCATCTTTTTATTCTCCTTTTATCACTTTTTTAACGCTTTCTGCATTAAAATCTGTTGATTTTTCTTCTCCTGTTTCCATATTTTTTACTTTTACTGTATTGTTTGCAATTTCATCATCGCCAATTACTATTACATATGGAATTTCAAGCTTGTCTGCATATTTCATTTTTGCTTTTATTTTTTTATTATTCAAATATATTTCTGTATTTATACCTATATTTCTTAAATTTGTTGCTAATTCTAATGGAATTTTTTTATTTTCTGTCATTGGAATTATTAATACATCAGAAATTGATTTTTTATCTGCTTTAATTAAATTTAATTCATTTAATTTGTAGAATAATCTTGTTAGACCTATTGATACACCAACTCCTGGAAGTTTTCTATCTGTGTAATTTTCTGCTAAATTTTCATATCTTCCTCCAGAGCAAACACTTCCAATTTCTCTATAGTCATTTAAGAATGTTTCATATACAGTTCCTGTATAATAATCTAAACCTCTTGCTATCGTAAGATCAACTGTAAAGTTTTTATCTGGCACTCCAAATAATCTAATATTTTCAACTACTTCTTTTAACTCATTTACGCCTTTTGTAAATATTGCATTTGTCATATTTTCTGCATTTTGATTATCGTTTTCCACAATATTTGCACTATATAAGTCCATTTTTTCAAGTTTTTCTATCTTTTCGTCTGCACTTCCGTCTATTCTTATAAAATCTATTATTGTATTTACTATTTTTTCGTCTACTCCAAGCTCAGCTATTTCTTTTCTTACAGCTTGCTCTCCAATTTTATCTATTTTATCGATTATTCTTAAGATTTCTACAGATTTATCTTTTTGGCCAATCCCTTCAAATAAGCCATTTAGAATTTTTCTGTTATTTATTTTTATTGTAAAATTCTCAAATCCTAAAGTTCTAAAAGTTGAGTAAATTACAGCCGGAAGCTCTGCATCATTTATAATGTCTAGAGTTTCATCTCCAATTATATCTATGTCACATTGATAAAACTCTCTATATCTTCCTTTTTGCGCTTTTTCGCCTCTATATACTTTTCCTATTTGATATCTTCTAAACGGAAAACTTAAATTTCCATAATTTTTTGCTACATATTTTGCAAGTGGTACAGTTAAATCAAACCTTAAAGCTAAATCCGTATCACCTTTTTCAAATCTGTATATTTGCTTTTCTGTTTCTCCACCAGCCTTTGCAAGCAATACTTCAGCATACTCAATTATAGGCGTATCTATTGGCAAAAATCCAAACTTTTGATACGACTTTTCAATCTTCTGCTTCATATCATCAAATAAAATCTGCTCACTTGGCAAAAGTTCCATAAAACCCGGTAGAGTTCTTGGTTCTGTCTTTCCCATATTTTCTCCTTTCTCGCCTCAAAACGGCAAAATTAAAATTTAGATTTATTGCATTACCAATTTTCATTTTTGCAAAACAAGGTCAAGCTCGCCCTTTGAGGAGTCCGAAGGAGCTCCGACCAAGAACGCCGTACCAAAGTTTAAAAAAATTTAAATTGGCTATTTATACCTTTATATTGCATGCCAATTTTCATTTTTGCAAAACAAGGTCAAGCTCGCCCTTTGAGGAGTCCGAAGGAGCTCCGACCAAGAGCGCCGTACCGAAGTTTAAAAAAATTAAAATTGGTAATGCAGTAATTAGTTTTTAGCATTCTTGACGAGGTTTTAGTTCTAGATAAATTGGCTTTTCTTCCTTTATTAATGTAGATTTTCCATGCCCCGGATATACTATTGTTTCGTCTGGTAATACAAGTAATTTTTTTGTAATCGAGTCTATTATTTGTACGAACGAACTAGTTGGTAAATCTGTTCTTCCCCAAGTTCCTCTAAATAATGTGTCTCCCGAAAATAATAATCCTTCCTTTTCACAATATAACGAAGTAGAACCTTTTGTGTGTCCTGGAGTGTGTATTACTCTAAATTCTAGACTTCCAACATGAATTAAATCTCCGTCGTCTACTCTTGAATCTGGTTCTAGCTCTATGTCTCCCATGTTAATGCATGCGCTTAAATTTATGTTTTCGTCATCTAAGCCTTCTGCATCGTCTCTATGGATTAATATTTTTCCACCTTTTTTGCTCTTTACCTCCGAAACGGCTCCAATGTGGTCTCCATGGCAATGTGTTAGATAAATGTATTTTACATTTGCCTCTAATATATCTATCATTTCTACAATTTTATCTGCTTCTCCACCTGGATCTATAACCATCGTTTCTTTTGTTTCTTCGTCTTCTACTATGTAACAATTTGTTGCTTCTCCTAAAGTCGTTTGTACTTTTAATCTTTTTAAAATCATGTGTTGCTCCTATTTATTCCTTGGCTTCGTTTTATACGCAAGTCATATTTTTCATATATGTTTTATTTATTTCTTCTTACTTCATATACGCTGTCTACTTTTCTTATTGCTTTTAAAACACTGTTCAATTGTGCTATATTGCTTACTTCTAGTGTTAATTCTGTTAATACTATTCTTTCTTTAGATACTTTTGATGATACAGCCATTATAGGTGTTTTTTCTGCAGTTATTGTTGCAATTATGTCTGCAAGTAATCCATCTCTATCATTTGAAAATACTACAACATCAACATTATAGCTCGATGGTTTGTCTGTGTACCATGAAACATCTATCATTCTGTTTTCTTCAGATACCAAGTCTTTTACGTTCTTGCAGTCTTTTCTATGTACAGATACGCCTCTTCCTTTTGTAATATATCCAACAATTTCGTCTCCTGGTACTGGGTTACAACATTTTGATAGTTTTACTAGACAGTTGTCTATTCCTTTTACAATTACACCACTTGTTGATGGCTTGCTGTTTGTCTTTTCCTTTGTAAGTTCTTCTATTTTTTCTTCTAGATTTTCTTCTTTATGAACTTTTCTGTATTCTTCAAGTACTCTTGAAACTATTTTATTTGCTGTAATTGTTCCAAATCCAACACTTGCGAACATATCATCTGCACTATTATATTTGTATCTTTCAAGTGCAGCCTCGACAAACTCTGGTCTGAATAATTCTGGGTAGCTCATTCCAATTTTCTTTACTTCTTTTTCTAAAGCGTCTTTTCCTCTTGCAATGTTTTCTACTCTTTCATTCTTCTTGAACCATTGTTGTATTCTAGTCTTTGCTGTACTACTTTTTATAAATTTAAGCCAATCTCTACTTGGTCCTTTAGATTTATCTGATGTAATAATCTCTACAATATCACCATTTTTTAGTTTTGTTACAATAGGCATCATCTTGCTGTTTATCTTACAGCCAGTCATATGGTTTCCTATTTCTTCGTGAATACTGTAAGCAAAATCTATTGGTGTAGCTCCTCTTGGTAATACTTGAATTTTTCCCTTTGGAGTAAACACATAAACCTCATCTTCAAATAATTCAGTTTTTAATGTATTTAAGAACTCTTGTGGGTCTTGCATGTCTTTTTGCCATTCAAGTGTTTCCCTTAACCAAGATAATTTATCTTGATTTACTACTACATTTGCCTTCTTGCCTCCCATGAAGCTTGCCTCTTTGTAGGCCCAGTGTGCAGCAATACCATATTCGGCTATCCTATGCATATCCCATGTACGAATCTGTACCTCGAATGGAGTTCCTTTTGGACCTATCAAAGTAGTATGTAAAGATTGATACATGTTAGGTTTTGGAACCGAGATATAATCCTTAAATCTTCCTGGCATTGGATTATAAAGCTCATGCACGACACCTAATGCAGCATAACAGTCTTTTACAGAATTTACGATAATTCTTAATGCGAATAAATCATAAATCTGGTCCAGAGTCTTATTGTCTCTCTGCATTTTTCTAAAAATACTATATAAATGCTTTGCTCTACCTGTTATTTCCGCTTCTATTTTTTGCTTCTTTAATTGAACTCTTATCTCGTCCATAATCTGATCGATGAATTTCAATCTTTCTTCTCTCTTCTTGTCTATTCCTTCAACAAGCTCTCTATATTCCTCTGGATATAAATATTTAAACGATAAATCCTCTAGTTCCCATTTTAAAGAATACATACCAAGTCTGTTTGCAAGTGGAGCATACAAGTCCATTGTCTCCCTTGCATTTGCAATTTGACGGTCCCTAGCCAAATATTTTAATGTTCTCATGTTATGAAGTCTATCGGCTAATTTAATAAGAATTACCCTTATGTCTTTTCCCATTGCCAAGAACATTTTTCTGTAGTTTTCAACTTGTTGCTCTTGTTCACTCGTATAATTTAATTTACCAAGCTTTGTAACACCATCAACCATTTCTGCAATCTCTGGTGAAAATTCCTTAGACAAATCTTGCAAAGTTACATCTGTATCTTCAATTACATCATGTAAAAGAGCAGCACAAATAGTGCTCTCATCGAGTCCAAGTGTAGACAATATATATGCAACTTGAACCGGATGTATTATATATGGTTCTCCAGACCTTCTCAACTGTTCTCCATGCTTAGATTTTGCAAAATCATATGCTCTTCTTATTAATTTTAAATCTGCTCTTCTATTAGATTTTTTTGCATTTTCTAATACTTCTTCTATGGTGTGATTTACGTTTTCCGACATACTACCATCTCCCTTTACATCTAAAAGACTTTAGCTTATGCTATGTCTCATATCTTTTAGATTAATTTGTATATTTTCCATTCCCTTATAACTATTTATCTCTAAGTTTCCTACAACATCTACTTTTGAACCTATCGCATATTCAGAAGATATATTTCCCAGATTAAATCCTATTGTGTCTATGTATTTGTTTTCGTCTTGAAGCATTGCTTTCAAGTGCTTTCCTTCCGAAAGTGTTCTGATTGATGTTATTTTTAAATTGCTAATCTGGAACAATGGCATCTTATTTCCTTCTCCAAATGGTTCTAGCAATTCTAAGTCTTTTATATCTTTTATGCTGATATCTTGTAATTGTACTTTTTCATCTATTTTAATTACTGGAACGATAGATGAAATATTAGATTTTTCAGCATATTCTTCAAACTCTTTTTTAAATTTTTCAAAATTATCTTTTTCTATCGTAATTCCAATTGCCATGCTGTGTCCACCAAATTGCTTGATGTACGTACTACATTTTTCTAATGCCTCATGCAAGTCAAACCCAGGAATACTTCTTCCAGAACCACGAGCTAAATCGTCCTCGTAGCAAAGCAATACGCTAGGCTTAAAATACATGTCTGTAATCTTTGATGAAACAATTCCAATAACACCATGGTGCCAGTTTTCTCCACCTAATACTATGCATGGAAGTTTTTGCTGTTCTGGGTCTTCCATCATCTTTTGAGCTTCATTAAATATTCTCTTTTCAATCTCTTGGCGCTCTAAGTTATACGCATTTAAATTCTGTGTTATTTTCTCAGCTTCTTCTTTGCTATCTGTTAAAAATAGCTCCAAAGCCTCTTTCTCATGTCCCATTCTTCCACACGCATTTATTCTTGGAGCAACTCCAAAAGATATTGCCGTAGAATCTATTTTTTTATAACCAATACTATCTAATAATACTTTTAAACCAATATTTCGTGTCTGTCTAACTAGTTTCAATCCTAATTTTGATATAGTTCTATTTTCGTCTACAAGTGGAACAATATCAGAAATTGTTCCAACACATACTAAGTCTAAGTATTTTAGATATTCCTCTTCTCTTACTCCCAGCCTCATCGAAATAGCCTGAGTTAATTTAAATGCAACTCCTACACCGGCTAGTCCATTAAATGGATACTCATTATCTTTTCTCTTACAATCAACCACCGCAATCGCATCTGGTAATGTTTCGGTTGGTTCGTGGTGGTCAGTCACAACAGTATCTATTCCGAGTGACTTTGCAAGTTCAATCTCTTTGTTTCCAGTAATTCCACAATCAACCGTTATAATCAATGTATGTTTAGTATCTGCAATTTCTCTTATCGCATTCTCATTTAATCCATACCCTTCATGCAATCTATTAGGAATATACACATCTGTTTCAAGCCCTCTCTCAGCTAAAAATCTCTTCAAAACAGTGCTACTCGTAATTCCATCAACATCATAATCTCCATAAATTGCAACCTTCTCGTGAGTCTCAATTGCCTTAACGACTCTATCTACCGCCTTCTCCATGTCAGGCATCATGAACGGATCATGAAAATCTGTCCTCCTTGGGTGCAAAAAAACTTCTATTTCATCACTGTTTGTTAATCCTTTATTTGCAATAATATTTGCAACCAATTTACTTACGTTAAATTCTTCTGATATCTTGTTAATCAGTGCATCATTTGCTTCGTTTAATTCCCATTTTTTATTCAAATTTTTCTCCTTATCTTTTTAACATAATATTGACAATATTTTATAACAAACAGCCCAAAAATACAAGCATTTAGGGCAAAAAAATTATTCTAAAAAGAGCTTCTTCTCTATGTTTAAAACATTTTTCAATATCATAGGAAAACAGGAGGCGAAAATTTCGCCTCCTGTTTCTTTGCTATGGAGTTTAGCAGATTTCCAGAATAAAATCTTGTACTTTCTACTTTTTTAATTTTTTCTCTTCTCCTGTCTATTAGAGAATGTCAAGTGCCTCCTGTGCCAACTTGCTTCTAACAGACTTCTTGCTGTTAAGCGTAATCTGGAAGGTATGCGGGTTGCCTTTCATCTTTTCACTCAGGTACACCAAACCGTTGTAGCGCGAATTAAGCGCGGGATTGTTAACCTGGTCAGCGTCTCCCAAGAAGATGAACTTCGAACCTTCGGCAGAACGCGTAACAATGTCCTTGATATCGCACGGCTTTATATTCTGCGTTTCATCGATGATAAACACCGTGTTCGGAATTGTGCGACCACGCAGGAATCCAATCGGCTGAATTTCGATGTCTCCTCTCTCGAAGAATTCCATTGCCTTCTTCTTCAGCTCAGCATTTGTGAAATCCGGAAATTTCGGTCTGAGAATCTCCTTCAAATTATCAACAATACCGCCGAGATACGGGCCCACCTTATCATCGATTTCACCAGGCAAAAAGCCCAGTTCTTCGTTTGCCACCGTGACAGTGGGAGTTGCAACAATAATCTGCTTATATGTCTGCTTTTTCTTGTCCCCTTTCTTTTCA
This sequence comes from uncultured Clostridia bacterium, assembly GCA_934119935.1. Classification (GTDB taxonomy): domain Bacteria; phylum Bacillota; class Clostridia; order TANB77; family CAG-508; genus CAG-245. The sequence goes on along the minus strand of CAKOSX010000002.1, from coordinate 67,561 downwards.
ATCGCATTCAATGCCATTGCCAAAGAACAATAGGTTTTTCCGGTACCTGCAACACCTTTCGTAACAACCAATGGTGCTATATCAGGCGGCATAAGCAAGGATTCCCAGAATACAACCTGCTCTACATTGAGAGCCTTATGTCCTCCCGGGATGCTCTTGTCATACTTAAGGCGAACAATTCGTCCATTGGTATAACGTCCTATGGCCTTAGAAGTGTCACTGACAATCTCGACGAACTCGTTTTCAATCCAGTCGAAATTTTCATACTGGTACACTTCCTCTACAGGAACTCCTCTTTCATCGGTGAACATTTTTTCCAGTGAGCTCCCAGGCATGAAAACTTCGACTATCCCCTTATATTGATCACAAGGTTTAGGGAAAATCTCGTCTTTAAACAGCTCAGTATCAATTCCAAGCTGATTGCCCTTCAGACGGATATTCGGATTTCTAGAAATCAAGATAACCTTTTTGCTCTTTTTCTTCAAATCCTTACAAACCTGGAAAACTCTATGGTCAAGCCGCGAAAAATCTGCCAAATTAGCAATTTCCTGCTCAATAGGTCCATTATCCACAATGCGCAGGTAACTACCGTTTTCCTGCTTGAAGCCTTCCTCGGAAAGCAAATCATTCTGGGGAAGGCTGTCGATATACTCTACGAACCTACTTGCCATGCTCATCTTTTCCGGCACACCCTTGTACCGATAAAGGTTCTGGAGAATTGCCATAGGCACAACAATAGTATTGTCGTCGCCAAATCTCAAAGTCGGATCCTTAGATGCCAACAAAGCTTCCGTCCTCAAAACGAATACTTTTTTCATTTGTATATAACTCCTTTGCAAATTGCGTTCTGAAAATAGTATGTTTCAGAACTGTGTGTGTATTCGAACTTCTTATATTATATCATTTATAATTACAATTTTCAATGAATCCTTTCAAATTTTAATAAATATTTACATAATATTTTTCCTTATATAGCACAAACTGAGGCTCCCAAAAAGGGAGCCCCAGCACGTTGTATGAATTATTTTATTCGAATTTTGTCGACAGGCTCTTGATAAGGCCTTCGTGATTCACACGGAAGAAGTAACCACTTCCCAGAATTCCGACCCTTTCAGTGTCAACTTCGTTGATAATCCTTTCTGCAAATATTTGCTTTGTATCAGCCTCTCCGTGATTCACAAGGACCAACTTAAGGTGTTTGAACTTCTTGAGGAAGTCAATCATCTCATCTGCCTTTGCGTGAGCAGAATATTCGGTGGTGTATTCGACCTGTGCATACTTTTTAACAAGCGTACCACCAATCTGAACTGCCGTGCCGACTTCAGCCTCTTTAAGTCTTGCACCGAGCGTACCTTCTGTGGTATAGCCCGTGAAGTGGATAAGCGAATTTCTTCTGGTCAAATACTCTGGAATATACACCTGTGCAGGACCATACGATCCCATGCCAGAAGTGGTAAGGATAATCTTAGGCATAGTACTCGTCAAGACTTCGCCACGATTAACCTTGTCCACAAAGGTAAGGTTCTTCGGAAGGAAGTTTTTCATATCTTCCTTGATGTCCAGTCCATCTTTCAAGTAAAGCGTGGTATATCTGATGCCAAGCTTTCCATCGAAATAAATCGGCACATTTACATCCAAAGAGCCATCGTCCTGCATGCATTTAACCTCATACAGAATTTCCTGCGAACGTCCCAGCGAAAAGACTGGTGCAACAATCGTACCACCATGTTCGAGGCACCTCAGTACATTCTGCTTAAAGCAGCTCGTAACCTCATAGGAGTCCATGTTTCCATAAGTGGATTCCTGAACCAACGTAAGTGGAAGGTCAAGTACCCAATCCGGAAGGTCTGGTACATCAAAGAACATGTTCTTGTTGTTGTAGTCTCCGCTAAAGAACAAATTAATTGTTTCGTATCCCTCCCAACTGATTTGAACGAGAATGCTAGAAGCTCCCATCAAGTGGCCATTCATAAAGAATGTTGCCTTAATATTCGGGCGAATCTGGATAGTCTCATTATACTTGCAAGGATGAATCAGTCTCATGGTTTGGGACACATCACTCTCGCTGTACAACGGCGAATGGTTCTGCCGTTTTGCAACATCTCTTAGCACCTTATAGCTATCTTCCAAAGCCAAAGGCAAGAGCTTTGCAGTTGTCTCAGTCATATAGATCTCTTGGTTGTAACCCTTACTCACCATAAAAGGCAAGCGACCAACATGATCCACATGATTATGCGTAACCAAACAAAAATCGATGTTAGCCGGGATGAAAGGCAAACTCTCATTGTTCTTGCTGTACTGCCTCTCTTGAAAGAGGCCACAATCAACAACAAATTTGACCGTGCTATTATCTGGCTGTTTTACAATAACCAGATTGCATGAGCCAGTTACCTCTGGATGCACAGCCATGATGTCTGCGTAGAGCCGGTCTTTTGAACCCATAATAATCCTCCAATCAAAAAATAATAAAGTTAATTAGCTTTAAAATGTTTTATGCAAACATTTCATGTTTTTATTTTACAACATTATGTTGCCATAGTCAATAATTCCAAACCGATACTTTCTTTTTTCAACAATATTTTTATGATATTTATTTAACAATTATACCACACAAAAAGAGCAACTTAAAATTAAGTCACTCTTTCAATCTATTATTCTTCGCTTTCTTCTGCTGCTCTTGGTTTCATTAATGGGTATAGAACTACATCTCTTATGTTATCACTGTTTGTTAAGAATTGTAAGAATCTATCTATTCCAAGTCCCCAACCAGAAATTGGTGGCATACCATATTGCATAGCTCTTATATATTCTGTGTCTATGCTCATTGCTTCTTCATCACCATTTGCCTTTAATTCAGCTTGCTCTATAAATCTTCTTTCTTGTTCGTCACAGTCTACAAGCTCTGAATATCCATTTATTATTTCTTGTCCATTTACTACTAATTGGAATCTATCTGTCAATTTTGGATTTTCATCATTGCTTCTAGCAAGTGGAGATAAATCTATTGGGTGTTCAATTAGATATGTTGGATTTATTATGTTTGGTCTGCTTACCTTTTTGTATAATGTATCTATTAAATTTCCTCTTCCTAATTGTTCTAAGTTGTCTGCCTCTAATTTTATTCCTTTTGCTTTTATCTCTGCAAGTAAGCTTTCTGCTGTTTCGAATTTGTCAATATCTATTCCACAGTCTTTAAGTATTAAATCTCTGAATGATACTACTTGCCATTCTCCTCCGAAGTCAATTTCTTGCTCTCCAATTTTGATATTCAAGTTTCCATCGAATAATTTTGATAATATATATATAACCATTTCTCTTAAAAATTTCATATTATCTCTATAGCACCAATAAGCACTGTATCCTTCAACCATTGTGAAGTCTTGTAAATGGTTTGCATCCATTCCCTCATTTCTGAAGTCTCTTGCAATTTCATATACATTTGAAAATCCACCAATTATAAGCTTTTTCAATGTTAATTCTGGAGATATTCTTAAATATACGTCCATGTCTAATGCATTGTGGTGTGTTATGAATGGTTTTGCTGTTGCTCCAGAAGCTGTATTTTGAAGAACTGGTGTGTCTACCTCTAAAAATTCATGTGTATCTAAGAATTCTCTCATTAATCTGATAAACTTTGTTCTTAATACAAATCTCTTTTTAGCATCATCGTTCATTATTAAATCAAGATGTCTCTCTCTGTATACTGCATCTTGGTCTGTTAAACCATGGAATTTTTCTGGAAGTGGACGAATTGCCTTTCCTAAGAATGTATATTCATAAACTTGAAGTGATTTTTCTCCCGCTTGAGTTGTAAATATTTCTCCTTTTACTCCAATGAAATCACCAATATCAACTGTTTCGTGTAAGAATTTATATACATCTTCTCCCAAATCTTCTTTTTTAATAACTAATTGAAGATGTCCTTCTAAATCTCTTAAATCTAAGAAGCTTATTTTTCCTAATTTTCTCTTAGACATTACTCTTCCAGCAATCGAAACATCTTTTGTTCCATCTGGTAATTCTCTTGCTTCTTTAATTTGATGTGTTCTCTCATATCTCTCTGGGTGTACATTTACACCATTATCTATTAACTTTTGCATTTTGTCTCTACGTACTTGCATTAATTCTTTTATGTCTGCCATATTTAACAACCCTTTCTAAAAAACAAAGCTTTTCCAAAACTTTGCATTTTCTCTTTAAAATTATGTAACCATTATATTACAAAAAGCCTTGTGCGTCAAGGCTTTTCTTTTGGTCTAATTATTTTGTTATCCATTTTACTAAATCCAAGTTTGCTGGGTCTAATAACATTTCATTTTTAGGCATTACTCTAAATGTATAACCATAGTTTCCGCCAGTTGTAAGTTCAACTGTTGCTTCATACTCATATTCTCTCTTTTCATCGTCACTGCCTATTAAATTCATTGGTATTATTTGAATTTTATCTACTATACCATTTTCCATTATTTGCCCGTAGTAAACTTGTGCTTCTATAGAGTTTTTATCAATGTTTGGTAGATATACTTTACATCTAACTGTAATATTGTTTCCAGCATCTACTGTGATATTATCTAAGTTACCCTTTTCTTGTTTTATCGTTATATCATTCCAGTTCGAATATAAATTGTTTTTCCAACTATTAAATTCTGCAACTGATGATAAATCTGTGTAGTATTTGTTGTACAAATTGCAAAGTGGCATATAGAATTTATTTGTATAATCTATAAGCATTCTAGCAGTGCTGTATCTTCCGGCATTAGACATTATAGATTGCTTCATTATTTCCATCCATCTCTTAGATATTCCGTTTTCATCTTTATCGAAGAATGTTGGAATTATTTTATTTTCTAATGTTTGATAAATACTCTCGCTATCAGCATTATCTTGTTCTTCATAAGAAGAATATTCGGCATTGGTTCCTATTGTCCAACCATTTTTCTGGTTGTATCCTTCTGCCCACCAGCCATCAAGCACGCTAAAGTTTATAACGCCATTTACAGCTGCCTTTTGTCCTGATGTACCAGATGCTTCCATTGGTCTTCTTGGATTATTTAGCCATACATCAACACCACTTACTAAATATTTAGATATACCTATGTTGTAGTTTTCTAGTAAGAAAATCTTACCTTTAAATTGAGGCTTCATAGATAATTCGTGAATATATCTTATTAAATCTTTTCCTCCGTTATCTGATGGATGCGCCTTTCCTGCAAATATTATTTGAACTGGTTTTCCAGCCTCATTTAGTATTTGTGTTATTCTCTCTAAATCTTTAAATATTAAAGTAGCTCTCTTATATGTAGCAAATCTTCTAGAAAATCCTATTGTTAAAGCATTTGGATCTAATTTTGATGTAATATCATTTATATCACTATAACGATATCCTTCTCTTTTTAATCTATTTGTTATATTTTCCTTTACTAATTTTAAAAGCTTAACTTTTCTTTCCATATGAGCATTCCATAATTCTTGGTCTGGAATGTCTGCAATCTTCTGCCAGGTTGTGTCATTCTTAATATCATCTTGCCAATATGGTTTTAAATATTCATTAAATAATCTCTTTAAATTTGGTGCAAGCCATGTACAAGTGTGAATTCCATTTGTTACATAATCTATTGGAGCCTCATTTGGAGCTATGTTTGGCCATACCTCTCCAAATAATTCTCTAGAAACTGCACCATGTAATTTACTTACTCCATTCTTCTTTCCAGAGAATTTTAGTGCAAGAATTCCCATGTTAAATCCAGTATTAGATAAATCTGCATTTGGCTTCATTCCTAATCTGAAAAATTCTTCTTTGGTAATAGAAAATCTATTCCAATAATCTTTAAAATATGTTTCAACTAAAGATAATGGGAATATATCATTTCCTGCTGGAACCGGAGTATGCGTTGTAAATACTGTTTTTGCAGCAACAATCTCCTCTGCCATATCGAAACTTACTTGTTTCTCTTTAATAATATTCTTCATTAATTCTAATATTAAGAACGCAGAATGTCCTTCATTCATATGGTATACAGTAGGATTTAATCCCAAAGTTTTTAGAAGACTTGTTCCAGCCATTCCAAGAACAATTTCTTGTTGGATTCTCATTTCTTGGTTTCCACCATATAAATGAGCTGTTATACCTCTGTATTCAGGAATGTTTGCATCTATATCGGAATCCATTAAATATAGTTTAACTCTTCCAACATTAACTTGCCAAACCTTTAGATAAACTCTTTTTTTAGGCATATTTACATACACTAATAAATCTTTACCTTCTACATCTTTTACAGGATATATTGGTAGAGTATCTATATCATTTTCTCTATCTTCTTCATATTGTTGTCCATAACCATTTATAATTTGATGGAAGAATCCTTTTTTATATAATAATCCAACAGCCACAAGTGATATACCTAAATCACTTGCTGACTTCAAGTGGTCTCCTGATAAAATTCCAAGTCCACCAGAATATATTGATAAAATTTGGTCTAATCCATATTCTGCTGAAAAATATGCAATCAAATCATTCTTATTATCTGGATAATTTTTCTTAAACCATGTTGTCTTGCTGTTCATGTAGTCATAAAAATCATTTGCAATTTTATCATATTCTTTCAAAAATTCTGGATTTTCGGCTACATTTTCCAATCTCTCCTGTGAAACAAGTTTTAAAAACTTAACAGGATTCTTTCCAACAGTCTCCCATAAATCACCATCAATTATCTTAAATAATTTTAAGAAATCTGTATTCCAAGCCCACCATAGGTTTCCTGCAATTTCAGACAACTTATTAATTCTTTCTGGCAGTTGTGGAGTTACTGTTATTTTATTAAATACGTACATTAAAATTCCTCCTTCGTAACTTATCAAATTCATCTCATCGTTTAATATCATCATTCTATATTATGTATTAACAAACCAAATTTGTCAAACCTTTTTGACAAAATTTTTATTTTTTATAAAGTCACTTTAAATTCATCTTCTATATGTTATAATATTGTTAGTAAAAATTAACATTAAAGAACTCTTTGCTTAAAGTATTTAGTTAAAAACGCTTGTTTTTTTAACTAGTAAAACCTTTAACATTTTTTGAAAGGAATGAATTTTATATGAAATTTATAAGAAGACTTTTATTATTTTTATTAATCATCATTATCATTGTGTGCAGTGTATTCTATATGAATGGAAAAAAGTTGTATGACTCAAGACTATCATCAATAAGTCTTGAAGATAAAATTTCATCTATAAAATCAGATGAAAGCTTCGTATCTTTAAAAGATTTACCAGACTATTACAAAAATGCAGTAATTGCAGTTGAAGACCACAGATATTACAATCATGGAGCACTCGATCCAATTGCTCTAGCTCGTGCAATAGTCAGTAACATAAAGCAGAAAGAATTTAAAGAAGGTGGTAGCACAATTACTCAGCAAACAGCAAAAAACTTATACTTCATATCTGAAGATGATGTTGTAAGTCGTAAAGTAGCAGAAGTAATTCTAAGTTTCAAACTCGAAAAAGATTACTCGAAAGACGACATTTTAGAATTATATGTAAACACAATATACTTTGGAAACGGCTATTATGGAATAAAAGAAGCCTGCGAAGGCTATCTAAAAAAAGAAACAAAAGACATGACTCTTTACGATGCCACAATGCTTGCCGGAATTCCAAATGCACCAAGCGTATATGCTCCTACAGTAAATTTCAATTTGACCCAGAGCAGACAACGTAAAGTCGTTTCATCAATGTTAGAATACAAGTACATAACTCAAGAACAGTCAGATGTACTAAACGAAGAAATAACAAACGCCAAATGGTAGCACACTTGTACATTTTGGTACATTTCGGGGACGGAGAAAAAAATGTACATTTTTCCAAGATAAAAGATACAAACTGGGGTCGGAGAAAAAAATGTACATTTTTCCAAGATAAAAGACGAATTCTTAATTAAAAAATAAGAGTTCGTCTTTTATCTATTTTTTTATCAAATCCGCTAAAGTTTTACTATCAACATAGTTTTCAATCGCATTATCTAACCCCTGCCAGAAAGAATATGTTAAGCAGATATCTTGCTTATGGCATCCTTCTTGAACACATGTTGTTGGTGCCAAATCACCTTCAGCCGTTCTTAAAATATCTCCCACCTTATATTCTTCCGGCTTTCTTGTGAGTCTATAGCCTCCAGCATTTCCCCTAGAGCTTTTAACATATCCAGCTTTATTTAATATTGCTATTATCCTCTCTAAATATTTTATTGAAACCTCTTGTCTTGTTGCGATGTCTTTCAATGATATATATTCATCTGAATTATACATAGCTAAATCAAGCATTATTGCTAATGCATATCTTCCCTTGGTTGAAATCTTCATATTTTCCTCCAAATTTTAAATTTATACAGGTAACGGGGGATACGTAACATATCCCCCGCCACCCGTTGTTGAATTTAACCCTTCATCTGGGTCTTGAAAGCAGAATAACCACTTTCAATCGTCTCGAGCATCCAATCGTGTACCTGCGACGTGCTCATACCGCAAGTATTAAGCATTTCCTGCTTTATGGGAACCGTAGGCAAGAATTTGTTGATCTCGTTGTTAAAACGTTCAATGAACGCTTTAGTCACAAGATGACCCTCGCCACCTCTCCGTCTGATACTTTCCTCTGCGGAAACTGTCAGAAAGAGAATGCAATCTGGTTCAGCTTTGAGTACCTTGAAGAGGTGTTCAAAAGCTGAACATTCTTCCTCCGAAAACTCACCCATACTGGAGTACAAGTGATTCCAGAAAGAAGCATCCACCGTCCCACGCTCGACCAAGACAATGTCTCGGTCACTATGGGCTTCTTCCCAGATGCCCTGAAGTGCATTCATGGTCATCCAGACGTTTCCTGATGCATTGCCCGTTTTCAGTGCATCAGGCACGATTTCGCCAGCTTCACGAACCCAGCCGACTTTGTAGCCCTTCTCATAGAGCGTTCGTCTGACGTTTTTTACGCTGGTGCTTTTCCCCGCTTCGGGGGTGCCCAAGATTTCAACAATATACGGTCGCATATCATGCAGCCTCCCTTATAATGTTTATCGAGATGGTCGTTCCATCTCTCGTATTATTAATTTTACCACTTTTTTGTCGAAAAGTAAATAGTTTTTTCCTTTATCATGCAGACTACGCTATTATTTTTGAGTTTTTTTAGATTTTTTTAAAAATGTATTGACATATTTCTAAAAATATTGTATACTTTTAACTGCGTTAAGAAATGCACCCTTAGCTCAGTTGGTCAGAGCAACCGGCTCATAACCGGTCGGTCCAAGGTTCGAATCCTTGAGGGTGCACCATTTATTATATTTAAATGGCTAAATGGGCAGATGGCCGAGTGGCTAAAGGCGGCAGACTGTAAATCTGTTCTCGTAAGGGTACGATGGTTCGAATCCATCTCTGCCCACCAAAAAAACAGTATCTTGAAATATAGATACTGTTTTTTATTTGCTTTTTGATCAAATTCGAAAAGGATGATAATAAATACGTTGACTGGACGATTTTTCCAACACAACTTAACAAATAAAAAAGCACCCAAAATGTAGAATTTTATTCAATCATTTTGAGTGTGTTTTTTATTATTTTCTTTCTTCATCAGCACTTGGTAATGCTGGTACGTCAAGAACAATTCTTATCTTCATAATGTATTTAATAGTTCTAACAAATTTGCTTTGTTTAAATCTTTGCCATAATGATGGTTTTACTTCAACCCTTGTTGTTTCATAGTATTGTGTATCTTGTTCTTGTTGTACAGGTTGTTCATTAACAATTTGTTCAACATTTTCAACTTGTTCTGTTTTTTCCTTAACAGCTTCTTTTGCATTTACTTGTGGAGCAGGTATTAATTTTAATGCATCTGCAACTTCTATTCCAATGTAACTTAAAGCTTTTGATCTATCTTCAATTCTCTCCATATCAATCTCTATATGTAAATTTGATTCAAGATTTGCAATTCTTGCATTTATTAGCTTTAATGCATCTTGATAATTTTGCGATTTATCTGATTTTGCTCTTCCTATTACTCCTAAAGTATCTAAAATATCTTCTGAAAAATCTGAAGATAATTCTTTTACCGCTTCCTTCCAGCCTTCTTCTTTATTAACTACAACAGATAGAATGTCTTTAAGTTCACCAGAAAGTGCAATATTCTTCTCTCTCTGCCTAATTAGTTCTTCAATTTGCTTAGTATTTTCTTCAAATTCATTAGTTGCAAATTCAACCAATCCATAAGCTGCATCATACACACTCTTAGGAAAATTTTTCTTTTTTGGATATTCAATTAAATATGTTTTTATAGATTCTACCAAGTCTTTAAAAAACGCATCATCTTCTAATTGTATGATTTGTTTTTTACTATTAGGGTCTATCATTCTTTGCACTTTTGATATGTTTGATAGTATCTTTTCCTCTGTTATTACCATTCTTACATTTACTATGCCAGATCTAGACATTGTAAAATTCCTCCTCTTCATATGTATCGCTATAATTTACAATAATTATATATTATTCAACAAAAAAAAACAATAGAAATAGCCCGTTTTTTTATTACACTTTGCTAACACTTTTGTTACAAAAATATTACAGTAGTTTTATAACCAATTACTGTAATATTTTCTGCTTATATTTTTTTATATTATGTACATGTATTATACTATTTCTTTGCATTATCCTTGTTTATTTCTGCAAACCTTTTTATCTTCATAGTCGTAGTTTTTTCAAATTCATCTTTCTTTATTTCAATTTTTCTTACGGCTTTATATGATGTAAGTTTTTTATTATTTTCTTTTACCTTATTCCATATTATTTTGTATATTTCATCATCTGATAAATCTTTGCCATATAGTTCTTCAATTTTTTGATAATTTGGTATTATTTTTGCTGTTATTATTAATTCTTTATCATGAGCATCCGTTTCAGACTCTTTCTTTCCATATACCATACATTCTGAAATTTCTGGTATTTCCCCTAACATCAATTCTATTTCTTCTGGATATATATTCTTACCATTTTGAGTTACAATTACATTTTTGCTTCTTCCTGTAATATAAATGTAGCCATCTGAATCAATTTTTCCAATATCTCCAGAGCAGAAATATCCATCTTCCATAACTTCTGCTGTTGCTTCTTCATCTTCATAATACCCTAACATTACAGTGGGTCCTTTTATCAAGATTTCACCTTCACCAGCATCATTAACATTTCTAAGCTTTATATCTGTATCTTTAACTGCAATACCAGTAGAAGCATATCTAGAAGCTTCATATTCTGGCGTTAAAGCTGCTATTGGAGCAGTTTCTGTAAGTCCATATCCTTGTAAAAATTTAATTCCAATATCTTCTACCCATTTTGCAACTTTTGCATCAATTGGAGCTGCAGCAGAAACTATAATTCTAATATTTCCGCCAAGATTATCTAATATTTCTTTGAATACTTTTCTTTTTATATCGATATTTACATTCTTCAATAGATTTGTAACGTGAATCATTGAGTTGACAATTCCATCTTTTTTGCTCTTATGAATTGTTTCATTTATTTTCTTATACAAGCTTTCTATTAGTAGTGGAACTGCCAATAAGGCCGTAGGTTTTGATTCTTGTAAATTTGGAACAATATATCTTAATCCTTCGCATATTGCTACCGAACATCCACAGGCAAATGGCAACAAAAAGCCTATTGTTGATTCATATGTATGGTGCAATGGTAATACTGAGAATAATCTATCTGATGGAGATAGTTTTACAAATGCAGAAACTGCATTTATATTTGCAGCAAGGTTTCTATTGCAAATCATAACTCCTTTTGATTTAGAAGTGGTGCCTGATGTAAATATTAACATTTTGAATTCCTCAGGATCTATTTCTATATCCATATATGAATTATCACCGTTTTCAATTATTTCTTTTCCTTCATTTATCAAATAATTGAATCCCATATGCTTATCAACAATATGATCATCAGAGTCCATCTCTATGAAATATTTTACTGTTGGTATTAAATTTTCTATCTTCTTTATTGCATCTTTTTTCTTTGCAGAATAAATAACAGCTGTAGCTTTTGATCTATTTATTACATTTTCCAATTCATTTTCTGGAAGTTCTTTATCGACTGGTACTAAAATTCCAGCTCCACAAAGCATTGTCATATAAGAGACGTACCAATCGTATGTCGTCTCACTTACAACAACAACTCTTGCATTTTTTGGAAGCATCTTTATTAGTTTTGAACCTAACGCTACTACATCCTCTCCAAATTTTTTATAAGTTATTTCCTTATATGGCTCTTTGTGGTTTGGCTTTTGAAGGACCAAAGTTTCATCAGCATAATTTTGCATAGAATGAATAAATATTTCCTTTACTGTTTTATATTCGGTTGCAGGGTATGGTTGATGCTTTTTGTTCTTTTTTTCTTCAGCCTCTTTCACTTTTGTATAATCTACTTTTACATCCTCAACATTTGGAATATCATTCATTTCTATTTTATTAAATTTAAAGTTTGGTATTTTAAAATCTCTTATTATTCTCATCTTATTAGCTCTGAAGTTAGTTTTCTAACTTGCTCCTTTCCCACAATATAAATATAAATATCTAATTGTTTTTCTTTAATTTTCTTATAAATGTTTTCTCTATTTCAGAATACAGGTCCAGTACATTTATTTCTTTTTCTGTCCTCATTTTGTATATTAAGCTTGAACATGTAAACCCAAATATTCCAGATGCAATAACATTTTTGTCCCCATTAATTATTTCATTATTCTTAATGCCCTCTTCTACAATCTGCTCTATCATTTTGATATATTCAAACACATGTTTTTTACACAATGAACTTCTAGCTCCGCTCCTCCATATCTCACTTAAAACAATTGTCATAAAATCCTCATATTTAACAAGAACTTTAATTTCTATCAATACAATTGCTTTTATTTTATCTATAGAATTTTCAAGTTTTTCTGTCTTAATTTCTATACTATTTTTTAGAAGTTTAACTCCTTCTTCAATTAAAAATTCAAATATCTCCTCTTTGCTTGAAAAATGATAGTATAATGTTCCCTTTGCTACACCTACTTCAGCAGTTATGTCTTCAATACTCGTCGCATCATATCCTTTTTCTGCAAATAATTTCATAGATGTTTCAAATATTTTTCTTTTTGTCTTATTCATTTATTTCACCTTTATTCAACATAATCTACATGGAATTATACTATATTTTTGTTATTTAATGCAACATTATTCGAACATATAGTCAGTTTATTTTACACTCTTGTTTTTTCCAGCTAATATATCCATATTTTCTAAGGCTTTTCCTGTTCCAAGCGCTACACATGATACAGAATCTTGTGCGACCATTACATGAATTCCTGTTCTTTCCTGCAATAGTTTATCAAGTCCATCAATTAAGCAGCCTCCACCAGTCATATATATTCCCCTGTCTCCTATATCTGCAGATAATTCTGGTGGTGTTTTTTCTAGTATTGAATGAACAGCTTCAATTATCTGTTCAGCGCATTCTGTAAGCGCTTCTAACATTTCACTTGAGTATACTGTAATTGTTTTTGGAAGTCCGGTTATTAAGTCCCTGCCCCTTATTTCCATTTCTACGTCTTGAATCTTTGGATAAACACATCCAATATTAATTTTTAGATCTTCTGCTGTTCTTTCTCCAATTATTATATTGTGTTTCTTTTTCACATACTTAACAATCGCTTCATCAAATTCGTCTCCTGCGACTTTTATTGATGTACTAATTACAGTTCCTCCTAATGATATTATTGCTATATCTGTTGTTCCTCCTCCAATATCTACAACCATGTTTCCACATGGTTTAGATATGTCTAATCCTGCTCCTATAGCTGCAGCTAAAGGTTCTTCGATTAGATACACCTTTCTTGCTCCAGCTTGTGTTGCAGCATCTATAACAGCTCTTTTTTCAACTTCTGTTACTCTAGATGGAACACATATCATTATTCTTGGTGCAAATATATATTTTCCACATATTTTATTTATAAAATATTTCAACATTTTCTCAGTTACAGTATAATCAGATATAACTCCATCTCTTAATGGTCTTGTAGCGATTATATTTCCAGGAGTTCTTCCTAGCATTCTTCTTGCTTCTTTTCCAACGGCTAATACACTACCAGTATCTTTATCAACAGCAACTACAGATGGTTCTCTCAAAACAATTCCTTTTCCTTTTACATATGCGATAACAGTAGCTGTACCTAAATCAATCCCTATATCTTGTCCAAATTCTAGCATTTGCCTCTCCCTTTCAATCTAAGATTATTGCGAAACTGTTACAATTATATTACACCTTAGAGTAAATTTCAAACTTTTTTATTGATTTTCTAAAAATAATACTTTTAATTTTCAAGTGATTCTCTCTTTATTATACAATAAAAAACAAAAAGTTAAAACTTTTTGTTTTCTACTACATTTTTTACTACAATTAATTCTTTATAAAATTACATATTTTAATAATATTACTACTGCTAAGAATATTGATATATTTTTTATTTCTTCATTTTCCGCATCTTCTAAGTTAATTATATGTAGATTTGATTCTTCATCCACATACTCATCTGAAATGCTTATATTAAATGTTTTTATATTTTCAGCTTCAAAATTGATTGTAAAATTCTTTGTTTCTCCAGCTTTTAATTCGTCAATCTTAATATACTTATTTAATATATTATTGCCTTTTTGGGAAATAAGCTCTATTTTTACATACTTTGATGTTATGTTTTCATTAGAATTATTTGTTATATTTCCTTTAATATGTCCATTTACAAAAGATGATTTTGCTTCATCCACATGAACTGAGAGGTTGCTTCCTTGATATACTTTTCCTCCCATATCTGCATATGTTCCTCTTATAAAACCTGCTGATACTATTGTTGAAAATACATAGAATGCTACTATCATCAATATGTATTTTCCAAATGTTTTTAATCTTCCCATAATATGCTTCTCCAATTATAACTCTAAATATCTTTATCAGTTGTTTATAATTTTCTAAATACACCTGCAACTTTTCCTAATATTTCACAAGTTGGTACAATTATTGGGTCCATTGTTGAATTTTCAGGTTGTAATCTTATATGGTCTTTCTCTTTATAAAATGTTTTTACGGTTGCCTCATCATCAATTAAAGCTACAACTATCTCGCCATTTTCTGCAGTATTTTGCTTCTTTACAAGAATATAGTCTCCATTCATTATTCCTGCTTCTATCATACTTTCTCCTCTAACAGTAAGCATAAAGCATTCGCTATTTCCAATAAAATCTAAAGGTATAGGAAATGTATCTGTTATATTCTCTACGGCCAATATAGGTGCTCCAGCAGTTATTCTTCCAATTACAGGAACCTCCACCATTTCTTTTCCAGAGTATACACTTTTATCTTCGTAAGATGCTGGTTTATATGGTTTTCCGCCTCTTATAAGTTGCAAAGTTCTACCTTTTTTATCTTTTCTTGAAATATATCCTCCCTCTTCAAGCCTTCCAAGGTAAGAGTGTACTGTTGCAGTAGATTTTAATCCAACTGCTTTTCCTATCTCTCTTACAGAAGGTGGATATCCATTTTCATTTAGTTCCTTTTCAATGAATTTTAAAATAGCCTTTTCTCTTTTATTTAACTCTAAAGGATCTCTTTTTCTAGCCATATTAATCACTCCTAAAATAATTTCTGCAACTATATTATCATAAAAAAAGGCGTTTGTCAAACAGAAGTTTGTAATTTTGTAATTTTTTCAAACTAATCTTCCCATTCCAGCAAATAATCGAATACTTTTACTGTATCACCTTCTTGTACTCCAGCATCTTTTAGCTTTTGATTTACTCCTAATTCAGATAAACGTTTTTGGAAATAATACAAAGATTCATTATCTTCCATGTTTACCTTTCTCATTAATTCTCTTATTGCAGGGCCATCTACAACAAACATATCTTCTTTTCTTGTGATTGTATATGGTTCTTCCTCTTCTAACCTATATACTTTCTTTGGAGCAGTTGCCTCCACTATTTGCTCTTTTGGTAATGTTTTTAATACCTTAGCAACTTCATGCATTAATTCTTTTAATCCTTCTCCAGTTGCAGCAGATATTTTAAATATTTCCAATCCTTTTTCTTTAGCCAGCTTCTCTAAATTTTCGTATAAGGTTGGGTCTTGCATTGCATCAATTTTATTTGCAACTATTATTTGCTTTCTCTGAGCAAGCTTTTTACTGTATTTTTCAAGTTCTTTATTTATTACATAATAATCCTCGACTGGGTCACGTCCTTCTGATGCGGAAACATCTATTACATGTAATAAAAGTCTTGTTCTTTCTATGTGTCTTAAAAATTGAATTCCAAGCCCTGTTCCTTCACTTGCACCTTCAATTAATCCTGGAATATCTGCTATTACAAAGCTTTCTCCATATTCAGGCTTAACAACTCCCAAGTTTGGTTCTAGTGTTGTAAAGTGATAATCTGCAATCTTTGGAGTTGCAGCTGTTACAACAGATAATATTGTTGACTTTCCAACACTTGGATATCCTATTAATCCAACATCAGCAAGTAATTTTAACTCAAGTATAATTTCTTTTTCTTCTCCTTCTTCTCCACCTTGTGAAAATCTAGGAGCTTGTCTCGTAGAAGTAGCAAAATGCGTATTTCCTCTTCCTCCTCTTCCACCATGTAATACAAGAGTCTTTTGTCCCTTTTCAGACATATCAGCTAAAATTTCTTCTGTCTTAGCATCTTTTACAACAGTTCCAATTGGTACTTTAATATATAAATCTTCTCCACTCTTTCCAGATTTACGTGCACCTTCTCCATTTTCACCATTTTGAGCCTTAAACTTTTTCTTGTATCTAAAATCTATAAGCGTGTTGCTATCTGGATCTACCTCAAAATAGACATCTCCGCCTTTTCCTCCGTCTCCTCCGTCAGGGCCACCTGCTGCAATGTACTTTTCTCTCCTAAAAGACACTGCGCCATTTCCACCCTTTCCAGAGCTTACATAAATTTTTGCATAATCTGTAAACATTATTTTATTCCTCACATTCTATTTTACAATTATTTATATATAAAACAATTTCAATTTTTAAAAATTTCGGTATTTCGCCCTTGGTCGGAGCTCCTTCGGACTCCTCAAAAGGCGGGCTCGACCTTATTTTTAAAAATGGAAATTATTTTTTATTATTAAATTTATTCAAAATAATCTAATTTCATTGCTTTCTTTACTTTTTTCATTGTCTCTTGTGCAACTTTTTGTGCCCTTGCTGTTCCTTCCATCAATATTTTATCTACTATTTCTGGATGATCTTCATAATATTTTCTCTTTTCTCTAATTGGTCTTAAAGTTTCTATTATGTTATGTGCTAATTGTTTCTTACAAGCTACACAGCCACGGCTTCCTGCTCTACATTCTGCACATACGTTTTCATACTCTTCTTTTGTTGAGAATAAATTGTGATAGTATGCAACCATACATACATCAGGGTTTCCTAAATCGTCTTTTTTTATTCTCTTTGGATCTGTTACAGCACTCATAACTTTTCTTGTTATTTCTTCTTCGCTATCAGATAAATATATAGCATTGCCAAGAGATTTTCCCATTTTCTCGTTTCCGTCTAAGCCTTTTATTCTCTTAGCTGATGACAAAACTGCCTCTGGTTCTATTAAAACGTCTCCATATATAGAATTAAATTTTCTAACAATTTCTCTACATTGTTCGATTAATGGTAATTGGTCTTCTCCAACCGGAATTAATTCTCCTTCGAAGCATGTTATATCAGCTGCTTGGCTTACTGGATATCCTAAGAATCCATATGTAACACTTTCTCCGAATATATCTCTTTTTTGAGCTATTTCGGTTTTAACGGTTGGATTTCTTTCTAGTCTTGCAATAGTTACTAAATTAGAATAAAACACTGTAAGTTCAGCAACTTCTGGTATCATAGACTGAATATATATTGTTGTCTTTTCAGGATCTATTCCAACAGATAAATAATCCATTGCAACTTCTCTTACATTTTTTCTTACCTTATCTGGATTATTAAAATTATCTGTTAATGCTTGCACATCGGCAATCAAAATATATGGGTCATACAAACCTGAGTTCTGCATCTCTACTCTTTTTTGCAAAGAGCCAAAATAATGGCCTATATGAAGTCTTCCCGTTGGTCTATCTCCTGTTAAAATTCTTTTTACTTTTTCCATATTGTCCTCCCGTTCTGTTCATTTATTTTTTTGCTCCATATATTATATAGGATTTGCCTTAATTTTACAATACTTCTGCAAAATCCTATTATTTTTTCTAGAATATTTTTTATATATTCAAAAAATCCTAACATCGGATTTCTCCAACATTAGGATTTCACATTATTTGCTTTCTGCTGTTGCTTTCTTTGTAGTAGCTTTTTTAGTTGTTGTTTTCTTTTCAACTTTCTTTTCTACTTTTTCAGCCTTTGGAGCTTCTATTTTAGCTGCCATAGCTTTTAATTCCTCAGCAGTATATACACTAACTTGTTTCTTATCTCTTCCAAGTCTTTCGAACTTAACTGTTCCTGTTACTTTTGCATATAAAGTATCATCGCTTCCTATGCCAACATTTTTTCCTGGATGGAATTTTGTTCCTCTTTGTCTTACTAGAATGTTTCCAGCTGGAACAACTTGACCATCAGCTCTTTTTAGTCCAAGACGCTTTGACTCACTGTCTCTACCGTTCTTAACACTACCTTGACCTTTCTTATGAGCCATTATGTTTCACTCCCTTCATGTTTTTATATTCTCTATATAATTATTATTTTGTTTCTGCTTTCTTCTCTGCAGCAACTTTTATAGATGTTATTTCAACCTTTGTGAATGGTTGTCTATGTCCTTGAGTTCTTCTTTCATTTTTCTTAGCTTTGTATTTGTAGATAACTATTTTCTTACCTTTTCCATTAGCTAATACTTTTCCCTCAACTTTTACACCTTTAACATAAGGAGCTCCAACTTCTACTTTTTTGTCATCAGATACTAAAACAACTTTATCAAAAGAAACTTTCTTTCCTTCTTCAGCATCTAATTTTTCGAAGAATACAACATCACCTTCTGCTACTTTGTATTGCTTTCCACAACTTTCAATTATTGCGTACATTAATTGTACACCTCCCTTTATATGTATACTCGCTAAGCATAAAATACAAGGCATCTAGCTTATTTTTTATAATCTAGCATTTAGTGGCCCGACTCAGGCGGCTTACAGGCTATAATTTTATCACATAAATTTGTTCTTGTCAATGTTTATAGTTTTTTTCTTGTCATTTCTAATAAATCTAACTTTGTAAAGCCCATTACTTGCGTTTTACTTCTATCTTTTTTCAACTCTTTTTCTAGTAAATTCATTATATTTTTACGGTCTTGCTCTTCTTCCATATCGATGTAATCTATTACGATTATTCCACTTATGTTTCTAAGCCTTAATTGTTTTGCTATTTCCACTGTTGCTTCTTGATTAACTTTATATATTGTATTTTCCTTGCTTGAATTTTTCTTTCCTGTGAATTTTCCAGAATTTATGTCTATGGCTGTTAGTGCTTCTGTTTTATCTATTGTTATAAAGCCTCCACATTTTAGCCATATTTTTCTCTCTTTCATTTCTTCTATTTGCCCAGCTATATCATGCATTTTGGTTAAATCCTCATTCTCATTTAAAACAACTTCGACATTTTCTTTTCCAATTTTCTTTAAATATTCTAATATTGTTTCACAGGTATTTTTTGAGTTAACAATTACTCTATCTACATCAGTTTCTAATACACTTACTAAAAACTTTGATATTACATCATAATTTTGAAAAATTAGTTGTGGTCTTTTATCTTTCAAACTTTCATCGTATGATGCCTTTATCTTTTTCCATATTTCTATTAAATCCGCAACATCTTTTTCTATTTCAGCTTTTTCCTTGCCTTCGGCTGATGTTCTTAAAATTAGTCCGTATTTACTGTTTTCATTTAATTCACTTAATATTTCAGAGGCTAGCTTTTTTAGTCTAGCTCTTTCTTCTTTGTTTTCAATCTTTTGAGAAATTGTTATAAAATCCACATTTATCATTAATACAGACAATCTTCCAGTTATGCTAATATGTGTTGATACTCTTGCCCCTTTTAGGTTTTCCTCGCTCTTTTTTACTTGTACCAGTACTGGCATATTTACTTTTAAATAGTCTTTTATTTTATATCTTTCAAGATTTTCGTCTTTATTTCCTGTTACATTACTTACCTTTGGTATTACATCTTTTATATGTATAAAAGCATTTTTATCTTCTCCAATATCAATAAAAGCCGACTGCATTCCTGGTAAAAGGTCTCTCACAATTCCACAATAAATATTTCCTTCATTAGCTTTAATAGATTCGTCATCATCATATTTCTCAATTAACTTACCATTTTCAACTAATGCTATTAAATTACTACCATATTCATTTTTATTAATTATTATATCTTTCATTTTGTTATGTCCCTTTAATTCAATCTATTCATTGCATTATCTATTCCTATTTTCAGAATTTCTTCAACTGCAACCTCTGCTTTCTCCACACCAATTTCTAGTTTCTTATATTCCTCGTCATCAACTCTTCCTATGACATAATCGACTAAATCAGCTACTTTCTCTTGTTTTCCTGTTCCAACTCTAACACGTGGAAATTCAGTCGTATTAAGCTCTTTTACCATAGATTTCATGCCATTATGAGTACCGGCTCCGCCTTTTTTTCTTATTTTCATAGTTCCAGTTTCTATATCTATGTCATCAAATATTACGAGTATATCTTTTGCATCAATTTTATAAAATTTAGCAAACTTTTCCACACTTTCTCCACTAGCATTCATAAATGTTTGAGGCTTTAACAATATAACTTTTTCTCCCTCTATTATACCAGTTCCATACAGTCCCTCAAATTTTTCTTTTTTTACTTCTATTTTATATTTTTCAGATAATTTATTTATTACATCAAAACCCATGTTATGTCTTGTTTTAGAATATTCTGGCTCTGGGTTTCCAAGCCCTACTATTAGATACATAATTTTTCCTCTTTTTTCAAAAATTTCAATTGATAGTATAGCATAAATTTTGACACATTGCAAAAAATATTATATAATTCCATTGCAATATGATTAGTATTTTATATTAATATTAATTAGAAATAATTTGTTTTTTTAAATTCAACATGTCGCTCTTGGTCGGAGCTCCTTCGGACTCCTCAAAAGGCGAGCTTCCAGTTGAATTTTTCAAAAACATAAATTATTTCTGATTAGCATTATAATTTGCAAAATAATTAATAATTTTTTTAATCTACTGTTTTCTACAAAAAATTGATTTCAGATAGGTTATAATATAAATGGAGTAAGTTATGGAAAATTCAAATTTTAAATCTGGCTTTGTTTCTATGTTAGGCAGAACAAATGTTGGAAAATCTAGTATTATAAATGCCTTAGTCGGCGAGAAAGTTGCAGCGGTTGCAAATAAAACTCAGACTACAAGAACTGCAATTAGGGCAATTGTAAACCGTCCTAATTCTCAAATAATTTTCGTAGATACGCCTGGAATTCATAAGCCAAAATCTAAGCTTGGCAATGTAATGGTTGAAACAGCTTTCGGAGCTTCTTTAGATGTTGATATAATTGTTTTCGTTATTGATGCAACTTCTGAGGAAATTGGCAGAGGTGATCGAATTATATTAGACAAGATAATAGAATCTAAGAAAAAATGCATTCTTGTAATTAATAAAATCGATTTAGTAGATAAAGCCAAAATTGCAAAATTGATCGAATTATATTCTAATGAATATAATTTTCAAGCAGTCATTCCTATTTCTGTAACTAAAAATAAGAACTTGGATGCACTATTAGACGAAATCGAAGCACACTTAAAACCTGGTCCTGCATATTATGATACTGAGGAATATACTGATCAGACACTAAGGCAACTTGCCGAAGAAACAATAAGAGAGAAAGCATTAAAATTATTAGATGACGAAGTTCCTCATGGAATTTACGTTGAAACAGATAAAATGAAATTTAGAAAAACTAAGACTGGCGAAGGAATTTATGATGTTTCTGCTACCATCTATTGTTTAAGGGAGTCTCATAAAGGAATAATTATTGGTAAAAAAGGTCAAATGCTTAAAAGGATTGGTACTTATGCAAGAGAAGACCTAGAAAAAATGCTTGATACTAAAATAAACTTGCAGTTGTGGGTTAAAGTTAGAGAAGACTGGCTAAATGACACTGCTCTTGTAAAAAAATTTAAATTACAATAATTATTAGTATAAAAAAATTAAATTAGCAAAAGATAAAATCAGCTAGTATGTTTTTGTACATAGGAGGATTACATTATATGATAAAAAAATTAGCATGGAATACTTTTAAAAATACAGGTAATATCAATACTTTTTTAGAATTAATGGAAGTAGAAAATGTTGAAAGAGATTTACAAAAAAACACACTAAATAATCAAATAAATTACGAGAAGGATATTTATGGGAATAATAAAGACAAAGGGAATAATTCTTTTAGAAAGTAACATGGGAGATTTTGATAAAATGGTATCAATTTTAACTCCTGATATTGGTAAAATTGGTTGTGCTGCAAAGGGGGCCAGAAAACCTAAGAGCCCTCTTATGGCTGGCACCCAATTTTTAAGTTTTAGTGACTTAGTTGTATATAGTGGCGTAAATTCTTATAATCTAAACTCATGCGAGCCTATCGAAGTTTTTTACAATATTCGTAAAGACTTAGACAAGCTAACATATGCCTCTTTTATTTCAAGGCTTGTATATGATGTTACCGACGAAAACCAATACACGTATAAGATACTTCAATTGTTATTAAATACATTATATATAATCTCAGAAACAGACGTGGACAAAGATTTTATACTGTCTGTTTTCGAATTACGTCTTATGGTATTGCTCGGCTATTCCCCAAGGCTTGGAAAATGTGTAAGCTGTGGCTCTTCAGAAAATATCTGCTATTTTAGCATAGCACATAGTGGTTTTTTATGTAACAACTGTGGAAGAGTGGATAAATCTGCAATTCAAATTACTAAAGATACTTTCGATGCTCTAAAATATATATGTACAGCACCTGCAAAAAAAATATATTCATTCAACGTATCTGATGAATCAAAAAAAGAACTGCAAATAATTAGCAGTTTGTATTTAAATAAGAATTTAGATAAAGATTATAAATTTGAAAAGCTATTTTAGCATTTCTCCTTTCATATATCCATCATAATAATTTTTCAATAAGTTATATGATGGATTTATTGTTGGTACAACTTCTTTATTTTCTATCATCTTGTCAAATTCTTCAAAAGTTACATTTTTAATATTGGCTACCTCTTCATCTTGCAATATTATTTTATCTTCTGAAAATCTTCTTTGTACTAACCATATATCAACTATATCTTTTACCCTTGTATAACTTCCTATATATGTTATCTCTTCATCTTGTATATCTAATCCTAACTCTTCTTTCATTTCTCTTTTTACAGCTTCTAAGCTGGTCTCACCTCTTATAACGCCTCCACCTGATTGTTCCCATAATCCGGGAAATATCTTCTTTTCATTAGAACGTTGCTGAATCCATAATTTATCGTCTTCAAGAAGCCAAACATGGACTGAAATGCTGTATTCATTTTTTCCCAATTTACCTCTTTCTCTTATATTTTCTAATTTTTCTCTTCTTTTATTAAAAATATCAACATTCTCCATTTCTACCTCCATAATTTATAATAATAATTTATTCCAAATACAGTATATCATATTTTTTATTTACAAAACTATTAAAGTTTACAAAAAAATAATTCGTATTATTTAATAACACGAATTATTTTTTCTTTAATCAACATCCTCTGTTACGGTTTTCTCTGCCCCTTCTATTGTTACTTTTGCATTTATTGGGCATATTTGAACATATGTATTTCCGTCATTTACTTTTATTTCGTTTCCTTCTAAGTCTTTATACACAGTTTGTGCACTTCTTGAAGTTTTTTCACAAGTAATTTTTATTGCTTTACCATTTGTAATATAGTATCCATCTAATGTTCCAATATTTGATAATGTTTGCCTGTCTTTGTTTTCTCCATCATTCAATACTGAATTTTTTGCAAATGTTATTATTATGTTCTTTGTTGTTACATTTTCTCCGGTGCTCCAATCAGTTTCTTTTACACCTTTTGAATATCTTTGATATCTCTTAGTTGTAGCATCATATGTATATTCTACATCGTTTGAATAAGAATACGGAATAGTTATTTTTTCTGCACTCTGACCATCTGTTAATTCAACTTCATCTGTTACGTAGTTTAGTACGCTCTTCTTTGTTGAAGTAGTTTTATAGCCTTTACGTTCTGCTATAGAAAGAATTTTAGCCGTACTAGTTGCCACATTGTGTGGTGCTCTCTTATCTTTAACTCTCCAGAATGAGCTTTCACTTTCTGAAATTCCATTTATATTGTTTACACCTAGATTAGAAATGTCGTATTGGGCTTGTGGGCTCCATCCATAATGGACATATATTGCATCATTTTCTAAGGCATAATCCAAGAAATAATGTCTTGAACTTCTTACTGGTCCAATTTTATCTAAAGCTTGCCCTTTAAATAGAGCCATCAATCTGCTTTCTCCACCTTCAACTATTATTTCGTAAACCATATATGCATTATTCAATCCACCCTGTGGTAAAGCTGCTTTATGATTATCTATCATAACAGCTATTGGTCTCTCATCACCTTTAAATGTTTGAACTGTCTTTACTTCTACCTCTAAAGGTTCATCTACTGCATTATTTATAACTTCAGTGTTTTCTTGGCTCAAGTTTTTATTTTCGATTTTATCTTTATAAATTTTATACGCTACAACTCCAGCACATGCTAATATTATGATTATTAATAAACTTATTAGAATTTTGGTCTTTTTTTCCATATAGTTACTCTCCTTTATTTTCTATTGTATTTTAAATATTGTTAGTCCATAAATTAACAATACTATTAGTACCCCCATACATGCTCCAAATACAACCTCCGCCTTCGTTCTTGCATTACTATATACTCTATTCTCAACAATTAATATTGATAGTATTAACGCTAATGTGAATGTTACTATATCTTTGCTGTTTAGCCATATTGCTGTAAGTGCTGCGAAAGCTATTGCTGACTGTCCACTTGGCACAAATCCTTCTTTTATTAGCTGTCCTCTTTCTTTTTTCTTAGAACAACTTGCTTTCATAGCTATAACAGCAATAATTACAAGCATTATTGCAACAAATGCAAGATGTAATGGTGATTTCACCATATTATTAAATATACTATCACTAATTGCTTTCAAATTCTCTGCTTTAAAGAATATAAAGTATCCTACTACTAAGGCATTGCATGCTGCAAGCACCACCGCTCCAGCAGCAACATCTTTTGCAATTTTGGCTTTTGGATGGTACACATCAACAAATAAATCTACTACAGTTTCTATTGCCGTATTTATTAGCTCTGCAAATATTACCATAAAAACTGCAAACAATAAGCATAAAAATTCTGTTGTATTTAACCCATAAAACAAGCAAAGTATCATTACTATAACTGCTAACACTAGCTGAATTCTAATATTTCTTTGTGTTGTTGCTGCATAAATTATTCCATTTACCGCATTATTACAGGCCTCAATGAAGTTGTCATTTTTCATTTTATGATCGTCTTTTTTCATATAAATCCCCTATTGTCTTGTTATGTTTAATTTATTTAAAATATTTTCTTCTTTAGGTCTCATTATAACTTTGTCTTCCTCTTTTATATGGTCATACCCCATTACATGGTAGAAACCGTGAACTATCATATATGCTAGTTCTCTTTCCACGCTGTGACCATATTCATTAGCTTGTTCTATAACTCTTGGTATAGAGACCATTATGTCTCCAAGTACATCTTCAACAACTTCTTGCTTTGTTTGACTTTCTTTAATAAGATTATCAATTTCATCTTTCTGAAACATTGGGAAAGAAAGTACATCAGTTTCTTTATCTAGTTCTCTATATTGCTTATTGGTTTTTCTAATTGTTTCTGGATTTGTTAGTATAACATTTAGATATAGATTAGTCTTCAACAAATTTTCTTCCACAAAACATGTTTCTACAACTTTTTTAATTATTTGCTTATATTCTTCATTTTCTGGTATATCCCAAAATTCTATTTGTACACAGTCTTTCAAATTATTACCTCTTTTATATTACTACTTTTTCTCTTTTCAAAACTTCATCACTTTTAATTTTCGTATAGTTTCCTTCTGAGATGCAGCTATTCTTTAGTTCTTTCATAGCTCCAAGAGCCACCAATTTTTTCTTGTAGAATTTTATTATTCTGCAGTATCTGTTTATGTTTTTATAAACAAATTCTAACTCTCTTTTTAAGAATAATATTTCTTTATTTTTAGAATATTCCATATAACTCTTTTCTTTTAGTTGATTAATATTCTTATATTCTGCATAGAACTTTTTATACTCTTCTCTTTCAGAAGGCTTGTCCCAATAAATTTTAGTAGATAAAAGTCTTAAATTATAATCATCAATTATATTAATTAATAATCCATAAGCCTTTTCTTGTTTTCTACTAATTTTTGTATCCATTATAAGTGTTCTTGCATCTACCAACAATTTTTCATAGCATTGCTCAGCAACAACTAATGGCAAACTATGTGTAAATAGCTTTCTACTTATTCCAAGTAAAATCATATTCTTTTCAATTACATCATTTTGATCTAATTTACCAACGGTAAATCTTTCAAAATTTTTGTAATCATCAAGAATTTCTTTGTATATTTCGTTATCTGGTTCTTCTTTCATTTTTATTGGTAAAATATCTGTGATGTACTCCTCAACAGTCGAGAATATTTTATTATATATTTCGTCTTTTTCTCTTGGTTGTAAATCATCAGATAACTTTATAGAATAATTTTTTAATAATTTTTTATAAAGATTTTCCATTCTACTTGCATAAAAATGTTCATATCTTTCAACAAGCTTTTCTTTATTCATCTCTTTTACAGTATCGTAGTCTAATTGTATTAAGAATATTTGCTTTCTATATTTATATTCCAAATATTCATTATCCTTTAGATGAATAACCATATAATATTTAGACAAAGCCTCTCTTTCGAAGCCTGTTGCGATATCATTTTTTACTTTTTTGTATACATTATCCATCATGTGTTTATCTATAGCCTCAAGGTATAGAGAAAACATATCTTCATATTTTTTCTCCACTTCATCTTTTTTTACAGCATCCAAATTTTCACTCTCTACATAGTTTTCATATGCCTTTAATACATTGTTTCTTTTTAAAGAAATTAACATTCCATTAATTCCTATTTTTGTTGGTGTTAATAGTTTTGTGATAGTATTTGTTATTTTTGTAAAAAACTTTTTATCTGAATAAACTCTAAGACTTTTTTCTTCCATATCTCTCATCCTTTCAAAATACTATTTTTTCTTTAGTCCCAATATTTTCTAAAACCTCATACGTTACTTCGGCTTCCACGCAATCACCATTTGCGTAAGCATTTATGTACTTTTGTAACACTTCAGGGTTGTTTTGCAAATTTTCTTCAATTTTTTTGCTTGCTTTTTCTATGCAAATTTGCTTTGCTTTCTCTATTCCGTAAGTAATATTCTTTTCTATCTTTTCCGTATTTGTTATTTTTACTAATTCAATTGGTAAATAAAAATTAGAAAATATTTTCACTTGATTGCACGTTTCTATTG
Source organism: uncultured Clostridia bacterium (assembly GCA_934119935.1). Classification (GTDB taxonomy): domain Bacteria; phylum Bacillota; class Clostridia; order TANB77; family CAG-508; genus CAG-245. The sequence goes on along the minus strand of CAKOSX010000002.1, from coordinate 39,763 downwards.
TATCATATTTTTCAAATTTTGAAAGTGTTTTATACAAATTTATTGTAAAATTATTTATTTTTATTTTATATTTTTCTTCTGTATTGCCATTTTGCTCTTCCACAACCTGGTTTAAAGCCATTTTTTCACTTTCCGTATACCATACCTTCGCCTTTACTTCCCCTTCGGCATGCACATATCTGGTTCCTGTATATTTTCCGTCTATCCATCCCGCAATAAGTATATCACCTTTTGTTACAATATCGTCTTGTTTTACAGCGGGAATGCCATTTTGCGCACTTACCTTCACAATCTGGCCATCTTTTGTTGCAACAATGTTACAATACTCTTCTTCGTTTACTATCTCAGGCTTAGAGTCCGCTTCCACAACTTTTACCACAGCATTTGTACCGTTTATTGTTATTCCAATCCACGATATGTCTTCCCTTTTCAGCCTTATATCGTTTATAATCTCCTTTGTATCTATCATGCTTTTTAGCTTTCCAACTTTTAGCCCATTCTCTTCCAATAAAGCTGTGATTTCTCCTTTATTAATCTTATCTAATCCCTCTATATCAACTTTCCATACGAATCTCGACATTCCTACTAATAATACACACATAATAACTATTAATATTGCAAATATTTTTCTCTTTCTATATTTATTAAGCAAAAAAGGAATGCCTTTCTTTTCGTTTATCTTTATCTTGCATTTACATTCTTTTGCTATTCTGCATAGTCTTTTAAAATCTTTAATGCCCACATTCATGTATATAATAGTGCTTCTTTCCCTTTTTACATTCCAGAACAATATATTCTCGCTCATACACTTGTTGATAAATTTTTCTACAAAATAGCCTTCTATTTTTATGTTTATATACCCAAGTATGTACTTTACTAAAATTCTAAAAAACATATTTTCTCCTTACTCAATTTTTTCAAAATCGACTGTCTCAATGTCTCCAGATATCATAATATCATCACTCGTCATTTCACTTAATTTTAAATTAAATCCATTAATATTCACAATTCCAATATACGTTTTTATTCTTATATAAATGTCCTGATAATCTAAAATTGCCTTATAATTTTCTATTAGCATTTTTTTAAAGCCTGCAATAGTTATCTTAGGCTCATTTGTGCTTATCTCTTTTGGAACCTCCAAAATTCTATTTAACCTACTCTCTTTCTTATTTTTCCTTAACATTGTTACTCCTTTCTATGTTTCTAATTATTGCAGGCCTATTTATAATAATGTTTTATCTTTCAAAATTATCTATATTTCTGAACTCATATCCCCTATTCTTTATTTCTTTTATAACATCATCTAGTATATTGCTATTATCTTTTGATGTTGCATGTAATAGCATTACCTCACCATTATGCACATTATCTAAAATTTTCTTTTTTCCATACTCTTCTCTTCCTTGTTTTTTCTCATCCCAATCATCATATCCAAATGACCACATTACAGTTGTATAACCCAGAGTATTCGTATATGCAACTGTTCTTTCACTATACTCTCCTTTAGGTGGTCTCATGAACTTCATTTCATATCCAAACTTTTCATAAATTGCAGAGTGTAGATCCATCATCTCTTTTTTTATAGTCTCTAAGCTACAACTTGGCATAGACTTGTGGTTAACCGTATGGTTTCCAATTATATGACCTTCATCAATCATTCTTTTAACCAATTCTGACTGTGTATTCACATAATGAGCCGTTATGAAAAAAGTCGCTTTTACGTCATTTTGTTTTAATACCTCTAAAATTTTCTCCGTGTATCCAGCCTCATATCCCATATCAAAAGTTAAATATATATACTTTTTTTCTTTATTTCCCATATAAATTCCTTGATATTTGTCTAGGATTTCCATGTTTTTCTTTCCAACATCAGGCTGTTCAAAATTATCATTTCTCTTTATTCCCCATCCAATTTTATTATTAGGTAATTTCTCAATTTGAGCCAATTCTCCACTCGTATGAACTGCAACATTATTTTCTTTTCCGGTCTGCATAGCTAAACAGAAACCACCTATCATAAACACAATAAAAATAGCAATAAGTACTATTTTCTTTCCATTTATCACCTTCATAGCATCGCTCCTTTTCTAATACTATTTAATCCTATGTAAAATATTTGTAAATATAACAAAAAAATAATGCCCGTACAGGCATTATTTTCTTAATTTTTTACATTGTTGCTGAAGATATATGATATACTTCTCCATTTTTTCCTATTTCATTTAATGTTCTTTTTAATATTTTGTGATCATCATCTAAAAGTATAACATAATCATATTCGTTCAATTTTTCTATCATTTTTCTACTCTTAACATATTCTCTGTTTTCTTTATTATAATCTCCATTTTCTTTATTTAATAATATGTAGTTTTCTTCTTTTATAAATGGTGCATATTTTTTTAACCATTTTTTCTTTTCTTCGATTATAATAAAACTTTTTCCTAAAGATAATATGTATATATCTAAGTTCTCTATTTTGCTTAACTTCTCTAAGTTTCCTAGAACAACATCTAATGGCTCTGCATTTAAAAATACGCCTTCTGTTTTAGTTGTTACAAAGTCTTCTGGGAATACATTATATTCCACAATTGTTCCATCCATATCAACGAATAAAGCGACTCTCTTATGTGTTTTACATGCTTCATTTATTCTGTCATAAAATTTCATAATATTCTCCTATTCTTAAAAAAATTCATACCACTATTTTACATAATTTTATCAAAAATTGCAAGTCTTTTGCAACTTTCGACAATTTTTTTTAGTTTTTATATTGACAATATTTTAAATTTGGAATATATTAGTAGTTAATTTGGAAAAAATTGGGTATCCGTTTTTTATTCAGTTAATCCCCGATTTATACTTATATTAAAAGGAGATGAACAGATGATAAAATTTGTGTTATGCGACGACAATATTCAATTATTGTCAAAATTAAAAGAAATGTTAGAAAAAATATTTATAAAATATGACTACCGGAGCCACAATAGCATATACTGCATCCACATCCGAAGAATTATTTAATTATTTAAATAACAATACCGTTGATGTTCTATTTTTAGATATTGACTTAAATTCAACTTTAAACGGCATTGAAATTGCAAAGCGAATCAGAAAAAATAATAAATTGGTCTATATAATTTTTGTTACAGCTCATTTTGAATATATTGTTTCGGCTTATGAATGCAAAACGTTTGATTTTATTCATAAGCCATTTAACATTTCTATGCTTGAAAAAACTGTAAAACGCTTAGCAGAAGATATTAGAGACAATTCAACCAATTTTTTAAATTTAAATAACAGTAGGCAACTAATTAATCAATCTACGATCAATTTTATTGAAAAAGCTGGGGCCAAAACCGTTTATAACTTAACTACTGGAATAGTAGAAACTTATGGATCCTTTAATAAAATTTCAGGTACATTGCCTAAAAATTTTATTAGGAGTCATAAATCTTTTATTGTTAATATAAACAATATTCGAAATATAGATTTAAAGAATGATACAATATTTTTTGAATCACCACCAAATACATTCTGTTTTATTGGTGGAAAGTACAAAAGTAAATTTATAGAGGGGATAAAAAATTATGGAACTTTTAAGTAAACTGTGGGTAGTGCTAACTACCGAAAATGAAATAGCAATAAACATTATATCGGTATTCTTATTATTAATAGAAATGCCATTAACAATGAATTTCTTTCTAACGGCTTTAAAAATACCAGCGACTATGAAGCAAAAGCATATTTATCTTGCTTTTACAATTCCAATAGGACTACTATGCATTTTTATTATTCCAAAGCCTTACAGCAATATAATTACCATGCTTAGTGCACCTTTTATTATAATGGGCGTATTTAAGGTAAGTTTCTTTAAATCTGTATTTGCAGAACTTTTGCCAGTTCTATGTATAACAGTACTAGAAATATTTATAACTCGTTTAATCTTCGTATTTTGTGGAATAAATTACGAACACTGTGCAAGCATTCCAATACTTAGATTGGTAACAACTTCCTTCATTTATGCTATTATATATTTACTTTATAAATTATTTAAAGGTAAATACATAAACATCATATTTTCGGACAATATCGGTAAGAAAAATAAGGTAATTATCTTTGGTAACCTCATAATTGCATTAATCGTATTATTTATGCAAATGTATTTAATATGCTTTTACAATGAAAATCTTCCTGCTTTTATTGTATGGATTGATATAATTTCTCTAATCTCATATTTTGTGTTAAGCTTTTACAGCATTCTAAAAACAATGTATCTACACAAGGCAGAAATAGATTTAGAGCAAGAAAAACAATATAATAAAACATTACAAATTTTACATGATAACATTAGAGCGTTTAAACATGACTTTGCCAACATCATATCAGGCATCGGAGGCTATATTGAGACAAATGACATGGACGGATTAAAGAAATTTTATAAGCAATTACTTCAAGATTGTAATCAAGTAAATAATTTAGGATCATTAAATCCAGACAGTATAAATAGTCCAGCTGTTTACTCCGTCTTAGCAAACAAATACTACAAAGCAGATAACTTGGGAATAAAAATAGACTTAGAAACATTTATAGATTTCAATAATCTGTATATGGGAATATATGAATTTACAAGAATTCTTGGTATTCTTATGGATAACGCAATCGAAGCGACTTCTGAGTGTGATAAAAAATACATACATGTTGAAATTAGAAATGAGCCAAAGCGTAACAGACAACTTCTAATTGTTGAAAATACCTACAAAGATAAAGACATCAATATTGATAAAATTTATGAGAAGGGTTATTCTACTAAGCCTCATAATACTGGACTTGGACTATGGGAAGTAGAGAATATTTTGAAAAAACATAAAAATATAACAAGATTTACAACCAAAGACAATGAACTATTTAAGCAGCAAATAGAAATCTATAAAAATTAATATTTATACAGTAATCGAGCAGCCATTTAAAATAACTGCTCGATTATATTTATTTGCTATGAATCTTCTAACTAGTCTTTCTTTACTAAGCTAGCTGGCATTTTAGGTTGATGTAGAACTCCCCAAAAGATACAAGCTGTATTTGTAGATTTTGCGTATTTTTCTGCGATTTTTACTATTAATTTTAACATAATTATTTACCCCCTTGGTAATTTAATTTATTTATAATAAGCATTGCCGGCTTAATGCTTTATTATCTAACTTTTAACTTCTTTTAAATAATTTTCATATCCATATTCATTTTTTGTTAGTATATATGCCACTCTAGATATGCTAATTGATTCTATTATAACATTTAATAATAATATGTTTGATAATGTGTTGTCTTTAATAACAAAAGATGCTATAAGTGTTGTAATTGCAAATATATATGATAAAGTCTTTTTTGTTTTTCTTTCTTTTTTTCTTAATATTGGTAAGTTCACCGTATCTGCTGGAGCATATAGACTTATCATTATTATTGAAAAAACTAATGTAATAAATACTGCTATATATTTAGTAAACATTGGTGTCCACGTTATATATTTACTTATTATAACATTTCCATAGTATGTTACTAATGTTCCGATTAGGCAACCTACATTTGTTTTTAAGTGGAAGCCTCCTGCCACTACCTTGTATGGTAACATCGTAAAGTATGCAAAAATTACAAGCCATCCAATTTTTAGTATTATTGCTATTACAAAAAGCAATATTATTTTTGGAACTTCCCCTATTATTAGCTCTAGCCCATATTGTATTACTTCTGCTCTTTCGTCATCTATTTCGGGCATCTCTTGTCGAATTTTTTTTGTAAGGGATTCGCAAATTTCTTTTATCATTTTGCTCACCTCTCTTTAACTGCCACCATAATATACCATAATGCGATATTTTTTTCGTTTCTATAATGAAATGTTCATTTTTATTCACAAAATAATTATTCTAGAGCAAAAAAATAATTTCATGACGAAAAACGGCGTTTTCATGAAATTATTTTAATATTTATATATTTATTAATAGTGGTTCCAACGTTGTTTTATTTAATCAATATCTACATCATCTAGTATCTTCCAACTTTTTTCTTTTTCCGGTATTGCTACAAACGTCATTTCTTCTTTACTGATTGGATGTTGTATTGTAAGTTTGTATGCCCACAAGCAAATTTGCTTTCCATGTCCTCTACCACCATATTTTTGGTCTCCATATATGCTATGGCCTCTGCTAGATAGCTGTACTCTTATTTGATGGTGTCTACCTGTGTGTAAATTTATTTTTAGTACAGATAAATTTAACTCTGGATCATATTTTAGTACTTCATAGTCTAGCTCAGCATATTTAGAATTTTTCGTGCCTTCTTTTACTACTTTACTCATATTTGTTTTTTCATTTTTTAATAAATAATCTTGTAAATTTCCTTTATTTTTATCAAATTTTCCATCTACAATTACTAAGTAATTTTTTTTGAATATTTTTTCTCGTACCTGTTCACTCAGTCTTGCAGCCGCTTTTGATGTTTTGGCAAAAACCATTACTCCTCCAACTGGTCTATCGAGTCTGTGTACAAGTCCCAAATAAACATTTCCTGGCTTATTGTATTTCTCTTTTATGTATTGTTTCACAATTGTAAGCATATCAATATCACCCGTTTTATCTCCTTGTGAAGGAATATTTACAGGCTTTTCAACTACAATTATATGATTATCTTCATATAAGATTTTTAGCTTAATCTCAACGCCATTTGTTTTTACTAAATATGTTTGATTTTCTGTATTCATTTTATTTTTTCACCCATTTTGAATAAATTCCACATGGCAATATAAAGTCAGAATCTGTCATTGGAAGTCCAACCTCTCCATTTTCAAAGAAACCATTGTCTGCTTTTTTACCATATTTTTTTCTCATATTCATTTTCAGTAAATTTTCTAGTACCATACTAGATGTTCCTGTTGTGTATGAATTTATTAAGAAGAATAGTGGATTATCAGATAGCACTTGCATACAAATTTCTATAAGCATTGGTAGGTTTTCCTCAAACTTCCAAACCTCTCCGTTTGCTCCTCTTCCATAAGAAGGTGGATCCATAATTATTGCATCATATTTGTTTCCTCTACGTATTTCTCTTTGAACAAATTTTACAACATCATCAACAATGTATCTTACTGGTCTATCCTGTAATCCAGATGACACAACGTTTTCCTTAGCCCATGCAACCATTCCTTTAGAGCTATCTACATGGCACACAGATGCACCAGCAGAAAGACATGCAACCGTTGCTCCTCCTGTGTATGCAAATAAATTCAAAACTTTTACCTCTCTTTTTATAGTCTTAATTTCATTTTGAATCTTGTCCATCATCCAGTCCCAGTTAACAGCTTGCTCAGGGAAAATTCCAGTATGTTTAAATCCCATTGGCTTGATATTAAAAGTTAAATTTTTATATTTAATTTGCCAGCTGTCTGGTAGCCTCTTCTTATAATCCCAATGACCACCACCAGTGCTACTTCTGTTATAACGAGCATTAGCTTGCTTCCATTTTTCTGGGTATTGCTTATCATTCCATATTATTTGTGGGTCTGGCCTTACTAGGTAAATGTTATTCCATCTTTCTAGCTTTTCACCATTTGCCATATCTAAAATTTCATAATCCTTCCAATTATTTGCTATCTTCATTAATTTTACTCATATAATTAATAGTATAAATTAAAATTTATACTACAGATTAATTTCCTTTCTCTTTCAATTACAACCTTAATTATAGCAAAAATTAACTATTTGCACAAGTCCATTTTATTTATATCATTTGATTATTTTTACAACCTCTGTAATAAATCAATAAAACTATACACCAGCATGCAATCAAACATCATCAAAGCAAAACAAGTTATGCTTATTGAAGTTATAAACTTGTGTTCATTCATAAATTTTAAGACTATATTTTTTTGCTTAACTTCTTTTTTATTTGTTTTTTTACTTTTATTACTTTGCTTACTAATTTTAGAGCTACTTTTATTTACCTTGTTTTCTTTATTTTCTTTTTGAATCGTTTCTTCTAGGTTGTCCTCCCCGTTAAAATACTTTACACCTAAAACAACATCTTTAGAATACTCCATAAATCCCCCTTTTCAGGCTAAAGCCTGCTATAATATTCTTAATATTATATATTATATTCGGCTTGTCCTAGATTTATGACTCAATTCTGTACAATCCGGGGACGGAGGAAAAAATGTACAAAATTCATAAGTAGCAAACAAAAAAAATAATTCATATTTGTAAAACGAAACCGGCAGCTCGCCTTTTGAGGAGTCCGTTAGGAGCTCCGACCAAGAGCAACGAGTTGAGGCTTTATAAAATATGAATTATTTTTCATTATTAATAAGTGTGCAATTTTTTCTCCGTCCCCGGATTGTCCGAATTGTACTAATGTGCAAGAGCGTTTTTTATCTCTCTTGCTAATTCTTCGTTTATTCCTTTTACTTCTGCAATTTCTTCTATGCTTGCGTTTGATATGTTTTCTACTGTTCCGAATTTTTTTAGTAGTTCTACTTTTTTTACAGTGCCTATTCCTTTTATATTATCTAGTGCAGACCTTGTTACTTCTTCGTTTCTTAGCTTTTTGTGGTAGCCTATTGCTGTGTCGTGTACTGCGTCTTGAAACATTGTTATTGTGTTTAAAAGTGTTTGTGAAATTTCTAGTTCTTCTCTTTTGTCATTCATTAATGCACGTGTTTGGTGCTTATCGTTTTTTACCATTCCAAATACAGTAATGTTTACCTTGTCTTTTTCTGTTAGTTCTATGTTTTTTTCTTTTGCCTTTTGTTCTATTTCTTTGTTTACATTTCTTATTGCCTGTTGAATTGCATGTATTTGTGTTATGCCACCATCTGCAAATATTACGTCTGGTAATTCACCGAATCCGTTTGGTTTGTCTTCATTTAGAATTGGCACAGAATGTCTTAAACGTCTTGTTACTACTTCTTCCATGCATGCTGGATCGTCTTGTCCAACAACTTCTTTTATTTTGAATCTTCTTGCCATTTCTTTCTTAATTATTCCGTCCTGCATTACGCACATACCAGCAACCATGTTGGTTCCAGATAAGTTTGATATATCGTAACATTCTATTTTTCTTGGCAATTTTTCTAAGTTTAATACATGTTTTAATTCTGCTAAAATATTGTATTTATCCTTTTCTTTGTTCTGTAAAGTGATTAAGGCATTGTTCTCTGCCATTTCTACAAATTTCAATTTCTCACCTTTTTGCGGTGTTTTTATTTCTACTTTTCTTCCTGCAGATTCTGTTAATAGCATTTCGATTGCATCCTTGTCTTCAATTTCTTCTTTTATCATTATCTTATTTGGTAGTATTGTTCTTCCCATATAGTATTGTTTAATAAAGCTTGAAATTATCTCACTATCTTCCTCATCTTCTAAACCTTTGAATATGTAGTGGTCTCTGCCAATCATCTTACTATTTCTAACATAAAACATTTCAATACAAACTTCTTCGTCTTTTCTTGCTAAGCCTATTACATCTATATCATTTTCAGAAATATTTGAAACCTTTTGTCTTTGAGAAATTCTATCTATTGCAAATATTTTATCTCTTATTTCTTGTGCCTTCTCATATTCCATTTTCTTAGAAGCCTCTAACATCTCTTTTTCTAGCTCTTTCTTTAAATTATCTGTCTTACCTTCTAAAATAGAAATAATCTCATCAATTTGCTTTCTATAATCTTCTTTACTAATGTATCCCATGCAAGGAGCCATACACTTCTTTATATGATAATTTAAACATGGTCTATCCTTATATTTAAAACTTCTACACTGTCTAATCTTATATCTGGACTTGATAAACTCAATCATTTCCTTGGCACTTCCGGCATTCGCATAAGGTCCAAAATATTTAGCACCATCATTCAAAGCTCTTCTTGTAATATATAAATCTGGATAATCTGCTTTTACATTTATTTTTATGTATGGATATGTTTTATCATCTTTTAGAAGCACATTAAATTTAGGCATGTTCTTCTTAATTAGATTACACTCCAAAATAAGAGCCTCTGCCTCATTATCGCACACTATATACTCAAAATGGTCAACTAACGCAACCATGTTTTGAATTCTTTTTGTTTTCTTATTCTTTCTAAAATACTGCCTAACCCTGTTTCTTAAAACAACAGCCTTACCAACATAAATAATCTTGTCATTTTTGTCGTGCATTATATAAACTCCTGGCTTTTTAGGCAGTTTTTTTAGCTCTGCTTCTATATCAAACATACATTTCTCCTTTTATAAAAAGCAAATGATTTTAACCATTGCAGAGTTAAAATCATTTGTTCATTCATATTTATTTTACATATTTACTTATTTGTTTGTATCTTATATAAAAGATTGATCCTAAAACTACTATTACTAATATTATTATTAATAAACTCTTTACACCTGTTTGTGGTATTTCATTTGGTGCCATTGTATCATCTTTTACATCTGTCTTTTTGTTGTCATCATTTTTATTCTCTATTTTCACATTATCTAAATACGTTTCTACTTTAATATCAGAATCCATATTTATTCCTTTTGTAACAAATACTGATTGGTTTCCACCTTTTACAGCTACTTCTCTTACATATAAATACAATGTTTTTGAACTCATTAATTCTTCATAATTTTTTATATCTTTTGTATTTATCTTGAATTCTAATTTATCATTTGAAGATTGATTTTCTGTTATCTTTACCCAATTTTGAATATTATCTTCATTGTTGTTTTTTGATAAATAATAGTAATATGTGCAATTGTCATTTTTTGTACTCTTTTCAATGCCTTCTATCAACATATCTATCGTTACATATTCCTTCTGGTTCTTATCAGAAAATGTAAAATATTTTATGCTATTTATATTTGCATTCATTTTATCAAAATTAGAATTTTCTGCAACATCTTCTGGAATTATTTCAACTTCTATTGTTGTAGTTTTATCCATGTATGTTACTGTTAATGTATTTTTTCCAAGAGACTTATTATCAAATCCTTCAACTTTAACTAGAGCTGATTTCAAATCTATTTCTTCACTTGTATTATCATTGTAATCTACCTTTATCTTACCACCAGTCAAGTCAATTTCTTCTTTATTTTGTATGTATTTTGTCTTTGTTGGCATTTTACTAACTATAATATTTGTAATTGTTTTTTTCTCAACGGTAATAGCAACTTCTACAGATTTTCCTCCAAAGCTTACAGTTACAGATTTTTGGCCTGTTGTTAGTTTTTCTCCATTCTCAATCGTATATTCTTCAATTTCATGTTCGCTTCCATCTTGATATGTTCCAACAATGACAATTCCTGTTTTGTCAAAATTTTGACCTTCTACATATTTAACTTTACTTGGTAAATTTTTTACTTTAATATCCACTAACGCATTAGGTTTTACTGTTATTGGCTGAGTTATAGACTTTCCTTCGAATGTTATTGTTATTTCTGTCTGCTCTGCCTTTAGGTTACTTCCGTTTGTAATTGTATAATTTGATATGTCCTTACTAGTTCCATCTTTATATGTTGCAATTACTACCATTCCAGATGCATCAAATTTTTCCCCCTCTTTATACTCTGTTTTAGTAGGAGGTGTTTGAATTTTTAAGTCTACTACACTATTTTTTTGAACGCTTATTGATTGATTTACACTTTTCCCACTAAATGTTATAGTAACACTATTTTGTCCAACTTTCAAGTTTGTACCATTTGTAATACTATAATCTGAATCTTTTAATGTAACTGTTGGTTCATCTTTGCTATTATAATTTGCTCTTACCACCATTCCAGACTTATCAAAATTTTCTCCTTCAAAATATGATGTCTTATTTGGTGCAGTTACTATTTCTATATTTTTTAATGATCCATCATATAATTCTTTAGTTGTAAAAGCCTTTATAGTACTATCGCCATTATCAAAAGAATCATTTATCTCTTTTATTTTTCCTAAGTCTATCCAACTTGCATTATCCAAATCATCCGTTGCTGCAACAAAACATTTTCCTTCTTCTGTTTTTACAGCATCCCATTTGCTATACCCCTCTATTTTGCTTTCTAATGTAATTAGAGTTCTTGTTTCCCCTGGTGCACCAACTCCTGTAATAGATGTCACAACTGCAAATGAATTTCCTGTAAGTGCAATTGGCTTTTTAAAATTTATTGTATGGTATCCTTCGTTAATAATATAATCACTAACACCATTTTCTAATTCTACTAATTGCAAATCATCTTTTGCCATACTCGAACCATTTGGATTTACATATACTTTTCCCCAATATGTTTCTGGAGCATTTATCGAAATGCTTGTTAAATATTCTGTATTTGTAGTATCTCTGTTAAATATATTTCCAAGAAGTATTTCCATATTATTTACATACATGTCGTTTGCAGCATATAGTTCATCATATTGATATATCTTATCATAGTTTACTTTATTTGATGACTTTGATATACCAAAATTTTTACCTGATGAAACATTAGCATCTTCATAAGATATGTATATATATCCATTATCGCCATAAATATAGTAAGCATTATCACCATCAATTTTATAGCCTATTTTAATTATAACCTCATTAGGTATTTCTTCAGGCGAATTCCATCCCTTTGATGTACATGTATCTTTATATTTTTCAAATATTTCTTTTTTTAAATCCGATAAAGTATACTCTTCTTTATCTCCCCATGAATTTCTTACAATCCACGCACCATTTGAAGAAGGTCTTGAATCTTCCGCAAAATTATCTATACTGTAATTGTCATCCCATCCAATTATAGACACGGCGTGATCTGTTGGATGTGAGTTTTTATTGCTGCAATATTTTGCACCAGTTTCATTATTATAACATGAGTAATCAGATATTGAAGATGACGCCCCATGTATTTTAGTGAATACTGCTCCATAATTTTGAATATGTTCTTTTATCTGATTCATTATTTTTTGTTTTTCACTATCACTTTTTCCGCTATATGGTTCGAAAACTTCTATATCATCAACTTCTGTTACAACATTTTTATTTTGTATCTCAGAAATGTCGATTGTATCATCATTATTTTCAAATGGCATTTCATCTTCTGTAATAGCTCCAGTACCGTTTGTTAAGTATGATTGTGCCATTGGGAAGTTTCCTCCGTCTCCAGCAGTTCTATTATACCCATTTTTATTTTCCACATTATTAGCAAAATATTTACTTGTAGCGTATTCTAAATGTCTCTCTGAAAAGTCGTAAATTTTCGTGATATTTCCTTTCTTGTAATCTTGCATAGCCAAATTTGTTTCCAGTGAAGATAACGAAGCAAAGGCCCAACACGAATTGGTTTGTTGCTGGTTTCTTATTTTCACATTCTCTGAAATTATGTCTTTTAGACTGAATCTGCTAGCCATACTTGCTCTTGTACTTCTAACATCTTGCAATGGATTGTTAGATATCTTTTTGGAACTACTTGGAATATAATACATGTCTGGCATAATAGTCTTTTGTTTTTCTTCTTCTGTTAGTTGTAACCAATTTTTAAACTTTTCCGTATATTCAACTTTTTCTAATACATTACTGCTAGCAAAAGATGTGGAACATGTTAATATAGTTGCAATTGAAAATGCCATCCCTATCTTTATAAAAAATCTCTTTTGTTTATTCATTTTATTTTCCCCCTTGTATCTTTCTAGTTTTTTTCATATTATATACTAAACTAAAAAACTTGTAAATGTATTTTAATTTATTTGTTCAAAACTATTGATACATTTTTCCTTTTAGTGTAATATTATATCCATATAAGCATAAAATAAAATTTTTATTAAGAAAGGAGTTCATTTTTAGCGCCAGGACAGCGTTTGCTGTTGACGAGGTTAGAGTTTATCGAAATATTCGGCGGATGCTCTAGGGCTCTCTACGGTCCTTATAAATTAGCAAAAACTAGCAGTGATGTTAGAACAGATATAATTTTGAGTAGTTTAATTATTTTATGCCTTTTATATTATATTTAAATCAAAGTATTTTACTTTGGTATTATTAAGTTATGTATTTTATAGGAGGTTTACTATGTGTGGAATAGTAGGTTACATTGGTAACAATAAAGCAAAAGAAATTTTAATAAATGGGCTTAAATGCCTAGAATATAGAGGTTACGATTCTGCTGGAATTGCAACTATTGAAAATAATAAGATTACTGTTATGAAGGAAAAAGGTAGGGTTTCAAATTTAGAGTCTCTTGATGGAATAGATAAATTATCTGGAACTGTTGGTATTGCTCATACTCGTTGGGCTACTCACGGAAAGCCATCAAAAGAAAATGCTCATCCTCATTTAGACAATTCGAATAGATTTGCAGTTGTTCATAACGGAATTATTGAAAATTATGCAGATTTAAGAAAATTTTTAACAGACAACGGATATCATTTTGTTTCTCAAACAGATACAGAAGTAGTTCCTAATTTAATTGATTACTACTTTACAAGTGATAAATCACAAAATACAATCGAGAAATTTTTAAGAGCTGTAAAGAATGCCGTTTCAGATTTAAAAGGAAGCTATGCTTTAGAAATAATCTCTTCTCTATATCCAGAAGATTTAGTAGTAGTAAGGAAAGATAGTCCTTTAGTAATTGGAAAAGGAAATGGTGAAAACTTTATTGCATCAGATATTCCTGCTGTTTTAAGATATACTAAAGATTTTTATCTTTTAAATGATAATGAATTTGCTCTTATCACTAAAGATAAGATTAATTTTTATGATATGAATTTAACTCCTCACAATAAGGAAGTTAAAAATATAGAATGGGATGCTTCTGCAGCCGAAAAAGACGGATACGAAGACTATATGTTAAAAGAAATTTTCGAGCAACCAACAGCCATTCGTGAAACAATCGGTTCAAGACTAAAACTAGGAGAAAATTGTAGTTTTGATGATATAGAAATTTCTAAAGAATATTTAAAATCTATAAATAAAATATTTATAGTAGCCTGTGGTACGGCTATGCATGCAGGTTTAATGGGAAAATCAATAATAGAAAAACTATGCAGAATTCCAGTTGAAGTAGATATTGCATCAGAATTTAGATACAGAAATCCAATAATTGATGAAAAAACGTTATGTATTTTTGTGAGTCAATCTGGTGAAACAGCTGACACACTTGCAGCCTTAAGATTATCAAAATCACATTGTGCAAGAACTCTTGCAATTTCAAATGTAATCGGAAGTACTATAACTAGAGAAGCAGACTACACAATTTATACGCATGCAGGGCCTGAAATAGCAGTTGCATCAACAAAAGCATACACATCACAAGTTTGCTTAATTGCAATGCTCGGAATATACTTTGCTGAATTGTTAAAATCTTACTCAAAGGATGAATTAGAAAAATTAAAGGCTGATATTCTAGACTTGCCATCAAAAATAGAAGCTGTTCTAGATAACAGCGAAGAAATAAAAACATTTGCAAGTAAAGTTTACACACAAAAAGACATGTTCTTTTTAGGCAGAGGTACAGACTATAATGTAGCATTAGAAGGTTCTTTGAAATTAAAAGAAATTTCTTATATACACTCAGAAGCCTATGCAGCAGGCGAATTGAAACACGGACCAATTGCCTTAATAGAAAACGGTGTAACAGTAATCGGAATAATTACAAATAAAGAACTAGTAGAAAAAACAATAAGCAATATACAAGAAGTAATAACAAGAGGTGCAAAAACCTTAATAATAACAAACCAAATATTGCCAAACAATAACTTTGGTTATGTAATAAATATACCTGAAACAAATGAGTTAATCTCACCAATACTTTCAGTAATACCATTACAATTATTATCATACTATATCTCTAAAAATAAGGGATTAGATGTAGATAAGCCAAGAAACTTAGCAAAATCAGTAACAGTTGAATAACTATTTAGTAAGAGGACGTCTCTAAAGAAAGACGTCCTTAATTAATATATTGCAACTTTCATTAAAAATCATATATTGCCAAATTTTCCTACAAATTGACATAAAGTGGAATTTATGGTATATTATACATATAAGTAATTTCACATTCCAACTGGGATATAACCCGGTTGTACAAGAGAAAGGGAGGCCTCTATGATCGAGGCAATCGTCGCTTACTTGGTGATACGCAAACTAATCAACTGCTTTTTCATAGCAGTTATGGTAAATGCAGAAGCATTTGAGCTTCTGTTTGGAGCTGCAGTGGTCCTGGGCATACTTCTTATGGTAGCATCGCCCAGCAAACTCATTGGGACGGTAATTCTTGTAGGAGGAGTTTCCTTCTACGTTATCGCCACCATGATGCTTCCCTATGCCAGCGTCATTGCTAGCTGGGCCGGCATCTTTGCAGCAATCGTTGCAATCGCGTGGGTGAAGCTATTCACTTACCGTCGGTTCCATTGTCATGGAGCTAGATGTCCCCGTGGCTGGCACCTGGTATTAGCTTACATCCTGTAAGCTAGCTCTTGTAGAATACAGCTTTTAACCATTACTATGGTAAAGGCTGTATTCTCTTATGTCATTTATATAAATATTGCTAACACAGTGAGCAACACAGCACCTGGTATTCCTAATATTCCAACCACTAGCGCTGTAACAACATTTATTCCTATATGTAATCCACACACTGTTCCTACTATGTTGATAACATATAACAATACAGCACCCAAAAGCGAATTTATTATCAATTTAGTAATTATTTTTATTGGAATTATAAATATTTTTCCTACTATAAGTATTCCAATTATACACGCCACATACACCAATAACATTTTAACGTCCATGCTTTCCCCCATTTCAATGTTATCATATTCTATGTTTGTGCATGGACAAATATGATATTTTATAATGTCATTTATTCTAATAATTCCCAACAATGTATTTAAATCCGCACTGCTCTATGCTTCATATTTTATTTTTTCTATATTGCTTAATTCTATGTTACTCTCTTTTGCCTTCTTTATTAAAAAATCCAGTCTTGCTTGATTCGCTTTTATTTGATATAAAAAATAATCAATTTGATCTTGCTCTGCATATTCATAATTCTTTATATTTAAATTTAGTTCCATCTTAGTTTTCAATATATTTACTATTAAGTCTCTATTTTTATCCTCCTGTTTACCCCACATTATATTATCCCCCAATCTATTACTATTATATTAATTTTTTTCCAATTTATTCTTGTTCATCTAATAATTGTATAAATAATAGTTCCAATTGACTGTATCACAAATAAGTTTAGTAAATTTGATGTTAATAGATTGTTTGTAGCCTCTATTACACCAATTTTGTTTGCTATTTCTGTATTTTTCTTTTTTTCTTTTCGTTGTGCTTCTGTAAATGTTATTAATTCTGGAATACTAGTTATAAAACCTAATAATATTCCTAGTACTAATTCTGGTAGTCCAAACGTATTACATAAATTTGTAAGACTGTTGCTCAGTAATTCTCCTACAAAATATAAAAGTCCTGCAATTATTAGCAATGCAATCCAATAAAAAATTAAATTATTTCTTTTTATTTTTTTCTCTTCCTCTATTTCCTCTTCTAACTCTTCTTTTTTTATTTTCTCATCTTCTTTTTCTAGATAAATTTTGTGTGCATTATGATTTATATAATAGAATACAGCTAGTAAACTTAGAAAGATTACAACACTTGTAATTCCTAAAGTCACATTAAAAATTGCAAGCACTAATGGAATTATTATTGTCGCAATAACTAAAAAAATATCGATTGAAATTGCTCTATTCCTTAAAAATTTTTGATTCTTATTCAAATAAATTGCAAAAATATATTGTATTAAATTGATAATATTTGAACTTAAAATATTGTACACACTCGTCCCGATTAGTCCACTAGCAGCTGAAAAAGAAACCGTTAAAAGTTCTGGTACAGATGTGGCAAATCCTGCTATATTTCCACTAGCCTTTGGACTCAGCTTTAATGCAATGGAAATTTTTCTTAAAACTGGTACAAGCATATATTTAGATATAATAACAATACCTAAAGAAAATATTATAAATTTGACAAATTCTAAAATTAAATTCATTCTCAAACTCCTTTTTTCTATTATGATACATAATAATATTTTTATGCATTATTATCAAGAAATCCCCCAGGACTAACGTCCTGGGGGATTAGATTAGAGATTAACTATTAGTTTTACCAATTATTCGGTGTTTTCAGAAGACATCATATATTCATCCTAATTGTTCGTGATCTTTGAATTCATCTTTTTGCTTTTGCAAAGCTTGTTCTCGTTCTTTTAAAGCACGCTCCCGTTCTTCTAAAGCTTGTTCCTTATCATTTAAAGTACGTTCAAATTCTTCTAAATGCTTTAAAGCATATTCTCTCTTTTTTAAAGCTTCTTCTCTCCTTTTTTTCCCTGCTTTCGAGAATTTCTCATACTCACTCGGCTCAAATTCGAAACCTAATTGAACCTTAGGGTGATTAAAATCTCCATCTATGCATTCAGCTATATACTGTTTATAGAAATTACAATCCTTAAAACGTCTGCACTGCTTGCACGTCATCTTTGTATTCCACCACTCCGATTTAGGTACGAGTGGAACATCAACTGTAACTATTGGCTTATCAGAATGCTCCTTAAAAGTAGCAACCCATACTTCGCCTTTAAGCACAAAATAATTGCACCAATCACTTTGACAAGCATAGTGCATATACGTTCTGTCAGTATACTCGCTCCTTTTATATGTAATCAATATTGAGTACTTTCCAGATGCACATTCTGTTGGATAAAAAGATCCAGCATTAAATACTATTGGTGAATGCCAACTACCACCTCTTAAATTAACTCGATTGTTCCACTCATGCCACCTGCCACAAAGCGGACATAAATATCGCCGTGGCTTCAATTCTAAAAGACTATTTTCCATAAAAACTCCTTCTTACTTTTGTTGATTGACTAATAGTTTTATCTCCTTTCTTAATAGTGTATCTGTGCATATACACTTTAGGCTACCAAAGTCAATTACCTTTGATATAAGCACATAAAATACCAATGCATATTTTATCACAGCTTTACATAAAGTGCAACTTTTTTTAGGAATTTTCCTTAATTTCCAATATTAATAATCATTTTATTTACTTTTTCTAAATTTTGTTATATAATGTTTTCATTGAAAAGGCGTAAGTGTAATTCGCCCTTATGTTTTTGCATAGGGGTGTCTTTTTATAGTTTGAATAATAAAAATAAATTTCGCCCAAGAAAGGGCGTCCCTAATGGGCGAAAAGGAGTGTATGTTATGATAGACATTAAATTTTTAAGAGAAAATCCAGATGTTGTTAAACAAAACATCAAAAATAAGTTTCAAGACCAAAAGCTTCCTTTAGTTGATGAAGTTATTGCTCTAGATAAAGAAAGCAGAGCCTGCAAAATGCACGGAGATGAGCTTCGTTCTAAGAGGAAATCTCTTAGCGATAAAATCGGTGGGCTTATGAAGGACGGCAAAAAAGATGAAGCTGAAGCTATTAAAGCTGAAGTTAAAGCTATTAATGAAGAACTTGTTGTAAATGAAGAGAAAGAAGAAAAATTTGCAAGTGAAATCAAAGAAAGAATGATGAAAATTCCTAACATAATAGATCCATCAGTTCCAATCGGAAAAGATGATTCTGAAAATGTTGAAGTTCAAAGATTTGGAGAACCAAAAGTTCCAGATTATGAAATTCCATATCATGCAGATATTATAGAAAAATTAAACGGAATGGATAAAGAATCTGCAGGACGTACTAGTGGTGTTGGTTTCTATTATTTAATTGGAGACATTGCTAGACTTCATGAAGCAATGCTTGCATGTGCTAGAGATTACATGATTAATGCTGGTTTCACATATGCAATTCCACCATTCATGATTCGTAGTGATGTTGTTACAGGTGTTATGAGCTTTGAAGAAATGGATGCCATGATGTATAAAATAGAAGGCGAAGACCTATATTTAATAGGAACTTCAGAGCATTCAATGATTGGTAGATTTAAGGACCAAATTTTAAAGAAATCAGAACTTCCAATTACAATGACATCTTATTCTCCATGTTTTAGAAAAGAAATTGGTTCACACGGCCTAGAAGAAAGAGGATTATATCGTGTTCATCAATTTGAAAAGCAAGAAATGATTGTTTTATGCGAACCAGAAGATTCAATGAAATGGTACAATAAAATGTGGAAATTAAGTGTAGACTTATTCAGAAGTTGGAATGTTCCAGTTAGACAACTTGATTGTTGCAGTGGTGATTTAGCTGATTTAAAAGTAAAATCTTGCGATATTGAGGCATGGAGTCCAAGACAAAAAAAATACTTTGAGGTTTGTAGCTGTTCAACTTTAGGAGATGCCCAGTCACGTAGATTAGGAATTCGTGTAAAAGGAGAAAAAGGAAATTATTATCCTCACACTCTAAACAATACAGTAGTTGCTACTCCTAGAGGACTTATAGCAGTTATAGAAAATAACTACAACGAAGACGGAAGCATAACAGTTCCAGAAGTTTTGCGTCCATACATGGGTGGAACAGAAATAATAAAACCTAAAAATAAATAATAATTTATATTCGGATTGAAAAAAGACTAATTTTAATTTTAAAAATAAGGTCAAGCTCGCCTTTTGAAGAGCTCCGTACCTTAATTTTTATAAACTAAAATTAGTCTTTTTCTAAAAATTTTTTAAATTTCATTTGCTTTTATCGTTTTTCTCCTATATGCCTTGATTCTACGCATATTCCGTGATATAATTTCAATCGGTATGTTTTATGTAACTTTAACATGACAATTGTCTATAAAGGAGGTTTAGTTTTATGGCTAACGTTACCGTTATTGTTGGAACTCAATGGGGAAACGAAGGAAAAGGTCGGATTGCCCACCAAGTTTCTAAGGAGTGCATTGCAGTTCGTGGAACAGGCAGTAGTAAAGCTGGTCACACCGTAATGATTGGTGGTCAAAAGTTTACTCTGCACCTGCTCCCTGCGGCAATTGTATTGCCAAACACTCAATGTATTATCGGTCCAGGCGTCGTAATTGACTTATCTATCCTTGCCACAGAAATAAAAACTCTACAGGCAATGGGTGTTAAAGTCTCTCCCGATCGTCTAATTATCAGTCCTCGGGCTCACATCATTCTGCCATACCACATTAGCATGGATAAAATGCACGAAGAATTGAAAGGCTCCAATAAATTAGGTACTACCCTAAGCGGAGTTGGTCCTTGTTATTCTGATAAGGTAAACCGCATCGGCATTCGCATGATAGATTTTGCAAGCTTGAGTATTCAGGAGCTTATCACTCGTATTTCTCACATTATCAAGATTGACAATGTAGTCTTGAGTGCATTTTCTCCTGAAAACACAATCACGAAAATCCATACCCTTATTGATGATGGCATTTTAAGTTATCGCAGTTTGATTGTTCCCTACATTCGTGACGAACGACCTATACTTAATTCTGCACTTTTCAACGATGATAAAATAGTAGTTGAGGGTTCACAGTCTTTTTACTTGGATGTAGACCAGGGTGACTATCCCTATGTTACCTCATCTAGTCCAAGTACTTCTGGAACTTTGGCAGCTGCAGGAATAGGTCCTATTTACGTACGAGACGTACTCGGTGTTGCAAAGGCATATTGTTCACGTGTTGGGGAAGGTCCTTTTAACACAGAGCAATTCGGTAGCACCGCTAATGCAATACGCAAAATAGGCCACGAATTTAATGCTGATGGAAGCCCTCGTAGAGTTGGTTGGCTCGACTTGGTTCGTCTTAAAAACGCAGTCATCCAAGATGGTATCACCGAATTGTGTTTAATGCACATGGATGACCTTGGAAAAATCGGCTGGAAATTGGGTGAAATTAAAGTATGTACTTCGTATGTATATAATCAACCCCACAATTGGCCGATAGCAATTGACTATGTTCCCGTTGACTCGGAGAATTGCGAACCTATTTACAAAAGTTTTAAGCAAGGTTGGGATACTTCTGGTTGTACAGATTACGACTCTCTGCCCCAGCCCGCTAAAAATTTTATCGAATTCATTGAAGAATACTTGGAGATTCCTGTTATGTATATTGGAATCGGCCCTGATGTTCATGACATCATCACCAAATAACACATACCACTACGTTGCATAAAACCATACCGAGGAGGCAAATTTTGCCTCCTTCTTTATACTTTATAAGCTTATTTATGCGAACTCAAACATTTGCTTGATTATAAGACTAAATTCTAGTTTAATTCTGCTTTTAGAATTAAACTAGAATTTACTTTTGGAATTAACTATACAAACATTTTTCTACGGATTCTAATTGTTTTTATTTATCCGGTATGGTATAATTTATACGGTTATAAAATTTAATTGAAAGGAAAATCAGGTATTGTATACTGGTTAAACATATAATATGATAGTAAAAAATCCTAAATTTGAAATTTCAGCTGTAAAGCCTTCTCAATATCCTCAAAACGATATGCCTCAAATTGTTTTAGTTGGGAAATCTAATGTTGGAAAATCTAGCTTTATAAACACAATGTTAAATAGAAAAAAATTAGCAAGAACAAGTTCAGAACCTGGTAAAACAAGACAAATAAACTTCTACAATGTAGATAATAACTTTTATTTCGTTGATTTACCCGGATATGGATATAGTAAAATGTCTAAACAAGAACAAATAAAAGTTGGAAATTTTATTGAAGAATACTTATCAAAGTGTACAAAAATTTCATTAATAGTTTTTTTAATAGATATTCGTCATTCACCAACGGAAAATGATAGGTTAATGTACCAATATATTATAAACACAAATTCACCTTGTTTAATAGTAGCAAGCAAAGCTGATAAAATAGCAGTTACTAAAGTTTCTGGGGTTCTAGAAGATTTACAACAAGAATTAAACCCATTAAAAGATTTAACATTTTTGCCTTTTTCAGCAGAAAGAAAAATATACAGTGAAGATGTTTGGAATTATATAGAAAATTATATTTAAGATTTTTGGGATAATTATTACGCATTAAGGTTAGTATATTTTATTTATAATACTAATCTTATTTTTATTTGAATAAATCTGAGAAAAAATGCATTTTTTGTTGAATTCTGTCGAATTCCGTGATATAATACAGCAATATTAACTCCTCTTTGAGGAGAATTTGAAAGGGGTTTTTTTATGTCATTGAATCTTTGCACTCCTCGTAAGGCCCGGATGGCCATGTTTGCAGATTCAGCGCATCGAGATGCCGCTTTTGCTACCATTGGCGATACGTATGTCAACGTACTTGTCCAAAAGGCCGATGACAACGCAAAGGCACTTCTCGTCTCTTTGACCGGTAGTTTCCACTACGATTCGCTGGTTAAGAAAGCCATTGAGGATATGGGCGGTTCATGGATGCCTGCCATCTCATAACCAACCTCATGTTACCAATACGGTAACTTAACCCCAATGTACTCCCTTCAATCCCCTGCTAGATGCATCCGCATTTTGGCAGGGGATTTTTCAACACAAAAAAAGACTAATTTCATTTTTTAAAATACTGTAAAGCTCTCCCTTTGAGGAGTCCGCTAGGATCTCTTACCAAGAGCACCATACCGTAATTTTTATAAATTGAAATTATTTTAACAAAAAAGACTAATTTCAATTTTAAAAATAAGGTCAAGCTCGCCCTTTGAGGAGTCCGCTAGGAGCTCCGACCAAGAGCGCCGTACCGTAATTTTTATAAATTGAAATTAGTCTTTTTTATATAAGTCTATTTTGTAATTAGCTCTATTCTCTTTTCCACATTAGCTTTACCCAAAACATGCATTATTTCATACAAATCTGGAGTATTTCTTCTTCTTGTTATTGCAACTCTTAATACTGTACTAATATCTCCAACGTGTCCTGGCCATTTTTCTGGCTCTTTTTTGTATTCTTTAACTTCTCTTGCATATCCTAGCTCTTCAGCCATATCTTTAATCTTTCCAAACCAAGTTTGTTGATCATCTGCTTCATCATAATATTTTGACATATATAAATTTAAAATCTTCTTGATTTCATCTTTATCATTTATCTTGTCAAATTCGTATTCATCATTGCTTACAAAGAATTTGTCATCATACATGTATTCAATGCAATATTTAACATCAGACCATTTTGCAATATCTCTACGAGGTTTAGCTTTGCCACGTTCAATATTTAGAACTTTAATAGAATATTCTTTATTGTTCAAAAGTTCTAATAGCTCATTGTCGTAAGTCTCAGCCCATTTGTGTGCCTCGTTGTAAACCTGCTCAGCTGTATATTTAGATATAACATTCTTTCCTATATCTAAAAGCTTAACCATATCGAATAAAGCTCCACTAACACTCATCTTTGTTAATTGGAAATCAAATTCTTTTATTGATTTATCTGGATTTTGTTTTCTCCAAATTTCAAAATTTGAATTTGCAATATTTAACAAATATTCCTTTACAGCCTCAACTGGAATACCAATTTCTTTGTAGTAATTTGCTGATGCTTCTGGGTCTTTTCTCTTGCTTATCTTTCTCTTATTTCCATTATCATTTTTAAGTATTGTTGCAGTGTGTGCATATTTTGGAGCCTTAAATCCTAACATTTGGAATAATTGAACATGAATTGGAACTGAAGATAACCATTCGTCTCCTCTTATTACATGTGTTGTATGCATTAAGTGGTCATCAACAGCATGTGCAAAATGGTAAGTTGGAAGTCCATCAGCCTTTATTATTACTATATCTTGGTCATTTTCTGGGAATATAACATTTCCCTTTATAACATCGTGAACCTTAATCTTTCTCTCTTCGCTTCCATTTGATCTTAAACGAATTATATAATGTTCACCATTCTTTATTTTTTCTGCTGCTTCTTCAACAGTTAAATTTCTATACTTAGCCCAAACTCCATAATATCCAGGTTTAACACCAGCAACCTCTTGAGTTTTTCTCATCTCCTCAAGCTCTTCTGCAGTAGCAAAACATGGGTATGCCTTTCCCTGCTCTAGCAAATATTTAGCATAAGCTTGATAAATCTCCCTTCTCATAGATTGTCTATAAGGTCCATATTCTCCATGCCAAGTTGTCTCTGTATCCATTCCTTCATCTGGAAGAACGTCGAAATATTTTAAAGAATCAATTATATCTTTAATTCCATTTTCAACTTCTCTTTTTTGATCTGTATCCTCAACCCTCATGAAAAACACACCATTAGTCTTATCTGCAATAGTTCTTGCAAGCAAAGCTTGGTATATAGTTCCAATGTGAACAGAACCAGTTGGGCTAGGTCCAATTCTTACAACCATAGCACCTTCAGGTAAATCTCTCTCAGGATATTTCTCTTCGTAAAACTCTATTGGTTTTGCATCTGGAAAAATTAAATTCGCTAAATCCTTATAATCCATAATCTTACTCCTTTTATTTTTATTAAAAGAAGCTTTCAAGGCTTTTACTTTAAAAGCTTCTTTTCTAATTTTCCTCGTTCAACCTATTAAACTTCCATTATTATTGGTAATATCATTGGGTCTCTCTTTGTTTTTTGGAATATATAGTCTCTTAAATCGTCTTTTAATGTTGATTTTATTGTTGACCAATCTGTTATGTGTCTTTGTTCAAATCCTGCAACTTCTTGCTTTATCACGTTTTTAACATCTTCCATTAAGTTTTCAGATTCTCTTACATAAACGAATCCACGTGAAATTACATCTGGTCCAGATACTATTTCTCCTGTTGATGAATCCATCGTTAATACTATAACAATTAATCCATCTTGAGATAAATGTTGTCTGTCTCTTAATACAATGTTTCCAACGTCTCCAACACCTAATCCGTCTACTAAAACTTTTCCTGATGGTACTGATGTTGTGAATTTTGCTTCGTCTTTATTTAACTCTAATATTCTACCATTGTGTGTTATAAATATGTTTTGTGCAGGTATTCCAAGTTCTTTAGCAGTTTCTGCGTGTGCCATTAATTGTCTATACTCTCCATGAACTGGTATGAAGTATTGTGGTCTTGCTAAAGATAATATCAATTTTTGCTCTTCTTGGCAAGCGTGTCCAGATACGTGAACATCAGCTAATGCACTGTATACAACCTCTGCCCCAATCTTCATTAAATCATCTATAACTTTAGAAACAAGCTTCTCATTTCCTGGTATTGCATTTGCAGAAATTATTACTAAATCATTTGGTGTAATAGTAACCTTTTTATGCTCTCCTGCTGCCATTCTTGTTAAGGCTGACATTGTTTCTCCTTGGCTACCTGTTGTAATTATTACTAATTGCTCATCATTGTAATTACGTATCAAATCGATATCTATGAAAATATCTTCTGGAGCATTTATATAACCTAGAGCTCTTGCGTTCTCTATCATATTTATCATGCTTCTGCCACAAACCGCAATTTTTCTGCCATATTTAACAGCTGAATCCACAATCTGTTGAACTCTGTGGACATTTGATGCAAATGTTGCAACAACGATTCTCTTCTTGCAATTCATAAATAACTTGTCGAAAACTGCTCCAACAGACTTCTCTGACATTGTAAATCCTTTTCTCTCAGAGTTTGTACTATCAGACATAAGTGCCAATATTCCCTTATTTCCAAGTTCTGCAATTCTTCCTAAATCCATTGGCTTTCCATCTATTGGTGTATAGTCAATCTTGAAATCTCCAGTGTGAAGTATTGTTCCTGCAGTAGTTGTAATTGCAAGCATTACAGAGTCTGGAATGCTATGGCAACTTCTAATAAACTCTACCGAGAACTTTCCTAATTTAATAGTTTGACCGGCATCGACTTCTACAAGCTTTGTAGACCTTAATAAATGATGCTCTTCTAACTTTCCTTTAATCAATCCACAAGTTAATTTCGTAGCATAAATTGGTATATTTATTTGTTGTAATACATATGGAATTGAGCCAATATGATCCTCATGGCCGTGAGTAATTACCATTCCTCTAACCTTTTCCTTATTTTTTACCAAATAAGTAACATCTGGAATTACTAAATCTATTCCAAGCATATCATCTGTTGGGAACTCAAGTCCACAATCAACAACTATAATATCATCTTCGTACTCGAAAACTGTAATATTCTTTCCAATCTCTTCTATACCACCTAATGGAATTATTTTTATTGATGGTTTCTTAAATCTAAAATCTTCTCTCTTTATAATTGACCTTTCGTTTCTCTTAGCAATTGCTCTTTCTGGTCTTTTTGCTATTGCTCTATTCTCTACCTTAACAAGACCTCCTTCATGTCTTCTTGTTTTTACAAGCTTTGTGTTCTCATTTTCTTGGCTTGTTATATTTTTTTCTAATATTTCGTTACTTTCTGCAGAAGCATTCTCATTTCTGTTTTCTCTACTTCTACGTGGTCTTCTATTTCCTTTTGTATTTTCTGCTGTCTCTGTTGTAGTTCTTCTAGTACTATTTCTACTTGTGCTTTCTCTTCTATTGTAATTTCTATGGCGTCCTTCTCTTCTCTTTACGCCAGCATCAGAAACATTGTTTTCAATTCCAATGTTTCCGTCTTTATTTAAATTCTCATCTGTCATTAAAAAAAATCTCCTTCTTTCATATTCTTTATATGTTGTTACTCTCATACTTTTAACTTGATCCGTACATAAAATTTCTAAATTTATATATTTTATGGGAATACGAAAAATACATATATCTATTATCTCTTAGATATATTATTTTAAACATCCTATAAACCTACTATACAAAAAAATTCCGCCCTAACGTATAGCATATATAATAAAATCAAATCTCTTCTTTACCTTTTTCAGGTAACAACTGTTTACAATTATACCCTAAATTTAAGAAATTGTCAAATTTTACTTGACAACTCTTTTCTATTTTGATATTATATTAATTGCTTGTTAATAAGCATCTTAAATATCTTTATTAGTAGATAACTTAAAATGCAGGTATAGTTTAGTGGTAAAACATAACCTTGCCAAGGTTAAGTTACGGGTCCGATTCCCGTTACCTGCTCCATTTGAAATAAACTTACGAACTTAAAAGTTCGTGAGTTTTTATTTTATTAGAAAAAGACGAAAATTATGGAGGGTTTGGAAGATATGGAATGTTAAGATTACACTTTATTGCACAAAACAAACAAGCACCTTATGAGATATTATTAATTACAAATAAATTATTAGAGATGATAAAAGGCAACGAATAAATTCATTGCCTTACTTTATAAAAGAACTGTCGATTCTAAATTATTTGAAAATATAGATTATAAGAGATTAGCTTCATCTGAGGCTAATCTTTTATAATAAAATCATCTTTAATATCTTCTAAATATGGAGCAATTGTTTCTTCTCCAACTAAACCACTATTATTTTTAAAATATTTATTACATCTATTACATTGAAATTTTTCATCTGATACTAACATTAATCTTTCTCCACAAATAGGACATTTTAATATTGATGCACCTTTATTTAGATGTTTAATTATAAATGGTATATTGTATAGCAATCCATCAACTTTAGCATTATTTTTACTAAAATCTAATTTAATATTTATCTTATTACATACTTTATTTACTGATAAATAAATATCAAATAATTGCTTGGAATTAAAACTATTGTTATCTAATAATTTTACGATTGTTGATTCTGTACCTTCTGGTAAATTTATTATTTTTTTTACTATTTCATATATAGGTACATTCCAATACGGATCATTATTACCGATTACCTCTTCTATTATTTTCTTTAATTCTTCATCATTCATATTTAACTCCTCCTTCCATTTTTATTATATCATATATTTTCTTTTCTTCATATATCTGACAAGATTCTTCTATTAATTTTTTGAAATTTTTTTAAATCCTGAAATAGAGCATCCGATTTCATAATTTTACCTCCTTAAAGCTTATGAAAATAAGTATATAGTAGAAAAGATCTTATATAAATATTAATTAATCAAATCTTATAGTTTACAATTATTTCAATTTGCTATATCCAAATAATAATAATAATCCATAAAATTTTCAATATGTTAACTACATTAATGTTGGATTGTCTTTTATTTATCCAATTACTATATACAAAACCTTAATTTGATGATAGTATTTAGTCATACTAAAAATGTGAGGTGCAAATATGAAGAAAAATATTCTTTTTTCTATATTACTACTATTACTTGTAGTTTTTAATATATTCATTGGTATCAAACTATGGTCAGCAATAGAAGCAAATGACGATTTTGCTCCATATACTGAGAAAAACTTCGATGTAGCATATATTATAAGTTCTAATATTCTCAGTCCATCACAGTTAAAAAATGAAGTAACTCCTATCGCACAAAGTTATGAAGAGAATGCAAAATTAACTAGTCTTAATTATCATTTAGAAAATAAGAATTCAGGATTGGTAATACTAGAATTTTATAAATCTTTTCCAGGAAAAAATAAGGCTTGTACCATAGAAATGAAATTAGATATTGCTACTAAAAAAATTTATAATATTATTTATAGAAAAGGATACGGCAAACGCATTGGTGGGCACGAAAATGAAATTGTTAATACTATAGATACCGATATCTTATCTTATTTAACTAATGAAAATATCGAAGTGACAATGTTGAATTATGGAGTATATAGTCGAAGCTTTTCCTTAGACGAACTTGAAAGAATGAAATAAATAATAATTCTTAAAGATTATTCTATGAAATTACATATAAAATTTTCTCGTCTTTAGCTATCAAATTTTATTTTAAAACCACTTGCCAAACATGAAAATCTATGCTATACTAGTTAGGTATTGAATAAATACATTTTATATTACCAATAAATATAAAAAAATAAAGTCTGGTTTTTCTTTTATTGGTAATATTAATCTTATTTAAGCATATATTATATTAATGGCACCTTAGCCAAGTGGTAAGGCAGAAGTCTGCAAAACTTTCATCCTCAGTTCGATTCTGAGAGGTGCCTCCAAAAATTACCTATTATTACGTATTTAATAACGTTTTAATAGGTTTTATTTTTACATTCAAAATTCATTTAGTATCGACTTAATTATTTACAAAATATTTTTAAAACTTTAATTGGTTTGCTTGAATTAATCATTAATATAGTGTATATTAGATATTGTTAAAAAAGAGAAATTAAGTATGTAATGCTACCACTTTTAATTCTAGATTCATTCAAGATCAAGTAAGTGGTTGTTCATGTTATGCAAAAGGAGAATGACTATGATTATACTTTTAGATGCAATGGGTGGAGATAATGCCCCTGATGCAAATATTAAAGGAGCCGTTGCTGCAATAGATCAAATTCAGGCTGAACTATGGCTCATTGGAAAAGAAGAAGTAATTAAAGCAAAATTAAAAGAATTTTATAACAAAACAGCCGAGGAAATTTCTCCTAGACTAAAAATTTATAATGCAACCGAAACAATCGAAATGGAAGATACTCCTACACTTGCCATTAAGCACAAAAAAGATTCCTCTATGGTTGTTGGTTTTAATTTACTTAAGGAAGGAAAAGGCGACGTATTTATTTCCGCTGGTAACTCTGGAGCACTTCTTACAGGTGCAACATTGTTGGTCGGTAGAATTAAAGGCGTTGATAGACCTGCACTTGCTGGAATTCTTCCATCATATCATAAGAGATTGGTTTTAATGGACTGTGGTTCCAATACAAATTGTAAACCTATAAATTTATTACAATTTGCACAAATGTCAAGCATTTATATTCGTGATGCTTTAGGAGTTGAAAAACCTGCAATTGGTCTTTTAAATATTGGTACAGAAGAAACTAAAGGAAATGAACTGGTCCGTGAAAGCTATAATTTATTAAAAGAAAAATCTCCTGAATTAGGAATAAATTTTGTTGGTAATGTTGAAGGAAGAGACGCATTCTCTGGCAAAATTGATGCAATCATTGCAGATGGATTTACCGGAAATATTTTCTTGAAAACAGTTGAAGGGATGGGAAAATTCATAAAAAGGTCACTAAGTGAAAGCTTAAAGAAAAACATCTTATCAATGATTGGCTCTGTTCCAGCTCTTCCATCTCTTAACAGATTTAAGAAAATGATGGATTACAAGGAGTATGGTGGAGCACTATTTTTAGGAGTTAAGAAGCCTGTTGTAAAAGCTCACGGAAGCAGTGATTCAAAACTATTTGAGTTTACAGTAAAGCAGGCCGAACAATTCGTAAATAATAAAACTGTAGAAAAACTAACCGCAGAGTTTGAAAAAATGTCAAAAGAAAAAGCTACAGAAGAAAAAATCGCCAAATAAGGCGATTTTTCTTTTCAATATACAATGTACATTTTTTTCTCCGTCCCCAAAATGTACTTAATTATTTTTTCTTTTCATAATGTTTATTTCTAGTACTATTAAACAAATTATGATTGAAATTCCTATTATAGATAACACAATAATGTTTTGGCTTGTTAATGCGAAACCTTTTTTCTTGTTGTGTAAATTATCATTAGTTACTTCTTCAGCATCATTTTTTATTATGGCATAATTTATTTCGTTTTCGGCATTTGTTTTTATTTCTTCATTTTTTATCTGATTTATTTTTACCAAATTTTGTGCCGTATTATCGGCAATAGCCTCTTTTATAGCTCCTAAACCATTAGATTTTCCAAATTTGAAGAATTCAACAATATATTTTCCATCTTCTTGATTTATAAAACCTACACTCTGGGCAATTGTTGGTACCAGGCATTTTTCTTTGATAGTTTCATTTGAAAATAATCTTGTTGTTACACTATAATATTGATCATTATAATAATTTTCTGATGTATACTCATCCTTGAATGTTATGTATTGCTTGGCTACTTCTTTTTGCTTTTCATTATAGTATCCTACCATAATCGGAATATAGCCCTCTTCTGTTTTTTGTATTTGCTTTCCACTATTGTCAGTAATTATATATGTGTATGTAGTTTTTGCATTATCATCATAAATCACTTTTCTAATATATAAATCCGGATTTATCATATTAACATATTCTATTTTTTCTTCTTCTGTTGCATTTAGTTTTTCTCCAGTTATTCCAACTCCGACATATATAACTTTTTCTCCTGTCTCTGGTCTTTCTGACCAATTTGATGAATCCTTTGTTCTTAATATGTTCCATTCACTTGTTTCAACTGTTTCCATTTGCGTATTTTCTTCAAGTCCACCAGAAACATTTTTCTTAACATATAGAATCTTATCACCTTCAGATTCTACATAGTCTATGCATATTTTTTTATCTTTAAGAGAATAAACTTCATTAGAACTATTCTCGATTATATAATCTTTTGTTAGAACATATTCCCAGTCTGTCTCACTACTGAACTTATAAAGACTCGATGTGTATACATTGTTTTCACCATTTATTACTAATTGTCTATTTAATGTATATTCCATAATTGATGTAATTATATTTTTCGTTGAAATATCCTCACTAGTTTTCAATAAATCTTTAAATACTGCCTCTGTTTCCACAATTTTTATATTCTTATCTTTTATATAATTTGAATTTTCGGTAAGATATTTGTTATAATCCACATATATTCCACTGTTTATCCAATCTTTTGCATTTTTTATTATAGCAATTTCATTGTCTGAAAAACTATTTTCCCTTCCATATAACAGCTCCTTATAAGTCTCTTTTTCTATAATTACATCTTGTGTCAAAACATTAACATTAAAATTGTAA
The DNA here is from genome assembly GCA_934119935.1 of uncultured Clostridia bacterium. Classification (GTDB taxonomy): domain Bacteria; phylum Bacillota; class Clostridia; order TANB77; family CAG-508; genus CAG-245. Next base: position 7,110 of record CAKOSX010000002.1, on the reverse strand, counting down.
TATTCTGCAGTGATAGTTGAATCTTCAAATTTATAACATTGAGGGTAAATATTTTTTACTAATGGAATATCCTCTTCTGGTAGTTTTACATTTATTTTAAAAGCATTGATATTTTTCCATCTAGAACCTTGTAAACTATATTTTATTACCTTAGCATTTTCCAGATTACTGTTAGTCTGATATTTTACAACAATCTTTTTTGCCTCACCAGCTGGTATTTCAACATTGAAAACATAGTTTCCTGAAATTATCTTTATATCAGTTTGGCTTTTCCCATTTATACTTATATCTAAATTTTTTATACCTATGCCAATCTTTTCATCCTCTAGTTTGATTGATGCGATAGTACTGATATTTTCACTTGTAGAATTCTTGATTATAGTTGTATTTTCAACATTAGACTCTCCTACATCAATATCTACTTCATTTAATAATATTTCTGTTCCGTTATAATTTTTTAATTTTAAAATTTCTCCATAAAAATAAGTAGAATCATTAGTTTCACCAACAGCTTTTACTTTATTTTGAAATAAAACTAAAAGCATAATTATAAGAAAAATACATATAAAAGTTCTTTTTTTCATTTTTTTCCCCTTAAATTTTCTTTAATATAATATATTTCATATTTTATATTACCGAAATTTAAAAGTCAATAAAAAAACTAGATGTTATAAACAACATCTAGTTTTTGTTGTAACAATTATTGTAATTCAACAGTTGCTCCAACTTCAGCAAATTTAGCTTTTAATGCTTCTGCATCATCTTTAGAAACGTTCTCTTTTATTGTTTTTGGAGCTCCGTCAACTAAATCTTTAGCTTCTTTTAATCCTAATCCTGTTGCATCTCTAACAACTTTGATAACTTGGATTTTGTTTGCTCCAGCTTCCTTTAATACTACGTTGAATGAAGATTTTTCTTCAGCTGCTGCTGCTCCTGCTCCAGCTGCTGGTGCTGCAACTGCTGCTGCAGATACTCCATATTTTTCTTCTATTCCTTTAACTAATTCAGCAAGTTCTGCTACTGATAAAGCATCAATGCTCTCTAATAATTCATCTATTTTTGCCATTTTAAATTTCCTCCTTATATATTTTTTATTTTCTGAACTTTTCGTTCTTATTTTCACGGCAATGTGAATTTAATTTTTGATAAAGATTTTTATTAAATTTCTTTCTAAAATTAATTAGAAACAAGTATAACAAGGCAACCAAGTCAAAAATACCTGAAACGTACTATGTGTACGTTGAGGATTTTTGATGCAGGTTAACGCAGTTAGACGACGTTTATAATTAATTTTAAGCGTTAGCTTTTTGGTCTTTAACCTGATCCAATGCAACTGCAAGTTTTGTAATATTTCCAAGCAATGCTCCAGCAAGTTTTGCAAGTAATTCTTGTCTTGATGGTAATTTTGCAAGTGTTATTATTTCTTCTGCAGTCATAACTTTACCGTCTATAACTCCACCCTTTATTTTGTAGAAGTCATGATCCTTTGTAAAATTATATACTACTTTAGATGGCTCTAAATAATCTTCGTTTCCAATTACTAATGCAACTGGTCCTTCTAAAGCTTCATCTAATGCTGATTCTCCGTTTGCATCTAATGCTCTCTTTATAATGTTATTTTTTATAACTTTATATTCAGCGTTTGCATTTCTTAAATCAGCTCTTAATTTTGTTACGTCTGTAACTGTTATTCCTCTGTAATCTGTTAATAATACAACTTTAGCGTCTTTTAATACTTTTGCTAATTCGTCAACTTGTGCTTGTTTTTTTGCTATTGTTTTCTCATTTGCCATTTTATAATTCACCTCCTAAAAGTAAAATCCAATCCGTATAGCACCTCGAGGCTATAAGAATTGGATTTATTTCCGATCTTATGCCTCGGTAGGTCTTACATTATCGCCTACTGTCTTTGGCTATATTTCATAAATTATTTTTGGTCAATATACATACTTGGACCCATTGTTGTAGATATTGCTACACTCTTTATATATTGTCCTTTTGCTGCAGCTGGTTTAGCTTTGATTATAGCGTTTATGATAACGTCATAGTTTTCAGCTAATTTTTCTGCTCCAAAAGATACTTTACCAAATCCTAAGTGAATTATATTACTCTTATCAAGTCTATATTCAACTTTTCCTGATTTGATTTCTTTGATTGCTTTTGTAACATCCATTGTTACAGTTCCTGATTTAGGGTTTGGCATTAATCCTTTTGGTCCTAATACCTTTCCTAGTCTTCCTACAACACCCATCATATCTGGAGTTGCTACGATTACATCATAATCAAACCAATTTTCTTTTTCTATTTTTGGTATTAATTCTTCTGCTCCTACAAAGTCTGCTCCTGCCTTTAAAGCTTCGTCAGCCTTTGGTCCTTTAGCGAATACTAAAACTCTTTGTGTTTTACCTGTTCCATTTGGAAGTACTGTTGTACCTCTAACTTGTTGGTCAGCATGCTTTGAGTCAACACCTAATTTAACATGTAATTCAACTGTTTCATCAAATTTAGCCTTTGGCATTTTTTCAATAAGTTCTAGTGCTTCTTTTGCAGAATAAAGTTTTGTTCTATCTACTAATTTTGCACTTTCTGCGTATCTTTTTCCTTGTGCCATTTTCTTTCCTCCTTTTGGTAATTTCGAATATTCTAAATATTCTCCCAATTTTTATTTTATATTTCTATAAAACTAGTCTGCTACTACTACACCCATAGAACGAGCTGTTCCTTTTACCATACTCATTGCTGCCTCTAATGATGCTGCGTTTAAGTCTGGCATTTTTTGTTTAGCAATCTCTTCTACTTGTGCCATTGTTATAGTTGCAACTTTTTCTCTGTTTGGCTTTCCTGAAGCCTTTTCAATTTTAGCAGCTTTCTTTATTAATACTGCCATTGGTGGTTCCTTTGTTATGAAAGTATAAGTTTTATCTTTGTATACTGTTATAACAACTGGGATAATTAATCCAGCTTGTTTTGCTGTTCTATCATTGAATTCTTTAACGAATTGCATGATGTTAACACCACTTCCACCTAGAGCTGGTCCTACTGGTGGAGCTGGTGTAGCTTTACCTGCAGGTATTTGTAACTTAATTATTGTTGAGATTTCCTTCTCTGCCATTTTTTGCACCTCCTTTTAGAATGTATATTAACAAAATAATTTATTAAAATGAATTTAAAATAATTTAAATTCTGTTTTAAACTTTTTTATTTGACTTTTTGTACTTGAGATAATTCCAAGTCGACTGGAGTTTCTCTTCCAAACATTGAAATCAATACTTTAACTTTATGTTTTTCCTTGTTTATTTCTTGTACAACGCCAACATAGTCTTTAAATGGTCCATCGATTATTTCTATTGAATCATTTACATCATAATCTACATTTATTTCTGATATTTCAAATCCCATCTTTCTGATTTCATCCTCAGTAAGTGGAATTGGATCTGTTCCAGAACCAACAAAACCTGTAACACCTCTAGTATTTCTTACTATGTACCAAGTTTGTTCTGTAACTATCATCTTTATCAAAACATATCCAGGGAAGACTTTTTTTAAGTTGGTTTTTCTTTTTCCATCTTTTATTTCTATTTGTTCTTCCATAGGCACAACAATATCAAAGAAATATTCTTCCATTTCTTGATTCTTTACCTTTTGTTCAAGATCTGCTTTTACTTTATTTTCATATCCAGAATATGTATGAATTACATACCACTTTGGTTCTAAGTCTACTTTCTCTTGAGACATGTTCTAGCCTCCTTCATATAATTATTCAGCATTATCTGAATTGTCTGTATTCTCTTCACTTGAAGTATCTTCACTTTCTGTTCCAGATTCTTCATTTGAGCTTTCTGCATCTGATTCACTGTTTGTGTTTTCGTCATTAGCCTCTGTATTTGAATTTTCTACATTATTCGATTCAGATTCTTCATTTTGTGAAGATTGAACAATAGTCTTTAATTTTTCAACTCCAAAAGTATTAATCTTTTCAAAGCAAAGATCTAATAGAAATACTATTACTCCAACTATTAAAACAGAAGCAATAACTGCTAATGTATTATTTAACAATTGCTTTGGAGTAGGCCAAATTACTTTTTTAAGTTCAGCTTTAACATCTTTAAAGAAATGTCTTTTGTCTTTATTGCTGGCTTTTTTGTTAGTATTGTCCTTCATCTTTTTTTCTTTCTTTTTTGCTTCTTTAGCCATTGTCTTTCCCCCTTAAGGATTTTTATTTTGTTTCCTTATGTGTAGTACGTTTATGACAGAACTTGCAATATTTTGTAACTTCTAATCTTTCTGTATTGTTTTTCTTATTTTTTTCTGTCATGTATGTTCTTCTTTTACATTCTGTACATTCCAATGTTATTGGTTCTCTTGCTCCCTTTGCAGCCATTTTATACACCTCCAGCCATTATTTAGCTTTATTATAATTCATATAAGCGTATGTTTCCTACATACGCTTAATTATTTTACCATGATTTCACTTATATGTCAATTGTTTCAAGCTATTTTTTCTTCTTTTTTATAAATTTTTTTCATTGACTTTTATATGTCCAAGTGATAGAATACAAGAATCGTTAAACCATCCAAAAAGGAGGTATGTATATGACGATGGCTGAGAAGAAGGTCCGGGAACAATTAGACCGGGTATTCACTCAAAATGGCGAGGTTAAGGTATGTGGCCGAGCCGAATGCCGCAAAGCAATTCAGGCAGCGTCCGAATTTTATCCCGGAGTTGATTTCGGGAATATCGAGACGGGTGTCCTGAATCTTCAGGCATTCCGGGACTATTTCTTCAGTGATAAAGCACTGAGAAAACAGCTTCTTGAGGTTTTCACTACCCAAGGAGTTCTGCTTCCTATCAAGCGCAAGGAATGTTCCAAGCTGATCCGCATGGCCCAATACTTCTATCCGGAGCACGACTTCGGTAAAGAAGAACTTGGCTGCGTAAAGCTGGATTCCTTCCACAAGGTGTTTTTCTACTATATTGGATAACACCTAGCCTGCAAAGGCTGTAATCTCGCACAAGGCCCCCGCTCGATGAACGGGGGCCACACTTTATATTATTTTATCTACTTTTTTTATGAAGATTTTTTATATTATTTCGTGAAACATTTTTCTTCTTTTGTACAGAATATCCAAATTTTCCAATTTTCTTTTCTAGTGGATAATACCCTCCATTCGCATAGGCAATTAAATCACATTTACTTATGTCAAATGCTCCTTTTTCGTCTATATATTTTTCGTCAGCATCAATTGCAACAATTTCTGCTATAAACATATCATGACTTCCTAAAGGAACAATTTCTTTAACCTTACATTCCACAGACACTGGACTTTCTTTAATTAAAGGAACCTTTACAATATTTGCTTTTTCTCTTGTTAATTTCATTTCTTTAAATTTATCAACATCTCTTCCACTTTTAACTCCGCACCAATCAGTAGCATATGCAAGCTGTCTGTTTGTCAAATTTATAACAAATTCTCCACTTTCTTTAATTATATCATGTGAAAATCTTTCTGGTCTTACCGAAATATAACACATTGCAGGATTTGTATTTAAAATACCAGTCCAAGCAACAGTTATAATATTTGATTTTTCCATTGTTCCACAAGATACCATTACTGCTGGAATCGGATAAATAAAAGTTCCACCTTTCCATTGTATTTTAGACATTTTAACCTCCAATCTTTTTACAGATAGCTATATCTTCTATATCAAACTCAATATTTCCAGTCTTGTTAATTTTTCCAATATAGCCTGCCAAATATTTTCTTCCCATAGTAATTGAACAATCAGATAAAAGATTGTTTACAACATTTTTTCTATACTCAATATCATCATATAACTTGCAATAATCAATATTGGTAAAAACAACATTTTCATGTGTTGTACCATTATTCATTTGCTTTATTACCCTATACTGTTTTATTTCTTTTTCATTTGGAATCATAAAAAAACCATACTCTATAACACTGGTATTAATAACACTTATAGTTGAATATCTTTCTGAAATTCCACAATTAAATGTACATGCAGAAGGTTGATTATTTTTCATTATGTTTGCTTTTCCAATTTCTTCGATTTTCTGATCTCCCATAATACATAATTGCTTATATTTAGGTCTTTTTTCTTCTTCGTACAGATCAATATTATATAATTCTCTTGCATCTTCAGAGTATATTTTATTAAAAGCCCAGGCGTATTTTTTTAAGTTAATTATCGTACTTATCGATTTTTCCATATATTCTAATCTACATTCACACATTATAGTTGTATAAATATTATAAACGTTATTGGCAATTTCACTATTTATATATGCAAATGAGCCTTTAGAAACATTAAGCATTTCATACGCATCTTTACCCTGAAGTTTATTACATTTATCAATACAATTTATTTCATCGTCAATATTAGATTTTTTACTTGCATTATATATAATTCTCTTATCCTTTGAATCAATTTTTATATATGAGACTACAACTCTCATAGCAGATAATATATTTCCATTAATCTTATTTACTTTTTTATCTATACCAATGTTCTCATCATTAATTGTTCTCTTAATCTCTTCTAAATATGAATTAATATATTTAATTACATTAGTAGATATTTTATTATTAGCCGATTTTTCATCCATCTCTGTATCTATTTGTGATATAATTCCTAAAATTTGATATGCATTCATTTCTTTCGTTTATTTTGCTCCTAAAAAATAGTTGTAATATATGTAATTAAAAATTGCACATATTACAACTATTTTATCATAAATTTATATATAATGTCAAAATTTGCATAAAAAAAACTGGCGACAACCTATCTTTCCAGCAAGGTAACTCGCAGGTATTGTCGGCACTTGAGAGCTTGACTTCTGTGTTCGGAATGGGAACAGGTATTTCCTCTCAGTAATAATCACCAGAAAAGTTTTGTATACTTTAATATTTAAAGCACACTCAAAAATACATAGAAGAATTTATTCGTAAACCTCTTTTAATATTAGTGGTTAAGCCCTCGATTTATTAGTATTGGTCAGCTCAATGTATTACTACACTTACACCTCCAACCTATCAACCACATAGTCTTTATGGAATCTTACTACCTTACGATATGAGATATCTTAT
>CAKOSX010000001.1 GCA_934119935.1 uncultured Clostridia bacterium | reverse complement strand
ATTATTACAAATTGATTTATAAATTTTAATTATAATCTTAGATTTTAAATTATATTTATAAAGTCTGAAAATCAATTTTAAGCAATTTAAATTATTAACTAATTAAATTATTCATTAAAACTTTTTAAATTGATTTTAAAGCTTTTAAACTTATAATATGTAATTTATATTTATGATTTTTAATAAAAATTATACAATTATAAATATATATGAAAATCTCTGAAATCAGCTAAAATAACGGCTTACGAGAATCGTTTTTAAGCGTTTTTTATAAATTAGCCATATAGTTTGTTGTCCGATAATTTAGCAAAATACTGGCAATTCTAGTGATTAGCCAATTTTAGAAGAAAATTTATATAATTATATAGTAATACCAAAAAGTCCGAAAAAAGTCCGAAATAGCGACGCACGAGAATCGATTTTAAGCCGTTTTTAAAATTAAGGCATATAGTTTGTTGTCTGCAAAATACGGCAAATATGGAGATTCTGGGGATTTGAAGATTTTTGAAAAATTTTGAGGTAGGATCAGAAATTTAAAAAAATTATTAAGATATAAATTTAAAATTTAAAGATAAAAATTATTTGAACATCAAATTATATAGATAAAATATTTAAGATGCTTAAAATCGATTTTAAAGCGTTATAAAAACAAAGTAATATAAGTTGTTGAATAAGATTAAATAATAAATAATATGCAAAGTAAAATAACTAAATAATAAGTAAGTATTAGTAAGGCTAAAGACTTGAAAGTGCTGAAATTACTGGGTAGGACTATAATCATAGTCTATATATTTTACTCTTATTTCTTTTTGCACAAAACTTTGATTTTGTGCAATGTTTTATGTCAGTTATAAATATGGTAGCCCCTATGCTACCTCACAAATTATTATAGCTATTATATATACTAAATAAATTTAAAAGTCAATACTATTTTTAAAAATTGTACCTAAACAATCAACACTTAATGTTGCCATATAATATTTATTCTTTTTTCCCTCTGGATAAAACCTAAAATATAATTTTTGCTTATTTCGATAAATCTTATCATAATGAACAATAAATTTATCTAATACAACAGATTGATCAAAACATAATCTACCATGGCAATAACAATGCTTTTGTAAAACTTGTCCTTCATAAAATGTTCCGTATTGATTAACGAAATATTTAGTATCTTTCGATACTGTAGCTATAATAAAACAACCCCCTTTCTCCTTATAAAAGCATTATAACATAATTATGTAAACATTGCAAATTTTGTAAAAATATGGTATTATTTCTTATAAGGAGGTGTAAAAAATGGTATATGCTTTAATATTTGTAATAATAATTTTAATGATGGATCTAATACTTACTAAAATACCAAAACAAGAACGAGACGAAATAAAAAATGAGGACCTCTCTTCCCTATATGAGAAAAAAACATATTTATTAACGCAAAATGAATTAAAATTCTATAAATTACTAAAAAATATTACAGACAAAAACAACTTAAATCTATTCTGTCAAGTTGCTTTATATGAAATAATTAAATCAAAGAACATAAAAGATTTTAATAAAATAAAAAGTAAAACAATAGATTTTGTTATTACAGATGTAAATTGTAAAATAAAATTATGTATAGAGCTTGACGACCCTACTCATATAAAAGAAAATAGACAAAAAAGAGATGAATTTGTTGATAATTTATTCAAAGAATTAAATATAAAATTAATTAGAACACCAGTACAAAGCTACTATAATTTAAATGAATTAGAAAATAAAATTAAAGAGAGTTTATAACTCTCTTTTAATAATTAAATTTATAAGAATAACCTATAAAATAACCATAATAATAGTCATAATCAGAAATCTTACGTGTAACAGTATCTCCTCCCTTATCAACTACAATATAAAAACATGGACTTCCATATTTACTACTTGTAATAAATTTATCAACAACAATTCCTTCAAAAGAAAAATCATAAAACATAATACTTAAAAATAAAATAACTAAAAGAATAAGAGTAAGCAAGTGTAACATAAATTCTAAAAATCCTTCCATAAAATTACCCCCTTTTCAAATTATATTGTTTATAAACACATTCTCCCATTAATTCTGATGTAAAATTCGATACATATTCGGGATTTAAACTGTCTAATTTATATTTATCATATATTTTCTTTTCTAAATAATAAAAGTCCTTTAAATTATGATTTACAATCTTTTCAGGTACTTTTAAATTACGACTAAATAGATAAGCTTTTTGCCCCATTAATCTGGTATCCTTATTGTCCTTAGTCATATACTTAATAATATAAGCTCCTATATTATCAACATGTGAAATAGCATTTATAAATACAAACCCATGTCCCCAGAGTTCTTGTAACTCTTTTTGAGGAATATAAGGAATATTTAATAAAACATGATAGTGAACTGCACCACGTTCTTGAAATTCGATTACAGCTAAGTATTTTAAATCTTCTTTATATCTTTTTAGCTTTCTAATAAAAGCTTTAAATAGAACGTTACATTCTTTAACATCTGTCTTATTGTCTGCAAAAGTTAAAGTAAGAAACTTATCATATTTGTTATCAAAATTACAGCAAGCCAATCTTCTAATAGTATCACGGCGTCTTTGGTTTGTATTAGAATAGTTTTTTTGTTTATTTTCTTCACTAGCTTCTCCACGAACTCTTGCACCACCCTTTCCATGAATATAATTTTTATATTCATAAACTTCTATAACATGACCAGTAATAATATATTTTTTTAAACCCATATAAAATTACCTCACTTTTTCTATGTTCTTATTTTCAACTATAATTAAATAAAATAGTAACGGGCTTCGCCCTCTATGCCACTACGTGGCATGCTGCGCTTTCACTAAGAAATATTCTTATACTACTTGCCACAAATTGCTGCCGCAATTTTAGTGGCAAGTTTAGACTAATGAATATTCAGCATAGGGATCTTTTTAAGGATCCACATAGTTAGTTTATAAACCTTATCAAAGTTTATAAGTATAATTAAAACCGGAATTACGATCGTAATTGTTACTGGTCTTATAAAAAAACCTAGTAAATTTAAATTATCAAAAATTAGATCTATAAAACTATTCAAGCTATTAGTCAGTCCTTCCGGAAATTGAGGAAGGTTTATCCAGCTAAATACACTAAATAATAAAGTTTTTAATAAATTCAAAATTAATTGTATAATCAATTACTGAACACCTCCTCAATTTTTCTACGAGCTAAATTTATTAATGCAAAAATAATTACAGCATCAACACCAATAAAATAAATATCATGAATATTTTTAAAAATATCATTATCTAATAAACTATTTAGATTATAATCGTATTCGCTTATTAACTTAGAACCAGAAAAAGGTTCGTTAATTTCTGGAATATGAAAAATAGGTTCAGAAAAATTAATATTTAAAATTTTGTTTAAAATTTCAATAATAATATCGAATGGAGTCCATAAAAAGCCTAATCTATCAGAAAACCAGTCTTTAAGATCGGAAAAATATGTATCAAAAAAACCATCTTCTGGCACAAATAAACCTTTTAAACCATCTAAAATTAACTCAACAAGCTTTTTACCAAAAAAATTTTCAGAAAAAGGGTTTATGTAACTTAAAATATCTCCTATCTTTTCAAAGATATTTTTATTAGTTTTTGTATTTTCCTCTATTGCTTGTTTCTGATCCTCTAATGAACTTGATATTTTATCTTGATAATCTTTCTGTTTATCTTCATCAGTATAAGAAGAACCAACAGTAAAAGACTTAGTATCAAAAATTGATGCATCAACAATAGGACTATCAGAACTATATGAACCACCTAAATTACTAGCGCTAGAAGAAAGATAAAAAATAATTTTATCTCCCGAACTTACAGTAAAAGGCAAATTATCTTTCGGAATAGAAAAATAATAAACTTGTCCATTCTCATAAGACTCGTAATATTTACCATCTGTAGAAAGAGCAATAACACTATCAGTATAATAAAAAGAACTTGAACCAGAAACATCAACAGTCTTTTTACAAATATGTAAATATATAGTTTTATTAATATCATAATCACCATAGTCAATCCATAAATTGTCAAATTTCCATGTTGAGAGACTATCTAAACTATTAACAATGTGTGGATTAACAGATTGAACAACACCGTCTAAAAGTAAAGAACCATCATTATTATAAATATTATAATTAGAATAAAGGAAATCCGAATTAGCTCCATTAGGGAAATATTTAAAATCAAGTGTATCACCATCATCGTTTGTACTAGAATGTTCCCAAGCATTATTCAAATATTTATAGCATTTATGTCGAGTATCAAAATAAGTCGAATTATCAGAGCTCATAAATTTCAAACGATTATCAGAATACTTAACCAATTTATACCCCTTTGGCATATAAATATCGGTATCTTGTAAAACATAAGCTATAAAACAATTATAATAAGAGTTATAATTAATTAAATAAGCTTTACCATCAAAAACACTAGAATAATTTAAAGAATAATCATGATCCTTATATTTAAAGATAATATTAGAACTAGCAAAAGCATTATTGTTTAAAGGCACTATACAAAACATACAAATAAACAATAATAAAAATAATAATAATAATTTTTTCAAACATTTCATAAATACCTACTTTCTTATCATATTTTTTATAAAAATATATAAAAAATAGATAACACATAAAAAGCTTAAAAACGTAAAACCTTGATTTACTAAATTAAAAGATTTATTTTGATTTTGAATAATAGTATTTTGATTATTTATAATATTATCAAGTTGTCTAGAATAATAGTAATAATCATCATAAGACATTGTAGCTGTATCATCTGATAAATCGGAAGTAATATCATTTACATTATTCATTAAAAATCACCTCCAAATTTCTTAGGAAATGCAAATTTTAAAAACATAGATACAAGCATTTCAGCTAAATAAAATATAATACCAATTGGCAAAGCCTGTTTAGTAACTTGACCAATTAAATCTCCAATAATTTGATAATCAAACGTCATTTTATTATCTCTCCTTCCTCTAAATTATAAATATTAGATCTTTGAACACCATGCCATTCGTTCCTGTACCTTTTCATCTTTGCATATGTATCATAACAAGAATACAATTCTGGTGAATGAAACCACAAAGAATATTTAACTGTGTCAAAAACCAATTTCCCATTTTTCTCAACAGCAGAATCTCCATCTATAAGTCTATTAAACTGTATAGAATGAAAAAAATTCTTACAAATAACAACATCTTTTATTTGCTCTCTAAGAGGCTTAGCCATACGCATAAATACTTGAGAAGTACCCACAATATGCTTACGTTGTTTCCTCTGTTGAGAAACCTCAACCATAATTTCAATAGGTATATTTTTACTTTCTAATGAGTTAAACTCCAAATGTATTTCATCAATCAAATACAATACACCTTCTAAACCATTAGCAAGATATTTTATACAATTAAGACCATCATAAGCCACAACAATTTTTACATCTAAAAATTTTTCTATTTCAGAAGTAGTTTCTCCATCTACTTCTTTAACAGTAACTTTCCTAACAAGATCTTTACTAGAAATTAAACGATAATAAACAATATAATCAGTCTCGTTAATTTCCTCTATCTCATAATAGCAATTTACCGGCATACTTTTTATAGAAACATTTGTACAAAATACAGAATAAATATACAAATCAGCCACTTTTTTTGTATATTGAACAGCAGACAACGTTTTTCCTGAGCCTTGAGGACCGCAAAAAACCAAAAGACCATCTGGATCAAAATATGTGGGATGGCTTTTCTTAAATTTACGTCTATAACTTGCAACTCTAAAAGTATTGAAAACATTAAAACTTCCATCTAATAAGCTAGTATTCATAAAAGCCCCCTAAAAATTAAAATTAACACGATTATTTTCAATATCAATAACAACAGATTTTATCTCAATACCGTTACAGTACAAATCAAGCCTATTAAAACTAGATAAGAGTTTACAATAATCAATCATATCATCACGAGTTACAATATTTTTTATATTAATTTTTTTATTTATAGCATTATTTAAATCTTTATATTTCATAAAATCCTCCCAATATATAAAAATAAGGGGCACTAAGCCCCCTCAACTAAAAAGAAATTTTTCCTTTAGTAACAGCTTGTGTGAAGATTTGTTTTAACTTTCTTGCACCAAACCACATTAATACGAATGTCATTCCGACACCAACTATACTAGCTAATATAGTAACTAATTGAGCTGGAGTAATACTACCTACAAGGGCAGTTTTTAACGGAGCAATAACACTAGAAACATCAACAGTCTGATCCATTAACCAAACACCTCCTTTCAAACAAATTACCTAATAAGTAATATCCAAAATTAGATATATATAAAATTAGATTGAGTATCTAACTTTATTACCGTTAATCTCATAAGAAACTGGAACAACAGATAACAATTTTGTATTTCTAATAAATTCAGAATACTTTGCCTTATCAGTAAACACAGACACATTTGAAACATATGCTGTATTATTATCTGCCGACATTTTTGGTTTTGTAATAAAATCAAGGACATTGCATTCATTATTAGATTTACTCATAAAACTACGATAACCAACAAAAATTAAATCTTCTTTCATTGTTTTTAGTCCTCCTTTCGCATAAAAAAATAAGCTACAATAATTTGTAACTTATAACCAACATATTAAATTTTGTGCAATCTTTAATTTTTTGCCAGCACACAACTTTGATTTTGTGCAATGTTTTATGATGCTATATGTATCCGAAATCTTGTGTTTTGCCTCTCTTCTCTATTTCTTTTAAAGCATAAAAAATAGTTTTTTTATAGATGAAAATATTTTTTAAAATAAATTTATTTTCATCGACAAATTCCGACAAACACTTTTTTACTTTTATTGTATAATAAAAAAAGATTAGTAGTCGCATACTAATCTTCTAAATATTTTTTTAATTGATTTAGATCTATATCTAATATCTGGGCGATTGCTATTAATTCAAAGTCTTTAACAAGTAACTGATTCTTTTCTATTCTTAGTAATTCGTCCGTATTGATATAGATTCCATAGGTATCTAATAATTGAGATAATCTAACTTTACTCATCCCCTTCTCTTCCCTTGCTCGCCTTATTAGCGTGCCAGAAATGTTTTTCTTGTCGTTATATCTTTTTAGCATGATTAATGTTCCTTTCATTACGTTCGTACAAGTATATAATTATTTTATAACAAATTACTTTAAATTATGCGTAGTATAACGACGGGTTTATGAAATAAATAGTGTGTTTTGATTAAAATAGCAAAAGAGGTATTAGATTTTTTTCTAATGCCTCTCTTCTATTCTTTTTTATTATACAATTAAATTTTAGCAAACTTTATCATATTTTTCCAGACTTTATCTCATCTTCTTTATCTTCAAAATAAAATTATTTTATATTTAAATATCCTTTTATTTTTTGTATAAATTCATCATTGTTTTTTGTTGCCATCATTAAGTTGATTAGTTGTTCTGTTACTTCTGACACTGGCTTGCTTGATAGAGCTTTTCTCAAGCCAAATACTGTTTTTAGTTCTTCTGGTGTAAGTAGTTTTTCTTCTCTACGTGTTCCTGATTTATTTATGTCGATTGCAGGGAAGATTCTCTTTTCAGATAATGATCTGTCCAAGTGTACTTCCATATTTCCTGTACCTTTGAATTCTTCGAAAATTACTTCATCCATTCTACTTCCTGTTTCAACTAATGCTGTAGCAAGTATTGTTAAGCTTCCGCCATTTTCTATGTTACGAGCTGCTCCGAAGAATTTCTTTGGTTTATGTAATGCTGCAGGATCTAAACCTCCAGAAAGTGTTCTTCCTGATGGTGGTATTACTAGGTTGTAGGCTCTTGCAAGTCTTGTTATACTGTCTAATAAGATTATAACATCCTTGCCATGTTCTGTTAGTCTTTTTGCTCTTTCTAATACCATCTCTGCAACTTTAACATGATGTTCTGGTAGTTCATCGAATGTAGAGTATATTACATCGCCTTTAATTGATCTTTTCATGTCTGTTACTTCTTCTGGTCTTTCATCTATTAACAGTACTATTAATTCAATTTCTGGATGATTTATTGTTATACTGTTTGCAATTTTCTTTAATAAAGTGGTTTTTCCAACTTTTGGCGGAGCTACAATCATACCTCTCTGTCCTTTTCCAATTGGGCAGATTAGGTCTATCATTCTCATTGCATATTCTGTAGGAACTGTTTCTAGCTTGATTTTTTCTTCTGGATATATTGGGATAAGGTCATCAAATTTTTTACGTTTATATGCCTTTTCTGGGCTTTCACCATTTACTTCTCCAACGAATATTAGTGCTGGAAATTTTTCACCTTCTTTTGGAAGTCTTGCAATTCCTTTTATTTTGTCACCTTTGTCTAATCTAAATCTTCTAATTTGAACAGGTGATATGTATACGTCTTTTGGACTTGATAGGTAGTTTTCTCCTCTTAAAAAGCCATAACCATCTGGCAATACTTCTAATATACCTTCAGCAATAAAATCATCTGCATTTGTAAGTTTATAAGCTAAATCAGAATCGTTTTTAGCATTTTCATCTATTTGATATCTCACTGTACTAGAAGGTTTTTCTGAAACAGTATTTTCAGAGCTATCATCAGCATTCTCATTTTCTATATTAGATGATACTTCATTAGCTATACTGCTATCTGGACTGTTGTTGGAATTATTTGAAGAAATTTCAGCATTATTTTCATTTTCTAAAATTTCTATTAATTCGTCCTTTTTTAATTTAGTAACATTTTTTATTCCTTTCTCTTTTGCCATTTGGCGCAATTCTACTAATGTACAAATTGTTAAATCCATAGTATAATATTCAATCCTTTCTCTATGCTTCCATTACGCTGGAAGATGTATATATTTTATTTAAGTAATAATTTTATTTATTTGGGTTTTATATCCTGTAATTTATTTTTGGATTTTATTAAGACTAAAATTTGTTTCGATTAAAACCATATATATTATATATTAAATTTCCAAAAATTGCAAGAAAAGGAAGCATTTTTTGCTCCCTTTATTTGCTAATATCTATATAAACTCTTTCATTAGGTAGGTACATATCTAATTTTTCTCTTGCAACTTCTTCAATATATTCAGTCGAATTTAAGTTTTCTTTTGTTTTTTGTAATTCACTGTTAGTTTCTTTTGCCGTTTCAAGTTGCCCTGAATATGTAGATGCTTCTGATTTATATTGATTTATTGTTTTTTGCTGTGACATTAATGTAACGACAAAATATATTAAAAATATTGATATTATTATCTTTTTATAAATTTTTTTCATCTGATTATCTCCAAAGTTCAATTTTTTTATATCTAATTATATATTTCTACATTATTTCTTAAAATCCTTTTTTATTTGTAAAATTTTTTTTATTTTTTTCGTTTTAAATACTTTTTTCGCATTTATTGTTAATATTCTAAATGGTTTTAAAATTAAGCTCAGAATGTATTTTTTTAATAGATAGAGTAATTTTCTTATAGGAAACGTAATGATCATGAAGGCTTTAATTATAACATGTTTAAAAGTTGTAATGATTGTTACGTTTAGTTTTATAAAGTATTTGCTTATGGTCGATAAATACAAGATGTTTCCTAGTAATAAGGCAAGAAATATGTAAAATCTTAGTTCTCCATTGTTAAATACAAATATAATGATAATTAGAAAAATTCCCGTTATTATTCCAAATATAATATCTTCTATATATGTTACTATATCTGGTGTTTTGAAAGATCTTCTTAGTATTCTAAATATGTCAAAGAATATTCCTATAGCAATTCCGCAAATTGTATAGAGTGCAAAATACTGCAGTTGACTGATTATTTCGCTATTCATATTTTATCTAAATCCCTTTCTAAGAGTACCAGTTTGATCATTTAAAGATTTTTCCCAATAGACTACCAGAATTTTTCTTGCTAATCTCATCATTGCTGTAACCCATATTATAAATTTGTCCTTCAATTATTACTTCTAAACTATCTATACTAAGCTTATTTATACGTAAATCTTCACCTTTTACAGTAAGCAATCCTAATTGTGTTTCTACTATTACTATCTGGTCATCGAAGCTCAGTACATCTACAACTCCTGTTATGGTGAGTTTTTCTCTGTTTTCTAATATTAAATTTTGAATTACATTTCCATTATTCTGAGGTATGTTTTTTCTGTCATCCATAGGCCTTTCCCCTTCCCTATTTCATATATTTAATTATATTCGGGCCTTGTCTATTTTAGAACAAGTTTAAAAGGATTTTCTATTAGGAATACATATAATAAATATGAATCAAATAATTTGTCGATAAGAACCTTCATAATAGACAAAACTCTTATTAATAATCAATTTTTAAAGCCTCGACATGTCGCTCTTGGTCGGAGCTCCTTCGGACTCCTCAAAAGGCGAGCTTCCAGTCTCTTTTTAAAAATGGATTATTATAAGAGTTTTATTTAATATATTTATGAATTTGAAGATGCATTATATTTTAAAAAGCTGTCTATGAAGCCGTTCAAATCTCCGTCCATTACAGCTTGAACGTTTCCTACTTCGTAATTTGTTCTATGGTCTTTAACAAGTGTGTATGGGCAAAATACGTATGAACGAATTTGACTTCCCCATGCAATATCCATTTGAACACCTTTTAAGTCATCTATTGTATCTTTATTTTCTTTTTCTTTTAAGTCAAGCAATTTTGATTTTAGCATCTTCATTGCCGTTTCTCTATTTTGAATCTGAGATCTTTCTGACTGACATGTAACTACTATGTTTGTTGGAATGTGAGTAATTCTGATTGCTGATGATGTTTTGTTTATGTGTTGACCACCGGCTCCTGAGGCACGGTATGTGTCTACTCTTAAGTCATCTGGATTTATATTAATTTCAACGTCTTCCGTTATTTCTGGCAATACTTCTAATGAGGCAAATGATGTATGGCGTCTGCCTCCAGCATCAAATGGAGAAATTCTAACTAATCTATGAACTCCCATTTCTCCTTTTAAATATCCATATGCATATGGTCCGGATACTAGAAATGTAACGCTTTTTATTCCAGCTTCGTCGCCTGCTAAGTAGTCAAGTTCTTTTACCTCGTATCCATTGCTATTAGCCCACCTGCAGTACATTCTGTATAACATTTCAACCCAATCTTGGGCTTCTGTACCACCAGCACCAGGGTGCAATGTTAAAATTGCATTGTTGTTATCATATTTTCCAGATAGAAGTGTTGTTATCTCAAGCTTTTCTATGTCTTTTTCGAGATTTTCTGTTGTGTCTAAAATTTCTTTTGCTTCTGAATCTAATTCCTCCTGGTTTGTACCTTCTTGAATTTCAGACTTTACTAATTCATTTAATTCTTTTATATATTCAAATGTTGATGATATTTTTTTGTAGTTTTCTGTTTTATTTTTAAGTTCATTTATTCTTTTTAAAATTCTACTAGAATTCTGTGAGTCTTCCCAAAAAGAAGGTTCTTCCGTCTGTTTTTCTAATGTGTGTAATTCTTCCTCTAAACTAGCAATGTCAAAGAGAGTCACCTACTTCTTTTAGTCTGTTTTTTAACGATTCTAGCTTTTTAGTATTTTCGTCTAAATCAATCATTTTATCACTATCCTTTCTTTAAGAAAATTTTACATTTCAATTTTTTAGTTCTTTTTTTGCCTCTTTGTAATCAGGCATATAATATTCGACCATGTTCCAAAATTGTTTCGAATGGTTCATATGTTTTAAATGGCAAATTTCATGTAAGCATACATATTCTATTGCATGCCTGCTGTAAGCCATCAGGTTTTGATTTATGCTTATTTTTTTCTTTGAAGAACATATTCCCCATGTTGCTTTTAAGTTCTTTATACTGCATTCTAGTGGAGCTAAGCCTGTACGATTCTTCAAATCTTCCATTGCTGATGGAACTTCTTCTGTTGCAATGTACTTATATAATTTATCGATTAATTTTTTTACATTTTCTTGTTCATTTTCTTTACAATCTTTGTTTAAATCGCAATATAAACATTGATTATCCATATTAAGCTTATTTCTTTTTGCCTCTGTATACATTATTTTTAGTGTATAAGGTTTTCCTAGCACCCTTACTGTGCTTCCGTCTTTATATGTTGTATTTATTTTTCTCGATTGTTCTTGTAACTTTTTATTTATCCAGTCAGCTTTACTATTCACAACATCTTCAACATATTTAATTGAAGAACGAGGTGAAGTTTTTATTATAACTTCACCATCTTTTATTTGAATATATGTATTTTTTATTTTTTCGTACACTATTTTGCATTTTATATCATTTATAATATGATATTCTTCGTTTTTTTGTTTCAATTTGCGCTCCTAATAATTGTGTATTTTTTGATTTATTTCTTTAATTTGTTTCTGCTTTATCATTTTTTCTTCTTTTAATAATGCTGCAATTTTATCACGATACTCGTCAGGAATATATTTAGGTTCTAAGTTACCTAAACGTAATTGTTTGTATAAGAACATTACGATATTTTTTTCAGAAATCTCGTTGTTTTCACTAGTTCGAACTATTTTATCTTGATTTTCATGTAATTCTTCTGTAGGCTTTGGAAGTGCTTCTACATCTTTGTTAAAGATTCTTTTAAAGAAGTTTCTTATGTTTGTAATAAGGCTCATATTAAAACCTATCCTTTCTCATATGCTAAAAATTATTTAATCTCTACCTTCATCTTTTGAAGGGATCGAATTTCTAAGTTCTGTGTGAATATTGATGATTCTTTCTTGTGCTTTTTTCAATTTTTCCATAAGAACCTGAATTGTATCTGTTAGTTCATTAACTTCAGTATTTAATTGTGTTATTTCATCTTCTAGTGCTTGTGCTCTTTCAGGAGTCATTGCTTGTATAGCATTGATTTCTTGTACTTTTAATGAATTTTCTCGATTGTCCTGAATATTCGATGCTTCATTTATTCTAGTTTGATCATTAATTGGATAATCAAGTCCATCATCTAAGACTTCAGAACTCTCCATTTTTGCTTGTTGTTTAGCTATTCTTTTACTTGCAAGTTCATTAGCATACTTTCTGGCACCAGACTTCAACTCTGAGTAATCTGTATTTTCTCTAGAATATAATTCAATGTATGCATATCCCTCAGAATAATCCTCTAGTGCTTCAAGCGCTTGCTCTTTTTTCTCCTCTTTAGGACTTTTTACTATAGTACTAAAAGGTTTAGTAATTTTCATAAAGATAATTAATTTTGCTATTTCGGCATCAATTTTTTCTGATGGAATTCCTTTTTGGAGCATGGCCACAGTTATTTCAGGTTTTACATCTTCTATATATTGATTGATAGAGTAACTCGTTCTAACTAAAAAGCCATCTTTAAAATATTTAGGTAATTTTACGCCTAAACTTCTTGCTAATTTTCTAAGAGTTTTCTCATTTTCCTTCTTAATATCTATTGCTTTTGTATTGTTTTTATTTCCAATATATTTTGTTTTGAATTTTGATGGAGTATTCTTTATCTTCTTTTGCTCTTTTTCCTGTAGTATAACCTTTGTTTCAAATAGCCATTGTAGATTTTTTCCTCTCTTATAGGTAGCTTTTTGAAATTTGTCTTCGTATAAATGCTCCAATAATTTCATTTTTTCGTCGCTTAAATATTGAGGAAAAGATGTTCTTAAGCCTAATTGATTATATCTATCAATTCCATCGCATTGTGCCAATTCTTCTTTGCTCAAGCATCCATCATTCATATGTACCGAAAAAGGTTCCATATAATTTGGAAGGGAAAAAGATATAATGCAATTTGGAAAATTTCCTTCATCTCCAGCCTGTATTTTTCTGATTGAGACATCCATCAATGCTCCATGAGATTTTTCTTCTATTAATTTATGAACGCACCAGATTTTTATTTTAAACAATTCTTGTACCAAATGGTTTGTTTGCCAATTTTGCATTCCTTCCACATTGGCACAAAATGCGTGTGCAAGCTGATTTGACAGGTACATAAAATTAGCATATTTTTCACTTTGGGAAACTTCCCTTTTTCCATTATTTCCATAAAATTGATTACTAAAATCAACATTAGAAAATCTAATCTCTTTTAATACATCTGGCGAAGCTTCTGGTTCAAGTTCCTTGTAATCAAGTGCATACTGGTTTAACGTTGATATAAGTGTTTGTTGAATGTCAAAAAAATCAGATTGTGATAATATGTCAACCAAAATAGCGATATAATCTGATATATCTTGCTGCTCTAGCCAACCTGTCTCTTTTAATCTTTTCAAGCTTCGTACACTATTAATTTCGCTAAGATTAGTAATTTTCCATCTTCTAGACAAATCTATTGTTTTTTTTGCCTCATCGGGATTTGACTCACCTATTTGGCTAGCAAATATCATTAGACGAATTAGTGTTTCTTTATTATATTCTGTTATATTCATATTTTTAGCCGTCATTCGAGCTTTAAAATTTTTTCTCATTATGTATCTCCTAAATTATCTTTCGATGTCATTGTTTAAAGTATTCTTTATACTTCTATCAATTTTTTCACAAGAAACTAATCTATGTAGTTCAGCTTGCACATTAGGAGGAAATTTGCTTATATCAATCCCCATACCTTTTAATTCCGAAATAGGCATTCCTTTTCTAATACATGCTTTCGCAACTTTTATTCTTTCGGCTCTGCTCAATTCTTTCATAACTAAATTCAATCCCTTCTATTATATTTCGAATTTTCTTTGCTTTTCATATTCACTATCTAAATCTGCCAAAGGGTTATCTTCAACAGCGTTTCTAACTTGCTGGTCATCAACGTGAGTGTAAATTTGTGTAGTTGATATACTATCATGTCCTAATAATACTTGAAGTGCTCTAATATCAACGTTTCCATACCTGTACATTAACGTTGCAGCAGTATGTCTTAACTTGTGCACAGAGTATTTATTTGTGTCCAAACCAGCCCTCAACAATTCTTGTTTTACAACATACTGAACTGTTCTATTGCTTATTCTTTCTAGTCTTTCACTTAAAAATAAAGCATTCTCTGATCCTTGTTTTATTCCTGTTTTAGGTCGTATTGCTAAGTAATTATCTAATGCACTCATACACGATTTATTTAAATATATAACACGTTCTTTGTTTCCCTTACCTGTTACATTCATTTTTGCTTCATCAAAATCTATATCTTTAATGTTTATTCCAACAAGTTCAGATAAACGCATTCCACAATTTAAAAATAATGTAATAATTGCATAATCACGTTCCTTATTTCTTGTATCTTCGTTGTTCGTAGCGGCTAAAAGCTTTTTACTTTCCTCTAAAGAAAGGTATCTAGGAACACGTACTCCTATTTTAGGTGACTCTAAATTTAGTGCCGGGTTATGGTCCATTGGCTTTGCAGCCTTTTGCGACATATATTTAAAGAACACCCTAATACTAGCTGTTTTTCTAGCTCTTGTTGCTGGTTTGCTTTGGCAACTATTGGCCAAATAAAACAAATACGCATGTATATCGTCTAGTTTTATTCTATTTAGTGTTTCTAAGTCCATATTATGAATATCTATTGCATCAAAATTTTTCTCATCTGTTAATTTAAAACGATACATTATATATTTTAAAAATCTATTTAAATCATAGTTATATTCTTTTACAGTACCAGGCGATTTGTTTAAAATCGAGGTTGTATAGTCCAAAAATGCATTTAAAAAATCTGGATTTCCATCTGTATTTATCATTTTTATTGGTCCTTTGTTTTCTATTAGTTTTCGGTATTTATAACCATTTATATTATAAGTCTTTTAGACAAAAAAGACAACATTTTTGTTCACTAAAAATATTTTTTGGAATAAAAATATTTTATAAACAGCAACGGAGCATCCGTAGAAACGAATACTCCGTTGCTGCAACATATAAATGCAAATTAGCACATACTTGTTTTCAGCTGATTAACTTATCGGCAAACTCACATATCTTTGTTTTCCAATATTTCCCGTCACGAGAATTTCTTACTTGGCTAAGCAAATACTGCATTGCTTTACTATCTATTACTTGATTTGCTTTGTTGCCAATAGCGTATCGAAATTGATTTGTAGATCCTTCTGGTGGAACCACGAGCAGAATATGTCCCTCATCTTCCACAGTTAGATAGTACTTGCGAACAGCCGCACCATCAGACCATTTATCAGAAGAGGCTATAATAATCATCTGAATATTGGTCTTCTCACGCAGGTATTCCAGTCCTTGGATTAATTCTTCTTGGTTAGAAAAAATATTATCATCATGCAAATACTGCACAACTTCATACTCTCCTTCAAGTGGACTTTTTCCACCAATATCGTAATTAGGAAATACAGTTGTTATAATTCCATATATAAATAAACATACCAGCGTACAGCACGCAATGAAAAGTGCAATATCTACATCATACCGAAATTTTCGTTCTACAAAATCTTTTAATCGTTTCATACACAGTTCATCTCCTGTTACATGTTTCCCCTTGGTTTCAAGAAGTTTTTGAACTCTCCATCAATTTGTCAGCAAATTCACATAGTTGCTTATTCCATTCATTACTATCTCGAGAATCTTCCACTTGTTTTATTAAGTACTTAATTGCTTTATCATCTATTACAGTATCGGCTTCATCTCCAATTGCATAGTAAAACGGATATTTCGAACCTTCAGGCGGTACAATGAGCAACACGTGTGCTTCGTCTTCCACTAAAAGATAGTACTCTTCAACAGCCTTTTTGTCAGACCATTTCTCAGAAGAAGTCATTACAATCATCTGAACATTAGTCTTTTCTTTCAGGTATTCCAGACCTTGTAACAACTCGTCTTGATTTGAAAATACGTCGTCATCATGCAAATATTGCACAACTTTGTAATTGCCTTCGAGAGGTTTCTTGTCACCGATATTATCACTAGACAAAAACTTAAAAATTACAGCTACTATGATAACAATTAGGAAAGTACTCATCAATAGTATAGCACCTATATTGTCGCTATCAAATCCTCCATTCCAACTGCTTCTGTGATAGTGAGTATGCGAATGAATCCGAGCTCCTCCAGAATGTCCACCGTGTGCCATAATAGTCTCCTTTCGTTTGAAATTGTTAATAAACTATTTTCATTTTGACAGACGATCCAGATTTTTGAACACTAATCAACCGTTTCATGAGCTTTCCTCCTAAAAATAATTATTTTTTGTAGAGTATACTTTATACAACTTGCAAAAGGCAAGATATATATTAACATAACTATCTTACTACATTTCTGCAATTTTAGCAACTATTTATTTCTGTGTTCATATGCTGATTCATAGGTCATGAACCAACTGCCGATGTGTACATCTTATTTTGTAATCAAATCTTTCGTATCTCTTGCTATCATTAACTCTTCATTTGTTGGAACTACCCAAACTTCTACTTTTGAATTTGGAGAAGATATTCTTCCTTCATCTCTAAATTCATGGTTCTTTGCTTCGTCTATTTCTACTCCGAAGCATTTTAAGTTTTCACATATTCTTCTTCTAGCATTGTATTGGTTTTCTCCAATTCCTGCTGTGAATACGATTGTATCTAGTCCACCAAGTGAAACTATGTATTGAGCTATGTATTGTGCTACTTTGTACGCATAAGCACTTATTGCAAGCTCTGCTCTCTTGTTTCCTTTTGCAGCTTCAGCTTCTATATCTCTAAAGTCTGCTGATACTCCTGAAAGTCCTAATATTCCTGATTCCTTGTTTAATATTAATTCCATCTCATCTGGTGTCAAATTTTCTTTTTTCATTAAGTATGTTACTATTGATGGATCCAAATCTCCAGAACGTGCACACATTGGTATTCCTCCAAGTGGAGTTAGTCCCATTGTTGTATCAACGCTTTTTCCGCCTTTAACTGCACATAAGCTTGCACCTTGTCCTAAATGACATACTACTGTTTTTAACTCTTCTACTGGTCTTCCTAAAAGCTCTGCAATTCTTGCAGAAACATATTTATGAGATGTTCCGTGGAATCCATATTTTCTTATTCCATATTTTTCATAATATTTGTATGGAATTGGATATGTATATCTTTCTTCTGGAATTGTTTGATGGAATACTGTATCAAATACTGCTACATTTGGCTTTCCTGGCATTGCTTCCATAGCAGCTCTAATTCCTGTTATAGCAGCCTTGTTGTGAACTGGTGCTAAAGCTGCACATTCATCAATTTTTGCTATTACGTCTTCATCAATTATAACTGATGAGCTAAACTTGTCTGCTCCTTGAGCAACTCTGTGTCCAATTCCGTCAATTTCAGCTAGACTCTTTATTGTATTGTATTTAGGGTCTAACAACAATTCTGTCATAAAATCGATTGCTTCCTTATGTGTTTTTACAGGATGTTCAAATCTAAATTTTTCTCCATTAACTTTGTGAGTAACAAAAGATTGCTCTCCTATTCTCTCATAAGTTCCTTTTGCCATAACCTCTTCTGTGTCCATGTCTATTAATTGATATTTTAGTGATGAACTACCACAATTTAAAACTAATACTTTCATTTTATAATCCTTTCTTGTTTACATAGATTTTATATTTATTTTGTAAACCATTTTCATTTTTGAAAAATAAGGTCAAGCTCGCCTTTTGAGGAGTCCGAAGGAGCTCCGACCAAGAGCGCCGTACCGAAATTTCTCAAAAATTAAAATGGTTACTTTTTTATTCATACATTTTAGTTTCATACAATCCTGAAGCTATTTTTGAACATTTTTTTCTCCGTCCCCAAATTGTACAAGTTCCATTGTTTCTCTTGCTATCATTAGCTCTTCGTTTGTTGGAACTACCCAAACTTTTACTCTTGAATTTTCACTCGAGATTTCTTTTTCTGTGTCTCTTACAGAGTTGTTTTTATCCGGGTCTAATAATACTCCCATAAATGTTAAATGGCTACATATTCCTGCTCTAGAAATTGGGCCTTTCTCCCCTACTCCAGCTGTAAATGTTATTACATCTACTCCGTTCATTGTAACAGCCATTTTGGCTATGTATTGGGCTATTATGAAGTCATATTCTTTTAGTGATGAAATAGCTCTTTCGTCTCCTTGCGCTATTGCTCTTTCTACGTCTCTGTTGTCAGATGATATTCCAGAAAGTGCTAACAATCCAGAACGCTTATTTAATATTTCATCAATTTGAGCTGGATTCATATTTTCCTTAGACATCAAGTATGTTACCACCGATGGGTCTAAGTCTCCAGAACGTGAACCCATTGCAACTCCTCCTAATGGTGTAAGTCCCATTGTTGTGTCTACACTGACTCCGTTTTGAATGGCGCATAAGCTTACACCTTGGCCTATATGGCAATTTATTATTTTTAGTTCTTCTATTGGTTTTCCTAGTAATTTTGCAATTTCTAATGAAACGTATTTATGAGATGTTCCATGGAATCCATATTTTCTTATTCCATATTTTTCGTAATATTCATATGGAATTGGATATAAATATTGTTCTTTCTTTAAAGTTTGATGGAATGCTGTATCGAATACTGCAACATTAGGCTTACCTGGTAAATTGACTTCACAAGCTTTTATTCCTTGTAAATGTGCTGGGTTATGAAGTGGCGCAAATCTAACGGCATCTTCAATTCCTTTCTTCACATCTTCTGTTATAATACAAGATTCTTGGAACTTTTCTCCACCATGAACAATTCTGTGTCCTATTGCGGCTATTTCATCAAAACTCTTTATAACAGGATATCTTTCATCTGTAAATTGCTTTAACACAAACTTAATAGCCTCGCCGTGGTCTCTGGCAATTACATCATATCTGTATTTTTCACCATTAACCTTATGGGTTACAAACGAATCGTAACTGCCTATTCTTTCAAAATAACCTTTTGCAATTACCTTTTCATTCTCCATATCTATAAGCTGATATTTAAGAGAAGAACTGCCACAGTTTAAAACTAAAATTTTCATAAATTACCTCCCTTTTTTACGTTATTTTACTTGTAATAGAAATAATTTATGTTTTTGCTAAATTAAACTGGAAGTGCGCCTTGAGGGGTCGAATGAGCCCCGATCAAGCACGACATGTTTAATTTTAAAAAACAAATTATTTCTATTATTGATTTTCATAACATTTAATTTATTTTTTGAGCCTGTACTGCTGTTATTGCTACAACTCCAGCAATATCTTGACTTGAACAACCTCTTGATAAATCGTTTACAGCCTTTGAAACACCTTGGCACAAAGGTCCATATGCTTCTGCGTGTCCGAATCTTTGTGTTAGTTTATATCCGATGTTTCCAGCGTCCAAATCTGGGAATATCAATATATTTGCTTTGCCTTTTAGAGGGCTTCCTGGAGCCTTTCTTTCAGCAACTTCTGGAATAATTGCAGCATCTAACTGAATTTCTCCATCACATATTAAATTTGGTGCTTTTTCTTGCAATAATTTTGTTGCTTCTATAACTTTATCTGTTAATGGCGAATGAGCACTTCCATGTGTTGAATACGAAAGCATTGCAACCTTTGGTTCGTCTCCAATTAGCTCTTTAAAACTCTTGCTTGATGATATTGCAATCTCAGATAAGGCATCTGCATCTGGATATTCGTTTAATCCAGAATCTGCAAATATAAATACTCCATCATCTCCAAACTCTTTGTCTGGCAATACCATTACGAAAAATGCAGATACCAATTTTGTTCCAGGTGCAGCCTTCAAAATTTGAAGAGCAGGTCTTAATGTATCTGAAGTTGGATGTGATGCTCCAGAAACAAATCCGTCAGCATCTCCTTCTTTTACCATCATTGTTGCAAAATATCTACTATTGTTTTTTAATAACTCTTTTGCTTGGTCTAAAGTCATTCCTTTATTTTTTCTTAATTCGTATAAGTCGTTAGCATATTTGCTAAAATCAGCAGAACTTGCAGGGTTTACAATTTGAGCTCCATCCAAGTTTATATTATTTTTTTCAGCTAATTCATTTATTTCTTGTGGATTACCTATTAAAATAATATTAGCAAAGCCTTCCTTTAGAACTATTTCTGTTGCCTCAAGAGTACGTAAATCTTCACTCTCCGGAAGCACAATAGTTTTAATGTCTTGCTTTGCTTGCATTTTCATTTTTTCTATAAATGTCATGTTTATTTTTCCTCCTATCAGTACTTAACTTTTGACATCTATATTATATATTCAAATTGTGTAAAGTACAAGAGAAAAATTACATAAAACTTCTAATATCAATTTATCTTTCTTCTTCTTCATCTTTCTTCTGTGACTTTTTCAACTCTTCCAACATTTTTTTTAACTCAAGAGTTCTTTCATACACTATATCTTTCTCTTTTTCATTTTCGTCTTTTTCCATTTATCTTTCATACCTTTCTTTATCTTCTTCTATACTTTTGCCATTCATTCTTTCTTCAAAAACTCTAGCCACAGTCTGAATGTCTTCCTTTGTAACACCATATCTTTCATACAGGCCTAGTAGTTTTTCATTGTTTTTTTGCATTTCATTTTCTTTTTCTAAACCTATTATTTCCAATAGCACCTGTACAGGAATTGTTGGCTCAACATAATCTTCACTTTCAGCTCGTTTTACTCTTGCTTTTCGTAATTGTGCAACTTCTGCACCTAGCATAATGTCACCTTTTTCTTTTCCATATACGTTAATCAAAGCATATTTAGCCATTTCATTATTAACATTTCTAGCAAAATTTATCATTCCGGTGGTTCTTGCAGATTTACTCCTTAAAAAATCTGGATTCAATGTAGCTCTATTAGCAAATCTACACCTATCTAAAGCATCAGCATCTTTTAATAATTCGCATATCTTTTTTGTTCTTTGAAAGTCCTTTTCTTTTACATTGTAGCCTTTTGCTAATTTTTCAACCATTTCTTCATCTATATGACCAATATTTTTTTCTGCATGTTCATGGTAATGTATAGCTGTTTGAATTATTCCAATATTTGTTCTAGTTATTCCAAAAGGATTATCCGGATTTTCTTCTAAATATTTCTTTACTTGAATAGCACTTGCTTCTGCATGTTCTGTGTTTCCATCTCTTCCCGCTCTGCCACTATCATGAAATGCAGCAGCAGCCAATAGACTTGTTCTACTTTTTTCATCAATGCACTCCATTTCGGCCAATATTCCGGAAAATAATGTTACTCTTTCTATATGTTCTATTGAGTGTGCTTTATTTCCATTATAGTATGGTAATTTTGAGACATTTTCCAATTTGTTTCGAATTTCATTTTCGATTTCAGTTCTACAACCGAACTCCTCTATTTTTTCAGTATCCATTGCTTTTGCTCTTTGTCTAACATAAAAACCATGCTCTCTTTCTGAATCTGTGGCATACCCTGTATTAGTATGTTCTTTTTGTTCTTCCAATAACATAGTTTCATCAAAGCATCTTTTAAGTACCTTATATTTTTCTGGATTTTTATCCTTTTCTTCTACTATTCTTTGACTAATTGCATCATATATAGAATCTCTTGTTTCTGACGTAAAATACTTACTTTGGTATTCTTCGTCTGCAAATCTCATTGCAACCCTATTATTTTCTGTATCTAGAATTATCCTTCTTATTAGTTGTTCATCTGTCATTTTTGTATCATTCGGAATTTTTCCTTCTAATACTTGCAAATATTTTATTACTCTTTGTTGTTCTCTTTGAATATTTTTCTCAAAATCAATAATTTTCATTGGTATTCCTAGTTGTGCAGCAGCCTTAATACTCATTTTATATTGAGGATCTTCTTCTGGATTCAAACTTGTTTTCATATATATAACAAAATCGGGCTTATCCCTTTCTAATTTTTGTTCTTGTTCATTCCAGAACCACTTTTGTGTTACAACTTCATTATGATTATCTCTTGTAGCATCAATCATATTTTCTGGTGTTCTAAACTGCACTCCTTTTATATAGTCCCAATTTGCACTTGACGTAGAAAAAGAATAATTAGCTCTATTTGATGCTATATCCCAAGGAGCCATTAAAAGAAATGAATTTTCTTTACATTGATTAAAACCAAATGTTGGTCCTTTTGGTCTTGCTCTTGCAAGTAAATTATTTGCCACAAAGCTCTTGCAATTTCCATTTCCATATGGGTCCACATCGTCAAAATATGTAGAAAAATCTTCTGGTTCTTCCCACATGCTATAAGCGCCTTCTACCCTTATAAACGCCTTAAAATCTCCCACAACCTCTGTAACAGGGACTTTTCTTCCTTGATACTGTACACTTTCAAGTTGAACTTCTTGCACTTTTAAAGCATCTCTATACATTTCCTCATATAATTCTAATGCTTGTTCCTCAATATGTGCTCCAGTAGAAAACTCAATATCGTACCAATTTTGAATCTTAATTTGATTATCTCTATATAGTTCTTCTGCTTCTTTTCCTGTTAATTTTAAAATTGTAGAAAGCACTTTGATTTCTTCTACTGTCTTATTTTGCGGTTGTTCTTTTGAAATCTGGTCAATATCTTTTCCATATTTATATACCAAATTTTTTGCTGTTTCTATATCCATTCCATATGATAATTCTAGTACCGCAAATATTTTCTTTTCATCTTCGGTTAATTTTGAAAAATCTTCAGACATTTCTCCTGCAACATCTTTTCCCTCTAAAATTTCACAACACATTTTTCTTCTTTTATCTGAATAACCTTCCAAATCTCCTAATGAGTTTACCTTAAACCAGTTTTTTTCTTCTAACAAGCACAAATACAATAATTTTAACTGCTTTTCATCTAAATTTTTATCTTTAATGCTTTCCATTAACTCCGAATGTTCATCTAAGTTTCTACAGATTGTACTAATTTCTAATACCCAATTATGACTACTTTTAGCAACATTGCTAATTACATGCATAAAATTTTTATCTTCCATGTGTGCTTCAAGTTTCTTTTGTAACTCAACATCTGTAGATAATTTTACAATTTTATCTATTCCAAAACTATCCGATATTTCTCTTCTTAGCATACTTAAATTCAAAGAAGTATTCAATCTTGGATTCATTTTCTTTAGCAAATTATACCTTTCTAGCATACTTGAAGCATCTTTTTCATCTATCTTTTCCATAAGTTTTAACATAATATCTTCTGTGAGTAATTCTTCTGTGGTATTCTGCAATAAATACGAATATCCAGCTTTAGGTAAATCTTTGCTATTTAATATACTATGTAATATTTGAGGATTACTTTTTTGTATACCAGCTTTGCTTGTATTCCATAAATTCAATACATCTTTTGTGTTATCTTTATGTTCTTCGCAACTTTTAATAAGCCACTCAGCATGTTCTTTTTGATTATATTCATACATTCCTTGCCACAAACGTAATTGATTATCAAAATTGTCTTTTTGTATTTCCATTGCTACTTCAAACAATCCGTCTATGTTGAATTCCGAATGATTATATATTTTTTTATAAAGGTCAATATTATTCTTAGAATATTCAAGTAAATCTTTGGCAATATCAATGCTTTCATTATTTTTATATGTATTTTTCCAGAATTCAAGTAGTAGATCATCATCTACTTTTACAAATTCAAAAGCCCTATAAAAATTTTCTCTTTGAAATTGATTGCCCATATTTTCCCATAATTTAATAGCAAGTTTTGGATTTTCTTGAATATTTGTCTCAAAAAATTTCCAAAACATATCCTGTTTGTCTGTTTTTAAGTTTGCACTAAGTCCACAATATAAATCTACAAATTCTTTTTCAGATATATTTTCTTGTTGTTTTCTTTCAAAAATTTCTTTTTGTATATCTTCATTCGTTTTTGAAAATATAGAAATCCTATCCTTTGGATTATCATCTAGTACTATTGCAATATATTTTCTTTGTAAATTTTCATTGGTTTTTTCCCATATATCATCTATTTTAGTAAGCAGAAAACTATCTTGATCTTCATTTTGCAACATTGTGTATAGCTCCTCAAAATACTTTTCTTGTTCCTTCGTGCCACTCCACATTTGTGCAAATTCACTACTGCTATCTTTTAATTTTTCATAAAGTTCAAAAAATAAATCTCTGTTTTCACTCTGCACCTGTTTTGATGTGCTAGCCCATATACTAGCAATTTTGTCACTATATTCGTAACTTTTAGGATCATCTTTATATTTGTCAGCTAATTTATTTAATATTTCTCTTATCCAATCGCTTTGTTTTTCCTCTGATATACTTTCCCATATATTCGCTAACTCATAAGATTTACATACTAGCAAATAATTTTCTATATCTTCTTTCAACTCATTTTGTATTTCTGGAGTAGCTTCTTTTAAGATTTTAGAAAGCTTATATGCCTGTGATTCTTCTGATTTTATATATTCTTGAATTTTCGGTATTAAGTAAGCTTTAAATTTTTCTGTATTTTTACATTCACTTTTTACTGAATTTAACGTCGTTGTAAATTCATATGTACTTTCTGATTTTGATTCTAAATATCGAATAATTTCATCGCAATGTTCAATTTGTTTTTCAGCGGACATTTTACCAATTAAAATACTAAAATCGAAGTTATCCTTTTCAGCTATAAGCATATTTATAATAGTATCATTTTCAAAAACATTATTCGAACTTCCATCAATTAGTCCTTCAATTAAACTTATTGTTCCCTGTTCTTTTGCTTGCATTCTTTCTTCATCAGTTTCAATATTCTCGCAATCGTCAAAATATTTATCTACTGCTTCACTCTGTAATAATTCATACAATTTACCAAATTCATCTATTGAATTTTGATTTTCTGACGCATATACTTTTACAACACCAATAAAATTTTTTTCTTTTATATATTTTGTTATATACTCTTGTTTTATTTGACTAGTTTCATTTTCATTTTTGCCTTGAAGTAAAATAGATATCATATCATCAAATTGATTAGCAAGTTCTCTGTTTACATAATTTATATTGTCCTTAACTAATACTCCAAGTTTCCTTTTTTCATAGTTTTGTCTCATACTAATTATGTCATCAATTAATAATTTTCTTACCTTTTCAAAAGCTTCTGGTTTTGTCCTATAAAAAACATCTTTATAGGTTGCAAAAATGTCAGCATATTTGCCTCTTAAATTTTTTACTAATTCTTCTACTTTTTCAATTTGTTCATTTGCATTTAACTGACGATATTCTTCTAATTCTTCTTCTGTCATTATTTCTTATCCCCTATATTAAAAATCCTTTTAAAAAATCTAATAACTTTATTATACCATTTTTCGACTCGAACAAGTTGCATATTATTCACTGGTTCATTCTCTGCTTTAATATCTGTAAATTGTTCATTTTTTCCTTTTTTGAACATATTTTCTAGATTATTATTCTCATTCATTTTTGCTTGATTTTCAGTTAATATTCTTAAAAACTTGTCCTTTTCTTGTTCATTCTGTAACCAATATTTATAATGAAGTGCCGCAATAAAAGATATAGTCTCTTTGCTTATCCTATTATTCTGATCAGTTTCAGTATCCATATTTTCTACTATATATTGGTATATATTAGGAGGTATTTTATCTATGTATTCTTTTCCAAGTTTATTTAATATTAAATAAATTTCTCTATAATTTCTTTTGTTCATTTGTGTTGTTCCTCTCATTTACTTATCTATTTTATATCATAATTATGTATAATTATCAATACATTGTTTTTATTAATCCTTAGTGCTATAATTGTTTCTAAAAAAAAGGTTATAAAAGGTCGACTTAGAAATGATTTTAGAATACACAAAAAATAATGATAATTATAATACCGTAAGACAGGTTGTTACCGGCAAATTTAATATTTCGTACAACCTTCTACTTAAATTAAAAAAGAATAACAAAATTTTATTAAATGGAACTTCCACATATCTAGATAAAGAAATTTTTAATGGAGATATTATTACTATTAATATTGATTTTGAAGAAGATAATTCTAATATTGTACCAACTAAAATGGTTTTGTCTGTTTTGTATGAAGATGAATACTTACTTATAATAGATAAACCAGCCGGAATTCCTGTTCATCCATCTGTAATTCATTTTGAAGATAGTCTATCTAATGGAGTAAGGTATTATTTTGATACAATAAATCTTCATAAAAAGATTAGACCTGTAAATAGATTAGACAGAAATACTTCAGGAATAGTTATCTTTGCTAAGAATGAATACATTCATGATATGTTGTCTAAGCAGATGCAAAATAAGCAATTTAAAAAAGAATATATTGCTATATGTGAAGGTAAATTTGATAAAAAGCAAGATACAATTAATGCTCCAATCGCACGTAAAGCAGATAGCATAATAGAAAGATGTGTCTCTCCTAACGGAGATGTTGCAATAACTCATTATTCAGTATTGAAAGAAATTCGTAAAAATGATGAAACTTTTTCCGAAGTATTAGTAAATTTAGAAACTGGCAGAACGCATCAAATAAGAGTACATATGGCTTATATTGGGCATCCAATCGTTGGAGATAGTTTATATGGGCATGAATCTGGCTTAATTAATAGACAAGCTTTACATGCTTATAAGGTTGAATTTGTTCATCCAATTACAAATAAAAAGATGGAGATTCAATCAGTCATGCCAAAAGATATGAGGATTTTATTAAATTAATTTTTTAAAACTAAAAGACTGGAAATTTTAATTAGTTTCCAGTCTTTATATCTTCTATTAATTTTAGTACATCTTTGCTATTAGAAAAAGCCATGTCTGAATTTGTAATTTTGCTACTTACTTCTTTTCCAAACCATTTTGGAAGTTCTGTGTTATATGCTTGTTCTTCGCTTGCAAACTCTATTTCGGCAAATACAACGCCTTCATAAATTCCGTGAAATACGTCTAGTTCGATCTTTAAATTATCCATGTATGGAATTATGTATCTCGTTTTTTCTATTGTATTATATTTAGAATTAAGTTGTTTTCTTAATTCTGCATAGTCCTCTTCTGATATTTCTCTTTCTATCTCATTTACACTTATTCCTACTTTTGCTGTTTTTATTGTATATTTAAATTTTTTTCCTTTTGCAGTTTCTATTTTTCTTATTCTTACTACCGAAAATTTATCTATATATAAATAGTCCTGAGCCATTTTTTTATATTCATATTCTTCCAAGTTTATTCCATTTAAATCATTTACTAAAAATTTTCTTTCTATTTCCATTTTCTATATCCTTTCAAATATAATAAAACGCAGGATTTTGACAAGACCCTGCAAACTTGTTTGATCATGTTTAGAACATATCTTTTATGTGTTCGAAGCTCTTGTACTTCTTCATCATTTCGATAATGTTTTTGGGGATTTGGTTCTGCACATCGAAAAGTTCCATACCATCCATTAACCGCATTTCTTTGACAAGTGTGGAAACGCTCTCATCAGGAGAATGAATTTCATTGATGTAAAACACCATGAAAGTTCCTTCTCTTTTAAAGTATTCGTCCACAGTTTGCTTGCCATCTTTATCAACGACAACCAACCTTTGGTGTTGGTTTTCCCGTCCGAGCTCTGATGTGTCAAAAGCATATGCAATGTACGAGAACTTAAATCTTGCTCTGAGGTTCTGCTTAAGCGAAACCACCTGAAGACAGAAGTTCTCATAAGTGATATTACTCTTGCCAATCAGCAACAACACACCATAGTTTCCATAGAAATCATTGTACATCCGAGAAATCGGAATAATATACTTCATTGATTCCGGCTGTTCAACATGCAGAGCCATATTCAATGTTTCATAATCTCTAATTGCATATTGGCCTATGATTGTATATTGCTGTTTTTCAATCTCATTGACAATTACCTTGTAGTGTCTAGCAGCATTGGGCTTTAAAATTAAATAGCTTATTTTAAGGTCTTTAAAATCAAGCTTTTCATGCTTTTCAATTACTGCTAAAACCTCTTCTCTGGTCAAAACAGTTCACTCCTTCGTGTGATACATGATCATTCAACATCTCATCAATTTATTTAAGACGTTGGCCTTGGGATTTACAAATCGAATTTCTCGTCGTCGTATGCAGTGCTGTAATACATCTTGCCTTTGTCACCATTGTCCTTGCGGAACTTGACACCAATTTTGGAAACATGTTTACCAATACACTCGCAAAACGCAACATATGCGCCTTCCTTTTTTACAAGTGCTTCCACCATTTGTTCCCGTTTTTCTTTAGAATATTCCGGAAATTCTTGGCAAATAAGCTCTTGCAATCTTTTCTTATCTTCGCAACTAATCATATTCGTACCTCCGTTGCAACTAAAAAAGTGTGTCAACTTGCAGGGCCTATTATAGCATACTTTTGAGCTATTGTAAAATAGATTTTTTAAAATAATATGAATTTTTTCGTGTTAATCTAAAAATAGAGCAAACACCGAAATGTTTACTCTATTGCCAGCCATACTTACCTAATTATTTAAGTTTTACCTCCTTAGAAATAGTTCCTTCCGGGACGTAGAAAATATATTTTGTTTCCTCCGTTCCCAGTGCAAAAGTCCAAATAGTTCTCTTGCCTTCTCTTTGGTACATCCTAACTACAGCTTTTTCACAATTAGGATCCTCCACTTCTTCTACATCTTTTCCAACAAGTGTCTGCGTTTTGTAAGTTTTACCAGTTTCAGTACCAAATTCCGAATCAATCTCATACCGATATGTGTACGCATTGTCAGCAGAAAGTGATACATATATCATTCCTACTCCTCCAGAAGCTAAACTGTTTGAAAGAGTCACAAGTTCAGTTTCTTGAGTTAACTTCCACTCGTTGAAACCACTTACGGGCACGATAACACCTATAGTACAACCTGCCAGTACTACAACAAAACAAATTCCTGTTGCAATCGTGCGTATGAATGGACTATCGGTCAACCAAACTATAATCAGTACAAAAACAAAAACTATAGCAATTGCGATAATGATTGTAAGCATACCATTCTCCTTTGTGTTTTTACGTTTCTAAGCTGGCATTAGAAACAGAGGTTTTAAAGTTTCGAACTGCTACAAATTATAACACAGATATCCCCTTATTTCAATATATTACATTTTTGTTACAAGGTTATTCTTCTCTATGCAATGCCTTTTTGACATTATGCATAAAAAAAACAGTATGCTAATCTGCATACCATATAATTATTATTTTTAAATAGAGTAAATCTGTAAGCCGGGTTCTGTCTAGAATGGTCATTTATCTATTACATATATTACTACATGTCTCAAGCCACCAAATTAAGAAGATGACGAGCAGTCTTATCCTTCTAGTCTCGGTGTTGCTCCAGATGGGGTTTACACAGCCTAGTATGTCACCATACCAGCGGTGAGCTCTTACCTCGCCTTTTCATCCTTACCACGTCAGAACTAACTTCTTTATGTATAAGATTGAGCAAACTCAATCTTATACAATAATACGTTGTTCTTCCTTTTTCCCACAAAGCTTAGCTTCGTGGGAGCCCTATGTGGTGGTTATTTTCTGTTGCACTTTCCTTAAGGTCGCCCTCACTGGACGTTATCCAGCATCATTGCTCTATGGGGCCCGGACTTTCCTCGTACGCTGCCTTTCGACCTTGCTATACGCGACCATTTAATTTACTCCTTTTCTATTGTACAGCAATTTCAAGTAAAAATCAATGTTTTAGCATTATTTTTAAAGATTATCCAGTTCTTCTATTAAAGTAATGTACTTTAAGTAGAATATATCTACATTTTTATCATTACTTGATTTTATTAGCTCTTTTAATAATACATAAGCTTTATTTATTTTTGATTTTCTAATTGCTGATAAATTTTCCTTCATTGTCATTAGCTCTGTTAAGTCTGTTTCTGCCTGTCCAAGTAATTTTAGCACATCATCCCATCTGTTTGTCTCTACTATTGAATATGCAAATATGATGTTAGACTTAACGCTTTCTAGCTTAGATTTTGCTGTATCACTCGAAATCTCATTAGTATATTTTGGAATTAGGCTATACATATTTGCTAAGCATATTGCGGAATTTACTTTATTTTTCTCCTTTAACGACACCATTAAATTATCTAGATTAGTATTGTAAGCTAAAATATCGTCACTCGTAACATTCATAGTATTTAAGTCTAAGGTTATTGTTGTCCAAGATTTATATAAATTCTCTGCTTGATTTTGCAGTTCATTCCAGTCAATGTCTGAAGTGTTTCGTAGTAGCACTGCATTATTTTGAATTTGATACTTTTCGACATTTGTAGATGAATTTTCTGTACTTCCAGTGCCTTGTTCAGAATTACTACTGCCTGAAGAATCCATACCTCCCATTTTGCTACCATTGCTATTAGAACTGCTTTCTTCCCCACTTTTACTACTATCAGTCATAATATTCTGTGAAGAAATCTCTACTGATGTCCTCTTTGCATGAATTTCATCACTAGTCTGTAAATTATTCAATTTATTTACCATCGAAATCATTGTTTTATCTAAATAATCAATTTCTGAGCTAATTTTTTCATTCAAATTCGTTTTTTTATTATTAACAGTTACAACCACAGTAACCGCAATTATTGCAACCATTATTATTAATGCAAATATGCTAATTAACCAATTTTTACTTTTCATATTCAAAAATCCCTTCAATTTTCTTTTAATATAAATTTCCCTAAATTACTCTATTTTATTCTATATATTGTAAGTATATATTTTTTTAATAATCAAATAATAATTTTAGAATTTATGAGAAAGGATTTAATCAGTAAAATAGAAATATTTTTATAAGATTAATTTGAATACATCATGCATCCCACAATAAAATTTTATAGTAATAAAGATGGTGAAATTTTTAGATTTCTCTCAAAATATTATGACATAAATGAAAAAATTTCACAGAATTTTGATATATATTATCATTCCTTAGAATGGCAAAATTCATACGAAAATCCAATAGAAATTGCAACCATTTTAGGCGTTTTTGCTGATAATATGGATAGATATGATATGGCAATGTGGCTTTGCTTAGATAAAGGATATTATATAAAAATAACACCTAACAATGCAGATAGCATCATTAGGTATTTATATGAGAGATTTCCTTATTAATTACAATAATGAAATCTTTTTATGACCCAAAAGTATTATTGGCTTTATTTTATTTTTCAATCAACTGTTATATATTTTTGGTTTTTACTCGTTGGTTTTTCAGGTAAAGTCATTTTTAGTTTTCCCTCCTCCAACAATGGTTTAATATAATATTTTTTAAATGTTTTACTACTTTTATAGTCCAGTTTTTCCATTATCTGTTTAATACTTTGAGGCTCTTTTTGGCATATTTGCAATATTTCATTTAAAACTATTATTCTTTTATCTTGGGTCTTTTTATCTTGGGTCTTTTTATCTTGGGTCTTTTTATCTTGGGTCTTTTTATCTTTCTTTAGTTCTTCTGGATATAATTCAGGATATTCCCCATTATAAAAGGTAACAACAAAATCTTCTCTTTCATTAACAAATACCGGTTCCGGTAAATTTGCTTCTTTCATTTTATCTTGCATTGTAGAAATCCCTGTATGCCTATTTTCTATTATTCCTCCCAGATATTCTAATAATTTTACAATTGTTTCGTTTCTTACTTCCATTGCTTTTCTTGTCTCCAACAATTCTAATGTATTAGAGCCATATAAATTTCCAACATTTCTAAATTCTATCCTATCTTTATACACCGTGACCATGCTATATACTCCGGTTTTTAATTGGCTATAATCTCTATGAATCAACATATTTGATATTGCTTCACGAAGTGCATCTTTGGGATATTGCATTATGTCTGTTCTCAGGCCAGTTTTATCACTTATCACAACCTTCACTTTCATATTTCTATTTATAAAGGCAATTGTTTCTTCATACATTTCACTTATGTTTCCCTCTATCCTCTTGTTGTCATCAAATCTTTGTCCAATACTTCCTAAATCCGAAACCTCAAATTAGTCAAAAAAGCACCCTCTTTCGATTTAATTTATTCACTCTTTTTAGCTCTTGTCATTAACATTGTTACTGCTTTTCTTGGTTCTAGTCCATTATATAATACATCATAAACTGCATTTACAATTGGCATTTCTATGTTATATTTTTTTGATAATGCATATGCAACTTCGATGTTATCTATGCTTTCTATTACCATTCCTATTTCATTTCTTGCCTGTTCAACAGTATAACCTTTTCCTATAAGTCTGCCGGCTCTTCTATTTCTGCTGTGTTCACTCATGCATGTTACAATTAAATCTCCTAATCCAGATAACCCATAAAATGTATCATGTTTGCCTCCCATTGCAGTTCCGAGTCTTGTTATTTCTACTAATCCTCTTGTGATTAATGCTGCGAAGCTGTTATCGCCTAAGTCGATTTCTGTTGCAACTCCTGCACAGAAAGCAATAATGTTTTTTAATGCTCCACCAAGTTCTACTCCAATTACATCGTCTGATGTATATACTCTCATCTTCTCATTCATGAATGTTTCTTGTACCAAATTGCGTACGCCTTCATCTTTTGAGGCTATAACAATCGCTGTTGGTATTCCAACCGAAACTTCTTCCGCATGGCTTGGACCAGAGAATATTCCATATTTTGAATTTGGCATTTCTTGTTCGATAATTTGACTAAGTGTGCACAATGTTTCAGATTCAAAGCCTTTTGCACACATTATTATTGGTTGATTTGTTACATAATCCTTATATTTTTTTATAGTTTCTCTAACAAATTTTGAAGGTGTAACATGTAATATCATGTCTGTTCCTTCTACTACTTTTTGAATGTCTGTATAACATGTAATGTTGTCGTTTATTCTTACATCTGGCAAGAATTTGCACTTTCTTTCTATATTGATATTATCGGCCTCCTCTTGCATAAAAGCCCATAATTTTACGTTATGTCCTATATTTGACAAGTGCATTGCCAAAGCAACACCCCATGTTCCACTTCCTATTATCGCAATGTTCTTCATAATAAATTCCTTCCTTCTGTTTTTTATAAATTATTATAATTATAAAAGCCCTATGTCGGAATCAATTTTTTGATGCAACCGGACATAATTTCTTGGTCGGAGCTCCTTCGGACTCCTCAAAGAGCGAAATCATGCCTCTGCACAAAAAATACTGATTCCTATAGCGGGCTTTATTTTTTTAATTTAGTTCTTATTTTGTTCCTTTAAAACTTAGTTTATTTTCTTTTCCTTCTAATAGTCTTTTTACATTTGATCTATGGTTGAATACTACTAATACAGCCATTATTATAGCAAATATTATATAATTTCCTGGTACTAAGTAATTTTCATGAATGAATACTGTTAGTACTGGGAATAGTATTGCAGCTGCTATTGAGCCTAATGATACAAATCTTGTTAATGCCATAAGTATTAGTGCAAACACTAAACAAATTAATCCTATTTGCCAGTTTGTTATTAATAGTACACCTAGAGATGTAGCAACACCTTTTCCACCTTTAAACTTGAAAAATACTGGAAAAGTATGACCTAATACAACAAATATTCCTGCTAATTGAACTAACAAACTTGAATCTGTATCTTTTACAATTTTTCCTGCTATAAAAGCGACTAAAACTGCAAATACACCTTTCAAACAATCACATAAAAGTGTTAGCACTGCGGCTTTTTTGCCAACTGTTCTTAGTACATTGGTTGTACCTGCATTTCCACTTCCCTTTTCTCTTACATCAAATCCAGCTAATTTCTTGCTGAATATTACAGAAAAACTTATACTTCCTAATAAATATGCTATAATTGAAACAATAATATATGTTGCCATAAATAATCACAATCCTTTCTTATAAGTCATAATCTTTTACAATTAGACCTTGTTTTTTCTTATTTAGTATTACTCTTTTCATTTTTCTCTATTTTTTCTCTTGCAATCATTCTTATTGGAGTTCCAACAAGTCCGAACTCTTTTCTAAGTTGATTTACTAGATATCTTTCGTATGAAAAATGGAACAATTTTTTATCATTTACAAATACTACAAA
Source organism: uncultured Clostridia bacterium (assembly GCA_934119935.1). GTDB lineage: Bacteria > Bacillota > Clostridia > TANB77 > CAG-508 > CAG-245. Next base: position 496,716 of record CAKOSX010000001.1, on the reverse strand, counting down.
TGTTGGTGGCTTTGTAGAAGCTTGTGTCATGTAGTATAATTTTAATCTTCTTCCCTTGTCTGTTGGTGGTTGAACAACAGCTATTGCTTCTGCTAATACTTGATTTAATACAGATGTTGAAACTCTTAGTGCGTTTTGGTTTGCAACATTGTTTATCATATCGAATAGTTTTTCTACTCTTTGACCAGTTTTTGCTGATATGAATAGAATTGGTGCATATGATAAATATGGTAATTTTAAATATACATCTTTAGTGTATTTTTCTAAAGTTCCATTTTGTTTATCATATTCATCCCACTTATTTATTGCTATTATAACACCTTTTCCTGCCTCATGAGCTTCTCCTGCAATCTTTGTGTCTTGCTCTGTAACTCCTTGTGTTGCGTCAATCATTAAGATACAAACATCGGCTCTTTCTATTGCAAGTAAAGTTCTTGCAACACTGTATTTTTCAATTTTCTCGTCTATTTTGCTATGTTTTCTAATTCCTGCAGTATCAATAAAAACATACTTTCCATGAGAATTTTCAAATTCAGAATCTATTGCATCTCTGGTTGTCCCTGCCATATTACTTACAATTAATCTATTTTCTCCAAGAATCTTGTTAATTAATGAAGATTTACCTACGTTAGGCTTTCCGATAACAGCAACTTTAATCTGAAGATTGTCATCCTCATTTTCTTGTTTTGGAGGCAATTTGTCATATATCTCGTCCAAAACATCTCCAATTCCTATTGCATTTACAGAAGAAACTCTGAATGGATCTCCTAATCCTAAATTATAAAATTCATAAATTTCAGGAGCATCCTTTCCATAATTATCTGCTTTATTACAAACCAAAATTACTGGCTTCTTAGACTTTCTAAGCATTAACGCAATTTCTGTATCTGCTGATGTAATACCTTGCTTTGCATCAGTTAAGAATATAATAACATCTGCCATTGCAATAGCAATATCAGCTTGTTCTTTCATCTGAATAGAAATATCATTAGAATCGTCAAACTCTATTCCACCTGTATCTATTAATGTAAAACTTCTACCTCTCCAGTTAGCCTCACCGTAGACTCTATCTCTTGTAACACCTGGAGTGTCTTCTACTATTGAAATTCTTTTTCCAACTATATAATTAAAAAATGTTGATTTTCCTACATTCGGTCTACCAACAATTGCAACCATTGGTTTTGACATTTTTTCACCTTCTTATAAAATTAATTTTTCAAATTACATTATGTATTTTACTATAAAATACATAAAATGACAAGCTTTTGTTGTTTTTATTTATATATTTTTAAACTTTGGAATAGTATTCAGATTTTTGTTCTAACAACTCAAAATTACAAGATATATTAATGTAAAAAGGAATCTTCTCATACTTTACATTTTTATAAATTTTATTTGCTTTATTATATATGGACTCCTTATTATTATTTATGAATTCAAATTCAGATTGAAGTAAATCTTTATATTTTTCTCCTCTTGCCTCAAAGTCTAGCAAAGTTATCTCACTTTTCGGTACAGGAATCATTTCTGCGAATCTAATTATTGCTACATTTTCTTTTTTCTTGTTTTTAACCCTCATGAAACTTGGATTATTCTTATATCTTTCGTATCCTAATTTGTATGAATATAGTGGGGCAAAATATAATTTTTCTTCAACTTTTAGTACCACCCCAATGTATGGACGTTTTTGCTCTTTGTTCCAGCTTACATGCTTATCAAAATCACTCAAATATTGTATGTATTCATCATTAATAGTATAAAATTTTAGTCTTTCTTGCATTTTACCTCCTATAACAATTAAAACGAGATATATTGCTATACCCCGTTTCAACTTAAAATTACTCTCCTTTAAGGCAAGAGTATTCCTAATGTAAAGTTCTCCACTTGAGGCTGGAGCTCTCCTAATGTAAAACTCTTCTTTTGGAAGAAGCTTTCCACTAGCAATCTTTCGACTGCAATTATAGTATATTCATTGTATCTCTTTTTTATGTAATTGTCAATCTTTTTTTGCAATTTTTTATACTTTTTTTGGTAATAATTTACATCTCTTAAATCTTATCCAGCATATCACTATTATTATTGCACTTATTATAGAAATAACACTTGCTACAATCATTTCATTTGTTCCAGTATACTTCACATTTATTTTTACATTTTGTTCATACAATGCTGGATTAATTTTTATTTGTACAAATCCGTTGTCTGATTCTGCATATTCAATTTCACTGCCATTTGCATACACTCTATATCCTAAATAATAAATATATGGTAGTTCAATTGTAAGTCCCGCTTCTGTCTTATTGTTTCGATTGTCCGCTTCTTGCTCATTTTGCATATTTGTCAATTCAAATTCTAAGTTTGTCCCATTTTTGCTGTAGTTTAATATTTCCGCTTCTCCTCTAATTATTATTGGTTCATCTTTTCTATTTGCAATATAGGTATTTAATACTTTAAACGCCTTGCTCGGTAAATATTCCATGCTTGCCATTCCTGCATGAACTCTTCCAGTATTTTCAGTTACTCGTACTCCTTCTATCAATCTATCTTCATTAGTAGACAATCCATACTCCAATTTGCTATTATACGGAATCAACAATAATGTAAAAATAATAGTTAGCACAATTACATCGAATATCTTAAAGTTCTTTATTATAATCCCATAATTTATTCCTGCTACAAAGGCGAAGAAGAATGCCGTAAATTCATATAGTCTAAACGTAAATTGTATCATTTTAAATATGCTTGGTAATTTTTCAAATGGAAAGAATGTTAATGTCATTATTGTTAAAATAATTCCAAACGCAAAAAACAGTACATATGTTCTCTTATAATCTTTTTCTATCCTCTTCCATACTATTGGTGTTAAAACAAGTCCTAATACAGTAACCAGACCTATTGCATAAATCATTGTCTGGTCTTTGTTTGTATAGAATAACTGATAGAATTCTGTTTTATAATATTCTAGCTTGTTTCCTACTTCCATACGTCCTGGCACAAATACTTCATAGCTTGTAGCATTATGATGTTGTAACAACCCTACCCAGTAGAAACTTGTTATTAGTAAAATACATACTAGGCTTATAGCTAGTGCACGTACGACCTTAACGCTTTTTAGCTTTCTTATATTAAATATCAAATATAATAGGCATATTATAGCCATGTACATAGTAATAACCGTATGTGTTAGTATTAGTCCTACCGTTCCCCAGATTAATTTAAATAATAGCTTTTCTTCTTTTAGTATAGAATACAAGCCATCAAATATTATTGGTATAAATACAAATGAGGCAAGTTCTGCTACTGCTATTCTGATATACATGTCTGTTATTCTATATGGTGCAAGTACATATAAAATTGATGATAATAATGAAACATTTTTGTTTTTTGTTACATTTATCATAAATTTATACATGGCGATTCCAGATAGCAAAGTCACTACAAACATAAATATTTTTAAACAATTAGTAAATGTAAAATTGAATATCTTAAATATTAGTGGAGCATATGCCGTTAATGGACTATAAAATATGTTCCATGAGTATCCAAAATTATTGCATAAACCAGACATTATCATTGGAAGTATTTCTCCGCTTCTAATAGTCTGATATGTTCCAATCAATCTACATACATGTTGGATGCCGTCATCTCTATATATGTTTAAGTTCTTATTCATCAAAGGAATACATACTATTATGCTTATTAATAGTATGTATATGTATTCCTTGTTATCTTTTATTTTGTTTAGAAGTTTATTCATTCTAACTTCCATTCCTTTCTCGTTTTGCTAACAGATACTCATAGCAATATTTCAAGCTACATTCTCCTGTATAGCCTGTTTTTTCTTAAAATAGATTACATATCCTATAAATACTAATATACCAATAGCTGATATTCCATATGATGTTTTTTCTATAATTGTTCCTGTATATTTTACGCTTACGTGTACATCTTCAATGTCTTTATCTATTTTGATTGCAAGCATTCCGTTATCAGATTCAGACGTTTGTACTTTTTCTATGTTTCCGTTTTGCTCTATAGTAACTGTGTATCCTAAATAATATATATATGGCAACTCCAAAATTGTGTTCGCATTGTAGTCCTGTATATTAAATTCTAAATTTAGTCCTTGCTTGACTTCGTCACTTATAGTAGCATCCCCATCTAGTACATATACATTATCTTTTCTAGAGTCAACATAGCTTTCTCCTAATTTATTGGTCTTCATTTTCACTGGTAAATAATCTCTATTTATTGACCATATTGATATTTTATCGTTTTCATATAAAGATTGTTCATATTCTTCGTCTGTAAGAGATTTTTTTTCTTCATAGCTATAATTGTAATTTATCTTTGCCATAGAAGTAGTTATTAATACTATCGATAAAATAAATGCTAGGTTATAAATTTTTTCTTTTTGTTTTGAAACTATTGTTATAAAGTAATATAAATTTATTGCACATATGATTGAAAGTGCAAATTCGAAAAACGCAAGCATTCTCCATGCAAATTGTAATGTTGTAATTATTTTAGGCATTATAATCCAAGGGAATAATTTTGTGACCATTGTTAATGATATTGTGGCAATTATTGCAAATGTTATATAATCGTCTTTTATGTCTTTATCAATTTTCTTAAACGAAATTACACCTAAAATAGTTAGAATAATTAATGGTATTCCAAGTGTAAAGCTTACCCCGTTTACCTCGCCTATATCTTTAAATAGCTGAGATATCTTTAATGTAGAATTTTGTACGTCACTCGGCAATGATCTCATCGATGTAGAATTAAATATTACATAGTCACAATTTATTCTATGTTCCATTAATGGTATGGTAAAGAATGCTGTTATGGCTAAGATGAATATAATATTCATTCCAATCTTTTTTAGCACATTTTTGTTTTTTAATAGTTTGAAATTTAATATTAAATATATTAGTGCAAATATTGCAGAGTATTCTGTCGAAATTGTGTGTGTTAGTATTAGGCCTATCGCTGATATTGCTATGTAATAATGTTTTTTCCCGTCTCCTTTAAGCAGATTATGTAAGCCATGAAATAGCATTGGAAAAAATATATACGCAGTAAATTCCCCTATTGCGAATCTATTAAATATTGTCTCTAGTCTATATGGTATAAAAGCATATATAACTGCACCTAAGATTGCGATCTCACGTTTTTTCGATATTTCGTATAGAAAATTATACATTGTAAAACATGAGATTAATATAGTGCAAAATGCAAATATTTTTAGGCAATTGGCAAAACTGAAACCAAATATTCTAAATAATAATGGTCCATATGTTACAAACGGACTATAAAAAAGATTAATAGCATATCCGAAACCATTTGCGAAGTTACTATGTATGAATGGTGGGAATGTTCCGGCTTTTAAAATCTGTTCTGTTCCGAATATTCGCAGTACATGTACAAATCCATCATCTGTGCCATAAATTCTTAAATTGATTAGTGGAATTGATGCAATCATGCATACTGTAATTATTATTATGTAGTGAATTATCTTATCGTTTTTTATGTACTCCATTATATTTTTCATAAAAATTCCTCTTTATTTCTTCTGTATTTCTTGAATAATTTTAACAATATTAACCTACAAAGTCAACACCTTAAACTTTTCTATTCTTAGAGTAATTTTAGGCAAAAAAATAACAATACCTTAATGATATTGTTATAAAAATAGTATGTTTTTAATTAGTTCTCAGCTGTTTCTGTTGATATAACCTTTTTTCCATCATAGTAACCACAGCTTGGGCAAACTCTATGTTGCATCATTTTTTCGTGGCAATGTGGACATTCTACTAAGTTTTTATTTTCTAGTTTCCATGTTGATCTTCTTAAGCCTGTTCTAGCTTTTGACCATCTTCTTTTTGGTTGTGCCATTATCTATTCCCTCCTCACACATTTTGCTTATGTATATATATTTTATATATTTACTTATTTCGTACCTTCAAATTATACTAGTTTTTTCATTTTTTGTCAATACTTGTATTGCTTTTTTTGTTTTTAATATGTTTATTTTCGTTTTTTTGTATTGTTTTTACTCCTGATGTCCTCCTATTTGACCGTTTCTTTGTATCGTTGTGGCACTTTCTTCTAGGTCCATGCCTTTTATTATTGCATTTTTCCCGTATTTATTTTTTATTCCTATGATTGCACTTTGTATTTTATGTTCTTTTTCTAGTTTAATTTTTTCTTCTTTTTCCTTTTTGGCAAGTTCTCCGTAATTAGTAAATAAATTTACTTGTTCATATTTTTCTATTTTTTTTAGCTCATTTTCGTCAGTCAAATTTCCAACCGTTAAATAGATTTTTCTGACTAATAGATTTTTATTTATTATTCTATCAAATAATTGTACAAATCCATTGCTGATTATCCTTGTAGAGAATGTTTTATTTTCTAATCTAAAGGTTCCATGAGCTGGCTTTGGAACTCTTCTGCCATACCTATCTTCTTTAATTTCTCCATTATAGAACTTACTGTATTTCGCATTTTTTAAGTTTTCTATATCATACTCAATTGTGAGTACTAACATGTCTGTTACGAAATGTTTTTCAACCATATCAAGAGTTATTTCGTCAGCCATTTCTTTTATTATTAGTTTTGTCTGGTCATAATCGTATGGACAATGTAGTACCTGGCCAGAGCACAAACTTCTATTTTCCGGCTTGCATTCTTTTATGCTCTTTATGGTTGCACATTCCCATCCCCAGCTATGGTCTATGAGAAGCTCTGCGTTTACTCCAAATATTTTGTACAATAGATCTTCATTTTCTACAGAGCATCTTGCTACGTCTCCCATCGTGAACATCCTATACTTTTCTAGCCTCTTCGCATATCCCTTACCCACTCTCCAAAAATCGGTAATAGGCTTATGATTCCATAATTTTTCTCTAAAGCTTCTTTCATCAAGTTCTGCAATTCTAACTCCATAACTATTTGGCTCTACGTGCTTTGCAACAATATCCATAGCAACTTTGCATAAGAACAGATTCGTGCCTATACCAGCAGTTGCCGTAATCCCTGTCGTATCATATATATCTTTTATAATTTTTGTGACAAGCTCTCTAGGCGATAATTTATATGTATTTATGTAGCTCGTCAAGTCACAAAACACCTCATCTATCGAGTATGGAAATATATCTTCTGATGAGACATATTTTAAATAAATGTTGTATATTTTAGTGCTATATTCCATGTATGACGCCATATGTGGTGGTGCAATTATATAATCTAATTCTAAATTTTTATCTTTTTTTAATTCTATATCATTGTACGATTTGCCAGAAAACGTTTTATTAGGTGCTAGCATTCGTCTGCCATTATTTACGTTTTTTACTTTTTGCATAACCTCAAATAGCCTTGCTCTTCCCGGCAGGCCATATGCTTTCATGCTCGGCGAAATAGCTAAGCATATTGTTTTTTCGGTTCTTGAATTATCTGCAACAACAAGATTTGTTGTTAATGGGTTTAAATTTCTCTTCCTACATTCGACAGATGCGAAAAAAGATTTTAAGTCAATTGCTGCATACACCCTGTCCACAAAACTCACCTCTTATAAGAGTATATCATATTACAGATATTTTGTAAACATATGTTTGTTCTTTACAGTATTTTATTTATTTGACATTTTATGTAAAACGATATATAATAATAGTAATCGATGTCGCTATTCTAGTGACATTTACACATAAGCAACTAAGGGATTTCTTTTGGTTGCTACAAACTATGGAGGAAAATCATATGAACGTTGAGATTATGGAAATGGAATTGCCCACACCAAGCAAATTGCTTGAGGATGCGCAGATCTCGAAAGAAGAATTGCTCCGGAAAGCAAAGCAAGCCATTTCCGAGGAAGTGTCCTTCTGCCACGAGGCAGAGAACATCTACCAGTATGCCGACGGCACCGTGTATCTGATACTCAGCTTTGCTGATTGCAGTGGCACGTACTCCAAGAAGGATTTCATCTCCTTCCTGAAGAACCCCTTGTTCGACCACAACGGTTTGCGCAACTGGCTCCGGGAAAATCACTGGAAATTGCACTTCCTTGCAGATGAGATTCGTCTCATCCAGATCTAAGTATTCCATTAAAACCATAGGCACACCGAGTGGCACTGACCCGCAAAAAGGTTAGTGCCACTCGGCAGTTTTTATCATGATAATATAACCCCCAGAAATACTTGATATTTTGTTCTCAACACGTTGCTCTTGGTCGGGGCTCCATTCGGACCCCTCAAAGGCGAGCTTCCGGTCTCGAAAAAATATCAAGTATTTCTGGGGGATAATAAATTAAATGCTATAAATATTGGCCTTTAAAATAATCTTTTGAATCTTAGTCTTATCATCTAACGAAATATTCCATGTACTCCCAACAATACTTCTTTTTATTTTATATTCCTTAGTTGGTTCACCTATAAGTTTATTCAATTGTTTTTGTAAATTCACTTTGTTAGTACATATAGAAAGCATATTCTCGCTATATAGTACATTTATTGTTGTCTCTGTTTCAGATTTATTTGGTTCTTTATATATTTTACTCATGTTATTCCCCTTACCGCATACTTTCTATATCAATAATATTTTTAAGCAATTTTTTCGTTTGCTCAATAGTATTATTATATCACACTTTTTCTCTTTTGTAAGCTCCTAAAGGGCGAAATTTATGCAAAATTAGCTTTTTAGTACATCGATTTTAACTTTCTATAAAGTTTTTTGCTTATTAAAAATATTAATAATTTGATTTTTGTCTTTAATTTCTTAGCATTTCTAAAGATAAACTTGTAATCAACGTTTTCCTTATATACCTTTTTGTTTACCGGTTCTAACACACAAGCATTAATGTAAACTCTGCATAAATAATCGTTCATCTCTTTATGTTGTTCTCTGCTTGCTTCGGTTTCATTAAATATTTTTTCTAATTTTTTATACGTGTTAAATAGATCAACCATATTTTTTGTTTTATCTTTCGAATTCATAATAGAGTTTTCTCTAGAAGCCGTATAATGATAAAATATAAAGTTTATATATTTAACTCTTTTAGCCTTTATCATTACTCGTGGAGTCCATTCCTCATCTTCATGTAATATTCCTTTTTCGAAGAATAGATTGTTCTCTAAAATTAATTCTCTTTTATACATATAAATCCAAACAGAAGCTTGAAAAAAATCCGCTTCATTGCTTGATACATAATATTCTAATCCATTGGTAACTCTGTTTTCATCATGCTTCGTAATGTCTAAATATTTCTTATCTTCTCCGTCCGCTTCTAGAACTGCATTTCCTGCAACAATGTCCAAGTTGTCTTTCTTCATTTCTGATATTAGTACTTCCACGGCGTTGCTCTCTATGTAATCATCGGAGTCTACAAATAATATGTATTCACCTTTTGCTCTTTTAAGTCCATAATTTCTAGCATCAGAGAGTCCACCGTTTTCTTTGTTATATAGTTTTATTCTCTTGTCAATTTTTTCATACCTTTCGCAGATGTTTTTAGAATCATCGGGTGAGCCATCATTAATTAATAAAATCTCTATGTCTCTATATGTTTGAGATATCAACGATTTTATACACCTTTCTATGTATTTTTCAACATTATATATTGGTACAATAATACTTACCATTTCCATATTATAGCCTCTTCGTGTTGTGTAATTTTTCTTTTACCCTGCTGTAATCTTCTGCAATTCCAATATCTATAAAATCTCCGTCTATATAAATATGCTTTACAGGCTCCATTCGAGTCAATCTTCTTTAAGTAGTCATTCTCTAGCGAAAATTTGTTGCCTAATTCTAATCCATTAAAAATGTTTTTATTCATCGCATAAATTCCAACATTAATATAACCTTCTTTTGTATATTCTTTTTCCTTAAACTCAGTAATGTTCTTATCTTTATTAAATTTTACGACTCCAAATCTGTCAAAATTTTTCATCTTTTTTAGAGATAATGTTACCATTGCTTTTGTAGATATATGCTGTTCATATAATTTTTCTATGTTCAAATGTGTATAAATGTCTCCATTCATAACAATAACATTTTCCTTAGCAGTTTTAGCTAGAGCTTTTTTTAATGCTCCACCAGTTCCTAATGGCTCGTCTTCTTCAGAGTATATAATATTCATTTTTCCATATTGATTTTTAAAGTATTCCTCTATAATCTCTTTTTTATAGCCTACAGCTAAAATTATGTTTTCTACATCGAACTGTGATAAATATTTAAATGTATATTCTAAGAATGGAAGTCCATTAATTGGAGCCATTGTTTTTGGAACATCTTTTACAACATTTTGCAATCTTGTTCCCATTCCTCCTGATAAAATAATTACATCCACTTTATTTGCCTTCTTTCAACTTCTCTTCTATAAATTCTTTTAGTTCTTTTTTAAAGTTTTCCTCATTAAATTTTTGTGCATGTTCTCTTGCTTCTGCTGAATCGAACTTTTTATATTCTTTCTCCATCTTCAGAACAGCATCTTTCAAACTATCTTTATTTTGTTCTTTGAATAGAATTCCCGTTTTGTCATTTATTATAATTTCAGAAGCTCCGCCTTTTTCGTAAGCAATAACCGGTTTTCCCATTGCCTGGGCCTCTGCCATAACCATTCCAAAGTCTTCTTCTGCCATAAAAACAAAGGCTCTACAGTTTTGGTACTCATTTAATAGTTGCTCCTCTGTTAAGTCTTCTAAAAAAGTGATATTGTTCTTCGCCATTTTTTTCAATCTGCTTTTCTCGGGGCCCTTCCCCACTACTTTTAAAGGTAGTCCTAATTCGTTAAAAGCCTCTATAACAATATCCACCTTTTTATATGATACCTGTCTTGTTACAATCAAATAATCTTTCTTATTTTCTTTATCTACGTCAATCTTATTCTCGTAAAATTGATTTCGTATTGCCGGATATATTACTTTTGAATCTCTTCTGTAATGCTTATAGATTCTATTTGCAACATATTTTGAATTTGCAATAAAATAGTCAACTCTGTCTGCAGATATCCTGTCCCATTGCCTAATCTTATGAAGTTGACTTGCTATAATCATTCTTTTAAAAATATTTCCTTTGCAATATTCATTATACATATCCCAGGCATATCTCATTGGAGTGTGACAATAGCAAATATGCAATGTGTTCGCATTTACATTTACCCCCTTTGCACAGCAAAAAGACGAGCTAATAACTAAATCGTATTTGCTCAAGTCAAATTGTTCAAAAGCCATTGGCATCAGTGGTAAATAATATCTATACTTTTCAATTGCAAATGGTAACTTTTGAATAAAAGAGGTTTTTATTTCTGCATCACAAAAGTGCTTTTTCATATTTTTTTCGTCATATATGCAAGTGTAAATAGGAGCCTCTGGAAATAATTTATGTATTTCTAATAAGACTCTTTCTGCCCCTCCAAAATTAATAAGCCAATCATGTATAATTGCAACTTTCATTTATATTCCTTTCTTTTTTCTACAATTCCTTTAATTTTTCCCTTTAGTCCTATGTAGTTATATTTAAGCATTTGTTTGTTTAAGGTAATTATAGCCACCAGCATTTCCAACACATTTTTTAATGCCTTCAATATCCAATAAAAAACCATGGGATATATTCTTTTATAAACCTTTATATGTTTATACACTAATGCTCCAAATCCCAGACCAAAATTGTATGCTCTATCTAATAAGGTGTAGTCTCTCTTATTCGGATGATAGAAGAATGGTTTTGCTACATACATCATTTTTGTTTTTCTATACAATAGTCTAGATACAAGGTCTGCTCCCTCTTCTGCCCCAAAGTATGTTCCTATACCAAATTTTTCATCATACATTCCAATCTCTTGAAATGTTTCTTTTTTTATAAACATGCTGGTCTCAATGGTAGTCTGATATAAATTGCATAATTTTACTCTAGTATCCTTTTTCTTAAAATGTTGAATGCTTTTCGAATTATCCTTGTCTTGCACCATGCCGAAAATTGCCTTGTAATCATTATCATGTTCAAAGAAGTCATCTACAAAATGCAAAATATCTGGAGCCATTACGGCATCATCATCAGGGAAGTTAATAATCTCCCCCGATGCTTTCTGGAAACCGTAATTTCTAGCCTTAGCAGCTCCTTTAAAATTTACATTTTCATGGAAGATTTTAAGCTTATTTTTATATTTTCCAATTATATAGTCTAAAGAATCATCGTGGTTCTGGTCCACTACAATCACTTCTATATTAGAATAATTTTGAGCAACAATTGATTCTAAAAGACTGTCAAGCTCAGTTTTTCTGCCTAATGTTGGTATTATAATCGAAATTTTTTTCACTATTTATCTCCCCTAAATATCTCTCCTGTTCATCTTTTGATAATCTACTAGCCTTATTCTGAATTCTTTCATATAATTTATTTTTATCTATTCTAAGTAGTTCTTTAAATTGAGCCTGTTGTTCTCCATCCAACTTAGTTGTTAAGTCACTTAAAATCATATATCTTTCCATTTCATTTTCAACATTAAATGGAGTTTCTAATTTTGAGTCTGTGGCCATTTTATAAATTAATTCTATATATTCAATTTGCAATCTATCTGTTTTATATTTTTCACTATCAATGCTCTCTAACAGTACATTTAATATCCAATTGTTATCTCTATATGGTTCATTATTTATCCACCATAAAACATTTTTCTCTTGTAATTCTCCTCTTGCATTATATATTATATATTTCCTTGCGTCTACATTAAATGGATAAATTTCAATACATTTTTTTGCATCTTCTATCTTATCAGTCTTTCTGTAAACAGATTTTTGATAAATAGCATCAGAAATCAAGTATAAACTATTCCCGACCAGTCCAATTAGAATAATCACAAGAATACCATATTTGCTTAAGCCTATCGATTTGCCATCTTTTTCTTCATCGCTAATGCATGCAAGCAAAGCAAAAAATGTAAGTTGTATAACATAAAAAGACATTCCAAAGTCAAAACAGCTATGTACAAAAATAAGCAATAGAGCCATAGAAAGATCTCTTTTAGTTTCATTTCTTAACGATTTTACAATATAGAACACAATCAACAATAGTGCAATAAGCCCTATTATTCCGAATTCCATCAAAATTTCAACTGGATAGGAGTGAACTTCTTTTGCAACATGGTTATACTCTTGCACTTGGTATTGCAAATATTCCCATGCATTTCCACCTAAGCCTAATAGTCCATTTTGTGATATAATCTTTGCTCCTTCTTTGAAAAATACGGCTCTTTCCCATGTAGAAATATTGTTGCCATTCGTGTTCTTTATTTTTTCTATTATCTTAGTTGGTAAATACTTATAATCTACAACTATATTTTGACCGTTAATAGTTAAAGAATTAATAATTAATCCTCTTCTTTCAGATTTATATAAACTTTTATAATCAATTGTTAAATACTTTGTGTCTTCTTGCTTTTGAAACTTTATTTCTTTAGTCCCTTTCTCGTTATTAATCAATATTGAATGCTCTTCTAGAATTCCATTATACTTGTCCATTTCTCTAACAATTATTTCATAAGCCGACTCGTTTTTTAAACTAGAACGTGCTTCTAAATCAATTTCAACATCATAATATCCATCTTTATCTGATACATAATTTATATTTTGCAGATATTCGTTAGACTCAGTAAGTGTTTTGAACAAGACTAATGGCTTTGTATACTGCAGTAATATTATGAAGGTGATTGCAAGTATTACCATTCCAGCTATGCAAGCAATAACAATATACCTAATTTTTATATTAATCTCTTTCTTAAATTTTATTTTTCTTTTTGCAAAAAGTATAACTGCCTGTATCAAAGTGCTGGTTATTAATACAATAGTCAAAGAAATATACATAGCCAAATATCTTGATGAACTATACATCTTATTATAAATTTTTATAAATACAAGAGCTATCAGCCCGCTTAATATTAATGCACCTATTTGTCTTAATATTTTCTTCTTATCCTTTGTCAAAATGATATTTATAAGAACGACCAAGGCTAGACAAATCCACGTACCTCTTGAATAAGAAAGCAAAATGCAAATCATAAAAAGAGTCATAAGTGCAGTATCTAACAATTTAAGCCCTGTTTTTTCTTCCTTTTTGTACTCATTTAGTGTTAGAAAAAAAGCGGTTGCAATATAAATTGCAAAAGCATTTGCATAGCCAAAATTTGCAAACATTCTATTATCATAATTCATAAAAAAGCCATTTCCTAGCTCTTCTAAGAATCTTCTAAAAGCCTTATAAGTCAAATTGTCAAATCCAATTATACATAAAATACATGCAGATATCATTATTGAAAAAGTAATATATTTTTGCTTATTATTTACCTTTATCTCTTTTATGCAAAAGAATACAGAAAGTAGACTCATGTATATTAGAACACTCTGAACAGAATCTGATAGGCTGATGCACTTATGAAATATAATTGGTATACAGCCTGAAATTGTTAGTACTAGAACCGCAATGCTTACAGCATTGTTAGTCCAGTTTCTTTTTGGTTCAATTATACTGTTTATTACTAAATACACAAATGCAGTTAAACTTAATACAACACTTAAAATTAGATAATTATGTCCCACCGGTGCTCCAACAAAAACGCTAGACATAACTACTCCAATACATATTATAATTAAAAATATTTTATCTATTTTTTCTTTCACTACTTAATTTTCTCCAACTCTCTTTTTAAGACTTTTGTGGTTATATATTATATAAGACTCAGAATACATACGTTTCTAAGTCTTATTTATATATTCTTCTGTTTTTTATTTAGCATTCCATTTTATTTGAGCGTTGCAACCATAATTCCAAGATTTATTCCATCCATCTGGTTTTTCAGTAGCTTCACAATTAATTGTTTGGTTAGATGTCCAATTAAGAAATATAGAATATCCCATATTTTTTACACTTACAGGAATCACGATGTTCGTTAAATTAGTGCACCCATTAAAAGCAAAATTGTCTATTGTTGTTACACTACTTGGTATTGTTATGCTTGTTAGTTCTGTACAATCTTCAAATGTACAAGACTCTATAGTTGTTACGCTATTGGGTATTGTGATACTTGTTAGTCCACTACATTCATAAAATGCAGAGTTCCCTATACTAGTTACACTGTTTGGTATTATAACGCTTGTTAGTCCTGTACAGTAGGCAAACATATAACTTCCTATACTTGTTACACTATCTGGTATTGTGATATTTGTTAAGCCACTGCAGCCAGAGAATGCGGATTCTCCTATACTTGTTACTTTATTTGGTATTGTGATACTTGTTAGTCCTGTACAGTAGGCAAACATATAACTTCCTATACTTGTTACGTTATCAGGAATTACTATATTTGTTAGTTCTGTGCAATCTCTAAATGCCGCATCTCCTATACTTGTCACACTATCTGGTATTGTGATACTTGTTAGTTCACTGCAGTAAGAAAATGCGGATTCTCCTATGTTTGTTACACTATCTGGTATTGTGATACTTGTTAGTTCACTGCAGTAAGAAAATGCGGATTCTCCTATGTTTGTTACACTATCTGGAATAGTTATATCTGTCAATTCATGACAACTGCCAAAAGCATTTTCCCCTATTTTTTTCACTCCATCTGGGATTATTATTCTCGTTAATTTAGTACACCCAAAAAAGGCACTGTCTCCTATAGCTGTTACACTGTTAGGAATTGTTGTATTCTTACACCCAACTATTAGTGTATTTGAATTCTTTTCTATAATCGCATTACAATTATTTCTACTATCATATACATTATTGCCATCATTCACTTTTATATTTATTAAATTATCACATCCCATAAATATGCCACCACTTATTTGTGTTACGCTAGACGCAATCTCAACACTTGTAAGATCTGGACAAGCTACGAACGAAGAGGAATCTATTTTTTTTACTCCATTAGGGATTGTTACACTAGTTAAGCCAGATATCATGTAATAAGCTCCACCTCCTATACATGTTACACTATCTGGTATTGATGTATTTTTACACGCAAGTACCAACGTATTCGAATCTTTTTCTATAATTGCATTACAATTATCCCTACTATCGTATTTATTATTGTCATCAGCAACTTGAATATTTTGTAAATTATTACATCCAGCACATATGAAATCGTCTATTTCATTTACGCCACTCGGAATTGTTATGCTTGTTAATCCTGTACATCCAGCAAATGCTCCATATTCTATTTTTGTTAAGCTATTTGGCAAGTTTACATTTTTTAGATTTATGCAATCTGCGAAAGCTTCTCCCCCAATTGTTGTTATACCCTCTGATATAGTAACTGTTTTTAAACTCTTCCAGACAAAATATCGAGATTGATTATCATAAACCGTTCCAAAAGAAACACATTTTACTTTTTTACCATCAATCACACTTGGAATAACAAGATTCTCTACTGCGCCTAATTTTTCACGCAAAGAATTATTTATATTATAATAACCATACCAACCTTTATAATAAAGATTTCCGTTTTTATTTACTTCAAATAAATCAGATACATCTTCTTCACTATAGGTAGTTTTCAAATCCCATAGATTACCGAGGTCTGTTTTTTCTCCGTTTTTATCGTAATAATATAATTTTCCATATTCTATCACATAAACATCGCTATTATTGCTTCCATTTCCAGTTTTCAGTTTTTGTTCTAAAAGTGTATATGTATCCACAATTCCATTTGCATCCATAATCCCATCATTTTGCAATGCTGTTTTTATATCTTCAATTGATTCCATGCTGTAGTAATTTACTTTAAATTGAAGTCCCTCTGCAACAGTTGCGTTTTCCTGTTTTACGACAGCTAAATTTGCTTTTGTTACAATTCCGTTATTTCTAAATACTAAGTTTAAACTTACTCCTGCTAAGATTAATAAAATAACAATTGTAACTACCAACGCAATTAAAGTTATACCGTTTTTGTTAAAGTTACCGGTGTGTGTGAACAGTCTCAAGGTTTTCAGTCTGTTTTCTTTCTCTTCTCATATTTTTCTCCTCCGTTTTTTATTTTGATAAAATTAGTATAGCATTAATAAATTTTTACTGCAATATTTTGGGGATTATTTTTTGCTATTTTATTGCTAATTTTTGTCACTTTTATGAAGAGTGGAAAATTTTCTTGCCTTTGCATTATAAAAGACTCAGAATTTTTATGTTTCTAAGTCTTTATTATTGTTTAATATTATTTATCTTATTGCTGGACGTTCCATTTTATTTTAGCGTTGCAACCATAATTCCAATTATTTTTCCAACCGCTTGGCTTTGATGAAACTCCACAATTAATTGTTTGGTTAGACGTCCATCCGTCAAAAGCCCAGCTGTCTATACTCGTTACGCTACTAGGAATCATTATACTTGTTAAGCCTGTACATTCATAAAATGTGGATCTCCCTATACGAGTTACGCTACTAGGAATCGTTATACTTGTTAAGCCTGTACATCCATAAAATGCAGAGTTTCCTATACTTGTTACACTACTAGGAATCGTTATACTTGTTAAACCTGTACATTCATAAAATGCTGAATCTCCTATGCTTGTAACATTGTTAGGGATTGTTGTATTTTTGCATCCAAAAACTAATTTATTTGTATTTTTTTCTATCACTGCATTACAATTATCTCTACTATCATATACTGTGTTATTTTCGTCCACCACAATGTTAGCTAATTCAGTACATTTAAAAAATGCCTCACTACCTATGTCCGTTACGCTATTAGGAATTGTTATGTTTGTTAATCCCACACATACATAAAATGCCATCCTTCCTATTTTTGTTACACTATTAGGTATCGTTACACTTGTTAGTCCTATACATTCCCTAAATGCCGACTCACCTATTTCCGTTACACTATCCGGTATCGTTACACTTGTTAGTCCCGTACATCCATCAAAAGCAGAATTTGCTATACTTGTTACACTATTTGGTATTGTTGTATTTTTACATCCTACCATTAACTCATTTGTGCTCTTCTCTATTAAAGCATTACAGTTATCTCTACTATCATATACTGTATTATTTTCGTCCACTCTTATGCTTGTTAACCCACTACATCTATAAAATGCATAGTTTCCTATACTCGTTACACTTTCAACAATTGCTATACTTGTTAGTCTATAGCAGTTAGAAAACGCATAGTCTTCTATAATTGTAACACTATTAGGAATTGTTATATTTGTTAATCCGCTGCAGTTAGAAAATGCTGCATAGCTTATTTTTGTTACAGTATTTGGAATTATTACACTTGTTAATTCTGTACATCCACAGAATACGCTGTATTCTATACTTGTTATACTATCAGGAATCGTTATACTTGTTATAGCAGTACCTGCAAATGCGTATTCTCCTATACTTGTTACACTGTTTGGTACATTCACCTTTTTTAGATTTGTACAATTATAAAACGCATTATTATCAATGCTTGTTATAGTAGTTGGCAGAACTACTTCTTCAACATAAGTGCTCTGAAATCCAATTGAGTATCTTCTCTCCCAAGTTGTCCCAGGATCATGTATTTTTTTCACTCCACCCACTTTTTTTACTGTAACACCATCAATTTCTTCAGGTACTACAATCTTCTTCAATTTCGTAACTTGTCCATCCCCCGTATAGTGGTCTGTATAGTATGATTGAGCATTTTTTAGTGCAATACTACCTGTTATAGGATCGAAATCAAATATATCCGAATCAGACGGATCATCATTTCCTATTTTTTCATAGCCTATTACTCCAAGGTTTCTGTCTGCAATATTCTCATGTTTTTTATAAACTAACTCATATGTATTATCATCTGTATTTTCTTCAACTACATATACGTCTCTATTTCCGCTTCCATTGCCTGTAGACAACTTTTTGCCAATCAATACTTCAACATTAACTTCATTGTTGTCGTTTATAATTTGATTCCATTGCAGATAAGCTAATAAGTCTCCTTTCTCTTCATTTTCTAAGTTCATAGAATATTCATCACTTTTCATTTGAATCGTTTCATATACTAAAGAGTGGTTAGTTTCGGCTTTTGCTTCAGATGCTTTCATTACGATTCCATTGCTGCCAAGTGCTAAGTTCAAACTTACTCCTGCTAAGATTAATAAAATAACAATTGTAACTACCAACGCAATTAAAGTTATACCGTTTTTTCCCAATCTAACGGTATGTGAAGCCTCATAGCTTTCAGTCTGTTTTCTTTTTTCTTTCATGTTCTTTTCTCCTCCGTTTTTATTTTGATAAAATTAGTATAACATTAATAAATTTTTACCGCAATATTTTCCATATTAATTTTATTATTTTTTTATTAACTCTTTTTCATTTACAATTAAGCTAAAAAGTGATATAATAAATAAGTTCGTTTATACACACATCTAATGGAGATATTCTCCAAGGAGGACAATATGAGTTTTTTCAAAAAGACTAACCAGCCCGCTACCACTCAGAAAAATTCCGAGGCAGAAAAGATGTACAATTCTGCTTGCCTGAACATGGAGATTGCCACTGGCAATTTCAAAAACATGAGTCAGGCTGATATCTGCGCTTGTGTGGAGAGCTGCAAACCGTCTAAGTAAACACTCATAAAAAGAATGTATTCTTTTCTCACCCTATAAAGGGTGAGTTTCTTTTTGCTTATTAGGCTTTATGAAAAATAGAGTGTATCTATCGGATACACTCTATTCATTCTTTATTTTATGCATTTTTTCCACAGCAGTTTTTGTACTTTTTGCCACTTCCACAAGGGCATGGGTCGTTTCTTCCAACTTTTGGTCCTTCGTTTACAACTGTTTTGTTCATGCCGCCTTCTTTTTCTGATATATTTCCATCAACTAAGTTGATTGCTGTATCTTCAAGGCTTGCTCCTGTTACTTTTGTTGTTTCTGTTCTTTCTATTGGACCTTCTTTTTTACGAATGTTTAGCAATATTTTTACAACGTCCATTCTTATGTCTTCTATCATATCGTCAAACATTTCTGTTCCTTCAAGTCTGTATTGTACAACTGGGTCTTGTTGTCCATATCCACGAAGTCCAATACCTTTCTTTAATTCATCCATGTTGTCTATATGATCCATCCATTTTTGGTCAACTATTTTAAGCATTACAACTCTTTCAAGTTCTCTTAAATTTTCTTCGCCAAATTCAGTTTCTTTAGAAGCATATATTTCGTGTACTTTTGCTATTAATTCGTCTACTAAAGCGTTTCTGTCGAATTTTTCTGCCTTTAATGCAGCTACATCACTTATTCCTAAGTTTGTTTCTATATCTTGTGCGATTGACTCTTTGTTTACTTCTTCTCCGTCTACTATATGAGAATCTACTATTAGTTCAACAACAGAATCCATCATTTTTAGTATGTTTTCTTTTAAGTTCTCGCCATCTAAAACTTCTCTTCTTTGCTCATAAATTACTGTTCTTTGAACATTCATTACATCGTCGTATTGTAAAACGTTCTTTCTTATGCTGAAGTTTCTTCCTTCAACTTTCTTTTGAGCATTTTCAACAGCCTTTGAAATTAATCTGCTTTCTATTGGCATATCTTCGTCTGCGCCTAGTGTATTGTAAACTTTTGTTACAATATCTCCACCGAAGATTTTCATTAAGTCATCGTCTAATCCAATGTAGAATCTAGATTCTCCTGGGTCTCCTTGACGTCCACTACGTCCACGAAGCTGGTTATCAATTCTTCTTGATTCGTGTCTTTGTGTACCAATTATCTTTAAACCGCCTGCTTCAATAACTTTTTCTTTTTCTTCTTTTATTTCGTTATCGAATTTTTTCTCTAATTCATTGAATTTTTCTCTTGCAGCAAGTATTGCCTTATCATCTGTCTCGTTATGAGCTGCAGCATCCTCAATTTCTTCGTCAGTGTATTTTAGCTTTCTCATTTCTTGTTTTGCAAGATATTCGCTATTTCCACCAAGCATAATATCTGTACCACGTCCAGCCATGTTTGTTGCTATTGTAACAGCACCAAATTTACCAGCTTGTGCTATAATTTGAGCTTCTTTTTCGTGGTATTTAGCGTTTAATACTTCATGAGGAATTCCTTCTTTATCAAGTAATTTGCTTAATTTTTCAGATTTATCGATAGATACTGTACCAATTAAAACTGGTTGTCCTTTTTCATGAGCTTTTTTGATGTCTGCTATAACAGCTCTGAATTTAGCATCTTCGTTTTTGTATATTATGTCTGAATTGTCTTTTCTAATCATTGGTTTGTTTGTTGGAATTTCAACAACATCCAATTTATATATTTCTTGGAACTCTGACTCTTCTGTCATTGCAGTACCTGTCATACCAGATAATTTTTCATACATTCTAAAGTAGTTTTGGAATGTGATTGTAGCAAGCGTTTTAGATTCATCATTTATCTTAACATGCTCTTTTGCTTCGATTGCTTGATGTAACCCATCATTGTATCTTCTTCCATACATAATTCTTCCTGTAAACTCGTCTACAATTAGAACTTGTCCGTCTTTTACGATGTAATCTTTATCTTTTTTCATTATTCCATTTGCATGTAAAGCTTGGTTTACATCATGAACTAATTCAGAATTCTCTAAATCGTTGAAGTTTTCTAGTCCAAATTCTTGCTCAGCCTTCTTTATACCTTGTTGAGTAAGAGTTGCAGATTTAGCCTTTAAATCTACTATATAATCGTATTTCTCGTTGTCTTCTTCTTGCTCATAGTCTTTATCATCTTCTTCGATTATAACTTTAGCTTGTAATTTCTTTACAAAATGGTCAGCCTTCTGATATAAGTTAGAAGATTGTGCTCCTCTACCAGAAATTATAAGTGGTGTACGAGCCTCATCAATTAAAATACTATCAATTTCGTCTACAATTGCATATTTTAATTTTCTTTGAACTAATTGGTTCTTATATATAACCATATTATCTCTTAAGTAATCGAAACCAAACTCGTTGTTTGTACCATATGTAACGTCACATGCATATGCTTCTTGTTTTTGCTTTGGATTCATTCCGGCAATAACAAGTCCAACAGAAAGTCCTAAAAATCTATAAAGATTTCCCATCCACTCGCTATCTCTTTTTGCTAAGTAATCGTTTACAGTTATAACGTGAACGCCTTCTCCTGTAAGCGCATTTAGATAGACTGGAAGTGTTGCAACAAGTGTTTTTCCTTCACCTGTTTTCATTTCTGCAATTCTTCCTTGATGAAGTATAATACCACCAATTAATTGTACATCGAAATGACGCATTCCTAAAACTCTTCTAGATGCTTCTCTTACAACTGCAAATGCTTCTGGTAAAATATCATCTAATGTTTTTCCGTTCTTCAATTGTTCCTTAAAGTATGGAGTTTTTGCAACTAACTCGCTATCAGATAATTCCTTCATAGCTGGCTCTAAACTGTTTATTTTTTCAACAATAGGCCTTACTCTTTTTACTTCTTTTTCACTGTATGTTTTAAATAATCCCATGAATAATTCATCCTTTCAAATTTATGTAATACACGGCAAAATAGGTTACATTTTGCCATCTTTTAACTTTGTTATAGTTTACGTGGTTATTATATAACTAAATGTGGCATTTAGCAAGTAAAATCGTAATAATTTTAAAATATATAATAAGAACAGAGCTAGATTTTTTGCTCTGTTTTTATAGTATTTATTTTTATTATTAATTTTCTGGATTTTCTACTTCGCCATTATTCGCATTACCATGTTTCACATCAGAATAGTTATTATTATATTCACTCCATGACTCTTCATTTTTATCGTTTATTTTTGGAACCTCTTTTATTGTGACTTCTGGATTTATAGAAATCACCGGACGCACTCCATATTTCAATGCAGTCCATAGTCCTCCACACTCTAAAGTATCCATACTCATTCCAACTCCACCTGTCGAGCAAGAACTTACTCCAAAGAATGATAAAGATCCTGAAACTATCTGTACCCCAATCTGTGGTGAAGCAAGCCAATATGCCTTCACGCAATCTTCATTTCTAGAAATTTTATCAAATAATAAGCTCTCTAATGTCGTTTTTCCAATCGTCTTAGTTTTAATATTGTCTATATTATAAAAATATTCCGTTGAAGTTACTTTTGTTCCTTGTGTCTCAGCTTTCTTACCATTTAAATAACTTTTGGGTGTATATCCTGTTCCAGAAAAAGTATATGAACATCCCATTCCCATTTTTGTATTTAGGTTTTCATCAGGAACACTTTCTAAAAACACCTTATTGTTTTCCACTTTTATGCCACATGCTTTATTAACATCTTCAATAGTTATACTTCTAGCTTTACCTAGATCACTGCTATAAATATCACATATACCATTTAATATTTCTTTACAATTTTCATATGCATAAGCCCCCTTCATGTATAAATAAGGATCTTTATCCCATGTATTCGAGGAAGCCGAATTCATGGTTTTCTTTATTGGACTTCCTGATATTAACAAAACTTGGCCATTTTCTTTTCCTAGTACCCTCCATGTGGTATTAGTATCTACCGTGTATGTTTGTTTTGCCCATCCATTTTTATCTGCATGGCTGATATACTCTTTTCCTTCCACTGGCTTATAATCTACATAGTCACCTATTTGTAGATGTCCTTTTTCCAAAGCATCTATGAGGGTTTCATTTTCAATATCAGTACTTTCTATTGTACTATCTATATCTTTGGCAATCTGATCCATATCAGATGTTTCATTTTCTTTTGCCGTCATTGTCTTTTCTCTTGCAGCTTTAGCCTTTGTTATTATCCCGTTTTCTCCTAGTACCATATTTAAACTTATTCCTGCTAAAATCAACAAAACAACAATTGTAACAACTAACGCAATTAGTGTTATTCCTTTTTCTTGAGTTTTTCTTTTCATCTTTTTCTCTCTCCTTCTTATTTTTATATAATATAGGATATCATACATAAACTTTCTTTTCAATACTTTTTTCTTTTGAAATATTATTGTAATAAAATTAAAACTTTCAAACTGATCAATTACCTCATAATTCTATTTTTTAAGTTAAATGTATTATAAATTTTTTATAACATTGCAGATGTCGGTACATAACTCTCGTCTGGTGGGTATACATACTCATCATTTGGCGTTTTAGTTTCTTTTATTTTTTCTATTTCTATAACCGGAATTTCTCCGTGGTATTCCCCTTTTGTTATTGTTCCTTCAATTTCTACCCAACATCCATCTTTATACTTTTCTGCTCCATTCAAGTGGCACAAAAAGCCTACTACAACTGCTTGTAAGTCTGGTGAAACAATCATTTGCCTTGCAAGTACAAATTGATCATTCGAGAAATCGTATAGTCTATAAACAAATCCAACGAATCTTATTTTTTTGCCTATATATGGAGTCATATTGTCATGAACCGTTTTTAACACATTTGTGTAATTGGTTGCTGTTATAATATTTACTTGATTTGGTGGCATCCCGTCGCTTTTTGACGTTACCTTTTCATTTGAATTAAATATATTAAATATGCCTATTGCAAACATTATAAATATTAAGATTATTAGAATAACAAATATTATCTTGAATATCATCTTACCATTTAATTTAAAATTACGAATATACATCTTTCAAGCCTCCCATAAGAATTGTTTTCTTATGGTACATACTATGAAAGTTTTTTTGCTTTTATGAATAATCTCTCGAGAATATAGATTTTACAACTCCCTTATCTAACATGGTACCAAATATATTTTTTAGAATTATTAAGGCTATCGGGCCGATAAACAATCCGATTATGCCTGATATTTTGAAGCCCGTATACATTGCAATCAGCGTGAATATAGGATGTATTCCAATGTGATTTCCTACAATTCTGGGCTCTATAAATTGCCTTACTATAGACATTATTATCCATAACACAAATATACTAATTGCAAGCTTTATGTCTCCATTGCATGCAGTTATTATCGCCCATGGAACCATTACACTTCCTGAGCCGAATATTGGGAGTGCGTCTACAAATCCAATGCCTAATGCATATAGTAATGGATATGATACCTTCATTCCAGTTAGTTTGAATATATATAGTCCAATTAATGAAATTATGAATGACACCAATACTAATATTGCCTCAGCTTTTAGATATTTTCCAAGTACTTCGATTATTTCTTTTAGATGTTTATAAATTTTCTTTACCCACATCTCCGGCAAATGATGCTCCATCTGGTCTATCATGTATACTTTATCTGTGCAAATGAAGTAAAGTGATAAAAAAGTTACAACAAAGTACACTCCAATGGTTGGGATCGAGGTAATCCATTCTAGTGCTCCTTTTAAGAATGAATTCAGCCATGAAACTGCTGTATTTAAGAGTTCTGTCGCAGATTTTTCGATGGCAGTAACTACATTCTCTGGAATGTTCAATTTTTTCAAATTTTCATTTCCAAGAAATTTCTGTATCATCTGACTCGCATTAGTAAAATATGTTCCTAAATTATCTAGCAAATTTGAGCCTTCTGAAACAAGTGTTGCTATCCCCCATATTAATAACCCAAGAATTATTCCCAGCACAACTACAATTACTATAATCGCACTCGTTTTTCGTCTAAATTTACATTTTCTCATAAGCAGTCTGATAGCTGGCTCTAATAAAAGAGAAATTACAAAGGCAATTAAAAAAGGCATATAAAAGAAAGCTAGTTTAAAGCTCAGGTAAATAGCTATAAGGCTTAATACCAATAAAACTAACTTTCTAAACACCTTTGTCCAATAATTCATATCAATTACCATAATAGCTCCTAATAAATAATATATTACTATTTTATGGTAATTTTCAAAAAGTATACATTACTATTTATTTTTTCGCTGATTATTCATCAAAGTTGAAATCTAAATATACATAATTATTCATATCATACGATAAATTGTCTTGTATCATTTTATTTGCAATTTTGCAACATTTTGAAATTTTTTCCCCATTAACCATAGGGTCTATGTATCTAATTTTTGCACCATGATGTACAAAATAAACATTTTCCGGTTCTTCTTTAGATATTTTTACTTTGCTTGCATTTTTCCATATTTCGAAAATTTTATTATATTTTGAATTTTCAATGATATCAATAATGTCTGATTCTTTCAATTCATACAAGTCCTTTTTTTCTATTGTACCTTCATCACTTAGTTTCTTTAAAATGTCAGCAAGAAATTGCATAGAATATCTAGTTCTGTCTTCTCGATAAATAATAGACAATTTGCTAGTAATTTTTACAAATTTTCTTGCGATTTTCTTAGTTTTAAAGCCTAATTCAGGCAATCCCTGCTCATTCTTTTGAATTTCAATATCATTATAAATTTCTATAATATCTTCTAAGTTTAACAATTTATAAACTATTAATGCATTTGAAAGTGAATATTCTAATCTGTCAGCAGATAGTCTAGGCGTATCATTATCTGCAATTGGATACATATGATAATTGTCAACTTGTTCAACTTGTATTTTATCTCTCTTTAACAATGCCATAATATCATCTGAATTTTCAATAATTGCGGTAGTTAAATCTTCAGTAGATTCTTGAGTCATATAATCACCATTTAGAAAGTCCACACAGTGCTTAAATACAGGGGTAGCTATGTCATGAAAAAGCCCAGCAAGTGTTTGAATTTTGTCATGCGTAAAATGCCACACAATTAATGCCACCGCAATAGAATGGTCTAATGTTGAAAAGAAAGAACTTTTTTCAAATAATTTAGAATAATTTGTGCCACATGCTACACTAATATATTGTTGGTATAACAATCTTTTTGTATTAATATACTCATTTAGCCATTTAGGGAAATCTGGCTCCAATACTCTAAAATATTCTTTTAAATCTTTGTTCAAATTTTCATAATACATAATTTTTAGTTCTCCTTATGTCAGTGATTATACTACAAACAAAGAATTTTTTCTATAATATTTTTTACAAAAACATCAAAAAAGAAATAATATGCGCATATTACTTCTTTCTCGATTTGTTTATATTTATACTACTGTGCGTTTTGCTCGTCTGTTCCACAAATGCATTCTATTGTGTCACATAATCCCTTTTGGTCTACTGATTGATTTACTGCTAAATCTCCTAGTGTTAAAATACCAATAACCTTGTTATTTTGTGTTACAGGTATTCTTCTAATTTGTTTTTCAGACATTAATCTTTCAGCCTCTGTAATTTCACTGTTTGGGGTACATGAGCATGGCTGTGTTGTCATTATCTCGCTAACTGGAGTTTTACAAGTGTCTTTGTCACAGGCAACTGCTCTTAAAAGAATGTCTCTATCTGTTACAATTCCAACTAATCTGTTTGAATCATCACATACTGGAGTACAACCAATATGGCATTCACACATCATTTTAGCACAGTCCTGTACAGATGTGTTTGGTTTTACAAAATTAACATGATTACACATACAATCTTTAACTTTCATTTATATATCCACCTTTCAAAAAAATTTACAATATTATTATGCACATTTGAAATTTGAATATACAGTTTGAATTTTGCTGATTTGGTAAAATTTTCATAAAAATTTAAATTGAAATAGATAAATTAAGCAGGAATAAGCTAAGCATGAATAATTTTATGTTTTGCCAAACGAGACCGGAAGCTCGCCCTTTGAGGGGTCCGCTAGGAGCCCCGACCAAGAGCGACGTGTCGATGTTAAAAAAAAATTATTCATGCTTATTATGCCTATTTATTGATTAATTGATTTAATACTAAAATTTGAATAAAATCTCTTTGTATACTATCTTTGTTTTCCTTTTGATTTAATTCTACGAGTACCTGATTTGTAATTTGTTCAATCAGTTCTGATGTAAGCTTTTGGTCAATTTTCTTGCACTTGTTTATTACCACTGGGTTTATTCTTAAGAATAATTCCGGATATAAATTTATATTTTGCAGTGTTGGTTCTTTTATATTTATATCACCTCTGCTGTATGTATCGCCAACAATAGCTTTCATATATTCGTCACTATTTAACATATTAAACTTCCTCCTCCCTTTTACCGGAAGAAAGTTCAGTAATGCACTCATTACTAAAGCCTCCCTATATACTGTATTATATGAGGAAGGCTGTGTTTTGTTAATTTAGTTCGTTTACATACTGTTTGAATTTTTTGCCACGTTCTTCGAAATTTTTAAATGCATCGAAACTTGCACTAGCGGGAGATAACAATACTATGTCTCCGGCAACTGCCTTGTGTCTTGCCATCTTCACGGCTTCTTCTAAATTCGTACAATGTACAATATCTATTTTTTTATCTTTCAAATTTTCTAACGCAATTATTGTTGCATTTTCTATTTTTTCTGATGTTGGACCGGTCAATATTAGTGTTCCTACTTTTTGTGCAATTTTCTCTCCAATTTCTTTATAATCCAAACCTTTATCAGATCCGCCAGCTAATAGAACTATATTCTCGTCGAATGCATTTAATCCTGCAATCGTGCTTGCCGGGCTAGTTCCAATAGAATCATTATAATATTTTACACCATTTAGCTCTCTTACGAACTCTAATCTATGTTCTACTCCATTGAAACTCTTTATGGCATTTACTTGTTGCTCTTTAGTAGCTAATGTTTCAGTTGTAGCAAGTGCCGCACAAATATTTTCGTAATTATGAATTCCTCTTAATTTTATTTCATCTTTTCCTAATAAATCTGTGCATTCTCCATTTACGCAATGCTTAATCATTCCATCTTCTCTATCATATACATAGCCATCTTTTAGCTGTTTTGTGCTACTAAAGAATATAGTTTTACCAACAACTTCATTTGCAAAATTTCTAGTAATTTCATTGTCTTTATTTAAAATTGTTATTCCATTTTTGTCTTGATGCAAGAATATATTCTTTTTAGCTTCTTGGTATTCTTCATATGATTTATGAACATTTAAGTGGTCTGGAAACATATTTGTTACAACCGAAATATCTGGGCTTACGTCCATTCCCATCAATTGAAAACTGCTTAATTCAAGCACAATTATATCGTCTGGTCTCATGTCTTTTACCTTAGTAAATATAGGCTTTCCAATATTTCCACCTAGGAAACAATTGTATCCAGCTTGCTTCAATATTTCATATATTATTGATGTAGTAGTGGTCTTGCCTTCTGTTCCGGTAATTCCAATAACTTTGCATGGTGCAAGTTTTAAAACCATTTCAATTTCAGACGTTAGTAACGCACCTTTTTCAACTTCTTCTACAAACTCTGGAGTTGTTGGAAGAGCACTAGGAGACCTGAAAATAACATCAAATCCATGTAGTCTAGATAAATTATCTGCCCCGATTTCAACTTCATATCTATATCTATTTATCTTTTCCATAATTTCATCTGATAAATTTTTCTTATCAAATACAGTTACCTTAGCATTTTTATCATAAAAATAATCAAGCAAAGGCACATTGCTAACACCCATGCCGATTATAGCAACCTTTTTGCCATCTAAGAATTTATTAAATTCTTCTAACTTTTCATTTACAAAATCCATACTTAAACTCCTTTTTATTTTTTCGCCCATTAGGGACGCTCCTTTTGGGGCGAAATATTTTATTGAGCAATCTTTTCTAATATTTTCATAGCCGATTCTTCTGCATTCTTGCATTCTGTTACATCAACATCAATTGTTTTGCTGTATCTCTTGTAGAAGCCGGCTTGCTCCTGCAACATATCCCTCTCTTCGATGTGTTTTTTCAATTTTTCTCTTGTTATTGTTTCATTTTCATATTGGTGCATTTTTCTGTCTACTCTCGTCTCAATGTCTGCTGTTACAAAAAAATGATAATCTAATTCAGGATAAATTTTCATTAAGTCTCTTCCTGATATTATTAGGTTATATTGTTTTTTATATGTATCTATCAATTTTTTTCCAAACATATAAAACTTAGCGTTATCTGCATCTTTTGCAATCTTCGAAACGGCCATTGATGTTGTGTCTGATTGTAAATTATCTTCATTTATTTCTTTTCCGTCAACATACACAACGCTTTCTCTATTTTCTATTTTTAATTCGACTTTTAACATATCCATCATCTGCTTTATGTCTATTGGTTTATCTGTTCCATGCATAATCTTATTCATGTCGGCTCCTGAAGACATTAATGCAAATACAATTCCTCTATATAAATTGCCACCATGTAATATTATACTGTTTGGAACCTTATTTAAAAGTTCTCTACAAATTGAAGTTTTTCCAGCTCCTACCAAACCTTCTATTCCTATTGTTATATTATTTTCCATTTCTTCACCTTGTTCCTAATTTTTTATACAGTAATTATATGTATTTTAATCGAATCTGTCAATACGATAATTTTTAGCAATTGAGTTTCTGTCTTATGTTGACCTTTTGAACATTCTGTGGTAAAATAAGTCAGTTCGTTTTATACACATGTATAATTGAAAGGAGCATATGATGAATATTTTTGTTGGATGTTCGTCTCGTGATGTAACTGATAACGTTAAGTGGAGCCGCTATTGCACGGCAACACTTGAAGTTACAAAATTCATAACTGCGCATAAGCACACTCTCGTGTTTGGCGGTTGTGCAAGAGGCCTTATGGGTCTTATGTACAAATGTCTGCTATTAAACAAAACAAACATAATCGTAGCTATTCCTCAGGCATACATTAATGATGCCGAAGAGCTTTTCTACAGCAATTTGTTTGCTTTCAACACTGTTAGCGAGCGCAAGGATTGGATTTTCAAGAATACTTCCATGCATATTTTTCTGCCTGGTGGCATCGGAACAATTGACGAGCTTTTTTCAAGCATAGAGGCAAAACGTTGTGGTGAACACAACAGCCCCATCATTATCATCAACGAGCAAGGTTACTTTAATGACGTTTTACACGTTCTTGCTCGAGTTTATGATGAAGGATTTGCAGATGAAAAAGACGCCAAACTGTATACCGTGGTAAACTCCACACGTGAGATTGTTCCCACATTGGAGAAATTTCTTGCATAAGTATAAGCCCGAAGTTACATTTGTAATTTGCTCAAAAGCTCTGCGGTAAGTATCCGCAAAGAAAGTAAATCCCCTGCGGTTTTAAAGCCAATGGGGATTTGCTTTGCACTAATTAAGATATTTTTTTAAAAATTTTCCTGTATAACTATCTTCATTTTTTACGATATGTTCTGGTGTTCCTACTGCAATCACTTGTCCACCTTTATCTCCGCCTTCTGGGCCTAAGTCTATTATGTGATCACAAGTTTTTATTAAGTCTAAATTATGTTCTATTACAATTATTGTGTTTCCTGTATCTACGAGTCTTTGTAAAATATCAACTAATCTATGAACATCTGCAATATGTAGTCCTGTTGTTGGTTCATCTAAGATATACAAGGTCTTTCCTGTTGCTTTCTTAGAAAGTTCTGTTGCTAATTTTACACGTTGAGCCTCTCCACCAGATAGCGTTGTTGAAGGTTGTCCTAGTTTAATATAACCTAATCCAACATCATACAATGTTTGAATTTTTGATTTTATTCTTGGTATTTTATCGAAAAATTCTAATGCTTCTTCAACAGTCATATCTAACACATCTGATATTGATTTTCCTTTATATTTTACTTCCAATGTTTCTTTGTTATAACGTTTTCCTTTGCAGACTTCACAAGGGACATATATATCAGATAAGAAATGCATTTCTATTTTTAAGACTCCATCTCCAGAGCAAGCCTCGCATCTTCCACCTGGAACATTGAAGCTAAATCTTCCCTTGTCATATCCTCTCATTTTTGCTTCGTTTGTCCCTGCAAATAAATCTCTTATCATATCAAACACGCCTGTATATGTTGCTGGATTTGAACGTGGAGTCCTTCCTATTGGCGATTGGTCTATATTTACTATTTTATCTATATTATGAAGTCCTTTTACTTGCTTACATTTTCCTGGCTTTTCATTAGAACCATTTAAATCTCTTGCAATCGTCTTATATAAAATTTCGTTTACTAGCGTTGATTTTCCTGAACCAGAAACACCTGTTACACATATAAATTGTCCTAATGGAAATTTTACTGTTATATTTTTTAGATTGTGCTCTGTTGCTCCAACTACTTCTATAGATTTTCCATTAGACTTTCTTCTTTTCTTTGGAACCACTATTTGTTTTCTTCCACTTAAATAATCACCTGTTATAGAGCCTGGTGTATTTTTTACCTCTTCTGCTGTTCCTTGTGCCATTACATTTCCGCCATGCACACCAGCTCCTGGTCCAATATCTATAATCTGATCAGCAGCATACATTGTATCTTCATCATGCTCTACAACTATAACAGAGTTTCCTAAATCTCTCAGCTTTTTCAATGTAGCAATTAGCTTATCATTGTCTCTTTGATGAAGTCCAATGCTTGGCTCATCAAGAATATATAGAACGCCTGTAAGTCCTGCACCAATTTGAGTTGCAAGCCTAATACGTTGTGCTTCACCACCAGATAAAGAACCAGCTGGTCTCGAAAGTGTTAAATAATCAAGTCCAACATCTATTAAGAATTGTAAACGCTTATTCAACTCTTGTAGAATCTGCTCTGCAATCATAGCCTGTGTTGGTGTAAGTTCTATGTTATTTATATATTCTTTTATCTTATCTATTGACATATCTGTAAGTTCTTTTATGTTTAAGTCTCCAATTTTTACAGATAAACTCTCTTTTCTTAAACGTGCTCCATGGCATGCAAGACAAGGAGATTCACTCATGTACATCTCGTAGAAACTTCTCATACCATTAGATTTTGTCTCGTTATGACGTCTTTCAAGCGTTGGAATTACGCCCTCAAACGGAGTAGAATATTTTCTTGTTCCAGCAGCAGATGTGTATTCAAAGTCAATTACTTCATCTCCTGTACCATATAGGATTTTATTCAAGAAATCCTTTGGTAATTTTTTAATTGGAACATCTTTAATTTTAACTCCATAATGTTTTGCAATACTCTCAAAGTACATCTTAGCCATAGTATCGCCTTTTTTCATGGTGCTAGCTCCGAAAGCTTTTACCCCATCATATAGGGTCTTATCTTTATCTGGAATTATTAAATCTTCATCAATTCTCATTAAATAACCAATACCAGTACACTCTGGGCAAGCTCCAAATGGATTGTTAAAAGAAAACATTCTTGGTGTTAATTCTTCAAAGCTAATGCCACAATCTGTACATGCATAATTTTGAGAATAGATTTTTTCTTCTTGTCCCGGTACATCTATTGTAACTAGATTGTTTGCGTATTTCATTGCTGTTTCAACAGACTCTGTTAATCTTGCACGAATTCCTTCTTTTATAATTAATCTATCTACCACAACATCAACATTATGTTTCTTCTTTTTATCAAGCGTGATTTCGTCTTCTCCAAGTTCATACATTTGACCGTCTATTCTTACTCTAATAAAGCCTGCTTTTTGATAATCTTCTAGTTGTTTTGTAAATTCTCCCTTTCTTCCACGTACAACAGGAGCTAAAACTTGAAGTCTTGTTCCTTCTTCAAGCTCTAAAATATTATCAACAATCTGGTCAATAGTCTGCTTTTCAATTTTCTTACCACAGTTTGGACAATATGGCACTCCAATTCTTGCATATAATAAACGCAAATAATCATAAATTTCCGTAACTGTTCCAACTGTAGAACGAGGATTCTTAGAAGTAGTCTTCTGGTCAATAGAAATAGCTGGTGAAAGTCCTTCAATGGACTCAACCTCAGGTTTTTCCATCATGCCTAAGAATTGCCTTGCATAACTAGACAAACTCTCTACATATCTTCTTTGCCCTTCTGCATACAAAGTATCGAAAGCAAGTGAAGATTTTCCAGAACCCGAAAGTCCTGTAACAACTACTAATTTATTCCTTGGAATCGTTAAATCTATATTCTTTAAATTGTGTTCTTTTGCACCCTTTATAATAATATTATCATTCATTAAAATCATCCTTTAACAAAATTTTTGCACAGTTATTATAGCACATTTATAATGCTTTTTCAATAGTTTTGCAAACTTTTGTTCTTTTAAATTTAAAGATACTCCTTTAATGAAATCTCCGCCATAGCTTTATAGACTGTAACTCACTTTTACTACAACTGTTCAATCTCTTTTTCACTTAATCCAGTTATTTGACTTATTTCTTCGATGCTCATTTTTCCTTTCATTTTTTTTGCAATCATAAATTTGCCTTTTATTATTCCTAACTCCATACCTTCTTTTCTCTGTTTCCTTATTTCTTTATTGATTATCCTTGCAGCATTCATCATAATTTCATCATTCTCCTCTCTATTTCTTATCTTTTCTATAAATTTATTTATTATACTTTCGTCTTCAGTTCCAGCTAACTCATATTTCACAATCTTTTCTAATTGCGTATTTTCAAATATATTCATTTTCTTTTGATTATTTATCATATCTTCTATGTTTCTATATAATTCAAATTTATTTCGAGCTTTCTCTATTAACATTGCTTTAGATATTATTAAATTATCTTCTAAGAGTTCTTCACTGCTAAATTTATTTATATCTACCAAGTTATATTCATTTCCGTCCTCATGATATCCTCCTATTTTTTCCTCAATATCTTTTATTGATATTTTATTCCACTTTCTTTTACCTGTATACAATACTATTGCTATTACTTTTGGAATCTTATAATCTCTTTCTTTCAACCTTTTATTATCTATTGCGGATTCAATTATTGCATTTTTATAACTTAATACTCTATATGCCATTTTTAAATCTACGCTCGACTGATGTTCTATTAATATGAATACGTTTCTATCTTTTATTTTATATACAATATCTGCTTCTATATTGCAAAATTTACCGGTCCTAAATTCTTTTTCATATTTTTCAATTTCCTTCTCTGTCAGACTTAAATTTAAATAACGATTTATGAATTTAACAGCTTCTTTCTTGTCCGCCAACAACTCTTTAAACAATTTATCGTGCTTTTTATTTATATAAATATTTGAGTCATACTTTTCCGAATCTTCTTTTATAATATTATTATCATTTTCATGTAATTTCTTTAAAGAATACTCCTCTGTTCTAAGAATTTCCTCACTTTTCTTCACTAATTTATCTATTTGTGCTTTATTTTTTATATAAAAAGCAAATGTATAACACATAATATCTTTTCCATCTCTTGTCTTTACACCTGATGGCAGATACATTTTTTCTTCTTTCAATAATTCTCCTCCTTATTATACATATTTTTAACTTATAGGTCAATATTTATTTTTTGTGTGTTAATGGAATTTTGTTTTAGAATCAAAACCTTCGCTATAGCGAATTTTTAAATAAGTCTTTCAATAAAAAATGCTTTTGAAATTAATTTACTAAAATTATATTCTCTCTAAGATAAAAAAGCAAGAATAATCGTTCGACAAAACTCTACATATTGATGTGAATTTTAAATTTAAATCACAATATATGAGTTAGTACTTTAATATAAAACGTACAATTTTTTCTCCGTCCCCATTTTGTACATATATATTTAAGGAGTGTTCTTCTTTTACGAAGCACACTCCTATTATTTCTTATTTAGTCTTTACAGTATTTTTCATAATTTTGTTGTAATTTTTCATAGTTTTCTTGTGATACTGTTATCTTTAATTTAATAGAATTTAGATTCTCATAATCAATAAGTTTTTTGTTTTTTATATCTTGTAATATATTTTTATACAACATATATCTATTTGTGTCATATGTTACAATACAATACTTATAGTTTTCGCCATTAGAATTTTTTCTGTTTTCTATTTCTAGTTTAGGCTCTATTCCATTCAAATAATTTATTTCAAT
The DNA here is from genome assembly GCA_934119935.1 of uncultured Clostridia bacterium. Classification (GTDB taxonomy): domain Bacteria; phylum Bacillota; class Clostridia; order TANB77; family CAG-508; genus CAG-245. The sequence goes on along the minus strand of CAKOSX010000001.1, from coordinate 460,968 downwards.
GTTTACTGTATCTACATCTACAGAATCGTCTATAATATATTCATACTTATAGTTTTTTGTTATCCATAAATTATCGGACATTGGAATTTCTTGCGATAATGTTTTATATTCATTATATTGATTTGTTGAAACATGTTCGAAATTTAAGTATGACCCTATTGCTATTCCTGCTCCTACTCCGCAAGTTATCAAGCCTATTATTGCAATTATAAATATTTTCTTAAAATGTTGTTCTTTGTCTACAATAAAATTAAATACTAATTCCATAAAGCTATAAAGAATTAAGGCTATGCCAATTCCAACAAAGGCAATTCCCACGAATATATTTCCATATATAATATGGTACAATGAAACTACTGTGCAACCAACATCAATTACGAATCCTATTACCACTGGAATTACAATAAAAATCATAAATAGTTTTATCATGATTACTATGATTTTTTCAATTACTTTTAGAAAAGCCGGACCTGAATGTTTTGGATCTCTAATAATTATTTTTTCTTTTGACTTTTCTTCGTAGTGTCTATTTTCTGTTTTTTCGATAGGTTCTTCAATACTCTTCTTCGTAGTATTCTGATCCTCTATTGTTACATAATAATCTAGATACCTAATTTTTAGTAAATGAATAAAAATTACTCCTCCAGCAGCAATCAATATAAGTGTAATTACTTTGCTTAATATTTTCCATAATATAGGTAATGGAAGAATTCCATAAATTATGTATTCTAAAAGCCTCATAATTAATAAACCAGATAACGACAAAATTAGGATTATAAACATCATTTCAAATATAAACTTAATTTTTTCCTTAAATTTCATGCTAACAAACATATTATATAGTTTTGTTATGAAATTTAAAAAATCTTGCATGCATACATTTAAATCAATCTTGTTTTTCGAACCTTCTGTTGAAATGTTTCCTATTGAGCCATCATCCATTAAATCTTCTAAATGGCAATTCAATATTTTGCACATTTGTAGCATTTTTTCCATATCCGGATAAGAATTGCCAGCCTCCCATTTTGAAACTGCTTGTCTAGATACGCCTAATTGCTCCGCAAGTTGTTCCTGCGATAAATTATTGTTCTTTCTTAGCTTTGGTAATTTTTCGCTAAATCTCATTTTCCTCACCTCCACCTAAATTATAGAGCAAATAAATAAAGTTGCACTACCAATTTTCATTATCTTTTTGTAAACTTTCAGTTGCATTTTATCTTTTGCACTATTTTTTAGTATAAATAGGTGTCTAATTGTTGTATCTTTAATAATTTACTCTTCAAGTAACATACAATATTCTTCTACAATTTTTTTAGCATTTTTACGATCTCCATATAAGCAATCTATGTATTCTGGAGCTTTTTCTTCTTCATAGCATTCTTTCGTAAATCCATCTATGTATTCAACATATTCATCAACTCTGTTTTCTTTATCAATCATCCAAGGTTTTTTTGGGTATATAAAGTGAATTACAGCTAAATCATTCATCGAATATTCTTGAAAATTCACGTAATATTCAAGATATGGGAAAAATATATTGTATTTATTTTTTAGATGTAATTCAGGCTTATTTTTCCACTCATGGTCATATTCCTGCAAAATATCTTGGTCTCCTATTGCATCTCGTTTGTCTATTATTGTTTTTATTATTTCTTTAAATTTTTCAATTTGACCTTTTTTAGGCTCTACTACAATAACACCAGATGTAAGTTCTAAGCATCTGCATGTTAAATTTGGACCATAATGTTTGTCTATTACAGCCGACATATGTGGTTTATCAAATAAACAATCTATGTTTTGTCTTACATAAATATCGCTATCTATAAATACAATTTTCTCGAAATCTGTTAGTTCGAAAATATTTAATTTATCAAATGTGTAATTCCATCTATTCTTTGCTCTAGATTTGTTTCTTTCTATTATTTCTTGTGGTAAGTCAACTTTTTCTCTTCTTATAGTTTTTATACCTTTTTTATTCAATCTCTCTGCCGTCTCCTCAGAAATCTCATTGCTAAGCAAAGCATATAGCGGATATTTCGAATTCACATTTTTTAATGCTTTATTTAGTGCAATCACTCCTGGCAAGTAACTTTCTGTTGATAATGTTGTAAAATAAGCCTTTTCTCCCATATTTCTTACATTAATTCCTTTCTATTAACATTTTATATCTGGTCAATTTTATATATAATAAACCGATTTTAATTTTCAAAAATAAGGTCAAGCTCGCCTTTTGAGGAGTCCGAAGGAGCTCCGACCAAGAGCGCCATACCGAAATTTTTGAAAAATTAAAATCGGTTTGTTATGTAATATTTATTGTGCAATTACAAGTTTTTTATCTTTTTCGGTAACTGCATTTTTTATTTTTCTCCAAACAACTTGTACATGTTGAAAATCTTCATAATCCTGTTTTACATTTGAATCATATTTTTCTAAATCTTCTAGCATTATGCTAAAGTCCTTGTCCTTAAACATTTTATTCATTGCTGGAATGCCTTTTTTTAGGTTTTTTATCGTTTTTTTGATCTCTTTTTCGTAATTTTTTTTGTCAGTTGCATATAAATATAACGGTCTATATTTTATCCAGCCTCTTGCGACCTTATAAAATCTTTGTTCTACACTCTTATCGCTCGACTTTGTTTTGTCTATCTTTTTAGGATATTTTCCTTCTAATACGTTATTGAATTTTATGAATGGATCATGAAAATGATATACTGGCACGCTTATTACCTTATTTTCGTTCAATAATAGTGAAAAGAATGCATCTTCTCCCCTTGCACCTTCTGGATTATAGAACGCAGGAATTTTGTCTAAATGCCTCAAATTTAGGCATAATGGCGAACCTAAAATACGCTTGTGCTTACCTTGAATTTTAATTTCACTCACAGGCTTGTTTTTTATTAATTCCTCGTCAGCATAAGCTATTCCATCATTTTTTGACAAATAGCTTTTTACATCTTCCCAAGTCATAAATTCATTTTTCACAGCTTCTATAAAAGCCTTTATTTTGCGTTCATGAAACGGATTCTTTAATTCCATGTATGGAAGTGGTGAATTATAACCACATCTATGCCCAAATGTAACATCTGCATCTTCTATATTTTTTAGATGCTCCAATATATTGTTTTGTAACTTCCATTTCACAGTCTCGTTTTTACTATTCTTAATACATGCAACTGGGTACTCATCATCATCCCAATATAGCAAATAGTCAATCCCATTAATTACAGCATTGTAAAGTATTGTGTTTCTCGCCTTTGCATAACCATAGCCAAAAAACAGATTTGCTTCATCAACTGTTGCAATATTTTGATTCACTAAATCTGCCTTTTCTTCTTCAATTAAATTAGGAGTTATGTGAATTATTTTTATATTCTTGCGCACTTCAGGTAGCAGATTATAAAAATCGCTCTCTCGTGTTTCCTTTTGATATGTTAAATCGTACAGTATAAAGATTGTTAATTCAACGTCTTTGCCAAACTTCTTCGTTTGACTCAATAATTGTTTATATGTATTATTTATAACAGCGCAAACATTAGGTCTGCCTGACACAAATCCAATTCCAAATTGTGCCTTTTCTTTCATATATTATTAATACAGCTCCTTCTTGTTTTATTTTACTTTCGTAATTATATCACATCTTCCTGTTGATGGCAATATTTTCCATTTTAATTATAACATTTTAAAGTATAAGTAATGTGAATTGGAGGCTGCTTTAATTATTATAGCTTAATTTCAATATTTTTCATGTTTTCTGTTACTTGCATTTTTTTATAGCTTACTTTACAAGTATCTAATAGTTTTCTAGATGCAATATTATTGTCAGAGTTTGCATATTTATCAGATAAATATATTACTTCTTTTATTCCAGACTGTATTATCATTTTAGCGCATTCATTGCATGGAAACAAATCCACATAAATCTTAGCACCTTCTAAATCTTTTCTGCTTCCTCTATAGTTCAAGATTGCATTCATTTCCGCATGGCATACATATGGATATTTCGTATCTAAATTGTTTCCCTCTCTGTTCCATGGGAACTCATCATCATCGAACCCATTTGGAGTTCCATTGTATCCAATCGACAAAATTCTATTATCTGCTCCGACAATACATGCACCAACTTGTGTTGATGGATCCTTGCTTCTCATTGCAGACAATTTGGCAATTGCCATAAAATATTCATCCCAGCTAATATAATTACTTCTCTTTTTATTTTCCATTTCATCCTCCATATATATAAACGATAAATTTTTTATTTGGTCACACCTAAAAATTAGATTACAAAACAATTCTAATTTTACAAAAATTTCGGTACGGCGCTCTTGGTCGGAGCTCCTTCGGACTCCTCAAAAGGCGAGCTTGACCTTATTTTTGAAAATTAAATTGTTTTGTAAATAACTATTATTCACCCACCAAAAGTTGTTCTTGTTTTTCAAAACCTATTGTGCAATTTCAAATGGCATATGATGCATTAACTTTTCATAACATTCTCTGCAAACTGGTATATATTCGGCATCTCCAACCATAATATCCGTATTTTTTTGTCCCTTGTAATACGTAAATACAGCTTCTTCACTCTTGCATACCTCACAAATAGATGTCATCATTTCTATATTATCAGCAATACACATTAGGTCTCCCATTTTTCCAAATGTTTTTTTCTCTGATGTAAGATTAAGCCCTGCTATATAAAATTTCTTTCCCTCAGAAGCCATTTTATCTATTGTTTGAATATCACCTTTCAAAAATTGAAATTCATCAATAAAATATGAATCTGCATCATAATTTTCAAGTTCTGCTATATTTTGAATATTTATAGCGTTTATAGAATTACCAGCTCTTGTTGAAATCACAGCGTCTCCAGCCCTATTATCTAATAATGGTTTAAACACCTTAATATTTTTTCCGGCAATCAACTGTCTTTTTAATTCATTAAAAATCTTTTGGCTCTTTCCACATTTCATTGGTCCTGTATAAACGTTAATAATTCCCATTGCTGTTACTCCTCCGTTTATGTAAATTTAATTTATATTTTTTCTGATGAATACTATATATGTAATTGGAAGATTAATCAAGTGTTTTTATTAAAATTATTAATTTGTAATAATGTGTAATATTTTGTAATAAAATATTACACATTTTATTTTTCAATAGTCTCTAAAATTAAAAAAGTTGCGTTCAAAATATTTGAACGCAACCGAGAGAGCAGTAATCACCGACAGTTACTTATAGTTTATTTGATTGTGAAATAAACATCTCCTGCTGTTACATTTGACCCATAAATATCACATGTAATGTGATAAATGTTAGATGCTGGCAAGCTCACATCAATGCTGTAATAGCCACTTGTGTTAAGACAGCCAACATAAGAATCAAAGGTATCAAAGATAGTTTTATTATTATCATTCTTGATAATAATCCTTATGTCGGTATCAGACGAAAAACCACTAACGCTGATTGTCATATCATTACGCCAGTACGGATATGCCTTAATATCAAGGTTTCCTACAACTCCACCGTTGGGATTGCCATTGCAATGATAATGAGCAGTGCTATAGCTTCTCGGTGTTACCCGAAGTGTTTCTGCTGATTCTTCAGATGCACTCTGCACACTACTAATTGTAGCTTCAGCAAAATTCTCTGTTCCTGCTGCAAGAGCAGTTAAACCGGTTGTCAAGCATAATGCTACCATTAAGATTATGCTTGTAAAAATCTTCTTGAAATTTTTCATAAAGGCCTCCTATTCAAATACTACTCTCTCTGCAGCTATCTGTTTGACAGTGCTTATAAATTCTAACATAAAATTCCAAAAAAATCAATATTTTTCCAAAATAATTTCCAATAAATAACAATTCCGAAATAAGAATTCGCATTTTCTTTTTAAAGTTTCTGGCATTTGGCATAACAGGCAATTTTTATTTTACTTTGTTTCTCGGCATTCTAAAGCAAAATAAAAACAATTAACAAAATATTTTATATACTTTGTTAATTGTTAAAGATTTATTTGCCAATTACCTTTATATTCATTATTGCTTGATAAAATAATTGTCCGTATTTGGCTTTTTTATATCTTCATTCGTTAATTCATCAAACTTCCAATTACTATATATTATAGTTACTATTTTTTCTTCATCATTAATTTTAGTCTTTTGCTCAATTTTTAAAATTAAACCTGTCTCTTTTTCTATCCAAATCTTTTGCATCGATTGTGATATAACATAACAATCACTTTCTTCAAATTTTTCAGTAGTTATAAATGTGCTCATAGATTTTAACAATTTGTTTGTAAATGAATTATCTTCCTGCACTACAAATAATGGTAAATTATGAGTTTCTGGTTTTTTATCACGGTTAACTACAACATTATCCTTGACAAATATATCTAGAAATTCATTATTCGAGAAATCGCTCCAATTTATTAAATATATACTATTATTTTTTACTGTTTCTATTTTCTCGAAATCATTTAATTTAGAATATTTAATAATTTTTTCTGGCTCTGCACTTGAATATTTTTCATAATAAACGTTATTAGTATTATAATACAAACTAACTTTTGAATATATACCTGAGTATATTATAAAATTACGAATAATATAAAATAAAAAACAAATAATAAATAAAATTAAAATAATAAGAAATATTTTTTTTACTTTTTTCATAGTATTATCCTCCTCGTTATATTTTTTTCATGGAATGCTTTCGTAATGGAGAAAATTAATAAAAATATAACACTATATGGAATAATTGAATATTTTGTCAGATTGATATATCTTTCAACTAGACTGAGCTCTATTCCATTGCTTTTGAATATTTGCTACCTTTGCTTGATTGAATCTCATTTATTCTTTGCTTAAAGTCAATCAAATAGTACACATTCAATATAATGCTAAGCAACATATATGTAATACATACTTCTAATAATCACTTTCTTCATTATTCAATTACCCCATTTCAATGTTTATTATTTTCTCTGTTTACTTACTTTTTCTGATTTTATTACTTGAACTAAAGCACCAATTATAACTGATAGTACTGCTATAATTTCGCATAAGTACATTCCTGTGATCTTAGCCTTAGATAAATATCTCATGTGTGCTCTTGATATTAAGTCTCCTTCTTTTATTTTTACCATTTCGGTAATATAATTTTCAGGTTCAACCTCTTTTCCAACCTTTGCATTTGCTAAGCATAATAGTAGAACATTTATTATTACACTTAAAATCGTGAAAATAATACATATTTGTATAAATAATGTTACAAATTTGTTTTTATTGTTTCCTTTATATTTTTCAATTATTGCAAGTATTACTCCTAATATTACGCCACCTACAGCACTTATTTTTCCTACTTGAATAAAGTAATTTTTACTCCATGAGCTAATTCCCATATATTTTGCAGTTTCTTGCATGCTCAAATTATATTTTTCAATATAGCTTGTTTCTACTTCGTTTGCTGTATCTGGTTCCTTAATATCCGAATTGAGGTATTCTTTTGTTTTTATAATTCCATATATTCCATATACAATACTTGATACAAAAAATAATATACATATCCCTATAGCAATATTCTTAGAAAAATTTTTCATTTTACTGTTCCTCCCAATCCTATATATTCTTCTGTAGCTATTCTTAATAGTATTTTCTTTTTTCACCTCCATTAATTTATTAAGTTAATATTTATTTTTCAGTTCAACCATTAAGTTAATAATATTTCAGCAATATATAAAAGTCAAGGAAAATGTTTCGACAAAATTCTACATTCTTTTAACTTTTATTGCAGTCCATAAAGGCAAAAAGCAAGAGCAGAACGTCATTTCTCGATTCTGCTCTTGTGTCGTATTTTGTCGAATGATTTTAAAATTCTGTTTTTTCTTGTAACCAATTTTCTATTTCAGAAATATCAATCCTTACTTGTTCCATTGTATCTCTGTCTCTGATTGTTACCTTGTTATCTTCTAATGTATCGAAGTCTATTGTTACACAATATGGTGTACCAATTTCGTCTTCTCTTCTATATCTCTTTCCAATGCTTCCAGCCTCATCATAATCGCACATGAATTTCTTTGATAAGTTTTCATATACTTCTTGTGCTTTTTCTGATAATTTTTTAGATAAAGGAAGTACAGCTACTTTATATGGAGCAAGTGCTGGATGTAAGTGTAATACAACTCTTGAATCTCCTTCTCCTAAGTCTTGTTCTTCGTATGCGTTGCATAAGAATGCTAAAGCAACTCTGTCGCATCCTAAAGATGGCTCTATAACATATGGAATATATTTTTCGTTTGTCTCTGGATCTTGATATGATAAATCTTGTTTTGAGTGCTCCATGTGTCTTGATAAATCATAATCAGTTCTATCAGCAATTCCCCATAATTCTCCCCATCCGAATGGGAATGCAAACTCTATATCTGTTGTAGCTTTGCTGTAGAATACAAGCTCTTCTGGACTGTGGTCACGAAGTCTGATATTTTTTTCTTCCATTCCTAAATCTAATAAGAATTTCTTGCAGTAATCCTTCCAGAATTTGAACCAATCTAAATCCGTTCCTGGTTTGCAGAAAAATTCAAGTTCCATCTGCTCAAACTCACGTGTTCTAAATGTAAAGTTTCCAGGTGTAATTTCGTTTCTGAAAGCCTTACCAATTTGACCAATTCCCATTGGAAGCTTTCTTCTTGTTGTTCTCATTACATTTTTGAAGTTTACAAATATTCCTTGTGCTGTTTCCGGTCTTAGATAAATTTGTGCTGTTGAATCTTCTGTAACTCCTTGAAATGTTTTAAACATCAGATTGAACTTTCTTATATTAGTAAAGTTTGTTTTTCCACAATCTGGGCAAGGAATCTTGTTGTCATTTATATAATTTACTAATTGCTCATCAGTCCATCCATCTGCAACTAAATCTTTTCCATTCTCATGAGCCCATTCTTCTATTAACTTATCTGCTCTGTGTCTTGTTTTGCACTCTTTACAGTCAATTAATGGGTCACTAAAACCTGCAACGTGTCCTGTTGCTACCCAAGTTTCTGGGTTCATAAATATTGCTGCATCAAGTCCAACATTGTATTTGTTCTCTTGAATAAACTTCTTTCTCCATGCAGCTTTAACATTATTTTTTAATTCTACACCTAAAGGACCATAATCCCATGTATTTGCAAGACCTCCGTAAATTTCAGAGCCTGGATATATGTATCCTCTGTTCTTGCAAAGTGCTACCATTTTTTCCATACTGTCAATCATATTTCTATCCTCTTTATCTCACTATATTTAGCTAAAATAGCCATTTGCCATTAATTATAATATCACTAATTATAAGGTATGTCAATCCAAAATATTGCAACTTATGTAAATCAGTGATATAATAAATTATATTGATTCAATTATCAATTGCACATAGAAAGGATGGTATTATGAAACGGTTTTTAATTGCATTTTCAAGGCAGCCCAATTCGGGTACCTCGGACTCAGCATTTAAATTTTCGGTAAGAGAACTGCCAGACGAAGTATCGGCACATGCATTGTTATGCCCGCCAAGGACATTTATGTTGTATGAGGCACAAGGCGAAAGCATCGACGATATTTATGCCAAGCTAAACACCATCAGCGTGTTTAACTCAGTCATCATGGACTTTACCCAGTTTCCCACTCCTGCCGGAAAAATTTACATGTTTGGGAAGTTTATCTCTTCCCCCGACGGTAAGATTGTCTACAACACTGACTGTAGACTGGCTATCCCGGTTGAAAGCCTGTCCAGCAATTTTGTAATTGTGGACATTTAAACCATCACCCCCGCCTGCCAGAAAAATATGGCAAGCGGGGTGTATTTATGTTTACTATGTTTATTCATTTTTCAATTTTCTTGCTTTAGATGTCCCTGTGGATAATGTGGATAACTCTGTGGATAGTTGTAGCACAAGGGTTTCATTTTCAAGTTATACACATAGATTATTGTTAATCAATTTATGGAAACAATTTATAGAATTTGCTCATTTATTATGTCGATTTTTGTTACATTATTTTTTATTATATACTTTTTTGAATCATTCTATTATCTAACTAATATAGCAATAATTAATAATATTTGCAGTGCTATCATAACTGGAATTCCAATAAAGAATCTTGGCTTCTTCGTCTTATGATGAAAAGTATACATTCCAATAATCGCTCCTATGCTACCTCCGATTAAAGCTAAGGTTAATAGTGTAGATTCTTTTATTCTCCATCTATCTTTTTCGGCTTTTTTCTTGTCTATAAACATAGCAAAAAATGCAATTATATTTATTATCAGTAAATATATTATTATATTTTTTAATGTAAAAATATTAGTTAGCTCTACCATTCTTAATCTCCATTCTTTAACTCTTTTAATAATTTTTCTGTTATTTTATCTACATTCGGAAAAATTAAATTTATTCCTTTTTCTTTTAATAAGAGCACTTTTTCTACTTTTCTTTCAATATCTCTTCTTGTTTCTGATGGTACTTTCAGGGCTTTTCCTTCAATTGTATCTATGTGGTCTATATATTTCTCTGTTATTGGAAACATATTTTGAATTAAAAAAGCATGTTCTCTACCTCTATAATTTCCAATTACTATAGTATCACATTTTTTATATTTTTTCATTTTATTTTGAATAATTTTTTTATATTTTTCTACCTTACTGCTCATTGGAACAAACCACATTACATTTTCGTCATTGATTTTAATACAAAAATAATTTGGTCTTGTTGAATCTCCCTCATGATTTGTCATCAATTTTTCATCTTTTACAAATTCAAAATATTCATTTTTTATATGATACACGTATCCTTCTTCTATAATCATAAAGCACCTTCTTTCACGCAAAAAGAGGAAATACACCTGATGTGTATTCCCCCTATTTTAATTTACAACATGGTATGACTTATTATTCGCACCAACCACAAGCGAAACATTTGACAACATGGTATGATTTATTACTCGCACCAACCACAAGCGAGAACATTTACTATATATATATTTATTATATATACCATTTGTCACAAAGTCAATGTTTTTTAATAATAAATATAAGATATTGTATGCATATTTCAACAAAATATTACATTTTTATTTTTTCGCCCAAAAAGGGGCGTCCCTATTGGGCGAAATTATGCAAATAAGCTCATTTGATTGCTTTGGCTCATGCCTTCCAAGCATCCTGCTTTTTCTAACATTTCTATTGTAGATTTTCCGACTTTTGCACGTATTTTCATATCATCTATAGACATGAATTCTCCTTCTTGTCTTGCTTCTTGTATTCCTTGTGCTGCAACTGTTCCAAGTCCTGGTATACTGTTTAATGGTGGACGTATTCCATCAACTTCTACTTTAAATTTTACAGCATCTGACTCATATAAATCTATTGGCAAGAAATTTAAACCTCTTTCATACATTTCTAGAACTATCTCCAAAACTCCATATGTGTCTTGGTCTTTCTTTGTTGCTGCTTTTCCAGCAAGTTCTATTTCTTTCATTTTGTTCTTTACACGTTCTACTCCGTGGCACATTATCTCACTATCAAATGCATCTGCTCTTATAGAGAAGTATGCGGCATAATATGCTTTTGGAATGTGAACCTTGAACCACGCAATTCTGAAGGCGTTTGTAACATATGCAGCAGCATGGGCTTTTGGGAACATGTATTTTATTTTTTTACATGAACCAATATACCATTCTGGTATGTTGTATTCTCTCATCGTTGCTTCATGGCCTTTCCAGCCCTCTGGATCTTTTGATGGTTTTCCTTTACGAACAAACTCCATTATTTTGAAGGCTTTTTGTGGTGGCAATCCTTCCTTAATTAGATAAATCATAATATCATCTCTACAACATATAGCATCTTCCAGCTTTATAGTGCCTTCTTCGATTAAGCTCTGTGCGTTATTTAACCATACGTCTGTACCATGTGATAGACCTGAAATTCTAATTAATTCATCGAACGTTTTTGGTCTTGTATCTACAAGCATTCCTCTTACGAATTTTGTTCCAAACTCTGGTACTCCAAAGCTTCCAACTTCACTGTGTATTTGTTCTGGTGTAACTCCTAATGCTTTTGTAGAACAAAATATAGACATTGTTTCCTTATCATCTAGTGGTACTTTTGTTGGATCTTGTCCAGTAATATCGAATAGCATTCTTATCATGGTTGGATCATCATGGCCTAGTATATCTAGCTTCAATAGGTTTTGGTCTATTGAGTGGTAGTCGAAGTGAGTAGTTATAATATCTGAGGTTGGGTCATCTGCTGGATGCTGAACAGGCGTAAATTCGTAGATTTCTCTTCCCTTTGGAACAACTATAATTCCACCAGGGTGCTGACCCGTTGTTCTTTTTATTCCTGTGCAACCATAAGCAACTCTAATTACCTCTGAATTGTTTATTGGTATTCCTCTTTCTTCGTTATATTTTCTAACATAACCCATTGCTGTCTTCCCAGCAACAGTACCAACGGTTCCAGCCTTGAAAGTTGTACCCTTTCCGAATATTACTTCTGTGTATCTATGTGCTTTTGCCTGATATTCTCCAGAGAAGTTTAAGTCGATATCGGGTTCCTTATCTCCATTAAAGCCCAAGAAAGTTTCGAATGGAATATCTAGTCCATCTTTTGCGAGTCTATGTCCGCACTTAGGGCACATCTTATCTGGTAAGTCGAAGCCGTTCTTCACACCATAATCGGTAAAATCCGAATACTTACAATTTGGACATCTGTAATGTGGCGGAAGCGAGTTAACCTCTGTAATACCTGTCATGTTGGCAACAAAAGACGAACCAACAGAGCCTCTGGAACCAACGATGTATCCATCTGCATTTGATTTCCAAACCAGTTTCTGCGCTATGATGTACATAACGGAGAATCCATTTTTTATGATAGATGTTAGCTCTTTATCTAGCCTCTCCTCAACAATCTGTGGAAGTGGATCTCCATATAACTCATGTGCCTTGTTGTATGCAATATCTTTAATTGTTTTCTCACAATCGTTTATGTATGGAGGGCATTTTTCTGGTGATATTGGGCTGATTTGCTCACACATATCCGCTATTTTATTGGTATTTGTAACCACAACCTCATATGCTTTTTCTTCTCCTAAATAGCTAAATTCTTCTAGCATTTCTTCTGTTGTTCTTAAATATAATGGAGCCTGCAAATCGCAATCTGCATAGCCTTGTCCTGCCTCTAATATACGTCTATATATTTCATCTTCTGGATCCATAAAGTGAACATCACAGGTTGCAACTACCAATTTATCCAGCTTCTCTCCTAAGGCAACTATTTTTCTATTTATGTCTCTTAAACCTTCTACATCTGGCACAACTCCATTTCTAACCAAGAACATGTTGTTTCCAGTTGGCTGAATTTCAAGATAATCATAATCTCTTGCAATTGCTTCAATTTCATCATCGTCTTTTCCGTTTTCGATTGCCTGATACAATTCTCCAGCTTCACAAGCACTCCCTAAAATCAAACCTTCTGAATATTGCTTATATATTGATTTTAATAGCATCGGTCTGCCTTTGTATATGTAATCCAAATGAGATATTGAGATTAACTTGTATAAGTTTCTTAATCCAACATAGTTTGTAGCAAGAATTATTGCATGGAAGCTCTTTAACTTCTTGTAATTTACGTTTTCGCCAGCAAGCTTGTCTATGTCTTCTATAGTTTTAGCACCTTTTTCTTCTAGCATATTTAACATTACTCTAAATACTTTTACAGTAGTATCAACATCGTCTAATGCTCTATGTGCAACTATTACCTCAATTCCAAGTTTTTCAGCAATTATTCCTAATTTATATTTTTTGAAATCTGGGAATAAATCTTTTGCAAGTCTTAGAGTATCTAGGTAAGTATTATCTAAAGATAATCCTAATTGCTTTGCATTATATTTCAAGAAACCAACGTCGAAGTCTGCATTATGTGCAACAATTACGCTATCCCCCACAAACTCTAGCACTTTTGGCAATACTTTATCTATTGTCTCTGCATCTTTTACCATGTCATCTGTAATGTTTGTAACCTCTACAACCCTTTGAGGAATTGGCTTTTCAGGGTTTACGAAGCATTCAAATTCATCGATGACTTCGCCTTTTTCGTTCATCTTCATTATACCAATTTCGGTAATCTTCTCTGTTCTAAAAGAAAGGCCTGTTGTCTCTAAGTCTAATACGCAATATGTAGTATGTAAATCTTGTCCCTTTGGATTTGAAACAGATGGAACCTTATCTGGAACCAAGTATGCCTCTACTCCATAAAGTACCTTCATGTCTGGGTTATTTACTCCCAACATTTTGTGTGCATCTGGGAACGCTTGAACACTTCCATGGTCAGTAATAGCAATAGACTTCATTCCCCACTTCATTGCACGTTTTATAAGGTTTTTAGCAGGAGTAATTCCATCCATCGTGCTCATCTGAGTATGCATATGAAGCTCAACTCTTTTAATCTTAGCATTATCAGTTCTTACAGCTTTCTTTTCTTCTGGCATTTCTACAATAGTATTTACCAAAACACCTAGCTGTTTTGCGTATGGGTCAAATTGTGCAGTACCAGCAATTCTTACTCTTGCAGCACTCTTTAATCTCTTCTTTAATTTATCCAATTTTTCTGGTGCAGAGAATACCTTACAATCGATTGTATTAGTTCCATCATAAACACTAAATATAACAAGTGACTTACCGCTTTTTAGCTCTCTTACCTTTATTCCAAGATTGATGTCATCATCTTTTGCATCAAGCTCTACACTTAAAATTTGTCCTTCTAATATTACGTTTCCACTGTCTACGCCTATATCTTGAATCTTTATGATTGGATCACTTAAATTCAAACTTCTACCATAAATTAATGGTGTATCTTCTTCCGGTGTTGCTACAGCCTCTGGCGCATCTGGCATTGGTGGCATAGGAGCTTCTTGTGCAGGACTTGGGGCAGATTTATTATATTGCTTCTTCTCTCCATATTGTCCCTTGTTATACTGGCTCTTATTATATTGACCTTTGTTGTATTTGCTTTGTCCAGCATTTTTACTAGCATATGGCTTTGTTTCTTGTTGTTGTTTTTCACTGTGTTCAGCACTAGCCGTACCATTATCCTTGGTCATTTCAAGTATTGCTTCTTTTTCGAGTCTCTCTAATCTTTCTTTATATTGAGTAACCGTATTTTCAGAAACCTTTTCTTCATATGTCATCGTATATTTTTTGCCGTATATATTATAAATTAGCCCTGCAAAAACTTCATTAAATTTATTGTTCTCTAAAAACTCTTTTCCATTTAGAAAAAGAGTAACCTTTATATTATTATTAACAATTTGAATCTCACTATTATTCAAAAAAGCTCTCGCAATAGGATGCTTGTACGAAATATACTTAACAATACTTTGCCATTCTTTTGCTATTTTTTCAGACACATCGACTTCTTCCTCAAGCTCATATTTTATTGTAAGCTTAGCAGTTTGAATCTGAAAACGTCTCTCCATATACTTTTCTAGTTCTAAAACATCGTTAATATCAATTAATTTATTAGAAGCAATAAATACTTCTAATAAATTTTTCTTTTTATATAAATCAATTCCTATAACTCTTGCTGCATTAAGAACAAAACTGTTAGAGTTATAGTCTTTAAAAACCTCTTTAACAGTCTTTGAAGTTTTAACTTCATCCATTTTTTAATAAATCCCCCAATTTATTAATAATTTTTCTATATTAAATTGCACATCATTGATTGGAAAAGAATTAAATTTTGACAAGGAAAATGAATTTTACAAGGCAAGGGCGCATACTTTGTGTATGTAACCGCGTTGTAAATGAAATTTGACGTAGTCAAAATTGTAATTATTTTTCAATCACTAAAATATTCGTATTATATCATGATACGTCACCACAATTGACACTGCAATAAGTATTGCAAAACCAGCCAACTGTATTTTTATTTCTGTTTCTTGTTTTAATGGTTTTCTGCGAATTGCCTCCAGTAATATTAGCACAATTTTTCCTCCATCTAGTGGTGGAAATGGCAATAAGTTTGTTACGCCAAGTGATATTGATATAGCTGCCAGTATATAAATAAACTCTCTAAATCCATTTGTTTTTGCGACTACTTCAGATATTCCAACAGGACCAACTAGTTCTGCCGACGATACTTTTCCAGTGAACAGTTGCTTTACACTTTCTGCAATCGAAAGCATAAATTCTTTTGTATTATATGATGCAAAATACAGTCTATTTCCAAAATTATCTGCATCGAGAACTCTATTTCCTACAACCGCATTCGTAAGATTTCCTCTAACAGTCATAGCTAATATAAAATATACTATAATTGCAAAGATGATATTTACCAACGCACCTGCTGCTACAATAGCAACTCTTCTTGGAATGCTTGCCTTCGTAAATGAGCCTTCTTTTTCAGATTGCTCTGCTTCGCCTTCCATGTTCACGAATCCACCTAGCGGAATCAATCTAAGTTCATATTTAGTCTCTTTCCCTTGTTTCTTCCATATAACAGGCCCAAATCCTATTGCAAACTCGTTTACCCTAACTTTGCAGAGCTTTGCAATAAGAAAATGACCTGTTTCATGAATTCCAATTAGAAAGCCTAATAAAAATACTATCTTAATTGCACTAATTAAAAAACTTATCAAATTTTTATCCTTAAAAATTTATTTAGGTTTTTGTAAGGTTGTACCCATAAACCAATTAAAACATCAATATAAATAATAAATATGTAAATGGAGCAATAAATATTACACTATCAACTCTATCAACCATTCCCCCATGGCCTGGAATTAAATCTGAATAATCCTTAATTCCCGCATATCTTTTAATGGCTGATGCAGATAAATCTCCTATTTGACCAACTATGCTAAGTATAATTCCTATTAATGAAATTACTGCAACGTTTATATTAAATCCGGCAAATTTGTTTATTAATACTGTATATAAAATGATACATAGAGTTGCACCTAATGTTCCACCTATACAGCCTTCTATTGTCTTGTTTGGGCTTATATCTGTAAAATGATGTTTTCCGATTGCCTTTCCTGTTAAATAAGCAAACACATCTGTAAGCCATGATGCTATAAATACATACCAAATTAAGAATTTTCCATTTTCCATGTTTCTAATTATCGACATAAACATTAAAAATAATACAATGTAACATACTCCAAAGAAAGTAATTGCTATGTCTATTACATCTGTTTTTGTCTTTTTCGTAAGTACTAATATGAACAAGATTAAAACAGATATTGGAATGATTGATATTACAGCGTATTTTGCATAATGCTCTGGTATAACATGAATAAACATTATTGCGATTGCTGCTAAATATCCAACCCATCTTACTGGATGATGTCCTTTTTGTTCAAACGCGTGGAATAGTTCGTATATACATCTTAAAGCTACTATTCCCATAAATACGTCTACCACATATGTATTTCCTAAAATAAACACTATAAGAACCAATGGTAATAATACTGCTGCTGATAAAACTCTTTTCATAATTTTGACCTCTCGTTTATAAATTTATCTTAATTTTCTATTCTAAAATGACCTCCAAACGCTTTTCGGTAGTCTTCTTATTTGTTTCCCCCAAATCTTCTTGTTCTTTTTTGATAGATTTGTATAGAATTTAAAAATTCTTGTTCATTAAATTCTGGCCAGAATTTATCTGTAAACACAAACTCTGAATATGAAATCTGCCATGGCAAGAAATTACTTATTCTCTCTTCTCCACTAGTTCTAATTAACAAATCAGGGTCTGGTTGATTAGCCGTATATAAATAATTTGAGAATAATTTTTCGTTTATATCTTCTATTTTTAATTCTCCGTCTAATACTTTTTGAGCAATATTCTTAGTAGCAGTTACTATTTCGTCTCTACCACCATAATTAAAACATATATTTAATACTAAACCTGTATTGTTCTTAGTTTTTTCTTCTATTTTATGTATTTGGTCTTTCAAATCCTTTGGTAGTTCTGCAATCCTGCCAAGTACATTTATTTTAATGTTTTCATCACTCCAATTAAAGAAATCTAACAAATAGAATTTTAAAAGTTTCATTATAGCTCCAACTTCTTCTTGTGATCTCTTCCAATTTTCTGTTGAAAATGCATAAACAGTTAAATATTTTATCCCTATTTTATTTGCAAATTTTGCAATTCTTTTTAAATTTTCAGCGCCTTCTTTGTGACCTTGTGGAGTGCTTAAATTATTTTTCTTTGCCCATCTTCTGTTTCCATCCATGATTATGGCAACATGCTCTGGCAAAGCTTGCATATTAATTATATCTTCTATATTTTGTTCCATAAATATTTCCTTTCAGCCGCAATAAGCCATTGAGATTTTCGCCCCAATGGCCTTATTGTTTTATACAGTCATTATTTCTTTTTCTTTTTTCTCTAATATTTGGTCAATTTCAGCAATGTTTGTATCTGTCATTTTTTGAATTTTAGCTTCTGCAGCTGATAATTCATCTTCTGTCATTTCACCATTTTTTTGTGCAGTTTTTGCTGTATCTATTCCATCTCTTCTAATTGATCTAACAGCAACTTTTGCTTCTTCTGCAGTCTTTCTTATATCTTTTACTAAGCTCTTTCTTCTTTCCTCTGTAAGCTCTGGGAATGTAAGTCTAATTACCTTTCCATCATTCATTGGATTGATTCCTAATTCTGCTAAGTTTATAGCTTTTTCAATTTCTTTAAGCATGCTCATATCCCATGGTTGAATAACTATCATTCTTGGTTCTGGTACAGACACACCAGCCATTTGATTGATTGGAGTTGGAACTCCATAATAGTCAACTGTTACTTTATTTAAAATGTTTGGGTTAGCACGTCCAGCTCTAACCTCAGCTAAATTTTCTTCAAATACGCTAATTGTTTTCTTCATCTTTTCTTCAATAATATTAAAATCCATAATCTTTATTCTCCTTCAACTAAAGTTCCTATTTTTTCGCCCATAACGGCCTTTAATATGTTTTCTGGTTCATTTATGCCAAATACTAATAACGGAATGTTGTTATCTCTGCATAAAGATGTAGCAGTAGAATCCATTACTTTTAAATCTTTATTTAAAATATCTAAATATGTTATCTTATCATATTTAATAGCATTTTGGTCAACCTTTGGATCTGCTGAATATACGCCATCTATTGTCTTTGCAACAAGTATTACATCTGCCTCAATCTCGGCTGCTCTTAAAGCTGCTGTTGTATCTGTTGTGAAGTATGGGTTACCAGTTCCACATGAAAATATTACAATTCTGCCTCTTTCCAAATGTTTAAGAGCCTTTCTTTTTATATATGGCTCTGCAATTTGTCTCATTTCAATTGCAGTTTGTACTCTTGTGTACATTCCTCTTGCCTCTAAAGCATCTTGTAATGCCAAGCCATTCATAACAGTTGCAAGCATTCCCATGTAGTCAGATGTGGTTCTTTCCATTTCTTTTCCATTTCTGCCTCTCCAGAAATTTCCTCCACCAACTACTATGGCAATTTCAACGCCTAATTGTTTAACTTTTTTTATTTCATCACAAATTTTTCCTATTACGTCAGGATCAATTCCCTTTTTGCTGTCTCCAGCAAGTGCTTCACCACTTAATTTTAACAAAATTCTTTTATATTTTGCTTCGGACATATCAATTCTCCTTCACTTAAATTTATCGTCCCTATTCTATCATATATTGTCCATAAATTGTATCTTTTTTTCAAATTTTTTAATTTTTTTTACTTTTTTGTTTAAAATAATATTAAAAATGTAGAACGAGGAACGTGATAATGAAAAAATTGGCAATTCTAAAATTCATCTTATTTATTTCAATAATCGGATTAATAATATTTTCATTATTATTTGTATTATATATTTATGATATTACGCAAAAAAATAAAACCTCTGAAAATTTGGCATCATCTTTTTCTGTCTCTTATCTGTATTCCGAAAATCCTTCTTACACAGCTATTTTACAAAATTCTAATGATTTTTCTGAAGAAAAGAAAAATTTTGTAATCGGAATATTAAAAATAGATAAAATTAAGCTAGATTATCCTATACTCTCGGAAGTTTCGGAAGACTTATTAAAAATAGCGCCTTGTAGGTTTGCAGGACCGTTGCCAAATAATGTTGGAAACCTTTGCATTGCTGGGCATAATTATTTAGATAACACATTTTTTGCAAGAATCAGCAGTCTAAAAATTGGTGACGAATTTACGGTATATGGATTAGATGGAAAAGCTCTAGATTACAAAATATTTGATAAAAAAGAAGTTGAAAGTACAGATTTATCTTGCACATCACAAGAGACAAATGAAAAGAAAATAGTTACACTAATGACATGCAATAGTATAAAACAGACTAGAATAATTGTTCAGGCAGAAAATAAATAAACATTGATTTTTTCAAACGAAAATGGCACCTAAGTACTAGGTGCCATTTTCGTCCCGCTTAGCAGATATCGAAAGTTACCGTTTTCCGATTGTCTTCGATGCGCTTGGTTAACTGATTAAGAAACATCGGAGAGGCAAATAGTGCCTTTGATGGAATCTCCATAATCATCCCGTAATGTTCCATAACAATATAAATAATTGCTATAATTGCCGGACCCACCTCAGGCCATTTGCATAATTCTTGAACTGTAATATCTTTTAAAGCATAGATATTTGTATATCCATGAGCTTTTATTACGTTCAGTGCTCGACGCTTAGATTGTACGTTGCTTACATGAAAGCCTTCAAATGCTTTATCTACCGAAAAACATTTCTCAATTCCGTTGAGATCCTTCAGTCTTTCATTTTCCTCTCTCAAAGAACTGTTGATTTGCTTTAATTCCTCCATCTCTCTTTCCATGTTCTCCATAATCTCATCAAACCGATCATTCATAAAAATTCTCCTTTTAGCGGTTTTTTTATTTAATGGAATATTAACCATTATAATTTATATTATATCGCATTTTATGTAAATTTGCAAATTTAGTAACTTATTATTGTAAATAGCTTTACACAAAAAAAGAACATACATCATTTCTGACATATGTTCTTTCAATCTTTATTTTATTACATGTTGTAATCTCTTATTTTCTTATAAGCATATATAGCTGATATAGCACATACTGTTACAAGTATAGCAACAACATAACCATCTGTTACACCTGTTTTTGGTAATTTTTCTGTATTTGTGTTTGTTCTATATGATGTATTAGTGTTTATGTTTGTATTTGTATTAGTATTTGTTGTTGTGTTTATAACATCTGGAATATTTGTAACTGTATCGTTTTGAGTGTTAGTTGAACCTCCACCAATTATAATTTGTGTGTTGTCAGCCAAAACAACTGTTGATAAAGCGAATAATAATGAGATTATTATAACAATTTCCATAATTACTTTAGAATTTTTCATCATATATTTCTCCTTTTCATTATCTTAATATTATTATCTACATTTTTAATTTTACTATTCTTTTTTTATGTAGTCAATAATTTTTATGTTACTTTTTTATTACATTATTATTACAAAACTATTCTTGTGTATATGGTAATATAGCAATTTGTCTTGCTCTTTTTACAGCTATTGTTATATCTCTTTGATGTTTTGCACAAGCTCCAGTAGCTCTTCTTGGTAATATTTTGCCTTTATCATTTATAAATTTCTTTAATTGATCGGCATTTTTATAATCTAAAACTAATTCTTTATTTGCACATAGTGGGCAAACTTTCTTTCTCATTTTTCTAAATTTTGGATTATAATCTTCATCTTTATTGCTATTGTTTCTTCTATTTTGTCTTCTATCTGCCATTATTATATCCCTCCCTATTTTTTATTCTACTTAAAATGGTAGGTCATCACCAGATGAAACTTCAAATTCTGAACCATTACCAGCTGGCATTGATGCATCTGCTCCAAAGCTTGAATCCATGTCTGCAGCAGCTCCATCTCTTCTGCTATCTGCGAAGTATGTTTCTTCAACAATAACTTCTGTTATATAATGTTTCTGTCCTTTGTCATCATCCCAAGTTCTTGTTTGTAATCTTCCGATTACACCAACTTGTTGACCTTTTTTAAAATACTTACTTACGAATTCTCCAGTTTTATTCCATGCAACACAGTTTATAAAATCTGCTTGTCTTTCTTCACCTTGTCTTACAAATCTTCTGTTTACTGCAAGTGAGAAAGATGCTACTAATGTGTTGCTTGTTTGGGTATATCTAACTTCTGGATCTCTTGTTAGTCTTCCCATTAAAATAACTTTGTTCATAAATGACCTCCATTTTTTCTAATTATTCGTTTACGTTGATTGTCATGAATTTAATAACATCATCAGTAATTCTGTAATTTCTTTCTAACTCTGCTATTATACTTGGGTTTGCTGTAAAGTTGAATACTACATAATATCCTTCTGCGTTTTTCTTTACAGGATAAGCTAATTTCTTCTTTCCAAGATTTTCAGCTTTTTCTACTTTTCCATCGCTATTAATCATGTCTGTAAATTTTGTTGTTAAAGCCTTTATTTGCTCTTCATCTACAGATGGATTAATAATGATTATACTCTCGTATTTGTTCATTATTTTCACCTACCTTTCGGATAATATAACCTGCACATCTCGTGCAAGTAAGGTCTTTTTAATTTTAGACAAATTAAAAAGTAGTGTTTTCACACTACTTTGTATTGTACCATGTTTTGGCATTAAATGCAAGGATTTTAGAATATTTTTTGAGCTTTTAATTAATTTAAAAATAGAGTAGTACGAATTCCAAACATCTGAGCACTCAAATCTGGTGTTGTGTCTAAACGTTGCCCAGCTGGAAGATCATTAAAATCTTTATGGTAAGTTCCTCCTCGAGCTATTATAGATTCTAATATTCCCGGATTAATTTCTGTTGTATATTCTAATTCATTTCCTCCCATGTCGAATATGTTACAGTAAGCAGTTGTCAATCCAGTATTCAGCATTTTTTCTGTATTTGCCTCTTTTATAACACTATTCTGACCATCTATAACTTCTTGACTATACCAATTTTCATTAAATCCTTCTACTGTGGTTGCATATTTTTTTGCCGTACTATTTTTTTCAATAAAGTTAATTGCCGTGTCCCATGCATAACTTGAGCATAAATATGAGGTTGTTGTACTTCCAGCCTTCATCTTCTTCGCTAAATTATATGCTGCGCTCCAAGTTACCTCTGAATATGGTGTTTGATTTGCTTTTATCACTGCCGTATCTCCACTTTTGCCAACCTCGTATCTTCCTATATAGAATCCACCATGTTCTGTAACACTTGCTTTTTCAGCTTTTATTTGAGCAACAATTTCTTTTGAAACATCGGATGTTATTCCATTCGATATATCAGCATCAGTATATGTTACTCCAGAGTCTGTTAATGTTAGCTCGTCTTTTGACGCTTTAGTGTTATTATCATCCTCAACGTCCCATTCAGTTCTTGCAAATTGTATTGCATCAATAGATGAATTTGTTGTACAAGGCACCCAAACATATTGATTTCCAACCAAATCTGTTCCAACTATATCTCTATTCTTGTATTTATCCTTATCTGAGGCGTTGTCTGAGATTACAAGTCCACTATCTTTTGTTCCTCCGACGTATACGAAACCTCTTGGTATTTCAACACCGTCAACAACATATCCCTCTGAAAAATAAACGTTTTGGCCGAATGTAACATCCGTTATTTCTTTTCCAGTTCTGTCATCAGCAGTATAATTTGATATGCTAAATTCTACCTTTTCACCAACTTTACTATCGCCATCCAAATATTTAATAGATGCAACTTCGTAGTTAACCGTGCACAGTCTTCCATTCCATTGGCATTGGTCTGTTACATCTTGTCCATCAATTGTGACCGTTGGTTTTGTAGTGTAGTCATAGTTAGACAAGAATTTTAGTGTTACAATATCATCCTTTGTTGCCTTAGTTTTATCCGAGCCATTGCTTTCAATTGTAACAACAGAAATTATTGGTAAATCAACTTTTTTATAATATTCAGATGCAAATGATCCTCCCGAAAAATCGTCTATTATTGTGTAATGCTTAACTCCATTCAGAATTGCACCTTTCAAATAATATACTGTAAGGCTCTCTTCGTTCAAAACATATAAATCATCTGTAGTCCAATCTTTGTTTTTGTTTCCGGCTCCACAATTTATTTCAAGATTTGCAGATAAAACCGAAAGATCTATTGCATAATATGCACCCGAATCGTTTGGGTTAGTATCCTCACTTGGCACATTATACTCTACTAAGTCAAACGTTTTATCCGTATATACAGGTAATTTTGCATTTTTCATATAATAAATTTTTACCTCTTCCGATAAAGCTATTATATCTTCCTTTACATTATTATACTTTTGTAACTCTAAAGTTGAAGTCACGCTTGTGGTTATCGAGATTGTTAATATCATCATTACGACTATTGTTACAACTAGCGAAACCAGTGTTATTCCGTGGCTATTCCCTATTTTCTTCATATGTTGCTCCTCCTCTATTACATATAATATTACTATTAAATATAATTTTTTTCAATAGTTTGCATAAGTTTTTTTGAGTTCAAAATTTGCTAATTTTTGCTATATGCATTTCGACTGTGTTTCTGTATTTTCGACTATATTCTTCCAAATTGCTAATTTTAAGTTCATTTTTTTATTCTCTTTTATCACCAGCATCCATAAATACACTATTATAAATAGAATAGCAATATTCTTGTAGATCAAAACTGCGAAGCTCGCAATAATCGTTAGCAAAATTACAACAGCATTCGACACTTTGTTAGTAATCATGTAAGCGGAATATAATCCATGTACTATATGTATAATTTCTTTTAAAATTCTGCCTCCGTCGAGTGGATATATCGGAATTAAATTAAACATAAATATTAGCAAATTCGAATATATTAATAGGTCAACTGGTAAGCCTATCAAAAATGGATTTTGCGTTGATTTCCAATATAAAATTGTAATAACCATTAGCACAAGGTTTACAATCGGCCCTGCGGCTGCGATTGCGATTTTCTTTACAGATAATAAATTGCCTTTTTTTACTTTGACATTGTAATTTTTGTTTTCCGCCTTGAATTGTACCGAAAATCCTGCAGGAATTATTGATATTGCTTCTGGTTTAAAGCCCAGTAGAATGCCTGCTAGCAGATGTCCCAGTTCATGCAATAATGCCAAGAACATTAGTATAGCATATATTTTTATTTGTCTCGTAATTATGAATATAATTAGAAACAGGAATATTTTTAAATTAATTTTTATTTGCATATGTACCTCACAAACTTCCAAGAATTTGTTCTGGATTTATAAATCTACCATCTCTTCTTATTTCAAAGTGAAGATGTGGACCAGTTGCTCTTCCTGTTTGGCCAACTTTTGCGATTATGTCACCTTGCTTAACGGTTGCACCCTCCTGAACAAGAAGTTCACTACAATGGGCATATAAAGTCGTAATTTCGCCGTTTTCAATTTGTATGTGGTTGCCATAATCACCTGTTCCAGAGGCTAAAACCACTGTTCCGTCCATAGCAGAAATTATGGTATCGCCGGTATTTCCGGCTATGTCCAACCCACGATGATTCGCCGACACTATTGCCGTTGGAGTTCTCGAACCGTACCTTGATGTTATTACTCCCTTTAAAGGCCATATTATGTTTGAATTTTGCTTCACATAGTCTACATCTTGCTCCTCTTGTGTTTTCTCTCCTACTTGCGTAGACTCCTCCGGCCCTCCCATTGCCTCGCTAGAAGTTTGTTCCGAATTAATTTTTCCATTATTCTCTTGATTGCTCTCTTGTGTGTTTTCCTGATTGCTTCCTTGGCCATTTTCTTGATTAGCTGCTCCGCTTGTTGTTTCATTGTTTTCTGGGTTGTTTTCACCTTCTTTGGTTTGTGTTGCATCGACTTCTGATGGATCTACTGCATCACTGCTATTTTCTCCGTTCTCCTGTAAATTTTCGCTCTGTACATTTTTTTCTCCGTCCCCAAATTGTACAGTATTCGTTTAATTTGTTGATGATAGTATCCACACTTATGTCATAGGATATAATTTCTTTTGTCTTTTTTATCATTTCTCTTGAAAATACGTATTCTGAATTCTGTAGTAAATAGAATGTAATGTATATTGTGGCACAAACGATAATTTGTAGCACCATCTTTTTTATCATTTTTTTCTTTACTCTTAAAGTATCAATTTCAATATTTTCAATGCTATTTTCGTCATTATTTTTAACGTTATCTCTACCATTGTTTTTACTGTTGTTCTTACCGTTATTTTTACTGCCATTTTCCTTTCTTCTTCCATTGCCAACTTCATTAACAATTTTTCTTCTATTATATAGTTGTTCTGCTCTTCTAATTCTCTCTTCTTGGCTCATTATTCTTTCCATAAAAAAACACCTCTTCCTTTGTTTTATAAATTTATATTCCAAAGGTTGAGGTTTTATTCCTTATATAAATATCGCTAGCTGGATACGTATTAACTTAATAAAATGTTTATCTGCGTGCTTTGATGTTTTTTATTTTTTACATGAATATTGCTAGTAAGATGCTTATTAGTGTTGTTATTATTAATGCAAAGTTTAGCTTTTTTAGTTTCTTATACGATTTTTTTATTTTGTCTGTTTTTTTATAGGCTAAATTTTCTTCTATTTTTTGTATGTAGCTATTCACTACCACTTCTGCTTCTTTTACAATATAGTTTTTCTGTTCTTTTCTCATGCTTTCAATTTTTCGGATGATATCGTTCTTTATTTCTCCCTGAATAATTCCGTTATTCTCTTTACAATTAAGCATATCTGTATAATTAAACTCTTTTAATTTTTTCTTATTCTTTACAACTATTATTGCTTCATCAATCAAATTCGATGGAAGATTCTTTAAAATTATAATGTTTCTTGTATCCTTGCTCATATGTACCTCCTATATATTGTTTTATATAGGAATTATTGCCATAATGAGTTTTTTTATACGATTTTTCATACGGATTTTTCATACGGATTTTTCATACGATTTTTTATACGGATTTTTTTAATTTTTTTAAAAGCAAATTTTATCTTATTATTTTATTTCACTGTATTTGTATTATATTATATTTTATTTTATTTAAATGCTTGTTCAACATTTAAACATATTTAAAATTGTAAATATAATCTTACAAGCCATATCTTCTACCAGATCCGTCGAAACATTTTTTAGTTCTTGTATATTTCTCTTAGCATCCTCATAGTTTTTCCCTACAATTCCTCTTATAGAAATATCACTTATTAGCTCTTGCCCGCTATTCACGCCATTTCCAGCACATAATGTTGAGTTATCCATTATTATCTTGCCAATATTTTGACTACTTCCTAACGCAGAATCAATTGTAATTATTGTTGTATACTCTTGTTTCCTTTTATTTAAATGTTCAGTAATTCTAATTAGGTCATTATATCCAATCGGATTCTCTAATGTACCAATTACTTTTACACTAGGATTATCTTCTATAACCTTTCTATCCATAAAAGACCCAATCAAAGGACCTAGGCTATCACCAATTAAATTACTGTCTCCAATGCAAAGAATTAAAATATCCTCCATAGTACCTTTCAAAAAAATCCTCCAATCAAGCTACAATCAAATTTCAATCAAATTTAAATCAAATTCAAGTCAAATTCAAATCAAATAGAGTTTCAATATTTCTCTCTATCTTTGCTAATTATAATATTCACATTCCTATTATATAAATACTCTTTATTAATCTTTTCAGAAAGTCCAGCCACATCATTAGATAATATAATTGTATTGTACTTATTGGCTATTAATTCATCTATTTTGTTATCAACATCTTCCGCTTTATCAATCGAAAACACATCCATGCCTAATCCTATTGGAAGTTTAAAATTCTTATTATCATTTTCCAGCTTCAGCCACGAAATTTTCATAAAAATCACCGAAATTATTTTGTGAAAAAAACAAAATATTATACCTGCATAATTTAAAACATTTCGAACCGAACAATTCAGGGACGGAGAAAAAATTGTACAAATAGAAAATTGTAAATAAAAAAGTACTAATTCATATTTTTAAAGTAAAACCGGAAGCTCGTTCTTTGAGAAGTCCGTTAGGAGCTCCGAACAAGAGCAACGTGTTGCAGCTTTATAAAATATGAATTAGTACTTAATTTTTTTAGAAATATGTACAAATCTTTCTCCGTCCCTAAATTGTACATTTTTATTTAAATTTGTGCAAATTTTTCTCCGTCCCCAAATTGTACAAATTATACAAAGTTATATGTTATAGAAGTATGTGGCTTCTAAGTCTGCTTCGTTTAGCAATAATGCTATTGGGTATTTTTTGTAGGCTTCTCCTATTGTTCCGTATAGTTCTTTTGGTTCTGTGAAGCCCATGTGCCAACGTATTGCGTATTTTTCTTCGTTTGTTAGTTTCATGTATTCTGTAATCATCATTACAGATTTTTCGCCGTGTCCATATGGAATTGTGTCTTCTACTGCGTAGTATGGAACCTTTTCCCATTCTCCTCTCGCATTTTTTGCGTTTCTGTAGTCTACTTTGTAGTAGTTTGTCTTGCATATGTCGTGTAGTAATGGAGCAATTATTACTGTGTCTTCTGGTGTTGATAGCCCGCTTGCTTTTATTTTTTCTTTGAATATTTCATATACTTTCATGCTGTGTTCTAGCAAACCACCCTCGTAATTTCCATGAAATCTTGTGCTTGCTGGTGCTGTGTAAAAGTCTGATTTTTCTAAGAAGTTTAGTAAATTTTCTATTCCTTCTCTTTTTGTTGATCTTAATAATTCAATAAATTCCTCTTTCATAAATTCTTCTCCTATCTAATTATTCAATTATCTAATTGTCTATCCAATTATCCAATTATTTAATTATCCAATTATCCAATTATTTAATTATTTAATTATCCCATAATTTAAGTATTCATTTATTTTATTACCCAAATATCCAATTACCTAATTATTTCTTTATCTTCGCTATATGGTATGTCTGTTTTTTCAAAGCTCCATGGCGCATTTGATGCCATTTTTCTCCATAGTGTTGCATATGGCTCTTGTGTAAATTCTTTTGTTAATTTGCTCAAGTCTTTTTTTGGAAGTACTGTTAATGGATCTATTGTGTAATCTAAGCCGGTTTCCTCTGTGTTAGATTTTCTAATTTCTATGTGTAGATGTGGCACTCTTGATCCGCCACTGCATCCTGTTATTCCAATTACCATTTCTTTTGTAACTCTGTCTCCTGGCTTTACATATGATTCTCTTAAATGCCCGTAAACTACTCTTCTGCCATCGTCATTTAATATTTCTACCTTGTTTCCATATCCATCGTTAAATGCATCGAAGCCCTCTGTTGTGGTTCCGTCAAATTCTGCAAGTAAAACAGTTCCTGATGCAATTGGATGTACCTCTGTTCCGATGTCTGCTGTTATGTCGAAACCTGAGTGTGCTCTTTGCTTGAATAGCACGTAGTGGTTCTTTCTGATTCCATATTTATCGTGTTCTGTTACCTTGTACTTTGGTTCTATAGGCCAAGAATACTCCTCTGCAACATTAGATTTGTTTTCATTTTTGCCTTCATTTTCTTTCTGATTTTTCTTTACGTTTTCTTCAATAGAATTGTCTTTAATATTTTCCATGTTTATCTCTCTCCCTCCACATCTTTTTCCTTCTTTAAAGCCTGAATTTGTCTATTCAAAGCTATTATTTTGTCCAGTTTTCTCTTTCTGAAATTGATTTTTCCATTGTGAACCTGAGCAGTTCTTGCTCTTTTCAGCCTTTCAATCTCTCTTTTTTCATATTGCAATTGTTCTTGTAATACTGCAATCTTTTCGACATTAGAGATTTGTATCTTTGTTGGATTGTAACCGTATAGCACAGCAACTTTTTTTCGTATATGTTCTAAATATTTTTTGTATTCTTCTCTTTTCACTCTGCAAATGTGCACTTCTCTGTCTCTTCCATCTCTTCTTTTTACATATAAGCTGTCTGTTAATCCAAAGAACTCTGACACATATTTTGATGATAGATTGTCTCTGTGTAATGTTGAGCATAAAAATATTTCTTGCTGACTCTCGTCTTCAAAAAATTGCTCCATATGCTTTGTTATGCCTTCCAACAATAAGATTCTGGCAAGCCCAGACCTTCTGTCTTCTGGATCTGTTATGTAGGTGTCTAACTCTATCGAGTTTGATGTTTTCGCCGTGTAGTATGGGTTCATTGCAAATTGTGGTTTTTCGTGTATAACCAATGGTCCCTTTTGCAATATATTTCTGTATTCAATCTCTTCTTTCTCTTGTCCTATCATGCCTTCCATCACTCTTGCATCGACATCTTTAGGTTGCACGTTTACTGCATTTTTTCCTTGCGTATTTTCACGCTCACTTGAAACACTGCATTCTTCATCGCTCTTTTTATTTCTGTTTTCCGCTTCACTCTCGCTTCTATTTTTGCGCTCCGCTTCAAACTCTTTTGCTATGTCTTCCGATGTACTCCAGTAGAACATCTCGTATCTTTCTTTTATTCCCGGATGTTTTGCTTCCTGCATTTCTATGTATTCGGACATGTATGTATTCATAAGGTCTCTAAGTACACTCTTTTCGTGAAAGTGATTATGCTCTTCATCAACTTCGTGCTTTAGAAATTTTGATATGTCTCCTTCATATTGAGGAAACTTTTCTAGTACTTTTCCTTTTGCATATTTGAATGCTAGAATTTTCATCTTGTAAACTATTAGCATGTCTGCCAAGTAGTCTGACGAAGTTTTGTATCGGCTTCGTACATACTCGTTGTAGTCCTTTCCATACTTGAAGTATTTTGTAATGTCGTTATACGTAAAAGGCTTCTGCCCCTGCGTAATGTAAGTTGCTGCAACAACCTTGCCTTTCTCGTCCACCGCAAGTAAAACCGTATTTTCTTTAGAATGTGCATATGCAGATATATCTTCTCTGCCTGTTGGGAACAGCTGTCCACTTTGGCCTCTTGCCTCCATGTTCGCCATTACCGCTTGTTCTAAATTAGCAACTTGTTCTAAGTATTGTGGTTCGTTGTCTTTTGTAAGTTCTTCTAATTTAAAATTCATTTTTTCGTCTTTCCGAGGTATTACAATCCTCTTTAAGTTTTAATACGCTGATTAAATATAATTATATTTTATCGTTCCAATAATAGCACATTAAAATTAATTTGTCCATGGTTACACGAATTCTTCCCATACCACATTTGCAAGGTCAATGCCTTTGCTACTAAGCCTTATACAGTCTGCATCAACCTCTATTAAACCTTCGCTATTTAATTTATCTAGTGTCTTACAATATCTCATTATAGGGTTCACCTTGAACCTTTGTTCGAATTCTCTAATATTTACGCCATCAATTTTTCTTAAACCAAGCATCATGAATTCATCCATTCTCTCGTCATCATCCATTAGCACCTCATCTAGTACAAAATTCTTATTCATGTTTCCCGCTTCTATGTTTTCCATATATGTTTCAAGATCATCTGTGTTCGAGTATCGCTTGTTTTCCATAAACGAACTTGCCGCAGTCCCCACTCCGATGTATTCCTTTTGATCCCAGCAATCCATATTATGCTTAGATTCGAAGCCCGGCCTTGCGAAGTTAGATATCTCGTAATGCTTGTATTTGTGCTTTTCTAAACATTCTTTAACATACCAATACATCTGCCTTTCCGTATCATCATCTGGAAGCTCTAGCTTTTTGTTCTGTACCATATCGTACATCGGTGTACCTTCTTCCAAAATAAGAGAATATACAGATATGTGCTCTGGTTTTAGCCCCACTATTGTTTTTACACTCTCCTTCACATCATCCATAGTTTGCCCTGGCAAAGCAATCATCAAATCTACATTAATATTATCAAAACCAACTTGCCTTGCATAATCATATATGTTCTCGAAATCTTTAAATGTATGAATTCTTCCAATAGATTTAAGCAGATTGTCTTGAACAGCCTGCAATCCGATGCTTAACCTGTTAATACCACACTGTTTGTAAACTTCTAATTTTTCTTTATTAACAGTACCTGGATTCACCTCTATGGTTATTTCTGCATCCTCTTCAACAGCAAAATTCTCTTTAATAGTCTTAATTACACTTAGAATATAACCTTCATCAATAGAAGATGGCGTTCCTCCACCAATGTAAATGGTTTTTATAATATACTTTGGCTCCAAGCCATGCTCGTGCATAATTCTATTCTCATTCGCATATTGAACAATCTCTCTCTTCAGGCACTTTATATATCTATCTGCCTCGCCGTACTTATTTGCATACGAAACAAAATCGCAATACAAACACTTTTGCTTGCAAAAAGGCATGTGAATATACAGCCCAATCTCTTTTTCTTCCATTAATTATAAATACTCCTCTATCTTCTTAAATCTGTGGCTTACACTAGATTTTCCTATCGGATTTTTTAGCATTGCGCCTAATTGTTCTAATGTAGCCTCTGGGTTTTCTTCCCTTAAATTTGCTATTTCTTTTAAATCGTCTGGTAGATTGTTAAACTTGCCAGATTGTTTTAGTTTTTTTATTAATTCTGCCTGTTTTACCGAGGCATTTATCGTTTTGTTCAGATTAGCCGTCTCGCAATTTACAAGCCTGTTTACATTATTCTTCATGTCTCTTAAAACTCGAACCTCTTCAAACTTTAGTACAGTTGAATGTCCACCAATAAGTGCCAAAAATTTAGAAATTTCTTCTCCATCTTTTATGTATGCGGTTCTTTCAAGCGTTTTTGTTGTAACACCATATAACGCAAGCATCCTCGACGTTATCTCTGCATATTCGGCGTTCTTAAAAATTATTTCCAAATGGTACTTATTCTTTGGATCGTTTATAGAACCGGCTCCTAGAAAGTTTCCTCTTATATATGCCTTTTTTAAGTTATCTGTTAATAATATTTCATACAGCCTTTGTTCATCAATGTTGTCAAACTCGACATTATTCTTAAACGTAATACTAAAAGTTTTTCCGGTTATATTTATCTTGTAATCCTTTATATTCATGTTGTTCAATAGTTTTGCGAATCGATTTATATTATACTCATTCTCTGTAGAAAACTTTATAGTCTTCGGTTTTATATCTACATTTTTAGTCGTCATATAGCCAAGAAATTCTGCATAAACTTCCTGCTTATTCTTCAAATTATTAATTTGACTTAATTCCACCTTCAAATCTGATGAAAAAGACATATTATCACCATCCTTATTATTTTACTCTTGCAATAACGCATCTATCATTATTCGACAAATCTTTTACAGTTTCAATCTCCGAATACCTTCCGTTTGCTCTAAACAAACCCTCGACCTCTTCCTTTTGGTCATAGCCAATCTCTAGCAATACATATCCATTCTTAATATATTTACAAGCCTGATCTATTATCTTTTTGTAAAAGTCCAAGCCATCTTCTCCGCCGTCTAATGCAATGTGAGGCTCGGCTTGAACCTGACAAGGCAATGTCTCGATTATTCTTCTTTTTATATAAGGCGGATTCGACACGATTATATCGAAATCATTTTTCTGAATATTCTCGAACAAATTCGACTCTGCAAACTTAACGCTTGTATTATTCAACTCATTATTTTTCTTTGAAATATCAAGAGCCTTTATGCTAATGTCGCTAGCCGTAATCTCTGCATTTATATTTTTCTGGGCAAGCACATAATCCAAAGAAATTGCAATAGCACCACTGCCAGTGCATAAATCTAAAATTTTAATCGGACTTTGTTCAGCTCTTAATTTTGCTACCAAAATGCACTTCTTTATAGTCTCCTCCACAAGCACCTCAGTATCTGGTTGCGGAATAAGAACATTCTCATCCACAAAAAAATTAAGCCCCATAAACTCTTGTTTATGCGTTATATACTGCAAAGGCTTGCCACTTACGATCTGATTAATACAATCTACAAACTTAGAATGATACTCTTCTTCTAGCTCGTCATCAGAATGAATTACCAAATACTGCTTATTCTGCCCAAGCACATGTGCCAATAACTCCCTTGCAACAAGAGATGCATCATCTATATTATTTCTTATTAAAACTTGCCTGCCAAGTTCAATTACTTCCTTAATTTTCACACTAAAAACCCCTTAACTAATATGTGAACATTATACTATTATAACATAGTAAATGCAACAAAAAACACCACTTATATGAATATAAGTGATGTTTGTAATTTTAAAATCATGCCCCACACTAGCCGTAAGCCGAATGAAATTTTAAGGACCTGCACCAGCAGGTGGGTGTCTTGTTAAATGTTCCTGGGTTTCTTAAGTTAATAACCTAAGCCTACACGCCACATTTAAAGGCGGACTCCCTTTTAGAATTTGTTGGTTCTAAAATTCCTTTCTACACGTACCACGCAGGGAATGTTTCGTTTCTGCTATTATACTATCATAAAAGCATAAACAATGCAATACTTTTTTCATCTTTCACAGTAAATTCACAAACAAAATATGACAGGATTTTTGTTTGTTATTACTACTTCCAAGAAGATGGGATGTCGGCGTAGTTGGTTAATTTTTTACATCCCCAAAAACATCCACTTGACTCTTTAACATTTGTCCTATTCCACAAATCAGGTGCTGTTCCTGTTAATTCTGTGCATCCAGCAAACACACTTTGGAAATCAGTAACATTATGGCAATTTTCAAATAAATTTTCGGATATTCCTGTTAATCCACTACAACCGCTGAATGTACAATAAAAAGTCGTTACTTTCGAACAATTTGCAAATAAGTCTTCTGGAATACTTCCTGTTAGGCCTTTACAACCTGTAAAAACTCCTCCTCCATAGAAGAGATCTCCGAATTTTGTCACCTTAGTACAGTTTCTAAATAATCCTGCAGGTATTTCTCCAGTCAATTCACTGCATCCAGCAAAAACCCCACAAAAAGATGTTACTTCAGTACAGTTTTCAAATAAATTTTCAGGAATACTTCCTGTTAATTTACTACACCCATAAAAAATTTTTTCTAAGTTAGTTATTTTAGTACAATTTACAAGTAAGTTAGCTGGTATATTGCCTGTAAGTTCACTGCATCCGGAAAACATACTAAATAAATCCTTTAACTCTGTGCAATTATATAATAAATTTTCTGGAATAGGTCCTACAATTCCGGCTACATCCCGAAAAAGTCTGTCTTAAACTAGTTATTTTTTTGCAATTTGCAAATAAGTTTTCTGGAATCGTTCCCGTCAAACCAGTGCATCCTGCAAAAGTTCCACCTTCTCCATATTGTCCTCCAAATTTAACAGCCTCCACACAATTAGTAAATAGATTTTCTGGAATACTTCCCGTCAAACCAGTACACCTCTGAAATACTCCAGAAAAATTGGTTGCTTTGGAACAATTCATAAAAAGTTTTTCCGGTATTTCACCCGTTAAACCAGTACAGCCTTCAAAAGTGCCAGAAGCATACGAGCTTGCAAATTCAGTAACTTCCGTAGAATTATAAAATAATTTTTCAGGAATCTCACCTGTTAATCCACTACAGTAACAAAATGTGCCATAGAAATATTTAGCCTTAGTATTATTAAGGAAAAGACCTTCAGGAATATTACCTGTTAACCCTTTGCAAGATTTAAATGTGTTACCAAAAACAATTGCCTCTGTACAGTTATAAAACAATTTCTCAGGAATATTTCCTGTTAATCCAGTACAGTAACAAAATGTTGCACCAAAACTCGTAGCATTTATACAATTTGAAAATAGTCCTTCAGGAATATTACCTGTTAATCCACTACATCCGTAAAATACACTACTAAAATTTGTTCCTTCTATATTATTTTCAAAAAGTTTTTCAGGAATATTTCCTGTCAAACCAGTACATCCATAAAATACTCCTGCAAAGTTTTTAATTGCAGTATTATTTTCAAAAAGCTTTTCCGGAATGTTGCCTGTTAACCCGGTACAACCATAGAAAACATCATAAACCTCTTTTACCTTTGTATTATTTCCAAAAAGCCTTTCAGGAATTTCACCTGTTAATCCAGTACAGCCATAGAATAAATATTTAAAGCTTTCTACATTTTTACAATTAGCAAATAAGTTTTCTGGAATATTTCCTGTCAAGTTTGAACACTCTGTAAACGTTCCTCTAAACGGGGTTCCGGGTTCCACCTCCAAATCCACCGCTAAAGGCGGTTGCATTAACATTATTAACAAACAAGTTTTCTGGGATGTTTCCTGTTAAACCTTTACAATACCAAAAAGTTCCACTGAAATTTTTTGCGTTCACACAATTTTCAAATAGATTTTCTGGTATTTCCCCTGTTAAACCGTGTACATCTTGCAAATGTGGTGTCAAATTCTATAACATTTTTACAATTCTTAAATAAATTTTC
Organism: uncultured Clostridia bacterium; assembly: GCA_934119935.1. Lineage (GTDB taxonomy): Bacteria > Bacillota > Clostridia > TANB77 > CAG-508 > CAG-245. The sequence goes on along the minus strand of CAKOSX010000001.1, from coordinate 424,588 downwards.
TGGGATATTTCCAGTTAACCCTCTACAGTTATAAAACGTTTCTGCGAAACTAGTCGCTTCTGTGCAATTTTCAAATAGTTTTTCTGGTATAGTTCCAGTTAAGCCACTACATCCACTAAATGTTCCGCCACCGCCACCAGCACTTCCTGAACCATTTTCATTATAAGAAATATTTGTATAGCCAAAAGTTTTTGCATTCTTGCAGTTACTAAATAACTTTTCTGGAATATTTCCTGTTAATCCAGTACAGTCACCAAATGTTTCATTAAAATTTTCAGCATTAACACAATTAATAAACAAGTCTTCTGGTATGTTTCCCGTTAATCCACTACACTGAGAGAAAACTCCCGAATAGACAGTTGCATTGTCGCAATTGTCAAACAAGTTTTTGGGTATATTCCCCGTCAATCCGCTACATTTTTCAAAAGTCCAAGCAAAGCCTACTGTATTTGGACAATTAACAAAGAAATTATCCGGTATACCTCCAGTTAAACCAGTACAACCGTCAAAAGTTCTATAAAATGATGTAATTTTTTCAAAACTATTGTAATGTGGTTGTGGAATTTCTCCTTTTAATTGTTTGTTATCACTGAAACTATATGATATATTTTCTAAGCATCCCCATTTTTTTAACTTAGTCACATATTTATTATTAGAGTAACAGTATTCACACTTTCCAGATATTTTTACTGTATATATTCCACTTTTTTCGTATGTATGTGCCGGATATCTTGTTTTTACATTTTCTTTAGTTCCATCCCCATAATCAATATATAACTCTCCTTTTGTTTGATAGTTAAAGGCAACAGGAATTTGCACTGTTGTATTATCTGCTGGTATCGTCCATTCTGTCTCGAAGTTTATTACATTTTCAACTTCAAAGTCTCCTGTTCCTTCGTTTCCTAACGCATCTTCAACCTTACATGTTATTGGTCCGTTCTTTGTTGCATTGTATGTTGTTGTAAATATGTTCTTTCCGTTTCCAGTTATTTTCGTGCCGTCTGGCAATTCTATGTGATCTATCGCAACCGCATTATCTTGTGCTTTTATTGTTAGCACGTCTGGGTATTGGTCTGGCTGGCCTTGCGATGTTATTATTAGTGTTGGCGCTACTCTATCTATTTTTACGTAGTAATTTTTGCTTACTGTGTTGGTACCGTCTGTTGTTTCAACTTTTATTGTTGTTGTACCTGCCTCTGATACCGTACTTTCGCCGTTTGTTTGTGCTATGGTTTGAGTAGATCCTTCTACTGTCGAATATGTGCTTCTGGTTGCATCTACTAGCGCAACTTTTATGTTCTTGTTTGTCCATGTGTCTGATGTATAAACACTTCCGTCTTCTTCAACTTGCATGTTTAAGTCAGCACATAGAAGCTCTTTTGTTTTTATATTTTTTACTGCCGTTCTAAGGGCTTCATTGTTTTTCTTGGCTATTATTTTTATCTTATAAGACGTGTTGTGTATAAGTCCCGTCAGTTGCAATTCTGCACCGGTTGCTCCATCAACTTTTTTATACGCACTATCTCCTTCTGATGCTTTTTTGTAATAGTATTCGAAAGCATCAGCCTGTCTATTTTCGCTATCTATCAGCTGAACTTCCGACAAGTTTATAAAGTTAGTTCCACGCTCTATTGCAGCAATTATATCCGGTATTCCTTTATTCAGCTCTATTTCTAGGTCATTTATTGTGTCTTGCATGTCGGCATCTTTTGTTTCAACATTCTCTTTTAAATCTTTAGCACTATCAATAAGACCGTTGTCTCCGATCATTGTGTGTACTGTTACTCCTGCCAAAATCAGCATTACTACAATTGTTATTACAAGTGTCGCTAGTGTAATACCACTATTTTTTTGCAGTTTTATGCATGATGGACATTTTCTCGAATGTCTGGTTTTGCTCACGCACTTGTCATCCAAAGTGCTTTTTTCCTCAGTTTCAAAAGTTTTAGGTTTTACTTTTTTCATAGCTTAAGTCTCCTATTCTTCTCTCAAAATTTCGTCAACAAAATTATATAATGCCATATGTCATTTTTCAATATTTTGTTTAAGTGTAATAAAAATGTAATAAAAAAGCCTGAAACTTAGTCATCATACTAAGTCTCAGGTTTTATATTGATATGTTTTATTTCCATCCAGATGGAATATCGGCGTAGTTTGTAAGTCCAGTGCAATTGTAATAACATTCATCATTTGATGTAATGTTTGTTCTGTTCCACAACTCAATCGCATTTCCTGTTAGTTTGCTACAATTGTAGAATGTTGCTTCACAATTCGTTATACTCAAACAATTCTTAAATAAATCTGCTGGTATGTCCCCAGTTAGACCGGTACATCCCATAAATACAAATGACACCTTTTTAGTTTCTGTACAATTTGCAAATAGATTAGTAGGAATGTTTCCTGTTAAGCCACTACAGTATGTAAAAGTTCCTCCATAATATCCTGTAGATCTGTCTCCTATTCCAAAGTCTGTAGCCTTTGTACATTTTGCAAATAAGTTTTCTGGAATACTGCCTGTCAGTCTTGAGCAGCTCGAAAATGTTTGTGTAAATGTTGTAGCATTCGTACATTTTACAAATAAGTTTTCTGGAATGCTTCCTGTTAAGTTATAACAATCTATAAATGTATAATTAAACAAACGTGCATTTGGGCAACTTGCAAATAAATTTTCTGGAATGCTTCCTGTTAAACCATAGCAATGTGCGAAAGTTCCAGCAAAGCTTGAAATCTTTGGACAGTTTGCAAACAAGTTTGCAGGAATTTCTCCAGTTAATTGATAACAACCTTCAAACATTGCAGCAACAGTTAATGTCTTTGTATTATTAGCAAATAGATTTTCTGGAATTGTTCCGGTTAGTCCTTGGCAATGGCTAAACGTACCTCTACTTTGAGTACGCAGTTTTCCGTCAGCTCCCTTAAATCTTTCTGAAGCCGAAAATCTACTTACATTTGGGCAATTTGCAAATAAATTTGCTGGAATATTTCCTGTTAGTCCAGTGCAATATGTAAAAGTGCCTCCAAAATCAGTTGCTAAAGTATTATTTTTAAATAAATTCTCCGGTATACTTCCTGTTAGTCCATCGCATCCCCAAAATACTCTGCCAAAATACTCCGTTTGGGTACAATTTGCAAATAAGTTTTCTGGAATACTTCCTGTTAATCCACTACAACCTTCAAAAATACCAACACAGCTATAACTAATCATAATTGTATTAGAACTAAATCCCGTCACTTTTGTACAATAAGTAAATAAATTTTCTGGTATGCTTCCTGTTAAATTGTAACAATCATAAAAAGTTCCACGAAAGTTAGTTACCTCTGTACAATTTCTAAACAAGCTCTCTGGTATGCTTCCTGTTAAATTATTGCAATTTGCAAATGTAAGTGCAAAAGCCGTAACGTCAGGACAATTATAAAATAATTTTTCTGGTATATTACATTTTATATTTAAACATTTTCTAAACGTAGATGAAAACGATGTTGCTTTAGTATTTTGCTCAAAAAGCTTTTCTGGAATTTCAGTAAGTCCTCTACAACCCGAAAAAGTACCGCTAAAATTTGTTACGCCACTGCAATTACTGAACAGTTTTTCTGGTATACTGCCTGTAAATCCACTGCAACCCGAAAAAGTACTGCTAAAATTTGTTACAGCACTGCAATTACTGAACAGTTTTTCTGATATACTGCCTGTAAGTCCACTGCAACCCGAAAAAGTCTTATTAAAGTCCGTTACACCAGTACAATTTGTGAACAAGTCTGACGGAATTGTTCCAGTTATTCCACTACATCCTTCAAAAGTTGAAGCAAAGCTTGTTGCTTTAGTTCCATTTTTGAACAAATTGCTCGGAATTTGCCCCGTAATATTTTCACAAGAAGCAAACATGTTCTCAAACGATGTAACATTTACAAAATTCCAGTCATTCGATTCTGGAATTGGTCCAGATAAATTCGTGCAGCTAGAAAAATTGTATGATTTACTTTTTAGACATCCCCATTTTTTTATGCCTGTTAAATATTTCTTAGATGCATCATCAATTGAAATTTGTGAACTATACCCAGAAACCTTCATTATATACGTTCCCGGATTCGTATAACGATACTTTTTAGATGCAGTAGTAATACTTAACTTTCTTCCATCTCCAAAGTCCACATATGTACGAACTGTTCCCGACATCGGAAGCGTTATAATGGTATTAGCCTCAGTAATAGTCCACTCCGTTTCAAAGTTAATAACCTTGGTTTCTTCATATGTCACACTCGCATTATTACCATTCTTATCATATGCAGTGAACTTGAAGGGACCATTCGTAGTAGTATTGCATGTAAAATGAATATTCTTTTTCCCTTGCTTTGGTGTTACTCTCTTACCATTTGGCAATGTAACATATGAAATATTTGCGTCAAAACTCGATGCCTCAACCAACATTAATGCTGGGTATGAATCAGGCTCAGACAGAGATGTAACCTTTATTGTAACAGGTGTTCCCCTCACAATTCTTCTAGTTGCAGTACTGCTTTTACCTTTTTCATCAATAGCTACAACCTTTGCAGTATATACGGCATTATCCTCTAAATCACTTACTTCAACAGTTTCAGTCTTTGGATCATCCTTTGGAATTTTTACATAAGCCTTCTCATCCTCATCAGCCTTCTTTATATAAAAATCGTAACGCACAACAGTGCTACCTTTGTCTCTGGCATCGCCAATAAACTTTAAACTGTTAGAGTCAGAGCCATTTCTAATCATTAAATACAAATCCATTGTACTACCATCATCATATGGATCCTTCTCGCCAACAATCTCTCCATACAAATCCTCTCTAGCCTCAGTCGTGCTATCCTGCATATTCGTTATAGCATTTTTCGCATCCTTGCTCTTGGCTATAAGACCATTGTCGCCCAACACAAGATTTAGAGAAATTCCAGCTAAAATAAGAAGCACAACAACAACAATAATTAAGCTAACTAAAGTTATTGCATTGGCTTGTTTTAGCTTACTTCCTTTTTTTTCTTGAGCATTACATTTTTGCTCGTGCACGTTGCTTTTACCAGATACTTCATTCTTTACATTTTTAGTACTTTTAACATTCATACGCTTTTTTCCCCATTTACGTTTTGATTTTTTATAAGATTATTTCGTTTTTCGAGCATTTTCTTATATTAAATTCAAAAAAATTATATAGTAGAGAAAATAAAAATTCAACAAATTACCAATTAATTACAAAAATGTAATAAATATGACAAAATAAGGCACATTTATTACAATACTCGGATAGTGAGACCGAAATTGTAAGGTGTGCCTTACTATGTTTATTAGCTCCATGATTTCCAAGCAGATGGAATGTCAGCAAAATTCGTTAGTTTTTGACAATTATAGAAGCACGATTTGTTGTGTGCAACATTTGTTCTATTCCACAAAGCTGGTGCATTACCAGTTAAAGATGTACAGCCATAAAACGTACGTTCAAATTCAGTTGCATTTTGACAATTATCAAACAAGTTTTCTGGTATACTTGTTAAACCTGTACATCCAGAAAATGTATATGAAAATTTTTCTGCATCAGGACAGTTTGCAAACAACTTTTCCGGTATACTCCCTGTTAATCCCGAGCACCCAGAAAATGTCCCCTGTGATATAGGATAATATCCAAAGTATTTAGCCTTTTTACAATTAGCAAACAAGCTCTCTGGAATGCTTCCTATTAAACCACTACAGTATGAAAAAGTAGCCGTAAAGTCTATAACTTCAGTACAATTTTTAAAGAGATTTTCGGAAATACTCCCAGTTAATCCTTTACAAGAACTAAATGTATATGAAAAACTTGTAGCCTTAGTACAATTAGAAAAAAGATTGTCAGGGATATTTCCCGTCACCCCTATACAACTTCTGAATGTACATGAAAAACTTGTAGCTTCAATACAGCTTTTAAAAAGACCTTCTGGAATGTTGCCTGTTAAACCTGCACATCCCCTAAATGTTTGAAAAAATGATGTAACCATCGGACAATTGGCAAATAACGTTTCTGGTATACTTTCTGTTAATCCTCTACATCCGCTAAAAGTCGAATTAAAACTTGTTGCATTAGAGCACTTAGCAAATAAGTTCTCTGGAATACTACCTGTTAATCCTCTACAATCGTCAAATGTACTGGCAAAAGATGTAACCATTGAACTATTTTTAAATAAATTTTCTGGTATGCTGCCTGTTAGTCCTCCACAATACTCAAATGTACCAGCAAAAGATGTAACCATTGAACAATTTTGAAATAAATTTTCTGGTATACTGCCTGTTAGTCCACTGCACCACGCAAAAGTGTCGTAAAAACTCACCACTTCAGCACAATTATTGAACAGTTTTTCCGGTATACTACCTGTTAGACCTTTGCAACCTGAAAAGACACTCCCAAAATTTGTTACTTTAGCACAATTACTGAACAGTTTCTCCGGTATGATTCCTGTTAATCTACTACACCCCGCAAAAGTGCTATCAAAATTCACCACTTCAGTGCAATTACTGAATAGTTTTTCCGGTATACTTCCTGTTAGACCTTTGCACCCAGAAAAAATACTATTAAAATTTGTTACTTTAGTGCAATTGCTGAATAGTTTCTCCGGTATGATTCCTGTTAATCCACTGCACCCTTGAAATGCATATTGAAAATATTTTACCTCCACACAATTTTCAAATAATGTTTCCGGAATACTTCCCGTCAATCCACTACATCCTGAAAAGATTCCACTGTTCCCATTATCCCCGAAATAGACAACTTTACTACAACTTTCAAACAGTTTTCCAGGTATTTCTCCAGTCAATCCCTTGCATCCCTCAAACGCTCTTGAGAAACTTGTCACGTTAAAATTATTTACAAATAATTTTTTCGGAATACTCCCAGTAAGCCCGCTACATCCACTAAATATCGAATTAAAACTTGTTACATTAGGGCACTCGACAAATAGGTTTTCTGGAACACTCCCCGTTAGTCCAATACAATCTCTGAAAGTCATTCCAAAACTTGTTGCATTTTTGCACCCACTAAATAAATTAGTTGGTATATTACCTGTTAGCAACTTGCAATTATCAAACGACAAGTATGTTATCTTTGTAAAACTTTTATTGTGTGGCTCTGGAATATTACCAGTCATATTTATGCAAAAAGAGAAATCATAACTTTTATTTTCCAAGCATCCCCATTTTTTTATTTTTGTTATATACCTTGTATTTATATTATAAGGTACCACATAGAACTCTTCACATTTTCCTGACATCTTCACTGTATAAATGCCACTATTTTCATATGTATGTGTAGGATAACTACTTTTTACATTTTCCTTAATTCCATCCCCATAATCAATATATAAATCTGTAGTGCCTCTTATAGGAAAAGTCACTGTTGCATTATCTTCCGGTATCGTCCATTCTGTCTCGAAGTTTATAACATTCTCCTCATCATACTCCAACTCGCCTGCATTGCCGTCTTTGTCATATGCTTTGAATGTTATTGGTCCGTTTTTGGTTGAATTGTATGTTGTGTCTAGTTTTAATTTGCCGTTCTTCGCTTTTACTTGTTCACCGTTTGGTAATTCTATATAGTCAATGTCGGTTACTATACTCGTTGCCGTTACCGCAATTGTTGATGGGTATGAGTCTGGTCCAGATATTGGTTTTACTTTTATTTGTATTGCGTTTCCAAGCGCTATCTTTTTTACCGCTGTTCTGCTTGTTCCACGCTCATCCAATGCAATTACTTTTACGGTGTACGCCATGTCTTTTTCCAAGTCTGAGCAGTCTACAGTGTTTGCTAATTTATCGCTCTTTTTTATCATTACGTATGAGCTGTCTTGCTCTGTAACTTTTCTTATATAAAAAGTGTAACTCACTATATTGCTGTTTGTGTCTGTAGCATTTGCTGTCGCTGAGATGCTTGTGTCTGATGTCTTTTTTACACTCAAATCAACATCAACCACACTTGGATCTGGGTATGCATCTTTGCCTCCAGCAATCTCGTTATACAGGCTATCTCTTGCCTCTTCCGTGTTAGTCTGCATTTGTCCAACTTGATTTTTCGCATCCTTGCCCTTGGCAATCAGTCCATTTTCTCCTATCGTGATTTTCAAAGTAATTCCAGCCAAAATAATTAACACCATAATAGTCACTATTAGCGCAATTAACGTAATTCCGCTATCATCCCTGAATCTTTTTTTGAGTTGCCCTCTAGAGCAACTTTTAAATGTTTTTGAGCACTCATTCTCTAAAATGCTGCTCTCTCTCTCTCTCTCTCTACAGTGCCAAGGGTTCTAGGTTCTGCTTTTTTCATAATTTAAGTCTCCTATCTTTATTTTCGATTATTTATTGGTCAAATTATATCATTTGCTGTACAGAGTTTTCAATGGTTTATTGGCTTGTAATCTAAATGTAATAAAAATGACGAAACATGTCATTATGTTTCGTCGTTAAATATTATTTCCAGGTAGATGGGATATCGGCGTAGTTTGTTAGGTTGGTACAACCATAGAAACATTCTGAACTCCTTGTAACATTTGTTCTAGTCCATAGTGTTGGGGCGTTACCTGTTAATGAGGTACAAAAATAAAATGTATAGCCAAAATCTTTTACGTTAGGACAATTTTCAAATAAATTTTCTGGTATTTTCTTTATATTTACGCATTCATCAAATGTATCTTCAAAATTTGTAACTTTCGAACAATTAGCAAATAGTTTTTCCGGTATCTCGGTTATACCTTTACATCTATAAAATGTCCAACTAAATGATGTCACATTTGGGCAATTAGCAAATAATCCTTCTGGTATTTCAGTTATTCCATCACAAGCACTAAAGGCTGATTCAAATTTATTTGCATTTTGGCAGTTTGCAAATAAATTTTCAGGTATACTTCCTGTCAGTTTTTCGCAACCACTAAAAGCTGAATCAAAATTTGTCGCTTTTGTACACTTTTCAAATAATCCCTGGGGGATGCTACCAGTTAAACTTGAACAACCACAAAATACATATCCAAATGATGTTACTTCCGAACAATTAGCAAAAAGATTGCCTGGTATTTCCCCTGTTAAACCACTACAATAACTGAATACCCCTTCATAAAAACTATCTCCGAATTTAGTTACTTTTTTACAATTATCAAAGAGATTTTCTGGTATGTTTCCTGTTAAACCTTTACATCCTCTAAATGTTGCAACAAATAATTCAACGTTAGGACAATTGACGAATAAATCTGCTGAGATACCTCCTGTCAGCCCACTGCACTCCATGAAAGTCGAGTGGAAAGATTTTACAGCATTACAATTAGCAAATAATTTTTCTGGTATGCTTCCCGTTAATCCTGTACATTTATAAAAAGTATAAGCAAAACTTGTTACACTTGAATTTTTAAAAAATAAACTGCTTGAAATACTACCTGTTATTTTTCCGCATTCTCTGAACGTTGATTCAAAAGATTCGACGTTAGGACAATTTACAAATAAATCTTCAGGTATACTTCCTGTCAATTCACTGCAATATGAGAATGTACCGTTAAAATTATTTGCATTCGAACAATTTATGAATATTTTTTCAGGAATACTTCCTGTTAATCCTCTACAATATGAGAATGTACCAGCAAAATTTGTTGCATTCGTACAATTAACAAATATGTTCTCTGGTATACTTCCCGTCAGCCCACTACAAGCGAAAAAAATATTACTAAAATCCTTTACATCACTGCAATTACCAAATAATTTTTCAGAAATACTTCCTGTCAATCCTCTGCAATATGAGAATGTACCAACAAAATATGTTACATTCGTACAATTAACAAATAGATTCTCTGGTATACTTCCTGTCAGTCCACTGCATCCATTAAATGTATTCCAAAATGATGTGACATTAGGGCAATTGGCAAATAGCTTTTCTGGGATACTTCCAGTTAGTCCACTACATCCATAAAATATCGCTCCAAATGATGTAGCATTAATACACTCAGCAAATAGCCTTTCTGGAATGTTGCCTGTTAATCCTCTGCAATAAGAGAACATATTGCTGAAAATGGAAGCATTTGCACAATTAATAAATAAGTTTTCGGGTATATTCCCTGTTATGTTAGATAAATAAAACATGCCGGTAAAATTTACAGCACTAATGCAATCATCAAATAAATTTTCTGGGATATTTCCCGTTAATCCTGAACAAGTATGAAAAGCCCAATTAAAAGAAGTTGCATTTTTGCAATTGACAAATAAATTTTCAGGTATGCTTCCGGTTATATTTTTGCACCCTTGAAACATATTATCAAACTTCTTTACTGACTGGAAGCTTTTTTCGTGTGGTCCTGGAATTGAACCTACTAATCCCAGACAATCAGCTAAACCACATGCTTCATTTTCTAAGCAACCCCATTTAATTAGCTTCGTCATATATTTTTTCACATTTCCGTTAGTTACGCAAGATGATCCCACTTGAATATACTGACATCTACCAGATACTTTAACTATATACTTTCCCGCATTTTTATAAGTATGTGTTGGACATCCACCAGCATTTAAATAAACATTTTCTTTTACGCCATCGCCATAGTCAATATATAAATCAGTTGAAATAGTATACCAGCTATACAACGGCAACATTATCGTCGTATTATCTTCCGGTATCGTCCATTCTGTCTCGAAGTTTATAACATTCTCCTCATCATACTCCAACTCACCAGTATTGCCGTCTTTATCGTATGCTTTGAATGTTATTGGCCCGTTTTTAGTTGAGTTGTATGTTGTGTCCAATTTTAATTTGCCGTTCTTCGCTTTTACTTGTTCACCATTTGGCAATTCTATATAGTCAATGTCGGTTACTATACTCGTTGCCGTTACAGCAACTGTTGATGGGTATGAGTCTGGTCCAGATATTGGTTTTACTTTTATTTGTATTGCATTTCCAAGCGCTATCTTTTTTACCGCCGTTCTGCTTGTTCCACGCTCGTCTAATGCAATTACTTTTACGGTATACGCCATGTCTTTTTCCAAGTCTGAGCAGTCTACAGTATTGGCTAATTTATCGCTCTTTTTTATCATTACGTATGAACTATCTTGCTCTGTAATTTTTCTTATATAAAAAGTATAGCTCACTATATTGCTGTTTGTGTCTGTAGCATTTGCTGTTGCTGAGATGCTTGTGTCTGATGTCTTTTTTACACTCAAATCAACATCAACCGCACTTGGATCCGGGTATGCATCTTTGCCTCCTGCTATCTCGTTATACAGGCTGTCTCTTGCCTCTTCCGTGTTAGTCTGCATTTGTCCAACTTGATTTTTCGCATCCTTGCCCTTGGCAATCAGTCCATTTTCTCCTATTGTGATTTTCAAGGTAATGCCCGCCAAAATAATTAGCACGAGTATGGTCACTATTAGTACAATTAACGTAATTCCACTATCAGCCCTGAATCTTTTTTTGAGTTGTCCACTAGAGCAACTTTTAAATGTTTTTGAGCACTCATTCTCTAAAATGCAGCTCTCTCTCTCTCTCTCTCTCTCTACAGTGCCAAGGGTTTCAGTCCCTACTTTTTCCATAATTTAAGTCTCCTATCTTTATTTTCGATTATTCATTGGTCAAATTATATCATTTGCTGTACAGAGTTTTCAATGGTTTAGTAGCTTGTAATGTAAATGTAATAAAAATGACGAAACATGTCATTATGTTTCGTCGTTAAATATTATTTCCAGGTAGATGGGATATCGGCATAGTTGGTTAGGTTGGTACAATCTTTAAAACATTGAGAACTACTTGTAACATTTGTCCTATTCCATAATTCTGGTGCATTTCCTGTTAAACTTGTGCATCCCGAAAAGGAACCATAAAAATCTGTTACTTTATTGCAATTTTCAAATAAGTTTGCTGGAATATCCCCAGTTAGACCTGTACATCCTTCAAAAACACCTCCATCATTCAAATCCCAATACCAAGAATGTTTCCTTCCGAACATCGTTACTTCTGAGCAATTTTTAAATAGATTTTCTGGAATATTTCCTGTTAGCCCAGAACAACCCTTAAAAGCACCTACAAATGACGTAACAGCTGAACAATTTACAAATAACTTTTCAGGAATATTTCCTGACAATCCACTACACATACCGAATACCCCATCAAACCTTTTTACTAATTTACAATTTTCAAACAGTTTCTCTGGTATGCTTCCAGTTAAGCTTGAACATCCATAAAACAGTCCTGTAGATAAACTTCCAAAGTCTGTAACATTCGAATTATTTACAAATAAGTTTTCCGGAATATTTCCTGTTAAATTACTACAATTCTTAAATGTTCCGGCAAATGCAGTAACATTCGGACAATTTACGAATAGATTTTCCGGAATTTCTCCCGTTAATCCTTCACAGTCTTGAAAGGTTGAACTAAAAGAGGTCACAAGAGTGCAGTTTTCAAATAGGTTGGCCGGTATACTTCCTGTCAATTTGCTACATCCTGAAAATGCACCTGCTATTGAAGTTGCTTTCGTACAATTTGTAAACAAATTCTTTGGTATAGTTCCTGTTAAATTGCTGCACCATCCAAAAGCCCATTCAAGCGTTAGAATATTGTTACAATTATTAAATATGTTCTCTGGAATATTTCCTGTTAACCCGCTACAATCCCTAAAAATACCATCAAAGGAAGTAACATTAGGACAATTAGCAAATAAATTTTCTGGAATATTTCCCGTCAATCCGCTGCATCCTGAGAATGTCCCTCTATATGTTGCGCCTCCTACAGTTCCAAAAGAAGTAACATCAGGACAATTGGCAAATAAATTTTCTGGGATTTCTCCAGTCAATCCTTTACATCCATAAAAAGTTCCTCCAAAAGATTTCACCTTAGTACAATTAGAAAATAAGTCCTGAGAAATGTTTCCTGTTAAACTTTGACAAGCTGCGAACATAAGTCCAAAGCTAGTTACTTCTGTTGCATTACTAAATAAGTCTGCTTCAATTTTTCCAGATAATTTTCCACAATCATAGAACATAGCTTCAAAAGATTTAACTTTTTTACAATTTCTTAGATTTGGAATATTACTTGACAACGAGTAGCAATAAGAAAATGTACTGTCAAAAGAGCCCACATTAGGACAATTTTCAAATAGATTATTCGGTATATTTTTTAATTTTGGACAGTCATAAAATGTATAATTAAAATTAGTAGCATTTGTACAATTTTTAAACAGTCCATCCTCTACTTCTGTTATATTATCACATCTGTTAAACGTTCCATTAAAATTCGTAACATTTAGACAATTAGAAAATAATTCACCAGGTACACTTCCCATAATGTTTCTACAATCTTCGAATGTATAAGGAAAATCAGTAACTTCCGTACAATTTTTAAATAACTCTGCTGGTATTTTTCCTGTTAAATTTTCACATGAATAAAAAAGACTTCCAAAGTAGGTTACCTCCGTACAATTAACAAATAATTTTTCTGGAATATTTCCTGTTAAATTACTACAGGAATAAAATGTACCTCCAAAATTAGTTACCTTAGAGCAATTGCTAAATAGATTTTCTGGGATGCTTCCTGTTAATCTACCACAGTAATTGAACGTTCCCTCAAAAGAAGTAACATTTGGACAATTACTAAATAAGTTTTCTGGAATGTTGCCTGTTAACTTACTACATCCATAAAAAGTGCGGTAAAATCCGGTACATTTCTTAAAACTATTCTCATTAGGTATGGGTATATTTCCTTCTATATTTGAACAATTATAAAAATTGTAATAACTATTTTCTAAGCATCCCCATTTATTTATTTTTGTAATATTCTTCGTATTAGAAGTAGAAAGCCCCGAACACTTTCCAGATACCTTGACAATATATGTTCCCGCATTTTCATATGTGTGTTTTAAATCTGCATAACTATATTTACTCTGATTTGCACTTAGACTTTCCTTGATTCCATCACCATAATCAATATAAAAGTCATAATTTCCACCGACCCTCATATACATATAGTTATTGACTTCCGTTATCGTCCATTCTGTCTCGAAGTTTATTACGTTCTCTTCATCATACTCTAACTCACCAGTATTGCCGTCTTTGTCATATGCTTTGAATGTTATTGGTCCATTTTTTGTTGAGTTGTATGTTGTGTCTAGTTTTAATTTGCCATTCTTTGCTTTTACTTGTTCACCATTTGGCAATTCTATATAGTCAATGTCGGTTACTATACTCGTTGCTGTTACCGCAACTGTTGATGGGTATGAGTCTGGTCCCGATATTGGTTTTACTTTTATTTGTATTGCATTTCCAAGTGCTATCTTTTTTTCTGCTGTTCTGCTTGTTCCACGCTCGTCCAATGCAATTACCTTTACGGTGTACGCCATGTCTTTTTCCAAGTCTGAGCAGTCTACAGTATTTGCTAATTTATCGCTCTTTTTTATCATTACGTATGAGCTGTCTTGCTCTGTAACTTTTCTTATATAGAAGATGTAGCTCACTATATTGCTGTTTGTGTCTGTAGCATTTGCTGTTGCCGAGATGCTTGTGTCCGAAGTTTTAGTCACATTTAAATTTACCTCCACTTCGCTTGGGGTATCGTTTTCATCTTTTTTACCTGTAATTACACCATACAAGCTATCTCTAGAATTCTCGGTGTTATCCCTCATTTCTTGTACTTTATTTCTTGCTTCTCTCCCCTTTGAAATCAATCCATTCTCTCCTAATGTAATTTTCAAAGTAATTCCAGCCAAGATAATTAACACCATAATGGTCACTATTAGCGCAATTAACGTAATTCCGCTATCATCCCTGAATCTTTTTTTGAGTTGTCCATTAGAGCAACTTTTAAATGTTTTTGAGTGCTCATTCTCTAAAATGCTGCTCTCTCTCTCTCTCTCTCTACAGTGCCAAGGGTTTCAGTCCCTACTTTTTTCATAATTTAAGTCTCCTATCTTTATTTTCGATTATTCATTGGTCAAATTATATCATTTGCTGTACAGAGTTTTCAATGGTTTATTGGTTTGTAATGTAAATGTAATAAAAATGACGAAACATGTCATTATGTTTCGTCGTTAAATATTATTTCCAAGTAGATGGGATATCGGCGTAGTTTGTTAGGTTGGTACAGCCTTTAAAGCATTGTGAACTGCTTGTAATATTTGTCCTATTCCATAATTCTGGTGCATTACCTGTTAAACTACTGCACTCATAAAACGCTGAATTAAATCTTGAAACATTTGTACAACTTTCAAATAGTCTCTCTGGTATATTAGTTAATTCAGAACACTTATAAAATACACATGAAAAATCTTTAACATTTTTACAACTCAAAAACAAACTTTCAGGTATATTAGGTATACCAGTGCAATCACAAAACGCATAACTGAAATCCGTTACCTCTGTACATTTTTCAAATAAATTTTCTGAAATACCTGTTAATCCAGTGCACCCGTAAAAAACTCTGCTAAAATTTGTTACTTTGCAACAATTAGAAAATAATCCATCCGGTATTACTCCATTCAACCCTTTGCAATCGCTAAATGCTCTTGAAAAAGATGTTACTTGTGAACAATTTACAAATAGCTTCTCTGGTATATTTCCTGTAAGTCCATAGCATCCATCAAATATTCCGGAACATATTTGAATTGCCATTGCTAAAATATTTTACTTTGTTACAGTTAATAAATAAATTTTCCGGTATATTTCCTGTTAGATTTCTACAATACGCAAAGGTTCCACTAAAGTCAGTTACTTCAGTGCAATTTTTAAAAATATTTTCAGGTATACTTCCAGTCAAATTATTGCAACTTGAAAATGTAGCATTGAAACTTATTACTTTGGGACAATTTATAAATAAGTTCTCAGGTATTTCTCCTATTAGACCACTGCAAGATTTAAATGTTTCTGAAAAATACGTCGCTTGCGGACAATTTACAAATAGTTTTTCAGGTATCTCACCTGTTAGTCCATAACAAGAATCAAACATACCTGAAAAAAATGTTGCTTTTGAACAATTTATAAACAGATTCTCTGGTATAGTTCCTGTTAAGCCGTAACAGTGAGAAAATACAGCATTGATATCAGTAACCTCTGTGCAATTTTTAAATAAATCTTCCGGTATAGTTCCTGTTAAGCTACTACAATATGACAGCATTCCTCTTAGCATAGTTACATTAGGACAATTTAAAAGTAATTTCGGAGGTATTTCGCCTGTTAAACTATTACAATCAGCAAACGTTCTATAAAAAGATGTTACTTGTGAACAATTTGCAAATAGTTTTTCTGGTATATTTCCTGTTAAACTACCACAATGATCAAATGTACTTGAAAAAGACGTTACTTGTGAACAGTTTTCAAATAGTTTCTCCGGTATACTCCCTGTTAAATTTTTGCAATAATCAAACGTATCAGAAAAAGACGTTACTTGCGAACAGTTTTCAAATAGCTTTTCCGGTATATTCCCTGTTAAATTACTGCAAGAATCAAACGTACGAGAAAAAGACGTTACTTGTGAACAGTTTTCAAATAGCTTTTCCGGTATATTCCCTGTTAAATTACTGCAAGAATCAAATGTACTTGTAAAAGACGTTACAGCTGAACAGTTTTCAAATAGTTTTCCTGGTATATTACCTGTTAATTTACTGCAAGAATCAAATGTACTTGAAAAAGACGTTACAGCTGAACAATTTTCAAATAGTTTTTCTGGTATATTCCCTGTTAAATTATTGCAAAAACTAAATGTACCTGAAAAAGACGTTACCTGCGAACAATTTTTAAACAGATTCATTGGAATTTCACCAGTTAACCCATGGCACCATCTAAAGGTCCCATAAAAACTAGTAACATTTGTACAATTATCAAATAATTTTTCAGGTATTTTTCCTGTTATTCCCTCACACCAGAAAAAAGCATCACCAAATTTTTCCACATTTGGGCAATTAGCAAATAAATTTTCTGGTATATTTCCTGTTAACCTTCTACAGCCACTAAATGTTGATGTAAAAATTGTGACATTTGGGCAATTACCAAATAAGTTTTTGGGTATAGTCCCCGTCATTTTTTCACATCCATAGAATAAACCTTCAAATGTATTAATTTTATAGAAGCTTTTCTCATGAGGTTCTGGTATTGTACCAGCCAAATTACTGCAACCGTAAAACCTATATGTTGAATTTTCTAAACAGCCCCATTTTTTTATTGCTGTTATATATTTTTTATAATATATATCTGTCGAGCCATTTCCATACACATAAAACTTCTCACATCTTCCTGATATCTTTACAGTATATGTCCCTGGCTCTTCATATACATGTTTTGGCATCCATTTTCCAATTGCATTTTCCTTTGTTCCATCACCAAAATCAATATATAAATCATCTATACTTGATCCTAACGTTGGTATTCTAATTTCTGTATTTGCTTCCGTTATCGTCCATTCTGTCTCGAAGTTTATTACGTTTTCCTCATCATACTCCAACTCTCCTGCATTGCCGTCTTTATCGTATGCTTTGAATGTTATTGGTCCATTTTTAGTTGAGTTATATGTTGTGTCTAATTTTAATTTGCCGTTCTTTGCTTTTACTTGTTCGCCATTTGGCAATTCTATATAGTCAATGTCGGTTACTATACTTGTTGCCGTTACTGCCACTGTTGATGGGTACGAGTCTGGTCCCGATATTGGTTTCACTTTTATTTGTATTGCGTTTCCAAGCGCTATCTTTTTTTCTGCTGTTTTACTTGTTCCACGCTCGTCCAATGCAATTACTTTTACGGTGTATGCCATGTCTTTTTCCAAGTTCGAGCAGTCTACAGTGTTTGCTAATTTGTCGCTCTTTTTTATCATTACGTATGAGCTATCTTGCTCTGTAATTTTTCTTATATAAAAAGTATAGCTCACTATATTGCTGTTTGTGTCTGTTGCATTTGCTGTTGCCGAGATGCTTGTGTCTGATGTCTTTTGTACACTCAAATTAACATCAACCGCACTTGGATCTGGGTATGCATCTTTGCCTCCTGCAATCTCGTTATACAGGCTGTCTCTTGCCTCTTCCGTGTTAGTCTGCATTTGTCCAACTTGATTTTTCGCATCCTTGCCCTTGGCAATCAGTCCATTCTCTCCTATTGTGATTTTCAAGGTAATGCCCGCCAAAATAATTAGCACGAGTATTGTAACAACAAGTGCAATCAAGGTTATTCCATTCTCATTTGTTTTTTTCATCTTCATCCTCCTTAATGACATTTTACTTCATATTTCATTTTGATTATAGTGTATCATGACATTAAAAGTCAATATTAATTTTCCATATTTTAATATAGAATATATTAAACAAAATTAAGGGTGGTATCTATGATACAAGAAAAGAGAAAATTATTAAACTTAACACAATCAGAAATGTCCGAAAAGCTTGGAGTAAGCCTTAGACAGTATGTTCGCATAGATAACGAGCAGGCACTTCCTAGAAAAGACATTTTAAGTAAATTAATAGATGAATTAAATCTTTCTGATGAAGAAATTGGTAAATATATTAGAACAATGACAAAAGCATCGTAAATTAAATTTGTAGTATTACATTTTAGTTTACGATTTTTTTGTACCTATTTTTCCCTTTTTCAGTATAATAGTATATATTGGAAGCAAATAAATATACACTTTTACAAAATTTTTCATTGCATTTTCTTGGCTTTACAATTCCTTAATTGTAAATATTAAAATAAATAGGACTCTAATACATTTTCTGTATTAGAATCCCATTCATTCTTATATTTTATGCCACTTTTATTCCAGTATCAACTACTTCTTTTACAAATGGTGTATTTACATTATCAAAGTCTTCTTGTAGAATTGGATGTGGTTCTATTCTCGCATCAATATTCCATGTCATGCCCATTAACACTGCCATGCAGTCATATATATCTTCAAACTCATCAGAAACAACCGCTATATCAATATCACTGTCTTCGTTTTGAGTTCCTTTTGCATAAGAACCAAATAGTATTATAGCAGTAACATTGTATTTCTTTTTTATTTCTTTAACAAATTTATTTACGCTTTCAACAATATCTTTGTTTATTGTCTTTTTAACCATTCTCTAACCTCCATAATATTATTTATCTGTTCTTTCGTATATTCATCAGTACATTTCGAATCAAAGCTTCTCTTATAATCATCATATCGTGCACTGATATTAAATGTGTTTATAACTTGAATCTTTTCTTTCAGTTCATCGGGCACTTCTATATTAGCCTTTTGTGAGAGTAATATCAAATTATGTACCTTTGGAGCTATAGGATTTTCCGGATTGCTTTTAGCATATAATCCTTTCAACATTTTTTCAATCACGAGGTGTCCAATAAACAAACTCCATGTGTTCTTCTTATTATTAAACAGTACTTTCATTGTTTCAAAATCACTATCAGCACTTTCGAACCAATATTTTGTTAAATCAACACTATCCATATTTTCTCCTTTACTTTAATAATTATAGCATTATTTAAAAAAAATTACTATAGCATTATCAATATTATATTAACCTAATTATTAATATTGGTCAATATTCCATTAAAAAATTACAAAATTTTTCATTGCATTTTCTTGGCTTTACAATTATAATATTAATATTGAAAAAGTTTATAGGTATCACTTAAAACCTAAATATTTTTATAAGGATGTACTATGGTTAATAATCAACATAAGAAAAGTAAAAAGTATTATATTATTAAATTTATCATTTTTGTTTTGCTATCTGTACTGCTGGTGCTCTTAATTAAAATTAATTATAATGATGCTCAGAGAAAAACTTCATTAGAGAACACTATCGCAGACATTACATCTCTAAGTTCTAAGCAGACGTTTTCTATCGACAAAATTTATTTGTACAGCTCGGCTAATGCAACTAATAACGAAACCAAAAAGTCTATGTGGAACTTGAATGTTTATCAATATACAGACATTGCTTTGTATATTTCCGCAAATTCGTCAAATTCTGACCAGAACACGATTAAGGAATTGTATATAGACAATGTTAAATTTGATTCTTTAAGTACCGGAACCCCTAACTTGCACTATAAAAATTTGTTTGAGTTTGGAAAATTCAGCTTAGAGACTGATAACTTAATTACAGATAGATTGAATTATGAAGTTGTAGAACCTACGAAGGTTCCATCTTCAAAGAGTGAATCTAGATCATCAAATACTGAGGTGAACGCTGTTTTTGATGCTTCCAATGCAGTAACTAACACAGAAAGTGACGGGTCTGGTTCGGAAAATGGTGTATTCAATTCTGATGGTAACATGGAGGAAAATTCAATTATTTCTGGAGAAACATCTACAGAAGTGTCTGCCGAAACATTAGACTACACCAAACCACAAATCTACTCAGACGCATCTAATCCTATAACTTTAGAATATGTAAATTTAATAAAAAGCAATTACCTTGTCTCAGACATTGAAAACCCATTAGTTTACAACGGTTCATTGCTAAAAAGAGCCGGAGTAGACCTAACTTCTATATCTTGCAACATTTCTTTTAAGGTTCATATAAAAAACAATTTGGACGAAAACCATGTTGCTACTGTAAAAATTAGCATCCCTTTAAAAGATGATGTTGCCGGAACAAGTATTTACGATGGCAGCTTTACTAAAGAAATTACAACAAAAACAAATTTTAACTATGAGAAATAGTTTAAGATAAATTTTCCGATATACTCTATGCTCTTTTTTTCCAATATGCTCTTTTTAGATGAAGAAAAGTGTTACTCATTTGCTGAGTAACACTTTTACAATTCTAGGTGTACTAATTATTTTTCTTTTAATATTTCTTCCACTTCTTTTTCTGTTAGTTCAACAGCCTGGGCTATTTGCTCTATTGGAATATTGAGCTTGTGTAGATTTTTTATTACGTTTCTTTTTTCGTTTTTTCTTCCACGTGCTTCGCCCTCTTTTTCGCCAAGTTCTCTATTTGTTTCCATTTCTACATTATATCTCATAATGCTCCATTCACGTTCTTCATACTTTGCAACTTCATCTGGATTTTGGCTTAATTTATTTAGTTCTTCTACTGTTTTGTTTATTTCTTCATTTTCTTTCGCCGACATTTCTACTTTCTCCTCCTTACTTCCATCTATTAACCAAAGCCATTGTTCTAGCTTCGTGTTGCAGTCTGGATTTTTTCTTTAAATTTTACCATTCTATCTACTGTTTTTCAACTAATAAGTAAAATTTTTGTATATTTTCTCTCATATTTTTCTCTGGAAGTTCTCCATATAATATTTTTCTTTTGGTTACAATTATTTTAATTTCATTTCGGATTTACCTTTCGCTATAGCGAATATAGGAATTAAATTTCTAGATTTAATAATAATTTGATAAAATTGATTTAGAGCTGGTAGTTAGCTTTTTATAAACTAACTACCTTATACTTTTCTTTAATTTTCCTGTACTTTTAATATTTCTTCTACTTCTTTTTCTGTTAGTTCGACAACTTGGGCTATTTGCTCTATTGGAATATTTAACTTGTGTAGATTTTTTATTACGTTTCTTTTTTCGTTTTTTCTTCCAAGTTTTTCTCCTTCTTTTTTTCCTTCTCTTCTTCCACGTGCTTCACCTTCTTTTTCGCCAAGTTCTCTATTTGTTTCCATTTCTACATTATATCTCATAATGCTCCATTCACGTTCTTCATACTTTGCAACTTCATCTGGATTTTGGCTTAATTTATTTAGTTCTTCTACTGTTTTGTTTATTTCTTCATTTTCTTTCGCCGACATTTCTACTTTCTCCTCCTTACTTCCATCTATCAACCACAGCCACTGTTCGAGCTTTGTGTTACAGTCTGGATTTTTCTGTTTGAATTTTGGCAATTCAATAAAGTGCATTTCAAATGTGTTTGTTGCTTCTTCCTCTTCCTTTTTATAACCCATATCAACAAATTCTACGGGATTTGTATCCACATATTTCATTCTTGCTATCGAGTGATATGCATTTCTCTTTAAATAATTATATTTTAATATATTTATTGTTATTATCTTTTTCAGCTCTTTATAATTCTGCTTAGCTTTTAGCTGTTCAGCTGCAAGTTTCGATAAATATGTACTAGACCTCTCTTTTATATTATGTTCATTCGAGACCTGCATCTCAACATCAACAACTCTCTTATTATCTATATCCAATTTTAAGTCTAATATTCCTAGTTTTTCGTCTGCCATATTGGGCGTTAATTCCGGATTTTTTACCTCTACTTTATTTATATGTATATTTAAAATTGCTTCTAAGAAATCTTTTAGCATTGAATTATTTTCTTCTCTTGCGAATATTCTTTTAAAAACATAATCTGATGTTAGTGGCAGCCTTGTTACTTTCTCGATCTCTGCTCCACTATTATTTTCTTTTAAATTGTCCATTAACTTCCTTTCCATTTTACCATTCCATTGATTGTTTTTCAACTAATAAGTAAAATTTTTGTATATTTTCTCTCATATTTTTCTCTGGAAGTTCTCAATATAATATTTTTCTTTTGGTTACAATTATTTTAATTTCATTTTGGATTTACCTTTCGCTATAGCGAATATAGGAATTAAATTTCTAGATTTAATAATAATTTGATAAAATTAATTTAGAGCTGGTAGTTAGCTTTTTATAAACTAACTACCTTATACTTTTCTTTAATTTTCCTGTACTTTTAATATTTCTTCTACTTCTTTTTCTGTTAGTTCAACAGCCTGGGCTATTTGCTCTATTGGAATATTTAACTTGTGTAGATTTTTTATTACTTTCTTTTTTTCATTTTCTACTTCTTTTTGGGCTTCTTTTTTGGCTTCTTTTTTGGCTTCTTTTTTGGCTTCTTTTAATTCTTTTTTTGCTTCTTCTAAATCTTCTTTCATTTGTAATCGGTCTGCTATTTCAAGTGTTCTATTTAAGGCCTTTCTTCTTAATATATCATCTTGACTTATTCTTTCCAATTCTTCCTTCGCTTCTTTAATATCTTTATTTTCTTCCATTATGCGAGCTACCTCCTCTTTTTCTGGATTATCTAGAAAAAGCATCCATTGCAATACTGCGTCATCTGGTGTTTTGTGGTATGCTTTTACTACTTTTGGTATCTCTATTATAATAATTTCTAAATAGTCTGTCAATACTAGATGTCTAGCTTCACTCTCTCGTATTTTCCATGTTGTCTGTGGTTTTTCAAGACTTTTTGTCAGTTTAAAGTCATCATCTAAAATTATTATTGATATTGTTTTTCTTAACTCACTATATTTATCTCCAATTTTCAAATTTGCAGTATACATTTTTGCCCAATAATATACAAATCTCTCAGCAATATTGTTGTTTGAAGCAAGTTGTACCTCTATGTCGCATTCCGTATTTCCATTAATTATAGCTCTTAAATCTAGTCTCCCATTTTTATCATCTGCATTTTCATTTAATAAGTCCGTACTTTTATCAAGTTCAAGCTTGTCTATTTTCATCTTTAGTATAGCCTCTAACATTGCTTGTGTTATCCTTGGTTTTCCTCTGGAAAATAGTGCTTTAAACACTACGTCATTCTTCGGCTGTAATATGCTTTTCTTTTCATTGGGCATATGTGGACCTCCTTAAATTTGTTATACTTTAATTTAGTTATTAAAAGTTTAATCGAATTGTATGTAGAATTTTTTGCCGAATGGCTAATTGATAAAATCAATAGATTTGATACAAATTATAAGATAAAAAACTTTGAAATAACTGTATATCTATTATACAGTTTTTATGCATGAAATCAAGAAAAATCGTTCGTCAAAGTTTTACAAATTTCGTAACGTGCTTTTTATCAAAAAAGACTAGCTTCTTTAAAGCTAATCTTAATATTAATTTTCATGCTATTAATCTAATAACAATAAATCTCTTTTTAATTTATCTTCACTTACTGTTCCAAGCCCTATGAATTTATTATCTAAGTATATTCTATAGACTTCGTCTTTTAGATTACTTTCTTTTGGGTCTGCTTTAATATTTCTTAATGTTACATCTGGCTCTGTTATTTTGCAATTTTCTATCTCTAGTTTTACTCCATTTACATATTTACTATAATTTTGTGATTTTAAGTCTATTCTGTCATTTTCCTTAAATATTTCTTCTATAGAAATTATGCAAGTGTAATCTTTATTCTCTATTTTTTCTTTCAGCTCTTCTACTGTAATTGCATTTTCTATTTTGAAGTCTCCAACCACGGTTCTCTTTAATTCTTTCATGAAGCCGACTGTTCCAAGTTTTTCAGCTATGTCTTCACATAAGCTTCTTATATAAGTTCCTTTTGAGCATTTCACTCTAAAGCTTATTTGTTTTTCATCTTTATTTATATTCAAAAGTTCTATATTATATATTTCTATTTTTCTTGGTTCCAGCTTTACTTCTTGTCCTTTTCTTGCATATTCATATAACTTTTTCCCATTTACTTTTATTGCAGAATAAATTGGTGGAACTTGTTCTTGTTTTCCAATAAATGTTTTTAAAATTTCTTTTACATGTTGTTCTTCAAAAATCTCTGCTGGGACTTCTTTTTCTTTAATTACTTCTCCTTCTACATCTGCTGTCGAAGTTTTTTTGCCAAGTTCTAATACAACTTCGTATTCTTTGTCATGATTTATCAAATATTTAGAAATTTTAGTTGCTTCTCCTATTAAAAGTGGTAATACTCCTGTCGCATTAGGGTCTAATGTACCAGTATGTCCTACTTTAGAATTCGTTAGTTTTTTTACTTTATAAACTACATCATGTGACGTACAACCTTTTTCTTTATTTATTAGAATTATTCCATTCAATTTATTGCTCCTTTCGCCCAATAGGGACGCCCTTTTCTGGGCGAAAAATATATTTAAAAATCGCCCAAAAAGGGGCGTCCCCATTGGGCGTAAATTTATTTTAAACAGCTTCTTATTCTGTTTATCATCTGGTTTTTTACTTGCTCTATGCTTCCTGGTAAATTGCTACAACCTGCTGCACGTAAGTGTCCTCCGCCACTGAACATCATTGCTACTTCTGCTGCATTTACGTAGTTTTTAGAACGTATTGATGCTTTTATTCCTTTACTTGTTTCTCTCAAGAATAATGAAACCTCAACACCTTCAACGTCTCTACCATTCTCTACAATTCCATCGTAGTCTCCATTTTCGGCTCCAACTTTTTCTTCGTCCGCCTTTGTTATGTATGTAAAGGCTATTTTGCCCTCTTCTAAGAATTCTAGTCTTTCTAGTGCGATTCTATGTAATTCAAATTTTGCTCTTGTCTTGCTTGAATATACTTTGTCGTATACCTGTGATACTTTTACACCTTTTTCACATAGCTCTGCAACAAATCTGAAAGTTTCAGCTGTTACTGTTGAATATCTGAATCCACCCGTATCTGTGATTATTCCTGCTAAGATACAAGTTCCAATCTCTTTGGTTACTTCTATTCCAAAATAGCTAAATGCAACTAATAAAAGTTGGGCACATGCTGGTGAATCTTGGTTTATGTAATTGTAATCTGCATACATTGTATTACTGCTGTGGTGGTCTATTGCAACCTTTACTTTTGCATTGTCGAAGTATTTTGCAAATCCATTTAATAACCTAATACTTGCACAGTCTAAGGCTATTGCTAAATCATATTCTTGTATATCAGATTCTTTCTTTATTTCTTCTACTCCTGGTAAGAAGCTGAATGCACTTGGATACTCTGGTATTATTACGTCTGATTCTTTATTTAATTGTTTCAATGCCAACTTCATAGCAAGTGCACTTCCAATTGCGTCACCATCTGGATTTTCATGTACTACTATGGCAATGGTATTTGCTTTTTTTATTTCTTCTAAAATATTATCTAAAGTCATTTTTGTTCCTTCCTATATACACTTTTAGGGACCGCATACTATATATTGGCTGTCCCTAAAAATATTATTTTTTCTCTTTTATTGCCTTATCTTGTTCACTAATTTGCTTTAAAATATTATCTATTCTTTCTCCGTGTTCTATTGAATCATCATATTCAAATACAAGCTCTGGAGTAATCCTTAAATTTACCATTCTAGCAACTTGTGATCTCATAAAGCCAGCAGAGTCTTTTAAACCTTGCATAGTTTTTTCTACACTCTTTGAATTAAACATACTTACATATACTTTCGCATATTTTAAGTCTGGTGTTACTTTTACTCTTGTAACACTTATCATTCCTGTAACATCAGGATTTTTCAATTCATAAGTTATTATTTGGCTTAAGGCTTTCATTAATTCTTCATTAACTCTGCCGAGTCTAGCTTCATTTTTACTCATCTTTTCTAAAAATTCCTTTCCTACCAAGTACGACATGGAAAATCTTCAAAAATATATATTCATTTTATATGGGAAATAATTTACATTTTAGAAAATTTGTCTGGAAATGCGCCTAGAGGGGTCGAATGAGCCCCGACCAAGCACAATGTGAAAAATTTTCAAAATTATATATTCACTTTACTGGGAAATAATTTACATTTTAGAAAATTTGTCTGGAAATGCGCCTAGAGGGGTCGAATGAGCCCCGACCAAGCACGACATGGCAAATTTTCTAAAATAAATTATTTCCAAGATAGTAACACTATTTATTCATTCCATGTTCTTGTGAAATTTGTTGTACTTTTGATTTTTTAGTTCTTTTTATTTCTTCCATTACGAATACTTCTATAATGTCGCCTTCTTTAATATCGTTGTAATTCTCAATTTGAAGACCACATTCGAACCCTTTAGCAACTTCTTTAACGTCATCTTTAAATCTCTTTAATGATGCAAGTTTGCCCTCGTGTATTACAACGTCTTCTCTTATTACTCTTACTCCGGCATTTCTTTCAACTTTTCCGTCTTTTACATATCCACCAGCGATTGTTCCAACATTTGAAACTTTGAATGTTTGTCTTACTTCTACGTTTCCTATTACTTTTTCTTCGTAAACTGGATCTAGTAAACCGTTCATTGCAGCTTCAACATCTTCTAATGCTTGATAAATTACAGAATACAACTTGATTTCTACTCCTTGTTTTTCTGCAACTTCTTTTGCTGTTGCATTTGGTCTTACGTTAAATCCTATTATTATAGCCTTTGCAGCTTTTGCTAGGTTAACATCAGATTCGTTTATAGCTCCAGCATTTGAGTGTATTACTTTTACTGCAACTTCGTTATCTGATAATTTTTCAAGAGATTGCTTTAATGCTTCTGCTGTACCTTGAACATCTGCTTTTACAATTATGTTTAATTGTTTTAAGTTTTCGTGTTCCATTTGCTCGAATAGATTGCTTAATGTTACTTTGTTGTAAGCATTCATAGCATCTTCTCTTGCTTTTCTTTCTCTTCTTTCTATTAAGTGTTTAGCCATTTTCTCGTCTTTAACTTCATAGAAAGTTTCTCCAGCTTCTGGTACTTTTGTAAGTCCCATAATTTCTACTGGTGTAGAAGGACCTGCACATTTAACACGTTTTCCTTTATCGTCTTTCATTGCCCTAATTCTACCAATTGATGTTCCAACAACTACTGTGTCTCCAACGTCCAAGCTTCCTCTTTGTACTAATACAGATGCGATAGGACCTTTTGCTTTATCTAGTCTTGCTTCTATTACAACACCTTTAGCTTGCTTATTTGGATTTACTTTTAAATCTTGCATGTCTGAAACTAATAATACCATTTCTAGTAATTGGTCTATGTTGATATGTTGTTTTGCAGAAATTTCTACAAATACTGTATCTCCACCCCATTCTTCTGGAACTAATTCATATTTCATTAATTCTTGTTTTACTTTTTCTGGGTTAGCTCCTGGTACATCAATTTTGTTTATTGCAACTATTATTGGAATTCCAGCTGCTTTAGCATGATTTATAGCTTCAACAGTTTGTGGCATTACACCATCATCTGCTGCAACAACAAGTATTGCAACATCTGTAATTTGAGCACCTCTAGCACGCATGCTTGTAAATGCCTCGTGTCCTGGTGTGTCTAAGAATGTAATTTCTCTTCCATTTATTGATACCTTGTATGCACCAATATGTTGAGTAATACCTCCAGCTTCACCTTCGATTACATTTGTCTTTCTAATTGCATCTAGAAGTGATGTTTTACCATGGTCAACGTGTCCCATAACAACAACTACTGGTGGTCTTTGAACTAAGTCTTCTGCCTTATCTTCTGACTCGTCAAATAATATATCTTCTTCTTTAACTTCTTCCTTCTTGTTGGCTGTTACACCAAATTCTTCTGCTACTAAGAATGCTGTATCGAAATCAAGCTCTTGGTTTATAGTTGCCATTATTCCTAATCCCATAAGCTTTGTTATTACTTCACCACTTGTTTTCTTTAACTCTGTTGCTAGGTCTTTAACACTTATGTTCTCTGGAATTGTTATTTCTGTTAACTTAAATATTTTTTGCTTATTTCTTTCCTCAGTATTCTTTTGGTTTTTACGTTTACCCTTCTTACCACGTTCTGTTGATAAATCGTAGTAATCAAGCATTCCACCTTCTTGGTCTCCGAACATGTTAGAAAGCTTATCTACTTGCTTTAAGTTCTTTAATTTGCCCTCATCATATTCTTCTTCCTCATTGAACCTTCTAGACTTATTCTTGTTTTGCTTTGTCTCATCATATTTATTATTTTTTGCTTTGAAACTTGCTCTTGTAGAATAATCTCTTTGATTTTCTTTCTCAACAATCTCTGTTTCTAGTATATCGTTTATTTTCTTGTCGATTTTTCTGTCATCTAAAGGTTTTCTGTTGAATCCACCATTGTTATTTCTATTAAAGCCATTGTTATCACGGTTACCATTTCTATTAAATCCGTTGTTATCACGATTGTTTCTGTTAAATCCGTTATTGTCACGGTTATTTCTATTATAACCATTATTGCCATTATTAAATCTATTATTTTGACCATTTTGGTTATTTTTGAAACCGTCTCTTGATTGATTGTTGTTTTGGAATCTATCATTTCTATTGAAGTTATTATTTCTTTGGAACTGACTTCTGTTATTGCTAAAGTCTTTATTTCCGTTATTGTTGAAGTTGCTGTTTTGGTTTCTACGTTGGAAAGAATCGTTTCTAGAATTTTCTCCTCTATAATTATCATTTCTATCACGAGCTTCAGTTCTATCGCTTTTAGCAAATTCTTGTTTAGAACTTTCAACTTTTACAGCTACTTGTTTTTCTTCTACTTTAACTTCTGGCTTTGCAGTTTCTGTTTTTACACTTTCAGCTTTAGCAGATTCAGTCTTTACTGCTTCTGACTTTGGAGTTTCAGCTTTTTCTGTTTTAGCAGTTTCTACTTTGCTTGCAGTTGCAGTAGTTTTTGCAGTATTCTCTTCTTTTTTAACTTCTTCTTTCTTTACACTTTCGACTTTTACATCTGCCTTTGGCTTTTCTTCCTTCTTGCCAAGTCCAAATAATTCATTTACTGTAAGAGGCTTATTAGGCTTGTTTCTGTAAACGATATTGTAATCGTTATTATTTCTTCTTTTTACAAAACCTACATCTTTTCTTTCCTCTGACTTTTTGGTTTCCTTTTTAGGATCCTCTTCGTCATTCAATATAACTTCTCTTCTAATAATTACTGGAGTATCTTTTTTGTTATCTTTCTTTGTTTCTTTTTTTGCTTCTTTCTTACTTTCCACTTTATTTTCCTTTTTCACATTATTTTTATTATTTTTTGAATATGCATTTCTAATTTCTGTTGCTTGTTCGTCAGTCACATTGCTTAAATGGCTTGCCACATCTATGCCTAGCGACTTTGCTTTTTCAAGTACATCTTTGCTTGCCATTCCTATTTCTTTTGCTAGTTCGTGAATTTTTATTTTACCCAATAATTCCACCCCCCTATATTTATTCTTGTGCTTAATTCCTTTTTATTTTCTCTACTTATCAATAATTACACCTCTTAAGCTTTCATAAATTTCGTTGTTTATTTCTGTTTCAAAGCTTCTGCTCAATCTCTTTGACTTTATGGCCTTTTCCAAGCATTCTACATTATTACATATATATGCACCTCGTCCTTCAGCCTTTCCTGTTTTGTCTACGAATATTTTGCCATCACTCTGTTTTACAATTCTTATCAATTCATTCTTAGGTTTTGCTTCATTGCAACCTAAACAAGTTCTTTGTGGTATTTTCTTCAAGTATCACACTTCCTTTTATTCTTCGTCTTTATTTTCTTCTGATGTTTCAACATTTTCTACTTCATTTGCCTCTTCTACATTTGCTTCATCAACGTTTTCTGCATCATCTGTAACTTCTTCGCTATCAGCTTCTTCTTTTTCTTCACCATTTGCTTGTAGCTCTTGTATCATTTCTCTAAATTGAGATTCACTCTTTATATCTATTTTCCAGTTTGTTAATTTAGCTGCAAGTCTTGCATTTTGTCCTGCTTTACCAATAGCTAATGATAATTGATCATCTGGAACTATTACTTGGGCAAATCTTTCTTCATCTTTAATATCAACAGCCATAACTTTTGCTGGAAGTAAAGCTTCTGCAATGTATGTAGATGGATCTTCGTTCCATTCTATTACATCTATTTTTTCTCCGCTTAATTCGTTTATTATATTTTGAATACGAATTCCTTTTTGTCCAACACAAGAACCAACTGGATCTATGTTTTCATTTGGAGAATATACTGCAACTTTACATCTCTTTCCTGGGTCTCTTGAAATGCTCTTAATTTCGATTAATCCTTCATAAATTTCTGGAATTTCAAGCTCGAATAATTTTCTTAAGAAATCGTTATTTGCTCTTGAAACTATTATTTGTGTTGATCCCTTGGCACCTTTTTCAACATTTGCAACACAGGCTCTTAGTTTTTGATTTACATAGTAATGTTCTGTTGGTATTTGCTCTTTAATTGGCATTATACCTTCAATTTTTCCTAAGTCTAATACAACTATGTTCTTATCAACCTTTTGTACTATACCAGAAACTATTTCGCCTTTTTTCTCATTAAATTCGCTAAATATTACTTCTCTTGAAGCTTCTCTTATTCTTTGAACTATAACTTGTTTTGCTGTTTGAGCTGCAATTCTACCAAAGTTCTTTGGCATTAATTCCTTCTCAACAACATCTCCCTCATTATATCTTGCGTCAATTTTTCTTGCAGCTTCTACCGAAATTTGTGTCTTATCATCTTCAACTTCATTTACTACGCTAAGTTCTTCATAAACGTGTGTCTCACCTGTTTCACGGTTTAGAGTAATCTTCACGTTGTCAGATGTAACATCAAAGTTTCTCTTGTATGCTGTAACCAAAGCTGTTTCTATAGATTCTATAACGTACTCTTTCTTTATTCCTCTTTCTTTTTCTAGTTCATCTAGTGCTATTATTAATTCTGTGCTATCAATTCCTTTGTTTTCTACTTTTTTTACATTCTTCTTCATTTTCCAATCATTCCTTTCAATTATATTATTCCCATTTGAAA
The DNA here is from genome assembly GCA_934119935.1 of uncultured Clostridia bacterium. Classification (GTDB taxonomy): domain Bacteria; phylum Bacillota; class Clostridia; order TANB77; family CAG-508; genus CAG-245. The sequence continues at coordinate 393,195 of CAKOSX010000001.1, read as the reverse complement.
GCTCTTTTCATTGAGCTTATGTTGCTTCTTTCTATTGTGATTTCTTCTTCATCTATGATTAATGTAATGGTCGTTTCGTCAAACTGTTTAAGATTGCCTTCAAGCTCTTTTTGCTTGTTCAATGGTTTAAACAATTTCACATCTATATCTTTCCCAATATGTTCTTGCAATTGCGAATCTTTTCTGATATGTCTTTCTACTCCAGAAGACGAAATTTCAAGAAAATATTGATCTTTTATATAATCCGCTTCATCTAGCATATCTGTAATTGCATTATTTACCCTTTCACAATCATCTAAGCTAATTCCTGTATCATTATCTATGAATATTCTTAAATAATTGTCTTTGCCCTCTTTTACATACATAACATCGTATACTCTGTAACCAAGTTCATTTATTGGCTTTGTAACGAGTTCTTCTACCTTTTCCTCTATTTTAGACAAGATATACCTCCTAATATTTTATATTAAAAATCTCTTATAACATTGTAGAAGAGTGGAACTTGCTTCCACTCTTCTGCCGTACTTCTTATGTCAATATTATTATACCCTTTTTATGGAAAAAATGCAAGGGTTTTCGGAAATTTTCTTAGAAATTCATAGTTTTTTTCATTTTTAATTTATTACTTGTTTGTAGCTTGCATTTTTCACTATTGCATTCTTATACCATCTATACAATTTTCGTATATAAATTTTCTTATTTTCTTCATATCATTTGTATTATAAAATTCTGTTAGCAGTTTATTAAACTCTTCTAATTTATTATCTGGTACCTTAATAATTCCTGCTCCATTTTCTATCATTATTTTATTAGCAGCAATAGTACTGGTTCTTTTGTTTCCGTCCCAAAACAACTGGCTTCTCATTCCATATAACATATATGTAATTGCACGCTCGGTTGCATTTTCTATTTTTAAAATATCATTAATTTCTTTCTCCACTTTATTTTTATCTGGAACTTCTGGAATATATTCTGTCCCTGTTATTTCTACTCTTCCAGTTCTTAATTTTCCCCATTCAAGACTCTCATTCCTTGCAACATATTCATTTATTTTGCATATAAATTCCGTATTAAATTCTTCATCAATGTTAGCAATTACAAATTTCCATGCATCTCTTAAGTTAAGAACACATTGAATTTCATCAATCTTTAAATTTGGAACATTTACGCCATCAAGAATTGTTTTAGTCTGAGGAAAAGTTATATTTATTCCCTCCATTCTTGCATTTGCATATATGTTATCAACCAAATTTCTTTTTGCAAGAAATATATTTTGTTCTAACGTCATATTATATTTATTTTCCATAAAATTAACCTCTTTCTTTACTTCAAAAACATGATAACATACTTTTGGCAAAAAATAAAGGTTAAAATGCCATTTAACCTCTATTATTACAATTCTAATTTTTCATATAATTTTATACAAATTTAAATTGACAAAAGATTATATTAATAATAATATATAAATAATTAATAAAAATTGATTTTGACAACCACTAAGGAGGAAACAAATGAAAAATAAGGGAATTACAGTTGTAGCTCTTGTAATTACAATTATTGTAATCTTAATTATTGCAGGAGTATCTACTCAGGTTCTAATTGGTGATAATGGAATATTGGAGAAAATTGAAGAAGCAAAAACTGCTATGGACATAGGCTCTGAAAAAGAAAAAATTCAGTTAACAGTACTTCAAACGATACAAAATAATAAAACATTACAAATAAAGAAAAACGAGCTAGAGCAAAACTTAATAACTAATATCGGCAAAGACGAAACTGAGTTAAGAGAAGATGGAACAGATTATTTAGTCAAGATAGTAAAAAGTCAAAGGTATTATAGTGTAAAGGGCAATGGAGAGGTAACTTTTTTAGGATATGCTTCTGATGTTGAAAAAGATTTAGAGAATATTTTACTTGGAGATAACTTATTTAACTTAGCAGACATAAAGAATAACACCTATATCTCTAATAGTGATGGGTCAGAAATTTCATATAACGGTTGGAGCGCATCTGATTATATAGATTTAGGAACATGCAAAAATATTTTGATTGTGAGCGATTCTAGTTCATTCTTAGATAGCTATAATGCTCTATATAATGAAAATAAGGAAACGCAAAGAATATTACGAATTAATAAAGCTACAATAACTAATGATGTGTTAGGAAAAGTTAATGTTTCTCTTACCATATTAAAATTGCAAGAAAATGAAAGATACTTAAGAATCTCACAAAAAAGCTCATTATTAAATCATATAAAAATATTTCCTATACTAAATGAAGATTATAACGATGTAATAGGACTTGACCTATATAAAAGTCTTGTTGAAGAATATCCTTTCGGTGATAACATATTTGAAAATGGAAAAATAATAGATAATACATATATTTCTTCAACAGATGGAGCTGAAATAAAATATAATTCGACATGGAACTCCACAGATTTTATAGATGTAGAAAATTATACAAGAGTGGCTATTTCATATGAAAAAACCAGTCCAATAACTTCATATAGTGCAATGTATGATGCCGAAAAAAATTATGTTTCAGGTTTGTCTGTTGATGTGGATACATTAGATTTGAAAAAAGGAAAAATTGTTATATTGAGTATCCCTAAAAACGTAAAATATATAAGGTTATCTCAAATTACTGGAATACTAAATACTATCAAAGTTTTTCCAATACAAGAAAATAATCTTTCAAATAATTATACATATCAAAATATAAAAATAGAAGATTCTATTCTTGATAGTGAACAATTAACTCTAGACCATTATATTGAGACAAATGGCGAAGAAGTAAGTTATTCGGGCTGGGCCGAAACAGATTATTTAGATTTATCAAATTACAATAGTGTTATTGTAATTGATAATGATAGTATGTATAATGCAATTTACGATGAAAATAAAAAATTTTTAAGAACGCTGAATTTCTCTGGTGGTATTTTGTATAATCCCAAAATCGGAAAAATTGGAGCAGAAATATCATACATTAAAGTTACTCCTGCATTTAAATATTTAAGATTGTCAAATGGAACAAGCAAATTGAAAAATGTAAGAATATATCCTGTATTAAATACAGACTTCAATAAGCATTTAGTGTTTAACATAAATACTGGAAAATAAATATAAAAATCTGGTAACTTTCTAATACTTAGATTAATGAAATTTGCAAAAAGAAGATAAAGTTAAATTCAATATTATGGCTTTATCTTCTTTTTATTGTTTTTTCTTTAGCTATGTTATAATTCTATTCTTTCTTCTCTCACTCTATTTACTAATGCCTTTAATTTTTTGTTTTCTTCTTTTTCTAGTTTCGGATCATTCATTTCTATTTTTAGTGCAAGTTCTTGTACCAGTTTTAGTATTTTAACATCTTCAAATATGTTTGCTATTCTGAATTCTGGTAGTCCATGTTGTTTTGTTCCGAAGAATTCACCAGAACCTCTTAATTCTAGGTCTTTTTCTGCTATTTTAAAGCCATCTTCTGTTGTTGTCATTGTTTTCATTCTTTCTCTTACTATTGCAGAATTACTGTTATATTTTAGTATACAATATGACTTAAATTCTCCTCTACCAACTCTTCCTCTTAATTGATGTAACTGCGCTAAACCAAATCTTTCAGCATTTTCTATTACCATTATGTTTGCGTTTGGCACGTCCACGCCAACTTCAATTACAGTTGTAGAAATTAGTATGCTTATTTTATTTTCTTTGAAATCTTGCATTACTTGCTCTTTGTCTTTTGGTTTCATTTTTCCATGCAGTATCTCTACCTTGTAATCTTTAAACACTTCGTTCTTGTAGCTTTCTGCCAGTTTTTCTACAGATTTTACATCCATCATTTCTTCGTTTTCATCTACGAATGGACATACTATGTATGCTTGCCTGCCTTCGTCTACATTTTTCTTTATAAATTGAATTATTCTATCTGTCATGTTTTCTTTTACTGCTAATGTGTCTATTTTCTTCCTGTTTGGTGGCAGTTCATCTATTATGGAAATATCCAAATCTCCATATACTATTATTGCTAGTGTTCTTGGGATAGGCGTTGCAGTCATTACCAGTACATCTGGATTTTTTCCTTTACCTGCAATTACACTTCTTTGCTTTACACCGAATCTGTGTTGCTCATCAGTTACAACTAAGCCTAAGTTTTTAAACTCTACGTTTTCTTGTAAAAGAGCATGAGTTCCAATTAATATGTCTATTTCACCATTTTTTAATTTGTCTAGGAGTATGCCCTTTTGTTTTTTGGTTAGACTGCTTACTAGCAAACCGCAGCGTATTCCAAATGGTTCTAATATTTTATTAAAGTTATTTATGTGCTGTGTTGCAAGTATTGTTGTTGGTGCCATTACTGCAACCTGATATCCACTCTTTACAGCCTTATATGCTGCAATCATAGCAACTACTGTCTTACCAGAACCAACGTCTCCTTGCAAAAGTCTGTTCATTGGCTTTTCCGATTCCATGTCATTATCTATTTCTTCTAGGACTCTTAGTTGAGCTTTTGTTAGCTTGAATGGTAATGTGTTTATTACATCTGACATATGTACATCTTTACTGTATTTTATGCCTCTTATTTCATTGTCATATTGTTCTTTCAAGCTTAATAAAGCAAGTTGAAATGTTAGCAATTCTTCGAATACTAACCTATTTCTTGCTCTCGTTAAATTCTCCATTTTACTTGGGAAGTGAATCTCTCTTACCGCTTGATCCAGCTCCATTAGATGGTAATCTTTAGTTATATATTCTGGCAAGGTTTCTTGCAATTTCTCATTTACCATTGAAAGTGCATTGTCAACAGCTTGTCTTATTGCTGAGTCTGGTAATCCTTTTGTTGTAGAATAAACTGGCACAATTTTACCTGTATTCTTGCTTTTTCCTTCCTCATCAAAAACAGGTGACGCCATTTCTATCTGCCCTGGTTTCTTAGTAACCTTTCCGAAAAATCTATATTTCTCGTGTGCATGAATTACATTTCTTATATAATCTTGATTGAACCAGGTTATTAAACATCTTCCAGTATCATCCTGCACCATAACCTTTGAAACAGACATATTTCTCCTTAGTTTAAAAGTCGTTGCAGCAGTTACCGTCACAGCCTCAATAAGAGCCTCTTCTCCATCTTGAAGCTCCTCTATTTTTTTTATTTTTGTTCTATCCTCATATGTTCTCGGATAATAGTTAATCAAATCTTCAACAGTATTTACACCAAGCAGACTTAACAACTTAGCTCTGCTTGGTCCAACACCTTTAATATATTGAACACTCTGTTTTAAATCTATCATAAGTACTTCCATTTCTTGCTTTTCAAATTTATTTATAGTATACATTTTTACCAAAATCTATAGTGCTGAAAACTTCATTGGCATAATGATATCACAAACAGGTGTTTTTGTCTAGCTATTATTATAAAAATATGGTTAAACATAGAAAATTCCTTACTTATTAAACATATTTTCTAATAAGTAAGGAATTTCTTTTAATTGATTTTCAGTTTTTGAATATAGATTAGTCTTTTTTATCTAACTTTTTGTTTATTTCTGTTGTGTTTCTACAAATAATAAGTCTAACCAAAATCAATTCGTATGCTATTCTTATAGCCAAATTTCCAACAACTAAGTATAGTAAGAATGCTATAAAACTTGTAGAAATTATTGAGAATGAAGATAATGTAACAAATAAAGCACATATTAAGTATAGTATTTTTAATACACTCTCAATTGTTAACTTTTTAAATGTTAAAAAGTCATACATCCATCCCAAAAATCCAGTATACTTGCCTTCGTTCTCCTTTTTTAAAAAAGTGAAATATAAGGCAATGCCTCCTACAATAGCTAGTACAATAGATACAATTACCCATATTCCACTAGCTGCAAGCGAATTAATTGCTGAACTTCTTGCATATGATGATGCGTACATATAAAATCCCCCTTTCTTTTTTTCATCTATAGAATACTATAAAATAGTACAATTTTCAAGAAATATTCGTAATTTTTTCATCTTAAATACCATTTCAGCATCAAATTTTATTATTGACATAGTCTTTTAATGTGCTTATAATAAATTTAAGAAATTAATATAGAGGTAATAACATAAGATGCAAACTTTAAAGGTTAGAGAGAAAAAGATTAATGTACAATCACATAGCAATTTTTCCGAGAGCACACGTGACAGCGTGCCAGTGCGCATACATGGCGATATGCCGTTACGTACCCATACATATAACTATGATAATATAATCGAATTTTTAGATATAACAAAAGATATTTTAGAAAATCCTACAGTAAAGCAGATGAAAAATTTCAGGCAACACTACGATTGTTCTTGCTATGATCATTGCTTAGAAGTTGCCTATTGGTCATATTTATTTTGCAAAAAATACGGCTGGGATTATGTTTCTGCTGCGAGGGGCGCAATGCTACACGATTTATTTTTATATGATTGGAGAGGTTCTAAGAAAAAACTTCATTTAAAACATTTTCATGCTTTTATACATCCACAAATTGCCTTATATAACGCAGAAAAATTATTTAATTTAAATGATAAAGAAAAAGACATAATCATAAAGCACATGTGGCCAGTAACATTATTAAGCCTTCCTAAATATAAAGAAAGCTTTCTAATAACAATTATGGATAAACGTAGTGCTTTAAAATCATTTTTCGAATATAATAAAGCCCAACTATCAAACACAAAATTCTACAAATACGCATACATATTTTTAACAAGCTTCATATTCAAAATATGCACATAATGATATAATTTGTACAATTCGGCGTACAATTCGGGGACGGAGAAAAAATTGTACATTTTTTCAAAAATTTAAGTACTAAGTCATTTCTTATAAAGTAAGAACGGAAGTTCGCTTCTTGATGAGCCCGAAAGAGCTCCGACCAAGAACGACGTGTCGTAGCTTTATAAGAAATGACTTAGTACTTTTGTATTTACAGTTTTTTAATGTACATTTTTAGCTCCGTCCCCAGTTTGTACATTTAATATTTTCCAATTGTACATTTTTAGCTCCGTCCCCAAATTGTACCGAATTGTACCGGTTTGTACTAGAATAGATTTATTATTTGCATTTTTTCTTTTTCTCGTATATGGTCTAAAATGTACTTGCAATTTTCTAGTTCGGGTATTGCTTCTGTGTATTCTTCTAACTGTATATAGCTTTTGAATTTTATCATTGACGCATTTACTTTTTCTAGCTCTTCATGCTCAATGTAAAATGCTGTTTTTCTATTTATTATTTTCCAATCTTCTTCCATTGTTTTTATTTTTTCTTGAAGTTCTTGTTGTGAGTTTTTTTCTTGATCATCGATTTTCTTGCTTATTTCTTTTATTTGTTCTAATTCATTGTTTATTTTTTCAAAGCTATACGTGGTATAATTATGGGTTACAGTATCTATTATAATTATTGCTATCACTATTATAATTACTATAATAAGTTCTTTTTTCATATTCAGGATTATTTCCTTTCTTCATTTTCTTTTCTTTCTTTCCTTTGACAAAATATATTGCCTTTTTCATTTATTGTTACAATCAGTGCCTCTTCTGGCATCATCTGAAATTTTTGAGTTTGTTTTTTTAACCAATCATAGTTTTTTTCTATAAGTTTTAGATTCTCATTCATCACTTTTCCATCAATTACTAGGTTATACGTCATACCCTCATAGTCTGGCATTATGTTGAAATCCTCCGGAGTTGTCGTTCTCTTGTTCGGTTTTTGTATTACAGATATGTCACCGCTCGTTTCTAATATAGCAAACTCCACATCTCCAATATTCATAACATTATTGCTTCTTAGTTTTTCTTCTAGCTCATTGAGTGTAAAACGTTCTTTTCTCATTTGAACTTCGTCTATCTTTCCCTTATTAATTAACACAGTTGGCTTTCCACATATAAATTCTCTTATCATACTGCTTTTTATATTTAAAATTGATATAACTAGGTGCATTACTAGCAACCCTAATATTGGAATTATTCCATTTGAAATCGGTATTCCTATGTCAGTCATCGGAATTGACGCTAAATCTGCAATCATTATCGAAATAGCAAGTTCGAACGGTTGCATTTGACCTATCTCTCGTTTTCCCATTAGTCTCATAACAATTAGAACGATTATATAAATAATAATTGATCTGAAAAAAGTTGCTAGCATAACCTCTTCTTCCTTTCTCCATGCTGTAAATTTCATATAGAACCTTATTGTATCTCATAAACTCTATATAAAATGCTAAGTCTATATAAAATTATAAAATTCATATAGAATTAGCTAAAACTGTATAATTCAATATAAAAAATCTTTTTCAGTTTTATTTTTGCTATTTTTTCATGATTTATTCATTTTTTGAATATTATATATTTTTCTGTAAATACTATGAGTAAATAAAGCAAATTAATTTTAGAACAATTCAAATTAAATCAAATAATATTTAGTACAATTAGATCAAGTTTCAAAAATTAAAGATTAAAAATCAAAAAAATTAATCATGGGAGGTTTTTATGGATAACAATAACATCGAGTCTAGAAGTTCTTCACGTCCTAACGCCTTTGTTCAGGTAATTTTAAGATTTGTAACATCAGCAGTAATACTTGCTATAACAGCATTCTTTACTCCTGGATTTACAATAAGCAGCATCTGGACACTAGCATTAGCAGCAGTCGTTTTAACTGTTATAGATTTTTTACTTGTAAAATTCACAGGACTTCATGCAAGTGCATTTGGTAAAGGATTTGTTGGTTTTATATTAGCAGCTGTTGTTTTATATGTAACCCAATACTTCGTAGCAGGATACTCAATATCTTGGATTGCAGCAATAATAGGTGCATTAATCTACGGAGTCGTAGACTACTTCATTCCAGAACAAAACTAAACAACAAGCTAATACAAATCTGTACAAACCGGTACAAACCGGGGACGGAGAAAAAAATGTACATTTTGCTTAAAATTTAAGTACTAATTCATATTTTATAAAGCCACAACACGTTGCTCTTGGTCAGAGCTCCTTTGGACTCCTCAAAAGGCGAGCTTCCGTTTTTGCTTTAAAAATATGAATTAGTACTTTTTATTTAATAAATTCTATGTGTACAATTTTTTCTCCGTCCCCGGTTTGTACATTTAACATTTTCCGAGTGTACATTTTCTGCTCCGTCCCCGGTTTGTACAGGTTTGTACTTATTTCTTTTCTACTATTTCTGTTCCTGTTTTGCTTTTGTATATGCTGTTTGCAGGAACTACTCCTCTTACTGATGACAAAGGATATATGTTTGTGTTTTTTCCTATTATTGTGCCAGGATTTAGTACGCTTCCGCATCCTACTTCTACGTTGTCGCCAAGCATTGCTCCAATTTTCTTTAATCCTGTTTCTATTTGCTCTGTCTCTTGTTCAGCTTCTTGTTTTATCCCACATTTTATTTTTACGAGTTTTTTGTCTGATTTTACGTTTGACGTGATTGAACCTGCTCCCATGTGTGCTTTGTATCCAAGTATTGAGTCTCCAACGTAGTTGTAATGTGGCACTTGTACTTTGTTGAATAATATTACATTTTTTAGCTCTGTTGAGTTTCCAACAACGGCGCCTTCTCCTACTATCGCTTTTCCACGTATGAATGCGCAATGTCTTATTTCAGCATCTTTGCAAATTATTGCTGGTCCATGGATATATGCTGTTTCAAATACTGTAGCTGATTTATGAATCCATACATCGTCGCCAATTTTTTTGTATTCGTCTTTTGGAAGTTTTTCTCCAAGCTCTAAGATAAAGTCACTTATGTGTGGTAGCACTTCCCATGGATATGTATATTTTGCCAACAATTCTTTTGCTATTGTTTCATCCAAATTGTATAGGTTTTCTATCTTGCATCTTGCCAGATTATTGTACAATGCCCTTGCAGTGTCTGGACTGTCGTTTCCAGCCTTATTTTTTACTGGTGCAAAATCGAATTCTCTTTTTCCTCTCAATATTGATATGTCGTCGAAAAAGTTGAAAGCATCGAATATAAAAGCTTCAAATTTATATGCATTTGGTTCTCCCGCCTCAACAAATTCAAGATTTTCGTCCATATATCCAGATTTTTTTACTGCAACATGGTATGGCAATTTTACTTTTGATACTTTTTCTAGTGCATCTATGCTAAATAAGTTGCACATGATGTGTGCTTCTCCATACAATAGCTCTCCATCCTTATCGGTCTCCTCTGCCATTTTTTCTGGCAACTCGCTGTACTCTATAACTGATGGAACAGAATTAATTTTGCAAAATACTCCAACTCTTTCATGTGGATTTGCCTTAGCAACTGATTTTGATGCGATTTCGTGTTTCTGATCTATTGTTAATCCAACTAAAATTGGATCTACCATATTTAACAAAGCATTATCAACTGAGCCTATAAAGATCCACTTTATGCCCATTTTCTTCATTTTTTCAATTACTCCAGCCTTTGCCATGGCAGCATATATGCAACCATTGCCATCTGCAGCTTCTTTAATAGAACAATCTTTATCCAATATTAAACTTCCATCGAAAGATAACAATGGTAAATTTCCCTGTTCAAAAAATTCAATGCTTTCCTCTGGATATCCAAAGTAATTGTGCTCTTTAAAGAATTTTACTGTTTCTTCATTGTTCTCTGTGCTTGTCATTACAAACCAAGGTAATGTAACACCATATTTTCTGTTTGCTTTCTCCAAATTTTCGGCCAATATTTGGAACAAATATTTAGGCTCTGGAATTACATCTAGCAAAAATGTTCCCTTTGGACCTTTGTGTCCAAGTCTTGTGCCCTGACCTCCTGCCATTGTAACAACAGCATACTGATTATTTTTTATTACATTTTCACCTAATTTTGTATACTTTTCTCTTATCTCTTCTGATATTTTATATTCATCGACATATTTCGTATGTTCAATTTTCTTTTCCAATATTTCTGGCTCTGTCTTTGTTTCTGCATACAATCTATTCAACTGTTCAAAATCCAAATTCAGAATCTGTTCTGCCAAGCTTTCCTTCTTATCGTCGTCCAGCTTATTCAAAAACATCAAAATTTTCTCTTGATTGTTTTTCTTTAATATATCTTTAGCCTTCGCTAATTTCTTTTCATCGTACATCTATTTTCGTGCATCACTAAAAGGCAATGCTCTCCTTTCCTTGTTTTATTTATATGTTATTATATAATATTTCTATTGCTATAATTAGTGTATATATTATCACAAACTTCTTTAATATGCAATATTTTTCATGCCCTGTATATATTAAAATATCAAAGTTTTTCGAATAGTTATGTTTTAATATAAGTTACTGTTTTTATTCTTTTTTTCCACAAAAAAAGGACACTCTTATTCACTAAGAGCATCCCTCGTTTTCAAGAATTTTATTACATAAAATTTCTTATTTATTGTTTATTATTTGTTATTTCTATTCTTTATACATACTGCTAACGCAATTCCTGCCACAGCGATTCCGAATACAACAAATGCTGTGTTATCTCCTGTTTGTGGAATTGGATCTGGTGCGATTGTATTGTCTGGCTTAGGTTCTGGTGTTGGCTCCGGCGTTGGTTCTGGAGTTGGTTCTGGCACTTCGTCCTTCTTTAACATTATCGAAGGAGAAACATCAGATGATACATTTTTAGTTTTCCCATCTGTTCCAGTGTAGTTAACATCAAGCTTTTGATTTGTTGGAGTCTCCACATTTATAATTTTTTCATTAAATTTTTCTTTTAATTTTAATTTATATTTAAACGAAGCTGTCTCTCCAGCTTTTAAAGTTGTAATTTTCCATGTGATGGTATTATTGGCTGTATCTACTGTTGGAGTTACAGTTCCAATATTGGCTTCTTCAAAAATTTCAAAATCATAATTTTCAACAATATCTAATGGGAAATAGTCAACAACAGTAATATCCTTAATTTCATTTTCTATTACAGTTCTTACATCTTGATAAACCACTTTCGTAATCGTATCCTCAACAGAATCATCTGAAACATAATAGAATTTTCCGTAACTTGGAGCTTCTTGTGTTCCGAAAATTTCTTCTGCTAGGTCTTTATATGTTTTTCCAGCGGCATCTGCAGATACAGCTCCGGTTGGGTCTGGTTGATATGTTGAGTTAACACCTGTCATAACAGTTACAATATTTATTCCGCTATTTTTAATTGATTGTAAAGTAGCTTTTGTATTTTTTGCAGTGTCTCCAGAATATGTTGAAGATGTTCCAACTGAGTTATTTGGAACTCCATCAGTCAACAATATTAAATACTTATTAAGTGTTGTATCTGTTGAAAAATGTGCTTTTGCAGTTTGCAAACCTGCATCAATATTAGTTCTTCCACCAGTTGTTTCGATATTATCTATTGCGGTTGTAATATCGCTGATTTTACTACTTGGCTCTATTACAAGCTTTGCATCCTCTAGTGTTCCTTCTTTAGAAATTTCAGAGTTTGATGAGAAACTTACAACACCAATCTTTGTACTTGGTTGTTCTTCTAAAATTTGCTTTGCTAAAGTCTTTGCAGCTGTAAACACAGCCTCTTTTCTAGTCTTTCCACTTGACAAAGTATTATCAGACATACTCTTAGAATCATCGATAACTAGAAACATTTCTGTTGGTTGAATTTCTTCTTCCTTACTCTTTAAATTCTTTACATCAATTTGCAAAGTAACTTCTTTTTTCTCGTTATCCACAGAAATAAGTTGTTTAATAACTTCTCCGTCATCTCCTAACTTAATCGTACATACGTTGTCCTTTACTTTAACAAGCGTTACATCTTCATTTGCAGCATATACACTTGTTACCATTGTAATTAGCATGATTAATGTCATTAAAATGGTTGATAAACAAATCTTTTTGTTCATTTTTTACCTCCTATAAAATTTATTTATAATTATAATTGATAGTTGCAGTTATTCCAGATCCATCAGGTGCCTGTATTTCAATTGTTATATTATTCCAATCTTCCTTTGAACCTTTATAATTTATTGTTTTTAAATTATCACACATATAAAATGCTCCCATTCCTATATATGTTACGCTCTTTGGGATTGTAATACTTATAAGGTTTGTACATTCTGCAAAACAGATTCCAGCAATACTTGTAGTTCCCTCTTTTACCGTTATAGTTGTATTGCTTGGCATTTCTCCTTTATAGCAGTATAATATTTTTCCAATATAAACCACTCCATCGTTTTGATTGTTAAGCCATGCTGTCCTTTGAAAAGCATCATATCCTACATATTCTATACTATCAGAAATATCTATACTTGATAATTTAGTACAATCTTCAAAAGCATCTTCTCCTATACTTGTTACGCTATCAGGTATTATTATGCTTGTCAGTTCACTGCATCCACTAAAAGCACTTCCTCCAATTTTTTTAACGCTATCTGGTATTTTTATGGCTATTAGCCCCTTTTGATTTGAAAAAGCCTCTCCATTAATTCTTGTAACTCCATCTTTAATTTCTATAGTTGTACCTTGTGGTATTTCTCCATTATAAGCATAAAGAATATTCCCAAAATAAAGTAGTCCTTCTGGAAGTGTTTTTAGCCATTTGGTTCCTGCAAAAGCTAAATCTCCAACATATTGTATATTTTCCGACATTTTTATATTTTCCAAGCCAGAACACCCTGCGAAAGCAAGATCTCCTATGCTAGTAACACCATCTGGTATTATAATATTAGCAATTTCACTACATTCACAAAAAGCACCTTTTCCAATCCATTCAACACTGTTTGGCATAACAATATTGTCAATTTTGCTACAACCATAAAAAGCATAATTTCCAATTTCAGTTACTCCATCCGGAATTCCAACAGTTTCTAAAGCAATGTAGTTACAGAACATATAATTTCCAAGTTTTTTTACTTTAATTCCATTTATTTCACTCGGAATTATAACCTCTTTTGTAGAACGCTCATATTCATCGCTATAAACTCCAGACTGCCTATCTTTCATGTATACTGTTCCATCTGATGTAATTACAAATATTCCAGATTCTTGTTTGTCTCCGCTAAATTGCAAGTTGGCTATATCTCCAAGGTCTGTTTTTTCGCCTTTTTTGTCATAGTAGTATAATTTGTTATCTTTTATAACATACACATCTTTTGTTCCACTACCATTTCCTGTTCCAAGTTTTTCCCCGACTAAAACTGGTACATTTATTACATCGTTTGCGTCTGTTATTCCATCAGAATTCAGTCTTGCAAGTACGTCTGTTTTGCCTTCGCCCATGTCGTCTATTGAGTATCTTGCTATCATCATTTTTAATGAGTCTGAAACTGTTGCATTGTCTGACTTTAGCCTTGATTCTTGAGCTTTTGATATTATTCCGTTTTCGCCTAATACCAGGTTTATGCTTATTCCTGCTAATATTAGTAGTATAACTATTGTTATTACTAAGGCAATTAGCGTTATTCCTTTTGCTCTTGTTTTCTTTTCTTGTGATTTTCCAATCTCAATGCTTTTGTTTTGCATATTTTTTTCTTTCATCACTCTTCCTCCTAAGTTTTTTTCGGATATAGTATATCATTAATGGCCTTTTACTGCAATATTTTTTATGTGTTTTCTTAAACTTGCATAAGTCTTGCTTTCCCTGTTGATTATTGCAGATTTTTGATATGTACCTTATTATTGATTTCTACGTTTTTTGATATTAATTCTTTCAACTTTGGCTCATTCTTAATATTCAATTGCTCCTCCGTAATCGTGTACTTCAAGCCCTTTAAAATCTATTAGTTGCAAATTGTATTTTTTTATGTGTTCTTTAATTTTTTCTTTGCTTTCGAGTTTTTCTATGTCACCAAATAGAACGAATTTATTGTCAAACACAAAGCTTGCGCCTCCAATAAAACCTTTCATTTTTGAATATGTTGCATCTTTTTTTAATAATCTTATATTATTTTCTTCTATATAAGTTGAATCTATTCCATTTTCTTTAAGTTTTTTTGCAATTGAAAAGTCGCTTGTAATGCATGAATTTGGACTTGTTACGCAGATTGAACATTTGGTGTACCCTTGTTTTACAATTATGTTTGTATTTATTTTTTTGTCTGTGTATTTACTGCCAATAATTAAACTGCCTATTTCACAAGCGTTATATGGAATGTCTTTGGGATATGTTTTTTCTACTTTGCTATCTCCAATTATGAAGTTTTTTTCTTTTATTGGTGCATTAGGAGCACATATTATTTTGTCTTGTAGCTTGCAATAGAATATGTCGCTATGCCCTGAGATTTCTTCGTATACATCTTTTGATAATGGGATTTTTATAACAGTGAAATATTGGCTCAAATATTCATTTTCTTCTTTTCTAATTCTAGAATCTATTAATAAATTTTTCATTTTACCTTCTATACTTTTTACATTTTATTTGCAATTTCTTGTAATTCTTCTCTTGTGAATTCATATTTTGTATCACAGAAGTTGCATTCTATTTGTATTTTTTCTTCTTCCTTTATGATGTCTTCTAGTTCTTTTTTTCCTATTGCGATTAATCCTTTTTCGCATTTTTCTCTTGAACAATTGCATTCAAATTTTGGTGTTATTCTATCAAGGATCTGTAAATTTTCGTCTCCTGTTACAGCTCTTGCAATTTCTTCTAATGTTTTATTTTCGTCTAACATTTTGCTTACAGGTTCGATGTTTTTTATTTGCTCTTCTATTTTTGAAATTTCGTCTTCTCCAGCATCTGGCATTAAAGAAAGTTTGTAGCCTCCGGCAGATTTTATTCCGTTTTTGTCTACTAATACTCCAAGTGCAATTACTGTTGGGGTTTGTTCAGATGTTGCAAAATAGTTTGTAAAATCTTCTGTAATCTCACCACTCACAATTTGAGTCATTCCAACATATGGCTTGCCTATTCCAAGGTCTTTTATTATATATAACATTCCTTGTTTTCCAACGGCTTCACCAACATCAATTTTTCCATCTGATTCTCTTATTGGTAGATCAATCTTGCTGTTGCCAACATATCCTTTTACATTTCCATTGCATGCACCAACTGCTGTTAAAATTCCAATTGGGCCATCGCCTTTTATTTGGTTTGTTACAGAAGCCTCATCTGTCTTTAACTCATACCCCATTATGCTTGTTATTGTAAGTAATCTTCCCAATGCAGCTGATGCTGTTGGGCTTAGGTCGTGTAGCTTTCTTGCTGTTTCTACTATTTCTTTCGATGATATACATTTTATGCTTACCTTTCCGTCGTAGGCTAGGCAGTCTATTAATTCGTCTTTCATTATAAAATTCATTCCTTTCTTTTTATTTTACATTACTTTGTTGCTTCGAGTTTTTCATCTCTTATAGTTTTATCTTTTATTTTAGATTTTTATTTCTATGTTTTTTCATTCTCCCTTTATAAATTTAGATACGAAGAATCCTTCCATATTTTTAGATGGTAGTATTCTTATCGCTTTTTTTATGTCTTTATTCATTCCTGCATTAAATGCTGGGAGACCTTCTCTTATATCAATGTTGATTGGTGCCAACTTTACATTAAAATTATCTAGTGCCCATTGCAAAATCTCTTCGTTTTCCTGCTTGTTTAGTGTACACGTAGAATAAACTAGAGTTCCATTCGGCTTTAAGCTATTAAATGCACTCTTGAATAATTTTCTTTGCATCTTTGTTAAATCGTTAACTGTTTTGGTTGACCATGTTTTGTAGCTTTGTACATTGTATATTGTAAATCTTCCTTCTCCACTACATGGCGTATCTAGCAAAACTTTGTCAAATTTTTCTGGATACTGCTCACCAATTTTTTCTCCTCTACCATTAACAACCTCAACAATATCTGCCCCTTGGCTTTGAACATTGTATTTTAGCCTTTCACATCTTAGCTTATCCAATTCGTTTGCTAAAACATAGCCTTTTCCATTCATTAAAGCTGCAATTTGAGTAGTTTTACTTCCCGGTGCTGCCGTCAAATCAAGTACATTTTCGCCATCTTTCGGATTCAAAACAAGTGGTGGAACCATACTCGACAAACTTTGCAAATAAATATACCCTTTCTGGTATATATCAAGTTTTTGAATATCCTTCTCATTTGCATTCTTTATAATAAGAGCATCATTATACCATAACACTCTCTCAAACTTTATATTTATCTCTTTAAAATACTTCATCAAACTTTGAATATCATATTTCAGTGTATTTACCCTTAGAGTAGTAAGCCTTTTTTCGGCTATTCCTCTAAAAATATTATCTACCACGCCAGGCGTAAACAATTCATACAAATTATCTACAAAATCTTGTGGCAATCTGTTCTTAATTTCTGTAATTCCAACTATCCCTGCCATTATTGCAAAATCCTCTCTAAAACATTATTTTTCCTATATATTCTAACACATAAAACCAGATTTTAAAAGAGCATTTCGGGAAAGCATTTCGGGGACGGAGCAAAAAATGTACAAATTGCCAAATAATAGGCACGAAGGCATATTGCAATTATTCATTTGAAAATGAAAAACAGACAGTAATAAAATGCTGTCTGTTTTTCACTTTATTTTTTTATTGGTGGTATTGGTTGATCTATATTGTCTGTAATTCCAAGAAAGTAATCATCTTCCTTATCTGTACCTCTTTTTTCGTGTGTTAAAGTAACACTATTATAATAACATACTTCTTCATCGGGCACCTTCACATAAAGTGGCATACTAATTATAAAATCACACTTGCTACTCAACGATGTTTTTACAAAATATATATTTGGCACAAGTTCCGAAAACGTAGAACGCCCATCACTGTCGGTTATACTAGAAATTCCAATTAACTGTTTTTTCTTAACATACTGATATACATCTTCAGCTTTTGACGAGTCAACTATTCTATTATCAAATTCTTTTTCTATTCCGAGTATTGAGGCGATTTCATCATCTACAACAATTTTTTTCGTATTTTCATCATATTCTCCAATTGGTATAATTTCTAATCTAACTCCTTCACGCCCCTCATATTGTACTGTTAAAGACTGAACACCTTTTGTAGAAATGTTACTACTTCCGTCTTCAACTGTTATACTGTATATACTAGAAGAACCAGTCGAAGGTAATATTGAAGAACCGTTTGTAACTTCAATCTTCCATTTATTTTCATCATTTTCATCCACATTAAAAGTAATATCTTCTGCTGTTTTTTTGTATCCATCAGGTGCTTTCAAACATCTTACAGTATATGTGCCTTTAGCTAAAGAAATAACATTTTCTGTTTCATTTTTTCCACTAATGGTTGCAATTTGCTTCGCATCTTGACCAATTGATTCTCCTTCATAGATTTCGATACTACCAAAATTTACTATGCTTTGATTTTCTCTATTAATAAATTGAATAGTAACTTTATACTTTTTTACTTCGTCAGATTTGTCATCACCCTTATCATTCTCTTTTTTGTTCTCGGAATTTTCTAAGTCATACATATCTTGTATAAGCTGGTTCATTCCAAGCATATCATTTGTTTTGCCCTCTGCTGTTTTTTCTCTCGCTTCTTTCGCTTTTTTTATTATGCCATTCTCACCCAATAAAAGATTAATGCTTATTCCTGCTAATATAAGCAAAACTACAATCGTTACAACAAGAGCCACCAGAGTTATTCCTTTGTTTAGTTGTTTATATTTTCTTCCTTGGTTTAAATTTATCATCATTTTTCCCCCTACATACAGTTTATAAAGTATATTGTAGCACATGATACGGGTTGTTTCAATATTTTAGCCAAATTGTAATGTAACTAAAATCTAATTGAAATATAGCTGAAATAATTAACACAAAACGCAAAGACGAGCTCATTGAGCTCGCCTCTGCATAGGGTTCTCTGTTGCACTTGTAATTTCTAAATTATTTGCAATTTTCACTGCACCTAACTTTTCAATTACTTGTACACGATTATGAAATAGGAACTGTCGATGTTGTTATATATCGTTTCCGCAACGCTTCTGGGAAGATTTACGCAACCGTGTGAACCACCGTTTTTGTAAATGTCTCCGCCAAATTTACTGCGCCACGATGCGTCGTGCAATCCGACTCCTCCGTTGAACGGCATCCAGTATTTCACAAACGAACAATAGTCAGTTCCGTCATCGTTTTTGCCTCTGAGATATCTGTCCCTTTCTTTGTATATCAACTTGTACACTCCCGTAGGCGTACTGTGTCCAGCACTTTCGTTGCCAGTGACGCAGTCTGTGTCTGCAATGAGCGTATTGTCTTTATACATCCAGACATGCTGATTTGTAATATCGATTTCGACACGATTTGACAAATCGGCTTCGGAAATTAAATTTCCTTCATAGATTGGAGTACAATCCACAGGTTCGGTAGACCCCAGCAATGCTTCCAGCTGATTTGCTTCGGCTTCCTTGTTTAACTTAGCTCTACGGCTCTTGGGAACCTTTACGCTAACAAGATTGCTCCGGTTGGTAGCCTTAAAACGCATTGTTGCATTTGCCTTATCGACCTTTGTAGCCAATTCTTCAACAAAACTCGGAACGCCAGCATTAACATTAATAGAGAAGTCTCCATTCTCATCTTGCCCGATCCACGACTTTATCGTGTTATAGTCAAGCGTCACAACAGATCCATCGCTTAAAGTAATGTTAATACAGCTCTTCAAAAGTCTATTCAGATACGCCACTCTTCCTTCAAGATCTCCCTCAGTCACACTAGGTACTGACCGAGTTATATCAGAAAGATAGATTTCGTTTTCATCGGCTCTAAGCTCTTGAAGCGTGAATTCCAGTGCTTCGTTAAAATCAATCATGTTGCCAATGGTTTCTTTTTCGGTTCCAAAACTTGCACCATCCCAAGTTATGTGAGCATCTTTCGGCTCCACCATATTCGCCTGCTGCAATTCCGGAATCGTTGTCAGATACATTGCGACTTGTCCTTCGTTAATCGACGTTACATCGCTAACTCCATAAACTCTGTTAACATTTTTGTCATCATGCTGTCTCTTGAAAACGCTCTCGAACTTATCCCGTTCAAAAACAACTCCAATCTCGCAGTTTTTCACATCATATGTCGTTTCATCGATAAAGTACAGCTTATTTGTGTATTCTCCTGCCTCCTGTTGAACTTTGTTCAAGGCATCGTCGACTGTTAAATACGAGCAGTCAACTCCTCCAATGAACGTACCTCTTAGGAAGTGTGTGTTGCTAAACACCCACACTCCAACAATTACAAGCAAAAATAGTATTCCCACTACATAAAAATCTGTGTGGGCCCTCCTTCTTTGCCTCCGTTGCTTCATAAAAACCCTTCCTTTCTTTGTGATAAAATGTAATTACATCCGTGCACAACAATTGAAATGACCTTTTTTTATTATACTATACTAAACATAATATGTCAATTTTATAGGCTATACAAGGTACTGGCTTACAAATGCCCATTATGCTGATTTTTTTTGCAAATTATTATTCCCAATAATGTTACAATTGTAATAATAATTGATAATTTCTGAACTATTGTAGTTTTATAATATATTTGTATTGTTCCAGATTCCGAATTTTCCAAATATACTCGAATTACGCCTTCGTCTCCTTTTTCGATTTTATATTTTGTGTTATTTTCTGGATTTTCTGCTACATAACCATAATAGTAATAAATTGGAACTTCTATATAAGTATTGACTTCTTTATTGTTTTCAAATGATATGTTTACTTTAAGTCCATTCTTTGCATATTTGAAATTACACTCGCTATTATTAGTCTTATATTTATCTTCTTTTTCTTCATGCCTTCCGTGGCTTATCAGTTTACTTTGTACGTTTGCGCCTTCCGGCAAATACATGCCATCGCAAATATCGTACTCAAAATTCTCATCAATATATACACTATCAAGTCCTCTGTATAGCTCAACTTCAATCAGAGCATCTTCACAAGATTTTATGCACATAAACACAAATCCAATCTGATATATTATGATTATTCCAAAAATAATTCTTCTTAATATTGTTTTTTTCTCCGTTAAGTAGTGGCAGATCATTCCAGATGCAATTGAGAAAAATGCTGCCGCTGGCACTTCTAGTCTACTTGGAAATTGAATCATTCCTCCTAAAGTTTTTAAGTATTTCCATGGAAAAAATTTTGTCATGCATAGCAATAACACCAATCCTGCTAAAATTGATATATCGCAAAATTTTAGCTTTTGTGCATCTACATTTCTTATTGCTAAACGTAATATTGCTATCACAATAAATATAAAACCAAGTCCATAAGCAGGCGTAATTTGGGTTCCGAGCTTCATCAGCCCGTTAAATAAGTCCCCAAAACTTAACAGCCACCATGTAGGCCTATACATGTTCATTCCATCTTTCATGTGAAATGTTGATTTTATAAGCTGTTCAATCATAGGCATCCAAAACATTGCACTTACTAACAATGCTAAAACAGTCGCTTTTATGAAACCCTTGAGTCTGCCCTTATCCTTTATAATCTTTTTAATATTACACAATACAAAAACAGCAGAAATATAAATCATAATTTCCGTCATTACCAGATTAGAATTCAAAATTCCAACAAATCCAATAGTAAAAATCCACCACTTTTTTGAATCTCCAAAAATTAATTGGTACAATCCTAAAATTATTAGTGGGATAAAAATGAAGCTTAGAATCTCGCCAACAAAAGCCTTCACAACAAGAGTAATTATTCTATAGCTACAAGTTGTGTATAAAAATGCTGATATAGTTGCTGCATACTTGCTTTTGCTTATTTGTTTTGTGCATATGTACATGGTTATTGCAGTTGCAATGCTGCACATTAGTATAAATATTTTATATACTAAAATTATGTTCATACCTAGCATATATAAAATGCTAGGTAGAATAATAAATAAATTGCTATAAAAGAAACCCATTGCATAGCCATATCCACTAGTGTTCAAATGTATGTATGCTAGTAAATCTCCAGCTTTCCAGCTGTTTGTTATGCCGATTATTCTTGACATGTGATATGCGGTATCTATTCCGTTGTATACCTGCTTGAACATAAAAACGGAAGATATAATAGCTCCAACTAGTAGGACTATAGTTATTATAATATTTTCTTTAGTTAGATATTTTTTTAGTTTGTTCACTTTAAATTATTCTCCAGTATAATTGTAGTTTATGGTAAGATTGCCAGAAAAATTTGATTCTTCAATTTCAATTGAATTCCATTCCTCTTCTGTTCCCATATAATTTACAACACAATTATGTGATGTACTCCAACTCCACCTACTTCCTAATATTCCTTCTCCTATATATTTCACGCTTTTAGGTATGATTATAGTATCTGGATAAATAGCACTTTCCGTAATACTGATTGTCCCATCCTTGACCTGTACTTCTTTTGGTCTTTCACTACCTTTATAATAATAAAGTACATTTCCTATGTATATATACCCATCATTTTGACTATCTTGCCATTTTGTTCCGCTGAAAGCACACCATCCAATTCTCTCAATGCTTTCATTTACATTTACATCAGATAAATTTTTGCAATTATAAAAACAATATTCTCCTACATTCTTTACACTAGATGGTAGTGTCACTTCAATTAGCCCTGTACAGTCTTCAAAAGCTCTATCAGCAATATTTTCTGTCCCATCTTTTATTTTTAATCTAGTATCGGCTGACATTGTTCCTTTATAATTATACAATGTCTTTCCTATATATACCTCTCCATCTGGTTGACTATTATACCACTTTGTTCCATCTAGAGACCTTAGACCAACTGAAATTGCATTGTCAAATCCATTTATGTCAGATAGGTTCACACAATCCTTGAAAGCCTCAGCTCCTATTTTCTTTACACTATTTGGGATATTAATACTCGTTATATTACCACAACGGGAAAAAGCTTCTCTTCCTATTACTTTTACACTAGCTGGAATATTAATGTTCGTTATATTACCACAGTATAAAAAGGCTCCTTCTCCTATTACTTTTACACTACTTGGAATATTAATACTCGTTATATTACCACAACCGGAAAAAGCTCTAGCTCCAATTGATGTAATACCATTTGGAATATTGACCACCTTCAATTCTTCACAGTTAGCAAACATAGTTTCACCAATCGATGTTATGTTTTGAGGAATTTGGGTTAATCTATTACTTATAAAGCATGCTTTGCCAAGTATAACATTATCCGGTATTTTTACATTCACTATATTACTGCTCCATGCGAAAGCATAGTCACCAACTGTTGTAACACTATCTGGTAATTCTACCTCTATAAGATTGTAACAACTAGCAAACGAATAATCTCCTATTTCTTCCAGCCCTTCTTCAATAACAATTTTCTTCATATCAAACATAGCAAAAAAGCCACCATAGCCATACTGACTACTACTTGTCAACTTTTTTACACTTGATGGAACATATACGCCTGTAATGCCTGATTTTCCAACATAGCAAGCTGCTTTTCCTCCTGTAAGGCTACCAATTTCTGTCATATCATTTGATATAATCAAATCTCCTGCCAGAGGCATAGTTACATCTTGGCCATAACTAAAAATCGTCTTAATTTCATTAAGCTTTGTTCCTTCTACTGTTATGTCTCCATCATCAATCAATTCTTGCCAAGATTTTATCATCTCTGATGTTCCCGTCTTGTATAACCCTGGCTCTAATGTGCTCCAATCAATATTTTGATTAGTATTTTCTTTAAAACTTCCATCTTGTCCAATGTTGTATTGGTGCTTCGTCTCTTCAAACGTAATAACAAGATTGTCTCCGTCTGCTGCTACAGATACATTTTCATTTGACTTTTTCATTTCTGTTTCGAGTTCACTTGCTGTAACTAAATCATCAAAGTTTTCTCTTGTTTTACATGCTGAATATGCTAAGTTTATTTGCTCTTTTTCATGCCCTATTATTGTTTGTTCTCTTGCATCTTTCGCCTTCGTAACAATGCCGTTCTCACCAAGTACTAAGTTCAAACTTATTCCTGCTAGAATTAGTAGAACAACAATTGTGATTACTAATGCAATTAATGTTATTCCCTTTTCTTTAAAATGTCCGTGTGTGTGTGTGTGTGTGTACAGCCATAAGGTTTTCAGCCTCTTTTATTTTCTTATTCATTCCTCTTTCCTCCTAAGTTTTTACTTTGCCTAAAGTATACCATTAATAAATTTTCCATGCAACAAAGTTGTCAATTTTTTAGCTTTTTTCAACATATTTTTTACCAACCATTTTGTTATTTTTCTAACATAATGTTCTAATGTTTTATCTATTTTTCCATATTTCTACATTGTAAACTTGTACTCCACTCTCTTGAAATACTTGGCTAATTCTATTTGCTATTTCTTCCTTCTTTACATTTTGCTTCGTCACTACTTGAAGAAAGCCTCCGCCACCGGCTCCACAAATCATCCTGCCATCTATTAAGTCATCACATGCATTTAAAATTTGGTCTATGCATGTGTTCGTGCATCCTGCATCTAATTTTTTTGATAGTTTCCAATGTTCATTAAGTAATTTGCAAAATTCTTGTAAGTTGTTTTCTTCTAAGCTTTTCTTCATTTTGCCTGCCATCATTTTTATTTTGCTTATTGTTTTGCAAGTGTTTTCATTGTTTATTATGTAGTCGTTCATAATTTCTCGCAGTAGATTTTTTGCTATTCTCTGTTGTCCAGTATAAATTAGCACCATTCTTTCATTAATTTGTTTAATTATTTTTTCTGATAATTGTAGGCTTTCTATGTTAAATTTTTGTTTATTTCCCGCTTCTGTGCAAGTATATTTTACCCCCGGCAATATTCCGCCAATTTGATCCTGCCATCCACCGCAAGTTTCCATCAGCTGTTCTTGTTCTAGCACTTTGTAACATATTTCTTCATCCGATATTTCAACATTAAAGAATTGATATATTGCTTTAATGCATGCACCGGCAAGTATACTGCTCGTTCCTAATCCAGAGCCCTTAGGTACCTGTGTCACATCTGTCTCTAAACATATTCCACAACCGATTCTTTGTATGACGTCTTCTATATTTTTGTCACTCTCTCGAATTACTCCGCTAATTACAAGTGCCGATTTTAGCAATATAAATTCATCGTTTATGTTGCCGCAATCTTTTAGCTGCTCTATCTTTGTAAATTCTTTTTCGATATTTAAGTCTATACTTCTTAGTATTATTTTACTATCTTTTATTTCTTTTACACTGCATCTTATAGGAAATTTACCGTTTAGCAAAAATGCGGCATTTAACACACTTCCTCCATTTTCGTTACAATATGGGGGTGTGTCTGACCATCCTCCTCCAAAGTTGACTCTTATTGGCATTTCTACCGTGCTTTCTTTTCGGTGCTTGTTGCTAATCCATGCACTATCATGTTGACTTATCATGTTTTCGATTTCGTCATAACACATATTTTCAAAATATCCACACTGATACTTCTTTATTGTTTTATTAATTAATTCCAGTCCCATATATATTCTTAGCCTAACATACGGTTCTTCTTCAATGGCCTTTGTTTGCAAATTTTCTATTTGCAAATTTACATCAGGACTATTTAGCAATATATCTATATTCTTTTTTAGTGGTTGTTTATCCATTATCTTTTTTATAAACTGCAGGCTTCTTATTTCTACTTCTAATAATTTATGTTGTTGAACTAAGTAATTTATATCACAGTTTTCAAAGCTTTCACTTAGACTTACTCTTGGTCTGCAAAGATATTTTTCTTCATCTGTTTTTGACGTTTTTCCATTACAAATATTGTACAATAGCAGTGCATAAAATACACTATCCTTACGAGTATCACATGGAACATAGAGTTTTGCATTCCATAGTTCCATATTTTGATTGTTGTCAATATTAAGGAATTTCTCTTTAATAGAATTACCAAACAGTGTTGATTCTTTAATGTTCTTCTTGGCATTATCTTCTATTCCCCATATTCTTGTAACATACTTACCATCTTTCTGCTTTAATGTGTTGATGCATACATTGCTTGGCACAACCACATTTTCCAGCTCGGTATTTGAAATTATGGAGTTCTTACCTATTTTGCAGTTCATTATTCTACTATGTTCTATATAACATCCATCTCCAACAATTGTGTTCTCATCTATGTATGAAGTATTTGTTGTGAAGCTTTTGCCTTTTATGTTACACAACACATTTCTTTCTAAATTCCAGTCATTAAATATCTCTTTTTCTGAATTTAAAAATTTAAGAAGTTCAGCATTTGTTCCAAGATGAATAAATTTTGATGGATATGTTTTTATAACTTTCATAGTATATTTGCCCAACCTACCCCATATCTTTTTTCTGCATTCAATTAATTCTTTTGAAAATCTACCTTCTGGCTTTTCTTTTAAATAAGATTCGAGGGTTGCCTCTTTAGATAATACATATACAAAATCATTATACAAACTTATTCTAACATTCTCATTTGCGAATTCATTAAATTTGTCATTATTCGTTTCACCGTTTTCCGAAATTAGATTATACAACTCCTCAACAATCTTAGAATTAAAATATACAGCTCCTGTATCTATATCAACAAATCCATTTTTGTCTATAGCATTCTGATTCTCTAATACCTGTTCTGGCTGTTTATGCAAAAATTTTTTTACGTAATTGTCTTTGTCTGTTACAAAAACGCCATGACAAATTCCTTCTGCAATTGTTGCTTTCGTAGAAATTGCTGCACTATCAACATATTGCAAATTCACCTGAAAACAACTAAACAAAAACAGGACATCACCAGATAATATTAGCATTCCAGCCTGCATTCTACTAGGAATAGCAGAATACGATATCAATATCTCATCAAAAATGGTGGAACTTCTTCCATCTGGCAATGTTCTCTGGATTGGAGCAAACAGCTTGCCTGACGCAGAATACTGTGGAATTCTTTTGCTATCCCCTCCAGAATGCAAAACCAAAATTTTTAGATTATCAATCTTTTCTTGTTCTTCCTTGATTCTCTTTATAACATTTAAAGTTGCACCACCAGAACCAATTCTCTTCCCTTTGATGTCTGCAACTACTATAAATTTCGTTTTTTGTGGCAGTAATCCAGCATTTTTTCTGCTACTTATTTCAGACTCATAAAATTCGGCTTGCTCATCGTTTGAAGCTGTTACAACCACCCAATCCCACACATTTTCGTAATTTTTTTCTAATGTTTGCTTATAGTACATCCAGCAATCTTTATAAGTTTCTCTCATAAACGTTTCTTTATAATTCTTCATCATTTTTCCCCATTAATATTATATTTTCCAAACAAATCCTCTATAAGCGATTTTATTATAAGTGCATTTCCCTTTACTTTTCCAACCTTTGTAGGATACTTTTTAGTATAGGGATATTCCCTATCGACTGGTATTTCGCATGTTTTCATTCCAAGTTGATCGGCTCTGGTCGACAAATAAGTAGATAACTCGTACGATTTGAATACTTTTCTAAACGGTTGCACTCTATTATCTTGCAAATATTTCATCGAATATCCTCTAAATAAGTTAGTTGTATCTGTGTACTTCTTTTTACAAATAAAAGAAATTATGGGCGCATGAATACACTTGATGGCAAACAATCTTATTGGAGGAGTATTTCTTTCTGTTCCTCCTTCAATAAACCTGGAACCTTGAATATAGTCATAGCCTTCTTTTAGCTTTTCTACAAAGTCTATTACTTTATTTATTCCATCTTTGTTGTTTCCATCTATTGTTACTACGCCTGCATAATTTCTTTTAATTGCAAAATCGAATCCAGCTTTTAGCGCCTCTGATTGTCTATATAATCCTTTTTCTTCCATCTCTATTAATGTGTTTACATTGTTAGTTTGTAGAAATTCAATATCTGTTGTGCCGTCCGTAGAGCCACCATCTAACAGTACAATATCTACTACATTAGTTACACCAAAGCTATTAGCCTTCTGTAATTCACTTGTTATTTTTCTTCCTTCATTATATATTGGAATACATAGACAAAAGTCATGCTCCTTTTTCTTCAATTGTTTAGTTGTATACAATGGTATGTCCATGTAATTTTCTCCTTATGTTTTATATTATAAATTCTGAAAAACTTGGCACACTTGCTAGTAAATATCCATTTTTTATTTTTCCCCTTTTATTTAATCTTTAATACTGTTACGCATTCCACACTGCTTGTATATGGGAACATATCAACTGGCTGTATTTTTTCTGCAGTATACACTTCTTCCATTTTTGAAATATCTCTTACCATAGTTGCTGGGTTACAACTTATGTACACTAATTTTTCTGGTTTTATTTTTAATATGTTTTGTATTGTTTTTTCGTCCAGTCCTTTTCTTGGTGGATCTACTATTATTGCCGTTGGAATTATTTTTTTCTTATTTATTAATTCATCAAATGCGAATTCTACATCTCCACATATAAATTCTGCATTTTCCACTTTATTTATTTTTGCATTTTCTTTTGCATCTTCAATCGCTTGCTCAACAATCTCAATACCATAGACCTGTTTTACATATTTTGATGCAAATATTCCTATCGTTCCAATTCCACAATATAGGTCGAATAATGTGTCTTCTTTGCTCAAATTTGCTGCTTCTATCGCAGTGTTATAAAGTACCTCTGCTTGTATAGGATTTACTTGATAGAATGACATCGGAGATATTTTGAAAGTGTATTCTCCTAGTTTATCCTCTATGTAGCCGTTACCATATAGGTTTACATTTTGTTTTCCTAGTATAACATTTGTATTTTTATTGTTTATGTTTTTTACTATTGTTTTTATATTTTTATATTTAGTACATAACATTTCTACTAACTTGTTTTCATTTACTTTGCCAATTTCTTCGTTTACAACTAATATACACATTATTTGATTCGTGTATTTTCCAACTTTTATCACTATATGTCTTATTGCTCCGCTTTGCATTTCTTCATCATATATTGATATTTTATTTTCTTTGATAAATTCTATTATTCTTCTGGCAATTTCTTGCGATATCTCAGTTTGAATTTTACAGTTTTGAATTGGTATTATTGTATGACTTCTTTGTGCAAATACACCAACTGTTGGATTTCCTTCTTTATCAACTCCAACTGGAAATTGTGCTTTATTTCTATAGTTATACGGATTTTCCATTCCCATTGTTTTCTCTGCTTCAATTTTATTTTGTAAACTCTTATTTATTAGGCCTTGCACTGTATTTCTTTTTAAGTTTAAAGTTGCATCATATGTCATGTGTCTTAAATCACATCCACCACATCTTTGATAAGTGGCACAATCTGGTTCCACTCTATCTTCTGATGTTTCTAGAATCTTGATTACTTTTCCGTACGCTTGTGATGATAAAACTTTTACAATTAGTACTTCACATTTTTCGCCTTTTAAAGCATTCGGAACAAAAATTGTGAAACCATCAACTTTAGCAATCCCTTCTCCTCCAAAACCATTATCAATTATATCTACTATATATTTTTCATTCTTTTTTACTGGAATATCTACTATGTACTTTTTACTCTTTTTTTCTGGAATTTGATTCATCTTTTTACCTTGCACAATATATTTAGGTTTTTTACGGTTTTACCTATAACCCCCATATCCTTATATTTTATCCTTTATATCTTTCATTTTCTTTTCTAATTTTTCTTCATCATCTTTTTCGTTTAAAATATCTTCTAATCCTGCTAAATCTAGTACCCCTGCCATTTGTTCTAAATATTTATCTCCATCATCCAAACCTAAGTCTTTAAATGTTTTCTCTTTCATACTGATTAATCCCTTTCGTGTTTTACAAAAAAATTTCATATAAAGTATATCATAAAACTTTACTCTTTAAAAGCCTTTTAAAATTTTGTTATAAAATTTTATATTTTTTTAATTTTATACTTGACAATCAAAACATTATTGTGCTATTATAATTAAGTGTTAAAAATAACATATGCGGATGTGGCGGAATTGGCAGACGCGCTGGTCTTAGGAACCAGTGTCAACGACGTGGGGGTTCAAGTCCCTTCATCCGCACCAGAATGAGATACTAATTTATAATTGGTATCTTTTTTTGTTACCTTTGAGAATTTTTGTGGACTTGAAAAGGAGGATTAGAAAAGCGTCCGGTGGACGGTTTTCCCGACGTGGCTCGTCAAGTCCCTTCATCCGCACCAAAGTAAGATACTAATTATAATTAGTACTTTTTTTGTTGTCCTTAATAAATATATTCTATATTTTATTAAAAAGCCCCCACCCAGGAACGAGTCCCGGGCGGGGGTAACATTGAATTGGTTGTCAGATTTTATGCAGTGTGTGTGGTCGCCTTTCTTGCTTTATAAATGCACGCATGTGCATTGTTCCAGCAATCCTCGATGAAGAACACCTTTCTTTCTCCATCAGTGGCAATACCCTTATTCAGCTCTCTCATGACTCGACGCAGGTCAAAAGGCTTGTAGTTGTCCAGCCATTCGACCTCCGTGAATTCACCATACCGACTGATTTTTATGTCTCCGTCGACAGTGTGGAACACCGCCTCGGAATAATAAGGCTCCTTTCCTTCCTTCTCCCTGAAATCAAACTTATATTCCGTAAAGGAATAGGTACCACTTATCACGCTGGTGAAAAAATCGATTTCAGAAAGCTTCCTGAACTCCTGCCAGCACCTTTCATGATATACTTTACCATGCACCTTCACACAAGGGTTGTTTTTCACATCATGAATTGTGATAGTTTGTCCACAGCACGGGCAAACCGAATGGGGTGCCGGAATGGTGTAAGCAGACTGACCAAACATACAGGTCTGCTCGTTGCGGTTCTTGAAATATTGAAATATCTCAATATCCGCAGTGAATTGAGTCCTGTCTGTTGTAAAAGATACTCCACCAGCACATTCGAGTTTTATATAACCGAACAAAACGAACTCGTTCAGCATAATCTTCGGATATGCTTTGTGGTAGATCTTCCGGTTTTTGATCATCTTACTTAAGGTATCCAAACTCTGGAGAGATTCCTGAATGCCATTAACCGAATCAAAGTTGGTTCTCGGTACGTCAAACATTCTTTCTTCGTACGTGACCTCTGCTTTCAATTCAAAGTTGTTATCGTTCTTTTCTCTTCTGAGTTCTTCTTCCTTAAACTCGAACATCTTGCACTGCTCTTTGGTAAAAAAAGGCTGACCGTAAATATCGAAACCTGCCGGAACAACTTTTTCACCGTTCACAGTAACTTTTACCGTTTCAGGAATGGCTAGTTTTTCAAGCCACAGGCTTCCCCTTTCTCCGGTGCTTGTTTTCACCATATTCATCCGTCTTCTTTCAATGTTTTTCATACTTATTGCCTCCTAATATTCAATATATCGAAACTTCGGAGGCTCATGCCTCCCGAAATCTCGGACGGCATAAAAAAGTACCATCTATTTAATTATACTACATTTTTCCATATATTTCAACGTTTTTAGCTCTTTTATTTTATGTATACTTTATTTGTAAAAACAATTAGATCTCACATTGAAATCTAATTTTTATATTTTTATTTATCAAACATTTTCAATATTTCTTCTTTGTCTTGTACTCCTATGCTTGTTCCAAGTACTTCACCATTTTTTATTGCAACAAATGTTGGTATGCTCATTACTCCAAATTTTTCTGCTAAATCTGGCTCTTCATCTACATTTACTTTGCATACTTTTATCTTTCCTTCATTTTCGTCTGCAATTTTTGCTACTACCGGCATCATCGCTCTACATGGTCCGCACCAAGTAGCCCAAAAGTCTATAAGTACTGGAATAGTAGTTTTTTCTACTTCTTCACTATAGTTTTTACTTGTTAAATTTACTTCACTCATATCTAATTTTCCTTTCTTCTCAATTTATTAATTATTGCTAATCCTGCTTTTGTGCCTTCATACACAGCTTTTGATATTTGAAGTATTCCCCCTGTGCAATCTCCACATGCATATATGTTTTCTATGCTTGTTTGCATTTCATCATTTACCACAATATTGTTGTTTTCAATTTTCGCACCTATTTTTTTTGCAAATTCTATACTTCCTGCTGTTCCTTGCGCAATAAATACACCATCTATTTTCTGTGATGAGTCATCTTCAAATTCTATTTCTTCTATTTTATTTGTGCCTCTAAATTCACGTATCTTTTTTTCGTTTATCTGTACATCATCACTTCTATTCTCTATTGGTTCTTTACCATTTGTAAGCATTGTTACAGACTTTGCAATAGGTTGTAACTCTTCAATTTCTCCAATTGCATATTCTCCTTCTCCCAATACTGCAACATCTTTATTTTTATAAAATGGTGCGTCACATACTGCACAATAACTTACACCTTTTCCATCAAATTCTTGCAGTCCTTTCATGTTTGGCTTGTTTCTATTTACTCCTGTTGCGATTACTACTGTTTTTGTAATGTACTTTTCGTCTTTAGCTTGATTTGCAACCGTTACCGAAAATCCACTTTCAGTATATTTTACACCAATTACTTCTTTTTTTATTAATTCTATTCCTAGATTTCTAGCTTGTTTCTCGCCTTTTTCTATCAATTCTTTTCCTGAAATAGGAGTTTCGAATCCATAATAATTTTCTATTTTCTCGGTTCTAATCAGAGCTCCTTCTCCCTTAGAAATTATTAATACTTTAAAACCTGCTCTTTTAATATATATTCCGGCTGTAATTCCAGCAGGACCTCCTCCTATTATTATAACATCATACATAAAAAGTATTCCTTCCTCGCATTATCTAGTCCAATAAATCATATATGTTTTCAAATTTGTAGCCTTTTTCTCTTAAATACGATATCAAATCTGATAGCATTTCATATGTCAGTATTTTATCACTTGAATCATGCATCAATATTACAACACTGTCTTTTTCTCCCATAGTATCTTTTACGTTTTGCAATAAGGCTTCTTTAGTCTTTGCACCTGCTGCGTCTGAACTCAAGCTATTCCAGTCTAAATGCATAATTCCATTTTCATGAAGTAATGCTTTGGAATTTTGCTTTGCCTCATCATAATATCCGCCATTCGAACCACCTGGGAATCTAAACAATTTTGACATATATGAATTATTTCCTAATGCTTTTCTTATTGCATCTTCTGTATAATTATATTCGTTTAATGTAGCCTCTGGTGATGCATATACTGTGGAATATTTGTGTGAATATCCGTGATTTGCTACATAGTGTCCTTCATCAAATTCTCTTTTCACTAAATCTGGATAGTTGTTTACATTCGTTCCTAGCGTAAAAAAAGTTGCCTTAACATTTTCCTTTTTTAGCAAGTCTAAGATTAGTGGTGTTACCGTCTCAGATGGACCATCATCAAATGTTAAAAATACTCTTTTTTCACCAGTAGAACGATAAATATGCTTTATTCTATCTTTTTCTTCGTCTGTGAAAGCTCTGCTAGTTTGTTCTATTCTCTTATTAATTTCTGCTTGCTTTGCAAGTTCTTCTTGTCTCTGTTTTTCCTCTTCTTCTCTTCTTATTTGAGCCTGTTGCTCTTCATATAATTTAGCTTGCTTTTTGACCTCATGATGTTCTGCAAGCCTTATTCCAGAAATGGTTGCTAAAGTAACAAGAAGAATTAATAAAATAATGCAAACTGTCACCTTTTTCTTATTCAATCCTCTTCTAATAATTAAATCGTACATTTTCTACCTCTTATTTTTTTCTTATTCTATCATATGCAACTTTTATTTACAATATTCTACAATTTTTATTATAAATTTTGTATGCAATAATTTACTAAGGAATCCGTCATACTTTTCTAATAGGTTAAAACCAAATAGCAATAATTTATATTTTTATAAAGCCTCAACATGTCGTGCTTGGTCGGGGCTCCTAACGGACCCCTCAAAAGGCGCACTTCCAGTCTCGTTTTAAAAAATATAAATTATTGCTTAATTGCTTAATTAATTGATTAATTTATTCATCCTTAGAAGTATTTATTTTTAGTAATTTGAATATTTCGACTATTACAACTGGTGCAATTACTAATGCTATTGTTTCAACTATTCTATCCATTGGAAGTACCGGAATACTGAATATTGTTCTTAAAGCTGGAATTGCAAGTATTACTAGCATAAGCATTGCAGATGCTCCAATAGCCCAGAATAATTGCTTGTTTCCACCTATTCCTGTTTTGAATATTGACTCTTTGTTGTTTCTTATATTAAATACATGAATCAATTCAGAAAATGCTAGAACAATAAATGTCATTGTCTGACCAATTTCAACTCTTACTTGTTCTGGTGTTAGTCCTTCTATTACTGGTGGATTTGGAGTAGAAATTCCAATTACGAATGCAGCAAGTGATAAAAGTCCTATCATTATTCCTTGGTAGATTATGCGCCATGTCATACCTTTTGTGAATATTCCAGAATTTGCTTTTACTGGTTTTCTCTTCATTACATCTTTGTTTGCTGGGTCAAATGCAAGTGCTAAAGCTGGTAATGAATCCGTTACTAAGTTTATCCATAATATGTGTATTGGTAGTAATGGTTCTATTAATCCAATTGGAATTCCAAATTTTGTTGCTAAGAATGGTGTTAGTAAGATTGCTAAGAACAATACTATTACCTCTCCGACGTTGCTAGATAATAAGAACTGTATTGCCTTTATTATGTTGTCATAAATACGTCTGCCTTCTTCAACTGCTGAAACAACTGTTGCAAAGTTGTCATCTGTTAAAATTACGTCTGCTGCTTCTTTAGCAACATCTGTTCCTACAATTCCCATTGCACAACCTATATCTGCTGTTTTTAGGGCTGGTGCATCATTTACTCCGTCCCCAGTCATCGCAACTATTTCTCCATGTGCCTGCCATGCCTTTACTATACGCACTTTATGTTCTGGAGAAACTCTCGCATACACTCTTATATTTTCTACTCTTTGAATTAATTCTTCTTGCGACATTGCTTCAAGTTGGCTTCCTGTTATAGCATCTTCGCCGTCTTCTAAAATTCCAAGTTCTTTTGCTATTGCAACAGCAGTCACCTTATGGTCTCCTGTTATCATTACTGTTTTTATTCCTGCCGATTTACACTTTGCAACAGCGACCTTTGCTTCTTCTCTTGGAGGATCAATCATTCCTACCATACCTATATAAATTAGGTCTTTCTCGACTGTTTCCATTTCTTCTTTTGATGGCATGTGGTCTATTTGTTTATACGCCATTGCAAGAACTCTTAAAGCATTTTCAGCCATTTGGTCGTTGAAATCTTCTATTGTTTTCTTGTATTCTTCAAGATTTTCTTTAACCTCATTATTAATTTGATATTTGCTACATCTTGCTAGTAATTCATCAACTCCGCCTTTTGTGTAAACCATGTATTGATTGTCATTTACTTTATGAACCGTTGTCATCAATTTTCTGTCTGAATCAAATGGAACTTCTTCAACTCTTGGCATTTGATCAAACACAGCTGGAGTAAAATCCAATTTAAATCCCATATCAATAAGAGCTGTCTCTGTTGGGTCTCCTGTTAATTGCTTGTTTTCTCCTATTTTTGTATCATTACATAGCATCGAAATATAAACAAGTCTTCCAAGCTCTTCATTTTCTTTATTAGTATCTACTTTATCGATGTCTATTATTCTGTTATTATAAAATAATTTTTGTACAGTCATCTTATTTTGTGTAAGAGTTCCTGTTTTATCAGAACATATAACAGTAGCACTTCCAAGCGTTTCAACAGCTGGTAATTTCTTTACTATTGCATTTTTCTTTACCATTCTTTGAACACCAATTGCTAAAACTATTGTAGAAATTGCTGCAAGTCCTTCTGGAATTACTGCAACAGCTAAGCTTACAGCCGTCATAAACATATCTAGTGGTTCTTTTCCTTGTAACAATCCAATAATAAAAATTACCACACAAATTGCAAGCGAAGCAATTCCAAGAGTCTTTCCTAACTTGTTTAATCTGCGTTGTAAAGGTGTGTCAGATTTTTCTGTATTATTTAAAATTCCAGCAATCTTTCCAACTTCTGTATTCATTCCAGTTTCAACAACAATTCCTTGACCTCTACCGTACGTAATCAAGCTAGAAGAAAATACCATGTTGGTTCTATCTCCAATTCCAACATCTTCGCTACTTATTGTAGTTACATATTTATCAACTGGTACAGATTCTCCAGTTAATGATGTCTCTTGAGCCCTTAAATTTACAGCTTCTGTTATTCTCATATCAGCTGGAACATAATCGCCTGTTTCTAGTACAACTACATCTCCTGGAACCAATTCCTTTGATGGCACAACTGTTATTTTCCCATTTCTTATTACTTTGGCAGAATAACTACTTAATTTTTTAAGTGCCTCGAGTGATTTTTCCGCTTTATCTTCTTGAGCCACACCGATTATTGCATTAACAATTACAACAACCATTATGATTATTGAATCTGTTATGCCTTCTCCATTAATGTGCCCTACAATACCTGAAACAACGGCTGCAATAATTAAAACAATTATCATAAAATCTTTAAATTGCTCTAAAAACTTGACAATTAATGGCGTTTTCTTGCCTTTTTCCAGCTCATTTAATCC
The DNA here is from genome assembly GCA_934119935.1 of uncultured Clostridia bacterium. Taxonomy (GTDB): domain Bacteria; phylum Bacillota; class Clostridia; order TANB77; family CAG-508; genus CAG-245. The sequence goes on along the minus strand of CAKOSX010000001.1, from coordinate 356,729 downwards.
ATATTTTTGTTTTCTCTTTTCCACCTCTTCTGCAGTCAAGCCTAACGTATTATTCGTGTTAAGCTTTTTGGTAGTTTCTTCAACCGATTTGTTAAACCAATTTTCTTTTTCCATAATCTCATCCTTTCCAAGGGCAATAATTTCATATGTTGATTCAATCTTTTTTACTTAGCTGATTCAATCTTTTTTTTACTTATTATGTACAAAAAACAAGACTCTAAAAGAAATTTGCCCTAAAACATTGTAAATTTCTTTAAAAGTCTTGCTTACCCACTTGTGGTTACTAGCCATGCGAAACGCCGTGATGTTGACTAGTAGTTTTCAAGCTACTCCCTTTTAACTTACGGATATCTTATCATTTTTATCATTAAAAATCAAGTACCATTTTGTATTTCGTACATTTCGTTCATCTCGTTCATTTCGTTCGTTCATTTTGGGGACTTCATTTTGGGGACGGAGGAAAAAATGTACAGTGCATTTTTGCATTTTGGGGACGGAGGAAAAAACGTACTCTATTTTCGCCACCTTAAGTATATTGTGTGGAAAGAGAAAAATTGTACTCTATTTTCGCCACCTTTGGTTTGACTATTTTATGTAAATATGGTAAAATTGTCATAGTCCGTTTATTAATTATGTGCTTCGGTGCATAATTAAATACACCCTATAAACTTTTTGTTAAAAGGAGTAACAAACAATGACAAATACTTATTCATTGGGCGATCTCATCCACGATTCATTCCGTGTCACACATGGAATGATAGCAGTTTTCCAGGACACCAAGCATGAGGTAACACTCAGCGTGGATTTCTTTGTACAAAAATTCAACGGCTGTTACGCAGTAAGTAACTCAACGGTTATAGGTTTTATCCACCAAAGCAAGTACTATGTAGCTCCGTACACAACTCGGGCTATTGCTACTCTCGTGGAAAATTCGTTCAAAGAGGCTAATTTCTATGTTCCCTTCTCTGCCTCGGATTGTCCGAAGCGTGAAGCAAAACGTTGGAAATATCTTCAGGAAAAGGCTAAAAAAACTCCTGAAGAAAACTTCTCGGCAGAATGTGAAAAGTTCTGCAACGAACACCATATCGGAGCCTTGAGTCCCGTCGTTATGAGAAAAAGTCTCATGATTCCGATGGAAGGGCTTCGGGTAAAGTATACTTGTTACGAAAGTATCACATACCCCGTGCTGGTTAATTTCCGCATGGATGGCTTTACCAAGGAAAACCTTGGTACCTATTACATGAGCAACGGCGTTATAGTGTTCGTATACCGTGATGGTCATACGTACGTAACCAGAGGCTACAAAGTTGTCCAGTATCTCCGTGACGCTGGATACCACGAGAAATGCATGCGTGTGCCTCTCTCTAGCGGCGAAAAGATTATGCATGAGGAGTACCGCAAAAAGTGGGAATCTATCCGCAAGTGGCGGTAATCGCAACTTAGTATTGTCATTCACAGGACAGGCAAATACCTAGCTTGTGGGCAAGGAGGTCAGCTATTTCAGTTGGCCTTTTTGCTTTTAATAAGTAATTACACATTTACAAAATTTTAATTTTTCTATTGTATTTCTTGTCTATTTTTATTATAATATAAACATATTTGCGGGTATAATTTAGTGGCTAGAATATCATGCTTCCGACCTGATTGCGCGAGTTCGATTCTCGCTACCCGCTCCAGGTCTTTGTTAATTGAATTTTTTACCTTTTTATGGTATAGTATATTTAGAATTTGTGCACTTTGAGCAGTCTTTATTTAGATTGTTCGAATTGAATGCTAATTCTAAATATTTTTTTATAAAGGAGAGTTTTTATGAAAGAGGACAAACGGTCTGGCACGACACAGATAACGCATCCAACGTATAATGTTCGTGATGCAATCAGTGAATTGTCACGTACCAAGTTGAAATCTTCTGAGTTCATCTCAGAACACAACAATGATGCTCTTGGTTACCAGATTGGCTACATGCTAGGAGAGACCAAGGCAAGCCTTGACCTTCTTCCCCAGGACGTTGCTCATGAGCAGACTCTTAACGACATTAAACTTGACCTTTGGATTAGATTCCAGGTTAACGAGTTCGTTACGAACAAACTTATGAGTATATACCCTCAGGACAGGTATGAAATCTTCGAAGAACGGTATCGCAAGCTTTCGAACATTATCTATGGAAGCTACTACGACCCCGAATTCAATTTGAAGGTTTTGGAAACCTATTTCCCAAGCGGAATCCACAAGTTCGTTTTTGGATTCACTGCTGGCTACAGCAACAAGTTCCACGCACTTGCAGAATCTGCAGGCGTCACCACAACTGTTACCAATGTACTTACTCAGGATGTCTGGAGAAACTGGGACTACTTTTTAAACCCATTCCAGTTTCAGTATCGCCTTGATGGCAAGTACCTAGTTACGTACAGTGGAGACGCCTCGGACATGCCGGAGTACGACCCTAACTGTGGTAGCAATTTCATCGTGGTTAACGATGGCGTTTATGCCGCTCTGCAAACCCTTCATTAAAGCTCAGCATTCAAGCTGGGGCCCTGCTTAGCGGGGCCCTTTTGCTTTATAATAATTGTAATAAAACTTAAATTTTCTTAATATATTTATTATTATGATTATTGGAGGTTCGTTTCATGCTGATAAAACCTATAAAAGTAAAGAAAATTTTAATTTTGACTATAGTATTTTTATTAATTTCTATTACAATTTTTTTTGCCTTCAATGGATATGATTTTATGCTCAACATTTCTAAAACTAATACTTTAGACAATATAATTAATTCAAATTTAGAAGGAGAAGAATTTCTAAATGAAATTTCTAACATTTCAACAGATGAGCTTGCAGAAAACTTAAAGAGTGATTCATATATTAAATGGGTAGATTTTAAGGGAACCTCTTCTGTTCTGAGTATTTTAGCAAAAGTAGACATCTCTTCTCACGAAAAAGATGAATCAATCAAATTTAATTGGATCGAGTTGATGGCTTATTTAGGCTGTAAATATGGCGGAAATTTGGCAATGTTTAAGCAATCGGACCTCGACAAACTATTGGAAAAGTTGCGTTCTGGCGAAAAAATGGCTGATATAACTTCGAACATGAAATTGTACAATTATTTTTTTCAGAGTTATGATGCAATTTTTCACGAGTACATTGGTGAATATGAAATTGAGACATCGGATGATCTTGGAAATAAAACATATGTAAAAAAATATGGGTTGAAAGCATTCTTGCCTATCGCCAAAAATTATAGTTTCAGTCATTATAAGGATTTTGGATCTGCTAGATCTTATGGGTACCGCAGAGTCCATCTTGGTAATGATTTGCTTGGAAGCATTGGAACTCCTATTATTGCAGTTGAATCTGGCTATGTTGAGTCACTTGGTTGGAATCAGTATGGTGGTTGGCGAGTTGGAATCCGCAGTTTTGATGGAAAAAGATACTATTACTACGCTCACTTAAGAAAAGATCATCCTTATGCCAAGGATTTATCCGAAGGGCAAATTGTAACTGCAGGTGATGTTATTGGGTACTTAGGAATGACTGGCTATAGCAGTCACGAAAATGTAAATAACATCAACATCCCCCATTTACACTTTGGTATTCAATTGATTTTTAATGAAGTTCAAAAGGATGGCTATAATCAAATTTGGATTGATGTTTATGAGATTATAGAATTTTTGAGAAAAAATAGTTCTCAAGTTTACATGGCGTATCCCGATTCGAAAGACTACGAAAGAAAGCTTAACATGATGCAAAATGAGTAAATCAACGCAGATTGTCTTGTTCCAATCCTCTTACCTATTGATTTTTCGTGATATTTACTATATAATTTTATCTATGAAAACGATTAATATTGATAAGAAAAATGATAATAAAAAATTGAATACTGTTTTGTTAAAGGAATTTCCTGATTTGAGCATAAATTCTATCTATAAAGCTTTGCGAAAAAAGGATATTCGTGTAAATGATGTTAAGGTGAATCAGAATGTCACCTTGCATGAAGGCGACGAAGTGAAAATATTTATAAAGGATGATGAACTGTTTTCTTCTGTTGCAAAAGCGTATGCTCCTCTTGCAATTTCCACTGTTTACGAAGACTCAAATATAATTATCGTAAATAAACCTGCAGAGGTCGAGGTAACAGGTGATGAAAAATCGCTTACTGCTATGCTATCAAATAAATACGGTTTTCCAGTATTGCCATGCCACAGATTAGATAGAAATACTACTGGACTAGTGATTTTCGCAAAAAATAAGGCTTCTCAAGACATCCTTTTTGAAAAGTTCAAAAATCATGAAATAGAAAAGCACTATATTTGCCAAGTATACGGCATTCCCAAAATAAAGCATCAGACTTTGAATGCTTTTTTGTTTAAAGATACTAAGAAGTCACGAGTATATATAAGCGACTCATGTAAAAAAGGATGCCAGACAATAATTACCGAATACTTCGTTCGCTCGTCTGACAGACAAAATAACACGAGCGTTTTAGAAGTGATTCTTCATACAGGAAGAACCCACCAAATTCGTGCTCATCTTGCTCACATTGGATACCCAATTATAGGAGACGGAAAATATGGCTCTAATGAGATAAACAAAAGATTCAAATGCAAAACACAAAATCTTTGTAGCTTTAAGATAAAATTTAAATTTTTAACACCAGCAGGGCATCTAAATTACCTTAACGGCAAGGAATTCTCAATTTTTCCAATTGGAAGTGCTTCTTCTCCCATTGATGATATCCCTTCTTGGGCAAAAACTTTATTTTAAATATTGCTTTACTATACTTTCGTCCAGAATACTTTTTTCTGGACGAAATTTTTTGTTATAAGATTTTGTACAATTTTTTCTCCGTCCCCAAACTGCACCAAACTGCACAGTTCCCAAGCTGCATAAGAATCTTGTACATTTTTTTCTCCGTCCCCAAAATGTACAAAATGTACAAAATTGTATTACATGGCCATGTTTATGGCACTTGATACAATTTTGCTCATGTTTTCGATTAGTTTGTCTATTTCTTTCGGTGTTACTATCATGTTGTAGTCTTTTGGAACTAGTGCTTCTTTTATTTCTTCGTAGTTGTCGTTTTCTTTTAGTTTGTTTAGATAGTCGTTTGACATTGCTTTTTCTTGCAAGTTTTCTATAAATATGTCTATGCATTCATTTGTTATAGTGGCTAAGTCTACTACTGTAGGTATTCCTATTGCTATTACTGGAATTCCTAGTGTTCTTTTACTTATTTCTTTTCTTGTATTTTCTACTCCTGCACCTGGTACTATTCCTGTGTCTGCAATTTGTATACTACTGCTTATTCTTTCTATGCTTTTGGTTGCTAGGGCATCTATTACTATTAGTAACTTTGGCTTTACGTTTTGTACAACGCCTTTTAGTATTTCCATTGTTTCTATTCCTGTTACTCCTAATACTCCTGGTGATATTGCTGATACTGGCCTTGTGTCTTCTGGCATTATGCTTGGCATATATTCTAAAATGTGCCTCGTTACTTCTATCTCTGGAACTACTTTTGGGCCTAATGCATCTGGCGTTACATATAAATTGCCGAGTCCCACTACAAGTATGTCTTCTGTTTCATTTACATGTTCTCCAACTATTTTTCTTAATTCATCTGCTACTGTTTCTGCTATCTTGCTTAATCTTTCTTCGTCTGCAATTTTTAATTTTTTTACATCTAACGTGATATAATTTCCTGCTGGTTTTTGAAGAATCTTTTCACCTTCTTCGTTTAATATTTTTATCCTCGAAATTTCTACTTCGTTTATTGTTTCGTTGTTTACAGATACTCCATCAATTTCGTTTAATTTATTTTTTTCTTTATATACTTCATTTCTTTCTAATGCCAAATCGGTTCTAAAATTTATCAATTTAAAATCTCCCCTTATTTAATCTTTGATTGTTTAAATTCTATATTCTACTATTTTTCTTAAATTTTATCTTATGCTCTTAACTTTTGCATTGTATTTTTTCTTAGTTTCTCTTTTTAATCTGAAATTATACACAAAAAACAGCTATTATTTCTAATAACTGTTTTTTGTTTAATCTTTTTTATATCTCATTTGAATGTTTTTATTTGAATGTTTTTATTTGAATATTTTTATTTAAATATCTTTATTTTACATTTTACATTTTATATTTTATATTTTTATTTTATATTCTTTATTTTTATTTTATATTCTTTATTTTTTACTTTATGTTGTATATTTATGAGCAATATCTGCAAAGTACCGCTTCTAGCCCCACATTTAGGTCTATTGCTCCACTCTTTGCTTTGTAATCTAGGTCTATAAATTCTTGTAATAATTTTCTTAATTCCGCTTCTTTAAAATATTTTGATTGCATCGTGTACTTATTTACTAAGAATGTTTGATTTGGCTTTAAGTTTAAGCTTTCTGCTACATTTAATTTTTCGTTAATTGCAACTTTTGTAATGTATAATTTCTTAAAGTGACCATACAATGTTATGAATATTTTCTGTATTGGCTCTTTTGCATATAGTAAATTTTTTAGTACCTGAAGTGCCTCTGCAATATTTTTTCTGCCAAGACTATCCGTTAAATCAAATATTATGCTTTCGAATTGTTTTATTGCTAATAAATCTATACTTTGCTTTGTGATTGTGCCATTCTCTCCAACATATTCTATTTGCTTTCTTATTTCATTTATCAAATCTTGTAATGAAGTTCCACATGTTTCAATAAAGTAATTTAGTGTTACTGAATCAATATTTACTTTATATGCATTACATATTTGCTTTATTCTTCTTGCAAGTTCAGCTGGTTTTTGCCTTTCAAAATTGCATACCCCACCAAGCTTGTCTATTTCCTTATATAGATTATTCTTTTCTGCTTCATTCTCTATAAATATCAATATTACAGAATCGTTTATTAGATCTATGTTTTCTTCTAAATAAGCAGCAAGTTTATTTTCTAGCTTGTTCTCATCCTTTTTGCTTTTTGTCTCGGCTTGAGTAGCCGTACTTTTACCTCTCTTTGCCTTTTGGAATAGCCCAGTGTCTTTTGCTATTATAAGTTTCTTTGGATATCCGAATGCCGGAGTCTCGATATCTGCTACTATTTCCGATACATTCGAGCTATCTATTTGTATATAGTTTATTCCATTAATCATTTCGCCAAATAGTTTTTTTATTTTTTTTACGCTATTATCCAATAAAAAACGTTCTTCTCCGTATAATAAATACACACTATTAAGTTTTCCCGATTTCAAATTGTTTTCTAATACCGTGATATCCACTATTTGCCTCCTATGATATATTTTTAGTAATTTTTCTAAATTTTACTCTATATTATGTATTTCTGATATTGCTCGCATAGTATATTCTTATGATCTATTTGAGACTATTCTGAAGATTTCTGCTACACTCCATGCCTGTGCAAATGCTCCTCTTTCTTCATATGGTTCTTTAGAATCATATATTTCACTTATTGTACCAATACTTGATCTTTCAAACATTTCTGTTTTAAATGTATTTTTAGTTTTCTCGACTAATTTTAATAGTTTTTTCTCTAGCTTTTCTCTTTTGCCATTATCTTTTTCAATTTTAATTGTATTTTTTATCGCATCATAATATAAACCTAGAAGCCATGGCCAAGTTATTCCTTGATGATAACTTGAATCTCTCTTGTAAGGAGCTCCTTCATAAACATCTACGTACTCTTTGTCATCTGATGATAGAGTCTTTAATCCATAATCGTTTAATAACTTACTCTCTACAACATTTAACACGTTTTCTGCTATCTCTATAGAATCCACAATAGGATGTGATAGACTCAAAGCAAATAACTGATTTGGTCTAATCTTTTCGTCTCCTAATACGTCAAATAAGCACTTTTTGTCTTTATTATAGAACTTTTTGTCGAATGATTCTTTTGTTGCATTTGCCATTTCCAAATATTTTTTGCATAATTGTTTGTCCTCATACTTTTCGGCTAATCTCGCCATTATTTTTAACGCATTATACCATAAAGCATTTAATTCAACTGTTTTACCATTTCTTGGGGTGATTGCTTTATTATCTATTTTTACATCCATCCAGGTTATTTGTGTATTTTCTGTTCCGGCAGATAACAAATTATCTTCTTTATCTAGGTATATATTATCTCCATCTACTTCTATTCTATCTGAATATGCATCAATTATTTTTATGAGACTTGGGTACATTTTTTCTCTAACAAATTCGTTATCATTTGTATATTTCAAATATTTGTATACTTGCTCGATTAACAACAACGAGCTATCTGCACTATTATATAGTGGTCTATTATCATATCCAGAATATCCATTTGGAACTAATCCAAATTTCATGTCTCTTATATTTGTTAATAATACTTCTTTTGCAATATCATACCTTTTTGTAAGTAGCAGTAATCCTTCGAACGATATTAATGAATCCCTTCCCCAATCTAGAAACCATGGATAACCTGCAATTATAGTATGTAATCCAAATGATGGTCTATTTACTACAAAATTATCTGTTGCAAGTATTAAAGTTTTAAGCACATCAAGTTTTTTGTCATTCATTTTGCTATTCTGCAAAATTCCTGTATCATAAATAAGTCCTGTCATTCTTAAAAGCTCTTTATTGATAGCATTTAATCCATCAATCTCTTCTATGTTTTCTTCTAAAGAGCAGACAAAGGTAATTTCCTTTTCCTCGTTAGGTTCTAGATTGATATTATAAATTCCTGGAACGCAATGGTTTTCTTCAGCCTCAAATCCTCTTTCTTCTTCTCTTGGATAAAACATATTATAAAAAGTATCGTCAATATGTTTAAAATACCTGCCTTCCGAGCAGTTCATATAAATTGGTGTTGCTGAATTACCATCTATTACTACCTTAACTTTATTATTATTGTGCATCTGTTTTACATCAAATTGATGATTTTGATTCATTGAATGAAAATCTCTAAAATTCATAACAGGTGCAAGAGTCAGCCTTGTATCTGAATTTTGATTTTTTACCTTATAATATACAACAACTGTATTTTTGCCATATTCCATGCAGATAAATTTTTTTATAATTACATTTTCAACTTTATATGTATAAATTGGTATATATTCTTTTTTAAATTCAGTAATGTATTTATAACCTTCTGAAATTGTTTCATTTGCTATGTTGGTGAATAAGTTGTATTTATTCCCATCTATTTCTACACTTTCGTCTAGTTTAGACAATACTAAAAATCTTCTTGCAGGAGGCGTAAGTGGTGCAACTAGTAAGCCATGATATTTTCTAGTGTTACACCCTAATTCACTCTCACTACAAAATCCACCTATTCCATTGGTAATAATCCAATCTCTTTTTAAAGCTTTCTTTACATTTTCATCAATTTCACTATACTTCATCTACCGTTTACCTCTTTTTTTATTTTTTCTTGTTGGATGCCTTCATTTTCTTTAATGTCTCTTCCATTTTATTTTTTAAGGCTTTGTCGTCTTCTATTGTTCTTTTCTCTGCAGGCTTTTTATTTGCAGGTACCTTTCTTTTTGAACTTTCCTGTATTGACTGTATTCTATCATTATACTTTTCAAAGAACTTGCTTTCTGGATGTTTTGAATTTGCCTTTTGGTTATTTGTTTTCTTTTTGTTCTTCTTCATCTTCTTTTTAGTATCTTTTATTTTTGAATCCAGCATTATGTATCTTGTGTCATTTTGCATGTCTCTAAATTTCAAATCATCACAAATTAATTGAATAATGCTTGTTGCTATTGCATCAGAGTTATGTCTTATTCTTCCATTCTCGATTGTGGACATATTTCTTTGAATCAACTTGATTCCTGCGTCTTTTACCTTAGAAACATCTTGTTCTACAAGCTCTGAGCCTTCTTTATTATACTGCCTTATGTATTCTGGCACTATCTCACCTGTATCATAAATACAATAGTCTATTATTCCTTTTCCAGCATGGTCTATTATAGCCTTTATATGGTCGTATAGGGTATAACTATCAGTTTGACCATATTCTGTCATTATATTACTTACGTAAATCTTAAATGCACTTGATTCTCTTATTGTCTTCGATACTCCCGGTACCAATAGATTTGGAATTACATTTGTATATAGGCTTCCAGGTCCAATTACTATTGCATCAGCCTCTTCTATTGCCTCTATAACACCTGGTGCAACTCTAATATTGGTTGGAGATATGTAAATTCTACTGATTTTGCTTATTTTTTGACTAACCATTTCTGGAATTTTATCTTTACATTCTACCACAGTTCCATCTTCTAATTCAGCACATATCTTAATTTGATCAAGTGTTACTGGAAGAACTTTTCCGGTCATATTAAGTATCTTTGAACTTTCTTCTACTGATGAAGAAAAGTCTCCAACAGCCTCCTTCATTGCTGTTAGATATATGTCTCCAAACTTTAATCCTTCTAATTTAGGATTTTTAAATGTTAAATTCATTAGACAGCCCATCTCATTTTCATTTGCTGCTAAAGCAATATAACTATCTTTTACATCATCTAATGGAAGTGTTCCTAAATCTTGTTTTGATTTACTTCTCTGCTCTCCATAGTCTGATACTGTAACAATTGCTGTTATATTGTCTGTGTAGTTTTTTAATCCTCTAAGCACTGTGTTAAGTCCAGAGCCACCACCAATTACAACAACTTTTGGACCTTGATTATATATTTTTCTGTTGAATATTAAAGATTTAACTTTGCTCTTATCATCTAGATCTCTTGTATCAGATTCTTCTACCAGTATCTCTAATGTTCTTTTCTGAATGCATATTATACTAACTATTGTGAATGTAAATCCCAAAACAAACACAAATATTATTTTTGCAAGTTCTCTAAATCCCATCACATCTGTTACTAGTACTTTTGAAATTCCATAACATACAAGAACCATTCCTATTAACATTAAAAGAATCCATCTTTTTATTTTGGCTCCTGATTTAAACCATTTAAAAAAACCGTTCATTTTTAACCTTCCTTTTTTTACTCGTATAGCTTTTTACTATAATACTTCTATTTCTAATTCTATTTCCTTATTAAATTTATCATAAACTTTTTTCTTCACGTACTCTGTAAGTTCTATAACGTCTTTTGCAGTTGCATTTCCGATGTTCACCACAAAACCTGCATGTTTTTCCGACACCTGTGCGCCTCCGACTGTGTAGCCTTTTAATCCACACTCGTCTATTAATTGTGCAGTTATAAAATCTTCTCCTCTTTTGAAAGTACTTCCTGCACTTGGCTTATCTATTGGCTGTTTTTCTCTTCTGTTATCAAGATTTTGACATAGTTTTTCTTCTATTTCATCCTTATCTCCAGCTTGAAGCTTTAGAGTTGTATCTATTATTACGGCATTTTTATTTGAAAATATACTGTGTCTATAACTAAACTCATGCTCTGCATTGTTAATTTCCTTTATTTCAATCTCGTCACTGTCTAAATCTATGTACCTTGTACTTACAACTATGTTTTTCATCTCACTACCATAAGCACCAGCATTCATCTTCACAGCTCCCCCAAGTGTTCCCGGAATTCCAGATGCAAATTCGAAACCAGCAAGACTATGATCTAATAGAATTCTTGCGACTTTCGCATTTAACAATCCACTGTCAAGTCTTAATGTAGTTTCGTCTATAAAATCATATGTACTAGTACATATCTTCGCCACAACTCCTCTAATTCCTTCGTCTTTTACTAAAATATTGCTACCATTTCCTATAAATTTTAATGGCACTCCTATTTTTCGTGCTGTTTCTATTATTTTTTCAATTTGTTCCACACTCTTTAGCTTAACGAATATATCTGCATTTCCACCTATCTTAAAAGTAGTATGCTTGCTCATTGGTTCATTTAAGTAAATATCTTCTTTTGGTATAAATATTTTCAGTACATCATATGTTTCCATTATTCTTTCATTGTCCATATTTTTGCGTCCTCCTTCTAAGTGTTTTCTTTTCCAAAGAAGTTCACTTATTATAGATATATTCCTTATTTCTTAAATTTATTTATTACTGGTTCTGCTATTTTCTTTAAGAATCCCATATTTGTAAATATACAGTACGCAAGCACTATTATAAACATTATTATGTTTGCAATTAGATTGTTTTTGTAATATGTGATTAGTGTTGCTACTAGCAATATCCAAAACACATAGTTAAATTTTTCTTTTAAAACTATGTATTCTTTTAATTTGTATCTTCTGTATAAAAATACAATCAAATTTGAAATTAATGTTGAAAATGATGCTGCATATATTCCGAATTTTGGTATGAATATTATGTTTATTACTATGTTGATAATTGCTGCCGCAACTGTTGTTGAGCCCATTATTTTAGTATTTTTATATGCTGTAAATATTCCCCCATAGAAGTTTGACATGTTTGTGTAATAAATTGATATTACAAGGATTGGAATGTACATATATGCATCGTTATAGCTTTCGTCTACAAATAGCGAAAATACGAATGGCATTATTGCGATTAGTCCTAATACGATTGCCTTTAAAAAGAATTTTATATCTTTATAAATGCTATTATAATATTTTACTTTGTTATCATCTTTTAATATTTTTGCAGCCGATTCTTTCCATGCAGTAGAAAAAAATCCATAACATGTATAAATTATATTTGGAAATTTATTTGCAATAGAATAAATTCCATTTGCTTCTGTACCACTCATTGCTGTAAGCATAAGTCTATCTGATAAGCTTATGATTATCCAAGATAAATTGTTTGGTACAAGTGGTACTGAATATCTAAGCATTTCTCTTAAAGTAGACTTATGAAAGTCTTTTCTGCTTACGAACTGTGGTAAATGTAATTTTAATAAAATTATTATTGCTGTTGCACTGTTTGCGACTGTATTTGCCCATAAAAGTCCACTAACGCCAAGTTTTAAGCTTACTATGAATATTATGTTTAATACGATTGTAGAGGCTCCCAATATAAAGTTTGAGAAAGAATATAATTTTATCTTTCCGGTTCCTCTAGCCAAGGCATTGCTCAATCCCAATAAGATATTTGAAATTATAAACAATATAAATACAAATGTATATTCGTAATGCATTACTCCCATAACTATTCCAGCAATGGCAGTAAATATAATAGTTCCAACTAAAGTGTATGCAATTGTAGCCGTTATAACTCTTTTTTTACTCTTTAAGTCATTAGCATCGATCAAAAATCTAAACATAGACTCTTCCATAAGCAATGTTATTATTGGCAACAAAAATGTTGATAGAGTTACCAAGAAGTCATATGTTCCATATTCTGCCGGGCTTAATTTTGATGTATATAGAGGCAAAAGCAAGAAAGACACAACTTGTGTGCTTAGCTTGCCTATTGCTATTATTATAGTGTTAACTAATAATTGTTTCTTTTGATTCATTTTGCACTTCCAATTTATAAATTTTCCTTTAATATTTTATCATACAATCGGTGTATGTCAAGGATTCAGCTTCTTTATTTTCAAAGGTTTTATGTTTAGCATAATGCTTGCGACCGGTATTAATGCTACTATATAAGGAATTATGTACCTAGATTTTGCCTCCCATAATATATGGAAACAAAATCCTCCTAAGAATATTGTTACCAAGAATATTAGTTCTATTGTTAAATTTTTTCTATTTTGAATTAGCACTATTATCACCAATGTGAAAGTTAGTATTATCCAAGCTTTCTGATAGAATGTTAAAGGACTCTTTATCCAGCTTAGATTACTCTCTTCTGTTATTCCATTGTTAAACATTGTAGAATATGTACTTTCTGCCCAAGTAGTCGTAAGCTTTTGTCTGTAAAAATCTACTGTGTAAGCAGGGTGTTTTGCAAAATATTCTAATCTATCCTTTATTTTTTCTTTGTATTCATCAGAAATATTCTCACCTGTTTTCAAGCTTCTTAATGCAGGTTCTGCAATCGATTCATTATACCATCCATTTGCTCTAGGTCCCTCTTCCATAGCCATTAAAATATAACTAATACTTGGATATGTTTTGCCTTTTTCTAGGTTGTATTTACTAAAATAATATGTTTTTACAAGTGATGATGGTACAAATGTTAATACTAAAAACATTGCAATTACAGCAACATTTATTAACTTTTCTTTTACAGCTTTTGCTTTAAAGTCTTTGAATATATTTAATACCAAATAAATTACAGTTGCAATTACGAATATTAGCGTATTCATTCTCATCAAATATGCTATCATCGTAAGAATTGAAGCAAAAACTCCATATCTAACCTGTTTTGTATCTGTGAATTTCATCATAAAATATACAGAAAACAAACTTAATGAAAGCGCTGGAATATCCCCATACATAAATGTTGCAAGCATTGGTATTGTAAAGAATGTTAGAATTAATATAAACATTCTCGTATTATTCGTTTTATAATTTTTCGCTAATTGTTTTGTTATTTTATATAATGCCAAAATAATTAACAAATTAAAGAATACATTAAATATTCTTGGTAAAATTATCAGGTCACAATGTAATATACTAAATAACATGTTATAAACAAATGCCAACGTAATTTGGTGTGGATACGCTTGCATATATTGAATTAGTGGTATTCCTGCATATGTCAAATTTGGTAAGTATCTATCTGGATTGTTCTCGTAATATGTTTGTGCCAAATTTAAAACATGTATAGAATCTGCTACTATTCCTGGTCTTACGAAAATTAGCCACACTACATTAAAAATCAAATATAAAACAATAGCAATTGCGACCATCCATTTGCGCAATTTGCGTTTTTTCTCTTCATTTATTCCATTATATAAATGTTTATTTATTACTTCAGTTATAAAATAAATTAAAATTGCCGTTATAATAAGTCCTATTATATAAATAAAGCTGTTAAAATTGATTGAGATTTGCTCTCCAGAATTCATGTCCGCCGTATAAACTATATTTAAAATTACTACTATTGCTAGTACGACTATTCCTAAAATTTGAATTAATTTTTTCACGATATTCTCCCCTGTTTGTTTTTTATATTTATATCAAAATATGGGGAAATTTTCAATAGTTTTTAAGAACTCTTTACAGAATAAAAAAACACCCTGCCTCAAGTTGCATTGCAACAAGAGACAGAGTGTTTAGGAGATATTATCGCTCCATGATGGGAGCGCCGCTCAGCCAGAAGCTGAAGATACAATTCTGGCAAGTGCCAGAATCGTAGCCATGGCATCCACGGCATCCTTCCTTGTGGAAGGTGACCTCGAAGAACTCGAGGCTTGCGCCTTCCGGCAAGGTGGTTGCACCCTCCGGCAGCCTCGGCCCAGTGTACTGAGCAACGTACAAGACGTCGCTCTCGGTCAGCTTAATGCTAACCCGGTTAGGCTTCACCTCGAAACCCAAGATGCCAGACACCACTTTCGCAGTGTCCGTATGGCCGATGGCAGATTCAACGTCTGCCGGAACTTCATTCGGGTTGATCTTCTTCACCCGAACAAAATTCATAGCCTCCAGAGGAAGCATCGATAATGCGAACGCGTTTACGAGAATGTGTGCCATAATACTCTCTCCTTTTCTCGTGCCTCTCAATTCGGAGGACTTACCGAGTTTCACAAAAAAAATTTTCGGACTATTTATATTATACTACGCTTTACATAAAATGTCAAATATTATAGAATATGCTATGAAAATCGCCAAGCCACATCGAAAATTTAATTTTCCAAACTAATTTCTATTACACCTTTTCGATTGCCTCAAAAAAATAAAAAATTAAAGTTTTAAAAAAGCTCTAATTTTTCTTTTACTTTATGGAGCAGATGATGGGAATCGTCGAGCCGCGTCGGGAAATTAGTCCTCAGGACTAATTTCTGCTCCTCCTTTTCGATTCCCTTATAAAAAGAAAAAAATTAAAGTTATATAAAACTCCAATTTCTCTTTTCATTCTGGAGCAGATGATGGGAATCGAACCCACACTATTGCCTTGGGAAGGCAAAGTTCTACCACTAAACTACATCTGCATTTTTCATGTCTATATTTTATCACTTTAATAAATTTTTGCAAGTATTTTTTATTTAAACATACAAATTTACCATTATACACCGTTTTTATTTGCAGTGCTTTACATTTTATGTAAAGTGTGGTATACTAAAATTTGCAAACATTATTATTTCAAGAAGTTTGCTCCGTATAACACACAAAAAAGACCACAAGGAGGTCAAAAAAAATGACAAAATTCAAAACGTCTGCAAAAGCAGACATTTGCCCCGAACGGGAAATTATGGGTTTCACTCAGAATTTTCCTGAAGAAGTCGCAGACAATGCAGCTGAAGTCCTTGAAGTGTTTGGAAAACGTGCACGCTATATGCGGTACGCACCTAACGAGGTTCACGAGGGCGGTTGCTATATCAGCGCTGTTCTGCTAAGCACCGGGGATCTCGGTATGAAGCTTGCCTATCTTCTGAATAAGATGGTAAGCAATGAACCGATCCACGACACCGGTCGTGTGATTTTGGTGCATGATATGAACGCTCCTTCTGAAATCCCCTATGTGGGGGTGACGGCAGACAACAGCTATATGCTGAAAAAGGATGCCGACAAGGGCATCCACCTCCTGCAGGACGACAATTATGTCGTCTGGCTGCGGAGCAACCTTCTCTTCACGGAGATGTATATCGCCGCGAAGTAAGTGCCCAAGTAAACAATACTTTGGACAAGCAAAAGCGCAACTGTGTAACGCAGTTGCGCTTTTTGTTATTCTATTCTAATTTTCCTTATTATTTACCTGCTATAACTTTCGCATATTGATTTTGGCATAAAACTGTGATACAATTATTCCGTTAATTTTTGCCAATACTCTTAATGTGGCATTTTTAGCTAGACATCCAAAAAATAATTTTTAAGGAGGCTTAACAATGTCTATGCACAAAAAACGTAACAAAGTTCAACAGGTAGGAACCCGGAAAAATCCGGAAAAAACACCTAAGAGCAGCATTTCCGAGCAGCACTATTCTCTTCCCACATGTAATACCGAAAGCGCTGTAGAACAGTGTAAAAAACAGGTTCTGTCCGAAGGTAAACTGTGCTACTGCAAAGAAAAATGTCGTTGCAGAAGCTGTCAGGAATCAAAGGCTTCCAACGAAAGATGCAGTCTGGAAATTTTGCAAAAAGAAAGTGTTGGTTGCGCTTTAGGGTGCAACAATTGCTCTGAGCATATTCGTTGTTATTAACAACACAATGGAGGTATCAGGAATTTCCTGGTACCCCCTTGTGTTTAGAATAACTTTAATACGTATGCATTATCTAAAGCTAATAAAAACATTTATTAGCACTATTACTTTTAACAAAAAAAGAACACCATATTGAAATATCTCTATATCAATATGGGTTCGCAATCTTGGAGCAGGTAGCGGGAATCGCCGAGCCGCGTCGGGAAATTAGTCCACTGGACTAATTTCTATTCCTCCTTTTCGATTCCCTTTATACGAAAAAACAGAGTCTTATGAGACTCTATTTTATTTTGCTATGGAGCAGGTAGCGGGAATCGAACCCGCATAGCCAGCTTGGAAGGCTGGAATTCTACCATTGAACTACACCTGCATTTTATGTATTTCCTAACGACAGTTATTATAATACCATAGGTTAATATTTTTGTCAATACTAATTTTTAAATTTTTTAAATTTTTTTCTTGTTTAGCCACATGTTAGTATAGTAACTAATTTTACAATCATATTTAGTTTTCGCCCAAAATCCCCCGTCCCTATTGGACGAGGAATCTTGAGTAAAATCTTCATTTTTTTATGTTATGCTCTTGGATGAGCTTTTTTATATTCGTTTTTTATTCCAGGATCTTGGAATTGCATGTATACTTGTGTTGAAGATATGTCAGAGTGTCCAAGCATTGTTTGTATTGCTTTTAAGTCAGCACCATTTTGTAATAAATGTGTTGCAAAAGAGTGTCTTAATACGTGTGGTGTTATGTCTTTTTCTATGTGTGCTTGTTCTTTATAGTATTTTACTATTTTCCAGAATCCTTGTCTTGTTAATCTTGTTCCATTAACATTGACAAATAAAGCATCTTCTTCTTCGTCTCTTATTAAATATGGTCTTGCATCATCAATATATTCTTTTAATGCTTTTAATGACATTGAACCTAAAGGAATGTTTCTAGATTTTGTTCTGCCTCTGCATACAACATATCCTTCATCTAATCTTACATCATCTATATTTAACGATATCATTTCTGTTACTCTCATGCCTGTTGCATATGCAAATTCAAGCATTGCCTTATCTCTTGTTCCTTTTAAATCAACATCCTTAGGTTGATCTAATAATAATTCAACTTCCTTTGATGTTAATATGTTTGGTGTTCTTTTATTTATTTTTGGTGATTCTATTGTCATCGTTGGATCTTTTTTTATCTTTTTTATACGAATTAAATATTGATAAAAAGATCTTATTGATGCTAAACTTCTTGAAATGGTCGACTCTTTTTTGTTTTCTTCTCTTAAATATTCCATATATTCTAGTATTGTCTCTTCAGTTGCTTTTAGATAATTTATTTTATTTTCTGAAACGTATTTTTCATATTGCTCTATATCTCTTCTGTATGATTGAAGTGTATTGTCTGATAATTTTTTATCATCTTTAAGAAAATCTAAAAAAAGTTTAACTTGTTTTTCCATTTGCGCTCCCCTATTCTATTTATTTTATATGTGCAATTTAATTTACATAACTTATACATGTTATATCAAAATATTTGCAAATTGTAAATACATTTTAGCAAAATTGTGAAATAATTTTTTATTAGCAGTATTTAATCACCACTTCTAGTAAGTTCCCCGAAATATATGTTTCTATCAAAGCGGAAATTATTAACAGAATTAACATTAAGATTGAAAATATAGTGTGTTTTGCAATTTGTATTTTTATATTTTCTCTTCTTCTGTCTTCCATTATAAGCCTATATAGTTTTACTCCGCTTACGCCTAACGTCAGTATGACTGGAATGTATATTATGTTTTGCAATAGCATTGTAGCTAGTATAAAGACTATGCCTTTGGCTGTTCCTATTGTTGCTATTACCGATGATATCGTATACCCTATGCAATATCCTTTGTAACATATAACTACATATATCAGTGGAAATCCTATAACTGTAGAACCTAAAAACCATAAAATTACTGCAATGCTTACATTGTTTATTACTGTTTCTTTTAATAAATCTTTTGTTGAAATTTGATAATTTTCTTTTATAGAGTTTATAAAGTTATTTATGTAACTGCTTATTTGATTTGCTTGGGGTTCACTCGCATTATCGACGAATATCACCCCAAGTATTAACCCTATAAAAAATATTATAAGTAGAATTAAATATGTTTTTATATTTTCTTTTATATAATTTAAAATTATGTTTTTTATTCTATATGAATGGTTTTTTCTGTGGTTGTTCATGCTCTCCTCCTAAGATTATTGTTTATACATAATGTCTATTCAATAATCTTAAAATTAGAACATTTTTTTATTCGGCTGTCACTTTTCCGTAAACTCCGCCACCACCAGCATGAATTTTCATTTTTCCTTCTCTCGAAGCAATTATTTCATTTGCTACTTTTTCGCCAACTACCGCTTCTATATCATCTTTTGATAATTTATGTAATATGGTCATCTCTGTACCAAAATTATCTAGTAATTTATCTATCGTTTTGCTTCCAATTCCAGGTATAAAAGTTAGTGGGACTTGATATATGTATGGTGGTCTATTTTCTGGACTTTTGCTGTCTTTTTTGTCCTTTATTAGTTCTATTCTGTCAAACACACCAAATGTAACTTTATTGCTTCCACAGTATGGGCACTCTGAAACTGGTTCCTTAGTTTCTATTACTTGATTACAATTGTCGCAGAATGTTCTATGGTATTTTCCTAATTTAGGATCTAATCCATAGTTGCATAACACCTTTCTTCCGTCCTCTCCCTTTAGTGCCTTTACAACTTCTTTAAAGCTTATATCATTTACCAACATTTTATTATATTCTCTCGCAATTTTAGGTAGTGAATGTGCATCAGAATTTGTAACAAATGTCTTATTTTCTAATTCTGATATCATGTCTGCAAGATATGTATCTGCACTTAGACCTAACTCAATCGCAAAAATCTTATCGAATTTTTCTTTGAAAATGTCTTTCATTCTATCAACACAATTGCCATAATAGCTTTTGAACGGCGTAAAACAGTGTGCTGGAATTAAAATTCCATTATATTTTTCGACTATATCAATTAGCTCATAACCTGAAACATTAGAACGTTGCGTGCTTAGTGTTATATTTTTTATATGATGGCTCATTTCTTGTGAGAACCCCTTTATGTCTGCCAGATGAGGGAAAAAGCATACATTATGTGCTGCTCCACACTTTCCGTTTCTTCCAACTTCTGATGTTTCTACTTCGCTACCTAGTAAAATACAAACCTTGTCTTTATAAATTATTCCTCCATCTTCAATTTCATATGCATCTCCCGTTTTTAGAAAATTCTCAATATCCTCAATAACATATGGTGATGCACAGTCTATAATTCCTACTATATTTATTCCTTTTCTGTCGGCACATTCTTTTGCAATGTTTGCAAAATTAAGGCTTCTTGCGGCTGTAATTTTTATTGGTTTACCGTTTTCGCTTCTTCCTATGTGTACGTGTAAATCTGCAAATATTTCTTCCATAATTTTTCCTCTTTCTAAAATTTTACTATGATCTTTTACAAAAAAATTAGGGGACATTATTCGTCCCCAAACTGTACATTTTTTTCTCCGTCCCCGTTTTGTACCGGTTTGTACACGAGCTGTACAATTTATCCTCTAAACCAGTCCTCATATGCCCTCTGAGTTGGCCTTTTTTCTGATTGTTCTTCAATAGTTTCTTGTTTGCTTACACTTACTCTTGTTCTGTCGTTTGATATTCTTGCAGGGTTTACTAGTTGTTCTAAAGGGATTCCATTTACTCTGTTTTGTAATATGAATTGTATTTTAGGAGTCTCTCTTATATATTCAGCTATGTTTTTATTTTTGCTTTCTTCGAATTCTGCATGTTCTCTTCTTTGGTCTAAGTGTCTATTTGCCTCTTTTACTGCTGCGGATATGATTCCGACTGTTCCAGGTATTATCAAATCGTTTTCGTTTACTAGACTCATACTTTTATTGCCTCCATTCTATTTACAAAGTTTTTAAAGACTTCAATATATCTATTGTCTTTTCCCTTTAAATTTCTGTACTCTAATAGAACTAGTGCTTCGTCTACCTTGAATCCTATTCTTTCTGGTCTATCTAAAAGCATACCACCAAACTGATCTATTAATTCTAATATGTCTGCTTCTGGTTCTCTTGGCTCTGAGCCACTATATCTATTTATTTGCTCACATATCCTGCAAAATCTATCGTCAAAACCAAGTGTTGATAAATATTCGGCTCCTTCTTTTGCATATGCCCTAATTTTATTCATGTCTGTAAAATTATCTACCTTTTTACAGTTGCATAATAAACAAGCAGTTATCAATATGTTGTTGTCAAAGTTCAACTCTGGCGTATTGTCTAAAAACAACTTTAATAACTGTGTTTTAAACACAACAGAATTATCGAAGAAAATGTTTCCTCTTTTATTTAAGTAATACATTATCTCCATCTTTTTTATCCAGTCTTTCTCTGATAATATATATTCTGCAAAAGTTTGGTTCTCCATATTCTTTCTCCTATGGTTTATAATCTTCACCTAGATTATATGATAACTAAGGCACTTTTTCAATAAAGATACATAAATGTAACTCTATTGTAATATTATTGTAATTTTAGCATTATTTCATTCACTTTTCTTAGAATCGATTCTTCTTGTTTACTTATTTGCTCACTTAATTGATCATTTGCTTGGTCGCTCGGCTGTTCATTTAGCTGTTCACTTGTTAGTTCACTTGTTTGGTTCCCTGGATTTTCTATTATAAAATTACAATTTTTTATATAAAATTCGTTTTCAGGTTGACTGCTTAGCCTCTCTAATGCTTTTTTCCTACTTATATTATCTCTTTTGCATATTCTATCTATCTTTTCTTCTTTCTTAGCAATAACGCCTATTGTATAATCACATTCTTCATTTAGTTTGCTCTCGAACAAAAGCGGAACGTCCAGCACTATATATGAGTATTTATTTTCATTTTTAGCGTCTTCTAGCCTTTTCTCTATTTCTTTTACCACATATTTAAATGTTATTTTGTCTAGTCTTGCTTTTGCTGTTTTATCACAAAATACAATATCTGCTAACTTCTTTCTATTTAACTTTTTTTCTTGTTTTTTATCTTGCCTGCTATATTCTATAATCTCTTTTCCAAATTGATTTTCTATTTCTTTTAGATATTCACTCTGATTTTCTGACATCTCTCTTGCAATTCTGTCCGCATCTATTATAATTCCATTATAGTTTTTCTCTATTATTTTTGAGATAGTAGATTTTCCACTTCCAGTGTTTCCTGTTATTCCAATTACTTTCATTTTTTCTATTTAATCATATAAGAAACTAGTCTACTTAAATGATTAATTCCTTTCTTTTAATTCTGATGTTTTACCCTAATTAGTAATTATCATATTGTTTGTAAAATCTAGATTTGCCTTTGAATCATAGTCATATCCCAGTGTGTATACATCTGTGGCAAATATGTCTACATCGAGCATCTCTGCCAATTGTTTATTTTTATTCTGATCCATATATTTTTTTACCGACGTAATCATGTTTATCTTTGGATTTTTGTTCATAATTTCGGATATAAGCATTTTTCCCTTCGAATTGAATCCCAATATCCTAGTATATGGAATTATCTTTTTTGAATTTTCCATCATTCTTTTATTTATTCCTAATAGAGCATATATTAATATTCTTTGGATTCTGGTTTGCGTGTATCTTTTAGATTTTATTCCATTTATTAATTCTGTTAAATTGTTGCAATTGTTAGCAGCATTTTTTATAGAATTTTCTAATCCTTCAGATACATCAGGTAATTCTGCAATCTCCTCTACTGTCATTTTTCTTAGTGCATATATTATCTCTTTTTGATATTTTTCTAGACTTAAAATCATTCTCCCATTATTTGCCTGTTGCCCCAATATTTGATACGTACTCCTTGGAACAACTTTTGAAACATCAGAATATTCTTTATTTTTTAGTAATTCTCGTATCCCGGTTGCACTCGCATATCCATCAACAATTCTATGTTCATTATAATACACCTTTTGTCTTTTTATCATTATCGGTGTTAGCTTGCTTTTTTGATTTTTTAATGCCTTCAAATATTCAACAGCAAGTATATTATTAGGATTTCCCATTACGTTCGCATATCTCTTTATATCATTTAAATACATCATTATCGCATTTTCTCTCGCCGCAGGGTATGATATTCCTTTTTTTAGTTCGTGATTTAATATATTGGTATATCCCTTAGGTTCCTCGTTAAGCACATTTGCTATGTTGTTTAATGTAGCAAGATCATTTGCTTCTGCACCAAAAGCAAAGCTATCAACTATTTTTAGGCTATCTAATATTTTTATGGCTCCATTTGCAAAATTTTCTGCACTAGAAACACTATATATCGTTGGAAGTTCAATAACTAAGTCTGCTCCACCACATATTGCCATATAGGCCTTCGCCCATTTGTTTACAATCGACACATCCCCTCTCTGAGTGAAATTACCAGATATTACAGCAATGCAATAATCGGCATTAGCTTCTTGCTTTGCTTTTTGTAAGTGATAGTAATGTCCATTATGAAATGGGTTATACTCTGCGATTATGCCAACAACTCTAGCCATAAAACTTCCTCCTTTTGCTTGTGTTTTTATTGCACTTTAAAATATTTATTGATATAATATCATAAATTATAAATATTTACAATTAAATAGGAAAGGATTATAATTGTTTTTTAAGCAATTATATGGTGAATATAATGGAAGAAGTTACAATATATACAGACGGTGCATGTTCTGGAAATCCTGGTCCTGGCGGATGGGGTGCCATATTAATGTTAGGAGAAAATAGAAAAGAAATATCTGGCGGTTCTGCAGACACCACAAACAATATTATGGAATTAACAGCTGTTATTGAAGCTTTAAAAATATTAAAACGACCTTGCAAAGTAAACATCTACAGCGATAGTGCCTATGTTGTAAATGCCTTTTTACAAAAATGGATTTATGGTTGGATGAAAAAAGGCTGGAAAACCGCTGGTGGAGATCCAGTAAAAAACAAAGAATTATGGCAAGAATTGTATGGTCTAACAAAGACACACGATGTAACATTTAATAAAGTAAAAGGACATGCGGACAACGAATTCAACAATAGATGTGATGAAATGGCTGTTGCCGAAAGTAAAAAATTTATTCGTTAAAATATAGATATAAAAATCGCTCAAATAAGATTTCTTATTTAGAGCGATTTTATTTTCTAGTTAAAATTTGTTTATGTATTAATTTTATAATTTTTTAGCTTATCCACTGTTTTATTGATTGTATTATGCACATTACATATACTTTTAAATAGAATCCCACTGTTATTACAATATAAATTCCGAATCCTATATTTACTATTATCTTGTCTAACAGTCCGTCTTTTTTTATAAATCTTTTTATTCCGAATGTGTATATCAATATTATTACAAGTGTAGCTATAGATAGTTCTATTCCTAACTTCATCTTTGCTGGTATGAATGTAAGTTCTATTTCATTTGTTCCTTCTTTTAAATCAAGGCTCATGTATGTATTGAATGTTTTGTTTACATTTGTTGTTTCACCATTGTTTGTGCCTGTCCAGCCTGCGTCATAAGTAATTGGTAAGAATAGTTTTTGTCCCGCTTTTGCATTTTCTATTTTAATGCTTATTTTGTTTCTTTCTATTTTTATATCTTTAGTGCATTCTTCTTTGTAGTCTGCAAATGCATTCTCATATTTTTCTAGTGATAATGTGGCAAATTTTAAGTTGCATTTTTCTTTGTAACTTCTTGCCTCTATCTCTACTTCTTCATTTTCAAATTTACCTAAATTTATAAGTCCATTGCTATATCTATATGGGTATATTGTGTTTTCATAATCGTTAATCCAAGGTATTCTTACTGTTTCTCCATTTACTTTTATGCTGTATAGTAATGTGTCTTCTTCACTTCCATACACATATAAATATGATTTTTCATTTACTTTTACTTTGTACTTGAAGGTTTCGACTTTTTCATCTTTACTGATTGATTCTCTTTCCGAATCTACTTTTTCTATTATGTCATCAGATTTATTGAATAGTTGTTTATATACATAGTTTTGTGTTGCATAAATATCATCTGCCTGTGGTATAGTGCTTATGTCATTATTGTTTTCATATATAATTCCATAAGGAAGTACGTTTTTGTATTCATATAGATTAATATTTTCTTTAGATGTTCCATCATATTTGAATATTTCGTCGTCTAGATCACTATTCGAGAATACATATTTTACGCCTAAAATCGCATCAGAAATTGGTGTTCCTCCTGCATCTCCAAGTTTTGTGTAGTTTCTGGTGTATCCTAAACTTGAATGTGTTTCTACTTGTTCTTTGCTTATTACATGTAAGAATGTAGACATTGATGGAGCATCTAATACCAATGGATAGTTTTCTGTCAAATTTTGATCTGGATCTCTATATCTGTAAAGTTTTGTTTCATTTGTCTTGAATTTTTCTAACAAATTGTCTGCTACTAAAATTGAACTATCAGAATGTTCCGCTCCTCCTCTTGCACTTTCCGGTACTCCAATATAAGCTAATCCATGAAGTATAATTTCAGCAATCACAACAAATGCTATTAGCCCATTTCTCAATTTTATTTTTTCTATTTTCAAAAGTTCCCTTATGATGTACGCAAATAAAACTGTTTGAATACAGATTGATAAAAAGTTATTTGTTGTAATTCTGAATGCAGGTTGATTTTGGTTTATTTCTGCTATTGTTTTTGGTGTTAAAATTATAATTGGTATAAATGCTAAAATTATAAAGATAACGTCTGCTATTTCAAATTTCTTATCATTTTTGTAATATTTTGTAATGTAGTACATTGCACAATTCATCATAACAAATATTGGTATAAAACCATATCTGAATGGAAAGCTGTTGTGTGAACCTGTATGCCATAGCATATTTATCCTTTCAAATAGTATGGGCAAAACTCCACAAACCAATAGACTTAATAACATCATTTTTACTGTATTGTCTTTTTTGAAGTATTTTACTAAGCTTACAGTTCCTAATAAACTTAGTGATGATAGCATTAAGAATGTTAGTTTCATTCCTGCTTCGTAATTTCTTACTATTGTAGCCTTTTGTCCAGCCATTCTGTACGAACTCATTGTTTGTGAAAATGCTGGTAAGAAAGAAAACATCGATAAAAATAGTGATAAAATTACTGCAATTACAATTTTTCCTGCGACTCTTTTTCTATCTTCTTTCTTTGCATAGAAGAATACTGCAAATGGCAAGCAAGATAATATAAAGAATAGAATCATGTATGATATATAGTAGCTAATTATCAAGCTTAATGTTAGTGTTACAATAAATAGTCCAGATTTATTTTGTGTAAGAAGTCTGTGCACTCCTAAGCAGAAAATTGGGAATATTGCAACAACATCAAGCCACATTATGTTTGTATAACTGATTAAAACATAAGCAGATAATGAGTACATTACGCTAAATAAAACTTTCCAAAACTCTAAACTCGAGCCTTCGTTCTCACTTTTCTTGTATATTTTGTCAAAGAATATGTATGTTGATAGAGCTATAAATGCTATTCTTATTAATAATAAATACGAGAATGCATATATTATATTTTCTCTCTTGAATAAAGCAATTAACCATGCAAATGGACTTGCAAATCCATCAAGTAATACTCCTCCAAATACATTTGAACCACTACCTAAAGTGTATGAATAGAATAGAGATTTTCCACCTCTTAATATGTCCCATAATAGATGATAAAAAGTCTCGTAAGATTGTCCCATATCCGCATGTGCGACAGTCATTCCACCAAAAGGATAAATTCCTTTAATTGCATATAAAATTAGCGTTATGGCTATTGCAATCGCTGGTGGAATTAAAAATTTACCGTATTTTTTTACTTTTTCCATAATCACATCTCCTTTTTGTCTAATTAGAAATAAATCGCCCAATAGGGACATCCCTTTTTGGGCGAAATATTAATTTCTTTATATACATTAAACAATGTGTCTTTGTTCAATAAATTATCATAGTTCAGCAAAGTTTCCTTTATTTCTTATTTTTATTACCAAGCTTTCTCATATAAGTCTATGAAATCTTGTTTTGTTACTTCTCTTGGATTTCCTGGTTTACAAGGGTCAACCATTGCTTTATCTGCAAGCATTGCGAAATCTTTCTTCTTTGCTCCAACATCTTTTACTGTTTGAGTTATTCCAACAGCTTCTGATAAGTCTCTTACTTTTTCGCATAATGTCTTTACAGCTTCTTCATCTGTGAATTTCATTGCATTTATTCCCATTCCCTGTGTTAAAATTTCTTTATATAGGTCTGCACAAACAGCTCCATTAAATTCTAGTACAGTTGGAAGTAATATTGCATTTGCTAAACCGTGAGGTGTATCATAAACAGCTCCTAATTGATGTGCCATTGAGTGAACTATTCCAAGTCCAACATTTGAGAATCCCATTCCAGCTATATATTGACCTAATCCAACATCATCTATTGCTTTTTGATCTTTATCGTTTACAGCAGCTGCTAAGTTTTTGTAAATCAGTTGAATTGCTTTCATAGAAAACATTTGAGACATTGTATTGTGTGACTTTGTTATATATCCTTCTATTGCATGTGTTAATGCATCCATTCCTGTTGCAGCAGCTAGTTTTTTTGGCATAGAAGCCATAAGTTCTGTATCAACTATTGCTAAAACTGGTATGTCGTGTGGATCAACACAAACCATTTTTATTTTACTTTCTTCATCAGTTATAACATAGTTTATTGTAACTTCTGCTGCAGTTCCAGCTGTTGTTGGCATTGCAATCATTGGAAGTCCTTTTTTCTTTGTGTTCGATAGTCCATTTAAAGAAACTACGTCGTCTCTATCTGGGTTTGTCATAAGTATAGATATTGCTTTTGCTGTATCCATGCTTGATCCGCCACCTACTGCAAGAATAACATCTGGTCTAAACCATCTGCTCTTTTTATAACCAGCTAATACATTTTCAATTGAAGGATTTGGTTTTACATCATCATATAATTCATATCTAACCTTTCCTTCTTCAAGAATATTCATAACTTTGTCTGTAACTCCTGCATCAACAAGTGATCTATCAGATACTAAAAATACTCTCTTATATCCTCTGTCTTTTAATTCGTCTAATAAAACTTCTCTAGCACCAAAGCCAAAATATGAAGTTTCATTCAATATAAATCTTGTGTTTGCCATAATATTTCTCCTTCTTTCGCCCAATAGTGGCGTCCCTTTTGGAGCGAATTTAAATTTTTATAATATATTTTTTAAGACTATTGTCTTTACTCTGCTCATTTCTTGTAATGTGCTTGATACTCCTTCGTTGCCTATTCCACTGTGTTTCCAGCCTCCAAAAGGCATTTCAAAACTTCTGAAGAAACTTGCACCATTTACTATTGCTCCACCGCATTCTAACTTATTTGCAATTTTTAATCCTCTTGAGTAATCTTTTGTGATTACACAGCCGCAAAGTCCATAAGATGATTGGTTTGCAATTTCTATTGCTTCTTCTTCGGTATCGAATCCTATTACTGGGATTACTGGTCCGAATATTTCCATGTCTTTTGCAACGTCCATATCCTTTGTTACATTATCTAGTATTGTTGGATAATAGAATGCATCTTCTCTTTTTCCTCCGCAAACTAGTGTTGCACCTTGTTCAATTGTTTTATTTACTTGTTCTTCTATTCTTTGTGCAGCATGAATATTTATCATTGGTCCCATTTGAGTATCTTCTTTACTTGGGTCTCCGACTCTTAATTTTGATATTACATCTTTCATTCTGTCTATGAATTCTTGTTTTCTTGAATTATGAATTAAGAATCTCTTGCTTGCACAGCAAACTTGACCACCATTGTACAATCTTCCCCAGATTGTTTCTTTTATTGCTAAGTCCATGTCTCCATCTTCTAACATTATGAAAGCATCGTTTCCACCTAGCTCTAGCATTACATGTGTTAAATTTTGAGAAGCTGTTCCCATTGTTTGAATTCCTGCACCTGTGCTTCCTGTTAAAGAAACTAAAGATACTCCCTTATGTCTTGCTAATGCTTGGCCAACAACAGGTCCATCTCCTGTAACTACTTGAATTACACCCGCTGGAACACCTGCTTCAACCATTAATTTAACATATTCTATTAGTGTTAATGGATTGTAATTTGATGGCTTTATAATTATCGAATTTCCCATCATCAATGCTGGTGGTACTTTTTGGCAAAATAAATCACTTGGGAAGTTGAACGGTATTATTGCAACTATAACTCCAAGAGGTGCTCTAGTTGTAATTTGCATTGTTTTCTCGTTTCCTAATTCTGATGAACCAACTAAACTTTCTCCATATAAGTGTTTTGCTTTTTCAACAAATCCACGTACACCAATTCTTACATTTGCAATTTCTCCTCTCGCCTCTGTTATTGGCTTTCCTGTTTCAGCAGATAATAAACCTGCTAAACGCTCTTTGTTTTCATCTACTAAATCTACGAATTTATAAAGTATTTCGCCTCTATCATAAATTGAAACTTTTTCCCATTCTTTTTGCATATCTTTTGCAACTGTAACAGCTTCATCAACATCCTCCAAGCTAATGTTTGGAACCTTGTCTATAAGCTCACCCGTTGCAGGATTTACAACTTCAATTCTTGAACCATTAGAACTTTCTTTCCAATCTCTTCCTATTAAAACCTTCACGCAATCGCCTTCCTTCTTTTTTAAATTAGATTCTACAATCTTTTTACCTTCTTGAATCACATTTCCAGTGACTTGAATCACGCTATCTAAAACTTTTTCAAATTTTAGATTTAATTTACTTTGATCAGAGCCTTTTTCAGCCTCGTAATCTTCTTGCTGGCAAGGCTCTTCTAACTCTGCCTTTCCAGAGTTTGGCATTCATTTATTCTTGCCAAATCCAGTAAATGAAAGCATTAATCCACCACAAGTATTTTCTCCGTGGTCTTCTGTTCCATATTCACCAAATGTAAATACAGTTAAGAATGGAACACCTTTTGCTTCCTTCTTTAATTGTTTTGCAACTTCATCAATTCTGTCGCCTATTCCTAATTTTCTTCCACCACAGTGAACTAGTAAATAAGCTCCTGCTTCACATGGAAGGCTTGTTCTTACAGTTTTTAAAGTTTTTCCTGTTGAATCTATTAACTCATCAACACTTGCTTGCATTTGAATTACTGCAGTGTTTATTGCTAAGTTATTTCCTATGTTCATTGATAAATCTTCGTTTCCAACCATTGGGTGACGAATTGCTATTAATGAACCTAATCTATCTTTTACTCCTAAAGGCTCTGTTATAGTAGATGAAAGTAAATTCATTCCCATTAAATCTTTTACTTTTTTGCCTGTCCATTTTGCATAAACATTCATGGCAGGTTTTCCATCTATTTCAACTAATTGTCTCTTTCCATTTAATTTTGTTATAATTCCAGAATTTACTGTCTCATGATAAGCTCCTGTATATTTGTTTATCATTGGTTTATTTGTGTAAAAGAATGCTACAGCAACACCATCTGAGAAGCATTTATCGTTTGTGAAGATTTTCCAATCTCCTGCAACTGCATCATCAGCAGCACTTCCACCAAAGAAAGGAACACAGCCTATTACATCTTCTATACCTTTTACATATTCTTCTTCCTCTGCTGGAGAAGCAACCATGTAGAAGTATGCTGGTGCTCTATCTGTTCCAACCTTTGCCATTGCCTCTTTTGCGACTTTTCTTCCTGTTTCTCTTGGATTTTTTCCACGCTCTGAACCAGCAACACCAACTGCTGTTTCATCATCACCTATTGCAAGCATTCCTGCAAATCCATCTTCAGATGAAATTACTCCATCTGGTACAATTATTGCTCCTGAAGAAGTACAGCCAATTATTGGAGCTGTTCCTAAAACTGATTTTGCTCCTTCTAGTAATTTGTTCTGATTGTATTTTACAGAACTAAATAAAAAGGCAACTTTAGTCTCCATAAGATCTACAACTGCCTTTTCAGCACACGCTTTGCCAGCTGTATAGCTGTCTTTATCTGTGCTATAACTTACATTTGATTTTAACATAATTTATCCTCCTTAGTATATTTTGTGCGATTTTTCCTATAGTATGTTTAGATTATATCAATATGAGGATTTTTATTCAACAATTTGCAAAAATGTAATAAAATTGTAATATTTGTATTTTATTTCACAACAAATTAACCATCATGTTCATAACTATTGCATATATTAGTAACCTTATTAGTGCTTTCATTAATAAAACATAATTGTATGATTTTATTCCAACTTTATTTACATCTTTATATACTTGTATTATTTTCTCTTTTTCTTCTTTTGAAACATAATTTGTTTTTTCTATGTAATCTTGTGTTATAAACTCTGCTCTTGTCATGGCATCTGTTTCTAAAAAACTTCTCACTGCATACAATATAATTTGCATAAGTGCTAAAATCCACAAGCAAATTGTAGCAGTATTATAACTTATTCGGTTAAATAGACTCAATACTGATATTATTAGAAAATATAAATTATTAATATTTGCAAATATTACATTAAATTTTAGTAGTCTCTTATCTTGTGTTGAATGAATGCATTCATGTATAACTGTTTGTATTCTTGTTATTACATTTGCTTTTCCAATTACTATTTTATTTTTGAATACCATATACACACTTGTCTTAGAGCTATCATCCTCCTCAACTTTAACATTCTCTTTATTTAACTTATCAAGTGCCTGTTTGCAAATTTCTGTATTACTTGGAAATTTCTTTACACTTTTTGCTAATTCTTCATCTTCCACAATTTCTCTTAATTTTTTAAAATCTTTTATTCCAACATTTAAAACAATTGTTAATAGTACCATCACTATTAAAATACTTAATATTATTATCATATTTTTCCTCCTATTCTATAAAAAAAGAGCACATAAATATCTTAGTGTATTTAAGTGCTCCGTTTTTTTACTATATTTATAATACATCTTTTATTGCTTCTGCTATAATTTTATTTATATCAGCCACCATAACATTAAATTGTATTTCCGAATCAAAGTATTTTTTTATTTCTTCATCTTTTAACAATTCTGCATATTTCTCCTGTAGCATCTGCTTAGATTCAGATGCATCAGAATTACCTTGCATCGTCATGACTTGTATTTTATATCTCAAGTGTTCAAATTCTTCTACTTGTGCTTTTTTTATTGGATTTGATTCTATATTTTCTTTTAACTTTTTATATTCCTTGTATTCTTTTGACTCTCTTATTTTGCTTGCTAGCTTGCTTGCCTCATCATATATATTCATATAGACTCAAACCTCCTTGTGTTAAGCATACGCATGTCTTTTCTTGAAACTTAATAAGTTTGTAATCTCTTTTTGAGAATTTTCTGCTTTTTCCGCTTTCTTTGCCTTTTCCTGTAACATTTGTTTTGCTTGTCTTTCTGCCATAGTTTGGCAAACTGCTTTTTCGTATGTAAAATGTGTATCTTGAGCGATTCTTTCCCAATTAAATTGTTCTTTAACCTTTTGAACTGCTTTCTTAGATACATTTGCAGCAAGCTGATGATCATATAATAAAGCGGTTACAGAATCTGCAATCGAGTTTGGATTTCCTGCATATGACTTCATTCCGTCAACTCCATGTGTTATTATCTCATCTAGTCCTCCAACATCTGAAACAACTGTTGGAACTCCTGCAAGCATTGCCTCTAAAGCCACGATTCCAAATGGTTCGTATGTACTTGGGAATACTGCAACATCTGCACATTTGTACATTTTTTGAACTTGCTTAGAATTTAAGTATCCTGTAAAGTAAACTTTATTATTTAATCCTAAATTTGCAGCCTCTGCTCTTAATTCATCAATCATGCCTCCACGTCCGGCAATAATTAATTTAGCATCATTATAGTTTGACAATATTTTTGGCATTGCGGCAATTAGATGTTGAATTCCTTTTTCATAAACAAGTCTACCAACATAAAGTATAATCTTTTCATTATCCATTGCATATTGTCTTCTAAAGTCATAGTCTCTCTCTATTCCTGTGAAGTTAGATAAATTTATTCCATTTGGTATTACATTAATCTTATCATATGGTAATCCAAATAATCTTTGTATATCGTTTTTCATAAAGTTGCTGTTAACTATTACTTCACTTGCTTCGTATGTTAAAAGCCACTCTGTGTCATTAATATATCTTTGAGTTTCATCATGAATTCCACTATTTCTTCCAGCTTCTGTTGCATGAATTGTAGCTACAATAGGAATATCATATGCATTTTTCAATGTTTTAGCAGCATATGTTACAAGCCAATCATGAGCATGAATTACATCAAATCCACCTTCTTTGTTTATAATTTCTGTAGCCTTAGATACCATGTTAAAGTTTAATTGCATAATCCAGTCTATGAAATTGTTAGGACGAATCATATAATTATCCACTCTATACACTTTAACGCCCTTATCGTCTTCAAATGCTGGAACGTCTGTATTGTCTCTATATGTTACAACTGTAACATCGTGTCCATCTTTTATCAATCTCTTAGATAAATCGTGTACCACTCTTGCAATTCCTCCCACAATTCTTGGTGGATACTCCCATGTTAGCATTAAAATTTTCATTTTAGAAAAATCTCCCTTCACATAATTTTCTTTAGTATATTATTCATATATTTTCTAACTTGCTCTATTGTATACAAAAAAAAAACAAAAGTAAACATTTTTTGCTAATTTTTTTATAATTTTTTTCATTTTATTTTTCTCTTTACTATTGAATTTATTTTTATTTTGATATAGTATATAATAAGATTTTATTTGAGCGTAAAACAAAGGAGGAATAGCATGCCAAGAAAACCATCAAGCAAATTAGAAAATACCAAAAACGAGAAGGTATTACAAGATAATATAGAAGTTGAGAAAAAGGCTACAACAGCTAAGAAGTCTACGACAAAAGCTGCAACAAAAAAATCTTCTACAAAAACAACTTCAAAAAAGTCTTCTACAAAAAAGACTACCACGAAGGCTTCAACAAAAAGTACTAAGACTTCTAGCAAGAAAACTACTACGTCTAAAAAAGGAGCTACAAAAAGAAGCACTTCTACAACAAGGTCATCTAAGAAGAAAACTACAGTTGCAGAGATTGTTGCAGATGAAATAACTCCTACTACAGATTTAACTAAGAAAATAGAAGTTTTAGAATATTATGATTTGCCATATAGATATAATCAAACAGTTGTTAAAGTTCTTGCACAAACTCCAACTACCCTATTCATATATTGGGATATTTCTGATGCTGATCGTGCTGATTTCGTAGAGAAATATGGTGAAGATTTCTTTAACAATACAAAACCGGTTTTAGTGATTCGCAATAAAACTATGCATTATTCTTTTGAAATTGAAATTGACGATTTTGCTAACAGTTGGTATCTTCATGTTAATGACTCTAATTGTGAATATTCTGTCGAACTTGGTCGTAGACCAAAATATTATAATGAAGAAAGGCATATTGATATTCCAAACGATTATTTATATGTAACATCATCAAACAATATTGAGGCACCAAATGATCATGTATTATTTGATAGAAATGTAAAAACAGTATATTTCAAGGACGTAAAAACAAACATTATCACCGAAAAAGACGTTACGTCTATCGCATTTTTACGCAATATTGGAAGAATTTATAATTTATACGATTTACAAAGTGACTTCACTAAAAATATTTGGATTGATAGTGAACATTGGCAATTAGATTTAAGAAATCCATCATCATCAAACCCAAGTTCAACATTTAAAAAATAAATTTATGAGTGCCTTACTTTTTTGCGCCAGGCACTTATATTTTCTTAATAAAAATACCTATGAGGAGAAAAAAATATGAAAAGCAACCCAAAAGGATATGTAAGTTTTGTACTTCATGCTCATTTGCCATTTGTACATCACCCTGAAAGTGAAGATTATTTAGAAGAACAATGGCTTTTTGAAGCAATATCTGAAACTTACATTCCTCTTCTTTTAAATTTTGGTAAGTTAGAAAAAGAACACGTGGATTTTAGAATAACAATGTCTATGACTCCACCTTTATTAAATATGCTTGATAACAAATTGTTGCAAGAAAGATATATTAAATATTTAAAGACTCACATCGAACTTGCACAAAAAGAAATTATAAGAAACGAAAACAATGAAGCTTTGAAAAATCTAGCCAAATATTATGTAGACAGATATTCTAACGACTTACATGTTTTTAAAGATGTTTATAATTGTAATATAATAACAGGATTCAAACATTTTCAAGATATTGGCGTTTTAGAGATTATAACCTGTGGAGCAACCCATGGTTACTTCCCTATACTATACGTAAATGAAAAAACAGTACGTGCTCAAATTGCAGTTGGTGTTCAATGCTACGAAAAATACTTTGGCAGAAAGCCACGTGGAATTTGGCTTCCAGAATGTGGTTATGTTCCTGAAGCAGACAAATACTTAAGAGAATTCGGAATTCAATACGTTATTACCGAAACACATGGTATTTTGTATGCAAATCCAACACCTATTTATGGTACTCTTGCCCCTATAGTTTCTCCCGATGGAATTGTTGCATTTGGACGTGACCTTGAATCATCAAGACAAGTTTGGAGTTCTATAAATGGATATCCTGGAGATTTTAATTATAGAGAATGGTACAGAGACATAGGATACGATGCCCCATATGATTATATAAAACCATATATTGCATGTAATGGTGCCAGAGTTCCAACTGGAATTAAATATTATAGAATAACCGGAAAAGATTGCGAAAAAGATTATTATAATCTTCAGTGGGCACAGGATTCTATTAATAAACAGGCCGGTCACTTCTTCGATTCACGTGAAAAGCAAATTACAGAAGCTGCAAATTATACTCAAAATCCACCAATTGTGCTTTGTCCATATGATGCAGAACTATATGGACACTGGTGGTATGAAGGTCCAGATTGGCTTTATACCCTATTTAAAAAAATATATTACGACAGATGTGATTTTGATTTAATTACGCCAAGTGAATACATTGATAAATATCCACAAATGCAATTGTGTACTCCTTGTAGATCAAGCTGGGGTGCAAATGGATATAGTGAAGTTTGGTTGAACCGCTCAAACGATTATGTACACAGGCACTTACATGTTGCTGGAGACAAAATGGTTGAGCTTGCAAATTTATATCCTGATGAGCCAAAAGATAGTCTAAGAAGACAAGCTTTAAATCAATGTGCTCGTGAATTATTATTAGCCCAAAGTAGTGATTGGTTATTTATTATTACAAATGGCACAATGGTAGATTATGCAAAGAAACGAATAAAAGATCATATCGGAAGATTTTCAAAACTTTATATACAAATAAAGAATGACAAAATAGATACAGATTTCTTAAAAAGCATTGCAGAAATAGACTGTATATTCCCAGAAATAGATTACACAATATATAAATAAATCCTATATAGGATTTATTTTTTTGGACAAATTTCAGTTGCCTATTTTTTGAATATTATATGTATATCAAACACATTTTAGTAAATACTAATATTAACTATACATTCATTTTTCTGGGGGATTTTTTAGATGACTTCATTATGTATAAAAACAAATAATCAGAATGCAATTGATTATCTAATGCTTAATATATCAAAAATAAATCTGGACAATATCATTTTTGTAAAAAAAGATTTTTCAAAATATGTTAATGTTATTGTTCACTATCTTGGTAATAATATTCCCGAATTTTATGCAGCCCTTTCTACTGTTATTACAAATTGTATACTCGAAAATTATGAAGGCCCTATAATCCGAAAATTACTTTTATTAGATTATTTTTACTTTGATGATACAGACCTTGACATTATAACAGATAACTGTAAATCTTCTCTACTGCAAAATGATAACAAAACTGTTTCATCTATTTATGAAAATATAAGTGATAGAAAAAAATATTTATGGAGTGATGTTCTTCGCTATATCTCATTTCAAAAATCTATCTTTCTCGATGGTTTTATAACATTCAGAATTAAAGATTACATTAATTGTTTGGAAAATATTTTAGATTACACCGTAAGTCAATTTGTGGTAAATAGAGAATATTGTGAATTTATTGACATGTTAAAAGTATATATATCTTCTAAATCTCCAACAGTCGATCTAATTCATTTAATTTATATAAATGAAGAATCTATATTATTAGACAAAAACAAAAAAGTATTAGCCCTAACAAAGAATAACTTAGAGCAGAAATGTTACTTGTCAGACATAACTTTCTCATCTAATGATTATGCTTTAAATTCTTTGCTTTCTCTCTTACCAAGTAAGCTAATTATTCATTTAATAAGCCCTACAGATGACTTTATTAATACTCTGCAAGCTATATTTGAAAATAGAGTAACAATTTGTACCGACTGTGACTTGTGCAAAATATATCAGGCCCTGGACAAACGTCAGGGGTCATAATCCTTACAAATTATATATTTTAATTTTATATTTTTGCATTAAATGTATAGACATTTTTATACCCATTCTTACACAAAATTTCCTTTGCTAATTTACTTCTACTACCAATCTTGCAATATACAAGAATAACTTTATTCTTATCTACTATTTCGTTAGCAATGTTATCAATTTCATATAGTGGAATA
The DNA here is from genome assembly GCA_934119935.1 of uncultured Clostridia bacterium. Classification (GTDB taxonomy): domain Bacteria; phylum Bacillota; class Clostridia; order TANB77; family CAG-508; genus CAG-245. The sequence goes on along the minus strand of CAKOSX010000001.1, from coordinate 318,839 downwards.
TTTATTGCTCCATTAAAATGGTTCTCTGCATATTCTTCTGGAGTCCTAACGTCAATCATTAAAGCATTTGTTCTTCTATATATTTCCAAGGCCTCTTCTTTTTCCAAATCCATTTTCGAAAGCCTTGATAATAGTCTATTATAAAAAACTCTTATTTTCATATTTCCTCCTCATATATAGCAAAAGTGCTATTAATAATATTTTATTATTAATAGCATTTTTTTGTTCAAAATATATGGGATATTAGTCTTTTTCAACCTTCTTTGAGTCCTCTTTTTCTTTAAACAATTTTTGCTTTGTAATATTTAATTTTAAAATAATCATCGTTATTGATAAAGCAAAAACTGAAATTGCAACTATAGTTGCTATTCTATTTATCGGTATTCTTGTTACAGCATACAAACTTGATAGTATAGCCTGTGGAGCTACAATAGCCATCGCTGTATCATACAAAACCTTCCATACTCCTAACTTTCTATACACAATCATAGCAAATATAATAGTTAATACACTTACTATTGAAACTGGTAATATATATGGTTTTATTACATTTCTTAATCTTACATTTGGAATATCAACAACTTTAACATCTGATATTGCATTTTCAAGACCATATTTTTCATTTATTTTATCGTTAAGAGAAGAAACTTGTTCTTCGCTTGCTTCTTTTACAGATATTTGAACCATATCCTTATATAATTCTACTTGTTGAATGATCACTGGCTTATTACCAAAAACTTCTTTGGTAATATTTCTAATGTCAGAAACATTAAATTCTTTACTAATGTTTATGCTTATTTCTTTATGTTCTGAATATTTTAATCCCACATTAAAGCCTACTGTTGATATTACAACTATTCCCGCAATTATTAAACATATTAATAATATTTGAATTACTTTCTTCATTATATTTTCCTTTCTACTACTCAATTAATTTTGTTCGACTATTTATCTTCTTTTTTTGATTTTTTGTCTGTTTTAACACTTTTTTTATTCTTTATTTTTTTATCACTTTTTGGGCTAAAGAATTGTATTACAAGCATTAAAACATTATATACTATCATTATAATAATTGCCCAGAATAATACCATTCCAAAACTTGAAATTTCTTCCCAGCTAATTAATGCAAAAGTAATTGCCATTACTGTTATCGGTGTTAGCACAACTGCTATATTTTCTAATAATCTTCTAATATTCTTTTTTAATATATCTGGTTCACATTTATTTGCATATTCTCTTAATATCAACATCGTAATACAATACTCTATTATTTCAGCAATTGCAATTGCAATTATTCCTGTTAATGTTAATGTTACATTACCATATCTTATTGCAAGTAGTAATATTGCAACAAATCCAATATTTGCAATAACTCCCATAAATCCATTCTTCTTGAATTTTATTATCATTATAATAGCCATTATTCCTGCGATTACACATAAAGCTATAATTACTACCTTTAACATTTCTGGTGTTATGTCTGAATAAACGAATCTATTTACATCCATTTTATATGTTATAGGCATTGGATCTGTATTTAACAATACAGCCATATTAGATGCTTCTTGTAAATATGTTTGTATATCCGAAGAATTAGTGCTTGTCCCTAAAGATAATTGAATTATACCATCTGTAATTTGCTCTTGGAAATATGTTGATATTATTGTACTATCATCTATTGTCATTTTTATTTTCTTTGTTGTAGTATTTCCGTCGCTATCTTTCGAACTTACATATGTGTTCGAAATGTCTTTTAACTTTTGAGTTCCTTCATCATTGAATTCAATTGTTAAATATACTGTTGTTCCAGAAGTACCAGTTGTATATTGTACTCTTGCTCTTTTTAAATTCTCATTAGATAATAACACTTCAGAAGTGTCATTATCTGCAACTTTGAAAACTCCTTTAGTTATTGAGTACTGTGCAAGATAATCTGTATTAGTATTTTCAGGTATTTCTAAATCAATTTTTCCTGTATCTTCATCAAATCTTAAAAGATATCCATCTATTTTTAGATATTCTAATCTAGCTTCTATGATATCACGTACAGCTTTATAGTTTTCAACAGTTTTTACCTCTTCTGGATTAACTGGTTCTTCTACTTCTGTGATGTTTTCATTTGCATTCTCATCACTTTTTTCATCAGTGTTTTCAACCAGTTTTCCTTCTGAATCATATTTTTTTGTTTCAGTACTATCATCTACGCTAATTGATATGTGTCTGCTTCCATATACATCATAGCCTAACTGATATTCAGGAATTAAATTTTTCATTGCATTCTTATCATTCACATAAATTCCCACGAAAGAAATAAGTCCTATTAATATAATTATTATAGTTGCTAAAATTCTTCCAATTACTTTTAATGATCCATTACTTTGTTTTTTGTTTTTCAATTTATTTTCCTCCATATTTTATAATAATTTTGTACCATTAATAATTAATTCATACTCTATATTCAAGTATTTTGCAGCATTTTTGCTCATTATAGTTCTATCCATATAAATTTCAAAATAGTCTAGTATCGAGCACATTTCTGTATCCATCAATAAACTCAAAGTTACCTTTTTCTTATCATTATTTACTATAAATTCAGTATTTGTTACAGCATAATTAACTTTATCATGTTTGTCAAATTTTGAAATATTAGTATTCCTAACTCTTTCTCTGTGGACATCAGATTTATCTGCAAGAATTAATGCAGCCGAAATATCACTTACAGATGTACCGTGTTGATTCATCATGGTTTCCAATAGCCGTCATAATTTCAGTACGGTCTTTTATATCCATACCCATATTCTTCAATATTTCGTATGCAAGTATTGCTCCTGAGTGAGCATGGTCTACTCTGTTTATAGCATTTCCTATGTCGTGCATATACCCTGCTATTCTTACAAGTTCAACCCTGTGTTTATCATATCCGAAGTTTTTCCAAAATTTCTGCCGCTCTGTTCGATACTATCGTTATATGTCTCATAGCATGTTCTGTATAACCTAAAGCATCCAATTGTTTTTGAGAACATAGGATTAAATTATTTATATCCTCATTGTTTTTTACGTCAGAAAAAGTTACCATTCTTTCCTCCACACTGTTAAATTTTACTCTATCTGTGCAAAAATATCAACTATTTAAGCCTATTTTTTTCATTTTTTTATATTTACACCTACTATTCCGCCAAGCATTCCTGCTAATATTCCACAAATTATTAAAATAATTCCACTAATATTTATCGAAAAGTTTGAGTTGACTATTCCAGACAATATATAAATGGCTAAAAAATATATCATTCCAACAATTCCACCATTTATTATTCCTCTTTTTGATATTCTTGATACACTCATTATACTTCCCACAAAAATACTTACTGCAGTAACTAAAATTATTACAGGGTTAATAGTACTTTCGGCGACCTCAGTATTAGCTAATATTACAGAGAATATTACTAAACAAACTAACGTAATAGTAATCGCTATTATGCTTCCTCTTGCAACATTTATAAAATTACTATTTTTATTACTTCTTTCTTCATTATTTATCTTTTTTAATAAATTCATACATAAAAACCTCCAACTATAATTAATACTATAAATATATTATAATCGAAGGCCTTTTATGTTTAATCTTTCATTTTTTATTATTTATTTTTCTTTATCTACATCTTCCACTTTTTCAACTTCTATTTTTCTTTATCTACATCTTCCACTTTTTCAACTTCTATTTTTCTGTCATCTAATCCTGCTATAGCCCACTTTTCAATTGATATTTTCATTTTGTCCGGATATGTCTTCAAAATAACTCTATCTTCTAATACCTCAGATACAACTCCTGATAAACCAGAATAAGTTATAATTCTATCATTCTTTTTTATCTCTGATTGCATTTTTTTAAGTTCTTTTTCTTGCTTTTTATTTTGTAAATTAGCAAAATAAAATATTACTAATATTAATATTACTGTTACAATAAACTGTATATATTCCATATAGACTCCCTTTATAAATTATTGTCTTAATTTTTAATTTACATTTACATTATTATTTGATGAACTTTCATTTTGTCCACTCGTGCTTTTTTCTGTATTTGTTGCATCTTCAGCATTGTTTTGATTACTGCTATTGCTGCTCTGGTCCATAGGTTCAATACCAAAAACATTTCTCAAATAGTCTCTTATATTCATTGTTTCTCCTTGATATGTTAAATAGTATTGATCTGTCCCAGAAGTATTTATTACATACATATCTGTTACAAGTTCTTGTATTAATTGTTTGCCAGAAGAATTATATAATCCATATAACCCATTTTTACAAACAACAATCGATTCATAATCTGGTAACACAATAAGTGCATTAGCCTGATTATTTTTTGACGAACTCGTTTTACATCCAAAACTGTCAAACTCTAATGGTAATATTGTATTTCCGTTCAAATCTAACAATCCCCATTTATTAGACCTTTTTACAGGTATACATTTTCCAAACAATATATATTGATTTTCTATGTTATTAGCAGGGAACTCACTTTTATCTATACCTATTTGCTCATACTCAATGTAGACTATCGTTTTCTCACTTCTATTTACTATTCCATATTGTATTCTTGATGTACTTGACTTCTTTGAAACCAAATATAATCCTCTAGTTTTATCAATTTCTTTTATACTTGCATAATCAGGTTCGAATTTTTTTGTACCTGTTTTATCAACTATTCCAAATTTTCCTTCATCCGTTTCTACGATAAACTCTTCTTCACTTTCAACAAAAGCTATGGATTTATATTTTTCGCCAAGTATATCATTTCCAGAAGGATCTTTTACTCCATACTTACCTGAGCTATTTTTTACAATAATCATATTATACAATAAAGCTTTTCTATTCTTGTATGTCTCAACATCATCTCTTTCACTTAGTTCCAAACTCTCTGGCATCTTTGTTGCATATAGTGAGCATAAATAATCTAACGTATATATGTTTATTGTATTATTATCTATCGTGTATGAATGTCTTAAATTACATCCCTTGCAAAGTCCATCAATCGATATATACATTTTATCGTTTGATTTAAATACTGGTTTATCTATTTTAAAATACTCATATTCAATTTCTTCATTTTGACTTGCTGGTAAAATTGCCTTATATATTTTATCAGAATCTGTTATATATGAAACTGTTTCATATTTATTTTCTAAATAACGCTTAGAAGCATCTTCTACATAATGAGACTTATACTCTCCATTATTCTTTGCATATCCTATTTTTTCGGCAATGTCATCAATAGATATAAATATATCGCCATTATTTACCAAAACCATGTCAGATTTCAATGAAATTTTCGAATTATCTATGTATAGTTTTAACGTTTTCTTTTCTATATAACTTATATAAAATATAATGCATAGTATCAACACAAACAGAACTGCCATAGCAATGCCTATAATTATCATCATTTTTTTTGATTTTGCTTTTTCATCTTCCACCGGTTGCGAGTCATATATGTTCATTTATTTTTCCCCCTTAATTTATAATGTAAACCTGTTACATATTTTTTTCACTTGTATAACCATATTTTTTATAAAACTCTTCTTTGAATTTTAACAAATTATCATTTTCAATTTCCATTCTAACTCTTTCCATTAATTTAGTCAAGAAATATAGATTATGAATTGACAGTAATCTTGTGCCAAGTATTTCCTTTGTTTTTACTAGATGTCTAATATATGCTCTTGTATAATTTCTACATGCATAGCAATCGCATTCTGGATCTAATGGTGTAAAGTCTCTTTCGTATGTTGCATTTCTAATTACTACTTTCCCATTCCATGTCATTGCTGTGCCATTTCTTGCAATTCTTGTTGGTAACACACAATCGCACATATCAATTCCAGCTAAGGCCGCTTCAATTAAATAATCTGGTGTTCCCACTCCCATTAAATATCTTGGCTTGTCCTTTGGCATTAGTGGTGCCGTATATCTTAATATATCTATAAATTCTTCCTTTGGTTCACCAACACTTATTCCACCTATTGCATATCCAGGAAAATCAAGTGCAACTAAGTCTTTTGCACTTTGTTGTCTTAGATCTTTATAAAAACCGCCTTGAATGATTCCAAATAATCCTTGTTTTTCAACATTTGTATGAGCTTTTTTACATCTTACAGCCCATCTAGTTGTTCTCTCCATAGAATTTTTTGTATATTCATAAGTTGATGGATATGGGCAACATTCATCAAATGACATTATTATGTCCGCACCTAAATCTTCTTCTATTTGCATTACTTTTTCAGGAGTAAACATATGCTTACTTCCATCCAAATGTGATCTAAATTCTACTCCATCTTCCGATATAGTTCTAAGGTCACTTAAACTAAATACCTGAAATCCACCGCAGTCTGTTAGAATTGGCCTGTCCCAATTCATAAATTTATGTAACCCACCAGCTTCTTTAACAATATTTTCACCTGGTCTTAAATACAGGTGGTATGTATTTGACAAAATAATTTGTGCTCCCAACTCTTTTAGTTCTTCTGGCGTCATTGATTTTACTGTTGCTTGAGTTCCAACTGGCATAAAAACCGGCGTCTGTATATCTCCATGAGGAGTATGTACTATTCCTCTTCTTGCTCCTGAATTTTTATCTTCATGTAATAATTCATATGTTATTGCTTGTTTCATTTTTCCTCCCTGTATTCATTTACTTTATAAACATTGCATCACCAAAGCTAAAGAATTTATATTTTTCTTTTACAGCCACATTATAAGCATTTAAAATATTTTCTCTACCAGCTAACGCAGATACAAGCATTAACAAAGTAGACTCTGGTAAATGGAAATTTGTAATTAATCCATCTAGGCATTTGAATTTATAACCAGGATATATGTATATTCCTGTATCTCCTTCACACGCTTTTACCAAACCTTTTTCATCTGAAATTGTTTCGATTGTTCTACAGGAAGTAGTACCTACTGCAATTATTCTATGTCCTGATAGTTTTGCATCATTAATTTTCTTAGCATCTTCCTCTTTTATGTAATAATGTTCAGTATGCATGTGATGGTCTTCTATATTTTTTTCTTTTACAGGTCTAAAAGTTCCTATTCCAACATGTAAAGTTACATTTGCGATACTTATTCCCTTATTTTCAATTTTTTTTAGTAGTTCATCCGTAAAATGTAGCCCTGCTGTTGGTGCTGCTGCAGATCCCTCATATTTTGCGTAAACAGTCTGGTATCTATCATTATCTTTTAAACTCTCATGTATATATGGTGGTAATGGCATTAATCCTATTTTATCCAATATTTCATTAAAAATTCCATTATAGTCAAATTTAACTCTTCTAGTTCCATCTTCCAATGTATCTAATATTTCTGCTCTTAATAATCCGTCTCCAAATATTACTTTGGCACCGCTGTGAAGTTTATTTCCGGGTCTAACCATAGCTTCCCATATGTCACCTTCAATGTTCTTTAGCAATACAAACTCAACATTTGCACCTGTATCTTTCTTTCCATATAACCTTGCTGGTATAACTTTCGTATTATTTCTAACGATACAATCACCTGGTTCAAGATATTCAATTATGTTTCTAAATATTTTATGTTCTATCTCTCCTGTATTTTTATCTAGTACCATTAATCTAGATTCATCTCTTTTTTCGATTGGTGTTTGTGCAATTAATTCTTGTGGTAATTCATAATTAAATTCTGATAATTCCATTTCTATTCAGACACTCCTTCTGCTGTTACTATATTGTAGTCTTTATTTTTTGCTTTGAACAATCTCTTAACTTTGTAAATTATACTTTCTATGCTTTCTTTAATATTCTTAGGTTCTTCTAGTTTATCTAATTCATTCGAATAAACAAAATCATTTTCTTTTGCTGGCTTGTACTTGAATATTTCTTCTGGAAGTCCAATATATTCTCCCTCATCATTTACAATATTTCTATTCATATAAGCTATGTACCACTTTTTTAAGCCTTCGTCTCTTTCGTCTTTAAAATTATATTTTGCATTATCATGTAATGCTGGTACCTCATATCCATATTCCTTTGAGTTTCTTTCTAATGTATGTAAAAATTCATGTAGGAATACTTCTTCTGGAAAAGTATTATAACTGTAATTACCTGATATAATTCTTATATTTGAAAATCCTCTTCCAATATATAACATGTTTCCCAAACCTACCCATTCACATATATTACTATCTTTAGTCAGTTCACTTTCTAATGGCAAATTCGTACAAACATAGATATGGTCATACTCATTTTCTTTAACATAATCATCTATTAGATCATAAACATCCTTCTCGCTAATATAATATCCATTTTCTTCATCATATGTTAGGGTAGTAAGTGGCTCTGAAATTTCTATTATATCATATTCAATGCTCATTTGATTATTTGATAGTGCACCTATCGATTTTTTTAACCTTTCCATATCAACAGATACAACACTCTTATTTTCCGTCGTCATTGTATATTGATTCTCTTGACCATTTATTTCTACATTTGCATTATCTATAAGAAAACATCCAAATTTCCACGTGGTTCCTTCATCTACTGCACCTTCTTCAATCTTCAAGTCTGAAAACCATGCTGTTCCAGATGCACTCTGTAAGTTTCCACCTAATCTAAAGCCAATTTCCACTTTGTCGTTGCACTTCGAATTAAAAAGAAATTCAATTTGCGTCCAATCATTATCTCCCTGCAAAACTCTAGAGTGTTCCTCTGTTCCGTTTAAACAGATTTGTGCTCCAGCCATCAAATTATCATTATTTCCAACTACATTTGATGTTTTTACCATACAGGTTACCTTGTATGGGGTATTTTTTCTAACAGATATTTCTTTATAAAACATAGCATCATTTAGCATCTTATTTTCTATCTTATAGCTTCTAGATTTAGAATATTTTGTATTAGAATCTCTTGAGAAAAGTGTTTTTCCTTTTTCCGCAATTCCTTTAGTATAAAAATTATAATCATACTTTCTGTACATTGCAAAAGCAATTATAATTATAACAATCACAAATACATTAGATATAATATTTTTCCATTTATTGTTATTCATATGTTACTCCCTCGCAGAATATTTCTTTTAACACAGATAAAAGGAGTATATAATATTATATATTCCTTTTATCTTTCAGTTTACTCTTTTTATGTTTTTTCTATGCTGTTCCAGTTTTTTTACTTGTCACAGATCTCTTTGTTTTCACTTTTTTAGGAATTTCTCTATTATTATTGATTATTAGTTTTGGTGCTTCTCCATTTTCGACCGTAGCTTTTGTAATTATACATTTTTCGATTTTAGGATTAGATGGTATTTCAAACATTATGTCTCTCATAATCTCTTCTATTATTGCTCTTAGGCCTCTTGCTCCTGTCTTTCTTTCTATTGCTTTATCTACTATCGCATTTAATGCATCTTTGTCAAAGTCTAATTCTACATTATCATATTCGAACAATTTCTTATACTGTTTTACCAATGAATTTTTTGGTTCAGTCATTATTTTTATTAAAGCTTCTCTATCTAATTCTTTTAAGGTTGTAACTACTGGTAGTCTTCCAACAAACTCAGGAATTAATCCAAACTTTAATAGGTCTTGAGGTAATAAAGATTCGAATACATCATATTTATTCATCTCTTTACTACTCTTAATATCTGCACCAAATCCCATGGTTTTCTTGTCTACTCTATCTCTAATAATTTTTTCAAGTCCGTCAAATGCACCACCACAAATAAATAAAATATTCTGTGTATTAATTTGAATAAATTCCTGATGTGGATGCTTTCTACCACCTTGTGGTGGAACCGATGCAACTGTTCCTTCTACTATTTTCAAAAGAGCTTGTTGTACACCTTCTCCACTTACATCTCTTGTTATAGATGGATTCTCAGATTTTCTAGATATTTTATCAATTTCGTCAATATATATAATTCCTTTTTCAGCTTTTTCAACATCATAGTCAGCTGCTTGAATTAGTTTTAATAAAATATTTTCTACATCTTCGCCAACATAACCAGCTTCAGTTAATGTTGTTGCATCAGCAATTGCAAAAGGAACATTTAAAATTCTTGCAAGTGTCTGTGCTAACAAAGTTTTTCCACATCCCGTTGGTCCAAGTAACAATATATTACTTTTCTGTATCTCTACATCGTCTTTGTTCTGATTTTCTTCACTATTTATTCTCTTGTAATGATTATAAACAGCAACTGACAATGTTTTTTTAGCAGTATCCTGTCCTATAACATATTCATCCAATATAGCCTTAATTTCTTCAGGTTTTGGTAGATCAATTGATGCCTCTTGATCATATGTTATTTCACTATCTTCATATAAATCATTCTCGATTATGTTTGTACATACCTTTATACATTCATCGCAAATGTATACTCCAGGTCCAGCTATAATTCTTTCAACCTCTTCTTGTTTCTTTCCACAAAAAGAGCATCTTATCATTTTGTCTTTTTCACCTTTTGGCATTAACATATTCTCCTTTTTTTAATTTCTTTTTCTTTTGTTTATAGTTTATTTCCTTTTTTCCATTATTCCATCAATCAATCCATATTCCAATGCTTCTTGTGCTGTCATGTAATTATCTCTTTCAGTATCTCTATTTATTACTTCTATTGGTTGCCCAGTTCTTTCACTCAATATTCTATTTAATTTTTCTCTTGTCTTAACCATATGATCTGCGTGTATTTTTATTTCTGTTGTTTGTCCTGAAAGTCCTCCGCCGCCAATTAATGGTTGATGTATCAATATTTCTGAATTAGGTGTTGCAAATCTTTTTCCTTTTTCTCCAGAAGCAAGTAATACAGATCCCATACTAGCTGCCATACCAACACATATTGTTGACACTGGGCATTTGATATAATTCATTGTATCTACAATAGCCATTCCATCTGTTATAGATCCTCCTGGGCTATTTATATATAAATCAATTTCCTTATCTGGATCTTCTGACTCCAAAAATAGTAACTGAGCAACTACGAGTCCTGCAGAAGTTGCATTAACATCTTCCCCTAAAAATATAATTCTATCTTTTAATAATCTTGAAAATATATCATAAGATCTTTCTCCTCTTGCGGATTGCTCTATGACATATGGTACTAAACTATCTTTTTCAAACATAATAAATTCCTCCTATTTTTCATTTATAATAACATAAAATAGTTAAGTGAGCATAATAATATTTATACTGTATATAAATAACCCCCCTAACTATTTTATTTTTTTACATGTTTATTATTTCTTTATTTTGGCATTCTTTACGATTAATTCAATTGCTTTCTCTGTTTTTATATTATTGGCTACATATTCTTTTAAAGCTTCGTTTTTTAATAGTTCTTCTTCTTTTCTTCCATAGCTTGTTGCCATTTCTTTTATTTTCTCAGCAACTTCTTCATCTGAAGTCTCTAATTTTTCTGCTTTTATTATTGCCTCTAAAATTAATCTAGTCTTTACGTTTTCTTTTGCTTGGTCTCTATAGTTGTCTTCAATTTCTTTTCTAGATTTATTTACAATATTTAAATATTGATCTAAGTTAATTCCTTGGTATGATAATTGTTGTTCTAGATCTCTTATCATTGCATCAATTTCATTTTCAATCATTCCAGATGGAATATCAATTTCTGTATTTGCTGATACAGCATCTATAGCAAGGTGTTCTGTTTCATGTTTTGCCTTATCATCATTTTCTGCTTGTTTCTTTTCTCTTATACTTGTCTTTAAATCCTTTAAAGTATCAAATTCAGAAACATCTTTGGCAAACTCATCATCTAATGCAGGTAATTTTTTTTCTTTTATTTCATTTAATTTAACTTTAAATGTAGCATCCTTTCCTGCTAAATCCTTTGAGAAATAATCATCCGGGAATTTTACTTTTATTTCTTTTTCCTCTCCTGTTTTCATTCCAATTATTTGGTCTTCGAATCCAGGAATAAAAGTTTTACTTCCAATTTCTACTTCATGATTTTGTGCTTTTCCACCTTCAAATGCTTTTCCATCAACAAATCCTTCGAAGTCTATAACAGCAATGTCTTTTTCTTTAACAGGTCTATCTTCTATAGTAATTGTTCTTGCATTGTGTTCTTGCATATGTTCTATTTCATGATCAACATCTTCGTCTGTTACAGGATATTCAACCTTATTTATTTCTACGCCTTTATATTTTCCTAAAACAACTTCTGGTTTTGTTTGAACTATAGCTGTAAATACTAAGTCCTCACCTTTTTTCATGTTTACTATATTTATTTCTGGTCTGCTAACAGCCTCAATTTTATTATCTTCTATTTCTTTTTCATATATTGAAGGAACTAATTCATTGAAAGCATCTTCATAAAAAATCTCGTCTCCATACATTCTTTCAACTATATTAAATGGAGCCTTTCCTTTTCTGAATCCTGGTATATTAAAATATCTTGCACTTTTATTAAATACCTTTATTATTGCATCATCAAATTTTTTTGCTTCGATTTTAAATTCTAGTTTTAGTTCGTTCTTGTTCTCTGTTTTCTCTATTTTTATACTCATTTAAATTCAAGTCCTTTCTTGTTTTTTCATTAAATTGCTAGTTTATTATACCACAAATTCCGTATATTGCAAGCATTTTTTAGATATTGTGAGTCTTTTTAATAAAATTAATGTTACTATCAAATTTCTTTACTATACTATTTTTATCAGCTGGAAATTCGTATAATCACAACTTACCATTCTATAATCTATATTATTACGGATACCCTCTAATACATTTACATGACTTTTGCCATGCAAATGTCCATATAGACAAAATTTTACATTGTTATATTTCTCAAGTATTCTAGTAAAATCACTTTCTTTATAATCTTTTAATAGAGGTGGATAATGCATGCAAACAATTATGGGCTTTTCTCCATACTTGTTTATTCCATCTTTTATAGAGTTTTCAAGCCTCATAAGTTCTCTTTCTTCTATTTTTTTATCATCTTGATTGTCTGGAGCTAAATTCCAGCCTCTTGTTCCAGTTATAATATATCCTTCATATTCATAACTGTTATTATATATAAAATCTATATTTTTTAATTTATTATCTTCCAAGTATTTTCTCATACTTTTTAAAGTTGTCCACCAGTAATCATGGTTTCCTTTTAATAATAGTTTCTTTCCTGGCAAATTGTTAATATACTCAAAGTCTTTATATGTAGTGTTTAGTTTCATTTCCCACGAAAAATCCCCTGGCAATAAAACCAAGTCATCTTCTTTTACCTTATTATCCCAATCTTCTCTTATTTTTTCTTCATAATCATTCCATCCAAATATGTTCATTGGTTTATTTGTATTAAATGATAAATGCAAATCAGATATTGCATATATAGACATATTTATTTCCCCTTAACTAAGAGTTAAATTTGGTATTGCATTTAACTCTAAATTTGATACATTTCCATTTATAAATTCATAATATCCAGCAGAAGCAATCATAGCTCCATTATCTGTACATAATTTTATTTCTGGATAATATATTTCTAATTTTTCTTCTTGAGCCATTTCATCAAATTTTCTTCTGATATATGTATTAGCAGATACTCCACCCGCTAACACAACCTTGTGGATTCCTGTTAATTTTATCGCTTCTTTTATATGAGACACTAATATCTGAGATACTGTATCTTCAAAACTTGCGGCGAGGTCAGCCTTGTTTATATCTTTTTTATTATGATTTAAATTTATAACCGCTGTTTTTATTCCACTAAAGCTAAAATTTAAATTATCAAAATGTGTTTTTGGTAATTCTATATTAGGTTTTCCATCACGTGCAAGTCTGTCTATCTTTGGTCCTCCTGGATATCCTAAGCCTATAACTCTTGCAACCTTATCAAAAGCTTCCCCAATTGCATCATCTTTTGTCTTGCCTAATATTTCAAAACTATTATAGTCTTTTACTAATACAATTTGAGTGTTTCCCCCAGACATCATCATACATAAAAATGGTGGTTCTAACTTTTCATGAGTTATATAATTTGCCGCTATATGCCCCTTTATATGATTAACAGCAATAAGTTGCTTATCTAGTGCATAGCTAAGCGCCTTTGCATATGAAACTCCAACAAGTAATGCACCAACTAACCCCGGGCCATACGTACATGCAATAGCATCGATATCATTAATTTCAACTTTTGCATCTTCCAATGATTTTTTCATTACATTTGAAATTGCTTCAACATGATTTCTAGATGCTATTTCTGGCACAACCCCACCAAATTTTTCATGTATACTTATTTGTGTATCTATCACATTTGATAATATTTTTCTTCCATTTTTTACTATTGCTATAGATGTTTCATCACAACTAGACTCTATTCCGCATTATTAATATATCTTTCATTTTTTTCGCCTTCTATATTATAATTTAAAAATTCCAAAGATTGCAGATACCAATCCATAAATTCCTTTTGATACCACACTTATTACAGGTGAAATTATGTATCCCATTAAATTTGTTACCCATAATACTACAAAGATAATATAGAATATTTGTATATTATCTTGAAACCATGTTTTAGCTTTATATGGCAAAATATTTATAAATATTTTTGAACCATCTAATGGTGGTAATGGAATTAAATTGAATATTCCTAACCCTATATTAACGCTTATTGCCATTTGTATCACTAATGAAATTATCAATCCAGTCATCGTAATTGTGAATGATGGTGCAAAAGTATTAATAGCAAATAATATAATTGTTAATATCAAGGCAATTATTATATTCATAAGAGGTCCCGCAAGTGCAACAAGCATCTCTTGTTTGGCCATAGATCTTTTTCTATTAAAGTTTGTTGGATTTATTTCTACCGGTTTTCCCCATCCAAAATGCACAAATATTAACATGAAGAAACCTACCGGATCAATATGAGCTAGTGGATTTAAAGTTACTCTTCCCTGTCTTCTAGGTGTATCATCTCCAAGTTTATATGCAACATAAGCATGTGCAAATTCATGAAATGTTATAGCAATTATTACTCCAGGAAGAGTTAAAAGCAGAGCTAGTAACTCCATTGGATTTTGTGCATATTGAATAACCGATGATATCACCAACACCGCAATAATCGCATATATTATTCTTCTATCTATATTAAACATATTCTCACCTTTTCTATTTTAGATGTTTATATTATATACTAGAAAACTCAATATGTAAATGTTTTTTTATTTTGGTTAGCTCAAGCGACCCTTTTTTTCCTTAACTCTCTAGCATGTGATAATGAAATCTCTGTTATATCTCCTGATGCAATCCTTGCTATCTCCTTTATAGTTTCTTCCTCATTTAATAGCTTTATCTTAGTATTTGTCTTATTTTCTTTAACCTCTTTATATATATAATAATTAAATTCTCCCTGTGCAGCAATTGTTGCTAAGTGTGTTACTATTAACACTTGGTGTTTCTTAGCAATCTTTTTCAATTTTTCACCTACAGCATTTGCAGCTTTTCCACTAATTCCTGTATCTATCTCGTCAAAGATTAGTACCGGAACTTCGTCAATATCAGATAACACAGTTTTTATTGCTAACATTATTCTAGACATTTCTCCACCAGATGCTATCTTGTTTAGTTTTTTCTCCTCTTCACCTAAATTAGTTGATATTACAAATTCAACGTGGCATTTTCCATTAATTCCAAATTCATTGTCATCTATTATTTTAGCATTGAATCTTGCATTCTTCATTTCGAGTTGCTCTAACTCAACATTTATTTTTTCATTGAGTATTTTTGCATTTTTTGTTCTCTGAATCTTTATTTCATCACAAAGTACATTCATTTCTTTTTCAATTTCATTTATTCTTTCTTTTATTCTTTTGTTTTCTTCATCAAGATTTTCTATCTTATCAATTTCTTGTTCTAACCTGTCTTTATATTCTAATATTTCTTCTATTGTATTGCCATATTTTCTTTTTAATGAATAAATTTCGTCAAGTCTTTCTTCTATTTGATTCCTTTCACTTTCATCAAAATATACGTCTTCCTTCATTGAATATATATCTCTTGCAATTTCCTGTACTTCATAATATACATTTTTTAATTCTATAAGTTTTTTATTGTATTTATCATTTACATCCTCTATCTTCTCAAGTGATCTTATTGAATCGTTTATAACGTCAATTATCGTGCCCTCTAAATTATTACTTACAATATTAAGTGATTCTGCAACTTTTTCCGAACTCATTATTATTTTTCTTTTTTCCTCTAATTGTTCATCTTCTGATGATTTTAAATTTGCCGCTTTTATTTCTTTTTGCTGATATTTTAACAAATCTAATTTCCTTTGTTTTTCAATTTCATCTCCATAATTATTCTTTAACCTATTCTTTAATTCTACATATTCATTGTATAACTCCAAATAAGTATCTTTTGTTTTTTTTATATTCTCCCCAATAAATTTATCTAAATATTTCGTGTGAAACTCTGTATCCATTAATGTTTGATTATCATACTGTCCATGAATATCTATTATATTTTTCATAAAATTCTTTAATTCATTTACAGTTACTAATCTACCATTTATTTTGCATAAATTCTTTCCTGCTGTATTTATTTCTCTTGAAACAATTATATTTCCATCAATTGCATTAGGATTTTCAGGCAAATATAATCCTAATTCTACAAATGAAACACTCTGCCCTTTTCTTATCATTTCCTTTGAGAATCTTCCCCCTGCAATTATTCCCAAAGAATCAACAATCAAGGTTTTTCCCGCACCTGTTTCACCTGTAAGAACATTTAATCCCTTATTTAGATCTATAATTATGTCATCAATTATTCCTATATTTTTTATATGTAATGTAGTAATCATAAATGCCAGCCTCCAAATTTTTGTTCGTATATATATTACATTTTCTTTTTCATTTTGTCAACAGTTTTTGCAAATTTTTGTTCGTATTTTATCGACATTTTTTTCACATTTGAATATTATTATTCAAAGTATTACAAAATTAGGTCTAATTTTAAATTAGAAAAAACCTAGAATGCTTAAAATATAAGCGTTCTAGGTTTTAGAGTTTGGTGACCCCTACGGGAATCGAACCCATGATTCGGCCTTGAGAGGGCCGCGTCTTAACCGCTTGACCAAGGGGCCATATGCAAACTACTTACTTACTATAACATTTTTCTCGTTCTAAGTCAACTAATTTTAAATAATTTTTTTAGTTTGCTTCATATTTTTGTCAGTTTTCATTTATGCACATATCTAATATTTCTTTTAATCTTTGGTCTTGTTTTGTTAGATATAAGTAGCCAATTAATGCTTCAAAAGCAGTAGCATAACTGTACTCTTCAACTGTCGCATTTTTAGGTACATGATGATTTTGAGCATTTCTTCCACGTCTAACAATCTCCATCTCATCCGTGCTTAGCTTATCTTCTATTCTTCTTAGTATTTCAACCTGTGCGTCTGCTTTTACATATTTTATAGCTTCTATATGCAACATATGTGGCTTTAATCTAGTTTTATTTATTAAATGTGTTCTTATTAACAGCTCGAACACAGCATCTCCAACATATGCCCATGTTAAAGGTGACATCGTATTGACTTCTGCCACGTCCTTTTTTCTTTCTATTAAATCATTTTTCATGTATTATTTTCACTCTTTCTTCATTTTCTATATCAAAATTTATTATTTTGCAATTTCCAATGTGATTTTTCCCATATCTCCGCTTCTAAAATCGTTTAATATTATTTTTGAAGTTTTGTCCAAATCGACTGTGTTACCTCTTTGGATAGCTCCTCTAACTTTTCCTATATAATTCATTACCTCTACAATTCTCTCATTTTCTTCAAATTCTTCATTTTTTAGCACTTTTTCGACTTCATCCGGATTTAATTTATAACGTCTGATCACGTTTTCCTTGTAATTTTCAAGTAAAAATTTTGTAAGATTATATGCAATTTCAGTCTCATCTATAATTTCACTTTTTATTGTTCCTGTATAAGCTAAATTTAGAGAGACTTCATTGCTACCAAGTTTTGGCCAAAGTACGCCCGGTGTGTCTAACAATTCTATATTGTTCGTGAGTCTTATCCATTGTTTTTGTTTTGTAACACCTGGCTTATTTCCAACTTGCATCGCAGTCTTGTTAGAAATTCTATTTATAAATGAAGACTTTCCAACATTAGGAATTCCTAATACCATTACTCGTGCAATTTTATTGGTTCTTCCTTTTTGTTCTTGCTTTTTTCTCTCTTCCTGCATTATTTCATTTATCTTATTTATTATTTTAGAAACGTCAGATTGCTTTGTTGAATCAAACAATATTGCTGGAATATTTTGTTTGGCAAAATAGTTTATCCATCTTGTATTTTCTTTTTCATCAGCAAGATCACTTTTATTTAATATAATTATTTTGTCCTTGTTTCCAATTAATTTATGAAAGTTTGGATTTTGGCTTGATAGCGGAATTCTTGCATCTAATAATTCAATTACTATATCCACAAGTTTTAAATCTTGTTCTATTTGTTTCATAGTCTTTGCCATGTGACCAGGGAACCAGTTGATACCCATTGATGGTAAACTTTTTGTATCTTCGTTCATTTTTTTATTTTTTCTCATTTCTCTTTTTTGATACATATCCATTATTTATCACTTCCATTCTCTATCATTCTTGTTTCATTTAAAAAATTATCAAAGTCTGATTTATATAATTTATCTTGTTTGACTCTATATTTTTTCTTATTTACTTTACTCAAAAATCTTCTTCAGCTAAAATAGCACTCCTTACACTCTTATTTAACATTCTTTCCCATTATATCACATTTATTTGATTTAATAAAGTAATTTTCTCATCTTGATTCACTGTTTCAACAAAATAGCCCAAATATATTGTTATTATGTTTTTATTTATGTACAATTTTTTCTCCGTCCCCAAATTGTACACCCAATTTTAAAAGCAGGGACTATGAAGTATTGTTCTTCATAGCCCTGCTTTTTGCCTTTTATCACTAGAATGCTAGCGATAATTCGAATCACGTTTTGTATTTTTTTTATTTTTTGTTTTTTGCATTTTATTGCTTTTATTTGCTTTTATTTGCTTTTATTTGCTTTTCCTCACTTTACTTGTTTTTTACTTTTAGATGGTGTTTGCTTCTTCTTTCGAAATTACGATTTCTTTTTGTACCTCGCTCAAAGCTTCTTCTTCGTTTATTATGGCTTGGCTCACGAATTCGATGTGTCCTCGTAAAGCGTATACTGCCATGGCAAGTTCATGTTTGTTCGGATTTTTTACGGAATAGTAGGATATATATTTATATAACCCAAATTCGTATATTATTGCATATACAATTAATGCAACTCCATACATCAATACTGTCATTTCAGGTGTGATAAAATCTCCTTTTACCCATCCGATTGAAAACATGATGATCAAAGTGCAAATTCCTAAGCTATTTTTCGAGTTTTCGCAGTCAACGGAAAATTGGCTATATCTCTTTGCTTCAACGTTGCTAGGTACGAATCCTAGCTTTTCATAGGCGTTAATCACCTTGTGTGTTGCTGCATGTAGAGCTTTTTCTTGACTCTTTCCGAATTGACTCCAAAATTTCACGAAATAATTAATGATAGATCCTTTCCAAAAGATGAAATCAATGCAGAATGCGCTTACGATAGTCACTGCCATTATGTTTTTGTATACTGCCGTTATTTTAAACGCAGCCAAAATCAAAACAATTGCCGTTAGCACTGCCATAAACCTTGCTCTGATTCCTTCTGTTTCATAATCAGTCTTAAATAATGAAGCTCCTTCTAAAACGATAGCTTCACATTTTTCAACTTTTATGCAATGGTTAAACTCTTTTGCCCTGGTAGCAAACCATTTGCCATTTACTTCGGTTACAAATGTAACTGAATCATTTGTTGTAAATGCACCATCGATCCGTATTTTCTCGCAATTATTTGTCTTTTTCATAAAAAACCTCTCTTGCTTGTATTCCAAATATTAACTATTTGGAAGTTACGTGATTGCTTACAAAACGTTCTCCTTTCTTGTATTTAAGATTGCTTTTGCATATTTCATTATAACATTTTTACGTTGTTACGTCAACTTTCAATCTTCTTTTATGTGAGTATATTTTTTCTTATTATATTTTCTATTTTTTAAAAATTAATTGATCAGTACAGAAAGCAGCAGTCAGAAATCAATGGTCTGAAAGCACAAAAACGTTGCATTGTATTGCAACGTTTTTACTTTCCTTTTAAAATCTTCATCGCTTTTTTGTATTTTTCAATTCTCTTCATGTCTTCTTCTTTGATCTCGTTTAGTCGTGTAATATCAAGATTATGATTTAAATCAGCAATTTTTACTTTTCTAGCTATTGGATTCTTTTTTATTTTTTTTATATATTCATAATAATCTGCATTTTCATTTCTAGTTAATAATTTAAGTATTTCGATTACTTCACCAGAAAAGAATGTTTCTAACTGTTTAAAGGTAACCTCTGTATCCTCCACAACATCATGTAGCAATGCAACTATGCATTCTGTTTCGGTTGTCATTTGCTCTGCGACGTGTATTGGGTGATATATATATGGAACTCCCGCTTTATCTGCTTGTCCATTATGGGCATTATATGCTATAATCATGGCTTTTTGAGTTAATCTAGTATTAATCATTTTAGTTTCCTTTTTTATCTCTATTTTGCTTTAATTGCTGAGTATACTTTTAGTAAATTTATATAAATTTCGTTTAAATTGTTCATACTATAAAGTCCTGTAATTATTTTTGTCTGCTCTTTCATCCTTTTTCATATCGTATTTTTCATCTTTATAAAACCAATCTGTTTTTTTATCTGTAGGATGTAATTGTCTATTTTTATCTAGTAATAAGTCTAAAAAAGTAAATATTGGCAGAGCTACTCCAACTAGAGAAAACATTACTGTACCATAATCGTTTACGCTTCCACCTGTAGTTGTCATTTTTTGTAGATTAGTTACTAATGCAACTCCAAAATAGCCAAAATAACCAATCATATATATAATTGCACCTAAGAATTTTCTTTTCGCAATTAAAACAAATGACACTAAAGCAACAAATATCATTATAATTTCCATATTCATATCTATTGGCTTTATCATGAAATCAATCGCCATTGTATTGGTTAAAGCCGCTATAATTCTTAATATCCAAAACATTACATCTAAAGACAATACCATCCAAGTACTAAATTTCTGCATTTTTTCCTCTCCTGTTTTAACAAATAAAAACTATTGAAAATACAACATATTCTCAATAGTTTTTTTAATTAGTCTACGAAGTCAAATTCGTTTTTAAATTTATCTTTGAATATGTCAAAAACTTTGTTTAAAATCTCTGCATCATCAACACTAACGTATGATAACATTTCACTATCAGAGTCGTTGTCTTCAACTTTTAATATTACAACTTCTCCTGGCTCGTCGCTATCTTCTTCATCAGCTGGTAATAAAACTGCATATTCTTCATTGTCATATTCTATATAATCCAAACATTCAAATTTTACCTTTTTTCCATCTTCATCTTCTAACTCCATGATGCTGCTCTCTAGCTCATCCTCAGAGTTATTTGTTATTTTCTCGTCATCCATTTTTTCTTTCTCCTTTCAGGCTTTTATTTATTAATTTTGTATTTCTACAATAATAAAGTCATCTTATTTATACTATTATCTTTACTTTTTGTCAATTATATTCAATTAACTTTTAGACATTTTCATATAAGATTCGAGTATATAAACTGCAGAAATAGTATCAACAATATTTCTTTTTTTATGTTTATTTACATTTAAAAAATTCATAGTTTTGTGTGCTTCTACAGTTGTTAATCTTTCATCTATTCTAACAATTTTTATTTTATTGAATTTACATTGCAATTTGTGAATGAATTTTTCTGTAACTTCTGCTCTTTCTCTTTTTGTGCCATCCATATTTATTGGCATTCCAATTGCAAATGTGTCTATTTCATTATTATACTGATTCACTATTTCTTCTAAACGCTTTAGAACAATTTTGTCATTTCCTTGGTGATGTATTGTTTCGAGCCCTTGTGCAGTATAGCCTAGTGGATCTGTAATAGCAATTCCAACTCTCGCATCACCATAATCAATTCCTAACGCCCTCATACTACTTGTCCAATCCTATATATGTTTTAACCATTTCTTCCAAAAGCTCGTCTCTTTCAACTTGTCTTATTAAGTTTCTTGCATTATTATGGCTTGTTATATAAGTAGGATCTCCTGAAAGTATATATCCAACAATTTGATTAATAGGATTATATCCTTTCTCTGTTAATGCTTCATATACTGACTTCAAAATCTCTTTTGTTTTTTTATTTTTTTCTTTTTCAACATTAAAACTAACAGTTTCGTCTGTAACCATTTAAAACCTCCTATAAATAATTTATATTACTCTCTAAAGGATCTGTTGTATCTAGGTATTCTTCTAGTTTTTTTGTAACTCCGATTAATGCAGTACCTTTATAATACCTCGCTAGAGCAATATTTAATTTTGGTGATACCTCTTTGCAATCTCCACTATAGTCCTCTGCAGGTTCTATTTTAAGAGCTTCTGCTTTTGCTTTTACATCTTTCATAAATTCTTCAACGGCTTGTAATTCAACCCCTGAAAAAACAATTGCAAATTTTGGTCCCATATATCTTACAAATAAATATTCAGGTGCCAAGTCTTGCTTTATTGTTCTGCAGATTTGAGTTATCGTATTATCTCCTGTTTTTCTGCTTATTTTTTCATTTATATCTACAAGGTTTATTATTTTAAATAAACATACTGTTGATGTCGTATATCTATCTATAACTTTTTTACCTTCTGTATACAAATACTCTGCAGTTTTTAATTCTGAATATTTATCGTCTTTTACAATTTTTTCTATAGTTGATTGATTTTCAACAGTCTTAAGAACAGCTACTATGTTATTTTTTACAACTTCTAGAATAGTAGTATCAACATCATCAAATTCATGTGGTGTGCTTCCCTCTATTATCCAATATCCAATGTATACATTATCAATATATATTGGGAAAAACATTGCAGACTTTGCTCTTCCAAATTCCATCTTTTGGTATGGTAATTTTTCTCCTTCTTTCTCAACAGTGATATATTTTGGAATTCCAG
Organism: uncultured Clostridia bacterium; assembly: GCA_934119935.1. Lineage (GTDB taxonomy): Bacteria > Bacillota > Clostridia > TANB77 > CAG-508 > CAG-245. Next base: position 295,714 of record CAKOSX010000001.1, on the reverse strand, counting down.
TATCTATACTGTCTTTGAAAACAGGTTCTGATTGTAAATTTTTTAAAACATCCCAATGTTTTTCTGCTACATTTGAGGCTTTTATTGAAAATTCAGCTCCAGTATATACAACAATAGTTGAATACTTTATCCCATACTTTTCAATTAATATTTCATTTATTCTTTTTAGCTTTTCATCTACACTTGATGTCTCACTTATTGTATCCATGAAATCTTGTAATACATTCAAGCTTGTGATTTGCTGATTTATGTTTTTAAATGCTTCTATTTTTTTATGAATCGACATGTTGTACAACATTAATCCTATAATTATTGATGAAAGCACTATAACTATTATTACTGTTATCATTTAAAAAGTCTCACCTCATTTTGTTATTTTAAAAATTATTTCTCATTTTATTTAAAGTAGCATTCATGTTGCTATTAAAAGCTGTATTTACATTTTTGTTATTTTTACTATAGTCATTAAAATTTTTCTTTCCTGGCTGATACTTATTTGGATTATTTGCAATTAGTGGATAAACCATATTTCCTAATCTTTCTAATGCATCCAAAAACATCTTTGAGTATCCATTTAATGATATCTCGCAGTCTACAAGTCTTTCTAGGTACCTTGCATAAGTTTGATCTTCAAATGGAATTGTTGTATATCTTACATGATCTCTATCAAATAATGTGTTAATATATGTTGATGCAGGATCATTGTAACAAGAAATTCCGGCAATAATCATTTTATCTGTAAGCTTTCTTAATTTCAATGTTTTGTTTATTACAATTCTTAACTTATTTTGATCTAAAATATTTTTATACTTTAATTCATTTAAAAATGCTGTTAATGGTTGTATTGTTAATATGTCATATGTTTGTACTAAATATAATTCTTGTGCACTAGCAAAGTAGTTTGAATCTGTATCAAAATCACAATCTAATAATACTAATGAATAATTTCTTACAAGTGTTTCTAATACATTTTTATAATCATCTAAACTCAAATTTTCTCCAGGTAATGTTGTATAAACAGATAAATTCTTATTTACTTGAATTCCGTCTGCGACACCTCTTCTTAGCTTTTCTATGCAATTAAATGCCTTTTCTCTTAGTGAATCTTCATTTAAAGTATATATATAATATGCATTTTTATTTTTAGTAAGATCCAAAATTGCAGTTTTTATTCCCTTGTTAGACATTTGCGCTGCCAAGTTATTTACTAAGAAAGATGTTCCATTTTTAGATGTTCCAACAAATGCCACAATCTTCTTATCACCTGTTATTAAATTTGATAATTCTGAATTTCCGTAATTTACATTTTCTCTTACTGGTTCTATTTGATTATTGTTTTGTCCGTTATTTACATCTTCAAAACCAGGCATACTGATACTAACATCTTCAATATTTGGAATAATATTTTGATTTGCATTTATATTTTCTTTAACATCATTATTCTTTATTTCGACTGGTTTTTCTTCAATTTTTATATTATCATTTTTTATATTTTCTACAACTTTTGGAACTTCTTTATTAGGTACAATCGGTTCAATCTTTTTTGGTTCTTCCTTTTTTTGTTTTTCTGTACCTGGGAGCCTATCAACCTGTGCTTCATTTCCGAAAAAATCTGGATTAAAATCACGATTTAATTTATTGCCAAAGAAATCAACGTTTGTGTCATCCTCTTGTGCTACTGAGTTGAATTGTAAATTCTGATTTTCTGTACCATTAGCATCTTTTGTCTCTTCTTCAAAACCTGGCAATATTACATTATTTACATCGTTTACATTATTTTCTGCGTTGTTTTGGTTATATATCTCAAATAAATTAACATCCTGAGAAACATTAGTATTTTCATTTGAAGGTTGTTCAACATTTTTTCTTGGTCTGCCTCTGCCCTTTTTCTCTTTTGCCTCCTCAGCGGCAATTTCTTCTGGCGTTTTTTCTTTTTTAGGTCTACCTCTGCCCTTCTTTACTGGTTCAGCATTCTGTTCTTGTATTTCATCTTTTTCAGGTTCCACATTTGGCAAGAATGGAGCGTTATTTTCAAAATTCGAAGCATTATTATTTTGTACGAAATTGTTTGAAAAATCAGGTTGAAAGCTTGGCTGAATATTTTGCTGAATGTTTGGTTGAATACTGGTTTGATCATTTTGAATAATATCCTGAGAAAAATCTGGTATCATTCTTTCTGGTGGAGTCTGCATTGTATTTGGTTGAATATTTTGCAGAATATCTTGTTCTTCACTTCTAGGCATTGTATATGCTTTTTTTACATTTTGCATATTGATTGTTGAAGGAATAACAACTGGCTTCGTTAATTTTGATTTTTGTAATTCTCTATCAATCAACTCAATTTTGTTAATATTTTTACTCTGTATATTTTTGCTCGTAAATTGCTTAGCAGATTTTTTCTGTGCTGCCACCTGATTTTTCACACTACCAATCATTACTTGTTGATATTTTGGGCATTTTTCCTCTAAAACAGCTCTTACATTTAAAGGCAGAGCTCTGGTAATAAGCTTTAATTGAGCATCAGTATACTGTGTGGCAATTTCTTCAAAGCTTTCAACATATCTATCTTCATTCTTTCCTAATTTTTTATAATGAGTTAGTATGTTTTGGATTTCCACTTCACTTACACTCTCAGGATCAATTTCCTGATAGTTTACATCATCAGAATCAATTCTGTAATAAGCTTTTGCCTCTTTTTTCGTACGAGGTTGATAGATTAATTGACAAACATTATCAATTTTTCTATCTTGTCCAAGTAATACATTATAAATTCCAATTCCAAATAACTTTACAAGAAGAGAATTTCCCCTTTCTCTTCTATCTGTTGCTATTAATATTATTGGAATATCTCCATCTCTACTGTTAGAAGCCTCATCACTTATGCTGTCTAACTTATCAAACAATAAATTATCTATAACTTCGTAATTATTGTTTGCATAAGGTTCCAAATCTTCGCCTATAACAATTCTGTCATAAGATTTATCTTTTTGTAACTCTTTTATTATCGCATTGAAAAAATAGACGTTTTTCCATGAAATTATTTCCTTGTACATTGTTTGGTACTTTTTTATTATAGCCTCTGAAATCTTTTCATTATTTACTGCGAATAAAACCTTCATTAGTTTAACCCCTCCAACCTTTTACTACAATTGCAAAAACAAGTGGCAATACTTGACATATTACTACTATAGTAACACTTGCAATCATCAATGCAAAACCTTTGTCTCTTACGTCCAATTTTTTTAATCCTATTATGTATTGATATATTGCTGCTATTATAATTGATACAAATCCAAAAGGTATACTATAAATTCTAACTTTATTTAATAAATATGCTGTAATACCATATGCATCTGAGCCATAGGCTTCTTTATACTCTTCCATTGTTTTCAATTCTTTGTCTTTTATCTCTATTAATTTTCCTGTTGCATCCTGTGGAACTGTGTTCAATTGGCTTTCAGCATACACAGATGTACACCCCATTAAGAAAAACAAGATAGATATGATTGCTAGTATTTTTTTCATATAATTATCCCTCTCTCTTTATTTAATTTTCTCTTATTTTTCATATAAATATTATACATATAACATTTTACACTAGAATGAAAAAAATAGCAAGAAATTTTCTTACTATTTTTCATTTTATTTTAAATTTTATTATATAAATATTTCATCCATTTATAAACAGAATTTGCCCAATTTTTGTCAGTTGCATATTTTGTGTTTACAGCCGTCAATGTATTTCCATTGTAATGGCTTCCTGTTGCAGTCTCCCCGTTATAAATAGTGGTTCCTTTAGGATTCAAATAATATTTAACAAATACTCTAGCAAGTAGATCAATCCCTTCTGAATAAGATGCAAAAGAATATGCATTTCCAGATGGATCCCTATCATATGCTCCATATCCAAATAAATTCTTCTTATTTTGAGCCATTGCAGATGTTCCCCAGTTGCTTTCGTGTATTGCAACAGATGCAAGAAATACTCCATTTACATTATACTGTTGTTCAGCATAATAAAAATATTTTGCATTTTCTTTCATTACACCTTTCTTATCATTTTCGTTATTCTCGAATATTTTTTCAAATTGTGCTAATGATAGACCACTCTTTTTGTTTAAGCTCATACCAAAACTTAGATTCTGCAATAACTGAGATTTTGAATAATTACCACCCTCATTGTTATTAGAAATGTTTTTATTCGGATCATTTTTTGTTAGACAATCTGCTTTTGCCCATCCTGAATAGGTTCCATATTGAACTAGGTACCAATCGTCTGCTATTTGTAACACCTTTATTTCATCATTTTCATTTATAGTAATTATTTTTTGAGCATCGTTATTTGCTTCTTGCCTTAGTGCCAATGTATTCGAGGTTACATACATCGTGTCATTTTTTGACACCTGGTATTTTAGATAGCTTGGTCCTGTTCCTATTTTTACAATCTTATCTACAGAAGATTTTACTATTTGACTTCCAACAACCTCATCACTTATTAGTTCATCATTAATGTATTTTTTCTTTTTGGTAATTTTTTGCTTTCCATCAATTCCATCTTGAACAACCTGAATTGTACCAGTAGCAATTTTATCGCTTTTCTCATACCTTGTAGTAAATTCTAGGTCCGCCTCCTCAACATAAATTTCTTCTTTTACTATATCACTTGTATTTTTTTCTATAATTTCTTTTAATTTTTGTACATTTCCTTCTTCTTGCTTCATTATTAGTGTAGATTTTCTATTTTCAGGTTTTGCAACAGTCATAATGGCTACTGTATATTTTTTATTAACTATGTAACCTAACATTATTACAAGCATAATAAAAACAATAGCAACTAGGGCTATAAAAAATTTATAGCCTTTAGCCACTATTGTATTTAATTTATTCAAAATTTTATTATTCATTGGTTACCCCTTAATTTCTTCTTTTATCTTAACAAGTGTATTTAAAGCCTCTATAGGAGTTAGTTCATTTACATTTACTTTGTCTAGTTCGTGTGCTATTTCTGCAAGTTTGAAATTGTATAAGTCTAATTGCCCTGATACTTGCTTTTTATCTTCTTTTTCTTGCGCCTTGTTTACAAGCACATTTTTTCTTTCTATTTTCTTTAATATCTCGTTTGCTCTTTGAGTTACTGCCTTTGGAACTCCTGCCAAACGTGCAACGTGTACGCCATAGCTTTCGTCTGTCCCTCCAGGAATTATTTTTCTCAGGAAGATTATGTCCTCTCCTTTTTCCTTTACAGCAATCGAATAGTTTTTTACACCTTCTAGTGTATCTTCTAATTGTGTTAATTCATGATAATGTGTTGCAAATAGTGTTTTTGCTCCACATTTTTCCTTGTTTTCTATGTATTCTGCAACTGCCCAAGCTATCGAAAGTCCATCATATGTTGATGTTCCTCTTCCTATTTCATCTAGTACAACCAAGCTGTTTGCCGTTGCTTCCTTTAGAATATTTGCAACTTCCATCATTTCTACCATGAAGGTACTCTGTCCCATGCTTAAATCATCTGATGCGCCAACTCTTGTAAATATTTTATCGACTACTCCGATGTGTGCCGATGTTGCTGGTACAAATGAGCCAATTTGAGCCATTAATGTAATTAATGCGACTTGTCTCATATATGTTGATTTTCCTGCCATGTTTGGTCCTGTTATTATCGAGACTCTGTTTGAATCTTTATCAAGATATGTATCATTTGCAACAAATGCTCCACTTGGTAACATTTTTTCTATTACCGGGTGTCTTCCATCTTTAATGTCTATAATTCCACTATCATCTACTTCTGGCATACAGTAATTAAAATCTTCTGCTACTTGAGCAAATGAGCATAAAACATCTAATTGTGATACTGCCATTGCAGACTTTTGTAGTCTTTGTATTTGAGATTTTATGTGTTCTCTTATTTCTGAAAAAGCTTTGTATTCTAGTGCTACAACTTTTTCTTCTGCTCCTAACACTTTGCTTTCAAGCTCTTTTAGCTCTTCTGTAATGTATCTTTCTCCACCTGTTAGTGTCTGTTTTCTTATATATCTGTCTGGAACTTGTGATAGATATGATTTTGTTACTTCTAAGTAATAACCAAATACCTTGTTATAGCCTACCTTTAAGCCTTTTATTCCCGTCTCTTCTCTTTCTCTTGCTTCTAATTGTACGAGCCAAGTTTTGCCGTCTATCATAGCAGTTTTTAATTCATCAATTTCTGGGCTGTATCCCATTTTTATGATTCCACCTTCTGTTATCAGTATTGGTGGTTCATCTACTATTGCCTTATCTATTAATTGAAAGATATCATCTAATGTGTCTAGGTCTTCGTATATTTTTCTAAGCATTCCAGACTTAGCATTTGCAAGCATATTCTTTATTTCTGGTAACTTGCTTGCAGATGATTTTAAAGAATTTAAGTCTCTTGCATTAGCACTTCCATAAGATATTTTTCCGGCTAATCTTTCTATATCATATACACCTTTTAAGCTTGATGAAAGTTCTCCTCTTAATATAATGTCATCTTTAAATTCTTTTACCGCTTCTAGCCTGTTATTTATTTCTTTTACATCTATCAACGGATCAGAAATCCATCTTCTTAAAAGTCTGCCTCCCATTGAAGTTGCTGTCTTATCCAATACCCAAAGAAGAGTTCCTTTTTTAGACTTATCCCTCATTTTTTCTGTAAGTTCTAGGTTTCTTCTCGCATTTATATCTAAAGACATATATTTTGTAATTGTGTAAATTGTAATCTTGTTTATGTGTTCTAATTTTGTTTTTTGTGTATCTTCAATATATTTTATAAGTCCATTTATTGCAGCAACTGCAAATGGTCTTTTTTCTAAGTCTTTTATGATGTTTCCTTTATCATCACTAAGTGCATATTGCATATATATTTCTTCTGTTTCTTCGCTGAACTTTTCCTCATCTTCGGTAGAAATATATACATCAAAACGTTCTTTTATTTTGCTTATTTCTTCACCACAATCGTACAACATCTCGTTTGCAATTATTTCAGATGGAGAATATCTTGAAATTTCGTCTAGCAATCTCTCAAAATTATTTTCTTCCTTTATTTCTGCCGAATAGAAGTCTCCTGTTGATATATCACAAACTGCTATTCCGAAAAATATTCCCTTTTTGAAAATGCTCATTATGAAATTGTTTCTTTTTTCTTCTAGTAAATTAGATTCTGTTACAGTTCCTGGTGTTACAACTCTTATAACATCTCTTTTAACAATTCCTTTTGCAAGCTTTGGATCTTCTAACTGTTCACAAATTGCTACTTTATGTCCGTTTTGAACTAATTTTGCAATATATGATTCTGCTGCATGGTATGGAATCCCACACATCGGAGCCCTTTCCTCTTGTCCACAGTCTTTTCCTGTTAGTGTAAGTTCAAGCTCTCTAGATACGTTAATCGCATCATCGAAGAACATCTCATAAAAGTCTCCTAATCTATAAAATAATATACAATCTTTATATTTTTCTTTTGTAGCAAGATAGTGTTGCATCATTGGTGAGTATTCTGCCATTTATTTTTCTTCCTTTCATTGTTAAAAAATAATTACAATTTTTGCTTCGTCAAATTTCATTTCCAACGCGGTTACATACACCACGTATGCGCCCTTGCCTTGTAAACTCATTTTCCTTGCAAAAATTTAATTCTTTTTCAACTATACTTCTCCTTTTAAATACCACATATGTTCAGATACAATCTTCAAATTTACTATTTTTCCGATCATATCCTCTGTTCCTTCAAAATTTACTACTTTATTTGTATCAGTTCTGCCTGTAAGCATATTTTCATTTGTTTTGCTTTTTCCCTCAACCAAAACCTTTTGAATTGTATTTACATATTTTTGATTGTTTCCTGCAATCTGGCTCTCTGCAAGTTTCTTTAATCTATCAAATCTTTCATGTTTAACTTCATCTGGAACTTGATTTTCCATCTTGTCTGCTGGTGTTCCAACTCTTCTAGAATAGATGAACATATAAACTTGTTCGAAATGAACCTTGCTTACAACATCAAGAGTATCTTCAAAATCCTCTTCCGTTTCACCTGGGAATCCTACTATAATATCTGTTGAAAGTACTATTCCTGGAATTTTAGCTTTCATCTTGTCTACTAAAGCTAAATATTGTTCCTTAGTATATTTTCTGTTCATTCTTTTTAATATTTCTGTACTTCCAGATTGTAATGGTAAATGTATTATTTTGCATACCTTTTCACAATCACGTATTGCTTCTATTACATCATCTGTAAAGTCCTTTGGATGTGGTGAAATAAATCTAATTCTTTCTATTCCATCTATTTTATTTACTTCTCTAAGCAGCTTTGCAAAAGAATCAATCTCCCCAGTTGCAAGATTTTGTTCTCTTTCGACTCTCATATATGAATTAACATTTTGTCCTAAAAGAGTAATTTCTTTGTAACCTTCTTTTGCCAAACATTTAATCTCTGCAATAATATCTTCAGCTTTTCTGCTTCTTTCTCTTCCTCTAACATAAGGAACTATACAATATGTACAGAAATTGTTACAACCATTCATAATTGCAACAGAAGCCTTAATGTTATCGTCTCTCTTGATTGGAAGACCTTCTATAACCTCTCCGTCTATATCTATTATATCTTCAATTCTCTTACCATTTACAATAGCATTATAAATATCTTCTGGAAACTTATAAAGAGTATGTGTTCCAAATACAATATCGAAAAATGGATAACTATGTTTCAATTTGTCGACAATGTGTTTTTCTTGCATCATACAACCACCAATAGCAATAATAGTGCCATTGGTTTCTTTATATTTCTTAACTTCTCCTAATTTCCCAAACAATCTATCTTCTGCATTTTCTCTAACACAACAAGTATTAAAAGCAACAACATTTGCATCTTCAATCTTATCTGTCTTAGAATATCCCATCTCTTCAAGCATTCCAGAAATCTTCTCTGAATCGTTTTCATTTAGCTGGCATCCCATTGTTAAAACTATGTATTTTAGATTTTTTCCTTCGTTTAATTTTCGTACCTTTTCTATATATTTTGTTTGCTCACTAATCTTTTCTTGCATTTCCATAACCTTCTAATATTCTCCATTTTTCAACTTTTTTCTCAATTTATTTTACTATAAAAAAGAAAAAATAGCAAGGATATTGACAATTAAATCTCGGTGAATATATAATGATTTTAACACTTAGATTTTAGGAGGAACTTATGAAAATAAAAGAAATGTTCAAAAAAATCACAGCTGGAATTGGAGCTTTTTTTGCAACAGTATCAACTAAAGTATTAGCTGTTGCTACTGATTCCATGCCTATTCTTCAAGAATTATATGGTCCACCACGTACATCACAAACACCAAACTATAAGTCAATTGTTTTAAATATTCTTCGTTTGTGGCAAATATTTATAGTACCTATAATTTTAATATTAGGAATTATAATTCTTGTGAAAAAACATAAAAATAAAAGTATTAAGAGTTTTAAAATAGTATTTCTTATAGCTATTATTACATTTCTTATTGCCAGCATAATTAGAATTGCAATTTTTTTGTTTAATCCTACAATATAATATTTTCAACTCTTTAACACTCTTAGCTTTTAAGTAATTAAGCTAGTTTGCCAGTTGACAAAAGTTAAAAATATAGTATAATATTATTGTAGTTTTTGATGTAGGAGAAAAAATTATGGCAAAAATATGGAAAAAATTATTGTTGGCAATTCTTATTATTGCTTGTTTATTTAATGTTGTATCAAAAATAGTAAGAAGATATTCTTTAAAAGAAGAAGTTCAAAGTTCTATTGAATATATTGAAGAACACAAGCAAGATACAGAAAATACAATATAAATTTAAAAATAATAATTTAATACTTGAAAATATAATTCATTTATGTTATTATAGTATTTAGCAGTTTTTATTAAAAAAAGGAGAGGTGAATACAATGAAAGAAGGAATACATCCAAATTATGCAGAAACAACAATCACATGTGCATGTGGTAATGTTATAAAAGCTGGATCAACAAAGAAAGATATCAAAGTTGATGTTTGCTCAAAATGCCATCCATTCTGGACAGGTAACTTAAAAAGAGAAACAACAGGTGGAAGAGCAGCAAAATTCAGAGAAAAATATGGAATTCAATAATAAAAAAATTAAAGGAAATGGAAGCATCTCCTTTATTTTTTTGTCTACTAGAAAAAGCATAGTGCTTTTATACTATGCCTCTTTCTCCTATTTAATTTTTCAAAAAAGTTTTTATAAATTTTCCATCATTTTGTATGGACACTTATTTTGACACTTTTCTTCAAAGTTCCAAGTATGTAATGCTCCTCCAAGACAATAATCCCAATTTTCACACTTATTGCATTCTTCGCATGCCATTCTATTTTTATCTCTAAATTCCGTGTATTTATTATCCCAAACTTTTTTAAAATTGTCTATTCTTATATTTCCTTGTATTAATCTAGAAACTCTTGGGACATTAGGACATACAAACAAATCTCCGTTATAAAGTATGCTCGCAACACTTATTCCAGTCCTGCAATAAAAATACTGTTTTCTTACTTCCTTCTCGTAATCTAATCCTAAAAATCCAGGGCAACCATAAGATAATTGCAAACAATGCTTCTTATTTTTTGATTTTATAAAATCCAGCAATTCTTTTAATTCTTTTCCATCGAGTAAAAGTTCAGAATTTTCATTTGCTCTTCCAATTGGATCCATTGAAACTAGTCTCCAAGAATCTAATCCTAAATTTTTCATAATATCATATAATTCCTGCAGTTGGTTAATATTTTTCTTATGAAAAACTGTTGTAACCTGCAAATGTTTTACAAAACCCGCTTCTTTAAGTTTCTTAATATTATTCATTATTAAATTATATGAGCCTGGTACTCCTCTAAACTCATCATGAGTTTCTTGCAATCCATCTATGCTTACCGAAATACTTTCCATATTTGCATTTTTTAATTTTTCTATATTCTTTTCGTTAAGTAGAATTCCATTCGTTGTCATTCCCCAATGAAAACCCAATTCTTTTGAAGCATATTCCATCACCTCACACAAATCTTGTCTTACTAATGGTTCTCCACCTGTAACATTAATTAAAATTTTACTAGCATCCATATTGTCAGCTATTTGTTTAAAAGCTGATTTTATTTCATCTGTTGTTAATTCTCCGTCATATCTTCTTTTTTCTGCACTACTTCCACAGTGTTTGCACTTTGCATTGCATGATAATGTACATTCCCAGAATAAATCTCTTAATGGATGTAAAATTCTTTCTTCATCTTTAATGCGATTGTTTATTGTTAATTCCCCTAATTTATAAATTTCCTTTAACATTTTTCCTCCATATATTCACTTGTAATATTTCATATGTTTTACTAAACTAATAATGTTTTTACAAATTTCATCTACAATATTTATTTACACTAGCTAATCTTCATATTTTAATAACTAAACTTATTTAAGCAATGCGTCTAGAAATAAATCTGGTTATAAATTATTGGAATAATAAGTGCAGCTATAAAAGCAACAACATAAACAATACTTATAATTATTATAGCTTTTTTTAAATTTTTAGATTTTATATTCTTCTTTCTTTGTATAAAAATTATGGCTCCAATTATTAAAATAAGTGGAATAGCAATAAATTCACAAATTTTCAACAATCCATTGCTTACTGTATATTGCCATGGTCGTTCAATTCCATATAATGAAACTCCTCTCATATTATAACTATCATCTAGAACATTTAATACCTTTTGGATATCAGTATTTGTTTTGGCAAACACTTTTGTTGTAATTGTTGTAAAAAAAGCTGTGATTCCTGTTATAATTTTCTTTATATTTTCTTTTATGTTCATCATTTTTCCTCCTCATATAATAATGTTTATAAAGTTTATTAATAATAAATAAAAAATTTTTACCTATTTTACTCATTTAATATTACCGCCATTACAAATTCTGTATTCTCCCCTAGTCTCATTGCAATCTTATTTGTTTTTTTCGCTGCTGATGCACTCGCATCTTCTGCAACAGTAATTGTAATAATATAATCTTGTGCATCTGTCTCAATCTTTTCTATGCTATATGAGTTTGAATTATAAAAATGCTGTTCTATAAATTTTTCATATGATTTTTCAGTTTTAAAATTATTCTTTTTATATGCTTCATTCAATAGCCCATATGCGCTCTCATAATCATAATTAGAAATCATCTTCATAAATTTGTTTACATTTAGTTTAATTTTATCTACAACAGTAGAATTCATATATTTTTCTTTATATTCATCTGTTTCTAATGTATAGTCATCCATCTGAACAGTGAAATTCATTATAGATTTTTGCTTAAATATATATACCCTTCCGTCTTGGTCTACTACAGTATATATTTTTTTATTTTCTTCTTCCTTTACTGAATATCCTGCAACACGTGCTTGTTTTAGATTTTCACTTCTCTTTTTTATGTAATCTTGAAATTTGCTATATTTATCAAATCGTTTTTCCCTATATTCTTGTTCTAACATGTCATATGCTTTTTTTACATTATTTACAGTAAGGTCGCAATAATATTTTAAAATTTTTTCTATTATTTCATTTTCTTTTATTCTATTATACTGATAACTATTGGCATCGTTGTTTGGAATTTCTGCTATACTTTCACTTTCTTCTATTTCATCTATGTTGTTATACTTCTTTGCAGATAAAGGCATTATGTTAAATGAAAAATTATTAGTATCTAATCCCACTCTAAAATACATTTTTGTGTTGTAAATTCCATCATCCGCAACACCTTCCACAATATAGTTGCACACATTGTTTAACTCACTTTCATACATGTCTAATGCTATAAAAGAATATTTCGGCTTTTCTACATATTTTAGTACATTCTCTTGATTTATATTATTTTCATTAATATATTTTTCATCCAGCAGTTCAAAAATCTTATCTTTCTCCTCTGCTTTGACAAAATCTATGTAAAAATTTATGCAATCTTCTACAGTATAAAATACTGTAGAATTGCTTACTTTTTCTCTTTTAAACTTTGTTTCAACGTCTCCTACTTGCTCCTCAACATCCATATTTTTCTCATTATCTGTCTTTCTCGTTAAAACAATAGTGACTGTTCCACTAATTATTAATATTAAAATCAGTCCTATAATTAATACCTTTTTACTCATCGCATTTCCTTCATTCTTAATTTGGTGCTTTTACTCTAATAGCTCGAGTAAATCCGCCATCTGAAATTATTTTGCTTAAACTGCATCCTTTGTAACTTATGTCTTTTCTTATGGAATTAGTAGAACCTGCTGAATAAGTTCCAACTCCATCGCCTGCAAATATTTCTATATGTCCAGATTTTACAAGAAGATCTCCAGCCTTTGCCTCAGATGGTTTTAATATTGTCCACCCCATTTTTGATGGGCCACTTCCCATAAACCAGGCAGTGTCTTTTTGGTGCCCCGCAAATTCTGTATATCCATATTCATACAAAACCCATGTAACATATGCACTACAATCAATGTAACTTGTTCCATTTGGATATGGGATTTTGTTTCCTTGTACATAATAAAAATTATTGTCTTTAATATAGTCATGGCATTGCTTTGCTATTCCTAAAAATGTTGTAGCTGTTATATTAGCATCTTCACTAGAATTTTCTTCTTCCTTCTTATCTATATAATCATCTAAGTGAATTCCAATAGATGAATATAAGTCTTTCATCTTTAATATTACGTGGTTACTCCATGGCTCTGAAGGACTGCAGTATGCCTTAGATATTTGCTTTACTGTTATGTTTCCTCCAGCAAAATAGCTATTATTTGTCTCTATTAATCTTCCAAAGTCCTCTGTTGCTTCGGAAAAGCTCTCATATTTTTTCCACGTATTGCCATTTTTATCTGTATATCCACTTTGCCCCATAACACTCATCCAGTTATGAGTACTTTTGTCTATGTAATTCCAACTTGTCCCCGCATTTGATTCCTGTATTGCTACAGCCATTGCAAATACAGCATTAACATGTCTTTCCGATTGAATCTTATAAAAAGAATTTAATGCTCCTAGTAAGTTTTTCTGCTTGTCATCTGTATCTTTATATGTCTTTCTTATTATTTCTTCTAATTGTTCTTTTTTTAGAACTAAATTGTTATTTCCTTTTGTGGTATCAACTATTATATCATCTACCAATTGATTCTGCGTTATATCTTGTTTTGAGCCCTCTTCAATAATATTTCCAGTAGTAGTTTTGCCCTCTACTATATCTAGCAAGTAATCTATAGTATCAATCATATCTACTGTATCATTGCTTGATTCAAGCATTTCATAGAACCAATCTCTTGCTGTTAAAATCTTATTAGTTGCATTTTCATGCTTTAGAAGCAATGTAATGAAATTTTCTTTTTCTGAATTTTTGTCAATTTTTTCTGTTATTTTTTCAGTTCCTTTCACATACTCGTTTCTTTCAACTGTTTTTGTGACTTCACTAATACCTGACGAATATTGGCTCACAATAGGATCTATAACCTTGTTAACATATTCATTTTCAACATCAGCAACCCATGTTACAGCACTTGACATATATAAGTGATTTTCACATTCTTCATATTTTTCGGTCGTTACTTCTGTTTTCCCTGTTTCCTGATTTTCTGTTTTTCTTACTGTTGTAGTTTTTACAACATTTTCATATATTGTTAATACTATCTTTGTATCATCCGTTAATTTTGCCACCTCATAAGACAAATCCTCATCATTTCCCATTACTGTCAGTGCCCACAAAAAATCAAATGGCATGTCATACCTTTTTGTTAGAGCTCTATAATCGATAATTTCTTCACTTAGGAAATACTCTTCACTTCCATCTTTTAGAGTTTTCTTCGTCCAGCTAGAAATTAGTAAATTACCATCACTATTAAGAGAAAAATGTTCTATAGCTCTTTTATCATTAGAATTTATATACTCTCTAAATGTTTTACCGTCTATATATGTTAAAATTTCATCTTTTCCATTTTGATTTTTTCTATGTATTTGTATTGATCCCTGTAGTTCATTTTCTTTTAACGCTTGTCCAATTTTCTCTTTGTTTCTTAAGTCTGGAAACTTTGTTTTTATTTCAGCCTGCAAAAACTTCTTTAAATACTTATTTTGATTTTTTTCTTTTATATATCTATCTAATGTATCATCAGCATCGTTTTCTTTCAGATCCTTTTTTATAGCCTCTACTTTTTCATCTAAGTCCACATCATATCCATAACCGTTATCAGTTTTAACAATAGATGAAACAACAACTTTAGAACTGACCTCTTCAGAGACAACATGTCCTACATTCCCGTGGCTCACTTTCATTTCGAGAACCATCCAGAGTATCTATTACATATTTTATAGATGAAATAACTATAAGAACAGCAATTATTATTAATGTTGGCACAGTAAAGTTAATAATTAAATTAATTATGAAATTTATGAACTTTATTATTGTTTTAATGGTATTTTTTAATATTTTTTTCCCTGCATTTTTTATTTTCCTGTTCTTTTTTTCTTTTCCCTCTTCTTCCATACTATTCTCCTAATGCTATCATTATTTGAGTTTTTTCTTCTCCTATTGTTACATCATCAAAGATAATATTCTTTGTGTATATATTTGTATCATACATTTTTTCGTATTTAATAATTATTTTTCTCTCTTCATTTTGATCATAAATAAGTTCACTTTTGTTCAGCTCATACATATACGCATAATACTTTAGCCCTTTCTGATCTTTTATATAGAGAGTATTCGCTTTTTCTTTGCTATCAAAAATCATACTTGCTTTACTATTGTTTTTTATAGAAAATGCATATTCTTCATAATCAATATATGTATTTCTATAGAGAATATCGATTTTTATATTCTCCACATTGATAGTTCTATTTGCTTTTTCCCTACCTATATAACCACCAATATTTAATCCATTTCTTGTATATGTTATGTAATCTCTAATAACTTCACTTGATAACACTCCTGTTTCAATACTACATTCTTTTAGATTAATCATATAGGTCATGTTTTTCCACAACATGATAGTATAATTCTTTTTAGTACTAAATTTTTTCTTATAATACTTATCATAAAAATCATCTACTGAAGGGAATAATTCATTTTTACAATCTTGTGACAATAAATTATATGCCTTTTTAATCTCATTATTATTACAATATTCTATAAATCGTTCTATTACATTTTGGTTAAAATCAATTTCATTATTCTTTGTCTGATTTAGATTATTCTCATTACTTTCGTTATCTGTATGTTCTATGTTCTCTACTTTTTCTGCATTTTCCAAAATATTATCTAGATTCGATTGCTTATTATTTTTCATTTTTGAATTGATTACAATAAATACCACTACTATTAATACAATAATAGTCATCCAAACTTTATACTTATTTGTATCATTTTTGTACATAATTCTTTCCTCTTTTATTCTAAATTGTTATAATAATCTTCAATGTTACTCAATATCTGTTTTGCAAATCGTATCGGAATCTGTTCAACGTCATCTAATTCTTTATTTTGGTTGTTTTTCATCTCTCTTTCTAAATCTTCTACCTGCTCTTTTAATCTTCTATACTCCTGATTAGAATTATTTTTCTTATTATGTTTTTCTTTTAATTCTCTTTCATTTTTCAAATATTTTTCTGTTATAAGATTCCTTTGTTCCTGCATCATTTCTTTAATATACTGGTTCTGCGATAAATTGATGCTTATTTTTTTTAACCATTCCTGTTGTATATTTTCATTATTTCTCACATCACCAGTTTGTTTTGCAATTTGATATGTTGCAATAGCCTCTTCTCTGCTCATTCCCTTTTCTTCTAATGCATATGTAGCTTCAAACTCATTTATATTTGTTATTCCATTTTTTGAATATTCTCTATACGCCTCTCCTTTTTCTTGATCAAAATTAATATTTGTTTCTATCTTAAAATCTTGTTCCTGTACTATATTACTTTGATTATTTTTTTCCGTAGACATAGCATCATAAATTTCTTTTTCTTCATCTTTATTCATAGTATTTCTTATATTCTTTTCATATTCTTTGTTATTACTTTTCGTTTCTATATCATCATTTTGTTTGCTGTCTACGCTTTTCTCAACACTTCTCTCTATACTTTCAAATATGGATTTCTGAATATTTTCAGCTTCTTTTTCATTATTCGAATTAGTTAAATTTCTGTTTAATATTTCTTGACTCAATTGGCTAAAATAATTTTTTCCATTTTGATTATTTTCCGTTGCACTTTCAATATTTTTTTCAGTATTTAGTTGTTTTATCTTCTTGTTTTCTGAAGATTCCCCTAGTGTCATCACTCTAATTTTCTTTAGACCGTTTGCTAATCCACTACTTAGATTTCCTGCAACGTTTCCAGCAATCATTGCATTTTTTCTTAATATTCTTGATTCTGAATTCATTGTCTTTCCTGTGTCTGCATATTGCAAATTTTTCAATCCAAAGAATTCCATTATCATTTTTTCAGCTGGTATAAAGAAAACCAGAGCCACAATTGCATATATAGGGTGCTCTACAGCAAATTCCATAACACTTCCAATAGTTATTGAATATAAAAGTAGATGTATAGGTTGAATTATTAAATTAGCAACATATTCCCTAAGCCATAGTGCAAAGGCTTGTCCCCCACCTACTCTTTGCTTTCTAAACGGATAAGTTACCGCCGTGATAGGAGATATAACTGTTAAAAAAGCCATATAAATAACCCTTTTCATATATATAACTGTAAACATTACTGTATATGCAACAAGAACAACATACAAAATAATATATTCTAATGCAGTCAGAGTTGAGCCATTAGTTTCAAGTAAACTTGCCATCAATCTAACATATCCGGAAAAGTTTGTTATTATATTAAAATTTTCATTTTCTACTCCCAAAATTGTATTAACCTGTATCGGTACTTTTATAAGTGTATTGGCACCTTCACTAATTATTGTAGATATATTTTCTGTCATATTAATCATAAAACTCATTATATAATGCATAAAAAATATAAGACACAAAGCAGTTAACCAGTCAAAAATTAATTCTTTATAGCGAGCCTTTTCTGAATTACTTGATGATACCACAACTCTAATTCCAATATATAATAATACAGACATTAGAGCGACAATTGCAATGTTTTTCAAAGCTACATACCAACTACTAATTGTTTTTTGCAAAATTGCTGCAGAAGATTCTACATCTTCTTCCTCACTATAAATTTTAAAGTTTTGCATATCAATATTCCAAATCGTTTTTTTATACTCATGTGGCGATATAAAATTAACGTCTAATAAAGGTATTTGATTCGAAAAAATTTCGTATGGAGAATATATTTCTCCATTCGGAATGTCAATACTGTCAAATGCGTTTGTTTTTAAAACAAACGGTTCAACAGTTACAACTTTTCTTCCCTCTGCTAATTCTTCTTGTCTTTCTACCAATGACTTTCTGACTTTTCTAAGCATATCTATTACCTTCAGCACATAAGACTTAGCTTCTTCATAAGCATCATCAGCAAGATTTATTATCGGATGCAACATAATTTTTGTTTCATGTCCTAGTGCCTCTGCTATTTTTGTTCCATAATGCAAAGAAAAATATAACCCTGGGTCCAAACCAAGATAAACTATTAGCGCCGCATCACTATATGACTCCAAATCAATTTTTAATAGTTTTTCTTTTACTGTAAGAGCAAACACTCCTATATCAGCAATGTCTTCCATAGCATCTGATACTGGATAATCAACAACAGCGTCTTCATTTCCATATTGAGTATATAATGTTTTATTTAATTGGTTTTCAACCGTATCACCTATATACATAACAAAATTTAAAACTGGCTCTATTAAGACGCCTCCTGCAGTTTGCAAAAACGTTTTAGCAGATACCTGACTCACAAATATAATATTAATTGTTATTATTATTGCAATTATTTTTTCTAGCTTTGATAGCATTTTTTTTGCTCTCTTCATCTGTTATTCCCCTTTGCTTTTATCATTAACTTATATATATTATTCTAAATTTTCATAATATTCTTCGACTTGTGCTATAATCTTATCTGCATAACGAATTGGTATATCTTTTACTTGTTTAAGTTCATTATCTTTATTATCCTTTAACTCCTGCTTTAAGTCTTCAAGCTTTTTTGATAAATCATTAAACTCTTTGCTGTTTTTTCCATCATTCTCATGTTGTTTTTCTAAACCTTTTTCCTGCTCTGAATATTTCTTTTCTATTAGTTCACTTTGTTCTTTCATTATTTTCTGTATTTCGTCTGTTTCCGAAAGAGTTTTGCTTAGTTCCTCATGCCATTTTAGTTTTGTCTCATTATCTTGTCTTATATCTCCAATCTTTTTTGCTATTTTACAAGTCGCTATTGCCTCTTTTCTATCAATTCCTTCTTTTTCCAAACCATATGCGGCTTTAAATTCATTCATTTTCGATATTCCGTTTTTTGCATACTCTGGATAAACACTCTCCATAACCTTATCAGAATCATAATCAGTCTTTATCTCCTTTTTTTCTTCTGTTTTTGATAAGCTATTTGCAACATTTTTTACTATTGCACCAGTGTTATACACACTCGCTCCTATATTACTTCCTATTCTTCCTCCTTTTTTTGCACCACTAATCACCCCACTTGCCGTATTTTCTATTGTCTTTTCCAAACTTCCAGACATAATTCCTGAAATAGCACCTAATCCTGCTGATGTTAATGATCCATAAAAACTTCCTATTCCCTTTCCAACATTTGATATATTCTTTTCACTAACTAATTTTCTTAATTTGTTTCCTACGACTTCCTTTTCTATATTATCGTTTTCTAAATTTATTATTTGCTTTTCATTAGTATCCTCACCAACAAAATCATTTCTCTCAACCTTATTATTCTTGGAAATTTCTTTATTATTCTTTTCCGTTAGCTTTGGCACACTATTTTTACCATTTACAGATTTTCCTATAGTCATAGTTCTGATTTTTCCTAATCCATTAGTAACTCCATGCATAATGTTTCCAGCAAAATTTGCAGTTAACCTTGCTCCACCTCTAGCCATATTAAGTTGTGAATTCATAATTCCTTCTGAATTAGCATATCGAGGTGCTTGTATTCCAAATAACTTAAATACCATTTTTTCTGCTGGTATAAAGAATCCTAAGCAAACGATAGCATATATAGGATAATCTACTACTAAATTCATAGCATTACTGATTATTAACATATATATCATTAACTGTATTGGTTGTATTAATAAATTTGCCATATATTCTCTTAACCATAACGAGAAAGATTGACCTGCAGTTGTTCCTTCCTTTTTTAAAGGGTAAGTTGCCGCTGTTATTGGTGCAATAATTGTCAAAAAAGCCATATAAACAACTCTCTTTAAATATGTAATAGTAAACATTACGGTATATGCTATAGTAATTAAATACATAATCACATATTCAACAGTTATTAACGTTTGTTCTTTTGAATTTGCAATTCCTGCAATCACTCTTAAATAACCAGTAAAATTTGTTAGTATATCAATATTTTTAGTTTGTCTTCCAGTAAACCCCGAGTATACTGTAATCGGAACTTTAATTACCTTATCTCCCATTTGAAATATTATATTAGAGATATTTTCTGTTATATTTACGGCAAAACTCATTATATAGTGCATAAAAAATACTAAGCACACTGCAATAACCCAATCAAGTAGCATCTGTTTATATTGTGCCTTTTGGCCAGCATTAGATGAAATAACTATTCTAATTCCTATATATAATAATACTGATAATAATATAACTAGTGCAATATTTCTTAACGCAATATACCAGGTACTAACAGTTTTTTGGAGAACCCCAGACGCAGACTCTACTTCTACCAATTCATCTTCAGTTACAATTTTTCCTCCTCCATTTCCCTCTTCAGATGGAATTATTCCTGTAATTACACTTTTTTTATATGTATATTTTTTATCAGAAAAGAAATTTACGTCAAACAGTGGAACTTTATTAGAGAAAATTTCATAAGGAGAATATAGCTTTCCTTTTGGAGTGTCTATACTATCATCAGTAAATATATTCATATCTAAAGTTAAAATTTCTTTATTTACTTCTATTACATCTTCACCATCATAATGTTCACTTCCACTGTATACAGTATTTCCCTCTCCTGTTATATATATGCTAGTTATTGGCGTTTTTGCATACCCCCATTCTCTCAAATACAAATTTGAATCTAATGCACTTATTATTGAATCGCCTATAAACACTACAAAATTTAGAACAGGTTTCATTAATTTTCCACCTGCAGATTGTAAAAAAGATTTCGCACTTACTGTTTTTGCAAACATAAAGCTTACCATCATAACTACGACAATGGCAATACTTAATTTTCTCTTTATACTTTCCTTTAATTTCATTTGTTGCTCCTTTTATTTTCTATTACTTCATTTTATTTTATAATAACATTATATATATTACAACATTTTGCAGCAAATTTAATTTTTTTGTAATAATTTATCGTTAGCATTTATTATTTTATAAAACTCATTACATATTTTTCATATTTTTGTGCATACTACTTTTAAAACATATTGTTTGCATGTAAAAATTTTGAAAGGGATGTTTTTATGAGTTCTAAAAGTAAAAATTATTCAATCTTATATATAATTATTTTCGTTATTATCGTTGCCATATTAGTTTTCGTTTTTAAAGACAATTTATTTGGCCAGAAGGAAAATCAAAATTACAATAGTACCACCAACACTTCCAGACTTGCACAAAATAGCAATGTTCTTGGCAATACAGAAGAATTAAATAAAGTTAATAATAGAATTGAAAATGTTCTATCCAACGTTGAGGCTTCACCTGCCGTTAAGGAAGAAGAGATTGCTTCTTATTCCACAAAGGTTTCTGGCAGTACTTCAAATAGGTTAACCAACATAAGAATCACATGTGAAAAATTGAATGGTACAACAGTAAATACTGGTGACACCTTTTCTTTTTGTGAAATAACCGGTCCTTCAACAGCAGAAGAAGGTTACAAAGAAGCAACAATGTTTTTAGATGGTAAAGAAGTTCAATCTTTAGGAGGCGGAAACTGCCAAGTAAGTAGCACTTTGTATAATGCTGTACTTGATGTTCCAGATTTAAAAGTTACAGAACGTCATGAACATGGCAAGAATGTTTCATATGTTCCAGACGGTAAAGATGCAGCTGTTTCATATGGTTCTATTGATTTTAAGTTTAAAAATAATACTGATAACAATATAAAGCTTTATTTTGAAACAGATGATGTTACTCTCACTGTAAAAATTGTAAAATTAGTTTAAATGAATATTTTCTCCTAACACGAATATTATTTACTAATATTCTAGCAAGGAGGACTTTTTATGTCTCATAAAAATAAATTTATATATATTGCTTGCATCGTTTTGCTTTGTCATTTTATACTTTTTAATACTTTTGCACTTGCTGTTTCTGATGCCACGGCATATGTGTGGTCTAACCAATCTAAAAAGTTGGAAACTGCCGAAACCAGTGTAGGCTTAAACTCATCTTCTGCAACTGTTACAGATAATCCACTCGCCTTAGATTGTGGAGCAGCCTGCCTTATAGAACAAAGTTCCGGACTTATTATTTACGATTATAATATGCATGAGAAATTAAGACCTGCAAGTGTTACAAAGATTATGAGTCTTTTGTTAATTATGGAAGCTTTAGATTCTGGTAAAATTCAGTTAACAGATAAGATTCCATGTACAGAAGATGCTGCAAAAATGGGTGGTTCGCAAATTTGGCTCGATGTTAGAGAAACATTGACTGTTGAGGAGATGTTAAAAGCAATTTGCGTTGTTTCTGCTAATGATTGCGTTGTTGCAATGGCTGATTATCTCGAAGGAAGCCAAGATGCTTTTGTAAAAAAGATGAATCAAAAGGCTCAAGAATTAGGAATGAATGATACCACATTTAAGAATTGCCATGGAATTGACGAAGATGGTCACTTAACTTCTGCTTACGATATTGCGATAATGTCTAGAGAACTATTAATGAATCATCCTTCAATTACAAAATATACAACTATATGGATGGATTCCTTAAGAGATGGCAAATCTAGTTTAGTAAATACGAATAAATTAGTTAGAAATTATAATGGTTGTACAGGTTTAAAAACAGGTTCTACTTCTATCGCCTTATATAATTTATCGGCATCTGCCACCAGAAATAATCTTTCTTTAATCGCAGTTGTTTTAAAGGCTCCAACTCCTGCAATAAGATTTTCTAATGCTCAAAAGCTTTTGGACTATGGCTTTAGCAATTATTCTGTAACTTCTTTTGGAAAAAAAGGAGATGTAATAAAATCTGTAATGATAAAAAAAGGGACTATTTCTTCAATTGATGCAATACTGGAAAACGATGCAGATATTCTTACTTCGAATGGCAGCAATAATGATATAACTCAGGAAATAAAATTGGATGATACTATTAGTGCACCTGTTTTAGAAAATCAAAAAATTGGCGAAGTCGAATTCTCGATAAATGGAAATGTAGTTTTGACTGTGAATTTAGTCTCTAGTAGAGATGTCGATAAATTAAGCATTGGAACTATTACAAAACTGGTACTAAATAAGTGGTTTAACCTGCTAAGATAAACCGACTCTCTCAAAAGAGACTCATCGTGTCCCAACTGGATGCTCATTTCATCACTTTGAAATCTTCTTTTTTGAAAAACATACTACTCTAAAGAAGAACAATTTGTATTTTTTAATGAAACCGGAAGCTCGCCTTTTGAGGGGTCCGTTAGGAGCCCCGACCAAGAGCGACGTGTTGAGGCTAAAAAATACAAATTGTTCTTCTTTTATAATATACTATCGTTCAAAAAAATTTTCAGTCATTTTTTCGAACTAAATTTATCTTTCTATTTCTTCTCTTTGTGTATTTTTTTCTAATCCTTTTATTTCTAATGCAGGATTATTTTTTTGACACTGTGCTAAATATCTTTTCATAGGAACTACAATGCTTTGAGGCGAACTTTCTAACATCATTCTTACTTGTTGTCCCTTGTTAAAGCCATTGAATCCATTTATTTTTCCACTTTTTTCTATATCAGCAAGTGCATGATCTAAACTTTCTTCTAATGCTTTGGCTAAAAAAGTATTGTATGATTTTGATATTTCAATATTTCTTCCATCTAAACTCACATACCTACTAGTAGCTGGATCTATAGCATAAGAGCAAATTGATGGTATATTCTTCATGAAAGGATTCATATATTCACATCCATCAAATAATTCTGGATTTTCTGCTTTAATTGTAGTAAGAATTTTTCCTATTGTTCCAAGATTTCCATACTTTTCGTTATTATTAGCATAAATAACTATTTTTTCACTCCTTCCATTATTTCGAAGTGCTTTTTGTTGTATTTGATTGTCAGATTCAAATTTCAAGTATAGCGGTTTCTCTCCATTTTTCTTTATAATTTCCCTCACCATTGGTATTAAGTTTTGCCTTTTAGGATTAATATATAAACGTGTATTTATAGGCAATCTCTTTTGTATCCATGATTTTGTTTGCAAATGGAAGAAAGCATTGTTTTGATTAATTATATTAATCTGATTTTTTTGCTTTAGTTCACTTAAAAAGGCACTTTCTTCTTGTTGATTACTTCTACCGTGTTCCACTTTTCCGCCTATGCTCGTTAATATCGAATATACATCATCATTTTGCCTTTGTGTTTCATATGCATATGCATTTAAAAACTGCTGTATTGCTCCTTCTACTGTATTTAATGGATAAACTATTGGCTGTTCATCTTTATATGTTTCATGTAGTTTTTCTGCGAAGCTCCTGTTTCTTTCATCTTCACTATTTACCTTTTGCTCTTTTTGAGCCTCTGGCAATAATTTTGTTTTTCTTCTATTAAATAAGCCTCGAATTTTTTCTATTATGCCATTTTTTTCTTGTTCTGGTTCCAATAATTTTTTTCTTTGATGTTCTTCCATCATTTCAACAAATACAGCCATATACTCGTCCATTCGGTCTTGATCAAATCTTGCCTTTTTTAAGTCCTGACGTAATTGTGCATCTTGCATTATTTGTTTTCTTATTGCCTTACGTTTATTTTCGCCAATTACTATAGAAAGCTCAATTGCTGTCTTATCTTGTTCTTTAATTTGCATTGCCTTATTTAATAGTAAAGAACCTTCTAGCTTTTTATCTATTTTCTCCACTGCTACTCTATCTTCTGCAAAGCCTTCTCTTAATTTAAGCAGTGTAACTGCCATACCAACCGTCAAGTCTTTTTTCAATAATTCATTTAAATACTCATCATTTACTTTCATTGTATTCTTGCCAGTATATTTATTAGCTCCCATTTGGCGTCTTAAATAAGATACTGTTGGAATTGCTTTTGGATTAGTCATGGTTGTTTTATCTGTGATCATCAAAGTTGGAACCTGAAAAAATGAATCATCTTTTTCATTTATGTAATTCCAAAATGTAGCACCGAAAGCCTTTGAATAAGCCTTAACAACCTCTTGTACAGATTCCGTGTTGAACAATCTATGTAAATCTTGTACATCTTGTTTATCATCTATTTCACAAATAATATTCTCTATTTTATCATTTTTGTTTTTATGCCTCATGTATTTAACAAGCTTGTTTTTAACGGCTTGCCAATCACCATCTTGAACATCTTTCTGTAAATGTTGCGAAGCACTTATTATGTCTCGTGGTCTTACAACACAAGTAGTTGGCTTAATTTTATAAAATACTGCGTATTTTCGCTCGGCAGGTTGAACCTGCTCAAATTCTGAATAGAACTTGCCCTCAGCCTCTCTCGACGCCCAAACAACACCTCGTGCATTTTCTAGCTTATATGTATATGCTCCATTTATCTTTTTTGAGTCCAATTCATTTTCATTTGTATTCTCAGATAATGCTGATAAATCATTTATTAAACTAACAAAAACTTTATCTTCTATCTTTTCTCTTTTCAAAGTAATTCCCCCATAATTGTAATTTATTTCAGTCTAAATTTATTACTAAATTTAAAATAATATGGTTGTATATCAGTCAATATGTCCTTTATCCACACTATCTTTCCATTTTCATCTTCGTATTTTATGTTTGGAAATGTTTTTAATATTTTCTCATCAGAAAAAATTGTTGCAGATAGGTCCTTTACAATCTTAGTATCCATTATTTCATCACTTATCATTAAAGCCTGACCATCTTTTATATTTAGATTATGATCTTTCATAAGTCTCGTATAAAAAACTTTAAGCCCAAAAGCAGTAATTAATAAATCTGCTAGTAGAAAGGCTGTGAATCCAAACGTCAGTATATTATACCATTTCTTCGATAGCTTATTTATCATCTTTTCGATATATGGATTTATGAACCTTATCAATCCTAATGATAAAAGTCCCCAAAAGATTGTAAATACAAGCGTTATTCTACCATTTATGTTAAATGGCATGTTCGAATAATCCCACCATTTTATTTTAAAGAATACCTCTCCAATCCAACTTAGAGCATATTCTACCATAGACCCCTCTATCGCTCCTGCTATGAATATTCCCCAATTGCTTTTTTTGAATTTTTGCAGCCCAGGAATCATTAAGGCTGCCCCTACACCGTATATACAACAAAACGGTCCAAACAAACAGCTTCGTCTGCTTTCTAGCACACCTTTAGTGAGTATTCCAAATATAGTTTCAACAATGAATCCCAGAAAACTGTATATAATAAAATATGCTAATAAACGCTTAAATGTAATTTTTACAACAGGCTCTTCTATCACGAACTTTTCTTTTAGAACCTGCTTACCAGCTTCTTTAGCGTTTTCTATTTTTTCCTTCACCTCTTCAAGGACTACCTCTGCCTTTTTGCTTATTTCTTCAGTTGGTTCCATTTAAAATTCCTTTCGTTAATGCGATGCTTTATAAGATTAGCAAGGAAACAGAGAAAAATATTTTGTACATTTTTTTCTCCGTCCCCAAATTGTACAAAATTGTACATATTTTAGTATCCAAAGTATCCATTTGTTAAATATAGATTATATCTTGAACGTGCTAGAGCAGTTAAATATATTTTTCTTAGATTTGTTCCGCCTAAATTTATAATGTTTACTTTGTTACCATTTGTATCGGTTACAGTATTTGCAATTATATTATCTGTTGAATACGTTTGCGATGCTGATACCATACAGTAATAACATGGCGTGTAGGATTCTGGGTAATAGTATGCATATTTTCCAGCATCTGTTCCGTTTAATTGGCTATGTGCGTTTGAGTCTTCTCCTGTTATTGAGACTGTTTTTCTTTCAAATTCACTGCTTGAATATGCCCCAGTAATAGTTACACTATTATTTTTTAAATTTTCAATTAGTTTCTGGCATCCCGGCTTATGATATTCTCCCTTATTGTCAATAATGTAAATTGAATCATTTCCGACTGTTTCTTGGTTTGTATTGTTTGATACAACACAGTAATTGTTATATACTTTTGCTCCTATTGGAATTCCTTCGAAAAAAGCAAGCATACATACATTGTTTTCTATTTTATCCCATTCTTCTTCTGATAACTGTTGCATTGAAAATTCGTAACCAACAACTGTGTGTGTTGTAAATGTTGCAATAGCAGAAACTAGATTTGTTTCTATAGATTTTCTTATTACATTTCTCCTGTGCTCATTAAATGTTGAACCAGATTTTAATGGATTGTTCTTGTCTGCATCTATATCAAATATTTTTTCATCCTTTAAGTCAGAAGCAAAATCATCAACAGTCTTGCCATTTGTATCGACTGCATCTTTGGCAGTAATACCACCTAGATACCTTTTTACCCATCCTGTAAAGCTGATTGGATTACCATTCAAATCTGTTGTCATCTCAGCTAATGATTCTGAATAATACTTTTTTGCACTATCGCTAAACAATGTCCATTTACCATCTTTCATTGTCAAGTGATGATTTAGATAATCTATAGTAGTTGGATCTGAGATAAAATCTCTTTTATATTCACTACTATAATAGAAGTATCTCTGTCTGCCTAAAATTCCAGTATCAAATTGCCCATTTGCAAATGCTGCATCATTGTTATCTTTATATATTTTCTGACTGTTATAAACAATATATTGAAAATTTTCTGCCTGTGGATTTGTATTTTCTGTGCTATCATCCTTTAATATTATTAAATTTTCATTTAAGAATTCTTGCTCTTCTATGTCGGTGCTTTCAGGAAGCAAATGCCCTGTTTTTACTACATATTTACCACCTATATTTCCAATTATAGTAATTGTATTGTCAAGTGTATAATTTACGACAAAATCATCATCACTTCCCTTTTTGTATCTGCATGAATAGTATACAAACGGTTTTAGTCCATATCTATATTCGTCATATTCTGTATCATAATAATTAGAGTAAATGTAATATCCATCATACAGGTTCACCATTATTGCAGGAATATATGGTTTCAAATCATCTTGACTATATCCTGATGTTCCCATATTGGTTGCAAGTGAACTAAAAAATACATTTACAGCAGCCTCTATGTCTCTTATTTTTGAGTTTGAAATAGTCGAATACATATTATTGGAAGTATTTAATTGAAATGCCTTTATCCCGTCATAAGTTGCATTTATCAACATATTATCATACTTAGTTTGATTGTTTATAGTTTTTATTTGCGTATTTACATACATAGACAACACTAATGCTATTGGGACAATTATTATAACAAATATTATAATTATGTGTTGTAATTTCATTATTTTTGTAACCTTTCTAAAAAAAAGACAGCCCAGAACCAATTTCAAATAGTCCTAAAAGCTGCCATATTTTAATATTTATTTTGTACCATTTACAGTAACTATTCCTGCATGTTGTGCAGCAATTTGATATGTATCATTTCCTGCAATTCTATACAAGAAATTTCTTAATATTTGAGCAATTGTTGTGTTGGTATTTTTTACAGTAACAGAAAATCTATCGCCTTCCTTAAATGTAATTCTATTGGTATTATCATTTAATCTGCTTTCTATCTGACTTGTATATAAATTATAATATACATTTTCACCAATCTTTGTTGTTTCAGCTTGTGTAGTTTTTACACCTGGATTTTCATCCAATATTTGAGCTTGCATAGAAACTTCAAAAGAATTTCCTGTTGATGTAATTGTTTGTATATACTTATCATAATCATCTAATGTTAGTTTTCCTGTTGTTCTTACCTTATCTACAAATTCTGTTGTAGCTGTTTGTACTGATAACTGCGATACGTCGTCAGTTCTTTCCGAAATTGACATTAAAGGAAAGATAAACATTAATATTGCTGCTAAAAATATAGCAATTATTGTAACAAAGCTGTCTCCCATTTTTCATTTCCTTCCTAACTTTAATATTCTACTTCTTTAGTTTATTAAAATATACGTAATTATTCGTTTTGTAGTTGTTTTATTTCCGACAATTGACTCTGTACCATCTCCATCATCAGCACTACTTGTAGTTTTTATTTCACCAATTTGCTCTATAAATTTTTTTGTTCTATAGCTTAATGGATTGACTCTATAGTCTATAGAATTACCTGTTCCAAGTAGTTGTGGCAAAGTGTAAGTTCCTCCACTAAAAATTGCATCCAAATGTAGCTTTACCTGTTCAGAACTACCTACCCAAGGTTCATTTCTTTGTGCTTCTTCTACAATATCAAAAGAACAAATTTTCAATTCATTGCTTGAACTATTAAATGTAGTTTTTCCATCAAAATCATTAATATAATTTTTATTCCAATTTGCTCTTGTAGAACTAGTTTTATATATTTCAAGATTTTTCACATCAGTTATTTCACCTGTATCAGCATTGTATGTTCCTTGTTTAAAAATAACTTTATATCTTTCTTTATCATATTTATACAATGTTGGTATTATAGTTTCATATCCAACAATTCTATTACCAGACATATCTTGTGGCAATGAATATCTTGTATAATCATAATATGCAGCTTTATCAGAACTTTGTAATACCATCTCGGCAGTAGCTCTCGCTTTAGAAAAAAAGGCTATAGTTAAAGATAATGCCATAGTCAATAATAGAACTGCGAATGCTAATTTTAAACCTTCTACTGCGTTTTCCATAAACAATAACCTTTCATATTTTAAATTTTCTATTTAGTTACCAGTGTTAGTATTTGATTTTCCTTTTTCTACAATTCCAACTGCAACTATATATCCAGAGTTTGCATCATATCCAAAATCAACTGTATATGTTTTTCCAGCCTTTATATTCGCCTTTATATCATTCACAGTTTTGGCAGTAACTACTGCCGTAGGAGCAGTTGTCGTACCTGATGCTGTACCTTCTATTACAGTAATATTTAATGTTGGATCATCAGTATTTGCATTATTATGAGCTCTTACTGCATCTAATAATGCCCTTACTTGTGTTCCAGATCTTGTTCCTTCGTAATTTTCAAATTCTGAATTATACGCACTTACTTTTTGAGGATCCAAATTGGCTCCACTCATTGCTCCAGATGCTTGTTGGTATATAAACATACCTAATCCTATAATTAAAATTGATAAAAGTATAGCTCCTGCTATAATTAATGCTTTACTTGCATTCTCCATAAATTTTTCCTCCTTAGATTTTATAAAATTTTATATTTATATTAAAATAATAATAACATTGTTATATTTCTTCAAAGTACATATATTTAACTTTATGTGTTTTTTCATGATAGTCAATTTTTGTACATTTGAAGCTTAGAGCACCATAATTACTCCAAAATTTTTCTATTCCTATATTATTTATTCTTTCCATTGTAATTACTTTTTCTAATTTTTTAAACTTTATCTCGACTCTTATAGAATTTTTGCCATTTTCTATGTAATTTCCATCTTTATCGACTTCAACATCATTTTTTTCATTGCTATCTGTAGCCTTATTTATTAATGATATTATATCTGTTCCAAGGACTTCTTTCTTATAGTAACTCTCATAAACTTTATTATCAGCACCTATTTGTGCAATATTTTCGTTCTTTTGATATATACTATAACCAACTATACAAATAATTACTAAAAAAACTGATAATATACAAATTATTATTTTTTTCATCTTCATCTTCCTAATTATAACATTTAAGATTTTAATATGCAATATCTTATTTCATTTTTAATTCATTTGTAACAATTTTACATTTGCTCAAATGTAACACTACATACTCGTTTACTATTTGGATTTATCTTAATATTAGTACATTTAAAATACCAAACATTAAAAGAATTATTTATTTCTTTTCCAGAAAAATCTTTTAGAAAAGTTGTATATGTATCTAGTGAATCAGTTTCAAAATTATTTCTTGTTTTTTTTGGATCTTTAGTAGTTACAATTACTCTTACATAATAATATCCCGTCTTTTCATCACTTACAGAATAATCATATTGGGCATTGTTTTCTTTAGCCAAATTTGCAATTGTTACTACATCCTGAGCTCTGCATAAATTTTGCCAATCTCCATTTTCATCTTGGCTGCTTTCATATTTTAAGAATTGTGCATTGAATTCAGAAATATTTTTTTCATTCATCTGAGCTGTCATATCAGAGCCGAAGTTACCGAAAATAGTGAATAAAAACACAGCTAAAGATAGTAATAATACACCTACTAATACACCTGCAGCCATCAATAAGGCTCTACTTGCATTCTCCACTATTTTCTTCCTCCTAACTCTATTTATCAGTAAATTCCATCGTTTTTATTCTTCCAGTATCACTGTAGTACTCTATATTAGTACATTTAAATGTCTTTCTTGCCATATCCTTTTGTTCACTTTGATAAGCTTTATAATTTTTAATATCTTCTCTAAGTTTTTTTATTGTAGATGCTGAACGATTAAATTCATCCACTCCACCTTTCATTGCACTAATTAGCTGTTCTTCAAGTCTAGTATATTGGTCGTTTACTCTTACTTTCGTATCTTGAAACTTCGACCAATATGATACGTTTTTTTCAAAATAAATGTTATTTACTTTTTTTATTGCTTCTGATAATTTATCATAGCAATCGTTAAATTCAGTTCCAGTATACGTATACGATTTATCCTTGAAAAAACTTGGACTAATTACTGGATTTGTTACTTTAACAATCATTGAAATTTTACCATATGATTTTCCATCAGCTTCTTTTGCATTATAATCTTCTATTTTGTTAGCTAAAGAAAAAATATCGCTTCCATATAAATTATCTCTGTTGTATGCTTCATAATCCAAATTAAAATCTTTCGCCTGTTCTGTAACTTCAGTTTTATGCTCTGTATCTTTTAACTCGTTCATTCTAGTGTAAGCAAATAATATACACCCTAATAACAATACACCTATTAGAACGCTTCCTGCCATTTCTAACGCTTTTGTTGCATTTTCCATAGTTTTTCCCGTCCTTTCTATGCAGCCATTGACGACATATCATTCATTGATGACATCATACTCGTTAGTCCGATAAATACCAATGGAACAATTAAATACCCAACAAACAATCCAACCATGGGTGCAAATCCAATTACTTTTCCTATCATTCCTTTTTTCTGAATCAATCTTGCATTAGATTCTTTTCTTCTTTCCTGATAGTAATCTCTTTCAGAGTCCAACTCATCAAAAGCTTCTGCAATAGGAATTTTTTCAACTGCTGCTTGCATACTTTCTATTAATCTGATAAATTCCTTATAGTTAACATCATCCTTCATTTCTTCAAGTGCTTCCCATGGACCACTCTCGTAGTTGTTAACACACTTAGTTATTGGTTCTCTGAATATGTTTGAATATCTTTCCAACCATTCTAGAATCATTTCAACATTTACTCTCTCTATTCTCATAAGCATTAATATAATTGTTTGGAATTGCATTACTTCATTTTCCATTTCCATTTTTCTCATTTTTGCTTGGAAGAATAGCAACCATACTGGTAAATTATATCCTATTATAGCAAATACCATTGCAAGAACCAATTCAAACCAGCTCAAATACTCACTATTTACTTGTCTTAATTTTCCTAAGACTCTTTCTGCAGCTGTTGCAATTTCATCATCTGTACTCTTTTTATAATCTTCAGATTTTTTCATTGCTTTTTCTATATCTTCTTGTGTTGTATCTGTTTTACCTTTGAACTTTTCCAAGAATTTATTATCACTCTCAGTAATTTCTTCTGCCTTTTTTAAATCTTTTCCAGACATCTCTCCTACTATGTTATATGTTGATGTTGGCTCTGTATAAACATAGTTTATTTGTATTTTATGTAATTGTCCAAATATTACAAGAGACGCAAAGAACGTTACAACTGTAAGTAATAGTCTTTTAACATAAATCCATTCTATTTTGTCTTTTGAAGCAGAATCTTTTATTAATTCTCTTAATTTTCTTCTCTCTTTTGTTCCATCCTTTGGTATGAACATATCAACAACCTTTTTTATAAGAGGTACATTGTATACTTTCTCTTCCCATGGATGTTCCGGTTTTGTATTTATTACTGTCGAACCGTTGTCTTTTAATTTTCTTGTTAGAATATAACAAACAAATGTTAAAATAACAAGCAATAATTGTACAATCATTCCGTTTTTACCATAGTAGAATGATTTTGTAAAATTAAATTCTGAAACAGCCCAACTCTTTATTGGCTCCAAACATAATAATGGTAAAATAGCTATTACCGACAAACTTTGAAATACATAATCAAGTTTATCTCTTTTTAATATTTCAAGTTGCATCTCTTGGCTTATGTTATTTAAGTTTTTCAAGTATAATGATGTTTTATCTACTGTTCTATCACCAAATTCTTTTGTTAAGTAAGAAACACCTGCAAATTCCTTTAAATAACTATTTGGTGCAACATCATAGTACTTTTCTAGTTCACCTTCTGGATCGTTTGAAATAAGTATTTCGTATATTTTTTCTGCCTGTCTAGACATTTCTGGAGCACTATCACCTTGTGCAACTTGGTAAATAGCCTCCTCAACCATGTTAAATTCATGGTAAGCATGTCTTATTTCGGCAAAGAAATCTATCTGTTGAACAAGTAATTTGTTATCAATCTTATCAACCATTCCATCTACTAATGTGTCTATCATGAATAATTCAAATATCAATAGTATAGACATTAATAGCGTGTTGCTTTTAGTAATGAAAATTATTATCAATGTTATTGGAACTATAATTGCTAGTGCCTTTGTTAATATTGCTGATGTTTGCTTTCTTGTTAAGTATTCATCATCAATATTTATAATTTCTAGTCTTCTTCTTATTTTAAATAGGTATCTTTTTGTAAAAGGTGATTTTATGTATATATTATATAGTTTTTGATAAATTATCTCTGTAGAAAAGCTCTTCTCTTTTGTACCTTCTCTTAATTGTTTTATTTGCATTGTATCTGATGCTTTAAGCTTTTTACTAAGTATAACATATGCTGCAACAATTAGCATAAAAAGTACACCTACTCCAGCCATCAAATATATTATTATTTTGCTGTCCATATTGTTGGTTTTGCACCTCCTTTAATGATATCTATTTAGCCTCTTCTTCTATATCGTCTGAATCTCTATGTGCATCGATTCCATAATTTCTCTTAACGAATTTTTTGAATTCTTCTGCATCTCTATCATCCATGTTGTTTAACATTTCTCTGATATTGTTGTCACTTATTGGGTTTGTTAATACATAAGTTCCATCATGGTACTCTAATACATTTCTGTATTTGTATAATTCTCTGTTTGTTGTTTTTGTGAAGAAGTTTGTTGCGTTGTCCATGAATTTGTCTAATTTTCCTTCTAGTGTCTTTTCTTTTCTATAGTCAAATGTATATTCGTTTCTTTCTTCTACTGGAATACATTCTGTTATTCTTTCGATATATCTTCTACCTCTAAAGTCTTTTACTAAGTGGATATCGAAGTTCAATACCGAAACAACCTGTTCCTCTGCTGTTCTTTCATCCTTGAATACTCCAGCTCTAAGCATTGAGTTACGAAGTGCTGTTACCAAGTCTGGGAATGTTTTAGCGTGGTGAGTAAATAATGTAAATTTAGAAGCAACCTGTGCAGATTGGATCATCCAAGATGCTACGGGGTCAGTTGCAACCTCACCGATGATGTTAACAGAACCATCAGTCTTTTTCTGAACGTCCAAGCAGGCCTGTCCAGAAATTGTTTCTGTTTCACGCATTGATAATATATTTCTTGTTGGATATATTTTTCTTAAGTGAAGCTCGAATGCAGTTTCTGTGATACGAAGGTTCATTGTCTCGTATATGTTTTCTATCATGGCCATAAGCATTGTTGTTTTACCACAACCCTGCTCACCAGTTAGAGAAATAATTCTTGCTCCTTTTACTAAGTACTTTAATAAATCGATTGTATCTTCTTTTCCAGGGAATTTTACTATTTGTTCTAGTGTTGCACGCTTAACATCGAACTTTCTTACGAAGAATGCCCATGTTTCAGACATACTTGGTCTAACAACAACGACACGAGAACCATCTTTCATTTCGTTAATCTTGTAACCATTTGTATCTGACAACTGTCCTGGATTGTTAAATTTATATATGTTCTGGCAAACTCTCTTAAGTTCTGCCTCTGTTCCAAATGATAGGAATGCTAAACGTATAGATTTACCATGGAACATTATCCAAATACTGTCACAAGCACGTGGTACTTTGTGTTCAGCAATTTGTCCTAAATAATCTCCATCAGTTTGAGCAACCTGGCTTAGGAAGCTTTCTGGAAGACCAGATACACCACCTGAAATACCATCTATGTTCATATCTCTTATTTCATCTATACTGCTATATCCTTTGTATTGTTGATATATTCTTTGCACAACAACATTCAATTTGTCTTGGAATGTTAATGCAAAGTTTTCTTTTTCATAAATATCATCAATTTCCTCAGGTGTTATAACATATGAAGGCTTTGATTCTCCTTCTATATATTTTAAATCGTCTAGGTTGTACTTTTTCATAATTTCTGAAAAAGCTTCATAACCAAATTCTGATTTATACATGTAAAGAATAATATCGAATTTATCTTGTGCAGTTAAAAGTGATGGTATATCGAAAGGAATTGCCTTTGATACGTTTGTTTCATTAACTCCGTATTCATTATAAAGCATATCGTATATTAATTCCTTAATATACTTTTTATCGTTTACGTCACCATATGTACAGCCTTTAAGGGCTTTCTTTAATTCGTATTTTTTATTTTTTCTTCTTTTTAACTCTTCTTCAGAAAGGCCAATATCGTATAAGTTGATTTTCGTAATTTCGTCTAATCTTCTTTTTACGAAGCTTATCATCATTTCCAAAGTATATGTTCTATCGTCTACCTGCAATTTTTCATCTGATTCTTCGTTTTGTCTCTTGGTAATAAATCTACGAATAACTGCAAAGGCAACACCTATAACAATCGCCATTAATATTAGATTAACAACCATTATTTTTCTCCTTTCGTTAAGGCCTACATTTTCATTTTTAACTCTTCTATTTTTGCTATTATATTTTCACAACATCTTTTGCATTCTTGAATAAATCTTGCATTTACATCTGCATTATCTGTTAAAGATCTATTATTTAAGAAAAAGTCTGCAACCTTTCCTTCCATTGTTGATTCATAATATGACATGTTGTATGGTACAGCAGATATTTCTCTTGTTTCTTTAAGTATTCTTGTTAAGTTTTTAGTATTATACTTAGAATTAAAATCATATTTTCCAAGCAAATACATTATGTTTCTTTTCTTGTAGTTTGTACTCTTTTCTTTTAGGTTTCTTATCATTTCAAAACCATCTTGGCTTTGTTTACATGTAACCATTACAGCATCTGATGCTTTCAAGATTTCAGATTTATCTTCACCATTCATTCTTTTATCCACATCAACTAATACTATTTCATATTCTTGGTTTGCATATTTTAATAAGTCCTTATAAAAGGTAGTCAAATTATTGTATGTTTTAGGGTCATTAGTTGATGGTGCAAGCAAAATATCTAGTCTGTCTCTAAATACAACTTTTGCATAATCCCTTATTATATTTGAAGAAGTTCTATTACTCTGAATTATTTTTACAAGTCCTTCAAATCCGTTTGCAATACCACCCTGTGGCTGTTCAGTTCCAACAATGTTAAGATTTCTTTTTTCCCAAAAACAATCTTCCATTGTTTTATCTTTATAGCCAGTAGATATAATAAGTATTTTTTTATTGTGGTCAATTGCCATCTCTGTTCCAATAGCAACAACAGATAACGTTTGACCTGTTTCTTTTTCATCATTTCCCCAAAAAGATATTACTGCCATATTATACTCCTCTTTCTATTTGCTTGTACGCTTTTCTTACTGCATTTTGATTGCCACATACGTCTTGAGCCAAATACACTAGTGAATCTCTATAACCCGTGCTTAATCCTTTGAATCTTACTTTTGCTACTCTCTGATTTTCCATTATTCTATCTTGATCTGAAGTCTCGTGTGGAAAATATATTATGTCTTGTTTCCATTGAATTCTATAATCTCTTGATAAGAAGTTTAAATAATCATCTTCTTCTTTTGACATCATATTTGAAAAGTATACTTTTTCAATGGCAAGTGGAGCTTGCACTCCACTTAACACTTCTAATCCTCTTCTTAATGAATATGCATCCATTGATGTAACGAAATAAAGTTTCTTTGCTTCATACACATCAAAATTTTCTAATAATTTAGGATTATCAACATCTATAAATATATAATCATATGTGAATACTGCTGATTCAGGCATTCCTAAATATTGCTTTATTTCACTATAGTTTTCAAAACCAACAGCAATATCTATATCAGCAAAACTGGTAACATATGCAGACTTGTCCTCGATTGTTGGTACAACATATTTTGCCTTTTGAGTAACTGTTGCATCAATTAATAGTACCTTTTTCTTTGCTTCTACCAAAATTTTTGCGACATACATTACTAAATCAGTTTTATCAAATGCTCCTATAAAGCCTATCTTTTCCATTGTCTCCTCCTAGAAATTAATTCTACTAATCATTACCTGCTAATGCATCTAAATAAGATTGTCTTTCATCCTGTGCAGTTGATACATCTTGTTTAACACCAGCACTTATATTTGATTGTGCATCATCCGGGTCTACCGCACCTTTTGCATTGTTTATATCATTTCTTACGTTCGTATTGCTATTATATCTTGTTAATAATGCCATCTTAGCAGTATCTACTATATTTGAATCGTTATTTCTCATTAAGTTTTGAACTTCTGCACTTGGAACATATGTTGGTGTAGCTTTTTCTTGTGTTCCAGGTTCAACATATTTTGCAGTGTACAAAACAGAACCATCTATAATATAATTTTCTACTATCGCATTACTCATTGCAAGAATCTCATCTTCTGTTAATTGTAGCCAAATAGTATTTGCAGAATCCACACCATCAATTTGTGGTATTTCTACTTTTTTCTTAGATACAACTATATAATCTAATCCAGATGGTAATCTTAATCTAACATCTATATAATCTTCTGGTGCAATTTGAGTTGCTAAACGAAGCATATTATATTCTTGAATTCTTAAGTCATCAGTTGTTTTCTCGTCAGACTTAGCAAGCATTGAAGACGTTATAACAGTATTCTTTTGCATATCAATCTTTGCAATTAGTGGTGGTGTTGTTAATTCAACATATTCCTTAGAATTATTTGTTTCAATATAAAATTCTCCTGTAGTCTCTGTTTTTAACTCTAAATTTCTTCCATCTCTTTGTAGATAAGTTTTTCCATCATTTGTAATTACAGGATTTCCACTCTTATCCTCTAAGAAATAGTTAGTAAGCTTAGTTAAATCTGATGTTCCATTTGCTGGAACTGTATTCTTATCAACATCCTTTGTTGAGATCAAATCATCAGTTATTATTTGACCAGACACAACATCACTGTTCAAAACACAAATTCTTACCTTATTAGCACTCATCTTGGCTTCTTCATCTTGCATCTTTTTCAATTGCAATAATAACCAACCAACAACCATTGCCATAACGATAAAAGTTATTAATACTCCTAATATAAATGAATTTCTTGCTTTCTTCTGCATTGGATTTGTAGCCATACCTTTTTTCCTCCTATATGTCAATATTTTGACAAAATTATTACTTATATAATTGTACAACAAAATACGTCTAAAAACAATAATATTTTTATCATGTAATTTAAGTTTAATTATATTGTAACACTTTTGTAATAAAAAGGTCAAAACGTGTACAAATCGGTACAAATCGGGGACGGAGGAAAAATTGTACAACCAATTAAATATTTTTTTATATTGCAACCAGGTTATCTTCTAAATCTGCAATTGTATCCATTGCTATAATTCCTGTTGCAGCTGTATGTGCAATTGTTTCTGCAACGGTTTCCGCACGAGCAACCACATCCATTATTATTTTCATCTATCTCATCATTATCATTTCCTACCACTTGATTGGCAATTAATGTATTTGTATTAATATTTCGTGCATTTATGTTTCTCAATGTTATTCCATTGCAAGAAAAATTACATATTGCCCTAAAAATTAGTGCAGTAACATACGAGATTATAGTATATACTAACGTAAAAATCAGCAGTCTGATATCTCCTACTGCAAATGTAACTATTAGAAAAATTGCAAAAAAAGTTGCTGCTACCAACCAAGGACATCTAAGTATTTTCTGTAGAACAATAGATAATATAATGACTGCTAACGGTATTGCAAAAAATAATAGTAATAAATCCATATTATATCACATTCCTTCCTCAAGAAAATCAACTCGTTGAATGTTTTTCAACTAAGATCTTCCGTTTATGTTTTTATATATAATATGGATCTTTACTATTATCCGTTACATTCAAATTTAATTATACACCACTTGTACCAAATACAAACCATGTGCAGGAAGTGTTCTGCCAGCCCTTTGTCTATCTTTTGATTCTATTATTTCTGGTATTTCTTCTGGTTGTATCTTACCAAGGCCCACATCTAATAATGTTCCTGAAATTATTCTTACCATATTGTATAAGAACCCGTTTCCAGTTAATTCTATTATGATGTTGTCTCCTTCTTTTCTTACTTCTGCATTATATATTGTTCTTACACTATTTTTTCCGCTTGTTCCACTTGACTTAAAGGCTTTAAAATCGTGCTCTCCCTCAAAATATTTTGCTGCTTCTTTCATCTTCTCCGCATCCAATTTTATTGGAAAGCAGTACTGTAAATTTCTATATATTGCTGTTCCATATTCGGAATTGTTTATAACATACCTGTAAGTTTTTTGTTTTGCATTGTATCTGCTATGAAATCTCTCATCGACTTCTTCCGCTTTTTTTATTATGATACTATTTTTTAATTGAGAATTTATTGCTATTGCCATTTTTTCTATTGGCATATTAGAGTTCGTTTTAAAGTTTGCAATTTGACCTAATGCATGCACTCCAGCATCGGTTCTTCCCGAGCCTATAAGGTCTACTTCTTCTTTTGTTATGTTAAATATTGCTCTTTCTATTTCTCCTTGAATGTTTAATTTATCTGGTTGTTTTTGCCAGCCATTATAACATTTGCCATCATATTCTATGGTAAGTCTTATATTTCTCATATTATTTGTCTGCTTCCTTATTTTCTGTATTTTCTTTGCTCTCTTCTTTATCTTTTTTCTTTAGCTCTTGAATATTCTTCAATCTTGCTAATTTATTCTTTTCTTTATCGTCTAATCTATTTGTTATAATATTTTTTATTAATATTTTTTTCAAAGCATCTTCTTTAACATCTACAATTAGAGTTCCATCTTTTGCAATCGATATCTTTCCAGATTCTTCTGATACAACTACTGCAATTGCATCATATTCTTTAGATATTCCCACCGCTGCTCTGTGTCTTGTTCCTAATTCTTTAGAAATATCGGTGTTATTTGCAAGTGGCAATATACATGCTGCTGCTGCAATTCTATTATTGTTAATTACAACCGCACCATCATGTAATGGAGTCTTTGGCACAAATATATTTACCAATAATTGTGGAGATATTTCAGAATTCATCTCTATACCTGTTGATACAATATCGCTTAAGCTGATGTCTCTTTGTATTACAATTAATGCTCCTGTTTTTGTTTTTGCAAGTTCTTCTACCGCAATTACAATTTTGTATATGTCTTCCCTCGTTTTAGTTTCTATGCTCTTGTCCATTCCAAATAGATTTGTGAATTTATTTGTTCCAATCTGCTCTAAGCCTCTCCTTATTTCTGGTTGAAATATTACAACTAATGCAATTACTCCTGATGGCAAGAATGCCGTCAAAATAGAATGAACTATTGTCAAATTAAATATTCCACTAAGCCATGTTATAAGAATAAACAAAATTATTCCTTTTATTAGTTGCAATGCTCTTGATCCTTTTGCTATTTTAAATACTTTTACAACTATAAAAATTACTATTGCTAAATCTAAAATTAAAGATACTAACTTGATTGGATATTCTTGCAATAATCTAAAATATTCAGATATACTATTTCCCCATGTTGATACTATGCTTGTTATGAAATTTTCCTTCATTTTTTGCTTTCCTTTCTACTTTCTCTAAAACATTTAAACGTTGTTAAACTCCATTTCTGAAATTTAAGCAACGTTAAATTTTTATTAGTGCATTAAGTAATATATAAGTGTTGCAGACACTGCTAATACCATCAATACTGCTAGAAGTGCTGCCATTACTTTTACAAATATCTTTCCAGCCTCATGTTTCTTTGCCATAATTATCATATTCCTTCCTTATGTTCTATTTTTCTTCTTTTTTATTTTAACATTTTTCTTCTATTTTTTCAACATTTCAGCTAATGTTATTATATACATTGCATGTGACCATCCCAAACCAATTATCCAACTTGGCTTCATAGTGTTGTTATCTACCTGCTCTGGTATGAATCCTAACGCAGATGTTCCATTTGTTACAAAATTAAAGCATTCTTGTGCTTTCTGCTTATTGCCCGTCTTCAAATAATACATAGCCATCCATAATGTTGTAACTGGCCAAGGGCAAACACCTTCTATATAGCTATCTTGTTCAAATCTTAGGTAGCCTCCCGTATATGTACGCAATGTTAAATTAATCTTTTCGACTGTATTCAACACTTTTTTCTCGT
Source organism: uncultured Clostridia bacterium (assembly GCA_934119935.1). GTDB lineage: Bacteria > Bacillota > Clostridia > TANB77 > CAG-508 > CAG-245. The sequence continues at coordinate 253,523 of CAKOSX010000001.1, read as the reverse complement.
TTTCTCCCATCAATTCGAATGGATAAACGGCACCTATCATGCTCACGTCCATCTTCTCGTCTTTTGTGTTTCTCTTAAGCACTTTTGTATTTTCGTTATAAAGATTTTCTTCCACAAATTTCTTTATATTATTTATTTCATCATTAATTTTAGCAATATTTTTCGATATTTGTTCCAATTTTAATCTATTATTTTCATACTTGCCTTTTACTTGTTCATATATTCCCAGCATTGCTTTTAGTGCTCCATATATGCTGGCTATTGAATACAAATGAACTCCCTCATTCATTTCCCATAAGTCATAGCTCTCATGTTTGTATACTTGGTCTTTTTGCCTGCCTTCTTCTATCACTTTTTCGATTATTTCTTTTTTTACTAAATCTTTTTCTTCCTTTTCATCGAATAAATTTTCCAAGTATTTAAGTAAGAAATGTAATGCATTTTCACACATCTTAAGATTGTCAAGTAAAAATTTCTGTTCTTTTGTTGTATTATAATGTTCATATATCCCATAAATAACACTTGCTGTCTCATCTATTTGGTATCCCCAACATGGAGCTAGAGTTCCATCTGTGTAGAATCTTTGCTCCCACATTCCATTCTTGCTTTGAGTTTTTTTGCAGAATGATTCATAGAATTTTTCTGTTTCTTTTTTCATATTCAACTCATCAAATGCTTTGGTTATGAATACAGCATCCCTTGTCCAACAATACGAGTACCTTCCACTTCTCTCCCTATTTTCATCGACTTCTATTGTTGCCGAAACTCCACCTGTTTCTTCATTTAATAGCAATGGAAATAATAATATTGTTCTATTATATATTTGTTTAACTCTTGCATTTACAATTTGACTATTCTGTTCTTTTATGTTTAATCCATCATGTTTTTCTAAATAATTAGTCCAGTATCTCTTGGCTTGTGCATATTCTTTATTCACATCGATTTTTTTATATGAATCTATTTTTTCTTCCAATTCTTCTGTATTTTTTACATTTTTATTATTTTCAAGGTATATATACAATGTAAAGTCGATTTGATCACCTGGCTTTATTACTCCCAATTTGTAGCTTATTGCAGAATCATTCGACATTCCAATATAATCTTTATCAGTTAGTACTGCACCTTTAAAATAGTTTTCTACATCGTTAATTCTGTGCCCAGAAATATCCTTATTAGCAAACAAGCAAAAAGAAAAATCGTGATTATATTGAATCAATCCATTGTCTATAATTCTGCCGGAAACCATATTATTATCATTTGAATGCAATTTAGAACGCACTAGAAAACTCAAGTCTAAATCTAACTTATTTCCATTCACAAATGTATATCTTTTGGCAATTATATTTTCTTTTATCAACACAAAATCAGTCTGTCTTATTTTTAGGTTGAAATATGTATTTTCAATTTCCGTGTTTAATATATTTGTATCTTCTGTGTAATATTGATTATATTTGTTATTTATATCTTTGTGTAAATATACAATTGCCGAATCATTAATTTTTAATCCAACGTGGAAAAAGTCTATAAATTGCTTAAAATCCACGTTTGGATAATATGCCCTTAGTAATTCTCCTGTACTGCTATATGAAGCTCTTACATTTTTATTTCCTATAACTGCATCATTAAAAAATTTATTACTCATTGGCTTCTCCTTTTAACTATTTTCGATAATATCTACAATTTTTCTCTCTAGTTCTTTTATTTTCTCATTTATTTTTTGAACGTCCTCATCATTTCTTTCTTTAGACAAAATATCCTCTTTTATGATATTCTTCATGTCTTCTATTTCTTCTTGTAAGGTTTCCATTCTGTCTAATACTTCTAATCTTAAATAACGCTCTTTTCCAGGTTGATTGTAATTGCTTTCTACCTTTAAGTTTTCATCTAATGTGTATTTTTCGCCAAACCCTGGAATAGTAACAGGAATATTGGCTGTTTCTACTATTTTATCTTTTAGAACCATCTGTCCTTTTGGTTCTCCATGGACTAAAAATATGTGTTTAGGTTTTTTAATGAATGAATATACAAAGTTTAGTAACCATTCTTGATCTGCATGTCCAGAATATCCTTCTATATACTCTATTCTAGCTCTTACGCTAAATTCCTCTCCGAATATTTTCACTGTCTTCGCACCATCTACTATAGTTCTTCCCAGCGTTCCCGGAGCCTGATATCCTACAAATAAAATTGTACTCTTAGGATTCCAAATATTATGCTTTAGGTGGTGTTTTATTCTTCCAACCTCACACATTCCACTGGCAGATATAATTATAGATGGCTCATCTCTTTCATTTAATGACTTAGATTCATCTGCCGTTCTTGTAAATTTTAATCCAGGAAATTCCAGAGGATTATCTCCTCTTTCCATTATTGCTTTTGTCTCATCATCAAACAAGTCTTCATTTTCTTTAAATACTTCCGTAGCAGAAATAGCAAGTGGACTATCTACATATACAGGCACTCTCATTAATTTTTCATATTCTTCTTGGAAATTTGGATCCTTGCTTCTTTCTTCTTTTATCATATTTAATTCATATAATATTTCTTGCGTTCTTCCAACTGCAAACGATGGTATTACAACTGTTCCACCATTATCTAGTGTTTCAGATACAATATCCAAGAAAACCTTTGCCTTATCTTTAGTTCCAACATGAAGTCTGTCTCCATATGTTGATTCCATTACTAAGTAATCAGCATCTTCTATCATAGTTGGTTCAGATAATAGTGGAATATCGTTATTTCCTAGATCGCCTGAGAATACTGCTTTTGTGGTTTTTTCATTTTCAGTTACCCAAACCTCTATAATTGCTGAACCAAGCATATGTCCTGCATCATTAAATCTTACGTGAATATTTTGATCAATATCTATAATTTCATCGTATTTTACAGGTTTAAATACTTCTAAACATTTTGTTGCATCTTCTGCAGTGTATAATGGTGGACGTTGTTTTAATCCCTTTCTCTTTCTCTTGTTATTTTTCCATTCATTTTCTTGCTCTTGAATATGTCCACTATCAGGCAACATAATTGCACACAAATCACATGTTGCTTTTGTGGCATATATTGGAGCACGGAATCCTTCGTTATATAATTTTGGGATTCTTCCAGAATGGTCTATATGTGCATGTGTTAATAGCATAAAGTCTATTTCTTCTGGATTATATAAAAATGGAGCTTCATTTTCCATTTCTTCTGCAGCTTTTCCCTGATACATTCCGCAATCAACTAAGAATTTTTTTCCAGCCCCTTCTACTAAAAAGTTTGAGCCTGTTACAGTTTTAGTTGCACCTAAAAAAGTTATGTTCATTTGTTTTTCTCCCTTCAGTATTTTTCATAAAAACAATGGTATTTTCTTATTTATTCTCACATTTAATTGTTTTAAATTTAGTACCGTCTCTTCATATATACTTTCTGTTTCTTTTGAATCGTATATGCTTATTGCAATTTTGTTTTTTACTTCGTTTAAATATTTTTCTTCTTTTATGTTATTTATTTTTATTTTTATTTCTTCTAAATCTATTATCTTTGTCTCAAAAATATGCTTAAGTATAGTATAACAAAGGCTTGCACTATTCGAAAAGTTTGTAATTAATTCTTTATCTATGCTATTATCAATAATAGTATTCATTACCTTTTGAATAGATTCACTAATTTCTGATACATCGCTTATATTTTCTTTTTTTGAAATTGGAATTAAGCAATAGTATCTAAACTCATATATCAAACTTCTTAGTGACTCCTTGTTATCTATATTTTTTTCTATTTTTTTAGAAAATTCATATAAGAAATTCTCCTGCAAACTTATTATGGTTGTATGTTTATTTTCTGAATTCTTTAAATCTTCTACAACTGTTTCTAGTACATAATTTTCATTTTCAATAATTTGTTTTTTTACAGCATAATTTCTTGGATCAAGGAATTCATTTAATTCCTTTAGTTCCTTCATTTTTTCTTCTCGTTCGTTTTCCATTATGTCTGCTAAAAAGCTCACACTAAATATCTTATCTTTGTTAGCCAATTTTGCATTTCTTTTATAGTATTCTGTTCTAAGTTTCTCCTTGTCGTTTAATATTTCATCTATTCTACGAATCTCATCAAAAATCGACTTTTTTTCTTCTGTAATCTTGTTTAAAAATGCAACCTTTTCCTTCATTAAATCTAACATTTCTGATGTTTCTTTTTTTCTGTTTATAATTTGCATTTTCATGTTCTCGTTTTTTTCTGCTATCAATGTCAGTATTATTATATAAAGTAACCTGTATAGCTCATTGCCACTATTTAAATGTACATAGCTAGCATTTTCAAAGTCTTCACTTTTTAGTTCCAGCATCATAATGTTTTGGAACACAAGGTTAACTTCCATATCATGTACGCTTTTTATACTATTGTTCCATGACCATCCATCAAAATCCCTTATTGTTTCACAATAATCTATGCAATTTCCTTGTATAAAAAATTCTTGTATAGCCTTTTTTAAATACCACTCTTCTTTTTCTTTTTTCTTATTTTTCTTCAATCTTCCATACATTAAATCCATTTCTATTAATGAGTACAATATGTCTTCCTCATTTGCATATACTAATATTGAACCATTATATGCATCAACTATACATACTGTTTTTTCATTTTCTAATGGCTTACTTTCATCAGTCTGTGGCGTTACAACGTTTAGTTCGTAACATTCTTCTGCTATTATATTTAGTAGTTTTTCCATAAACTGATCTTTCGAAATTGCATTGTACTTTACCTTTATATAGTCTTTATAGCCATTCTCAATTTTGTAAAGCATGCTTAATAACAAATTCTTTACATCCTCATCAAATGGCTTATTCTCCAATATTTTTTCTAATCTGTTATTATACTCATTAGAAGTGATTTTAGAAAATATTTTCATCTATTCTTCTTCCTTTGCATATTTTTATGAATTAAGTTCTTCCCAACGTTCTTTTGTCATAAGTACTTCTCTTGGCTTGCTTCCTTGATACCCAGAAATAATTCCACGTTCTTCCATTTGGTCTATTATTCTTCCGGCTCTCGCATAACCTACTTTAAATCTTCTCTGTATAAATGATGTTGATGCTTGTCCTGTTTCAATTACTGTTTCTATTGCATCATTCAAAAGTGGATCTGTTTCGTCATCGTCTAATGCTCCTTCATCAATCTCCTTATCTGTTGTATTAGCCTTTTCAATGTATTCTGTAATATCATCTCTGTATGTAGTTTCACCATTTGCCTTTACAAAGTTTACAAGTTTTTCAACTTCTTTATCAGATATGAATGCGCCTTGAATTCTAACAGGCTTTGGAGCTCCTGTTGGGAAGAATAGCATATCACCTTTTCCAAGCAATTTTTCTGCTCCAACTTGGTCTAGAATTGTTCTAGAATCAACTTGTGAAGAAACCGCAAACGCAATTCTAGATGGAACATTTGCCTTTATCAATCCTGTAACAACATCAACAGATGGACGCTGTGTAGCAATTACTAAATGCATACCTGCAGCTCTTGCTTTTTGTGCTAATCTACAAATTGCATCTTCAACATCACCTTTTGCAACCATCATTAAATCTGCCAACTCGTCTACAATTATAACTATATGTGGCAATTTTCCGAAATTATCTTCCTTCTCTATAACTTCATTATATCCCTTTAAATCTCTTACACCCTTAGATGCAAACATTGTGTATCTATTTTCCATTTCTTGAACAGCCCATGCAAGTGCTCCTGCAGCCTTTTTAGGGTCTGTTACAACCGGAATTAATAAATGTGGAATTCCATTATACACAGAAAGTTCTACTATTTTTGGATCTATCATAACAAGTTTTGCTTCACTTGGTTTTGCCTTATATATAATACTCGCAATAAGTGTATTAATACAAACACTCTTTCCAGAACCAGTTGCACCAGCTATTAGAACGTGTGGCATTTTTGCAATATCTGTTACAATTGCATCACCAGAAACATCTTTTCCAAGTGCAAACGCAAGCTTCGATTTGTGATTCTTAAATTGATCTGTTTCTAATATATCTCTAATATGTACAATTTCGCTCTCTTCATTTGGCACCTCTATTCCAACAGCTTGTTTACCTGGTATTGGTGCCTCTATTCTTATCGTCTTTGCTGCTAAATTAAGAGCTATATCGTCTGCTAAATTTGCAATTTTACTTACACGAACTCCCTCTGCTGGTTTTAGTTCGTATCTTGTTATTGCAGGCCCAACCGAAACATTTTCAACTTTTGCAGAAACGCCAAAGCTGTATAATGTTTTTTGTAATTTCGATGCAGTATCGGCAAGAGCCCTCTTACCACCTTTAAATCCTTTTGATTCACCTTCGCTTAATAAGTTTAGTGGTGGAAATTCATAATTTTCGTCTTCAACGGTTAGAGTATGCTCTAATTGTAGCACCTCTTTTGTTCTATCTTCCTTTTGCTCTTCTTGCTTTTTAAATAAAGGATCTTCTATAAATTCTGGTGATTGTTTTCCTTCATCTTTTCTTTCTTTTCTTGATTTCTTATCGCTTCCAATTTCTTTTTCAACATCAAATAATTTTGATTTTCCAAGTTCTTTTCCGTTTACATTAATTTGCAATTGTTCAACATCTAATGCTTCTTTTTCTTGTTCCTGTTTTTCTCTTAACTTTCTTTCTCTCTTTGTTTCCTTTTTGTTATCGATTCCAATAATTTTTTCATCATCAGAATTTTCATCCTTTTTAACATTCTTATCTTTTTTTGTTTCTTTTCTTTCTTCTGCACCATCGATAAAATCTGAAATTCTATTTACTAGGTCAATGCCGAACATAGATACAGTAAGTGCAATAATTCCACCACTAGCTATAATTATTGTTCCAACTTTTTCGAATAAATCTATTAATGGAATAGTAAAAATAGCTCCTATTGCTCCTCCTCCGGCTCCTTTTGAACCTAAATTAAAGAACTGATTTATTATATTCTCTAAGCTTTTTCCCTCGAGTATGATATTCCCTTGGTATATTTCATAAACATTCATAATTACAGATATGCAAAGCAGTAATGCACAAAACTGCACAATTTTCTTTGACCAAGATGTTTCACCCTGATACGCAATGTATATAGCTAAAATAAAAACGCCTATTGGTAAAAAGTATTTTACATATCCCATAATTCCACCAAGAAAAGGGCTTAAATGTTCTCCAATAAAGCCTGAATTTGAATATATCAAAACCGCTAATAATATACTTGCAATAATCATAATCGCTACTACTACATTTATATTTACATGTTGTTTCTTCTTTTTTCTTCCTCTTTTTGCCATAAATAATTCATTCCTTCCTCTATACGAAAAGACCAATATACAATTATATTGGTCAAATCTTACTCTATTTTACTTCTTTTCTATTATTCTCAATAACTTTTAGGGCATCTTCTAGAGTAACCTGTACCCCTGCTAATATATTATCGGCATAAGCCCTTGTACCATTAGAAATTTCTCTTGCCATATCATTAGCATTTTCTATAATTTTATTTTTTTGTTCATATGCTTTTCTAGTAATTTCATGTTCATCTATCATAGAGATTATTCTGTTTTCGGCCTCTTTTACAATTTCTTCAGCCTCTTCATTTGCCTTACTTATAATTCTATCATGTTCTTCTTTTATTACTTTGGCTTGTTTTAACTCTTCTGGTAATTTCAGTCTAATTTCCTTTACTATATCTAATACTTCCTCTTTATCAACAACTGCTTTATGGGTAAAAGGTAGTTCTTTACTATTTTCAAATATATCTTCAATTGTTTCTAACAGTGTAAATATTTCCATATTTTCCCCTTTCATTTAAGAAATATTAGTGAAACTCGACCATATTTTCTTAAATCATACATTTTATAATTTATATTCATCTTATTAATTCTCTCTATATCTCTCTTAGGTTCATCTGTTTCAATTATTATAATTCCTTCATCTTTAAGAAGTTTTAATTCACTTATTCTTTCTATAGCATCTAAAGCAAACTCTTCTTTATAAGGTGGATCTAGAAATATAATATCAAATTTCTGGTTGCTAACTGTATTTATACAATCAATATAATCTTTATTGTATATGACTGCCTTTTCCTTTAATCTTGTTTTTTCAAGATTCTTTTCTATCATTTTGACAGCGTCTTTAGATTTATCACAGAAGTAAGCTTTCTCAGCTCTTCTACTTAAGCACTCGATTCCTATTGCACCACTTCCTGCAAATAAATCAAGCACTGTGGCATCTTCTACTCTGCCTTGAATTATATTAAAAAGTGATTCTTTAACTCTATCTAAAGTTGGTCTTGTGCTTATATCTTCAATGGAATGCAATACTGTTCCTCTTGCACTTCCGCTTATAACTCTCATGTATAGTTCCTCCAACTGTGCATATTAATAGATACTAATTGGCAACTTTATACATATATTTTATCTTTTTTTCTTCAGATGTCAATATGTATAATGCAATTGTAACATACATTTAATAGTGCTGTAATATTTTTTGCTTTTTGTAATAGTCTTTGTCGAAATAATTTGTTTTCTTAAATTCGACATGTTGTGCTTGGTCGGGGCTCTTCGACCCCTCAAAAGGCGCACTTCCAGTCGAATTTTTCGAAAACATAATTATTTCGGCATTTTATAGTTTCGACAAGTTGTGCTTTTTTAAAAAAGGAAAGCAAAAAATCTGGAGCTTTCCAAATCTTTTGCTTTTGTACTTTATATGTTTAATTCTAGTCATTCTGTTCCTTATTTATATCTTTTATTAGTTCTAATTGAGATATTAGTAAAGATTCCATTTTTGCTTTATAAACGTCAAATTGTTTTTGTAAGTCTTCTAAATCTTTCTTTTTTAGTACTATTTGTTGTTCTAATGCTGCTAAAGATTGTTTTGCGTCTGATTCAGCATCTTTTATTATTTGGTCAGCTTGTTGTTTTGCAACGTTTTTTATATCTTCTGCAGTGGATTGAGCCATTATAAGTGTGTTGTTTAATGTTCCTTCTATTTGTTTATAATGTTCTAATTTTCCATTTAATTCATCAATTTTTTCTTGATGTTCACTGCTTTCTTTATATAATTTTTCGTAGCAAGCTGTTAATTCATCTAAAAAATCGTCAACTTCTTCAACACTATATCCGTTCATCATTTGTTTTGAAAATTTCTTATTTTCAATTTCTAAAGGTGTTATCATTTTTGCTTCCTCCTAATTATGTTTTAACTAGTTATTGCCTGTATTTTTTAACCAAGAAACAGATAATTTGTTTTTTATTTCCTCTCTTGCCATTTCGTTTGTTATTTCGTAATTATATGGTGCAATTAAGAATATAGAATTTGATACTTTTTGGATATGTCCATCTAGTGCATGAACAGCACCGCTTACAACGTCTATTATTCTTCTTGCAACGTCTTTGTTTACGTATTCAAGATTTACTATTACAGATTGTTTTTCTTTTAGTAAATCGCATATATCTTCTGCTTGGTCAAATGTTGTTGGTTGTGATATAACCATTTTCACTTGTTGAGGTTGAGGCATAGCTACAACTTTTGTATTACGTCTTCCCCATATTTTATTTTCTTTATTATTCTCTTCTTCTTCTTCAATTTCTTCGTTATTATCTGTGTATTCTTCTTCCTCTTCTTCATTAGCATCCATTCCGAACGCTCCCCATATCTTATTCATTATAGCTCCTGACATTTATAAACCTCCTAAAAATTCATCGTCCTTTGTAAAAACCTAGCTATAGTATCTATCTTTTTTTGTATATTGTCAATACTTTTTTAATATTGTAATTTTAATTTAAAGTTTTTGTAATATTATTGTAATATTTGTTCATCTGTTGGATTTAATACGATTTCATCATATAATGCTATATTTCTCATATCATATATTTGTGCATTTGTAAATCCGAGTCCTAGCAATTCCTCTGTTTTATACTGTCTAACAATACAAAATTCGTCATTTTGTTTTAATATTTTTACAAGCATTTTATTGTAATACCCATTTCTATTTCTAACAACATAAGCAAGTCCATCTTTTTCTTTTATTGCTTCATTTGGAATTCTAAAGCCTTCCGCATCCCACCAAATTATGTCGAAAGATATTTTTCTATAAGATATTAATTTTTCCACATCGTTTGTAATTTTTATAGCTATTGTTTTAGATCCATTTTCTTCGTCTATTATGTTTTCTATAGTTGCTTTAACCGCATCCGAATTTTGCAATCTAATTTTTAATGTATCACCAACTTTTGAGTTCTTAGCTTCGTTTGTGTTTGAATTAAATACTATATAACATTCATAATTATTAATTATTTTTCCCATTTCTTCGCTACTCGCAACAGTTTGACCAGTTTTCAAATTTAATTCTTGTAGAAAGCTATTGTTTAACTTTGAAAAATCATTTACTGTTAATACGTTTTCTAATCCATCAACTCTATAAGAAACAATCCCGCTCTCTGTTGCATTTACATTCTCAGAGTCTGAATTTAGTTTATTTTCATATTCTTCTCTTTGGCTTAACAATTCTTTTAGTTTAGTATTCGATGGGCTAGAAAGTTTTGCTTTTCTTGTTATATATGTATTTATGCTCTTTTTATATTCCTGAATTTTCTGTGCATTATTCACTTGACAAATAGAATCCAATTCTTTTTCAATTTGGCTTTCCAATAATTTAGCATCACTTGGATAGTTTCCTTTTTCATTTTGCATTAATTCTTGTATTTCAACATCAAGTTCTGCAATTTTACTTTTCAAATTTTCTTCTCCTGAAGAATAATATCTAAAAACCGAATCTCCTTTTGCTACTTTTTCGCCTTCATTTTTTATTTTAGCCATCCCATTTTTATAATTCTGCCCTTTTATAACAGTTTCTTCTCTTACAATATATCCTATATCATTTTCTTCCTGAGAGATTTTTCCATTTGTTACAATAAATGTGTTTGTTGGGTTTTGTACTAATTTCACAGTATAGTATATAACATATATTAATATAATTGCAAAAATTACTGCTGCAGCAATTACTTTTGATTTACTAATTTTTCTTTTTTCAGTATTTTCCTCTTTTTCTGTATCAAATTCAATGTTTTTCACTCTTTATCTCCTCCAAAATAATATCAACATTATTTTGTATATCGTTTAATCCATCAATCCAAATTATATTTTGAATTTTTCTAAACCACGTCAGTTGTCTCTTAGCATATCTACGTGTTTCCATTTTTATCTTTTCAACCATTTCATCTTTAGAATACACTCCATTTAGGTAATCAATAACTTCCTTGTATCCTATCCCTTGTACTGCTGTTCTAAGTTCTTCTCCATATTTTTCATATAACTGTTTTACTTCATCAATCAAGCCTCTTTCAATCATTATATCTACTCTTCTATTTATTCTATCATATAAAATTTCTCTAGGCATGTTTATAGCAAATACTCTATAATCATATGGAACCCCATTCTTCCTTGATTCGATTTCCAATTGGGTCTTTGTTTTTCCAGTTTCTTTATAAATTTCTAATATTCTAATTATTCTTTTTTTGTCGTTTTCGCTTATATTTTTAGCCGCTTCTGGATCAATTTGCATTGCTTTTTCATATAAATGTTTCAATCCTTCTTTTTCTGCAATCTTTTCTAATTCTTCTCTATATTCCAAATCTGTTTTTACTTCTGGATAATCAATTCCGTATATTAACGAATTAACATATAATCCGGTTCCACCAACCACAATTGGCACTTTATTTTTTTTAATTATTTCTTCTATTGCATTCATAGCGTCACTTTTATAGTCAGATACACTATATCTAATCGTTGGCGAAACATTTCCAATTAAATAATGTTTAATTCCCTGCATTTCTTCCTCGTCTGGTTTGGCAGTACCTATACTCATTTCATCATATATCTGCATAGAATCTGCAGACACAACTTCTCCATTTATTCTTTTAGCTAACTCAATAGATAGGGCTGTTTTTCCACTCGCAGTTGGACCACATATTACAATAACTTTTTGCATAACAACTTTCCTTATAGATATTTTCTAATTTAATTAATAACTTCGTTTAGCACTGTATTATCAACAGTCATATTCAATAATGTATTATCTGTTGTTGTATTCGATATCGTGTTTTCTTCAGTTACATTTGATGTTGTATTATTCATATTTTTTTGTTGTTGTTCTATTATTTTTCCTATTTCTTTTTCTATATTTCTAAAATAGAAGAACTCCCCAACTACCAATATTACTGCAATTATTAATACAACAATTGCTCTTTTATTCAATTGTTCTCCAGATATTTCGTTATCTTTTCTCTTATTAAATGATCTTATTAAGAATGGTATTATAATTATTGAATTTACAGGAACAAACGTAAATGTAATCATCTGTTTCGAGCTTTTTGCTATTTCTTTATCTATTCCAATCGAGCTAAAGAAATATATTATTAATACAACTATATAAACTACACCCATTGAAATCATAGTATATAAGAGTTTTTTTGTTTTCTCTATTCTATTATCAAATGAGTGATAAATTAAAAGTATTGATACAATATTTGCTACAAATATAAATAATAATATTACTAAATTTTCCATCTTTATCTCCTATCTTCTAGAAAATTTCTTTTCTATGTCATTTCTTGTCATCTTTATTGCTGTTGGTCTACCATGTGGACATGTAAAAGGATTTGGCAATTGCAACAATTTATCTAATAACTGTGTTACCTCTTGTTTTTCCAATACCATATGTGCTTTTACAGCAGCCTTACACGCAACTGTAGCAATAAATTTTTCTTCTATTTCTTGTTTTGCCGTTCTTGCGACTGTATTTATTTCATCTAGTGTCTCCAAGAATAAATCTTTGGTTTCTAAATCAATCAATACATTTGGTACTCCACTAAGTTTTACTGTATTTTCGCCAAACTCTTCTACTGCGAAACCAGCTCTCTGGAACATTTCTTTGTTATCTCTATATATTCCCATCTCTTTATGTGTTAAAGTAATAATATCTGGAAGAAGCATCAGTTGAGAATCTTTTGTATTGTTGCTGTAATAGTTTTGTTTTATCTTTTCATACATAATTCTTTCATGAGCCGCATGTTGATCTATTATATATAAATCCGACTTCATTTCTATAATTATATATGTATTAAAAGCAATTCCAATATATTTGTAAGCAGGTTTTGTAGCATAGCTAGATTCCCCTTCAAAAACAGAAACATTATCTTCTGCAGTTATTGGTTTAAATTCTTGTGATACATCTAATTCATCTTCTTCGTTTTCTTCTTTTTTTACAGATATTCCAAATGTTTTCTCGTACATTTCTAAAAATTTAGAATCATCATTAGGCTGCGAATTTGCTTGAGGTGTCTCTTGATTAATTACTTTTACGTCTTCTGTACTATTCTCTACCTTTTCCTCATCCTCATTGTTAGTTGTTGCCTCACTTGGTGCATTGTATGTTGTTTTTTCTTCATTTACTGTAGATATTACATTTTGCATCCTATTTAATCTTGCCATAACATCTTCAAATGTTTGCTCACTCTGTTTTTCATGTTCTTTTATCTCTTCTTTTTCAACATTCTGAGCCGGTTGTACTAACTTACTACTATCAAATTTTTCTTCTTTAATATAACTAGGTAATTGTTCAAAATTTGGTTTTACTGGTTCAGTATTCTTTATTATATCTCTAAATGAAGAGCTACCTACATTTTCAAATTTAGGATTTAAATCAATATTTTCTGTACTATATTTTGTTTTTTCTTCATCTATTTTATCGATGCTCGAAGTATCTGCAACTAGGTCTCCTTTCAGTAAGCCTTCTCTTATTGCATGATATATTGCTTTGAATATTTTCGTTTCTTCTTGGAATCTTACTTCTAACTTAGCTGGATGAACATTTACGTCAACTTTTCTTGGATCCATATCAATATTTAATACTAAAAATCCATGTTTTCCTATTGTAACAAATCCTTTAAAAGCCTGTTCTGCAGCACCAGATAAAGCCTTGTCCTTAACGAATCTATTATTCACAAAGAACAACTGATTGCTTCTATTTGACCTCGAAATTACCGGCTTTCCAATAACTCCCTTAACAATTATGTCATCATATGTATAGTCTATATCTATAAGATTATCAGCAATTTCCTTACCATATATATTGTAAATTACAGGTTTAATCTCTCCATTTCCAGAAGTTTGTATAATTGTTTTACCTGTATTTATCAACTTAACTGCAATCTCAGGGTGCACTAAAGCAATTCTTGTTACCACATCTTCAATATATCCAGATTCCGTAAAATCCTTCTTTAAAAACTTATATCTAACTGGTGTATTGTAAAATAAATTTTCTATTGTTATGCTCGTGCCATTTGGACATCCGGCTTCTTCTTTACTTAATATCTTTCCACCTTCAACTACAACTTCGTATCCAGTATAACTATCTGCTGTTTTAGAAATCAAGCTTACTTTTGCTATAGATGCAATACTTGCCAAAGCCTCTCCTCTGAACCCCATAGACTTAATATCGTCTAAATCTTCAGCACTTCTCAGCTTACTTGTAGCATGTCTCTCAAAGGCAATCTCCAAATCATCTTGCATTATTCCTTTTCCATTATCAGTAACTCTTATGTATGAAATACCACCATTTCTTATTTCAACAGTTATAGCCGTTGCCCCTGCATCAATAGAGTTTTCCATTACCTCTTTTACAACAGATGCCGGTCTTTCTATAACTTCACCCGCTGCAATTTTATTTATTGTTGAGTCATCTAATAAAACTATTTTTCCCATTGTTATGTTCCTCTCATTTTTCTATCTGTTTTCAAAGTAGATTATATCATTAAATCTAAATTTTTGTATAGCCTTTTTCAAATTTCTTTAAATGTTTTTATATATTTTTTGTTTTTATAATCATAATTACAATTTTTTAACTCTTTGTAACACATATTTTCAGTTTGAATAGTATATACCATACGAAAGATTTAGAAATCATTATCTTTTAAGAGGAGGTAATTATAATGGGAAATTGCTGTTGCAATAGTGAACTTCTTTGGTTCATAATTTTATTCTTATTGCTATTTTGCTGTGGTTGTGGTTGCGGATGTAACAGATCTTCTTGCTGCTAGACACTAAATTAGCAAAAGACTTACTTATATAAGGGGGTGAGCTTTATGCCAGATAATAATAGATGTTGCGGAAATAACTGCGGATGCGGATGCTTTGGTGGAAATAACTGCATTTGGATATTCATTGTATTAATAATATTATGCTGCTGTTGTGGTGGAAATAACGGATGCTGCTAATAGAAGCTAATCCATAATTATCTCGCTCATTCACCTCTTCGCCCATTAGGGACGGGGGATTTTGGGCGAAATACTTAAAAAAACTCTGTAATACCTTTAAATTAAAGTATTATAGAGTTTTGATTCTGGTTGGGCTGGCTAGATTCGAACTAGCGCATGCATGAGTCAAAGTCATGTGCCTTACCGCTTGGCTACAGCCCAATATGTTATTTTATATGGGGTGGAATGTGGGACTCGAACCCACGGTCTCCAGTGCCACAAACTGGCGCGTTAACCAACTACGCTAAATCCACCATAGAATAATGCATTTAATTGTAACAACCAAATGCATTATCTATTTTACCTCATAAAGTATGTGTTTGTCAACAACTAATTGTTATTTTTTTCACTTTTTTGCAATTTATTCTTCAACAGCCCAAATTATAAGTCTTCCTTTTGAGTTGTCTGTACAAGTTTGTAAAGAAATTTCTCTCTTTCCATTAGTTTCTCTCATTATAAAGTCACCATCATCTGGAGAAGTTTCATAAATGTTATAAATGTTATACTTTATTTTTGTTCCAGAATTATCTGTGATATATACCTTGTCGCCTAATTTCAATTTATCGTTGTTTCCAAAGAAAGAACCATTTCTATAATTATGACCAGATATAACCGTATTTCCTGGTTGATTTAATCCATTTGCACTATATAATATTGCTACAGCAGCTTCTATTGATGAAGGTGTTGCTTTTTCTAATATTGGATATTCCAAGTTAATTGCTGGAATCTGTATTTTACCTTCTACATTATATCCTTTATATTGTGTCTTTCTTGTTTTATTTCCACCTGTAGTTGTATTAGTGTTGGGGTTGGTTATTACATTTTCGGTTGGCTTTGTATCAATATCTGGCAACTCTGTATTGCCAATAGAGTTGTTATTATCTATTGAATTCAATGCAGTATCATAATCCTCAATAACTTTTGCAATCTCTCTTTGTGTTGTGTTTTTCTTATAAACATCATAGCCTAAAAATCCTAATAAAATTATTACTCCAATTACTACAATAACTAAAATTATTGTTAATAGTGTTCCGTATTTTCCTTCTCCCATTTCATCCTCCTATAGTATAAAATCATATTACATTTATTATACCATATTTCATCTTTTTTGCCTAGTTTTTTACTAATATTTATTTTTATTGATAAATATCATTTCATCTAAATATATATTTATAGTCTATAATTTATCCTGTTTTATATTATTTTTGGTCCCATCTTTCCACCTGCTAATATGTGAAAGTGCAAATGCATAACTTCTTGACCAGCATCTTTTCCACAGTTTGTTATAATTCTGAATCCATTTTTATCAATTCCAAGTTGTTTAGCAACTTTGTTTATTGCTAAAAATACATTAGATGCAATCTCTTTATTTTCTTCATTTATTTCTAGCACATTTTCTATATGTTGCTTTGGTACAACTAGCACATGAATTGGTGCAGCTGGATTTATATCCTTAAAAGCAAGCACATTATCATCTTCATATACCTTTGTTGAAGGAATTTCTCCTTTAATAATTTTACAAAAAACACAATCTTCCATACGTATCTCCTTTTTTCGCCCAATAGGGACGTCCTTTTTTGGGCGTTACATACTGATCTTCTTTATATTTTATAAGTTTGTAATAAGTTCAATTTTGAAAAAATTTCGGTACGGCGCTCTTGGTCGGAGCTCCTTCGGACTCCTCAAAAGGCGAGCTTGACCTTATTTTTTAAAATTGAAACTTATTATAAACTATATTATCACTTATTCTAGCCACTATAGCTTTCTATTCAAGTATTGCTTTTATTCTTCTTACTCCGGCTGAGCTTGCTTCTTCTTTCTTTATCTTGAAGTGTCCTAATTCTGAAGTATTCTTTACATGAGGTCCTCCACATAGTTCTTTTGATACTGTTTCTTTATCATTTCCAATTGAATAAACAGTAACTATGTCTGGATATTTTTCTATGAACATGCACTCTGCTCCTGATTTTATTGCGTCGTCTTTCTTCATTTCTTCGCATTTTACATCTAAGCCACGTGATATCCACTCGTTTACTAAGTCTTCTACTTTCTTCTTCTCATCGTCTGTAAGTTTGTGGTCACAGCTAAAGTCGAATCTCATTCTTTCCGGTGTTATGTTTGAGCCTTTTTGATGTACATCTTTTCCAAGTATTACTTTTAGTGCTGCATTTAATAAGTGTGTAGCTGTATGGTATCTTACTTCTTGTTCACCTGTTCCAGCAAGTCCACCCTTGAATTTTTGCTCGCTACCCATTCTAGATTTTTCTTGATGCTCTTTGAATAGTTTGTCAAATTCTGTTGTATCTACTTTTAATCCTGCTTCCCTTGCTAAATCTTGAGTAACCTCTGGTGGGAATCCATAAGTTTCATATAATGTAAATAGGTCTTGTCCTGAAATTGTGTCTTGTCCTTCATTTTTCATTCTATTTACTATCTTGTTAAATTCTCTTTCTCCACGCTCAAGAGTCTTCTCAAATTTATCTTTTTCTTCTATTATTACACTCTTAATTTTATCACTGTTTTGATGTAATTCAGGATACATTTCTTTTAAAGTATCTATATTTAAATCGATTAATTCTGCTAATTCATTTAAATTGATTTGTAGTTTTCTTAAATGTCTTACCATTCTACGGATTAATCTTCTTAAAATATATCCTCTATCAACATTGCTTGGAAGTCCACCATCTTGAATTATCATCATACTAGAACGTAAGTGTTCTGCAACAATTCTTCTGCTCTCTATGCTATCATTTTCTCCGGCTAATTCTTGTAATTTATCCATTACAGGTTTGAATAATTCTGTATCGAATGGAGTCTCTTTTCCTTGTAATAACATAGCCATTCTCTCTAGTCCAAGTCCTGTATCAACATTGTGTTGTTTTAATTTTGTGTATTTTCCATCTTTTGTCTTGAAAAATTCCATAAATACGTTATTCCATATTTCAACATATTTACCACAGCCACAAGATGGATTACAATTTTCTGAACATTTTTGCTTTCCTGTATCATAGAACATTTCTGTATCTGGTCCACAAGGTCCTTCTTCTCCGGCAATCCACCAGTTATCATCTTTTCCAAAATAATAGATTCTATCTTCTGGAATTCCTGCTTTCTTCCAGCAAGAAGCTGTAACTTCGTCTCTTTGGCAGTCTTCGTCTCCTGCAAAGCATGTTACAGATAATTTTTCTACTGGTATTCCTAATTCTTTTGTTAAGAACTCGAAGCTCATTGCTATTGATTCTTCTTTAAAATAATCTCCTAAAGACCAGTTTCCAAGCATTTCAAAATATGTTAAGTGTCTGTTATCTCCAACTTCATCAATATCGTTTGTACGTAAGCATTTTTGAAAATCTGTTAAACGTGTTCCCTCTGGATGTTTTTCTCCTAATAAATATGGTACTAATGGTTGCATTCCAGCAGTTGTGAATAATACAGATGGATCATTCTCTGGTATTAATGGTGCACTTGGAATTACAGCATGTCCATGTCTCTTAAAAAATTCTAAATATTTATTTCTTATTTCTATAGCCTTCATATAATTTCCTCTTTTCAAATTTTCTTATATAATTTTACCATTTAATCTCAATTTGTCAATTAAAAACTTGTCAGTTTAGTTATAAATGATTATTTTATAAAGCCTCAACATGTCGCTCTTGGTCGGAGCTCCTTCGGACTCCTCAAAGGCGAGCTTCCAGTCTCGTTTTAAAAATAATCATTTATCCACCTAAATCTAAGACAAAATTCCAATTAGTTCTCTTGTTTCATCATTGTTTTCTTTAATTTTCACATCTAAAATTTGATTTACAAATTTGTCCGATTGTTCTTCCACACCCGCGACTTTTACCATCATATAATTTGTTGTATGTCCTTTAAAGAAGCCATCTTCGAATTCTTCAAATAATACCTTTACAGTCTTACCAATATAATTTCTGTTATGTTTATTTTCTGCATTATTAGATAGTTCTATTAATTTGTTGCTTCTTTCCTCTTTTTTATTTCCGTCTATCTGGTTTGGCATTTTTTCTGCAACAGTTCCTCTTCTTGGCGAATATTTAAAAACATGCAATCTGTAAAAATCAATCTCCTTCAAGAATTCGTATGTCTTTGCAAATTCTTCGTCTGTTTCTCCTGGGAAGCCAACTATAACATCTGTTGTAAAACTTGCCTCTGGATAATATTTTCTAAGTGTCGCAACTGCCTCTCTATAAATTTGCGTGGTATATTTTCTATTCATCCTTTTTAAAGTTTCATCACAACCACTCTGTAAAGACAAATGGAAATGGTCACAAATTTTATCTAATTTAGATAATCTTGTTGCAAATTCTTCGTCCACAATAGTTGGTTCTAAAGAGCTTAGTCTTATTCTATCTATTCCATCAATTTTGTTTATAGCCTCTAATAAATCTATTAATCTTATTTTTTTTGAAGTATTTTCATTATCAAAATCTTTACCATAAGAAGCAACATGTATTCCTGTTATTACAACTTCTTTTATGCCTTCTTTTGCAATTTTTTCAATTTCAGAAACAACACTCTCAATCTTTCTACTTCTTATTCTGCCTCTTGCATATGGAATTATGCAGTATGAACAAAACATGTTGCATCCATCTTGCACTTTTACAACCGCTCTATTTTTCTCCGTATACGTAACATCGCCAAAATCTAAAAACTCTTTTTGTTTTGATACATCTTCTATTTCAGCTTCCTGGCTCCTATTGTCCTGCTCGGACATTTCTTCCATATATTTTTCCACAATTTGTACAATTTCATTCTTCTCATTTATACCTAAAATTATATCTATTTCTGGAATTTTCTCTAATTCATTTTTTGCAACTTGCGCATAACAGCCACACACAACTAAAACAGCAGACGGATTTATTTCCTTAACTCTTCTAAGCATCTGCCTAGATTTTCTTTCCGCCATATTCGTAACAGTACATGTATTTATTACATAAATGTCTGCTTTTTGTGTATTCTCTACTATTTCATAATTATTCTTTATAAATTGCTGTTCCATTGCATTTGTTTCATACTGGTTAACCTTGCAACCTAGAGTATAAAAACTGACTGTTTTCTTCATTTAAAGTTCATTCCTTACAATATATTTAGGTTTTATTTTGTCTCCTATAGACATTAAATATCATGTAAAAATTTTATTATTCATAAAATTTCAATTACTTGTCTATTTTAGCACGTTTCGGCAAAAATGGCAATAAAAAATTTCATGTTTAATATTCGCATTTTTGCGCATATTAATAATGTTATATTTACTTTGCTATTATTTGTTTACTTATCAGTTTCTGTAAATTTACAAGTTTGCATGTTATTATTTTTTGTATATTTTAAGAGGTGAAATTATGGCAGTAGATTATTGTATTATTGGATCGAGATTAAAACAAGCTAGACTTAAAGCTGGCTTAACACAACAAGAAATGGCAGAAAAGACTAACCTTTCTGTTGCTTTTATTAGCAGAATTGAAAGAGGAAGTTCTCATATAAATTTAAAAAGATTAAGTGAATTTTGTACTATTTTAAATGTTTCAGAGGGTTACATTTTAAGCGGAGTTTCTGATAAAAATGAGAAATATTTATATAACGAGTTTAACGATATATTAAAGAAATGTTCTCCAGAAAAACAAAAATTAATTTATAAACTTTCAAGAGTTATTGCTGAAGATGATGGCTCTTATAAATCTAATAACTAATATACTAATTAAATATTAATACTTTACATTTTATTTTGTGTGTTTGTAAACCCGTCGTATAATGACGGGTTTTTATAAAATCAGATTAAAACCATCATTTATCATTTTTATAAAAATCAACACGTCGCTCTTGGTCGGGGCTCCTAGTGGACCCCTCAAAGGCGAGCTTCCGGTCTCTTTTATAAAAATGATAAATGATGGTTTTTTATATTTCTTGATTTGTAAATTTCCAAAATTTTTATTGATAATTCCCCTTCACTATGCTAATATTAATACTGAAATATTTAACTATTTCATATTATCTTATAGGAGGGATATTTATATGGATTTTAAGCAATGGAATACTTTTAATAAAGGAGAATGGACACATGAAATCGACGTTAGAGATTTCATTCAAAAGAACTATACTCCATACACAGGAGACGAAAGTTTCTTATCTGGTGCTACAGAAAGAACTTTAAAATTATGGGATAAAGTTCTTAAATTATATGAAAAAGAGAAAGAAAACGGCGTTCTAGATGTTGATACAAAAACTCCTTCTGGAATTAATAGATACGAGGCTGGATACTTAGACAAAGATTTAGAGGAAATAGTTGGTTTCCAAACAGATGCCCCATTAAAAAGAGCTATAATGCCAAATGGTGGAATTAGAATTGTAGAAAAATCTTGCGAATCTTATGGTTACAAGGTTGATGACGAGGTTGAATACATTTATCACAATTTAAGAAAAACTCACAATGACGGTGTTTTTGATGTTTACACACCAGACATTCGTATTGCAAGAACACATCACCTATTAACTGGTTTACCAGATGGATATGGACGTGGACGTATTATCGGAGATTACAGACGTGTTCCACTATATGGTGTTGATGTTTTAATTGCTGAAAAGAAAGACGAACTTGATATTCTTGATGTTGATGAATTTACTGAAGAAGTTATTCGTGACAGAGAAGAAATTGCTGAGCAAATTAAGGCTTTACAAGACTTAAAG
Source organism: uncultured Clostridia bacterium (assembly GCA_934119935.1). GTDB lineage: Bacteria > Bacillota > Clostridia > TANB77 > CAG-508 > CAG-245. The sequence continues at coordinate 231,511 of CAKOSX010000001.1, read as the reverse complement.
AAAATGGCTGAAAAATACGGATTTGATATTTCTGTTCCAGCATCAAATGCAAAGGAAGCTGTTCAATGGTTGTACTTCGCTTATTTAGGCGCTGTAAAGGATCAAAATGGTGCTGCTATGTCTTTAGGAAGAACATCTACTTTCTTAGATATTTATTTTGAAAGAGATTTAAAATCAGGATTAATTACTGAAGAAGAAGTTCAAGAGCTTATGGACCAATTCGTTATGAAGCTTAGAATGGTACGTTTCTTAAGAGCCCCAGAATACAATGAATTATTCTCTGGAGACCCAGTTTGGGTAACAGAAAGTATTGGCGGTATGGGCATTGATGGAAGAACTATGGTTACTAAAAACTCATTCAGAGTTCTTCACACCCTAGAAAACTTAGGAGCTGCTCCAGAGCCAAACCTAACTGTTTTATGGTCAGTTAATCTGCCAAAAGCATTCAAAGATTACTGTGCAAAAATCTCAATTGCAACATCATCTATTCAATATGAAAACGATGATTTAATGAGAATAACTTTAGGTGATGATTACGGAATTGCTTGCTGTGTTTCTGCAATGAAAATTGGTAAACAAATGCAATTTTTCGGTGCAAGAGCTAACCTTGCAAAAGCCCTACTTTATGCTATTAACGGTGGTAGAGATGAAAACACAGGAAAACAAGTTACACCAATGTTTGCCCCTATCACATCAGAATATCTAGACTATGATGAAGTAATGGCAAAATACGACCAAATGATGGATTATGTTGCAAAAATCTACATGAAGGCATTAAATGCAATCCATTACATGCATGATAAATATTCTTATGAAGCTTTGGAATTTGCATTACATGATAGAAATATAATCCGTACAATGGCTTGCGGTATAGCTGGTTTATCAGTTGCAGTTGACTCATTATCTGCAATCAAATATGCAAAAGTTAAAGTTATAAGAGACGAAACTGGTCTTGCAACAGATTATCAAATTGAAGGCGACTTCCCTAAATACGGAAATGATGATGACAGAGTTGATGAAATAGCTGTAAATCTTGTAAAAACATTTATGAAGAAGCTAGAAGGACACATCACATACAGAAACTCTATACCAACACAATCAATATTAACAATAACATCTAACGTAGTTTATGGTAAAGCAACAGGAAATACCCCAGACGGAAGAAGAGCCGGAGCACCATTCGGACCTGGTGCAAACCCTCTACACGGAAGAGATTCATCTGGTGCATTAGCTGTAATGAATACAATAGCAAAACTTCCATACGAGTATTCAGAAGACGGAATTTCTTTCACATTCTCTATAACTCCTGGAACACTTGGAAAAGATTCTGAAACAAAAATAAATAACTTAGTAAGCATGTTAGACGGATACTTTAAACAAACAGGACATCACATTAACGTAAACGTATTCGATAGAGCCTTATTATTAGACGCTATGGATCACCCAGAAAAATATCCACAACTTACAATTCGTGTTTCTGGTTATGCTGTAAACTTTGTTAAATTAACAAGAGAGCAACAATTAGACGTTGTAAACAGAACAATTCACGAGAGAATTTAGTTTTTAGGGGCGCTACTTGAAAAAGCAGAGCCCCTTTTATAAAAAATTTGTATTATTTAAGTTATTACAATTACATAAATTTGCATGCTATTATTAATAAGATTTTTTAACTTTGTATTGTTGTTCTAAAAAACTTTAACATATAGTTTCTTATTAATATAACTTAAATAGTACAGAAAAAAAGGAGATTATCAATATGAATTTAGAAGATATAACCTGCCCTATTCACTCATTCGAATCATTCGGCGCAGTTGACGGTCCTGGAATTAGATATGTTATTTTTACACAAGGATGTAATCTAAAATGCAAATACTGTCAAAATAGAGATACCTGGTGTCATCAAGGTGGAACACACTATTCTGTAAAAGAAGTTTTAGATAAAATATTAAGATATAAAAACTATATAATTCCATCTGGCGGTGGAGTTACGGTAAGCGGTGGCGAGCCTTTGCTACATTTAGAATTCTTAAAAGCATTATTTACGGAGCTAAAAAAAGAAGGCATTTCAACAGCAGTAGATACCTCTGGAGTATTTTATTTAACACCCGGAATAAAGGAAATTATTGAATTAACAGATTTGTTTTTGCTTGATATAAAATGCATAAATGATGAAATTTGCAGAGACCTAACTGGTGTTTCTAACCAAAAAGAATTAGAATTTGCTAGATACTTGAGCGAAAACGGAAAACACATGTGGATTAGGCAAGTTTTAGTACCTGGTTACACAGATAAAGAAGAAGATTTAAAAAAATTAAAAGAATTCTTGGCTACTTTAAAAACAGTTGATAAAGTTGAAATACTTCCCTACCACGATATGGGTAGATTCAAGTGGGAACAACTTGGGCTAGAATATCCATTAGATGGTGTGAGAACAGCAAATAACGAAGATGTAGAAAGAGCAAAAAGTATTCTTGGAATATAATTTATTAACCGAAAACCCCCCATTTTCGCAAAATTAAACATGTCTCCCTTAATCGCGCTAAAGCGCTCGTTCCAGTTTAATTTTGCGAAAATGGGGGGTTCTCGGTTTTTTTATTATTATTTTTCAGTATTTTTTCAAAATCAAACATGTCTCCATTGGTCGTGCTAAAGCACTCGTTCCAGTTTAATTTTGCAAAAATGGATTATTTGCGGTTTTTATTATATTTTTTCTTTCAAAATTAAGCTTGATAATTTATTTAACAGTAAAAGCTTCTTTTTAGGAAATCAGAATGGAGCAAGCACTTTAGTGCAATCAAGGGCGACATTCTTGTATTTCTAAAAAGAAGTTTTACTGCTTTATAATTGTTATATTACGAAGTCTATTATTAGTCCTACTATTATTCCAACTAACATTAGTAATCCTGTTATTGTGAGGTTTTCTTTTATGTTTTTGTTTGATTTGAATAGTACTAATATTCCTATTCCAGAGCCTACTAGAAGTCCTGCTATCATTGAGCCAAAGCTTATTAAATTCAATAAATACAATTCTGTTATTATTACAGAACCAGCACAGTTTGGTATTAATCCAAATATTGAAGCTACGAGTATTCCAAGTACTGGTACACCTGCAATGGCTTTCTCTATCGTTTCTTCTCCGATAAAATAAATTAGAGTATTTATTGCGAATGTAATTATTGTTATAAATATAAAAATATTAATTGTATGTTTTAATGCAGATTTAAAAATTCCATGTTCACAATCACAGTGATCGTGCTCACACATATGCCCTACTGCTTCTTCTGTCTCTTCTTTTTTAGTTTTTCCTGTTACATTTATTACTAAATCTATTATAAAACCTGCTATAATTCCAACAACCAATTTAATTGCCAACACTTTAAAAATTAAACTTGCTGGTGCTGCTTCCGAAATTAATATTGGCAACATCTCATCAGAAGTGGATAAAAATACCGCAATTAATGTTCCCATAGTTATAATCTTACCAGCATATAAATTAGCCGCTGCAGCAGAAAATCCACATTGTGGAAATACTCCTATAATTCCACCCCATAGAGGTCCTAACTTACCAGATTTTTTTACTATATCTTTCGTTTTATTTCCGGTCTTATGCTCTAAATATTCCATGAGTAAATATGCCAAAAATAAAAAAGGTAACAATTTGATTGAATCAAATAATGTATCTTTTATAACATCTATCATATCTTTCACCTATTCTTTTCTAAAATTTTCTCTGTTTTTACTACTTTTTTATATTAGCACATTTTGTTAAAATAATCAACATAATAAGTGAGCATTTTTATATATTAAAAATTTGTTAATTGAAAAAAGTAAATTTTGCTAAAGAAATAGTACAAACATATATATTTATATTTGCACTATTTTTTATTATTTTAATGTTTTTCTAATATTCTAATACATTACTTATGTATATTTTTCGCTATAGCGAAATATCATTAATTTTTCTCATTTAGTATTGCTTCTATCTCTTCTACTTTTAATTCGACTATTTTAGCTATTTGTTCTATAGGTAAATTAGCCTCTTTCATTTTTCTTACAACCTCATTAGTTTTTTTCTTTTCTCCATCTTTCAAACCTTTTTCTCTTGCTTCTTCTGCCTCTTTTTTTAATTGTAGTCGATCTGCTATTTCAAGTGTTCTATTTAAGGCTTTTCTTCTTAGTATATCGTCTTGGCTTATTCTTTCCAACTCTTCCTTTGCTTCTTTAATATCTTTATTTTCTTCCATTATACGAGTTACCTCCTCTTTTTCTGGATTATCTAGAAAAAGCATCCATTGTAATACTTCATCATTTGGTGTTTTGTGGTATGCTTTTACTACTTTCGGTATCTCTATTATAATAATTTCTAAATAATCTGTCAATATAAGATGCGTAGCTTCACTCTCTCGTATTTTCCATGTTGTCTGTGGATTTTCAAGATTCTTGGTCAGTTTAAAATCATCATCTAAAATTATTATTGATATTGTTTTTCTTAACTCACTGTATGCATCTCCAATTTTCAAATTTGATACAAATTATAAGATAAAAACTTTGAAATAACTGTATATCTATTATATAGTTTTTATGCATGAAATCAAGAAAAACCGTTCGTCAAATTTTTACAAATTTTGTAACGTGCTTTTCATCAAAAAAAAGACTAGCTTATTTAAGCTAGCCTATCTCTATATATTTTTTTAATTACTTGAATATTATACTACTTTTAATAAATAACAACTCTGAATCCAACCGTGCTACCATAGAAAGCACCATTGTTACTATTTCTGTTATTAGCAGTACCTTCTGAACCCACGTTTTGATAACATCCTCCTCTTATAACACAAGGATATTGATCATCATTCTCTGGTTTTCCTTCTAGTGTCCACTCCCATACGTTTCCGGCCATATCATATATGTTCTTTACCGAAAAACTTGCATCTGCTCCTGTTGTTAGTAATGCATATGCATTATCAGGTTTCTTATATGGACATGATGGGAATGAACCTCCGTCATTGTCTGAATGCTTTGCACTTGAATTTGTTATGTTCCATGGATTATTTTTGTAGTTTCCAATAGATTTACTATCTTCGGTTAATGTGCTGTCTGTAGCTCCACCTTTATCTTTCATAAATGCAAGTGCTAAATCCCATTGTACTCCATACATCAAGCTACTTGTATGACTTCCATGATTTACCTTTTCTGCTAATTTTTTTGCTTCCGTTCTTCTTATGAATGTATATGGATATGCATTTGCCTTTGATACAGGTATTTCAGTTGCATTTCCAGGCTCTGTTCTGAATTTTGATATTCCGGCTTCATATCTTCCAATATAGAATCCACCATTCTCGTATACACTCTTTAGCATTTTACGCTTTGCAGTTGTATATTCGCTGTCATTCGAAAACCATCCATCCGAAGTGTCGCTAGAGAATACATCCACATAATCTGTATTATTTCTATATACTGCTGTATATTCATGTAAATCGCTTTCGATATTTGCGTAATCTGTATCAGTAAAGTTCGTTATATTCAGCCATGCTGTTTGATACACATCTCCAGTTCTTGGAACTTCTACCCATACATACTGATTGCCTGATCCATCTTGTGCTACTAATCCATTATCCACATCTGTTCCAGATACATACGAAAATCCATCACCTGGTAAATATGGCTTTGTTATATCAGATTCTGGTAAATATTGATCTACGGTTACATTAACTGTTTTTGTATTCTGTGTACCTTCTGCTGTTATTGTAAACGTATAATTTCCATTTCCAGTTATTCCATATGGTATTTGTGGAGAAACGGTAATGTTCTCTCTATCAGTGTTCACATCAAAATTTATATAAAGTTTCTTTTTATTTAATACCTGTCCGGTTATATTTTCGCCAGAACCATCCTCATTTGCAACTACCTTAGCAGTTCCAAGCTCTAAGCTATAGAATTGGTTTACTGTTACTTTAACTTCCTTTGTAAATTTGTCTCTTCCAACCTTTGCCGTTATAGTAAATGTATATTCTCCATTTTCAGTTACTGCAAATGGCAATTTTTTGTCTACTGATGTAGTACCTCCTAAAACGGAACTCTCGAAGTTTATATATGCGATTTTACCATTCTCTAAGCTTTGTTTTTCTAGGTTGTCACCTGATCCATCTTTGTTTGCCACTACTCTTATGTTTTCTACTTTTATCGTTGGACCTGTTTTAGAAACATCTTTTATATTTCCTTGGTCATCTACCGTTATTGTGTATTTGCCTTTCTTTATCTCAAAATTTCCATCTTCATTCTTTTTTACCTCGTCAAAATCCTTTGGTACTTTCGAATTCAAAAAATCTTCAAAAGATTGACCATCTGATGCCAGTGGATATTCTGCTATTGCAAGTTCTACCTTGTCTCTTGCATCTGCTTCTTCTGTTTTTTCTCTTGCCTCTTGTGCTTTCCTTACTATTCCATTGTCACCTAAAACAAGATTTAGGCTTACTCCGGCAAGTATTAGTAGTATTACTATCGTAACAACTAATGCAACAAGAGTTATTCCTTTATTATTTTTCAACATATTTTTCCTCCTTAGTTTATTATTTCATGCAAAAGAAATAATAGCACTAATCTTTACTATATTCAATAGTTATTTCCCAAAATTCACAAATAATTCATTTTTCTTCTATTGACTTTTTATTTATGTATGCCATAGTGTTCTAATTTTATTTTCTAGTAATATATTATTACTAAATTATATTTAGAGGTGTTGTTTTGGTTAGTTTTAGTACTTCTGCAAATAAAACGAAAACACGATTTGCTGTTTTTTCCATAAAAGATCATATATTACCAATTATCTTTGTACTTTTTATTATTGGGCTCGTTACATTTTCTAATAGCAATCTTACTGCTGCTAAGTTAGGCTTAAAATTGTGGGCCAATAATGTTGTGCCAAGTCTCTTCCCTTTTTTTATTGCTACCAACCTGCTTTCTCATACTAATTTAATTGATTATATTAGTAAAAAATGTAATAAATTCATGTACCCCATATTTAATGTTCCTGGAGAGTCTGCATATGCTTTTGTTTTAGGACTTATTAGTGGTTATCCTATGGGGGCAAAAATCGTTACAGACTTACGCAATAATAACAGTTGTACTAAAAACGAAGGCGAAAGAATGCTTTGCTTTACAAATAATTCTGGCCCACTCTTTATAATTGGCACCGTTCGGAATTTCTATGTTTTCAAATTCCAATATTGGCTTATTATTATTTATTACTCACTTTCTTTCTGCTATTGTTGTTGGAATTATATTGGGGCTCATATCTAGGTTCAGTCATAATGTCTCAAAAGCGAACATTACATCCGTTACATCTCAGGTATCATCTAATGAAATTTGTACCTTTAACAATCTGGGGGCTATTCTTGCAAACGCTATATTAGAATCTAGCAAAACAATAATCATGATTGGAGGATTTGTTGTTATATTTTCTGTAATACTATCCATTTTAGAAAATAGCAAAATTCTTGAAGTATTTTCATATCCATTATATGTTCCTCTTAAATTTTTACACATTAATACTTCTTTTGCAAAGCCATTAATCTCTGGAATAATAGAATTAACTAACGGTGTTTCTCTTGTGAGTTCTATTGCAAATAAATCACTTTCATGCAATATTATTTTATGTGCATTTTTACTAGGTTTCGGTGGAATTTCAGTATTATTACAGGTTTTAAGCATAACATCTAAATCTGACTTATCAATAAAAAAATATATCTTTGGAAAAATACTACAGGGAATTATTGCTGCCTTTTTTACATATGTTTTAATAAGTTTAATACCTATATTTTATTTAAATTTGTGAGGTGATAAAATGGATAAAAATGTAGATTATAATTATTATGGAATACCTCCATTTTCTGCTCCTAGCATGTACGATACAAATGTAGATCCATCAATGGATTCAAATGCTATGTTCAATCCTCTTATGCAGTATGAACAGGCATACATGTATTATCGCTATCTGAGCATGCAAATGGAATACAAAATTAAGTGTAAAGAATACGAAAGATTAACATCAAAATCGGATTTTTCGAGAGATTCCAGTAGAAAAATTGAATAATTCTTGATTTGCAATGTATTCTGTGGTATAATATATATGGTATTACTTATTTAACGAATCGGAGGTGAACCTCTTAGTCTCAGTTACTAAGAGAATTTATAATGGAAAAAACTAGAAACTCATTTATAGATTTATTTAAAAATTTTGGATTTGCAATTAACAAGCTAGTTAATAGTGGCGAGATTGATGAAGTTGAATTAACTGGTGATCTTGCAAAAGATCCAGTAAAAATAGTAGAAGAATATAATGCTTCTGAAAAAGCTAAATCTATAGAAGAAGCTGCTAAGCGTAGAGCAAAAGCAAAAGAAAAATCACAAGATGTTTCTATTCAGAAAAAAACATCAACTCGTACTGTTTCAAAAACAGCTGTTGACAGAAAAGCTAGAGATATAGACGATGATGGACTTGATTTATAAATGTAGATAACAATATATAAAATATATTAATAGAACCGCAGTAACAAAAAACACAAGCAATTTTCAAATTTTGTTTGTGTTTTTTATATTTTTGCTTGACAAAATGTCATTTTCCATTTATAATAATATCTGTTCCAAGAAATGGCGATGTAGCTCAGTTGGCTAGAGCAAACGGTTCATACCCGTTCGGTCTAGTCGAGAAACAAGCCATTAAATATTTTTTACGGCGAGATAGCTCAGTTGGCTAGAGCACGCGGTTCATACCCGCGGTGTCGAGGGTTCGAATCCCCCTCTCGCTACCAATTAGATAATAAAAAGTGTTAAAATGTGGTAGATTTTAACACTCTTTTTTTATGCTTGTGCCGATATTTTGTGCCATAAGCATAATTTTTTGACTATTTTCTATACTATTATTTATTTCTTCATCTAGTCTATCAAAAACATTTGCGCACTCGATTTTGTTTTGTGTAAATGAATGTGTATAAATATTCATTGTAATATCGACATTTGAATGTCCTAATGTTTCACTTATAGTTTTTATATCTACTCCATTACTATTCAAAATACTAGCACAAGTATGTCTTAATTCGTGAAATGTTATTTTAGGTAAATCATACTTTCTTATAACTTTTCTTAATATATCACTACAAGTATCAGGGTGCATATGTTGTCCATTGGGCGAAGTAAAAACTCTATTTGTGCCTTGCCATTTATCGCCTAAACTAATTATATACTCATCTTGCCAATTTTTATATTCTTGTAATAACGACATAATTCCATTTCCTAAATGAATTGTTCTAATAGAATATTCGGTTTTAGCTTTTTCCTCATCAACTACGCCATTTATAACTTTTAATGAATTATCAATGTATATAGTGTTATTGATAAAGTCTATATCGTTCCAACGAAGCGCGCATAATTCGCTTCTACGAATACCGCTTTTAAGAGTTAAAGCTATTATTGTCCTATACTTGATATTTTCGTTGTTTAGGCATTTTAATAATGTCATAACTTGTTCTTTATCATAACAATTTCGCTTTCTCTTTACTAGTTTAGGTTTTACTGCATCTTCGTTGGGGTTTATCTCGATATATTTCCATTTCTTTGCTTGTTTAAACATTAAACTCATTAAATTGTAGTAGTGTGACATAGTTTTGGGCGCAAGTTCTTTACCTTTTTTTCCCTTTCTAATAGTGTTATACATAATGTCTAAATCGTGAGAAGTTATTTTATTTAATTTCTTATTACCTAAATAAAGCATAATAGTATTTAACATTTGTTTATAGTCTTTAAGTGTTACTTTACTTATATTTGGTTCGCAATAATCTCTTATAAATATTTCGGTATATTCTTTAAAAGTAAAATTGTTTAGATTTAATTTTTTACCCTTATGATAGTATTTTTTCATATATTCAGCGTGCTTAATTTCGATTTCTTCTTTTGTTCCAAATTCGCGAAATCTCTTTCTTTGTCTTTTTCCGTGAATATCATAGCCCGCTTCTATAATGATTTCATAATGTCCTATACCGTCCTTAGTGCCTATTCTTTTATAACTCATTTTTACACTCCTTTCAACGAGTTATACGCACCATTTATACATACATATATTATACCATATAACCCGCAATTTTACTAGTAATACAAGACTTTTTCTTGTTCTTTTTTTTCTAAATTTTCTACCCATTCATTTATCTTAATTAAGTCAAATCTATATGCACTTCTTATTCTAAAATATGGAATATCACTTTCCCTTATTAACTTTCTAATCTCTGATATGGAAATATTCAAGTAAGATGATAAGTCATCTATATTCACAATTTTTTTGACTTTTACACGACTTAATAAATCTTTAATGTCAATATATTCATTTGCCATTTTATACCTCCAACATTGGCTATAATAGAGCCATTAAATTTGCTAGCAATTAAAGAATATCAAGTTTTTTAGATAAATTCTCGTACGCAAATTTTAAAAAAGTGTTCTATTTAAAAAAATAAAAAAACGCTTCTATAAAGGGTTTTAAGAATTTCGATAACTGATTTTTCGAGCAAACAAGCAAAAAAAACGCCTCTTTCCAAAGTGAATTTTTTTTGTTAATATTATCTTGTAAGAGCAAGACGCGTCCTCTTATAAAATATAAAATTGGGCTATATCAAATAAGGTTTTTGTGATATAATCTTTATGAGGTGTAAAGGGGTATGGGAAATATACACAAGACTTTAAGTGATGACAATTTTAAAAATAGTAAATATATAGAAATTGTTAATAAGCAAATGGGTTGTGATGATTTTAGCAAAAGTTATCAAAAAGAATATTCCATAATGCTTGATATATTTCAAACATTTATCGAACTATATAATTGTTTCTTTGCTGATAGTAATAGCGCAAATATAGAAAGAGTTAAACAAGCCAAGAAATTATTAGCACAACTTTTTAAAATGAAAGATGAAGAAGAAATAGACTTGATAGGAGTAAAATACAGTGTAAGAGATATTAAGAACTTACCCGAAAAAGAAGTTAGGAGTATATATAATCTTATGAAAGAGTGGTATTATACTTTATACTTTATGGAAGAAAACGAAGCCGAAACAGGAACGCTAAAAGATATAAAAAAATCTATTGGCAAAGAAATGAAGAAACTTGAAAGTGTTGGCTTTGATAAATGGGTTAAGGAAAGTATTTCTTTTGACAAAAACAAGAATAGCAACTATAAGATTTTCATTTGTGCCTTTGATACACTAAACAAAGATAATGAAGAATATATAGAAGATTTCAAAAAAGGCTTTAATTTTGATTTTGACAAAGACTTTGGCGAAAATGAATTTGATGAAGTGTTCTTTATATATAATCTTGTGGCAAAAGCTAACAATGGTATTGTCAATGCGTTAGCAAATGCACAAGATAAGCAAAATGCTTTGAGTAGTAATTCTTCACCACAAGAGATATACAAGACCTATCTTGATACATTACACTTAAACATAAAAGATAGCTATTCAAATTTAAGTGCTTTACATTTTACTCTAACCGCTTCTACAACTTATGAAAGCATACACGAAACATATAATATATCTTTCAATGAGATGATAAGCAACTTTGATTTATATTTCTTTCTTGATAAAATGAAAAATTGTGTTAATACAAATGAAATAACAATACATAGCAACGCGACCGATAGTATAATAAAAAAATTACAAGATATATATAATACTATTACTAATAAACAAGATACAGATATTAAAGAAACTTACAAAGAAGCCTTTAAAAAGGTTCAAGAAATTATTAAAAGAAACGTGAAATATTATATACGCGTTAGTTAGGAGAGGTTTAAAATGGAAAAATTTAATGCTATAAAAATGTTAGAAAAAGAACAAGAGAAAGAAAATTTAGTAAATACAAATTCGGGGAAAGAGGAATTTTATGATAAGTTATTCGCTTATATAGAAGATTATATAGAGCCATACCTTATAGGTTTAAATAACAAAGGACTTATTCAATATGATACTGAAAGCGAAAATGAAGAAATTATAGCAAAAACTACTGAATTAGAAATATTGACAAAAGAATTATTAGAAAATTTAGCTTTGGGCTATACAATAGAAAATGGCAAAATGGTTGTTGATTATGATAACCCTAGCAAATACGAAAACTTTATATTTGGCGACAAGAAAATTAAAACAGAAGTAGCGAATATGTTTAAAGCATATATCGAAGAAAGATTTTTAAAATAATTATGAGCAGGTGCTAACACTTAATTATGTTGGCACTTTTATATTATATATATAAATATATAGAGATATAGAGTATATTTATATAATTACTAAAATTGTATTCTTTAATTAAGTTAAATACTAATAAGTATATTAAGTTAAATATATATAATTATAAATATATATATATATACTTAATTTATTTTATTATAATTTATATATATAACCTTTTGTAAAGATATATAATAAAATAATTTATTACAAGTATAATCTAATGTAAGTATATTACTTTCTACATTAGGTTATATATAATTACTTATTCAATAGATAAATATATAAATATATAATATCTTTCCATAAGACTATATATATTTCAATAGATTATATTATTATATTACTTTTCAATAGATTATATTATTATATTACTTTTCAATAGACTATATTATATTTACTTACATAAGGCTTAATTACTTACTACTACTTAATATATATAATATATTATAATTAGTTATATCTACCTCGTGTCAAGTCAAGAATCAAAAATTTTTTCAAAATATTTTTTCCATAGCCTCTTTAAGTAAAATTCCGCTTCCGCTTAAATAATAACCTCGCTTTATTTCGATTTTAAGCCTCGTTATTTTTTTAGACAAGTAATTTGCCGAATAAAAGATTTTCGGCAAAGTATGGTAGCGCATTTTGCTTTATAGAGCTATTTTATATATATTAAAAGAGTGTTTATACAAATCAATGTATAAGCACTCTTATTTTTTTTCGTTTTCCGCTTCTTCATCATCTATTGGTGCGAATAATTCTCTTATGTCTATTCCTAATACTTCGGCAAATTTCCAGACAGTTCCTAAACCGAAAGTTTGATGATACTTTTCACTTTCTATATTCATTATAAAGCCCTCGCTATAATTACATTTATCGGCGAATTCGGTTTGTGTTAAGTGTTTCAATTTGCGTTGTTTCTTTAAGTTTTTACCCACTAAATAATATACATAGTTTTCATCATTTTTATTTACCACTTTAACACCTACCTTTCGAATTTCTTATTATATATTTTCTCATTTTTTTACTAAAATATTATTCACTTATTCGGTGAGGTATGATATAATAATTTTGTAATTCGATAAGATATGATATAATTCGACAAAAAGTATCTTTACTAATAATGTATTGACATAATTATAGATAATGTAAAAAAGAAAAGATAGGAGATGAAAAAATGGGTGTATTATTATTTGTAGGCATAGTAGTAGCGGTTGTTGTAGTTGCTATAATTATTGATAAGAATAGAAAAAAATAGTATATGGGCTTTGGCTTGTATATTCAAGAAAGGAGTGTAAAAGTATATGGCTTTGATAAAATGTAGCGAGTGTGGAAAAGAGATAAGCGATAAAGCAACAGCTTGTATGAATTGTGGTTGCCCTATTGAAAAAGCTAAAAAGAAAGTTAGAATAATAAAAACAGGTGGTCTTGCTTTAAGGTGTAGTGTTTTTATTGATAATCAACCCGTAGGTCAAATTGGTGTTGGTGGCAATAAATGTATTGAATTAGAAGTGCCTATTGGAACACATTATATAAGCACTATAACACAAGTAAAAAATCAAGCAAATTTTGTTGTGACTAATGGTATAAATACAATGGCAACTCCTATAAATACTTCAACTTCACAAGAACAAGATGGGAAACAATTTGAAATTAAAGAAAGTGATGAGTTAATAGTCATTGAGATACTTACCAAAGGAAGTTGGTCAGGTTCAACTGGTAGGTGTATTGTAGGAAATATAAGCGCTTATGATAAAGATAATATAGAAAGTGCTACTACAATGAGCAATAATAGTTTGGGTGGCAATTTTATTCAAAATCACTTAACTTTAATTGTGGCTTTGGTGTGTATTACTTTATTCTTCTTTTTGTTTTTAATGCGTGGCGGTAATATTACAATTAAAATGCTTATCTTTGTAATATTTATGGGTATAGTATTTTTCTTTATCAGTAAGAAAAAAGGAAAATAGCATATAGGCTTCGGCTTATATGCTTTTCTATTTTTGTCGTTGAACTTTTGGGCTAATAGCCCTTTTTTTAATGTCAATTTGCCCCCATACTTAACCCCACGCCCCCTAAATGTATTTTTTGACCTCTTAAAATCGATTTTAAGCGCCGTTTCTTCTTTGATGAATAATTTATCATCTTGAACATTTACGAAGCGTATTTCGGTGTTTATGTGCGTTTTAGAGGTATTTCAACAAACTTATGTTTGTTATGTTTTATTCCCTCTTTACTATCTATCTACTATATACATATTATCAATAGCTTTTTGTAGTTTCCGCTTCTTACCACTTCTTTTATATGAGGAGGAAAAAATATGGAAGATAAATTTTACAATTTAAAACAAGTAAGTGAATTGCTTATTACTCCTATTCCTTACTTGCGAAAACTAATCAAAGAAGAAAAATTAAAAGGGCGTTTTATTGGTAGGCAATATATTATAAGCGAAAAGGAGTTAAAAGAGTTTATAGACACTTTGGGGGTAAAACAAATATGAAGATAGAACTTGAAAAAGACATTTTAAAATCTCTTGGGCTTTATGATACAACTATATCATTTGGGCTTGATGAAGATATACAAATTGCTATTGAAAAGAAAATAGACAATTACTTGAAAAAAATTGATGAAGAACAAAAGAAAAAAGAAAGAATAGACTTTGTAAAACAAGAACACGAGAAATTTAAAAAGAAAAGCGAATTTGTTAATACCTTTAATGATAATTATGTTTATGGAAAAGTAAAAAACAAACTAATTCGTGACGGGTTCATCTATCGATGCCCTTTCTGTTTAGATGTATCTCACGAATATGCTAAACCAACTAAAAAGAAATAAGAGGAATAGGCTTTGTGGCTTATTCCTCTTTATTTTTTTATTTTTTAAACAAGTTAAGATATTCTTGTATTTGCTTTTTGTTGTTTTCTCTAAATTGTTTTACGAATTTTACTCTTAACTCATCTAATTCATCAACTAACAATTTAAGTTCATCATCATTTTTATATGATTTGTTTTTTATCATTTGCTTTATTGTTAAAAATTCTATCATTGTATTGTCCATTTCATTAGTTAAAACAAATTCTATATCGCTAAAATCATTTACCATTTTTAATACTCCTTTCTTTTAAGACGTTCTCAATTGACTTTTAACACTATTTAAGCAAAGCGTATAACTCTTAATATATAAATTTGTATAAATGGTATCATTTTTTTGATTTGTGCCATAACTTGTGCCAAACTATATGAAAAAGTATGATATTGTGTAATACTATATAACACTTTCGCAAAATCGTTAAAATATCACAATTCCTTATTTTAAAAGTGTTTAACAAAATCAAGACTTTTTATATACAAGCGGTTCATACCCGTTAGGTCAGCGGTTCGAATCCACTCATCGCTACCATAAAAAACTATAACTTAAATGTTATAGTTTTTTTGTTTTTATATGTTTCTCTTATGGATTCGAAAAGGAGGAACAAAAAAGTTCGCCCATTAGAAGTTACTCTTCTGGGCGAACTTTTTTGTACATTTTTTTCTCCGTCCCTAAAATGTACAAACTGGACATTAGTTCATGTAGTCTTTTAGTTTTTTGCTTCTGCTTGGATGACGTAGTTTTCTTAATGCTTTTGCTTCTATTTGTCTTATTCTTTCTCTTGTTACGTTAAATTCTTTTCCTACTTCTTCTAGTGTTCTAGATTTTCCATCTTCTAATCCGAATCTTAGTTTTAATACTTTTGCTTCTCTTGGAGTTAGTGTTTTCATTACTTCTTCTAGTTGTTCTCTTAATAATGTGTATGCAGCTGCATCTTGTGGTGCTGGGCTGTCATCGTCTTGTATGAAGTCTCCTAAGTGGCTATCGTCTTCTTCTCCTATTGGTGTTTCTAGAGATACTGGATCTTGTGCAATTTTTTGTATTTCTGTTACTTTTTCAACTGGTATTTCCATCTCAGCTGCTATTTCCTCTGGGGTTGGCTCTCTGCCTAATTGCTGTAATAGATGTCTTGATGTACGTATTAATTTGTTTATTGTTTCTACCATGTGTACTGGTATTCTTATTGTTCTTGCTTGGTCTGCTATTGCTCTTGTTATAGCTTGTCTAATCCACCATGTTGCATATGTGCTGAATTTGTATCCCTTTGTATAATCAAATTTTTCAACAGCTTTTATTAATCCCATGTTTCCTTCTTGGATTAAATCTAAGAATAGCATTCCTCTTCCAACATATTTCTTTGCTATACTTACAACAAGTCTTAAGTTAGATTCAGCAAGTTTTTGTTTTGCTGCTTCATCTCCTGCTAATACTTTTTTTGCGAGTTCAAGTTCTTCGTCATATGATAAAAGTGGGATTCTTCCTATTTCTCTTAAATACATTCTAACTGGGTCATCTATGTTGATGCCTTCCATGCTTGTTAGATCAATATCTTCTACTTTTATATCTTCTACTGCCTCTAATTCATCTAGGTCAGGTTCTTCTAAGTCTAAATCATCATCTTTTAAAACACTAACACCCATGTCTTCAAAAGCATCAAAAACTTTATCTATTTGTTCGGAATTTGCTTCGTCTAATTCACTAGCAAGTTCTCCGTACGTTATTTTTCCCTTTTCTTTTGCTTTTTTTATAATACTATTTAATTTTTCATCTGTATTAGTATTTTTCTTATCTTTTTGTTCATTTAAAGCTACTTTATTTTGTACTTTTTCGTTTTCATTTTCTTTATTCATTACCAATATAACCCTCCCTATTTCATTTTGGCTAATTTGATTATTACATCATTTAATTCTGCTTCCAAACTAGCACTTTCTTCTTTTGTTAAATCGTTTTTATCTATTTTATTTAATATTTCGTTACGCTTCTGTAATAACAGTTCTTTTCTATATGCCACGATTACATCTTCTATGCACTTATCTACATCTGTTATTTCAAAATCTTCAGACATAATCCCTGATAGATAATTTATTGTATTTTCGTCTTCGAACATCTCTAATATATTTTCTATATTAATATTTCCTTTTTCGTTTTCTTCATACAATTTATTTACTATGGCTTTGTTTCTTTCTATTTTTAACATATTATTATCTATTAGTTTTCTTAATTTTTCAAAGCTTTTCTCCGGATAATTAATTAACAAATATATAACAAGGCTCTCTGTTCTCTTTGTTTTTTCGTCAACATGTTGTTCTTCTGGTGCAACTGTTACTGGTTTTACTGAAACAGTTCTTTTTTCTAGCTTTTGTTCAGTTCTATTATTTGCATACAAAAGTTTATTTATTTCAGCATATATTGCATCTTTAGAGACTTTATATTCAAGAGAAATTTTCTCAACATATACTTCTCTTTCCATGCTATTCTCAACTTTTGCAACAATTTTGGCAACTTCATTTAAGAATTTAATTTTATCATTTACGTTATCTAAATTCAGATTCTTTTTTAGCATTTTTACCTTAAATTCTACTAATGAAATTGCTTGATCTACATATTTTTGAAATCTCTCTGGTCCATATTTTACTACGAATTCATCTGGATCCTTTGCACCTTCTATCTGAAGAATTCTTATGTCACATCCAAGGTTTTGTAATATTTCTAATCCCCTCAAAGTTGCAGCTTGTCCAGCTCCATCAGCATCATAACCGATTATTACTTTTTCGCAGCTTCGTCTTAGCAACCTTCCTTGAGCTTCAGTCAAAGCAGTTCCAAGTGACGCAACAGCATTATGTATTCCTCTTTGATGTAACGACACCGCATCCATGTAACCTTCAACCATTATTATAGTTTTGGGGTTATATTTCTTTGCAACATTATATGCAAATAGATGTCTTCCCTTGCTATACACTATATCTTCTGGAGAATTTATATATTTAGGCTTACTATCATCTAATACTCTGCCTCCAAAGGCAATTACTCTATCTCTGGTATCAATTATGGGAAACATTAATCTATTTCTAAATCTATCTATAAACTTACCATCTGGATTTTTATTTACTAAACATGATGCTAAAATTTCCTCTTCTGTAAATCCCTTTGATTTCAGTTCAAGATATAATTCATTGAATCTACCAGAATATCCTATTTTAAATGCTATTAAAGTTTTATTGTCTAGATGCCTTTTTTTCACATATTCTTGTCCAGGTTTTGCTGTTGGCCTATATAAATTTTGATGATAAAATTCGGCTGCACATTTATTTACTTCGTAAACTCTAGCCTTTAACCTTTCTGTTTTGCTGTCCTCGTAATTCCCCGATACTGGTAGCTCCACGCCAGCACGATTTGCAAGCATTTCAACAGACTCTTTAAAATTTAAATTTTCTATTTTGCTTATAAAATGAAAAACATTTCCACCCACTCCGCATCCAAAGCAGTGGAATATTTGCTTATCTGGTGAAACACAAAATGAGCCAGACTTCTCTTTATGAAATGGACATAAGCCCATATAATTTCTGCCTGTCCTTTTTAAAACCACATATTGCGACACAATATCAACTATATCATTCTTGCTTTTTATTTCGTCTAACAATTCATCACTATATCTTACCATTCGCAATTACCTTTCTCCATTATATAATATATTCGACATAAAGTTTTGTATTCCTTCTTAATTTTCCACTTTACGTAATCAAGAATTTTTATAAATTCAAACATAGCACAAAAATAAATAGGCCAACACTCATGTTAGCCTTTGTTCTTTTATAAATTTTGTGGATTTCCTGAATTTGAATTTACATCATTGAATGGAATAAACTTACTTACTATGTTGTTTGTATTAATTGCATCTTCCATATTTCTGTGTTCTTCAAAAGATAAGTTTATTTTGTTTTCTACAAGATTTTCAACTTCATTTTCTGAAGCATGTTCTGCTAAAACAAGTTCACTTACTAAAATCTGTTTTGCATTATTTAACATCTTCTTTTCTCCTGTAGATAATCCTTTTTCCTTCTGTTTATAACTTAAATTTCTAACAACATCAGCAACTTCATATATGCTGCCACTCTTCATTTTATCCATGTTTTCTTTATATCTTTTATTCCAATTATTTGACATTTCAGTTTCATTGGCTTCAAGTATCTCTAATACTTTTCCAGCTTCTTCTTTATTTATTACACTTCTAACGCCAACATCTCCTGCTTTTGATATTGGAACCATAACCTTTACTTCACCAGGCATTTTGATTATATAATAATTTTGTTTTTCTCCTAAAATATCTTTCTCTTCTATTGCATCAATCGTTCCTGCTCCATGCATAGGATATACAATTTTGTCACCAACATTAAACATGTAAATATCTCCTTCCATACTATATTTTAGAATTAATAAAGGTTTCTTTATCTCTCAACTACGTTTCTATTATACCATAAAAAATGGCAAAAGTCAAAACTTTTACCATTTTATTTTTTATCGTAATTTGCCATGTTTTTCAGTATTTTCAACAGTTTTACGTATTTTACTATAAAAAAATAATTTTATGTTTCTTAGTTATGTGCTAATTCTACAAATAGGTAAAATTAAGTTTACCATTATGTATAAGAGTTATTTCCCAGTAGATCCAAATCCACCTTTTCTCTCGCCTTGTGCATTATCATTATCAGCTGTTAAGTATTTCATAAATATCAATTGTCCTATTGCGTCTCCCTTTTTTATCTCAACATCATGATCAAAGAAATTATAAAATGCAAACATAAAATGTCCATCATTATCTTCGTTTCCATAATAATCACAATCTACAATTCCGACACTGTTTGCTAAGACTAATCCTCTTTTTGCAGGTCCAGAACTCCTATTACACAATAAAAAGAACTCATCCGGTGGGCAATATGCCTTTAATCCAGTCTTAACAAGTGTAGGTTTTTGTCCTAATTTGAAAGATGGTATTACACAATCTTCAGCAGCTTCAATATCATAACCGGCTGCATGTTTTGTTTTTCTAATTGGTAAGTTAATTCCTTTATCTTCAAAACCTTTTGCAATTTCAAATCCTCTAACTTTTTCCATTTTCATATACTCCTTACAATATTTTATTTAATAAGAAGCAATTAATATTTTTTCAAATGAGACTGGAAGCTCGCCTTTGAGGGGTCCGTTAGGAGCCCCGACCAAGAGCGACATGTCTCTATTTAAAAATATTAATTGCTTCTTAGTCTATTCAGTTATTTTTAACAAGACCTGAAGCTCGCCTTAGAGTGATCCATTAGGAGCCCCGACCAAGAGCGACATGTCTCTATTTAAAAATATTAATTGCTTCTTGGTTTATTAATAGTTTTCTGCTTTAACTTCAAAATAAGATTGTGGATGGTTGCAAACTGGGCAAACCTTTGGTGCTTCTGTTCCCACTACAATATGTCCACAGTTTCTGCATTTCCAAATTGTTATGCTTCCTCTCTTGAATACTTCACCATTCTCAACATTTTCTAGTAATTTTCTAAATCTTGCTTCATGCTCTTTTTCGATAGCACCTATTCCTCTGAATTTTGCAGCTATTTCTGTAAAGCCTTCTTCATCAGCTTCTTTAGCCATTCTGTCATACATATCTGTCCACTCGTAGTTTTCTCCAGCTGCAGCAGCTGCTAAGTTAGCCTTTGTATCACTGATTCCATTTAAATATTTGAAATGTATTTTAGCATGCTCTTTTTCATTCTCTGCTGTCTCTAAAAATAAAGCAGCTATTTGTTCATATCCTTCTTTTTTAGCAACACTTGCAAAATATGTGTATTTATTTCTTGCTTGTGATTCACCTGCAAATGCTTCCATTAAATTTTTTTCTGTCTTTGATCCTTTAAGTTCCATTAAAATTTACCTCCTGTAATTTGAATTGACTAAGTTATACTATACTTTAGTAAAACAGTCAATATGTATTTTTTTATTATTTTTCAACTAGAATTAAGTCATAATCTTTTACATCAACTACCTTGGCGTTTATATATTTTCCAATCAAATCTTTATTTGATGTATTTTTTACGTAAGCAACTCCATCTATATCTGGAACGTCCATGTAACTTCTACCTACATAATATTTTCTGTCTGGTGTTACACCTTCGATTAATATTTCTAACTCTCTTCCTATATTCTTTTTTTCATTTTCTTTAGATATTTCTTGTTGTAATTTCATTATTTTGTTATATCTAGATTTTTTAGTCATTGGATGAATTTGTTCTTTAAGTCTTGAAGCTGGCGTTCCATCTTCTTTTGAATATGTGAATGCACCTAATTTATCAAATTTTGTCTCTTTAACAAATTCATATAGTTTTTCGAAATCTTCTTGTGTCTCTCCTGGAAAGCCAACCATCAAAGTTGTTCTTATTACTACATCTGGAATTTCTCTCCTCAATTTACTTATTGTATTTTTAATGGTTTCCCCTGTACACTTTCTGTTCATTCTTTTCAAAACAGTATCAGAAATATGTTGTATTGGAATATCAAAATACTTGCATATCTTATCATTTTCTTTTACAACTTTTATTAATTCATCTGTTATATCTTCTGGATATGTATATAAGAATCTTATCCATTTTAAGTCCTCTATTTTGCATAGTTCTGTTAATAATTCTGCAAGTTTTGGCTCTCCATAGATATCTTTTCCGTATTTTGATGTATCTTGTGCAATCAAAATAAGTTCTCTTCTTCCTGTTGCAACAATTTGCTTAGCTTCTTCTATTATGTCTTCCATCTTTCTGCTTACGAAATTTCCTCTGATATATGGAATAGCACAATAGGTACATCTATTACTACATCCTTCTGCAATTCTTATATACGAATATTGTTCTCCAGTTGTTATGACCCTATTCATAAAATCTAAATCTGTATCAACTAATTTTATATTTTTCTTACTCTCGATTTTGTCATATACTTCTTTTAATACCTTTGCAAATACTGCTGATGAGTTACCTTTTTCTTCTGCATAATCGCTATACTTCAAGAAAATATCGACTTCTGGAAGTGCTTTTTCAAGGTCTTCTTTGTATCTTTCTACTAAACAACCTGTTGCAATTAATACCTTGCATCTTCCAGTATTTTTATATTCTGCCATCTCCAAAATTGTATTTATCGCCTCTTCTTTTGCAGATTCTATAAATCCACAGGTATTTATAACAATAACATCTGCAATTTTAGGATCATTTACAATATTAAACTTATTCTCCTTAAAAATTCCAATCATCATTTCTGTATCTACTAAATTTTTGCTACATCCTAGTGATATAAAGCCTACGTTCATTTTTTTATTCCCTTCTTACTTTGAATTTACCGTATTTTGTAATTTTTCTAATTTTGATATAATACTTTCATAGGTTTTTCTCGAAATTCTGCTTGTATCTCCATTTGCATAATCTTGTGCAAGTTTTTTCATATCTGTTAATTCAAATCTATTTTCTGCTTTTGTTCCATTGTCTAAAACATATATTGGTGTGTAATCCACTTTTTGCAACACTGCTTTGTCCGAATCTGAGCTTTTTGATATTTGTATATTCAATATCAGTTCTACATTTGCATCATCATATTTTAAGGTAGACATGTAATTTCCAAGCGAATATGCAACAAATACATTCTTTCCTTCTTCTGTTTGGATCATTTCCATCGGTTCTACTACAGATGGGTGTGCACCCAAAATCATATCCACACCATTTTCTACTAAGAACGATGTTATATTTCTTTGATATTCTGATATTTCAGAACTGTTTACATCTCCCCAATGCATAATTGCTATTATATAATTTGAGCTTTGTTTTGCATATTCTATGTCTTTTTGTGCAAGTTCTTCTGAATAAATATTAGCTGACTTTTTTTCTTCATCTGTAACTTCATTTTCATTGCTTAAACCGTATGTGTATCCTAAAAAAGCGACTTTAATTCCATTAATTTCTTTAATGTTTCCTGTAAAATCCGAGTTTTCTTGTTTTTCTTCTTCTAATGTATTTTCATCTTGTTCATTTGTTTTTTCCAAATTTTCTTTAATTCCAGTAATATCAATATTTTGTTTTTTAATTTTATTTATCGTTGTAGCTAAACCTTGAGTCCCATAATCTAATACGTGATTGTGTGCCAATGAAACTAGTCCAATTCCTGAATCTTTCACTGCTTTCAAGAATTCTATTGGTGAATTGTATTTTCCAACACCAGAGTATTTGCCCTCAATAAAGTTTGTTTCCAGGGTTCCAATTGCTAGATCTGAATTTTTTACAAATGTTGAAATTTCTGTAAACATATGAGAAAAATCATATCCATCACTCGTTTTTGCATCATCAATCATATCCATTTGGCATAATATATCACCAACAGCAGAAATCTTAGCAATTCTAGTTCTTACTGTAGTTTCTCCATTAGTTGATGGATTTGTAAGTTCATTTTCTATTGCCGTAAAAATTTCACCAGTCTGTTTTTCCAACTCTTCCGCTTGTTTTGCTAATAGCTTTCTGTCTTGATATTTTCGTATTTGAATTACACCTTCAGCAACTATAATAATTGCCAGTAAAATTGATACGATAATTATAAAATTCTTATTTGTGATGGTATCTAATACAACATTTCTTTTTCTAGTATTTCTTCTGTTTCGCATTTCATGCACCCTTTCAACTTTTTCCAGTACTATTTTACTATAATTTGTTAAAAAAATAAATAGCAATTAAAAAATTGCTATTATTTTCGTAAAAGTTTCAAAAAATTTAATACATTACTGTCTTTTGGAAACTTTTACATCATTTTACCATTCTATTTCTTCTATCGGTGTCGGATTTTGATTGATGACAATATCTTCCGATTTTCCATTTTTGAAGTGTATTATTTTATCTGCCATTGGAGCTATTGCACTATTGTGCGTTATTATGATTACTGTCATATTTTCTTTTCTGCATGTATCTTGCAAAAGTTTTAAAATCTGCTTTCCTGTGTTATAGTCTAAAGCTCCAGTTGGTTCGTCACAAAGAAGTATCTTTGGATTTTTTGCAATGGCTCTTGCAATTGCAACTCTTTGCTGTTCTCCTCCAGATAATTGTGATGGAAAATTATTTTTTCTTTCTTTTAATCCAACTTTCTCCATTACTTTTTCTGGACTTAATGGATGTTTGCATATTTGAGTTGCAAGTTCTACATTCTCAATTGCAGTTAAATTTTGAACAAGATTATAAAACTGGAATACAAACCCAATATCTTCTCTTCTATATTTTGTAAGTTGCTTTTCGTTGTAATTATTAACATGTCTTCCGTCAATTACAACATCTCCAGAAGTTACACTATCCATTCCTCCAAGAACGTTTAGGGCAGTAGTTTTTCCTGCCCCGCTCGGTCCAACAATTACAACAAGTTCACCTTTATTTATTTCAAAATTTGCATTGTCTAAGGCTCTAATCTTATTATCACCCATAGAGTATTCTTTTACAACATTTTTAAATTCTATGTAGGCCATATTTTCATCCTTTCTAATCTACACTCTTTAAAGATTCAGTCATACTAATTTTCTTTAGGGTTCTATTTACTGCTAAATTTACTATTTCTGCAAATATTATTGTTATTATAATTCCATATATAAAACACATTTTGCTTATTTCGTAATTAAACATCATCATATCAAGCTCGCACGTTTTTACCGCATACATCGACAAGAAATATCCCCCAAATAGTCCGAAAAAGATTCCAATAACTGTTAATATTCTTGTTTCTTTTGTTATATAATTAAATACCTCTTTATTATAAAAACCAAGTACCTTTATTGTAGCAAGTTCACGTATTCTTTCACTTATGTTTACATTTGATAAATTATATAAAACTGCAAATGCAAGCAATCCAGCTGATATTATTAGCACATATACTACTAATTGCATTTGTTCCATTACTGTTACAAAAATATCCTTCGTACCAGATAAGAAGCTTACTCCAGCAACTATTTTGTCATCTTGTAAGATTGTTTTTCCGCTATTTTCTTCATCATCTTCTGTTGTACCTTCTGCTTCTTTTATAAGCAATGTATTAGGCTTGAAGCTATTTTCTCCATATAGTTTGTTGTACAAATTACTAGACATGTACATATAATGATAGATGTAGTTTTCTGTTATTGCTCCTACTTTTACATCTTTTTCTATATCATCTGTATTTTTTATGGTTATTGTATCTCCAACCTTTATCTTTAATAGACTTGCAATTTTTTCTGAAATTATTACAGAGTCATCATCTAATGAGTATGTTTCCTTCTTGTGCTTTCTGTTTCTTAATCCTATAAATTCATCTAATTTATCTGACTGCTCTGGTACTACAAGGTTTATTGTCTGCGAATTCAGAATGCTTGTTATTTCAACAGTTTTCATGTAACTTGGTAATGTGTCTGCAATTTTATCTAGGTTCTTTATTTTTTCATTTTCTTCTTGAATTTGTGTTTTTGTTACATCCTCTTTAAATTCGATTGTTCCATCATATTTAAAAATTTCGCCATACTGATTTGGAATCATGTTTCCTATTGCATTTCTTATGCCAAATCCTGCTATTATAAGCGATGTACAACCTGCTACACCAACTACAGTCATAAGCATTTTTTTCTTATATCTGAATACATTTCTTGCAGTTACTTTATTAGTAAACTTCAATCTTTTCCATATAAATGTTATTTTCTCAAGCATTATGCGTTTTCCAGGCTTTGGAGCCTTTGGAAGCATCAGCTCTGCTGGCTTTTCTTTCAATTCTTTAATACATGTATAAATTGTAGCTCCCAATGTGCAAACAAGTGCAAATCCCAATCCTATAACTCCCATTTCAATGCGAATTATGCAGTCAGCTTTTGGAATAGTGTACATCATTTCATACATCATTATTATTATTGATGGTATTAGCTTAAACCCGATTATCATTCCTACTACTCCACCAATCATGGTTGCCAAGAATGCATAAATTAGATATTTAAATGATATCTGAATTTTGTTGTACCCCAACGCTTTCAAAGTTCCAATTTGAACACGTTGTTCTTCAATCATTCTAGACATTGATGTTAAACTAATTAATGCTGCAACTAAAAAGAATACTATTGGGAATGCTTTTGCTAAATTAGCAACTCTATCTGTATCTTGAATATATTCCGCATATCCATAGTTTGAATTTCTATCTAAAATATACCAAGAAGGCTTTTCTATTTTTGCAATTTGAGTCCTTGCATCATTCAATTTTTCTTGTGCTTCATCTAATTTTTCTTGAGATTCTTTTCGAGCATCTGCAAGCTTTTGTTCATTTTCTTCAATCTCTTTTTTAGAATTTTCTAATTTTTGCTCATTACTCTTTATAGTTTTGTATGTGCTTGTTTTGGTTTGTGCAAGTTTCTTTTTCTGGCTTTCCAGCTCTTTTTCATTCTCGTTTATTGTGTTTTCTGCCTTTGCGAGTTCCTGCTTTCCTTGCTCTATTTGAGAATTTATAGAACTTATAGTCTGACTTAAATTTTCTGCCTTTATTCCTTGGCTTGAAAGAACAGTTTCTATTTGAGAAATTCCTGCATTAATCTGACTAAGCCCTGCTTCTAATGCTGTTTTATTTGTAGTTAGCTCCGTTATCTTTTCCTCATTTACGTCTGGATTTTGATTTAAGATTTTTAGAGTCTCTTCTATCTGTTTTATTTGACTCTCCACAGTCTGTTTTTGAGTTACAAGATTATCATAGTTAGTTTTTATTTGATTTAAACTATCAACATTTTTCTGTGCCTCTTCTAATTGTGCTTCTGTTTCTTGCTTCTTTGTTTCAAATTCAGATTTTGCACTATTTAGCTGTGCTTCAGCATCTTTCAGCTTTTTCTCTGCATTTGCAAATTCAGTATCAGCCTTTTTTCTTGCATTTGCAACATTTTTTTCTCCGTCCCCAATTTGTACTTTTCCATCATCAATCTTATTTTGTGCATCTTGAAGTTCATCTTCTGCTTTTTGCTTTTGCTCATCATATTCTTTTTGAGCATCGTCTAACTTGCTCTGAGCAGTATTTACAATAGAATTATATCTAGCTTGTTTTCTTTCATCTGATATTGCCTCTATATTATCTTTTACTTCATCAATCTTTTTCTGGTATTCGTCTTTATATGTTTTTAAATTTTTTGCACCATCAGCAGTAATGTATGCAATCGTGTAAACGTCCATATTGAAATTTTCTTTTGGCATATACATATAAAAATTTACCGAACCTGCTCCAAGTTTACTAGAACCTCTCGACCTAGAAATATATAAAGGAGATTGAACCGTACCAACAATTTTAACCTTTTTGTTTTTTACAGTTGAATCATTGTTACTATCACTTTCTTCATTGTTGCTATTATTATCATTGCTATCTTCTTCATTATTTATATCAATATCTCCAAGGCTTGTAGATGATTCAACCTTTTGTGGATTTAATGTGATATAATCTCCAATTTTATATCCAGTCATTGTTAGTAACGAACTCTCAACCACACATTCATCAGCATTTTGTGGCAGGCTTCCCTCTTTAAGAATTACATTGTTTATCGTATCTGGCATCGACTCAATCTTAACAACATACTCTTTCTTATCATTGCTAAAAGTAGCATCAATGCTATACGTTCCCACTACATCTTTAGTTCCATCTACTTGTTTCAATGCTTCTATGTCTTCATCTGTTAAACCAAGTGTTGAAATTACTTCAATGTCCATTACATTTTCATCATCAAAATATGTATCTATGGTATCTTTCATATCTGGACTTGTAGCTGTAATTCCGGCAAAAAATCCTACTCCAAGCAAGACTATTGCCACAATAGATAAAAATCGCTTAAACGTATTTTTTATTTGTCTTACACTATCTTTTAAAAGTGATTTTTCCATAATTTATATTTCCTTTCGCAAGATTGTAATTGTTTTCTAATCATTAATAATTTTATCATTAAATAAATAGTAATTCAATGAAAATTTTGTGAATTTTTTTGAGTTAATTACATGTTTCGACAGACTTTCTCATGGCTTATGTATTATAATTATGTCATTCTCATTTTGAAAGGAGGTGAGAATGATGTTCAAAAAGCAAAACAAGAGAAAAAAAAGCTCGAAGAAATTTTTTAAAGCTTTACATATTATAGTTATTACACTTAAATATGCTTTTAAAATTTTTAAAGAGCTAAAAGCTATTATTGAATTATTCATGAAATAGCAAAAAATCAGGTATGCTGTAACATACCTGATTTTTTTGGTAATCATTGATTACCCATTCTCATTTGAAACTTAGTGTTCTGTCCAAAAAGCTTTTCATTTATTATTATACTATATTTTATTTATTTTGCAATATTTTTTTAAAATTAACTTTAAAATCGTTCGACAAATCTCGCATTTGCTTTCTC
This sequence comes from uncultured Clostridia bacterium, assembly GCA_934119935.1. GTDB lineage: Bacteria > Bacillota > Clostridia > TANB77 > CAG-508 > CAG-245. The sequence goes on along the minus strand of CAKOSX010000001.1, from coordinate 202,959 downwards.
TATGATTTCATAAAAAAATATTTCTTATGCTACAAGTTTCGACAGACTTTCTCACGGCTTATGTATTATAATTATGTCATTCTCATAAGAAAGGAGGTGAGAATGATGTCCAAAAGACAAAACAAGAGAAGAAAAAGCTCGAATAAATTTTTTAAAGCTTTACATATTATAGTTATTACACTAAAATATGCTTTTAAAATTCTTAAAGAGCTGAAGGCTATTATTGATTTATTCAAGAAATAGCAAAAAATCAGGTATGTTCACAGCATACCTGATTTTTTTGGTAATCTTTGATTACCCATTCTCATACGAAACTTGGTGTTCTGTCCAAAAAACGTTTCATTTATTATTATACTATATTTTATTATTTTTGCAACATTTTTTCTAAAATTAACTTAAAAATCGTTCGACAATTTCTGCATATTCATTGTAATTTGCCATAGTTAATATTGAAAATTATTTTTCAAATATCGCATTTTCTATTCCTACAATTTCTTGTATTTCTTCTAATATTTCTGGCGTTACGAATAAACCTCCTGCTGGAGCTATTTTTTCTCCATTTATTATTTCTATTTGAGTGTTGTTTCTATCTCCATTGAAGAATTTCAATGCCCCTCTTAGTCTGTCTTTTTGTGCTTCGTCTAAATTAGTTATGTTTATGTTTAATCTTTTTTTAGATATTTTTACTACTTGTTTTGCACCATTTTCGTTATTGGTTGATGTATTTGTATAACTTGGATTATTTGCTACATCTTCTAAGTTTCTTATTGTTCTTGCAATTATGCTTGGAGCTTCATCTTCTCTTATGCTTAAACGGCCTTCAACAAGTACTATGTTCTCATCTATCAATTCGTTTGAACATTGATTGTAACAATTTTCGAATACGATTACATCTACACTTCCATACAAATCTTCTATTGTGACAAATGCCATTAATTTGTTATTTTTTGTATATTTTTTCTTTATTCCAGTTATTATTCCAGCATATTTTACAAATTGTCCGTCTTTTAATTGTTGTACTCTACCAGCTAATTTTTCTGGTGACATATCTTCTTCGTTTTCGGTGCTAACTAATTCGCTTGTGTCTCTCATTTGAAGTGTGTTTACATCTGCAAATTTTTCTATTAGCTCTCTGTACTTTTCAAGTGGATGTCCAGATACATAGATTCCGAGCATCTCTTTTTCCATTGATAATAATTCTTGATCTGAATATTCTTTTAGAGTTGTATATTTGTATTTTAACTTTTCCATATCATCTTTGCTTGAGTCTGCTTGTGACATTGCCATATCAAACATCGAGACTTGTCCTTGTATGTTCTTTTTTGATGCTCCAGAAATTGTGTCTATTATGTCTTCGAACGAAGCCATTAGTGTGCTTCTTGTTTCTGCAAAGTTGTCAAATGCTCCTGCTTTTATTAAACTCTCTATACATTTTTTATTTACGGCTTCGCCTTCCATTCTCTCGCAAAAGTCTGTAAAACTTATGTATTCTCCATTCTTTTCTCTATTTGCAACAATCGTGTCTACTGCAGCAAGTCCAACGTTCTTAATACTTCCTAGTCCAAATCTTATTTTGCCATCATCTACTGTAAACTTCGTATAACTCCTATTAATGTCTGGCTTTAGAATTTCTATGTTCATTCTTTTACATTCATCAATGTACTCTGGAATTTTATCTAAATTTCCTAAAAAACTGTTTAGCATTGCTGCCATTAATTCTGTTGGATAATATGCTTTTAAGTAGGCTGTTCTATATGATACAACTGCATAGCACGCAGCGTGTGATTTATTGAAAGCATATTTTGCAAATTCAGACATCTCATCAAATATCTTGTTGGCAGATTTTTCGTCTATTCCATTTCTTACACAGCCTGGTACTATTATGTTCCCATTTTCGTCAACTTGGCCATGTATGAATATTTCTCTCTCTTTTGCCATTACTTCTAGTTTTTTCTTACCCATGGCACGACGTACCAAATCTGCACGTCCTAGCGAGTAGCCTGCTAAATCTCTAACTATCTGCATAACCTGCTCTTGGTAAACCATACAGCCATAAGTTACTTTTAATATTGGCTTTAAGCTATCATGTGTGTATACAGCATGGTCTGGGTCTTTTTTATTCGATATATACCTTGGAATTTGGTCCATTGGTCCTGGACGATACAATGAAACTCCGGCAATTAAATCTTCCAAACAGTCTGGCTTAAGTTCCTTCATGAAGTTTGTCATACCTTGACTCTCAAACTGGAATATTCCCATCGTGTTTCCATCTTGCCACAATTTGAATACCTTTGGATCATTCATTCCTTGGTCAAATTTTACGTCTATTCCCCTATTTTTCTTAACCAAATTTATAGTATCTTGTATAACTGTTAGAGTTCTAAGTCCTAAGAAGTCCATCTTTAATAGACCTAATTCTTCAAGAGTTGTCATTATATATTGTGTCGAAATCATTCCATCTCTTACATATAGTGGAACATAGGTTACAACTGGGTCTTTTGTAATAACTATTCCACAAGCGTGGGTAGAAGCCTGTCTTGGCATTCCCTCCAATGCCATTGCAATATCCAGTAGTTTCTTTGTTTCTGGGTTATTTTCATATTCATCTTTGAATTCTTTGTTTTGCTCCAGTGCTTTTTTTATTGTGATGTGTAGCTCGTTTGGAACCATTTTTGCAAGTTTATCAGCAGTTGCATAAGGAACATCTAAGACTCTTCCTACATCTCTTATAACCATTCTGGCAGACATAGTTCCAAAGGTAATAATCTGCGAAACATGGTCTGGTCCATACTTTCTAGAAACATAGTCTATTACCTCTTGTCTTCTTTCATAACAAAAGTCAACGTCAAAATCGGGCATACTTATTCTCTCTGGATTTAAAAATCTTTCGAAAAGCAAGGCATATTTCATTGGGTCTATGTCTGTAATTTCTATCGCATACGCAACAATAGAACCAGCTCCAGAACCTCTTCCTGGTCCAACTGGTATTCCTTGAGTCTTAGCATAATGTATGTAATCCCATACAATCAAGAAATAGTCGACATAGCCCATTTTCTTGATTACGCCTAACTCGTAGTTTTTTCTATCTATAATTTCTTGTGATGGATTGTCTCCATATCTATTTTTAATTCCATCATTGCATAGCTTTTCTAGATAATCGTAATGTGTAGCAAACCCATCTGGCACATCGTAATTTGGAAGTATTGTGTGACCAAACTCGAAAGTTACATTACACTTATCTGCAATCTTCACGGTATTCTCTATTGCTTCAGGCACACCAGAGAAAAAGTCTGCCATCTCTTCTGGTGATTTGATATATAGCTCGTCTGTTTCAAACTTCATTCTATCTTCGTCGGTAATCTTTTTGCCAGTCTGAATACAAAGTAAAATCTCATGGTTGTAAGCATCTTCTCTTCTCAAATAGTGCGAATCATTTGTTGCAACAAGCTCTATGTTCAACTTTCTTGAAAGTTCAATTAGCTTTTGATTTACTAAAACTTGCTCTTTAATTCCATTGTTTTGTATTTCTAGATAATAATCTTCTCCAAACACATTCTTAAACCAAGTAGCAACTCTCTCAGCTTCTTCCATATCTCCTTTTAGAATTGCCTGAGAAACCTCTCCAGCCAAACACGCACTACAGCAAACCAATCCTTCATGGTACTTTTCTAGCACTTCTTTATCAATTCTCGGCTTGTAATAAAAACCTTCTGTAAATCCTATAGAAACAAGTTTTGTAAGGTTTTTGTAGCCTTCATTATCCTTAGCAAGTAAAATTAAGTGATTATATCTTGCATCAATATTAGGGTCTTTATCCTCTCTTCCTCTTGGGGCAACATAAACTTCGCAACCAATTATAGGCTTAATCCCATTTGCCAAACATGCCTTATAAAAATCGATTGCACCAAACATAACGCCATGGTCTGTAATGGCCATAGCCTTCATTCCAAGCTCTTTTGCTCTAACTGGTAAATCTTTAATTCTGTTTGCTCCATCTAGTAAACTAAACTCACTATGCACGTGTAAATGTACAAAATCTGGCATTGTTTTTCCCCCATTTGTAATATTTTGTCTAATTCTATCATCAAAAGGGAGATTTTTCAATACAGATTTATATTCTTTTCTCTTTAATTATAATAAAAATTTAAGAGGTTCCCAAACGGGAACCTCCTTTACCTCACTTCCATCTATCAACCATAGTATTGAATTACTATTCCACTTCTTCTACCATCTGTGGCATATTTTTTCCTTGTACGGTTGGTATTGCTACTATCTTAAATTTTGATATTTTATCTCCAAATTTTATTTCTACAATATCTCCGACTTTTACTTCATAGCTTGGTTTTACTACTCTACCATTTACAGATATTCTTCCACCATCAGCCGCTTCGTTTGCAACTGTTCTTCTCTTTATTATTCTTGAAACTTTTAAAAATTTGTCTAATCTCATTTTTTCTGTGCACTATAAGTGCCCTCCTTTCTATTTTTCAATCTCTATTGATTCATTCAAATACAAACTATAAATCAACATCCTATCCACTTTTCTATTTAATGCCATTTCCAGTGCGTCTCTGTATAGATACAATTGTTCTTTGTATTTTTCTACTAATTCGCTTTCTTTTCCCGCTTCCACATAATCTGTTTTGTAATCGACTAGTACTAGCTTTCCGTCTTTATCTATATAATATAAATCTATAATTCCCTGTACTAATATGTTTTCATCATTTTCCTTGCTTATATCATACATTCTGCTTGCTTTTACATTTATATAGAATGCTTTTTCTTTATGTATTTCTCTTGCATTTTTTAATTCTTGCCATAAATCAGATTTTGTGTATCCTTGTAATTTGCTTATATTTATATTCTCCGCTTCTGCCTCGCTTATTATTCCTTTTTTCTTTAATCCATCTATTAATTCTTGAATTTTTTCTGTTGCATATTCTTCTTTTTCATTCATTTTCTGAACACATAGATGCATTAAAGTTCCTTTTTGTGCATTGCTAATCTTTGCATTTTCATTATTATTTATGAATTTAGGTTTCTGCGTTATAGTTCTTACCTCTTTTGTTTCTTCTACTGCAAATTTCACATTTTTAGTCTGTTCTTCTACCTGTTCTGCATTTACCATTTCTTTTATTTTTGTTACAGATGTTTTGGTTGGAACTCCTTCTATTTCTTCATGTGGATATTTCCAATTCAAATACTCTAATATTTTTTGCTTTTCTTCTTTATTAGCCTTCTTAGCATTTTCTATTATTTTTTGATATATGTCTTCTTCTATTTTCTCTTCTTTTTTCAAGTTTTCTAATAATTCTTTTTTATTATGCACATTTACTCTGAATATTTTTTCTGTTTTCGCTACTCCCTCTTTTTCATAGATTAACTCTAGCCAATCTAAATATGTTTTGTATTTTTGCAATAAATATGCATTTATTTTACTATCATCTGTTGGATATACTTCTAAGGCCTTTTGCTTTTCAGTTATCTTTTTGTTTGCATCTTTTTGCCTTCCAACTATTATCAATTTTTCTTTTGGTCTTGTTAATGCAACATACAAAACTCTCATTTCTTCAGACACGGCTTCTCTCTTTGCTTTTATTGCTAGCGCCTTTTTAGCTAAAGTCTTAAACTCAATATGTCTTTCCGGATCGATATATTGTGGTCCGAGTCCTAAATCTTGATCTAGCAATATTTTTTCGTTTAAGTCTTGCATATTAAATTGCTTTCCAACTCCTGCTAATATAACAACCGGAAACTCTAGTCCTTTACTCTTATGAATACTCATAATCCTTACTACATCTTCGTTTTCACCTATTATTTTTGCAGAAGTTAAATCTTCACTATTAAATTTTATCTTATCTATAAAATTAATAAAGTTGAATAGTCCTTTAAAACTTGCAGATTCATACTGTTTTGCTCTTTCAAATAGCATCTTCAAATTTGACACTCTCAAATTTCCATTTGGCATTAGGCTCACATAATTCATGTAACCAGTCTTTGTATATATGTTCCAAATCCATTCATCTAGAGCCATATATTGTTCATCATTTCTTAACTCTTCTAATAATTGCAAGAACTTCTTAACCTTTGGAGTATCAGTCTTCATAAGAGCTTCATAGAAATTTGAATTTCTATCATTCAATCTAATTTCAATAAGCTCATTGTCTGTAAAATTTCCTATAGGTGAGCGCATTACAGTAACTAGTGGAATGTCTTGCATTGGGTTGTTTATTATTCTTAGCAATGACATAATGGTTTCTATTTCAATTGACTGCAAATATTCTCCAGAGCTATCACTGTATACAGGAATTCCTAGCATAGAAATTTCTTTTTCATAAACATTTGCAATTCCGGTTATGCTTCTTAATAAAATTGCAATGTCTTTATATCTAATGTTTCTTTTTCCTTCTTTTTTGTCTATCACTTGATACTTGCTATCAATTAATTCTTTAATTTTCTTTGCTACAAATCTTGCCTCTAATACAACATCTTCTATTCTTTCTTGTTCTACATCATTGCTATCTTCCTCTGATGGTATGTATACTGATTGTTCTGAATTTTCATCTTTCCAAATGTCCTTGTCTTCATCACTCGTATCTATTATTTCGATATCAGTTGCATAATCCTGCTCTGGAATTTCCAAATAAGATGCTCCTAAATTCAAATATTCATTCGTGTTGTAATCTATGTCTCCAAGCTCTTTGCTCATAATATCTTCAAACACCATGTTTGTAATGTTTAGTACATTTTCTCTACTTCTAAAGTTTTTGAATAGCTGAATTTTTCTATCTTCTCCCGCTTCTGGTTCTAACTTATATTTATTATATTTTTCTATAAATAATTGAGGTCTTGCCTGTCTAAACTTGTAAATGCTCTGTTTAACATCTCCAACCATGAACACATTATTTCCTTTTGATACACTCGTTAGGATATACTCTTGTACCAAGTTGCTATCTTGATATTCGTCTATCGCAATCTCTTCAAATTTTTCCTCATACTTTTTTGCGACCTCTGTTTTAACAACATTTCCAGCCTCATCTTTTTTTACTAGAATTTTTAAAGCTAAGTGTTCCATATCATTGAAGTCCATTATGTTTTTCTCTCTTTTTTTCTGATAGAACTTCTCAGAAAACTCCAATATTATGTTTTTAAGTTTATTTAGAATATTGTACATACAGTTTATGTCTGCAATTGCTTCATCTGACGTACAATTTAGCAATTCTTTTACCTTCTTAAATTCTTCTTTAACACTGTCTCTTATATTTTTTGCTTCATCTTTTAGGTCATTAGTAACTTTTTTATCAGTTGCCCAATTATTTCTTTTATCTTTTAGTGCTACAATTGCATTAACACACTTATCCCAATCATTTAGGTTATCCTTTAAAAAGTAGTAATCTACAAGGTCTATATTTATCGTATTTATAAATTTTTCAAGTTCTGGAAAACGTGTCATTTTGTTTCTAATACTTTCTAGCTTTAAAATTCCATTTTCCAATATATCACTTACATTTTTAATTATAATCTTTCCCCATGGAGTATTAGAGAAGTTTGTATATTTTCCTTCAATATCAAACATTTCTACCTTTTCATTTAACCATTCTTCTGGAAAAGGTGATGCTTGAATATATGTATAAATTTTCAAGATTAAGTCTTTTAAATCTTCATCCTTGTTATACTTCGTGTAGGTGTCAATTAAATCTAGAAAATCTTTATCACCTGAAATGTATTTATCTTCAAACATATCATCTAATACTTCTTGCTTTAATAGCAACATTTCAGTGCTATCTGCAACTCTCGCATTCGCAGATATATCAATCTCATAGAAATTATTTCTAATAACATCAAGACAAAACGAGTCTATTGTACATATACTCGATTTATTAAGAAGAATAATCTGTTTTTGAAGGTTTGCATCTTCCGGATTTTCTTCAATTTTCTTATAAATAGCTTCTAGAATTCTCTCTCTCATCTCAGATGCTGCAGCATTAGTAAAAGTAACCACCAAAATTTTATCTATATCAACACGGTCAACAATAATTTTCTTAATAATACGCTCAACCAAAACTGCAGTCTTACCACTACCGGCAGCAGCAGCGACCAAAATATTTGAACCTTTCTTATCAATCGCAGCTTGCTGCTCATCAGTCCATTTAACACTTGCCATAATTTTTTTCATTTTCCCTTCTATTGCAATAATTTGAAAACTTCTAAATTTTTCAAACTTTTGTAATTGAATTTTATTTCTTGTACTAGTATATATTAAACTCATTGAATTTTCAATGTACATAATCAATTCATATCTATTTTATATTGCACAATTACTCCAATAATATACTCCATACCCCTTTTCTTGTTGTGCCCTTTCTATCTATAATTTTTTTCTTCTTTAATTCCGCTATGTTCCATCTAACAGCATCATACTTAATTTCTTTAATCTGTTCACTAATTTGCCTTACATTTATTCTAGGATTTGCTTTTATTATCTCTAATATCTTTATCTGAATTTGTGTTAATTCATTTGGGTAATTATTTGGGTAATTATTTGGGTAATTATTTATAAATTGTTGTTTCTTCATATATAGAGTTAACATCGTTCTATTGGGATTTAATTCAACTTCCATCTTGGGTTTAATCCATTCTTTTTCACTCCATACCTTATTAATCATATATAACCCTGAGCCAGCTCTTTCTCCATATCCTAAATATGAAAACATTTGATGCAAAATAACATTTCTCGGATCGCTTCTTCCTCCCTGCATTGCAATTTCAATGGGTATTCTTAAGTTTCCTGGATTTGAAAATTTAAAATAATCTGGTCCTTTTTCTATCACTATACTGCCACTTTCTGAATAATCTGCATGTATAAGACAGTTTGCCAATCCGCTCTCTTACGCACTTATGCACATCAGTATCATCAATTCTCATTAAATCCTTATCTAGGGCAAATGGAGTTGGAATATCTGCTGTCAATCTGTTTACAATCTTAGAGAAAAAGCCCCATAGATTTCCCTCTCTATTTTCATCTGGTGATGAAGTTATTCTATTTGACCATCTCTCAGTTGTAATAAAATTATCTATTTCTCTATAATCAAGAAAGAAACTTGGTTTAATTTTTACAATATCTATATTATATCCAAACATTAAAAGTCCAGCCAAAGTCAATTTACTTGTCTTTCGATCTATCGCACCTATCATATATAAAAATTCTTCGTTTGTTAAATTACTCCATTCATGTGAATCACCCTTGTGCAATTTAAATCTTTTTCTATAACTTTCTAATGTTTCTTTATCAATATTGTTAATATTAAATTCATTTAATATAATCTCGTCTTTTGATTCTTCAGTGCTTTCACTAAACAAAACTTGTATCTCCTTTTTATTACATCTATAGTCACCATCATGGTATCTTTTATAAGTACCTGTGATTGGATTGTTATTTATGTATATAGGCTTATCTTTTCTATTAGCATTTGGAATATTTACTATAAGTAGCATCCTATTTTCGACTTTCATTATTTCTACGCAATCATCATTCAATATATTGCAGCTTACTTTTTCACTATTATTAATAGTATTCCAAAAATCTTTTAAAATATTATTTACTTCTTCAACTCCCTCTATTGTACACATTTTTGTTTCCTTATTCTCTTTTATTCCTAATATAATAATTCCGACCTCTAGTATTAGCGAAAGATGAATAAGTTTCCCATAGTGATTTTGGCAATTTTTTATATGATTCCTTAAACTCTACTTCTCTATTTTCTCCTATATTTAACAACTCCATAATTTCTTGTTTGTTCATAATCTTTTACCTCCTTATTTATGATAATTGCGGTTTTTAGATTATACATTTCTATTTATATGTTAAATTTTTGGTTCTTTTATACTACATTTTTAATTCATTTTTTATTCATATATTTTCATTTTTAAACAACAATAATCTTATTGGTAAATATAACATAATTTTGTTAATATTTCTACATTTTTTACTATGTATCTCTGATATTTTCATTAACAATCTATTAATAACTTGCGTAATTCATTATCCTTTTTATTTCAATACATATTTTTTCTTTTTTTGTAAATAATATTATAAAATTTGAAAGGACTGATTTTATGGAAGAAAATTTTAATAGTGGAAAAGATGAAAATATTAATTTAACTATTTTAAATGAGATTAATAAGGCTGCAAAGATGGGAATGGATTCTATCTCGTATGTTTTGAAAAAAGTTGGTGATGAGAATATGAAAGAAAATCTAACTTTTCAATACACAGAATATGGCAGAATTATTGATAGAGTAAACAATCAATTTGATAAATATGGAGAAATTCCAGATGAAGCTCCTGTTACCGACAAGATGATGGCTTGGATGGGTACCCAAATGAATACTATGACTGATAAAAGTAACTCTAAAATTGCAGAACTTATGATTCAAGGTGGAGACATGGGAATTATAAAATGTCAAAAGCTTTTGAACCATAATCCTAGAGCTGATGAGCCTGTAAAAAATATTTTAAATGACTTTGTCACATTACAGAAAAATGATATAGAGCAAATGAAAAAATTTTTATAAAATTTAAGACGTTCTTTTTAGACAATTTAGTCTAATTTAAGAACGTCTTTTATTTTCTAAAATCTTTGTATTAAATTTGGTACTTTGGTAGGATTTTCTACACTACTCGATATTCCTTCTCCAACGTGTGGATGAAAATGTGAGTAAACATTGTCTGCTCCAAATATCAATAATAAAGCTATACACATTGATATTTTTAATTTATTCGTTAATCTTTGCAAATTTCTTTCTAAGAATGGTGCTACAATGTACACACATAATGCACCTCCAAGTCCAAAGAATAGCGAACATTCTAAACAAATTCGTCCATTTATGTTTAAAAATACGCCTGTATAATCCCAGTATCTTATTCCAGTAGTAACCTCTATATACCAAGAAGTTGCATATTCTATTGCAGAACATAAAAACATTACAACTCCAAATGTTAAAAATGGATTTTTCAACATCTTTCTAAACTTTTTAAATTTTGTTAAAAGCACTATAAGTGTACAGCCTACTCCATAAATCGGTAACCATGGTCCATATAAAGTTCCTCTGTTTACTAATATTCCATCTCTAAATAAATATAGTGCTACTTCCCAAAGCCAGCCTACAAATGAAAAAATAAAGAAAAATAATATTATAGATGTAAGCTCATAATTTTTGTTATAGTCAATTTTTATCTTCTTTCTCTCAAATTCAAATGCGTCTGGATAGCTTGCTGTTTCTGGATTTTCTTCATACAATTTTGTATCATTTAATAATTCATATCCATATTTTTTATTTTCTATGTATTCTTTTCTTAAAAATGCATATAATTCAACTTCTGTAGCAGTGTAATATGGAGAAACATAAATTCCAGCCAAACCAAATGTAATGTATTGCAAAATGTTCCAGCCTATAAATGATAAATCTAACAAGAATGCTCTCCTCTTATTTCCGTTCATCATTTCTCTTGAAATTCTTATTGCATCTTTTGAACTAATTTGAGGATTTTCTGCAATTATATACATAACCATTTTATAAGAATACTTTTTTATAACGCCTCCAACAATGGTCAAATTCCATAAAAGTTGATATATTTCCATTCGTAACATAGATTTTACTATATTTAAATATCTTCCTTTTTTGAATGGATACAACATTCTATACACTTTTGTTTTCTTGTAATTTCTGCTCTCTAAGTATATTCTTGTCTCTCCTATTTGAATTGGATAAGATATAAATATTTTTACTGCCATACCGCCTGCGGCAACTACGATAATTAGAATTTTCAAAATTGTTGTTTTATTTTCGTAACTTGCAATAGTTTGAATAATTTTTTGAACATGGTCATGTCCCTTAGTTACAACATTAAACGCAGTATAAAATACACCTTTAGTAACATTATTCTTTTCGTTGTATTCGTTTATTACATCTGTAATAACACTACTATTTCCAGAAAACATCTGAGAAATCATCTCATCAAGATATTTATTTAACATTACTTCTGGGTTTTCTTTATCAATCCAGGTTAGCTCTTTCCCATTTTTTCTATCTTCTATAAATTGTTTTAAAACATTCAAATTTGATAAAGAATCGTTATTAACAGCATACTTTCCAACTACAATCGTCATAAATAAGCCAATTAAAAGTAATGTCCATAAATTATTTTTTAATGTTTTCTTGCCTTTTTGTTTTATCTCTTTAATACTCCACATATTGTACCTCTTATAAATATTCATCAAGGTAATAGTATCATAAGATAATCTCATTTTCAATATTGTTAGATTTAAATCACATTTTTTATACTTTCACTCTTGCTGTTCATTCATTTAACAGTTCATATTTATTGTTTTTTTATGTAAATCGTGATATACTCTGTATATCGCAATATTATATTGCCTTCGAACACCAATATTTTCGGAGGCACGGTCCTCCGAACAATCAAAAGGAGGAACACTTTATGCTTGAAAAGATTATTCAAAAATTGATTAGTACAGGTTTTCCAGACCGTGATATCGAGGTAGTAAAAACTAATGAAGGTATTTCCTTTATCGCACACGACACATTGCGTTTATTTTACTCCTTACAAGGCACATATCGGTACGAAGAAATACTGCAACTTAACCAGCTTACTGGCAAAAATGTTCAGTATGGTTTTTGCCCTGGCTTCGGTCCTACCGCAATAATCGGCATTGATTCTCCAGAAGCAAACTTTAAGTATCTTGTAAGTGTATCCGCCTATGGCGAAGTACCTTTTTCCGAGCATGCGGAGTTCAATCGTTATTTGGATGAAGATGCTAAACAGGTAAGCAATTACACAGTATATGGAACATCCAAAATCGAGGAAATAGCTGACTTTGTAAAATTCGATAAAATCGACTTTGAGCTTGATAATCGATACAAAGATGCTGCTATTTCTCACGAAAAACGTGTCTTAAGAATGAAATGTGCATTGGATGAACAGTACACATTCAAGGAATGCAAATACATAGCTGCTAAACAGACCTATTGGGCCGTTGATAGATCTATGGCATTTGCGACTTTGGAGAACGGAAAGCATGTTGCAATTATGAGTTTCAGCTACGACAGAAGAGACGAAGCAATCGGTTTTAGAGACGTATGGGAAAGTAGAAATGAAGAACCACCAGCTCAAAAAATCACATTTATCACTGACAAAGAAGCCTCCAAAATAGAGGACTTCACCATTTACCTCTACGACTACTCTTTCTTCTGTATCCCTGACGAAATTCCTCATGTAGCAAAACTTGACCGTACATTCGAGCGTTATTTTGACTTCTACAACACGCCAGATGGAAAAGATTTGCGGTTTTCTAATAATTTTTGAAAATCTAATCCAACTCCCCCTTAAGTAAGGGTGCCCTCTTAGGGCAAAACACAGCATGGACAATAGCTTTAGTCCATGCTGTGTTTTATTTTATATTTTTCCTTTTCGATTCCAGATTAAACAATCTCAAAAAAAAAATAAAAGATTAACTGTTCTAGTTAATCTTTCATTCTGGTGCCTTGAACTGGAATCGTCGAGCCGTGTCGGGAAAATTGTCCACTGGACAATTTTCTATTCCTCCTTTTCGATTCCAAATTGAATAATTGCAAAAAAATAAAAGATTAACAATTCTAGTTAATCTCTTACTCTGGTGCCTTGAACTGGAATCGAACCAGTGACACAAGGATTTTCAGCCCTCCAGTTCAGTTCGTATTCAATTCCTTCAAAGCCTTATATTTCCTAAGGTTTTTCAACCTTATATTTCGTTTTTCAAACAACGTACCCTAATTATACCCTAAAACCTTTTTAATGTCAAGTAAAATTCAAACAAATTTTTTTAAATTTTTTAACCACAAATTCCAACTTCTTTATAATAATTTTCTAATTGTTCTATAGAATTTGCTTGTTCTTCTTCATCTATATGCAAATATCTTTCTGTCATTTGTACTGTAGCATGTCCTAATAATGCTTGAATATTTTTTAATTTTACTTTTGCTTCGTAAAGTCTAGTTGCAAATGTATGCCTAAATCTATGTAATGATACTCCCTTTAAATCATGTTTTGTTAGTAAATCATCTAGTCTACATCTTAAACAATCTCCAACTATGGGATTTCCAATTGTATTTATAAATACAAAACTATCTTCGTCAACTTCTCCCTGTTGTTTTGTTTTTTCATTAAATATCTCCGTAAAAATATTCATAACACCTTTTGACATCGGTATTTCTCTTTTACTTGTTCGAGATTTTAATTTTGTTTCTTCCAAAGTTGAACCTGTTTTTATGATTTCTCCATTGACATATTCGTATTCATCTACTCTTTGATAAGACTGTCTAACATATATTTTTCTGTTTTTAAAATCAATATTCTTCCATTTCAATCCACATAGTTCACTTGTTCTTAAGCCTGTATCTATTAAAACTGCAAAAGGATAACACATCTCATCATCCTTAAAAATATCAATCAATTTCTTTTCCATCTCAATATCTACGCACATCATTGTATGTGGTATTACTGGTGGTACTTCAATGTCAATTACAGGAGTTTGTTTTATAATGTTGTTTTTTACTGCTCTAGCATATCCTTCTTGTAATAATAAATATATTTGTTTAATCGTAGATGGTGCATAGTCTAGCATTAAATCATTTATAAATATTTGTACCTCCATTGTGCTTATATCTGATAAATACCTGTCCCCAAACACTCTGATAATATGATTTTTTGTTTTGCTAACATAGCCTTTAAAAGTAGTTTTTGCTTTATGACCATGTTTATAAGTCCATAACCATTCATAAAACCAATCCTTAACAGTCCTATCATTTGATTTTAGCATTAATTCTGGGTTTTTAGATCTTATATTTTCTAAAATTTTTTTTATACTATTGTATATTAAATTTAGACTTTCAATAAATTTTGTTTTCTTTTTGGCATTAACAATTCGTATTATTTCATTATATAATGTATTACTTTGCTTTATCATACTTTCATATCTTTCAACTGTAATAAATTGGATTGATGAAGCTATCCTCATATATTCTTCCTTCATATCAATAAACTCTTGGCATTTTTCCTTTAATGATTTCTTTCTCATTTCCAATCTTCTGGTATCTATATCATATAATGAAACTTGTTGTTGTAAGACAAAAATTCTGCCTTCCCAACTATCACCTCTTTTTCTATTTCCATATTTATCTTTAACTGGATTCGTTTTTATTTCCCCTCCCATATTACCACTTCCTCCTTAAAATTTCTTCTAAGGATATATTGGTATTAACTAAGGTAACGCAAATTAAATCCATTAAAAATATAAAGTATAAAATATTATTTTCGAATCTATTATATACTATAATATGGAATTTGTCATCTATTTTTAGTCTAATAATCAACATAGAATTTTCCTGTGTGATTTTTAAACCATACTGGCAATAGCTCTTTGTTAATGACAATTCTTCTTTGAAATTTTATACAAGGAAAGTCTGTTTCTTTTGTTAGTTTTGCCATAAGCTGCTTACTTATTCCCATAATTTTTGCAGCCTCTTCTATATTTATTCCTATTTGTTCCATACAGATTCCTTTCCATAATTCTATTCCTTATACTTATCCCTATTATTTGAATTTTCTTCTGATTCTTTACCTATTATTATACAAGCATATAACATTAATGTTACTGTTCCTCCAATAGGTAGTCCTATTAATACCCCTAATAAAAACATATTCATATCCATTTTTCCTTTTAATATGTATTAATCTCTTTCTATTTCAAATTCTTCGTCTGTTTTTGTATCATTTGTCTTATATTTTGTATATTCTGGATATCTAATTTGTATAGCTTCCCAAAAATATGGAGCATACGAACAACAAAAAATTTCACTAGGAGCATAACAATTTGATATTTTTTCATTTTCTAAATCTTCTTCACTATCAAACATAATTGAATGATTCCATAGATTAAATGCCATTCTTGTTACTTTCTCTGATGTTCCTGTTTGCCATCCAGCTTTAATTGCATCTAAATTTATTTCTCCTTTTTCTATACTAAAAATATTTGAAAAATGTTCTCTTGTTGTTTCACAAATGCTTAATGTATATACTAATGATAAATAATATACATCTGTCTTTCCTAATATTTGTAATTTATTTAATTTAGAATAGAAAAAACTTTTATGATCATTATCTATAAAATTAACCATTTGTATTTTCCCTTCC
Source organism: uncultured Clostridia bacterium (assembly GCA_934119935.1). Lineage (GTDB taxonomy): Bacteria > Bacillota > Clostridia > TANB77 > CAG-508 > CAG-245. The sequence continues at coordinate 186,710 of CAKOSX010000001.1, read as the reverse complement.
TAATAAAACATTAGCAATTTTTACAACATCTTTTTTCTTATATACTTTTTCTAATGGTTCCATAAATAAGTTGCAAAAATCTTTAATATTTATATTATTTTTATTTCCAGAGTTCAAATAATGTTCTAATCCTATTACCGCATAGGCAGTAACTTGTTTATAATTATATTGTTCTTCCATTTCTACACCTCAATTTTAATATATTTCGGCACATCATAGCTTCTTCCAAGTTCTTTCTTAAATTCATATCTTTTTTTAGCTTTGTTATATGAATATGCTGATTTGTTCCAATTTCTATATGCTAAATTACTTAATCTTTTTCCCTTTGATAACTCTTGACTAGCTTGATTGTGCATCCTCTTTAATATTAAATCTTCTGATTTATTTTTTTGTTGTTTAGCTTTTCTTGTTGCTTTTATAATCTTTTTAGTATTTTCTTTATGTTTTATCTTATTTTTTTCTTTTCTTATCATTTTTTCTCTTTGGTATCTCTCATCTTTTTGTAAAACCTGCGTTACAGCACTTTTTGAAATATCTAATTTTTTTGCAATATCTGCTGGTATTTCTCCTTCTAAAAAGTACAGCTTTATAATTTCTTCTCTTTTACTCATCCTTAGTGCCTCTCTTTCTACTTAACTTTTTGCTAACACTTTATGGAATCGGCAGATTTAATGAGCTATTTCGTTTCATCTCATCTTTTTCTTTTTGTAATTTTAAAATTTTCTTTTTAAAACCAATTACACGTTTCTTTACAATAAATTGCCTCTTTTTTTGTTTTAAATATAGTTTTAATTCTTTTAACATTATTTTCCCTCCCTTCTTACTTATTAAAAACGGATTGAAAAATAGTAAAAGGGACAAAATTTAAAATTTTTTTATTTTTCTCTATTCTGTGTTAATGTCTTATATATTTTTTCTATTATATCTCCCCTTAAATCTTCATCTATTGCTCCTCCTGGATATAACCTGCTATACTTATTTATTAAGTTTTCATATTTATTTATAATTCCAATGACATCTTCATCAGTCAAGTTATAATTGTTAAACATTAAAAATGCCTCCTTTTCTCAAATTCTCTTCTAATTTTTTCTAAAGCTCTATTTCTTTTTTTAGTAATTCCAGATTTGGTCAAAAATAGTATGTTTGATATTTCTTCATCTGATTTATTTTCAATATAATACAAAGAAAGCACCAACTTTTCTGTATATGTTAGTGCTCCTGCAATTTTAGACAAAATTTCATCACGAAAAATACATTCAAGCTTTTCTGCTTGAATTTCCATGTCCATTTTATTTTCTAAATTTTCTTCCATTTTCTCTTGTGAATATAATACCTCTTCTTCAAGGCTTAATTCTTTCAAAATATTTTTGTTTTTTCTAAAATAATCAACTCTTGTATTTTTTACAATTACTTTTAACATTGCCTCCTCTTTATTGTTCAATATATACAATATACTCCCTCATTCTAGGAACTTATTATTTATATTCATAAGTTCAAAAGGAGTATTAAATTATTTTAATATCCATTACTATTTATTTATTACTCACATTGTTCTTTCCCCCTTATATTAAAATTTAAAAGTTTCTTATTTAATTTACTTTTGTATTCAATTTGCTTTTGTAGCTCCTTTTAAACTTTAATATAAAGTTCCCGAGCTCATACTACTATGATTTTAATATCCTTTGTTAAAAAGGGTGTAATGGAGTGTAAAAGGGTGTGTTTTTGTGCTGTTTGTCGATATTTGTCGAAATTTTTTCCTAATTTTTACATTCATTTTATTGTGTTTACATAATTTTTGTGATATACTATTGTTGTATTTTAATAATTACATTTGTTGGGGGTTGTTTAAATGGTTAAAATCCTTATTGCAGACACTGATATAAAACGAAATTCAGCCAGCTGCCAATTTCTCGCAAATGAAAAAGGGTTTGAGATTGAAAGTACCAATGATGGCAGTTCTACGATAAAAAAATATTTGGAAATTGAACCAAACATTTTTATTTTAGATTCAAATTTCAAAGATATAAAAACTCTTGAAATAATCGATAGACTATCTACCTCTCCTATTGAAAAAAGAAAAAAGAATACAATTTTAACTATAAGCGAAACAAATAAACCATTTCTTATAGAAGATGTATCAAAAGTCTATAAATTCTTGTATAGACCCTTTGACAACGAAAAATTACTTAACACAATCAACCAAATGAAATTAGAATTTAAAGTAACGGACTTAACAGAAGAAGAATTAAATATGTATCTATTACCTTTGGATTTTAATGTAAATTCAAATGGTTGCCACTATTTAAAGTCTGCAATATTTCAATATTACTATTATCCTCATAAGTTTAATTCATTAGATGATTTATTTTTGAGTGTTGCTTTTGAATATGGCATTACATCTCGTGAAGTTCGAGATGGTATAAGGAGTGCTTTAATTCCTTTTAACAGATATAAAAATTATAATGTTTCAAAACCCATAATGAAATTCTTTGACTTAACAAAAGATCCAATAACACCTAAATATTTTATATCAACATTTGTTACATATTTAAGGTTAAAAAAAATGAGAAATAAGTAAAATGTTTTTACAACAATTATAACTTATTTCTCGTTTTTTTAGTTTTTATATTTATATTCTTTATAATCTTTTATAATATCTTCTACCCTATTCTCGTAAGGTTCTTGAATAAGAGCATTTAATTTATTTCCTATAACATTTATCGTTTTTTGCAATTCCTGTTCTGGTATATCGTTCTTATCATTAAAAATATTAAAAACTGGTGTTTCAATGCTTTTATTTTCATTTGTTTTTATTGCTATTTCTAGTCCATTTATATCTGGCATATTATATCTAGCGAATACCATTTCTGGTTTTAAATCAAGGATTTTATTGTATGCTTCATTTCCAGCAGTAGCAACTCCTACTAAATCAACATATTCTAATCCTTTTATCATTCTTATAATATTTTCTCTTACTTTTTCATCATTATAAGCAACTAAAGTTCTAATTTTTCCATTTGATAGTATTTTGTCAAAATCTATTATTTCTTCTTTTAAAGCATTTCCAAAATAATGATCTTTTCCATTTTGAGTTTGTATAATATCTGCATTCGGAACAATTACTATACTTTTTTCAAACTCACTTTGCTTTTTGTATTCTATTTTCTTTATATTTTCAAACTCTTTTAAGTTTCTTACACTTTCTTCTAATTTACATTCATCTACTTCAAATTGTTTCTCATTTTGTTCAGCACGCTCTCTAATAGGCATAAACTTTAAAAATTTCCACTTTTCGATATTATAGTTATTTAAAAATTCTCCTAATTCTTCTAACTTATCTACATTAAATTTACTAACAACTGTATTTATTCCGATCTTAATATTTTTTGTTTTTGTTTTCTCTAACAAATTTTTTATTATCTCTAAATGATTATTTTCTTTGCCTAATGCTACATTTATATCATTTTCAATAGAATCTATAGATAAATTTATCTCGTCCAAAGTATTTAAAATATCATCTACATATTCATTCTCATTCTTTGATAAAAAAATTCCGTTTGTTACTAATTTATTATACAGTCCTCTTTGTCTGGATTCTTTCATTAGTTCATTTACTCTAGGATATAATACTGCTTCTCCACCAGTCCATGTAATGTGGTCTATTCCACTTTTTATTAAATGGTCTAATACCTGTCTGTTTTCTTCAAATGATAGATTTGGTATATTATTAAATCCAAAACAATATTTGCATCCTTGATTACATTTAGTCGTAATTTTCCAACAAACCTTTTTCTTCATTTAAAATCCTCTTTTCTATATAATATCTCTTTTTATACATTAATATTATACATTGGTTCTAAATGGAAAACTATTCCTAAATTTTCAACATTCTTTAACATTTGGTTAACAGAAAATAGAAAACACCCTATTGCTAGGGTATTCATATTTTTATTTTTTTAAATATTCTTTTATAAATTTTTTGTCTATCTTTGAGAGTTCTCCAGTCAAGTAAACTAATTTTAGCTTGATACTTGGTAACTCTATTGGTAGTTCAACTTCATATAATTCTTTTTTTGCAAGTTCATTTTTAACGGCTTCTTTTATGACATACGCTATTCCCATATTTCTTTTTACTGCTTCAACTCTTATTTCAGTTGCATCGCACATCATATCTGCGTGTAAAGAAACATTGTTTCTTTCTAATATTTCTTTTAATTGTTGTGTTGCTTTTGTATTTTCCAAGTTTAAAATGCAATTCAAATCCTCTAACTCTTTTATATCAGAAATTGTTAATGGTGCTTTTGAAACAAATATATTATTTATTGTTAATAGTTCTTGAACTTCCACATTAGCATTACTTATTTGTGCATCTGTTATTGCAAAATCAATTTTATGATTCTGTAATAACTCTAGCATTTTATTCGTATCAACTTCACATACTATTTCTACATTAAGTTTTGGAAAATCTTTTTTCACTCTTTCTATTTTTCGTAGTAAAAAATAACTTGTAAAGTGAGATGGACAACCTATTTTTATACATCCACTCTCCATATCATTTTTATCCTTTGCCATTTTTTCTGCAAAATCAAAACTAGATAGTGATTTATTTACTATTTCATAAAGTTCTTGTCCATCTGTAGTTAATGTTACTCCTTTACTTTCTCGATTAAAAAGTTTCAAATTTAATTGTTCTTCTAAGCTAGATATTTGTTTACTAACATTTGGAACTGATAGTCCTAGTTTTTCTGCTGCTTCAGAATAGCTTTTGGATTGAGCAACTTTACAAAATATTCTATATAAATTCAAATTTACATTTGACATACAATCACGCTCCTATAAAATCTTTTTTAATTCTATTTCAGCTTTTTTTATAAAATAATCATTTGTATAGATTGGAATATTCAGTTTTCCCAATTCTTCTTTTATTTTATCTATAGTGTCTAATTGTTCATTTTCTTCAATTTCAATTAGCTTATCACCATTTTGTATATCTTTTATATTAATCTGTAACTGATCCTTTTTATAAATATAGTCTATTTCTTTTATTTGCATAATCATCCTATAATTAATAGTTTCTAAAAACTTTTTTCCATCATTTGAATCTATAATCTTACATTCAACCTTGCTTTGTTTTACTATATCTCCATTTTTATCAAATTCTTTATGCTTATATGTAAATTTACTTTCTTGATATTTTGGAATATAGCCTTCTATATTTCGTAATATTATTGCCTTGCTCAATATCTCTCGCTCTGACATGTCTTTTATATTAATTGTGCTTGGTATATAATAACTATCATCTAATAAATATTTTTCGACAAATTGAAACTCTTTATTTTCTAATATTTTGCATATTTCTTCTATATTACATTTCAATTTAACTGTTATTTCATTATTCAACCCAACATATCTCCTTTACAATATCACTCTTAAATTATAACATATTATGTAAATTTTGTAAAGGCAAAATCTGTGCATTCCACTTATAGTCTAAAAATTCTCGTTTAATCTTTCTAATTTTTTCAAAACATCATTATATTCTTTTCTAGTTACACCTGTTCCCTCTAAACTCTTTTGAAATTCTTTTTCTTCTTCCGATAAATCACATTCTGGATCATCATAATACATTAGAAAATCCATATATAAGCTTTCACATTCAAATTCCGTATATATTTTATCTTTTAATTTTATTTCTAATTTTTCAAATATTTTCTTATCTTCTTCTGTAAAATAGTCATTAATATCTCTAACTTCTAAGTTATGATATTTTTCAAGCCATTCTTTATATTCACTTTCATTTATTCCTTTTTTGATTCTTTTTAGTTCATCATATATCACTTTATAATCGTTAAAAGGTTTCTTTATATATCCTGCAACTTCTAATCCATCTGTTATAACATCTTTTTTATAGTCTGCTGATATTACTAAAAATTTTATTTTACTATTGTCATCATTATACCTCTTAATTATATCTAATCCAGTATATCTGTGGTTTCGCATTAAATCTGTTATAACTATTTCTGGTTTTAGTTCCTCTATCATTTTTATTTCATCTTCATCACTATTTGCCACTCCTAGTATTTCAATATCATTATATTTTTCCAGATATTCTCTTATAAATTTGCAAAAATGAACATTATCATCTGCAATTATTACTTTAATTTTTCTCCACATATCAACATTTCCTCCTTTTAATTCGCTATTTATTTGTATTATTGTTTCTTTAGCTGCGATTGAAAAGATTTTCTTTAGATTACTTTTTAAGTATTCATTTACGTCATCCACATAATCAAATATTCCTTCATATATTTGTCTTTTCACTTTTTTATCTAACTTTTTATTTTCTTCAATATTTTGTAATATTTTATTTATTCTATTTTCTTTATTACTCTTTACTATTTGTAATAATAATTCATCAAAATTTTGTTTTTCACAAACTTTTTCTATTAAATCAAATTTTATTTCTTCCATTTTCCCCTACTTTACATACTTTTTTTCTTTTGGTTTGAATAGTCTACCAAGATTAGCAAATAAATATTGTAAAATATAGCATAATAACTATTGCGAAAGGATTTAATTTATTATGAAAGTAAAAAAATTAAATGGAAAATCAAATGTATTAGGTAAAAATGTTAAGAAATATAGAGAATTAAAACATCTAACCCAAAGAGAATTATCTGATAAAATAGCTCTTTTAGGTGTAGATATATACCACTCTGATATTTCTCTAATTGAAAATCAAAAATTGTTACTAAAAGATTTTGAAATCATAGCCATTTGCAAAGCTTTAAATATATCTTATGAACAATTATTTGAAGATACAGATAATATATTTGATTAGTTATTTGCTAGTTTTTACAATTATATTAATTATAATATTTTTGATTATTTTAATCAAATGCTTATATAGAATATGTGATTTTCCATATTCTTTTTATTTTCCTCCTTCCCTTAATTTTTTCGTTTTTTTATTGCATCTATTTAGTACGTCTATTGTTTCTTTTTTCCATTATAGCATATTCTCTCAAAATATTGAACTATTTTTTAAATTCTCTCAATTTATTGAGAGGTTTTAGAACATGAATTTGGTAAAATTATTTGAGTTTAGAAAGGTCGTGAAAATATGGAATTTTCAGATGTTGTTGCTTTAAAAATAAAAGAATTGATGAAAGAAAAAAATGTTTCTATTTATAAATTAGAAAGTTTGACAGGAATATATAGTTCAACTATTACTTTATTCCTTAATAGGAAAACAAAAACAATAAGACTTGAAAATCTATTATATATTTGTGAAGCATTAGGAACTAATTTATCACAATTTTTTGCTGATGAGAGATTTAATGAATCTGAAGCTAAACATTGGCTTAAAAGAAATAAAGAAAAGTAATAAAAATTTAATTCTATTACTTTTCTTTATTTTTTATTGTTCTTTATAGCCCCACTTTCCATTGTTGTATCCGATTGTTTGGTAGAATATATTTTCTGATCAAGTTTTATTTGACTTTATTTCTCTTTTCTATTTATAAAATAATAACCTGCAAAAGTAATTATATTCCATTCTTAGTTTTTAAAAGCTATCATATATTCATTACTTTCCACTCTTCTTTTGGCATTTCGATATTCAAATTCTGCATTTGTAAAGTACACTTTATATTCTTTATTTTCGAAATAATCTCTGCTGATTTTTAATACTTCATCAATTTCCTGTTCTGATAAATTATTTTTTACTTTTAATTCATAATATGAATAACGTATATAATTTTCGTTTTCTTGTTCCTTACTAGCAATTAAATCAATAGTAAATTTTTTTAATTCTTTTTCATCCATTTGTTTCACTTCCTAAAAATTTATTTTTTGTTAATTTTGCCACGTTTCTTTCAATTTCTTTCTTTAATTTTAATATATAAATATGGTTTGTTTTTACATATTGTGTCCAATTCCCTTCATATTGTTCTATAATAGAATTTAACTCATTTGATAAATCAAGTATCATTGTCTCTTTGATATTGTACTTTAAAATAAGATTTAATGTAAATTCTAAAATTTCATCTGATAACTTTTTTTCATATTCTTTTTTTATAATCATTATATTTTCTGGAACAAAATCTTTTTTTACTCGTTCATATTCACTATTTTTATATGATTTCTCATATATTTTTCTTGCTTGTTCTTCAATATTTATAAAAAATATATATTTGTTTTTTCGCATCTGATTATTGTCCATAAACTTCTCCTAATTTCTAATTATTCTGATTATATTTTAACATAATGAATAAGTATTTTTCAATATATATTTATAATGAAAAAATAGAGATAAAATAATTTTACCTCTATAAATATTAATTTTACTTAGAATTCATTTACAATAATATTTCCATCATTTCCTATAACTTGATGCTTATTATTTTCAAGTTTTACAACCCAAGAGCCATCTAATAGACAATCAGCTTCTACATATTGAGGTTCAACAACCCATTCTCCTTTTTCATTGACAATTATATCAAAAAAATATTTTTTTGTATATATTTTTGGGGAAATTTGTCAAATTTTAATTTTATTTATATTCATCTATGTATTTTTCTATTTCTTCAATTTTATGAGTATTTCCCGCATAATCAATTAATTTATCTTCACCCCATCTAAATAAAACAGAATTATCAATTACCTCAGTAAAATATATATCATTACTAAGATAATCTATTCCTAGATAAGCACATAGATTCTTTACTTTTTTTGTTTTTGTAAAAAGATTACTTTTTTTTATAAATTCATTTACTTTATCTTTAACTTTAACATAATCCTCATATCTTTTGGCATGATATTCATATCTTGATTTTAAAGCACCATAAAGTTTTTCTAAAGAAAAATCATATTCATCTTTTTTTATATATGCACCAGTTTTTTCTGTTGTATATATCTTTGTTCCAACTTTTGATTTATATTCTCCTATATAGCCTAATCTCCATGCTCCTTTATAAATATCAAAATACATAGTTGGTATTGAATCAATATAAAAACTCACATCATAATCAAACTTATTCTCGTGACTCAAAAATACCTCACTAATTATTGTATATATAATTATTTCACTTTTTTCTTTAGCAAATTCTTTACATACTTCTAACATTTCATTTATTTTTTCAACTTGTTCTATTGTTTTTCTTTCTATAACATCTGGATCTGACGGATCATCATTATTTTTTAATAAATCAATAATATATTTACATTTTTCTATTTTATCATTACCTATTTTTTCATACATATAATCTTTTGAATCATTAGCTTCAATAACTTTGCAAAAATCATTATACACATATTCTATGCCTCTGCAATTGTGCCATACAATTTTATCTCCAGCTTTAATTTTATTCTCTAAATCATCTACTGGTTCTACAAATTTCAAAAAACATTTTAGCTTCATAATATATATATCATTATTAAATGGTTCTAAACTAAGAGCATAATTACATGTGTTGATTGCTTGTTGGTATTCTTTTATTTTATAAAATTTATTTGCATCTTCCAATATTTTCTCTACTTCTTTCATATGCCCTCCTTAATTATTTATTTTGACTTTTTATTTCTTCGTAATATTCTTTTGTTGTTGTCTTTACTTTATATGTTGTTTTGTCTAAAATATAATAAGAATATTGGTCATTCCATTCTCTATCTTTAACTTTTATTACATCTTCTTTTGTATCTCCTATTTGATAATTTCCTGTAATTTTATATCCTATATCATTTGTTGTATCATTCAATTTACTTATATCGTTTACTATCCCATTTTTTATTGCATTACATCTATATTCGTATGTTTCTGCATCTAAATTCAAATCTCCTAATTCCTCTTTAAAATATTCTTGATAATAATCATATACGAATTTATATTCTTCATTTAAAATTTCTTCAATGCTTTTTCCATCATATTTTTTTCTTGCATCTTCATACTCCAAATTATGATAATATGCAAATCTATTATAAATTTCTTTGTGTCCTACTATATGAAAAATAACACTAATAGATTGTCCCAGCAAAGTTATCAATAAAAATGCAATAATCATAATTTCTAAAACTTTTGGAATTACTTTTATTTTTTCTGACATTCCTGTCCCTAAAAACAACATACCATATAAAATTAAATAAACAATATTTGGATATAAAGTCCAAGCAATCCCACTCCATATTGTATAATATTCAAAAGGAAATATTAAAGAATGATATATGTGTGTAAGACCATACACAAAAAATGCAATTACAACAATACTACTAATAACATTAAATATAACTTTTTCTCTATTTTTATGTTTTACTATTGAATTTATGGTTCTAAAAAATAAAATTGCAAGTAATATTATTGCTGGCACAAGATTCCAAGTTGTTGCAGCTAAATCCATATATATGCCATCTAGTATAGATAAAAGTATCCATGCTGGAATTCCAATAAATATCATAATTACACTAAAGATACTAATTCCTTCACCACCACCCAATATATAGTCTAAGCCAATTATTTCTAATAAACTCATTTTATTTTCTCCTTTTCTCGTTTTTGCTCTTTTATTATTTTGTTAAAATGAATCCACTAAAATACTTCCATCTTCATTTAAAACTTGATGTTTTCCATCTTCTAACATAACTACAAATTTTCCATCTAAAAGCATTTCTGCAGATTTATATGTTTTATCATTTATTTTTTTGCCTTCTTCATTAATTAAATAATATGGTTGTCCATAATCCTCATTAACCATTGCAATATTTTTACTATTAAAACCTGTTGTGCTTTTATAAATATAATCAGTAATATATTCTACTTTTTCATTTTTAATAGCATAAATTCTTTTTTTATAATCTCCGTTTTCAACAAAACCATAATTATTATCATTAAGAGAATTTATTTTTCCATAATCTTCTTTTTGTATTTCATTGCCCTGTTCATCAAACCAAGTTTTTCCAGCATACGCATACCCATTTGCATTAAATGTTGTTCCTTCGGCTACATCATTACCATACTTATATTTTCTTTCTAAAATAACTGTACCATCTAGTTTCATATATTTCATTCCTGATACTGTTGTTTCAGCTACTCCAACAATTCCATCATTAGATACATCTGTTATTCTTTCATACTTTCCAGAAGGGATTATTTCATTTCCATCCTTATCAATTAACTTCCTTGTAGTATATGTTCCCACGCTTACATTAGTATCCACAACTGCGTATCCATTATGAAATGACTTAGTAGAATATGAACCACAACCATCAATAACTACTTCACCCTTGCTATTAATAAATTGTGCAGAATAATCTCCTACAGGCTTTCTTACATTAGCTAATCCTGTTTCATTATCAAATCCACTAGCATAAACATATGTAGGATCTATTACCCATTTTCCTTTTTTGTTTACATATCCATATAAATTAGATTCTTCATCTTTTACTGGATATAGTTCTATTTTCTCCGAATTACTAGATTTACTGTTTGATTCTTTGCTATCATTTTTATTTTCACAACCAGTCAAACTCAAAACTACAACTATCATAAGTAAAACACTTAATATACTTTTCTTTATATTCATAATCATTCTCCCCTTATCATATTAATTTAATAGTTCTGGAACACTAAATACTGGTTTGTAGTTATCATTATCAATTTTTTCGTAGGTTACCTTAATATTCAAATATCCTCTTGATTTAGAATCCAAAACTAAACAATAAATAACATTTGAATCCTTAGTTATCTTTGTTGAATTGTTTAAAATTGTTCCATCATATCCATCTAAATTACTTGTATAAGTTGTTTTTGTTAAATCAACATTTTTAGTAAATGCTTTATCTCCACATGCAATTATTCTTGCAGATGATATATTTTGTTCAAGCCTTCCTTCAATTCTTGTAATTGAAATTTGCTTATCATCATTTCTTTCATATACTTCACTAACCGCTGTATTTAATTCATCAATAATATAATTAAATCTAGTATCTCCTTTGCTACTTGATCCACATCCTGTTAAGCCTATTAAAGTACCTGCTAACATTATTATTAACCCTATAATCAATATCTTTTTATTCATTTTATAAAAATCCTCCTTAATTTTATTTTTTTATTCTACCTTAATAGAGTGTTCTTACACTTTTTAAAACAATTTTCTATAACTGACACTATTAATAATATTTGGTATATTATTCTTCCCTCCTTCTAATCAATTTTAGAAAGCAAAAAGAAACCTAAAACAAAACTGTTTAAATTTCACAGTTTTCTTTTAAGTTTCTTAGATTTCGAGATATGTAAAAAGACTTGTCATCTCTGACAATTTTATTTAATAGAGCATTCGTGTGTGTGTGTGTGTGTGTGTGTACAGCCACAAGGCTTTCAAGTCTTTTCATAATTTATATCTCCCCTTTCTCATTTTTTCTGCAATAATTATATCAAAAAAATATTTTTTTGTATATATTTTTAGGGAAATTTGTCAATTTTGCTTTTTCATTATAAAAAAATAAGTTACTATAAAAGTAACCTATTTTCTTCTTTTTTCTATTTATTTGTTTCAATTTTCCAAATACCATTTTCACTTTTTAGTTTTACATCTGATTTTAAACATACAATTGGTCTAATACCTTCATAGTCTCCGAATGGATCTCTTAATGAAACATTGCTTTTTCCGACACTACAAACTCTGTCCCTGCCTCTATTATTGGGTGAAGCTAATGTAAATCCCATTCCATCATCTGAAAATTTTTCTGATACAATATTATAAAGTTTATCTTCAGTTAATTCATCTATACCATATACACCATTGCTTGTAGGGTTTTCTTCTTCACCAATACAATACCCATCTTCTCCTCTAGCATAGTATAATTTTCTATCTTGGTGTTTTTCATTCCAACTTTTTATCAACATCTCAAGTGTAGGAGAACCTATTGCTGATTCTGCATAATTGCTATCTACAAAGGCTGACCAATTATTTTTATCAAATAAACTTGCTACTACATTCATATTTAGATTTGTTGTATTTGAATTATTTTCAATCCATTCTAATTGGTATTTTTTTGCCAAATCTTTATCAATTGATGTTGCTCCTGAATATTTTGTAAATTCTGAACTATGATTGTCCCATATTACATTATAATTTTTTGAATACATATTTGTTTTTTCAAGTCCAACACTCTCTAGAATTTTTGAATTTGGTAGTAAAGAACTCGTTATAATAAATATATTTTCTCCATCATTATAAAAAATTTTCCAATCATCAATTCCATTCGCACTATATTCAATTTTATCTCCATAGTTTTTTGCAGTTATTTTTTGCTCTTGATTTACTTTATTATCTTGTTTTACTGTTTCATTTTTTCCGCATCCTGTTAGAATACATAACAATAAAATCATTAAACTTATACTTATTACAATTAAAACTTTATTTTTCATAAATTTGCACCTCTATTTTAATTCCTTTGCATTACTAAATACTGGATATTCTTTTTTTGCTCCGTTTAAATCTGCTTTCTCATATTTTACTTCTACATCATAATATTTTTGTGTATTGTTTTCATATACCGCAATATGTTTCACATTCATATCTTCTTCTAGCATTCTTAAATTATCATAACTTTTTCCACTATAATTTGGAATATCTTTTTCTTTATATTCTGTAATCTCTGGTGTCTTTGTAAATTCTGTATCTCCAGAAGCAACTATTGTATATTGTAAATTTTTATTTTTTAACATATATTGAATATTATATATGCTTAAAGTTGATCCATATTCTTTTGCCTTCCATTCTGCTACTTCATCATTAACTACTCCATTTAAGTCCTCTACAATTGTTGATTTTGTACTTCCACATCCTGTTAATGTTATTAATATTATTGCTAATATTAATGTAAAACCTATAATTAATATTTTTTTATTCATTTTTAAATACCTCCTACAATTTTTTAATTATATTTTTCATTTCTAATATTTTCTTTTATACTATCTGCATATTTTTCCGCCGCTAAACTATTCTCAAATTGTTCACTTATTTCTCCCTTATTTAGATCAAATTTATAATATAATGTTTTATCTGTAGAATAATCATACAAAGTCATAATAAACAAATTACTATATTTTGAATCATCAGTAATATAATTCAACCTAATATTTATTCCATATTTATCCACAAAAGCTTTCATAATGTTTTTATTATTAAGATATTCTTTTGTAAAGCTTTCTACACTTTTATTTTCTATATTATATGATGTCAATTTATTGAGTTCTTCTTTATTTGTTGCTACATCATTTCTTATATAATTTATTTCATCTTGAGCAATTTCCTTAACTGTTTTTCCATTTCTTGCATTTTCATATTTATTATTGTAATAAACTACATTTGAGGTTATGTAATTTGATAAGTTTGCTGCAACATTACTTAATTTAGTATTTTTTAAATCATCAGTTTTCATTCCCAACATTACAATACAACTTATTACAAAAAAAGACACTAATCCAATAATCAATTGCTGTTTTAGAAATCTATGTTTTAGAAAATATTTTATATTATTTATATATCCTCTCCAACCAACTCTTCCAATTCTCTTCTTTTGTAACCATATTCCAGAAAATATGTTAATTATAAAAGAACATATCGCCATACTAACAATACCTTTAAGAGTAATGTAAGTGATTTTTATTGGGATAAAAAAACCAATTACCGATGTTATAATGAAACCTATAATTGCTATAGTTAAAGCTATGATTTGTTTGTTTTTTTTATCATTTTTCATCTCTTTTGTATCATTAATCCATTCAATTATTGTTAAAATATTCATTATATAAAGAGCAATGCCAAAAGCAAATATTATTGCTCCTATCGTTAAACTATCATCGAACCATTTCAAAAAGCCTAAAGGTATGCTTAATATTCCAATTATAAAAAACCATTTTATAACTACCCCAATTCCTAGCGCAACATCATCAAAATTAATTAGTAAAAACATTTTCTCCCTCCTTATAATTAATTTTTGAAAGCAAAAAGAAACCTAAAACAAAACTGCTTAAAATTCACAGTTTTCTTTCAAGTTTCTTCTATTTCGAGATATGTTAAAAGACTTGTCATCTCTGACAATTTTATTTAATAAAGTATTGGTGTGTGTGTGTGTGTGTGTGTACAGCCCCAAGGATTACAAGTCTTTTCATAATTATATCTCCCCTTTCTCTTTTTTTCTGCAATAATTATATCAAAAAAATATTTTTTTGTATATAATTTGATGCAAATTTCTAAAAAAATACAATTAATTCCAGAAATCTATATTTTCATCCTCATCTTCATTTGGAACAGATTTTTTAAGTTCTTCATATCTTTTTAGATTTTCCTCACGATTTTTATAATCACTAGATAATTCTTCATACACATCTTCTAAATCACTTAATATTTCAATCCATGTTCTTTCTATTCCATAATGACCATAATTATCAGCCAATTTAGAAGAATAAAATGGATATTTTTCAATTACTTTGTCTTTTAATTTATTATAATCATCTTCATTTATAAAATCATTTTCACCAACAAATTCAAGCATCTTTTTAAAAAGTTCTATTATTTTTTTTCTTTCTAAACTATATAAATCTTCATATGTTTGCCCATCTTTTAAATCCAAATCTCTATATGCGTACGCAAATTCTTTATAGCCCTCATTATCTTTAGTTGGAAGAAGCATATTATAAATATCATCTATTATAATTATTCTTTCAATATTATCTAATTTAATCCTGTTTTCATCATCATTTTTCCTGTCTATCATAGTATCTCTTAAATTCAAAAATTCGTTATAATAAAAATTATAGTAATGAATCATTACTGGTGTAAATTCTTCTATATTCCAATTTCTATTATATATTTTATTTTTATAATCAAGCATTTCAGTATAAAGCCTAATAATTTTTTCTTTTCGCTCTTCAAGTATTATTTCAAAACTCTTTGCTTCAATTTCTTTTTTTATTTTTTTATAGTCATTTAAAGTTCTAACTACTCTATTATAGGCTGAAAAAATAAGTTCTAACTTGTCTTTTTCTGTTGGAGCAATAAAACTATAATCGCTTTTCCACTCTAATAGTTCATTCATTAATTTAATGACAGATCTCCAATAATTTACTTTTTCTTCAAAATAACATTTTATACTCTCTAACAATGTTGTAGTTTCTTCAGCTTCTGGAAGTTCAAATTCTTCTATTTTTCCTATTTCTTTTACAAGCTCTATTGACTTATTAACTATATCTTTATATATAATTTCATAATTTTTTTCTTGTATTTCTTTTTCATAATCTTTTAGACTAACTTCTTTTATCATATTATAAAATACTCCTATAATTTTTTCTATTCAAATTTTAACATAAAAAATTATATTTGCCAAATAAGTTTTTTTGCTTTATAATATTTTTAAGTATATTTAAGGAGGTTATCCAATGTCTATATTTCAAAAAATACTCAATATTTTTTCTCCTGATTCTGACGAAGATTATACAGATGACACAGACTATTACTCATTTGAAAGTAATATTGATAAACTTGAAAAAAAAAGTCAATATCCAATTTCTCCATATCAAGCATTTAAAATTGCAGAGCAAGATAATAATTTGAAAACTAATTTTTTTAGACTTGATAGTAGATATATTAGTTATTTAAATTTTGATGACTGCAAAGTTGAATTAGTGGATGGTGATAATAATAAAAAATATTACCTTGTAAAGATTCTAAAAGGTGAAATTTCTTGGCTTGATGATACAACTTTTTATGACGGAATTCTTTGTGATAATGATTTTGATTTGTTACAATGTTTAATTGATGTTGAAACTGGAGAATATATTTATTATCCTAAAAAATAGAGCTACTTATATTGATAGTAACTCTATTTTTTATACTTATTCTTTTTTTCTCTAATTATATCAAAATTTCATAATCTAATATAAAACATTTACTTATTTTTTATGTTTTATATACTTTTTTCTCCCAAATCTTCTGAAAATCTCAACAAATATCCATCTGGATCTTGTACTAAAAATTCCTTATTTCCTAATAATTTATTATCTTGTCTATACCAATTTTCTTCTATTTCATAGGCAATTTTGTAATTATTTTGTTTTAAACTATCATATATTTTTTGAATGTTATCAACTTCTAATTGAAAATTAATTCCATTTCCAAATGGATGTACAAGTGGAGCTACATCCCATTTTCCATCTTTAGAAATTTCTTGAAGCATAAACTGTATTTCGTTCAATGATAAAAATACAAATTTATCTTCTATTCTTTCATATTCAATTTTAAATCCTAATGTTTTATAAAATTTTATACTATTTTGTAAATTACTAACTGACATTTCAGGTATTATTTTATTAAAATACATTTACTTTTTCACCTTTTCTATATTATTTTCTTTTTCAAATAATGATTTTATTAAAATAATCATAATCATTATTACTCCTACTGTTATTGATATATCTGCTACATTAAAGGCAGGAAAATCCAATATATTAACATCTATAAAATCAATTACATATCCCATTGCAATTCTATCTATTAAATTTCCAATTCCCCCAGCCAATATCATAATAAGGGATAATATAATTATATAATTTGTTTTACTAAATTTTTCTTTCAAAAATTTTATTATTATTGCTAATATTATTACATTCATTAAAACAATTAGTATGGTGTTGTTACTTGCTATTCCAAATGCTACACCATTATTTTCTGTATATGTAAAATTCAGAAAATTTGGAATAATTGTTATTTCTTTATTTATTAATAATAGTTTTGTAATTCTATCAATTATTACGATTGAAATTCCCAACATTATTAGTGATAAATTCTTTTTATTTTTCATTTTCATAATCCTTTTTTATATTTTTAATTATTATTATTGTTCCAAATCCAACGAACAATATTGTTGATAGAACTTGTGAAATTCTAAAATTCCATATCATCAGACTATCTGTTCGTAGTCCTTCTATAAATGCTCTTATCAAGCCATATAATGCTAAATAAGTATATGTTATTTGTCCTTTATACTTTCTTTTGTTTTTTAAAATATATAAAATAATAAAAATACAAAAACAAGCTATAGATTCATATAGAAATGTTGGATGCACTTCTATATATCTTCCATTTTCAATTAATCCCATTCTAAAAAAGCTTTTTGTTTCTATTCCATGAGCTTCGGCATTGAAGAAATTTCCCCATCTACCTATTGCTTGTCCAAGTGGTAGATATGGTGCTATATAATCTAACACATCTAATATTTTCATTTTCTCTATTTTGCAATAAATAAATATTGTTATAACTGCCCCTATTATTCCACCATATATTGCTAATCCACCATTTCGTATATTCAATATTTCAATCGGATTATTAATATAGTCTTTCAAATTAAAAATCACAAAATATAATCTAGCACATATTATAGAAGCTGGAATAACAAATATAAACAATTCTAATATATCTTCATATTTTATGTTATATTTTCCATCATCTTTTCTACACAATAAGCATCCTACTGCAAATGCTAATACTATACAAATAGCATACCAATAAATATCAATGCTACCAATACTTATTGCTATACTATTTATTTTTAGATTTAATCCCAATGCAGGAAATACTATCTCTTTCATTCATATCATCCTTTAATGTTTATATATAATTCTAGCAATATCTTCAGCTTTAATTTCTTCTACTCCTAACCTTTTTCCTTTTGAATCTAAGACTTCAGCTTTATATTGATTTTTATTTATTGCTATAATCGTTGCTTTTTTATTGTTTTTTAATTCAACTACATCAAATATGTTCATTGACTCTCTTCTCCTCTATAATTATATATAACTACAAAAAAACTTACTATTTTCAATTTATAACAGTCTACTAAACTTTTTACTATATTTATCTATATCCTTTGTACTTTGACTTACAATAAAATCTGTTACCTTAATTTTTAATCTTTCAACTTCATCATTTGTATAATTTTTATCTTCTACATTTATCCCTGCTTCATTAAATAATTGAATATCTTTACTTGAAAATTGCATTGTTTGTTCCTTCTTTCATTCATTTTTCAAAATACATAGGCATTATAACACAAAAAGTTCAAAAAAGCACAAAAAAAGCCAAAGTATTTTTTTATATTACTTTGGCTTTATATTACTATTTTTAAAAACCTGTTCTAGGTAATTTTGTTATTTCTAATTTTTTTCCATAGGATGTCGTTGTCCATTCCGCCTTATCTTCCAAATGATGTTCTTTATAATCTCCAGTTAATGTGGTATAATTTGTCCATTTATCTTCTAGTCGCACTGTTGGCAAAACTTTTGCAAATATAAAAGGCTTTTCTATTGCTTCAAATCCTGCCTTTACTGTTCCAAATTCTACTTTAAAATCTGTTATAAATTCGTCATCCTCTAAACTTACACTTGTAAAATCAATATAATTATTCTTTTGTGTATTATATTTTCCAAATTCTATATAGTCTTCTGATTTATTAGTTTTATATTTTACTATATAATCTAAATCTTCATTATATGTTCCTGTAAACAATTTTGTAATTCTTACATAGTCATAAGGTAAATTATCTGTCCAAGTGAAATTATCCAATGATACATTTGATGTGTTTTTTAACGAATTAAAGCCATATTTTATTTCATCATTAGGTTGTGCTTGTACTACACCATTTTTGTCAATATCTAATCCAATATCAACACTATTATTTTTTATTGTAATAGGTATAGTTTTTAAATGTTCTGTTATTTCTATTGGATATTTTTCAGTATTTAATAAGTAGTTATCAGACCCACTTGTTTCTTCTTGTATAAAATATTTTCCTTTTTCTAATAATTTACTTGTTCCAATTCCTTCTTTTATTGTTATTACATCAACAATTTCATCACTTTCATTATATATATTAAATACTGCTCCTTCTAGTTTGGTGCCTGCTTTTTCTCCTGTTAATTTATTATCATCAGCAGATACTTTTATAATTTCAATTTTTCCTTTTATTTTTTCATTTTCAAATTGAATATTTGTAATTTCATCTTGTTTTAATGTTACTTTTTGCACTGTTTCATTTAATACATATTTTTCTAATGTTTTTGTTTCTTGGATTGTATATTCTTGATCTATTGGTAACCTTTTTGTTGTTGCTTCTCCATTTTCATCTGTTTTCAAAGTATCTACAACATTTCCTTTTTCATCATATACTTTAAATTCTATATCTTTTAATTTTACCTCATTGTTATCTTTATCAACTTTTACTACTTTTATTTGTCCTTTTTTCTTTTCATTTTCAAATGTAATATTAGTTATTTGATCTTCTTTTAAAACTACCTTTTGTGTTTCTTCATTTAATACGTAATTTTCTCCAGTTTTATTTTCTTGAACCGTATATACTTGGTCTATTGGCAATCTCTTTGTTGTTGCTTCTCCATTTTCATCTGTTTTCAAGGTATCTACAACATTTCCTTTTTCATCATATACTTTAAATTCAACATCTTTTAATTTTATTTCATTATTATCTAAGTCAACTTTTATTACTTTTATTTGTCCTTTTTTCTTTTCATTTTTAAATGTAATATCCTTTATTTGATTTGCTTCTAATGTTATAGTTTGTTTTTCGTTATTTAGCTTATAATTTTCTTTTGTTTCTACTTCTTGCAATGTTAATTTTTCAAAATCTCTTACTGGATATTTTGATGTTATTGCTTCTCCTTCATCATTTGTAATAATTGTTTCTAACACATTATTTTTTTCATCTAAAACATTAAATTTTACACCTTTTAATTTTACTTCATTATTGTCTAAATCAATTTTTATTACTCTAATTTGTCCTTTTTTTAGTTCATTTTCTATCAATGATTCATTTGTTTTTTCCCATTCAACTTTAACTTCTGTATCTTCGCCTAAGTTATAATATTTATTTGTAGTCTTTTCAATCCATTTATAATTTCCTGTTCTAAGACCTTCTACTTTTATTTCTCCATCTACATTTGTTCTATAAGTTCCTATGACTTTTTTAAATTCTTCGCTATACAAATCAAATTCTACATTTCCTAAGCTAATTTTATGATTATCTTTATCAACTTTATAGACTTTTAAATTTCCTGTTTTATGTTTGTTTTCTAATGTTAATTCTGTTACCTTATTGTATTTTGCTTTTATATTAATCTTTTCTTGTGATATTACATAATCATCATTACTCTTTACTTCTTTTAAAACATAATCATTTTGATACAAATCATAAAATGTTAGATTTCCTGTACTATCTGTTGTAGCTCTTCCTATAACTGTTCCATCTGCTTTTGATAATTCATAAATAGTATCTTTTATAGGTTGTTTTGTATCTGTATCTATTTTTTTAATTTTTATACTTGCTGTATTAGCCTTTAGTTGCACATCTTTTCTTGCACTTGTTAATGCTATCGGATCTCCCGTTATTGCATAATCTTGTAAACTTGGATTATAACTTGTTGAGTAAAATACTGCATAAGATTTTGCATTTACATCTACTCTTAATTTTCCATTAATATCTTGTGTTTCAACAATATCTTTTGGGATTTTTAACTGAAATACTTCTCCATTATTAAATGTATTTTGCTCATTTCCAGATGTATTAGTTATTTTCGTTCCATTTGGGAAATTAGCCATAGCAATATCATAGCTAGATATATCCACATTTGAACTAATTGTATAATTTTGAATATAATATTCCCCATTTAATATCATATTTCCAGATTTATTTATATTTGCAACTGGTGTTCTGTATGTTGTTGAACCATTTTCTCCCTCATTAGATAATCTTTGAATTAAGTTTACTATTGATTGTCCAATTTCATCATTAGCATAAAAATCACTTGGATTACATTGTCCTAATGCACAATATACTGCCATCTTTGTTGCTTGATAAGCATATTCCCAGCTACTTACTCCTAAACTTTCTGGAGAATTATATGGATAACCAGCAACTACCGTTCTCCAAACTTTATTATAAGTTTCTTGATTACTTAGTATTTCTGTTAATGTTACACTATATTCTAGTGATTCATCAACTCCTGCTAAATTTTTATTTAAACAATATGCTGGATAAAAATTACCATTTTCATAGTACCCTGCCAGACTTGTTTTTACATAGCCACCGCTTGGTAAAGCATGACTTTTTAAATGATATGGTACTCTTCCTACACTTGTTATTCCTACTGAATCTCCTTGATTAGCAGCAAAGCTTACTCCAACTGGTAATACATTTGTCAATATTACCAATACTAATAGAAAAGTAGCCATTATTTTTTGTTTTGATTTAACCATTTAGGCATACCTCCTTTAATTTTAATTAAGCATAAAAAAAGAAACTAACAATAAGGGGAATTTGCTAATTTCTTTTTATACTTATATTTTTACATATTAAAATTTTAACACCTTATATTTTATCAGTCAATGAATATTTTTTGAAACATTTTTGAAATTTTATTTTACTTTTATATATGATCTATTTTGAAATACTGATTCTGTTCCATTTGATGTTATATGGTATTCTGTTTCTGCATAATAGTAGATAGTAAAATCTTCGCTATCATACACTTTATTGCTAACATTTGTTTTATTTGCAGTAAAACTTTGTGTATTATTTATGATAGAACTACTTTGAACTATTTTAACATTAGTATATCCATATTCTTTGATACAACTTTCAATTAGTTCTCTTAATTTATTCATTTCACTATCACTTTTCTTATAAGCTTTATATCCCCCATTAAGTGCATTTTCATATCTATCATATTTTGATAAATCTATTTTGGCTGGTTCTGTTTTAGTGATTTCTGGTTGTTTTTCTTCCTGTTTAGGTGTTTCTATTTTAGAATTTGTTACTTGATTTGTTGTTTGTTGGTTATTACTATTACTCTTATTCGAATTATTATTTTCTTTTATCTTTTGTGTTTCTGTATTTGCTTTTTCTTTTGTTTCCTGGTTGTTTTTTTCATTTGTTTCATTTGTTTCTTTCTTTTCTTTTGTTTCTTGGCTTTCTTGTTTTTCTTCTGTTTTTTCTTCAACTTCTTCATTTGTATTTTTTCCTAGCTCATTATTGCTAACATTTTCATCTTTTGTTTCTTCAACTATTTTTTCTTCTGTAATTTCAGTATCATTTATTTTTGATACTTCTGCTGTCTTTTCCTTTTGTTGTACTTTATAAAAAACAAATAAACCTATTAAGCCTATTACAATTACTAATATTATCGTGGATATAATTAAGATTTTCTTTTTCATAAGATCATCTCCTTCTATCCACATTATAACATCTAATAGTTAAAACATCCATCATTTTTTAGATTTTGTTTATAAATAGGTCTATTAATTATAAAGTTTCCTCTTCTTCTGGTTCTTCATCTTTTGATTTTGCATTTTTTAATGAATTTTTAGTTTCTTTTTGCACATTTTCTTCACGTTCTTTTAGCTTTTCATTATACGCATCTAAAACAACTTTTGATATTTCTTCTCTTGTTTCTTTATTAGTAGGATAACAAGCATCTTTATATCTTTTTTCTTGTGTTTCTTTATCATAATATGATCTTTGTGGTAGTTGAACATATAGATTATCTTCCTTGCTTCTTTTTACTGTTACACCTTCCACATTAAAAGATTCATCTATACAAATAGTTGCTATTGCTTTTGTAATATTATTACTATCATTTGTTAAATTTACATGTTTTACTGATACATTCATTTTATTGGTCCTCCTTTCTAAAAATTTGAATCTATATATTTTTACATAGTTTCCTCATTTTCTTCTATATTCTCGGCTTTATATGTATTTATTATTGCTACTGATAAGCATTTGAAATAGTCTACAATATTTCCATTTGTTTTATCTATTGTTTCTATCATACTTTTTATATGATTTTGCTCTTTTATATCTATTAATTTTATAAAATCTACAACTCTTCTAATTGAAAATGTATATTTCTTTTTATTGTGTTCAACTTCAAATTCTTCCGTTATATCAATATTTTTTTCTTTTAAATACTTATCAATCCAAATTTCAAAATCCTTTTTCATTCTATTCTCCTATTCCAATAACACATAATCTTTTTGATTTTTGATTTGCTATACAGGTGATCAGTGTTATTCTATCTTCTTTTGTTGAGTTTAATATACTTAAATCTGTTTCATCAATTTCCTTTATTTCTTTTATCAAGTATGTTTTAGTTTCATATTTAGTTCTATACTCAATTCTCATTTCTTTTTTAGCATCTTTTAAATTTTGAAAAAAAGCTGCTTTGCTTCCTCTATTATGAGAACATAAACATACATTTCCATTTAGATAACTGCTATTTTTAAAATGACCTACATATTTTCCTATTGTTTTATTGTCTGTTCCATCTGCTATTGGTGCATTCTGTATTCCCAATTCATTAATTGAAATATAACCAATAATATTTTTGTCATTTTCATCTATTGATAATACTTCCTCCACCTGCTCATCAACTGTTATATTTTCTAATTTATTTTCTTTGTTTTCCTTTTTATCTGGTCTAAATACAAGTGCTAACATTAATAAAACAATTGTTATAAGAATTATTGAAACATATTTTAAAATTTTCTTTACCATATTTTCCTCCATAAAAATAAGGCAATAATTGGTTTTCCAACCAATTATCGCCTCATTTACAATTTTTGATATTAAAATATTATCACTTATATTTATATGCGTCAATGAACATATTTTGAAACATTTTTGAAATTACATTTTTATTTCATAATAGTCATTCCATATAACTAAGTCTTTTTTCTTATTTTCTAACACAATACTTATTGTTCTTCCTTTTAATTTTTTAAAAGCTACAGAACTTAATTTTATGGCATAAATATTACTATCACTTTTATTTTTACAATTTGAAATATCTACTATAAGTTTCTTATTATTCAACTTTTCTCTTTTAATAAGTTTAAATCCATTGTGTATTTTACTATATATGTATGTATTTTTATTATTAATGATTATTGCTATTACAGCAACTAACCCAACACCAGATATTATAATGAAAATTGGCGTAATATTTTTTTCATTTAACTCTTCATAATCTTCTATTTTTTCTTCATATATAACAGTATAATTATATATCTTATTAATTTTTTCAACATTTCCTGAATATGTAACTGTTACTTTATATGTATCTGGATTCTTTACCTTTTTTATTGTTTGATAAATTTGAGTACCTTTATATGTTAATGGTACATTTTCTCCATCAATATTTTGTATCTGATCTGTTTCCCACTCTACATTTATTAGATAATATTTTACATTATCTATTGTTATTTCTTTTGATATATTGTTTAAATCATTATCATTATAATTGTTAAAGTTTAATTTCTTTTCATCTATTTTTTCATAATATCCATTATTTATGTTTTGTATATCAATATTAGATATAACTAACGTGCCTTTATACTCGCCATCATCAAAATTCTCACTATTTCCAAAATAATTTCTAATGTACTGTTCATTTGAATTATTTAAAATTTCTGTTTTGCTTTTTTCCTTGCTAATATAATTTTTGTCTGTTTCTTCTTTGTTTATACTTTTTATTTTTAATGTTTCTGTTTCAGTATTATAAATATTAGTTAAAAATTCCTGCTCTTCATTTTCTGTTATTGAATATTTTTGTTGTTTAATTTCTTCGCTTGCATAACTTTTATTTATAATCCCACTTGATAAAATTATTACAATTACTGACACTATAATTATACTAAAAACAAATTTTTTCTTCATAACTATAGTACCTCCTCTTCTTCTTTGATAATTTCTTCTTTTAATTTATCTTTACTTATATTTTCTTGACTTTGACAATTTTCCTTAATTAATTTACTATTCTTTATATAGTCATCCATACTGTCTTTTCCGTTACTTTCTATATCTAATTTTTCTGAAGATTCAAATATAATTTCGGTTTTCTTATTTATGGTTTTTATATCTTTGACATTATCTAATTTTAATTTTTCAACTATTTTTTTATACATTTCATTTATAAATTGATCTTCGCTTACATCATTTTCTAATTTTGCATCTAATTCAAATTTACAACTTCTTGTAACTTGCTCAAACATACACTCATCTATTTTCTTTAATAGTTCTTTTCCTATATTCTGTATTTCTACTTCATTATTATTTTCTATAATACTTTTCAAAATTCTTTTTTCTACTTGTGCATTATTATTTTCTATAGATATAGCCAATGTGGAAATTCTATTGTTTTTATTTTTAGCTGTTGTTTCTAAATTGTATTGTCCATTTCCATACTTATTTATATAGTCTAATATAGATGTTGCAATTTTTCTTCTATTTTTATCAACTTCTATTTCTTTGTCTATTTCTGTGTATGGAATGTATATCCATTCATAAAATTCTGGTCTAAATTCTTTATATCCAATATTTAACGGCTCTTTTGTAATTTCTAAGTCCTCAATATCTGCTATATATTTTCCAACCAATTCATTGTTATTTCCAAAATAATCTCCTCCACCCATTCCATTTCCAAGTGCCAACAATAATGAAATTGGTGCTATTGTTACCACATTATATTTTTGTTTTTCTTTATACAACCATGCTAATGGGCAATGTCTTAAATCAATAAATTCTTTTCTTTTATGATTATAAATATATTTATATTCTTCCTTATTTAATTCTTTTACTCCTAATTCTTTAAAATTATCACTTGCAAAGCTATATAAAGTTTTATAGTAGCCATTTTCTTTTTGATTATAAATACCTAGTTCTTTTTCTAACTTTTCTAATATGTCATAATCATAGTCTTTTTCTGCTGGTTGCTTTTCTTTGTCTATTCTATCACTACTCAAAGCATAATCACCAACTATATAAACTCTATCTCCCTTCCATTCGTTTGCAAGTTTATTCATTAGGTTTAAAATCAAATCGTTTCTATTATAAGACCATTCCATAAGTTTCACTCCGCCATTTGATCTCATATATTCCTTTTTATCTATATTTGCAACAATATAATATTGTCCCATTGTCTGTTCCTCCTACTTTCTTTTGTATTATTGTTCTTCCTCATAATTTATTTCATGATATTCTTTCTTTATCTTCCCATTTCCGTCTGAATAATATCTTCCATGATATTCACAACCTTCTCCTTCAAAGTACCATTCAATTTCTTTATTCTCATGTTTTTCAAACAATTTCTTTATTATTGGTAATGGTTCTTCCCAAGCTGTAAAAAAACTAATTTCTCCTTCTTCTGGTGTTCCTTCACTATCCATTGCATTCCATTTTGTTCCCCAATTTTTGCAACACCAGTCATACCATGTTGCACTTCCATATTTTAATATATTGTCAATATATAAATTTCCTAGTTCATATAGTCCCTTTATTCCTAGCTTTTTCTCATCATCTCCTGGAATATATCTCTTTGCACTTTGCTCCAATTTTTCTATATTCTCACAAGTGCAATGTTCTTTATATTTATTCCATAAGTTCCCATGATAACTAATTTTTATTTTTTCAAATTCATTCTTCAATCTTGTAAATTCACTTGGTGCTTTCTTACTCATTGCATAAGCTATTGCTGTATCTGTAATAGTTCCTTCTGTAAGATTTAATGATTTTGGCATTGGTATTAATTTTTCAAATGTTACTTTTTGACCATCATATAAATCTTCTAGCACTTCTTTAGGTGCTCTTACTATATTTTTACATAAATCTGGCATATTTCTTCCTTTCTTGAGCATAGAAAAAAAGCCAGCTATAATACCTGACTTTTGCTCACAATTTTTTATACTAAAATTCTAATCCATTATTTTTTATATGTCAATGAATGTTTTTTGAACCATTTTCGCAAATTTTCTAGTCATTCTTTAACCCCAATTTTTTAATTTTCCATTACTTCTTCATCATCTTCACAATTAGTTTCAGAATTCTCTGTAATACTTTTATCTTTAAAAGACATAAACTCTTTTACTCTATTTAACTTTCCATTTTGTTCAATATACTCATCTTTATTGCTTTCAAAATTATATAAAATTCCCTCTAAATTATAAGATGTACCTAAGTAATAGTTATCTGAAATCATTTTTTCAATTTCACTTTCAAAATTAAAATTTAATTTATCAGAAATATTTTGAATTTCATTCTTCATTTTATCTATTTCAATTTTTTCGACATTATATTCTTCATCTAATAAACTGATTTTTGATTTTATCTGTTCTAAATTATTTTTCTGGTTTACTATTTTTTGTGATATTTCGTTGAGTTTTATAAAATCTCTTTTTCTTTCTCCATTAAACAATTGTTTAATATTGTACTTTTTATTCTTTAAATTTTGATATTCTTCATTCAATAATTTCAAAGATTCCCATATTTTTTCTTCTTCTTTTCTTTCATCAAATTTTGATTCTTCCAAATTTTCTAGCTGAAATTTGCCATCAAAAACATCACTTAATAATTTACTTAATTTCAAATATTCCTCTTTATGCTCTAATATATATAAACTTTTAGAATTTTCCTGTATAATATTGTCAATGTATCCTGGAAAATCTTTTTCAAACAAAGGTATTATTACTTTCATTGCCTCATCATTTTCTATATACTCATATATATAATTAAATAAATACCATACAACTGGATCTTGTTCATAATTTTCTCTTCCTAAAAAATAACGCATATACTCATCATATCCATTATACTCATTAATTGCTTTTTCTTTTAATTCTTCATATAAATTCTCAAACATTTTTCCTCCATTATAAAATTGTTTTTATCATATTTATTAATTGCCATCGTAATTCGCTATTTATCAAAACTGTTGCTCCTATTGTTACAAAAATAAATAACACAATATAAAATAATAATTTTAGTATTTTTTCAATAACATCTACTATTACTAATAAAATTGTCCTTTTTCTCTCAATTACAATTTGTTCTTGCACGTCTGATGTCTTATCTTTTCTTTCCATTGCAATATCATATAATGATTTTTTCTTCATAGCATTACCTCTTATTTTTTCTTTTGAACCAATTAAATCTTTTCCTCTTTTCTTGTATATCAGAATTTAATAAGTATGGTTTTAAAATAGTTTCAAAAAAGTATCTGTTTTTTACTTCAAATGGATCTGTTACATTTTCAGAATATATTGCTCTTTCTTTCCAAAAATCTCCCAAACTTATTCTAAAAGTTTCTTTTTCACTCTCTTTAGCAAAATTAAATACTAAATATGTATTGATATCTTCTCCTATTATTTGAAAACATTTTATTAAATTAGGAATTTCCCAAATCTTATTTCCAGAAACCACAATTTTTAAATCTCTTGTTAAAAATGACATCTTTTCTTCTTCGCTTATTTCATTTAATGCTCCATAATCGTAAATAAAAAAATTATAATCGTTTGTTAATATGTCTGACATATTTTTAGGCTTCAAAAACATATCTAAACCTTTAAATGTTATTTTATCTGAATTTTCAACATATATGGATTCTTTATTATCAATTAAATTAATTATAGAATTGTGATTATTATTCTCTATATAACATGTCTTAATATTAGTTAATTCACTTAAATATTTAGCCAAGTTTAATGCTAAAGTAGTTGCACCTATATGTTTTTCAGTTCCCACTACTCCTATACTTACTGTTTGCTTTACTCTTATATAATTTTCTTTTACTAACTTAGTTGTTTGATTTACAGAAATAATTTGATTATCTAATTTATATTTTATAGAATTTCCAAAACTCATTCCCTCTTGACTAAATACTTTTTCTAATTCTTCCTTATACTTGTTTTCTTCTGTAGCAGTAATAATATTGTAAATCCCTAAATTAAATATTTTGCCAAGTAACATATTTCCAAATTTGTATCCTTTAGCCAAAATAATTATTCTCAAATTATACATTTTTCTTATAAGGGTAATTTTTGATACTATCTCATCTTCTTGCGTTAACTTCTCAATTGCTTGTAAGTCTATAATTAAATAATCAATACTATTCAAATTTCGTAATTCTGTCTGCATAAATTTTTCAAAATTATATTCATTTATGAATCTAGTAACTATTGTAATATTATTTTCTTGACAATAGTTTTCCAATTCTACTTGAATTTCTTTTGATATATAAATATACTTTTTATATTTTTTTATTTCGTCCATAATTTTCATACCTCTAAAATCATTCTCTTACAATTATCGTTTCTCCATTTTGAGTTATAATTCTATTTTCTGTTGTTCCTTGCGTTTCATCTTGTTCATATTCTTCTGTTGGTTCTTCCAGTAATCCCTTTAAATTATTGAGTATTGTATCATTTGAATTTATATTCGTGTCTTCTGTTGTAATACTATTATCTGTAGTTATATTATTGATAATATTTTTATCTTTTCCAAAGTTCAATATTATTGCTACAATAATTACTAATATCAATATAAAGCTTAAAATAATTACTTGTTTTTTTAATTCTTCCTTATTGTTCATAAGCTCCTCCTTAATTTCCAAATAAATATGTATATGGATCAACCGCATTACTACTACTATTTTTATTGATTCTTATTTCAAAATGTAGATGTGCTCCTGTACTATTTCCTGTAGACCCCATTATTCCTAATACTTGTCCAACTTTTATATCTGTACCTTCTGCAACCATTAATGAACCTTGTTTCATGTGTCCATATAAAGTATAAAATGTTGTTCCGTCTTCCGAATTATGCTCTATTACAACATAATTTCCATATCCTGTTTGTCCAGCTTTCGCAACAACTACCTTTCCTGAAGATACTGCACATATTTTAGGTTCTGATATTGATATTACAACTAAATCTATTCCAGTATGAGCTCTACTTTGCAATTGTCCATTTACTATAATAGTTCTATTATTACTAAATTTTGATGTTACAACATCTTTTTCACTATTCCAATTTTCAAATGGCATAGGAAATGTTGCACCTTGATACTTTTTTAGTCCTTCTACTACTTCATTTACAACTATTGAACTACCTGTATCATTTCCACCATTCTTTTGATTTATATTTTTATTATTTTCAGAAGAAAAGGTCATTAATGCTACAACTGGGAAAATAACAACAATAAGGAGAATTGCAACAACTCCAATTATTATCATTTTAATTTTAAATGATAATAAAGAAAATGCTGTTTTTCCTAACTCCAATACTTCATTTCTATTATCTGGCATCTATTTTCCACCACCTATTAAATACTCTTTCTCCCATTCTTCTGCTTTTACATTTATTAAACTATGACCTGGTCCAACAAACATTAGTCCACGACCTCTATCTTTTTGAGATAATATAGTTTTTTCTTCAGTGTTCAAGTTATATATTCTAACTATTTCTTCTAAGTCTTGTCCGATCAGTTCCAAAGAAAAATTTATAAGTTGAATTGTCTAATATTGCTTGACCATATTGTTTTATTTCTTCTGCCAAAAAGTCTAAAATATTTTGTGAAATAGTTATTAAACCACATTCATATTTTCTACATCTCTTACTAAAATTTCTCATAAATTCTAATGCTTGTGGAACTTTTTTATCAATTAACAAATATGCTTCATCGCATACTACATAACACTTTTCTTCTCTATTTTTAAAAGCCATATCTTCACAATATCTAAGCATATTCAAATATTGACAACTTTTAATATTACTTGATGCTCCTTGTAATGAATAAATATCTAAACATACAAAGTCATTATCTTCTTCTATTGTTGTATATCCATTAAAAATTTCTGCATTATGTCCTATTGCTAAACTTCTTATAATACTTCTAACTATTTCAATTTCATCTCTATGTTTTGTTTCCACATTTTCAACTTTTTGTTCTAGTAAATCATACAAATCTTTCATTATTGGAAACTTATTTCTAGGTATTAAATCTATATTAGTATCATAATCAATTCCAAATTTTCTATATAACTCTTCTAATGTTTCCATAAGTAAACTCATTTGAAAACTTGTTATTTCTGGAAAATATAGTGTAAAAAATGTTGTTAAGAAATCTAAATGTAATGCTAATGCTGATTTTGTACTACTATATTCTTCATCATCATCTTCAATATTATTTGGTAGTTTATTTACTTGCAATGGATTTATTCTTCCTACATTTTTTCCTTTTCCACCACTACAATCAATCCATTTTCCACCAATTTCTTTACACATTGACTTATACTCCGATTCGGGATCTAAAACATAAAATTTACAACCATTCATCCACTCATTTAACATTATTTTTTTTGCTAAATAAGACTTTCCACTTCCACTAGCTCCACTTATTGTTATATTTGAATTAGGTCTATCTGATGTTTTTAAAAAAGTATCTAATATAATTGCTCTACCATCTTCATCTGTACCTAAATAATAGCCTCTTTCATCTATTAACCCACTTCCGACTAAAAGGCAATCCCTTGAATAATACTGACAAAGACATTTGCTTATTTGATATGTCAGTAATTTCATCATAACTAACATCATAAGGACTTGCTTGTTTTAATGCTATTTCTTGTTGAAAAGCTGGCAATCTTGCTTTTAGTCCCATTCCTGCAATTTTATTTTTTACTATTCTCATATTTTCTATAAAATTGTTTTCAGTATTTCCATTTGTTTTAGTCAAAAATGATAAATTTATATATGGTATGTTATCTATTGTAATTTCCCTTATCATAGTTTCTGCACTTGCTATTTTATATTCTGCTTGTGTTCTTAAAAACTCATTTTGAGTGGTGTTATATGTATTTTTATCTGTTGTAATTCCTTTTGAAACACCTTCTACAAACCCTTGTACATCTTCTATTGGGGTTACAACTAAACTAACTATTGTATTTGGAATATCCTTTAAACTTAATAACCATCCTATATTTACTCTTGATGGATAACCAGATATATATTGAATTTTTGATAAAAATTCTCCCATCTGAACTCTATTTGATTTTATTTCTATTCCTTGTGGTGCAATAAGTGCAAGTAATTCTTGATTAACTGGCATTGTTTCAATATCTTTTGATCTCATTATCTTATCCTTTCATTTGTATTTTTCAAACTACCTCTAACGGAGTTTGTATATAATTTTGATTTTCTATATATGCAACATCTGGATTAGTATAACTATTTACTAATTGAATAATAAGTCTTTCTTCTAAAATCTCTGTTCTATAACCACTATTAGTAAATTTCATTTTCAAATCATTTAATCTTTTTAAAAGTTCTTGCTCTACATACTCTGTATTTTCTCCCCAAATTATCAAGTATATTTCACTTTCTAATGCTTTTCCTCTTACTGATAAATTTCCAAAACTTCTACTTCTTTTTCCTTGTAAACTAAATTTTAAAGCATTCTTTTCTTTATCCATTAGCATTGCTTGATAATCTTGATTTTTCTGTAAATTTACTGGTCTATTTGTAAAATATAATTTAAAGGGTTTTAATTCACTTGCAAAGTTTCTCGTTAATATATTTGAATGATTTTTTTGTTCTTCCTTACTCATTAACTTGCAATTTTTAGGGTATATTTTTAAATATGCTAAAACTTTTCCATCCGTTGTATATAAAAAGTTTCCTTGAATATCTTTTATATTTAAAAATCTATTAGCTGATATTGGTATCTTTTTCTTAAATATTTCTTTAATCATTTTCTTTTTTCTCCTTTAATACATATCCATAAAATTTTTGACCTTTCATGTACTTATACATATTAGCAATCAATCCAGCAATACAACCATTATTTTTATCCTTCATTACTGCCAAAAATGTAAATCCTGTTATTATTCCAAAAAATATTAAACAAACCAAATAATTTTGTGATATTAGATATATTGGAACATCTATAATTAAGCAAATCATTCCTACGATTCCTGTAATTACAAGTTCTTTTATTCCAATTCCATTCATCAATTCAGTTCTAACCTTTACATTTGCTGGTATTTGAACTTGGTATTTTTCTTCATTCATTTTTTCTATTCTCCTAACTAATCCATTCAAATTGTTGGTATTTTTCTGTCAACCAATTTCCCATTAGTTCTTTGAAATCGTCATCATCTTTTATTGTTCCTTTGACACTAGCTGGCATTAAAAATCCTTTTGATGCACCATTTAGTTTTTTTCCTTCCCATGACAAATAATAAATATCATCAGCCATTGCTCCCTTTGTTACACCTTGACACTCGTCATATAGTTTATAAACAGAACACCAGATTTTATAGGAATCCCAAAAACCTCCTATGTTTATTAGTTTTTCTCCTGTATTCACATAATAGTTTCCATCAACTCTAATAACACTTCTTCCTTGTACATCCTTATAAGTGTCAGTTAATGCTCCATCTGTTAAAGATATTTGAATTTGTGAAAAATCTCCTATTGCTTCACTACTTTGAACATACGGAAAATATTTTAAAACTGTGTTCCTAATTGTTCCTATGCAAATAATTAAAATTAAAGCTAATAATCCATTTTTTATTCTAACCTGGTATTTCTTCATTTCTGTTTCATCGCCAGTCATTATTTTGAATACAGAAAATATAATCATTCCAGTACAACATATTCCAGCAAATACACCTAAAAAATTGGTTATGTAATATATTAATTCCATATATTCTACCTTTCTATTTGCCTTTACTTACACCACTTCTAAACATTGTTACTACTCTACTTACTGTATTTACTTTTCCACTCGTACTTCCTCCACCACTACTTATCATAAACTCTTGCAACATTTGTGGTGTCCTTAATGCTATACTTGAAGATGTAAAAGCAAGTACAAAATGTCCACCATTTAATAACAAAATAGAAAATTGCACTAGCAAAAGTTGTATAATTATAGTAAAAGCATTATTTATAAATTTTTGTATATATCCTTTAAAGGCTCCTTGATTAGCATTTAGTAATCCAATACAAGCAAATGGTATTCCTAACCTTAAAATAAGCATTTCAAATCCCCTTGTTAAGAACTGAAAATATAATAATGCTAATTGCACCGCTATTACTAAATACAAAAATGCTCCAAATACATTAAGTCCTAAATTTTTATATTCTGGAACAACTGCATCTAAACTTCCTGTCATTCCAACAAGTAAATTATTATATATTCCATAAAATATGTTTACAAATTGAGTATATATAAATCCAAAACAAACCATCACAATCAATGCTTTCATAAAACCTATCAAAACATTAAGTGGGTTGTCTTCTGGATCTCCGATTTGTCCATGTCATATATGTTTCTATCATTTTCTTTACAAAAAACATTATTAAAACTGCTATTGCAGCAATATAAATTGCATTGTATAGTCCTGATACACTAAAATTTGTTGCTATATCTCTAAATGAAATTTCAATAGCAAATGCTAAATAAAACATTGATGTATAAACACCTGATAGCCAACTTAATATTGCTTCTGAAATCCATCCTAACAAATATACTATTATAGTTGCGATTAGAGCTGCCACTTTATTACTCTCCTTCTATTTGGTAGAAATTTTTTCTCCGTATTTCTAATTCTTCTTCATCTTCTGTTACTTTCTCCGTTTGCTTTGTTTCACTAATAATCTGATTTTCTATATAAATATCTAAGTTCTTTTCATATTCATTACTATATTTCTTTATTTCTTCATTCAATTTTTCTAACATTTTCTTATCATTTTTTAATTGTTTAATTTCTTCTGATGTATCTACTAATCTTTCAATTTTATCTATATCATAAGCTTTATAAAATTTTCTTCTTAAAATTTCATATTCTTTTGCAAGTTCTTTATTATTAGGATTAGCTACTTTTTCTATATTCTTGTCATACAAATCTTTTAGCATTTTATTTTCTTGCCATTTATCCCATAAATAACTTAAAGCTATTCCTGGTACTCCTGTTACGATTCCAATTAATACATACCTTTTTATAAAGCCTAATAACTTTTTACTTTGAGATATATTCATACCAAGTTTATCTGAAAAATTTGCCTGTATTTTTCCCTCTTCATCTTTTAATTTTTTTCTTTCTTTTTCTGACTGTAATCTTTTTTGTTCATTGGTCATCATTTCTTCTACTATCTGTTTATCTTTTTTTAATTTTTCATTTCTTTCCTTCTGTAGTTCTTCAAGTCTTTTTTCTAACTTTTCTGTATCTTTCATATACTTTTACCT
Organism: uncultured Clostridia bacterium; assembly: GCA_934119935.1. Classification (GTDB taxonomy): domain Bacteria; phylum Bacillota; class Clostridia; order TANB77; family CAG-508; genus CAG-245. The sequence goes on along the minus strand of CAKOSX010000001.1, from coordinate 150,562 downwards.
CCGTTTAAAAATATCTTGAAATAAGATTTACTATTGTTACTGCTAATAATCCTATTACAATACAAACTAAGACCTTTATAATTGATTTTTTGTATCTTTGTTGGTCTTGTTCATCTCCAGTCATTATTTTAAATACATAAAATAATATAAAACATACTCCTGTAATCGGTAAAATCCATTGCATGGTTCCTGTAATATCTCTTACTATATTTAATAATCCTTGTCCTAATTTGCTACTTTGAATACTCCCTCCACCTTGTACTTCTGATACAACATCGGCTGCATTTACTTTGGTTGCATACATAAAAAATATAGGCATAATTCTTAAAATCGTTTTCTTTAGTTTTTTCATTTTCAAATCCTCCATTATAATTTACTTTTAAAATTTATACTCTTCATTCTTCTTTCCTTTTCTTCGTTCATTTCTTTTCGCTCCATTATTTCCTTAAATTCTTTTGTCTGTTCTGCTATATTCCATAATTGTAATGGTTTTATTTTTCTAATTTTTCTGTGGTTTTCTCTATATTCTCTTACTTTTGTATTCCAGTTCTTGTTTCCTAATCCTAAAATTTCATTAAATCTCCATTTACTTAAATCTGGCGAATATGTCATTGCTGGAGATAATCCACTGCACATTACTAACAAATATGGTCTTTCTATTCTCAGTATTTCATCTGTTGTTAATAATGGTCTTTGTATTAAATTCATCGAATTTGATTTGTTTACTGGACCACCAGATGATGAATTGCTTTCACTCCAACTTGTTGTAGTATAACTTCCGCAACTTTTTTGAAATTTTTTCCGCAGTAACTTCATTACTTGTCTTTAAATAATTCCATACATAACAGTTATCTAAAATATTTTGAGCTGTATTATCCCCATATTTTTCATTTAACTGACTAAAACTCTGAATAAATAAATTAAATCTTATTCCGTCTTCCACCACCAACTGTTAAGAAACCTCCGAAAATTAGGTATTGCACTAAAGTTTCCAAATTCATCGAGAATAAAATTAGTTTTTATTTTTAATCTTCCGCCTTTGTTATCTGCTAACTCTACCAATTTTGTATATACTTGATTTACAAATAAACTACATAACGAATAAAAGGTTGTTTTTTCATCTGGCAAAATCATATATAATACTGATTTTTCTTCATTGAATTTATTTAGGTCAATTTCAGATTCACTAATCATACTTGCTACATAACTATCCATAAAAATACTTAATGTTGCTAATGCTGATGTAAAAAAACTAGCACGAGTTTTACTTGGTGCAATTCTTGCTGCTGCAAAACTTGCTACTGCTGGATGGTCTTCTGGTAATGTATCTAAATATGTATCCATTAACATTGTTTTATCACTTTGTTCTGCACACATTTTTGAAATAAAATTGTAAGCATTAGGTAAATTTTGATATTCTTTATGTTCTTTATTTCCCATAACAACTGACATAATTCCAGCTTTTTCAACTGATTTTTCTCCATTAATCCATATTGCTTCTCTGTTTCCAACTTCTCCAACTAAACTTTCTACTATATCTGAACAATAATTTACTGCCTTTGGAATATCTTGATTTGAAAATGCCTCTATTACAGGCTGTAAAAAATTATATTTAGAACTTTTTAATGGTGTTTTGAAATCTAATGTATATACCTTATATCCTAATCTCTCTAATGTTTTTGCTGTATATTGGTACAATTCTCCTTTAGGGTCTGAAATTATCATATTTTGTGGTTCTTTCGACATTCCTATATTGATTATTGTTTCTAAAACTAAATTTCTTGTTTTTCCAGATCTAGTGGCTCCGTACTGTTAAACTATGTAAATCATCTTTTATATAATAAATATCTTCAACTTTTCTAATATTCAATAATGGTATTTTTATTTTTCCTTTAATCGTTTTTAAATATGGTGTGCATATTAATTTATCTTTCTTTCCTAGTATAAGTCCTCCACTTTCAAATATTGGATTGATTTTTTCTTTACTTTCTTTATAATCTTTATTACTTTCTATATAACTTTTTTCTTTATTTACAACTTTTATTATTTTTTCTATCTCTGGATTTTTAGGATCTAATCTATTTACTCCGAATACTTTAGAATATTCTTTCTCTGGTAGCCACCAAGCAGAACCTTGTTGATTTTGACTTTCTCCAACTGGCAATGGTATTTCTATGTTATTTGTTACTTTATAGTTCTTTGCCTTATAATCTTTTAAATCAAAAACTTTAAATATTGTAAGTAATGCAAATAACATGAATGAAATAATTGTTAATATAAACATTTCAAAATGTTCTTTATTTTCCATTAGACTTTTTAATATTTTTGCTGGAGTAATATTCAATATTTCTTCTGGCACTTTTGTAAAAATTAAGTGTAATATCATTGATATAATTCCAGATAATATAACAGCTATTACAAAGGCTATTATTAAACTTATAATTTTTGTCTTTAGTTTATTATTTTTCATTTATCTTTTGTTCCTCTCATTAATGCAAAAAAGAGAAAAGGCATTAGTTCCTTTTCCCAAATATCTATATATTTTTTTGCATACTAAAATAATAACTCACACTATTTAATACGTCAATGAACATATTTTGAAAACTTTTTGAAATAATTTTAATTATTCTTCTTCGTACTCTTCTTCATCATCTTCTCTTTCATACGATTTTAAATATTCTTTTCTTGCCAGTTCTAGTCCATGTTTTAATGCTTGATTGTTATTTATTTCTTCTATTGTTAGTCCTAGTGCATCTAAAGTATCATCTAATTCATATGTTATACAATATTCGTGATTTGCAAGTTCATATTTAAACATTTCTTTGATAAAGCCTTCTCCTGTCTTATCATTGTCTATTGCTTCTTGCATTTCTTTTTCTGTTCTCTGGCACATTTCTGTATATGCTTTTAAATCTGATTTTCTAATAAAGCCTCCTGCTCCTATACCTATTATTTTGTCTGTATCATTTTCAGTTAATCCAAGTGATTCCATTGCCTCTTTAAATTGTTTATCACTAAAAGCAAATTTCATAGGAAATTTATCAAACTCCTTTTGGTGTTTCTCTCTCAATTCTGCATATCTATTCATTTTTACTCTTCCTCCTCTTCCTCATTTTTTTCTTGTTCATATTTTCTTCGTGCTGCAATTGATGCCATATAGTCTTTTTCAAATTGTATTTCATTTTCAAGCTGAAATTGGTTCCAATGATTTAGTATTGTCTGTCTTTCCTTTTCAGAAACTATTGCATATTTTATTTGATAGCTATCTATCTCTGGCTCTCCAACATATTGGTTATATTCAAATATACTATTGGTTGTATTAGGAATTGGAACTAATCTTATATATGTTCCGCTCTGCTCCAGATTGCCACATATAATCTGGATAACCACAATGAGAAATGCACCCTTCTTTATATTGTATTTCTCTATAAAATTTATAATTATACCTTTCAAAGAATTCTGTAATGCTTATTAACTCTGCTTTTATTTCATCATAATTTCTATTTGTATCTAAATTAATATTTGTGTCTTTATATTTTTCATATAACTCAGATATTTTATCTTTAATTTCTTCTTTTACATTATCTATAATTGCATTGTATTGTTTCTTCTGCATTTTAAATACTTTCATTTGTTCAATTATTTTTTTGTATCCTATATCATTACTTTTTTCCATGTATTCAATTAAATAATCATTTTCTGTTTTGCTTTGATTCTCCTGTATCTTTTCTAATTCAATTATTTTATTCATCATCGATGAAAATGTAAAAAAACTTTCATAATAGTCAAATTGATCTTTATTCATATCAATAAAATCCAAATCAATTCCTGTTGGAAAAAAATCATTTTTTATAACTATAAATGGATATTTTCTTTCTATACAATGAATAGCATAAATATCTTTATTTCTAAAAATAATTTCAAACTTTTCTGGTGGTTCTGATTGTCCTGTATTTTCCTCAAAACCTATTTCTTTCTTTTTTATCAATTTAGCTCTTACTTTGTCTACTATTCCCATATTTTTTCTCCTTTTCTTTTGCATATAAAAAAGACAAACCACTTTTGATTTGCCTTTCTAAAAATTTAATTTATTTTATATGTACTATAACTATATAAATTTATAGTTATTATATCTTTTATTTCTATATTAAGAGTTTTCTTGATTCTTTTTCCAAATCTATTTTTTCTATTCTAAAAGCAGATAATTATCAATTAACTATCTGCTTTAAAAATTGTAATTTGTGATTATTTTTTACCTATTCTTGTTAAAAAGCGTATTCCATATTCAATAGCTAAAACAAATAGATAAAATCCTAGCCATATAGCCAAACTTATTAATTTTACATCTGCTGTATTTTCTGCTCCACTTCCATCGACTTTTCTAAAAAATAAAAATACACTAATGCCTAAAAACAAGATAAGCTGAATTATTTGAAACATTCTCCATTTATTGTTTTTCATTCTATCACCTCCTCAACAAATTACTATTTGTTGTTTTATCCACATTATAACATAAATCATAATTTTATCAATACTACATCTCATGATACCAGTCAAATCCTGCATCCTTATTTTTACGCATTATTTCCTTTATTTCTCTTTTAGATAAATCCCCAAATGTTTTGGTTATTCTTTTCAAAGTCTGATTTTTAGATATATTTTCTTCTGCTAATATCCTATACACATCTTTTGCTAAATTTCTAATATTAATTTCCTGTAATTGTTTTTCATATAATTCCTGTCTAGCTTCATATTTTCCTTGATTTTCTTCGTATTCTTGTTCCTTTTTCAACCAATATTCCCTTTGTTCTTTCCATTCTTGACTTTTCTTTATATAGTTTTCCTTTTTGCATTCTTTTATAGTTTTCAATAATTGATTTCCTACTTTTCTAATCATTTCTGTTTTTGCTTTATTCTTTATATTTTCATAGTCTTTATATGTATTTACTTTTTGTAATATCTTATCTATTCTTATACAAGTATTTACATAGTTGTTAAACTTTTCTTTGCATTCTTCGTTGCAATTGATTAATAATGTTGAAATTTCATTGATTATTCTTTTACATTCTGGCTCTTGGTATTTATATATATACCCTTTTTTGAATGAATCAGAAACTTTTTCCAATTTTGCAATTTTATTCACTATCTGTTCTAAATTTTCGCTTTTTATTTCACTTGTCAGTATCGGAATATTAAAACTGCTTGGCATAATCTCTTTTAGTTCATCATCTATACTTTTTTCTTCATTTTTGACATCTTTTATAAATTTTTCTAAACTTTTCTTATCTTCTATTACTATTAATTTATTAAACTTACTTAAAAATGAAACAGCCTCTAAATATGTATTATCTTTATATAATATTGCTTTATCTCCAATATTTTTAAATTCATAATTTGTTTCATTTTTCTTTAAGATTTCTGTATAATTATCTGAATCTGTTTTATTAGCTATATATAATTTCTGCCCAATCTTCATATTATCTAATGTTTCATTGATAATATTTTCTGTTTTTTCAGTTTCAATTGCTCTTATAACTAATTCTTTATTATTATAGAGTTCTTTCATATTTTCTTTTAATTTTTCAAATTCTTTTTGTGATAGTTTTCCCAATTCTTTTTTAGAAATATCTTTAATATTATACTCTGCCTCTAATTCTTCCTTATATACACCTTTAGCAATTACTTTTCTCATATCATTATAAAAAATATATGGTTTTCTCTTAACTGACAAATCTTGATTTTTATTCCATACTACTAAATGACAATGTGGTTGTCCTTTTTTAGCATGAAATGCAGCAACCCATTCCATATCATTAATAGGAATTTTAAAAGCTCTTGCAATTTCAAAAGTTCTCTCTTGTAGTAAATTTTTCCAAGCTTTTTGATTTAAAAATCCATATTGCATAGCATCTTCTTCTCTTAAAGATATTACTGTTTTAAATATATCTATATTTTCATTTGATTTTCCTTGAATGTATTTTTTTATGTCCTCTAACTCTAATATTTCCACATTATCCGTACCTAATATATTACCAAATAATCCATGTGTATTAATACTTTTATCTACACCTTTTCTAGTTGCAATATAGTCTACGTGCAATTTATCTATATATGATTGAACATTTTGCTTTTTTCCAAATCCATTATATTTATTATATATTTCATTTTTGTTCATCCAATTAAATATTATTCCACCTTTAAACCTATCAATATCCATTGTTACTGCTCCATATTATCAAAATCTAAATCATCTGGTATCATTTGTCTAATGTCTTCGTCTAAAAATTTATTTTTTATAACTCCATAAGCTAATTTATTTGCTAATTCTATTTTTTCTTTTAAGAATTCTTTACTTTCTTCTGTTTCACACACTTTAGATAAAAAATACGCTTGTAAAAACAATGATGCATAAGATGATTTACCAGCTTTTGCAATTAGCATTATCATTCTTTCAAACTTTTTGCCCAACTTACTATCTATTGCTTTTCCCATTAATTCGGCAATATCGTCCATATCATCTTTTAATATTTTTACTTTAAAAAATTCATTTAACGCAACATTTACAATTTCACTTTCACTCATATTGGTTTTTGCTTTATATCTAATTACTCTTTCTTTTAAATCCTTTGGAATAACTGCAAATATTTTTTCACTTTTTGTTTTTCTGTTAATTTTTTGTTTTTCTTCCATTTGCTTTCCTTTCATAAAATTTACTCATATTCTTCTTCATCTAAACTACTTTGATCAGTAATTTCTACATATTCTCCAATAATGCTTAGTGCCTCATCATAACTATTACTTGATGTTATTCTATCTCTCATTTCTTTGGCTTTTTCTTTCATATTGCTTTTTTCTAATGTTCTTGATGCAATCCCTATCAAGTTAAATATATTTCCATTTTCGCCTATTAAAGCACATTTGGGCTTTATTCCTTCTCTACCCTCTCTATATACATCATTATCTACAACATCATTAAACCATCTTCCATTAATTGCAAAACGTGGCATTATTATTTTATCTACCTGTTTTATATCTTCCAGATCTACACAAACTATTCTAAGCTCATCTTGATATTTATTTTTTCCACTTAATCCATATTGTTCATTCATTTGTTTTCCTTTTATGATATACATATTTAAAGGATTAGATACTTCTGATAAATTTTTTATCCATTTTGCAAAACTATGCAAATTTTTTTCTGTATCATCTAATCCTAATAATGTCAAAGCATTAGAATTATATAATTTTTCAAATTGTTCTTTTGAATTGACATATATTTTTTTAATTTCTATTTCTTTATTACTCATACTATCTAATTCTCCTTATAAAATTTATTCTATATATAAAAACTTTAAAGGCAGGATAGCAATACAGAGAGTATTGCTTATATACATAGAAAAACAAGTTTTCTAGTTCTCTGTAATTTACAAAAATATACAGAGAAAATACAGAAATCCCACCTAAGTATTTTCTAATTTTTTTACTATATATGCCTTAATTTCACTTTCATATTTGTAATCCCTGAAATATTTCATAACTTCTTCTTTACTAAATGTAATAGTAATGTTTTCAATAATATCTAGTTTTATTTTTGATTTATCTCCTATTACATCTATTATTTCTTCTTTTGATAAATGTTGACCTGGTTTATCCAATTTTTTTATAGCTAATGTATTTCTTATTTTCCTTATCAGTTTTTCATTTAACTTTATTTCTTTATTTAAAATCATTTCATTTAATACCTTCTGCTCTTCATTTGGAATAAAACTAATTTTTTCTCCTAAGTTAATACTTAATTTTCCTTGTTCTATTAATTCTTGGAGCTCTGGTATTAAATATGTTAATCTTAAATATCTTTGAATTGTGCCATTACTTGTTTTTTCTTCTCTGGCTAATTCTGCTCTTAATCCATTATTATCTCTCTTTATTTCTTCTATTACAGATGTTTGTATTTTTCTTTTCTTATATGTATCATACTTAATTCTATATGCTTTAGCTTTTTCAATTGGAGATATATTATCTCTTGTGCATAAATTTGTATCTATTAAATAAATTTTGGCTTCATCTTCGCTTAAGTTAGTTTTTATTATACAAGGCAATTCATTTATTCCAATTTCCTTAGCACACATCCTACGATTATGACCTGCTAATATTTGATACTTTCCATTGCTTAATGGTCTTACTATTAGTGGTTGCATAATTCCATTTAACTTTATGCTTTCAATCATCTCTTTTTTCTTATCGCCTTCATACAAACTAAATGGCTGATTAGGATAATTTTCTAGATTTTTCTCATTAATCATAACTATTTTATTGTTTTCTATTTCTTCATCTTCAATAATAAAATCACTTTCATCATTTATACTTTTTTCCTCATTTTCTATCCCCAACAACTGTTTTATTTCTTCTTCAGTTATGTAAGTTTTATTTGCTAAATTTATTATTTCATTATTTGACAATCCTTCCATTTGTCTTTGCTTTGCTTTTTTAATTTCTTCTTTTTTATAATAGTTTATTAGTAATTGATTAGTTTCCATTTGTATCTTCCTCCAATTTATTACAGTTCCTGCTTATGTTTGCATCTTTTATAATTACATTTTTTCTCTGCAATATCTTTTGGCTCTAAATAACATTTATGTAATTTACAATATGCTACTGAATTATTTTTTCTTGCCAGTCGACCATAAATGCACAAATATTTCGTTATATTAGGTTTCTTCCTTTTATTTTTTCTTCCCATATTTTCTTTCCTCCATTGGATTTAACTTATCTTCTGAATAAATGACTTCTGTACTTTCTCTGTATCTTTTTACGAATTACAGAGAACTAGAAAACTTGTTTTTCTATGTATATAAGCGATACCTTCTGTATCGCTATCCTGCCTTTGAACTTTATTGTTCAGAGCTTTATATATTGATTCCTTTTATTCCAAAAAAATAAGGAGCAAGGTCTTTTATCAACTTGTCCTTATCTGTATAAAAAGTTCTATCAACTTCATAAAATTCATATATAAATTCTGACTGTTTTCTCCCTTTCATATATAATTCTTTTAATATAATTTTCTTTCTTTTTTCAATTTTGTCATCACTTTTGTTTTTTAAATAAGCTTGTAATATTCCATCTATAAAATCTAAAAACATCTTTGTTTTGCAACGATTCTTTAACAAACTTTCTAGGTATAATTCATTTTCTGAAAACAAACCAGTCATTATACTTTCTATTTGCTTGTCATGATATTCTTGTGTTTCTCCTAACAGCTCCTTTTTTTCTTCATCAGTCATAGTTATATGATCCTTTAATTTTTTATAATTTTTCAATATTTCTTCTGTATTCTCTAAAGCAAGTTTATAATTAATATCTTTAAGTTCCCTTCTTGCTTCATCCATCTTTTGATTAAAAATATTTCCAATTTCTTGTGTTACTGTTCTTACTAAATAATCTTTATAACTTTCTTTTTCTTGACTACTCATACACAATTCTCCTTAAAATTTAATCTTTTCTTTGCTATTTCAAACGCATTTTTATTTATTTCAATTCCTATAAAGCTTCTATTTGTGTTTTTACAAGCAACTCCTGTAGTTCCACTTCCCATACAATTATCTAAAACTACTTCTCCTTCATCTGTATATGTCTTAATTAAATATTCCAGTAGTTCTATTGGCTTTTCTGTTGGATATAACATTTTACTTGAATTTAGTCTTGGAACTTTCAATATGCTTGTCGGATATTTTTCAGTCGTTCCTTTTCTGTCATCTGATAAGTTATTATATTTTCCATACACATTACTCTTTTTTATTTTTGTTGATACTTTTCCTTTTCCATGTAAAGGTTGTCCTTCCCCCATTTGCGGATTATATTTAGGTTGTTTTTTATAAAATACTGCAATTTGTTCATGTCTTCTTAACGGTTGTCTATTAGCATTTAAAAATCCACTTACTAAAACTTTATCCCATATAAGATCATATCTAAATAACTTCGGATTGCTATCCACTAACTCATAATAAAATTTGGTTTGAGCAAATAAACATATTACTCCATTATCTTTTATAACTCGCTCATAATTATTCCACAACTTTTTTAAATCTATTTTCTTATCCCATTCACATTTTGTAACCCCATAAGGTAAATCACATAAAATCATATCAATACTTTTATCTGAAATCTCTTTCATTTTTTCAAAACAATCTGCATTATATAAATTTATCATTTTTTATTCTCCTCTTTATCTTTTGTTATTTCTTTTATACTTCATTTCCCCAGCAGTCCCAACCATCAACAGTTTGCCTTGCAAATAGTTCTATTCGTGGTAAATCTCCAACAAGTTCAACTATTCTTTCTCTTACAATAGCTGGTTTTTTACTATGTTCTTCCCTATGTGTATCAACTACTTGCTGTACTTTTTTTGATTTTCGATGAATTGTCCCTTTAGTTCCAATCAAACACAATTCCGCATTAGACCTAGTCCAATGTCCTAACCCTAACACCCATTTATCACATTTTGGATATCTCTTTACCCAAGTAAATCCACAAGTTTTATACTTAAATCCCCATTCTTTCATTGTTTTTAGTCCATCTAATAAACAGGGAAAAGTAACCCATAAAAAAAGGACACAATCTTTTTCAGATATTTTCTGAATAGTGTCTTTCATTTCCAATATTTCTTCAATTTTCATTGTTGGATAATGTTTTTCCGCTGTTCCCATTCCATTTTTCCAAGTATTATAGTGCCATGGGGGATCTGCATAAATAACATTATACTTTTTATCTGTATTATATATATCAACTTTCATCTTCTGTACTTCCTTTATTATTTTTCATTTGTAAATCTTCTATCCAAATCATATATCGTTGTTTCCATCCTAAAAGGAAAAGGAGAATCTTTTTGCCATTGCAAAAGTTTCTCCCATAATTTTGGATATTCATTTTTTAAAATTTTTAATGTTTCTATTCTTTGTTTAGGGCAAAACCAACACCCTAATCTTTTATGATTTTCATAAAGTGGATTTTCTAAATTTCTTCTTTTCAGAAATTCAAGGCAATCTTGCTCTGTCATATTCCATTTTTCAAGCATAGAACACTCATTTTCTTTCAATCTTTTCAGTCTTTTAGGTTCATCTGCTGCAATTCCAATATAACTAATATATTTTCCTTTTTTCTTTAAATATTCATTTATTACATTTACTTTTAATCTAGTATTACACCATGAATGCAGTACAGATGGAAATCCATAAACTTCGCCTATTCTTTTTCCTCTTACCTTCTTGGTATAAAAATAATCTTCAAATGTTTTATCTTGTTCTAATATAGTTATTTCTTTATTATATTTTAGTTTAATATATTTTCTAATTTTCTCAATATATTCATACATTTCTGGCAATTCTGCTCCGATTTCTTTTGTTGCCATTACTTTACAAAATATTATCTCATCAACTCTCATATTTTCTTCTAGCATTCTTATTAACATAGCAGTGCTATCTTTCCCACCGCTAAAATTAACTATATTACTAACCTCTTGCATTTTCTTTAGTTCTCCTCTTCTCTTTTGTATATCTTAATTTTTTCTTATTCTTCTTCTATTTCTTCTCCAATATATTGCTCATATTTTTCTACACCCTCTGGATCGTATTCCTTCAATTTTTCTAAATCAAAAGTAACTAAATCATATTCTCCATAATTATACTTGCGTGTTCCTTGAACTTCTTTTATAATTCCTTTTTCAATTAGTGCTTTCTCAAGTCCGCCACTTTTAGTATATGAATTTATAAATCCTTCATTATCTTCAAGCCACATTCCTGGTAAATTTATCGTTATATCTCCATAAGGTTCTTCTTCGGTATAAGCTACAATTGCTAAATTCATATTACTTCTATATTGAGATACCTCTAAAAACAGTTTATCTCCGTCAAAATTTAATGTTTTTCTTGTTTTATTTTCCATTTTAATTTATCCTCCAATTTCTCTAAATCTTTTTCTTGTTCCACTACTAAATTTCTTAAAAAATCTAGTTCGCTTTTATTTGTTATTGATTCTTTAATAAATTCTTTTATGTCTTTATATTTCTTTATAGAAATGCTTTCATTTTGAATAGTAATAATAATAAATTCCTCATCATCCCAAATAATTAAGCATTCCACGTCTTCTCCAAATGTTTCATCAATAAAATTTAATCTTGCATTTCTCATTTATATTTCCTCTCCTTCTTCATTTTCTTCTATTTTAGGTTCAAAAAAATAAGGCCCTTTGCTATTTAATAGCTGACCTTTTAAGCTTTTATAAAAATAATTTGTAAAACTCATTATTTGATTTTCTGTATTTTCATTTTCTTTTTCTCTATTTTTACATTCAATGTATAAACTTAATATTTTCTCTCTGCTCATTTTGTATAATAAATAATCAACATGATCTTTTACTGTTAATGCAAGTGCATAACTAATTACCTTTATTTTCTCTATATTGTCCTCTGACATACGATTTAGCAGTTCAATAGGATATATCATTTCATACTTATCTAAAACGTCTAATATTTGATTTTCATACCCTTGAAATTCTTTTGGAATTTTTTTCTCTTTATTTATAATATAATTATATAAACTATCTAACATATTAATATTTATAATATTATCTTTGCTCATTTTGCGTATAGGCTGTTGATTTTTTTGCATATAGGGGTATACGCAATTTTGCACATAGGGGGTATCCGTTAAATATATTCTTCTTTCAATGATTTCTTTTTTTTCATTTCTTATAACTTCAACCTTTATACTATTTAATTCTGCTAAATGAGAAATCCACCTTGATATTGTGCTTTGACTAACTCCATATAAATTAGCAAAATATCTATTACTCGCAAAACAATATCCTTCCTTATTACTTAATGCTGTTATTTCTCCATACATTAGCCTTTCAGCAAATTTTAATTGATTATTATATCTTATATATGCTGGTATCATTGCATAGTAATTTGCTTTGTGTTCTTCATTCATTATAAGGTTCCTCTATCCTATAAATTTTTTAATATATGCAAATATAAAATTAGATATTTTTTCATCGTCCTCAAAATACATAATTGTCAAACTATTTTGTATATCATTTAAAAGTAACTTTATTTCATTTTCCTTTATTCTTCCTTTTATTTTAAAAATTTCTCTTAAACCTTCAATAGTTACAATTTTTCTTAAAACTTCATTTAGTTTTAAAATATATTTTTCTCTATTTTTATAAATTTTGCTTCTTAGTTGTAACAATGTATAAGTATTTTCAAAATATAATTTTTCCATTTGATTGTCCTGTTTTAATATATTTTTATGACTATTAATTACATTCTCCGATAATGTTATATCTCTCAATAATTGATTATAATCAATTATTTTTTTGCTCAACACTTGAATTTTCTTTGTAATATTTTGTTTTACAATTTCGTTATTAAATCTTATTATATTTTCTAATTCATTTACTTCAATCATTTTTACCTCCCCAAAAAAAAAGACCAATAGCATTTTATACTATTGGAAAAAATAAAAAATGTATTAAATCCAATAATACATTTTCTATTATATATTTTACACCTTTATTTATTTTTAATCTATATATTTGCCCTAGTTAATACCCTAATATATACCCTAATTTTGATATTCTACATGATTTTTAATGTTCTTTAATGATTTTAAATGATTTTTGACACAAAAAAAATCGTGTAAAAACTTTATGGTGGCTTCAAGTGGAATCGAACCACTGACACGGAGATTTTCAGTCTCCTGCTCTACCAACTGAGCTATGAAGCCGTGTTATTTTTACACGATTTTATATCTATATGAGTGCTCATTTTCATAGACACGAGGATTTTCAGTCCTTTGCTCTACCGACTGAGCTATCAAGGCAAAAAAATGGCGACCTGGAACGGGCTCGAACCGTCGACCTCTAGCGTGACAGGCTAGCGTTCTAACCAACTGAACTACCAGGCCGTAAATAAAAAAATTTAGATAATTCTAAATTTTCTTATAAAGAAATGGTGGTCGCTATAGGGCTCGAACCTATGACCCCCTGCTTGTAAGGCAGATGCTCTCCCAGCTGAGCTAAGCGACCATTTCTCTCGACTTCCTTAGTATACTAAAAATACTTAAATTTGTCAATACATATTTCAAAATTTTTTTCAAATTTTTTTGATATTTTTTTAGTATTCCTTCCATCCCTTGAAAATAGTGAAATTGAAGTCATTTGTTATTTCATATTTTTTAATGTTTTAATAAAAATTGGTGCGAACAATGAGATTTGAACTCATACGCCATAAGGCACACGCTTCTGAGACGTGCCTGTCTACCAATTCCAGCATGCTCGCATTTATTAAAATTATTTAAAGACACAAGAATAATATTTTTACAATATCATTCCTGTGCCTTTTATTATAGCATTATTTACTCTATTTTTAAATATATAGTTTTCATTTTTCTAAAGATTTTTCACTTTACTAAAAAGTACTCAACTCGTAGTAAAATTTTTCAGAATTTTCTTTCATACTATTATTTATGCAATTTCACTTCTAATACATTCCGCCCATGTCTCCAGCGCCGTCATTATGGTCTCCACATCCACAAGCCTTTGGTTCTTTCTTGTCTGTTACTATACTTTCTGTTGTTAATATCATAGAAGCTACTGATGCAGCATTTTGAAGTGCACTTCTTGAAACTTTTGTAGGGTCTACAATTCCTGCTTTCTTCATATCTACATATTCTTCTTTTCCAGCATCGAATCCGACTCCTGCTGGTGATGCTTTTACTTTTTCTAGAATAACTGCTGGCTCAAGTCCTGCATTTATTGCAATTTGTCTTACTGGCTCTTGTAGTGCTCTTGTTACTATTTTACCACCTAATTTTTCTTCTTGTGGTAGGCTTTCTACAAATTTTTCTACTTCTGGTAAAATGTTTATAAATGCTGTTCCACCACCTGCAACTATACCTTCTTCAACTGCTGCTCTTGTTGCAGATAATGCGTCTTCAATTCTTAATTTTTTGTCTTTCATTTCAACTTCTGTTGCAGCACCAACACCAATTACAGCAACTCCTCCAGCAAGTTTTGCTAAACGTTCTTGTAATTGTTCTTTTTCATAAGAACTCTTTTCTTCTTCAATTTGAGCTCTTAATTGTGCAACTCTTTCTGCTATTGCGTTCTTGTCTCCGCTTCCATCAACTATAATTGTACGTTCTTTGTCTGCCTTTATTTGTTTTGCTCTACCTAATTGAGCAACTGTTGTGTCTTTTAATTCTAATCCTAAATCTGATGTTATAACTTCTCCGCCTGTTAATGTTGCAATGTCTTGTAACATAGCTTTTCTCTTGTCTCCATATCCAGGAGCTTTAACAGCTAAAACATTTATTACACCTCTTAATTTGTTCAAGATTAATGTTGACAATGCTTCTTGCTCTATATCATCACAGATTATTACTAGTTTTCCAGATTGTTGCATTAATGTTTCTAGTAATGGTAATATTTCTTGAATATTGCTTATTTTTTTATCTGTTATTAATATATATGGATTGTCAACAACGGCTTCCATTTTCTCTGTATCTGTTACCATGTATGGAGAAACATATCCTTTGTCAAATTCCATTCCTTCAACTATGTTAAGTTCTGTATTTGATGTTTTAGATTCTTCAATTGTTATGACACCATCTTTTGTAACTTTTTCCATGGCTTCTGAAATTAATTCACCAATTTCTCTATCGTTTGCAGATATGCTTGCAACTCTTGCTATATCTTCTTTTCCAGCGACTTTTGAGCTTACTTTTTTAAGTTCTTCTACAGCTTTATCAACTGTTTTAGAAATACCTCTTTTTATTGCCATTGGATCTCCACCGGCAGCTACATTTTTGACACCTTCTTTAATCATACTTTGCGCTAAAACTGTTGCTGTTGTAGTACCATCACCTGCAACATCATTTGTTTTTGTAGATACTTCTTTAACAAGTCTTGCTCCCATATTCTCGAATGGGTCATCTAATTCAATTTCTTTAGCTATTGTAACACCATCATTTGTGATAAGTGGTGCACCAAATTTTTTATCTAGTACAACATTTCTTCCTTTTGGTCCAAGTGTTACCTTAACTGTATCTGCTAATTTATTTACACCATCTAATAAAGATTTTCTTGCATCTTCTCCAAATTTAATTTCTTTTGACATTTTAAATTCCTCCTCAAAATCAATTTAATTTACTTTCCATTCTTTTATATCCTTAATTGCAAAAGCCCTTTGCGCATTTTTATCGACGTCCATTGCATTTAATATCCATTGTTCTTCTGGATGCCATTGTGTGGCTTTAAACTCAACCGACATTGGTATAATATTTCTATATTTTGTTTCACCTTTCCAATTTGTATATAAAATTGTTACTTTCTTTTTCTCTTCCATATTTTCACATAATTAATTTTATTTACTCAAAATTAATTCCTTTCTTTTTTCACCCATTAGGGACAGCCTTCCTTGGGCGAAAATTATTTTTTCTAAAAGTTTGTTTCGCCCAAAAAGGGGCGTCCCTATTGGGCGATTATTCTGCTATTGCTAGAATATCGTTTTGTTTTACAATTATATAGTCTTCGCCTTCATATTTTATTTCGGTTCCTGCATATTTTGTTATTACAACTTTATCTCCTGCTTTTACATACATTTTTATTTCTTTTCCGTCTACATTTCCACCAGGTCCTACTGCAATTACTTCTGCAATTTGTGGTTTTTCTTTGCTTCCTTCTGAAAGAATTATTCCACTTTTAGTAGTTTCCTCAGCTTTTGTCATTTTTAATACAACTCTGTCTGCTAATGGTTTTAACATATTAAATTACCTCCTTGTTTTATTACCAAAGTTTTTTTACCTTTAATAATTGTCATATTCAGAATTCTAACACTGTTCTCAATTTTGTAATCCATTCCTTAGCACTCTTTCTTTATGACTGCTAATAATTTATACCTTTTGTTAGCAAATGTCAATAGTGATTGCTAATTTTCACAAAACTTTCACATTAATAATATTCACTAATTTTATTAGTATTCTAAAAATATCAATATTTTTTAGAATAAATTGCTTTATTATTTGATTTTTTAGCATTTGAGGTATATAATAGTTTTAATTACCGGTTTTCTTGTAAAACCCGTTTGGGAGGGAATTCTATGTCTAAGAGTATCAATAACATGTTACCTGGCGATGAGCTTATCGCCGCACTCCATAAAGTTTATTCAGGTCCTGCATTGGAGCAAAAACTTGAAATTGTTAAACAATTAACTTTGTTCAACGAAATGTATGATGAACAACTTACCTTGGGTGAATACGAAAAAGCATATATTACGCCCCGAAAAGGCAAAGAATTCGTTGAGGAGCTCGATTAATGTCGAGCCCCTCTTTTCTTATTGTTATATTATTGTCCAATTTTTTTAATAACTATCTGTTGTAAACACAGTTATTTTCTTTTATCTATATAAGTTTTTTCTTGCCAGCTTTTAATAAGCCTACAAATAAAGGTTGTGGCCTATCTGGTCTCGATTTAAATTCTGGATGGAATTGTGCCGCAATAAAATATGGATGATCTTTTATTTCTACAATTTCCACCAAGTTTCCATCTGGTGAAGTTCCCGAAAAAGTCATTCCTCTTTGCTCCATCTCCTTCTTGTAGTCATTATTAAATTCATATCTATGTCTGTGTCTCTCAGATATTTCTTCTGCATTATATAATTTTCTTGCAATAGAACCATCTACTAATATACATGGATATGCTCCAAGACGCATTGTTCCGCCCTTTTTAGTTACGTTTTTTTGATCTTCCATTATATGTATTACAGGATTCTTAGTATCAGGATTAAATTCTACAGAATCGGCATCTTTTAACCCTAAAACGTCCCTTGCAAATTCTATAACAGCCATCTGCATTCCTAAACAAATTCCCAAGAATGGAATATTATTTTCTCTAGCATATTTTACAGTTTGTATTTTTCCTTCTATTCCTCTGTTTCCAAAGCCTCCAGGAACAATTATTCCATCAGACTTTCCTAGTTTATCTTTTGCATTTTGCTCGGTTACTGTTTCAGAGTCAACAAAGCTTATTTCTACTCCAACTTCATTTATATAGGCTGCATGCTTTATACTTTCAACAACTGATAAGTACGAATCTTCTAGTCTTATATATTTTCCTACTATTGCAATCTTTACTTTTTCTTTGCTATTTCCCTTGTATTCGTTGTCTATCGTTTTAAAATGTTCTATCATTCTTTCCCATTTTTCATTCTTTGGCTCTATTTTTTCTAATTCTAAGTGTTTGCAGACACACGTTGCTAAACCTTCTCTTTCAAGCATCAATGGAACTTCGTATAAATTTGAAGCCGTCATATTTGCAATTACATTTTCCGGTCTAACGTTACAAAATAGTGCAATCTTGTTCCTTATGTCATCAGTTATCGGTAGTTCTGTTCTGCAAACTAGTATATCTGGTTTAATCCCCAGCGATTGCAATTCCTTTACAGAATGCTGTGTTGGCTTTGATTTTAATTCATTAGATCCTGAAATATATGGCAATAGTGTAACATGAATATACATTACATCTTCTGGATTGTTTTCGATTCCTACTTGTCTAATTGCTTCCAGAAAAGGCAAGCTCTCTATGTCTCCAACGGTTCCTCCAATTTCTGTTATTACAACATCTGCTCCATCTTTTCCAAGCGAATAAACTTTTTCTTTTATTTCATTTGTTATGTGTGGAATTACTTGCACCGTTTTTCCTAAGTAATCTCCTCTTCTTTCTTTTTCAATAACACGTTGATATATTCTTCCTGTTGTAATACTAGAATTTTTTGTTAAATTTTCGTCAGTAAATCTCTCATAGTGACCAAGATCAAGGTCTGTTTCTGCTCCATCATCTGTAACAAACACTTCACCGTGTTCATATGGACTCATTGTTCCTGGGTCTACATTGATATAAGGATCAAACTTTTGGTTTGCTACTTTATATCCCCTATTTTTCAACAATCTTCCTAATGATGCCGCAGTTATTCCTTTTCCAAGGCCAGATACAACTCCTCCTGTCACAAATATATACTTTGTTCCCATTTTTTCTCCTCCTTTTTTTATTATTAAACAAAATAAAATAGGCTAAAACCCTTTAAAAAGGTGTTTTTTTTTAGCCTATTTTATGCTCTTTCAAACTAATTTCTATTTTAGCAAACTAATTTTATTTTTGCAATAGATTTTAATTATTCCACTTAAAACTATTTACTACATCTTTTGCATATTCAGTTAAGCTATCATATACATCTTCATCTGAACTGTACGATGTTGCTGTAACATACGCAATATTATCTTTATTTAGAATATAATAATCAAACTCCATACATGATTCATATTTAATTGTTATACTCATTGCATCATATCCATTATCAGTAGTAAATACTTCTATATTGTAATCATCATAACCTACATATTCATAGAAATATGCTTCCAATAATCCTCTTAAATCGTTTATTGTCATGTTGTCTGCATAATCTTCTTTGCCATAGCTTACATTTATTAATTCTGGATAATCATGTTGACTATTTGCATCTGCATTACTGTCAATGTTCATATATTTGTAATATAACCATACATTTTCAGTACTTGCGTCTTCAGTATCATCCGTATTTTTTGCATATGAATCTTGATTTTCTTTATATTCGTTCCATGTATTATCAATTGAAAAGCTTATTTCATTATTATAAACCTTCTTTTTTGCACTACTGCTCATTCCAAATCCCAATAAGATTATTACTATTATTAAAGCAACAATGAGTATTTCTAGTACATTTCTTACAACAGGAGAATATAATTTCGAATTATTTTCTGCAGTCTCATCGTAGAAATATTTTCCTTTGTATTTTTTTACTACTCTTAAACTATGTAGATATTCAAAGTAAGCCTTTGAACTCTCATCTTTTACATCTTCAAGTATATCTTCTTTTTTTAATGCCTTTTCTCTTTCTGTAGCACCATTTTTCTCCATAACTGGTTTTATACACTTTATAGCTACTTCTTTAATATCTTGTTTTTCTTTATTATCCAGTTTGAATATTTTGATTTTACTTGTTTTTAGAAATAAACTTCTATTAACTCTCTTACCAACAACATATGCTCCAAAACCGCCTAACACAAATGATAGTAAAAAGTCTTGTAATATATTTTGTTCAATGTTTGTATTTTTATATAGATTGCCTATCTCACTAAAATCAACCGTTATTCCTGACCTAATTAAAAGTGCTATTGGAACCGCTAAGAACGACATGATTGCTACATTTACAACTGTAATTCCAATTAAAATCCAAGTTATTTTTTTATCAATCTTCCCTCTTAATAATTTGTAACAATAATACTCGCAAAAAGCTATTGCAAATGTCAATATAAGTATTGGCAAAAAGTCAGTATATACGTATGCTGCTACTATTAAAGTTGAAACAATGAGACCTCCTATAAAGCCACTTAACATTCCCCAAATATAATGTTCTTGTTTTTTTACTTTTGTTTCCATAACTCATTTCCTTTCTTTTTATATTTTATAATATAACACAACACTTATAAAATTTTCAATGTTTATTCACTATTTTATAAAAAAAGTTAACATAGCCATGGCTCTTTTTTATCCATGACTATGTTGTTTTATTGTTTCTTTATTTTTGGTTTTGCAATTAATGATGCTAAATATCCGAAAAATATTGCTGCTGCTATTCCTCCGGCATTTGATTTTACTCCACCAATAAATGCACCTAATAGTCCAACCTCTTTTACAGATTCTAATGCTCCTTTTGCAAGATTGGCTCCGAATCCTGTAAGTGGAACTGTTGCACCAGCTCCAGCAAAATTTATTAAATATTTATATATTCCCAGACCTCCTAATATTGCTCCAACTGTAACAAATATTACGAGTATTCTTGCAGGCGTTAATTTTGTCTTGTCTAACAAAATTTGGCCAATTATACATATTCCTCCACCTGTTACAAAGCATCTTAATAATTGCATCCAATCTATACTTTGAATAAATTCCATAAGTAATCCTTTCTAAAACTCAACAATTAAATTTATATAATCACATAATTCTTTATTTCACATAAATAATTTATTTTTAAAAATTCGACACGTTGCTCTTGGTCGGGGCTCCTAGCGGACCCCTCAAAGGCGAGCTTCCGGTCTAATTTTGTAAAAATGAAAATTATTTATGTTCTTCAAATCTTATAAAACTTTTATATTTCAATAGAAATTGCATGTGCTATTCCTGGTATTGTTTCTCCTTGTTGCATACTAGTAGAGTTCATTAATGCTCCTGTTGCAATTAGAAGTATTCGTTTCAATTTCCCTTCTCTTAGTTGTTTAAAGAAATATCCCGAAAATAGTGTTGCAATACAAGCACATCCGCTTCCTCCTGAATGTGTATCTTGTTTTTCCTTATCAAACATTAATACTCCACAGTCATTATAGTTAGCTTTTATATTGTAACCTTTGCTTTGTGCCATTTCTTGAACTATTTCTTTTCCAATATATCCTAAGTCACCAGAAATTATTGCATCATAATAGCTTGGTTTTCTTCCTGTATCTTGAAAATGGACCATTAATGTATCTAGTGCAGCAGGTGCCATCGCAGCTCCCATATTGTTTGCATCTTTTATTCCCATATCTACTATCTTTCCAGGCGTGATGTTTGTTATACGTGGACCTTCACCACTATTACTTAATATTGCAGCTCCTGCACCGGTTACAGTCCATTGTGCTGTTGGCGGTCTCTGAGTTCCAAGCTCTAACGGAAATCTGAATTGTTTTTCTGCACTACAAAAGTGACTCGAAGTCGCACATATTACATTATTCGCAGCTCCACCTTCTATGAAAACCGATCCAAGGCACATGCTTTCCACAAAAGTTGAACATGCTCCAAACACTCCAAAAAATGGTACATTTGTGTCTCTTAATCCAAAATCCGAAGATATACATTGGTTTAATAAATCTCCTGCGAAACAGTAGTCCAAGTCGGTATTTGCTAATCCAGATTTTGAAACAGCCAAATTTACAGTTTCTTTTATTATTTTACTTTCTGCTTTTTCCCATGATTTTTCTCCCCAAAACTCGTCTTCTAAGCATTTATCAAAATAGCTTGCCATAGGACCGTCAGCCTCTTTTGGTCCAACAATTGAAGCAGTTTCTAGTATAATTGGTGGATTATCGAAACATACAGTTTGTTTTCCAATTTTATGCATATAAAAATCTCCTCTTCTCTATTTATGAATTTTCGATATCATTTCAATTGAACATAATAAATTCATTTTGTCTAGACAAATATTGCCGCAATTATTCCAATTATTACAGAAGTAGATATACCAAATACAAGAACCGGTCCTGCTACGGTAAACATTTTGCCTCCAACTCCCATAACATATCCCTCTGATTTGTATTCTATAGAGGGTGAAACAATTGAGTTTGCAAAACCTGTTATTGGTACCAATGAACCAGCACCGGCAAACTTTCCAATTCTGTTAAACACATTCAAAGCCGTCAAAATAGCCGAAATTGCAATTAACGAAATTGATACGACAGTTGATGCCATTGTATTATCCATTCCTTTAAACATACAAAAATCTAATATAATTTGTCCGATTGAACAAATTAATCCTCCAACCCAAAACGCATTAAAGCAATCCTTTAATATTGGAGAATTGGGCGACTTTTGCTTCACATACTCGTTATATTCTTTGTTTGTATTAATCTGTTCCACTATTTTCCTCCTTTATTTTCTATCTCTATCAATCATAAACGTCAAATCAATATCCACATAGTATTCTGTTATTTTATTCCCATTAATTTTTGCCCTTTGACTTACAATTGTTACACCTGTTAAATAATCTATAGTCTTAGATGCTTCTGCTATTGTTTGTACAATTGCATCCTTCCACGAAACTTTAGATGTACCAGTTATCATAAGATGTTTTTCCATAAGCTTCCCTCCAATTTTTTATTCATAATCTAGCTTTTCCAGAAACAAAAAAATTATGCGAAAATAATGACAATTTTCACATAATTTTAAAATAATACTATTACCTAACAAACAAATATATTTGTTAGTTAGTTTAATTTAACCAATTATATCTCTTACTATCTGGCTTGCAATAATTAGTCCTCCCACAGATGGTACAAAGCTTATACTTGCAGTTGTTCTTCTATGTTCTTCGCTTTTATCGAATCTATTTGGCAATTCTCTAGAATATACAACCTTTAAATGATTTATTCCATTTGCTCTTAATTGTTTTCTAATAGTTTTTGCGAGTGGGCATACTGAAGTTTTGCTTATATCTGAAACTTCAATTTGCGTTGGATCTAATTTGTTTCCCATTCCCATTGCAGAAATTATTTTCACATTTTTTTCATGAGCAGTAATTATTAAAGATAGTTTGGATGAAACAGAATCTATTGCATCTACTATATATGTATAATCTTCTCTTATTAACTTATCTTTATTTTCCTCGCAATAAAATTCTTTATATATTTCCACTTTTGCATCTGGATTTACTCTTAAAATTCTTTCTTTTTCAACTTCTACCTTATCCCTGCCTATTGTAGAAAAATCTGCCACAAGCTGTCTATTTATATTAGTTACATCTACTACGTCTTTATCTACCAATACAAAATTACCAATGCCAGCTCTTGCTAATGCTTCAACTGCATATGAACCAACACCTCCACAGCCAAACACTGCAATAGTAGCATTTTTTAATTTTTCTATATTATCTTTTCCAATTAATAATTCTTCTCTTGCTTGCCAATTTTCCATTTTCTGTTTCCTTTCAATTTCTCCTGAATCATTTATAAAAAAAATTATAGAAAACCTAAATTTTCTATAACCTTTTTATTAATTATTTTGTTTTCTTTGCTATTTCAGCTACTTTTGTGAAAGCTGCTGGATCTGATACAGCCATTTCAGCTAACATTTTTCTGTTGATTACAACATTTGCCTTCTTTAATCCATTGATTAATTGGCTGTATGTTAAACCATTCATTCTTGCAGCTGCGTTTATTCTTGCTATCCATAATTTTCTGAAGTTAGATTTTTTATCTTTTCTTCCTACGAAAGCATAATTTCCAGATTTCATAACTTGTTGTTTAGCCATTCTGAATCTGTAATGTTTTGCTCCATAATATCCTTTTGCTCTTTTTAATATTTTATTATGTTTTTTACGTGTAATTATTGCTGTTTTTACTCTTGCCATTTTCTATTCACCTTCCTTAATTCTTACTATTTGTTACCATATGGTAATAATCTTTTAATTCCTGCTTCGCATGTCTTGTCTGCATAAGCATCTTGAACTTTTCCTCTAGCCTTTGCTCTTGGTGTTTTGTTAGCTAGTAAGTGTCTTCTATTTGATTTTGTTCTTTTTACTTTTCCAGTTGCTGTATATGAATATCTTTTTTTAGCAGCTTTATTTGTTTTTAATTTTGGCATAATTTTTTCCTCCTTAATTGTCTTGGGATGTTCCCATATATATAAATAGTTTTTTAACTATCAATATTCTTATTTTTCTACTTTTTTTGCTAATATTACAAACATATTCTTTCCTTCTAGTAAAGGCTTTTTCTCAACTGTTGCAATATCAGATAAGTTTTCTATAAATTCGTTTAGAGTTTCTTCTCCAGCTTTAACATAGTTTAGCTCTCTTCCTCTAAATCTAACAGTAATCTTAACTTTGTTACCGTCTTGTAAGAATTTTCTAGCATTTTTTGCTTTGAATTCAAAATCATGTTGCTCTATGTTTGGAGTAACTCTTAACTCTTTAAGCTCAAATGTCTTTTGATTTTTCTTTGATTCTTTTTCTCTTTTAGCTTGCTCGAACTTATATTTTCCATAGTTCATAAGTTTGCAAACTGGTGGCTGTGCATTTGGCGATACTAAAGCTAAATCTAATTTAGCGTCTGCAGCCATATCTAAAGCTTCTTCAATACCAACTACTCCAAGCTTTTCTCCATTTGCTCCAATTAGTTGAACTTCTTTTGCTCTAATTTTTTCATTAATTAGTAATTCTTGTTTTATAAAAAACACCTCCAAAAAAATAAGATTGACTTCAATAAAGCCAACCCACACGATAAACCTACAACTTTGTTGTAGATAAATATTATTTGCTACCTTTTGCTACTCGGCTAAGGTGAGAAGTGGATTGCTTCTTCTTGAACATTACTTATTGTACTACATTTTGTTATTCTAGTCAAGTGTTTTTCATCATTTTCTTTTATCTTCATTCAAAAGTTTACAATTTTTCATAATTTATTGTTGTAAATAATATTAAATTACTATATAATATTATTAATGAGGTGAAACAAATGACAATTTTTGATAATGCATTTTTAGAAAATTTAAAAGATGCAATAATAAAATGTAATATTAATAATTCTTTAATTGCAAAGCTTACGAAAAAAGCAGAAGATTCTAAGTCCAATATCGAAGTTACTTATAACAATAATATTGATGCACTTTCTAGTAACAATAACGATATCGAACAATTTCTGTATTCTATAATCCCTTTAATAGAAAAATATATACAAAATGAAAACATAAAGAAATCTCAAGAACAATCTAAGGTTACAGACACAAACGTGCACCAAAATACGGAAAATCTTGTTGAAAACACTTTGATAATTTCCGAAACTCAAGGCAAAGTTTTTTTACCCTATTTTGTAACCGATTTAGAGGAAATTAGTAAAAACAATGGAAACATGCCCTTAAATGAAATAATCGATAAAAAATATACTCTACCTATTTCAAATTTTAAACCTTTATCAATATCGAGATTTAGAGAGGCATTTAAATTAGTAAGAAATAAAGAAAAAACATCATTTAAATATGCTTTCGATTTAGCTTTCGAGTTATTGTTTAATTACAATTTGCATCCAGCAATAATAACTGCTTGTAGAACCTTAGATGAACTAGATATTTATTTAGATTGTCTAGATTCCGGCGAGACCGACAAATTTGAATGTTTTAATATAAAATTTGAAATACCTCCTGTATTTATAAAAAAATAAAATGCCAAAAGAATATTTTTTCTTCTGGTATTTTTTCTTTAACAAGACTATTTAAGGAATCACAAGTTTTAACATTTTTTATATCACTGCTTTATAATTTGTACATTTTTTTCTCCGTCCCCAAAATGTTTCCAAAATGTTTCCTATTTATAGTTAATCTTTAAAAGCTTCTATTTTCAAATTTATAGTGTAGTATCTTTCGTCTGATGTTCCTACTTTTGTGTCTAGTTCATCATTATCTTCCCAGTACCATTCCAGAGTGAACATATTTATTGAGTCCTTTGGCACTGTTATATTGTTTACATCTAAGTTTTCTATCGTAGTATAGCCCTCTTCATTTCCTCTTATGTATATATTATCTATTTTTAGCCTGTATTTCATATTTACAAACTTTTTCATTTCATCAGAAAATTTTATATTGTAATTTATATCTCTATTTGATTTATTTCTTATATAAAATTTATATGTTCCCTGCGAATGTGGTGCTATTATTTTTTTCCCTTCAAACTTTTCGTTATTAAAAATGTTCAATTTTGTGTCTTTTTCAATTCCTATATCATCTTCTGTAACCACAATTCCATCAGTATATGTTTTACCTGATGTTGGTCTTTCATCAACACCGATTCTTCCCATTTTCCACACCAATAAGAGTATTAAAATCACTATTATGATTATCAGTACATAAATTATTCTTTTTAAGTTTTCTCTTGAAATTCGCTCCTTTTGTTCCAATTTTCTCCTCCATATACTAGAAATATACTCACAAAAAAGTATAAAATCTTTTGTCAATATATTTCTATAAAAGCTCTATTGTTTATTTTAATAGAGCTTTTATAATTATTTATTAGTCTGCTTGTTCAACATCTATTTTAGCTGTTAAAGTAACAGTTGGTGTTGTTGTTCCAAGTGTTGTATCAGATGTATCTCTTGCTGTATCTTTTGTGAATGCCCATCTCCAGTATACAGTAGCTGTAGTTGCAGTAGCATCCATAGCAAGTGCCTCATTGCTAACGTTTATAGCAGTGAAATCAGATTTCCAAGAACTTTCATCGTCCTTGTTTGTTGTAAATTCTAATGGCACACCGCTTTCATTTGATAAAGTATAAGTTACACTATATTTAGCATTTACTTCTGATTCATTCTTTAATGATAGAAGAGTAAAGCTTCCCATTGTACCAGGTGCAATTAAAGATCCGTCTGTTTTCTTTACATTTTTTTCTTCAGAACCATCAGTATTTGTGATAGTACTAAATAAGTCAATTGCAAAAGTCTTTTCTGTAGATTTAGCAATATCTTCATCGCCTAATTTAATAGACCATTTTGCAACTCTTGCATTGTCTGAACCTGTTGCGGATGTAGTATATTTTGCATAAGTTCCTGATACTAATATTATTGCTAATATAGTAACAAACAATACTAGAGCCATAAATTTTACTGTTTTGTTATTTTTCATTTGAATCCTCCTTTCTTTTGTTTTATATTTAATCTTATAATAAGTTTTATTTTCTTATTATAAAGCTAAAAACAATGTTATTTTTTCATGAGTTCTTCATTTTGCTTTTTCAATTTTTCTATTTCTTCTTCCATTTTGTTTTGATTATTAAGCCTTGCAATTAGTTCTTCTTTTTCTTTCTTAGAATTTGCCCCTTGCAACAATACTATAATAATAACTGGTATAGACAAGCATACTATCATTCCAAGAGGAGTTTGTATAAACATCGCTAAATTACCTAGTCGAGCAACCTTAAATTGATACACTCCTTCAACCTGCTCTGGTAATACATATCCTACATCTTGGGTATTGTTATTGTCTCCTTTTGTTATGTATCTTGCAGTCCCATCTTCAACAACTATCTCATCAATTCTATGTGTAATAACAATGTCACCATCTTTAAAAGCAATAATATCGCCTTTCTTTAAATTCTGTGTTTCTGTTTCTTTAACAACTACAACATCTCCAGCCGATATCTGCGTCTCCATCGAGCCTGATAAAACAATGAATGGTTTCCATCCAAAAAAAGATGGTATCTTATCCGGATGTGCATATGAATCGATTAGTATGGTTGCACTCACGAATAATATTGGAAGCAAAATTATTATAACAATTATGCTTATTACTTTCTTAAAAATCTGCATTTTTCTACCCTTTCCGACAATATTCTAATTTGATTATACCATGTTTGTTCGTGCTTTTCATTATGATAACAGAAATTTAATATTGTTGTAATACTTTTGTAACACTTGTGTACAAAATCTTCACAATAGTATATAATTTACTTACAAAATCTCCGTAATCGGCTTAACATCAAAATTTATTTAGCATAACTATTGACTTTTGTCCTATTTTGTAATAAAATATTAAGGCATAATTGAATATGGCATATATAAAAACTTCTCCCCGGTAGTTTTTATAATATGATTTCATATATATAAAAAATTTTGAAATGGAGGGTATTTTTTACCATGAATAATACAACATATAGTATTAAAAAAGATGAAATAGAAAGAAAATGGTATATAATCGACGCTGCTAACAAGCCATTAGGAAGAGTTGCTGCAGAAGCTGCAAAATTACTAAGAGGAAAACACAAACCAACTTACACTCCTAACATGGATGCAGGAGATCACGTTATAATCATAAATTGTTCAAATGTAGTTTTAACAGGACATAAATTAACACAAAAAATTTACAGACATCATTCTTCATACATTGGTGGAATGAAAGAAATTCAAGCTAAAGATATGTTAGCTAATAACCCAGAAAAAATGATGACATTAGCTGTAACAGGTATGCTTCCTCACAATAGCTTAGGAAGACAAATGGCAAAAAAATTAAGAGTATATGCTGGAGCAGAACATGAAAACATGGCTCAAAAACCAGAAATATGGAATTTTTAATTAGGAGGGAAATAAGAAATGCCTAGAACAAAAAAAGAACAAGTAGTTTTTAATGGTACAGGAAGAAGAAAAAGTTCAATTGCTAGAGTTAGAATAATGAGTGGAAAAGGAAATATTACAGTTAATGGAAAAGCATTAGACGAATATTTTGGAGAAGAAACTCTAAAAGTTATAGTTAAACAACCTTTAACAGTTACAGATACATTAGATAAATTTGATGTTATTTGTACAGTAAAAGGTGGCGGATTCTCAGGTCAAGCAGGAGCTATTCGTCATGGTATAGCAAGAGCATTAAACGAAGCTAACCTAGAATATAGACCAGCTTTAAAATCAAACGGATTCTTAACAAGAGATTCACGTGCAAAAGAAAGAAAGAAATATGGTCTTAAAAAAGCAAGAAAAGCACCACAATTTTCAAAGAGATAATACCTTATACAAAATTGTACAATTTGGGGACGGAGAGAAAAATGCTCCGTCTTTTTTATTTTTACTATTTTGTACAATTTCTTCTCCGTCCCCGAATTGACCGGAATTGACCGGAATTTACCGGAATTGACCGGATTGAAATAAGTAGAAAAACGCCACTTGACGGAAATACCTCAATTGAGGTTTTTTCCGCCAAGTGACGTTTTTGTTTTTAGAATACCAGGCTAGCCAGTACTCTGTAAACGATGAGGATCACTCCCAACACTACTGTCACGATCCGTCCTGCAAAGAACAGGTCGTAGACTTTGATTGCTAGGTCCTCATCCCTCACAACATATGCGAGGAAGTGGCTTAACAGCCAAGCAATGGCTGTTACTCCTAGGAGTAGAAACCAGAATTGGGTTAGTGCATCCATTGCCCACATAAAAAAGGCAATTACAAAGAGAATAATGACTACAATGATTTCAAACATGTCTGAATCTCCTTTTTTCTACAAAAATCGAACATGCGATTTGGGATTACACTATATTATACCACTTTTTTCATTATTTTGCAAAATAGAAGTCTGGAACTACTCCTACTATTACTGATTCTGCTATTAGTACTTGATTTTCTATCTTTTGTTTTATTGTATCATATGGTGTTAATATTGTTACCTCACAATCCAAATTCAAGTAAACTCTATGCAATGTTTGGTTTATCCCTTGAGCAGTAAACTCAGAAACCAGCTTTGTATTAACGTTGCCTACATGAGATATTCTTATATTAATTTTTGGCCCAACTGCAGAAAATATTTTTAATCCTGTTATGCTACCCAGATATATAGAAATGTTTGAGTTTTGTTCTTCGTTAAATTTACTCACTATATTTACAGGTATATCCGAAATTATTTTATTTATATTTTTAGTGTTCGTTTGAAGCATTTTCACATTATCTTCTTTATCCCTTGTAATTGTTATTAGATCATCATATGAATATTGATCCATAATAACTGTCGCTTCTTCGTTAGAAATTATTGTTGCAATATTCTTTGCCTTATCTATGCATAAATCGTTTATCATGGGATTTATTGCTTTTGTTATATTTAAAAATGTCACAACCGCAATTATTATAACAATTATAACTGACACGATATTAATGTTAAACTTCTTCCCCTTTTTCCAAGAAAATAGTCTTCTTGAATATATTTTGCTTTCACTCATACCATCTTCCTATTATCTTGGTATAAATAACTGCTCGCCAGGCATAATCATATCCTGGTTCTCTATGCTATTTACCTTTACTATCTCATCAACAGTACTTCCAAATTTTTTTGCAATTTTCCACAATGTATCCCCTACTCTCGTGTAATAAATTACTATGCTAAAATTTTCTTTTTTCTTAGCTTCGCTCTCATTTACTGTCTCTATTAAATTTATTTCACTATCTTTTATAATGTTTAATTTAAAATTTATATCTACTTTCATATCTATTGTACTATCCGGCATTACCACAAAATCCTTCTTAGCTATTTCCATAGTTGTCTCTATTTTTGTTTTCGTAGTCATCGAAGCAGAAGTTACAGTAAAATCAAATGGTTCAACTAATGTTTTTACACCTATTCTTGATGTGTTATCTTGTGCATATACAAAGGTTAAATTTATTTCTCCCTGGTATGTTACTTTGCCGTTTTCAATCTGACTGCTTATAATTCTTGGCTTTACATCTACATCGTATATCTTATTTTGTCTGATTTCATCAATAGTTTCTTGCTTTCTTATATTCAATGTTTCTTTTACTTCCTGTTTTTCTCTTATCAGTCTTATTGTTTTTTGTGTAAAAGTAATGTCTGTTGTCTTGCTATATAAATCTTGTATAATATTTATTTCTTGTTTTTTATAAACGGTGCAATTTATTTCAAACTCTGCCTCAACATGAATCGAATGTTCTGAGGCATTGTTTGGTTTTATTATTAAATTTTTTAATTCATAATTTACATCACTTATACTATCTTCATTTATATTCTGCATGTCTATAAATCCCATCACTGGAATTGTCGCACTCACAGTATTAATTCTTCCATCATCGGTTAAATACATTATTTTAACAATTGTATCAGCCTTTGTTAATATCTTATTGTAGCTTATCTTATTTTCTTTGTTTTCGAGACTAATTTCCACTTTCATAATTTCAGATAAATTGTCTACATTATCAATGGCAACTGTATCTTTAGCATATACTTTTGTGTCCCCTTTTCCAATTATACTATTCACACTAATTCTGTCATTTAGGGTTTGTATATCATTTCTCTCATTTATAGTGTCTATATATTCAATATTTTCACTAGAATACACTGTTATCCCTACTTGTACGCTGACTTTTAAACTGATTTTCCTTCCATTCAATATTCTGCATTCAATATTAGTCAGGTCTGTTTTGCAGTCCAAATCCATGCCATTTTTCACGCTCTTTATTTCTATTGTTTTAGAAAAATCTATATTTGCATTCAGAGCTCGAATGCTCGAATTCTCATCATCTGCCACATAAACTACATATGAGTTTATCGTTCCTTCTAGCTTTATCTTGCCATCTTGTACCTCTTTTTTATACATGCATACATTGCCATTAGCCGAAACAATACTTAGCACATCAGGTTTTACATCTGGAACAATTTCATCTCCCTCAATAACGAATTTTTCCGTCTTTTGTTCTATTATCTGATTTATACATAAATTATTCTTTGAGAATTTTATAGCCATCCTTCTACCTCCTATCAATTCTTAGTTCATGTATATTACAGAGCAAAAAAAAAATTCCTGTTTTTAGGAATTTCTTTGTTTTTATCGTATATCATATGTTTTTCTTTTTCTTTTAGATTCAACTTCTGGTGGTATAAGAGGACTGAAAGCCTGCCCATCAAAAACCTGAAGTTCAACCGTTCTAGTTAGTATATCTGTGTAACTATATGTTACATTTCTTTGGTTTTCATCATATTTAACTATGAAGATACTTGGATATGCTTTTTCTAGTGTTGCTTCTTTTTCAAATGGCCTGTTTCTTCCTAGCGACCCCTTCACAATTATCTTTTGTCCAATCTTCTCACCTATATCAGTTTTAAGACTCGTAATGTCATTTGGATAAATCATGCTATATCACCACTCCTTTAAGATGACCTGATTATACCATTTTTTACAAAATTAGTCAAAATGTACCATAATGTTTAAAATAGCTGTAAGTAGCTATTTAGATATACTTTCAAGGATTTTTTAGTCTTTATTACATTTGTATTACATTTTGTTAACATCAAAAGAGGCACCTTTTGGTACCTCTTAATAATCCTATTTTTCTCACTATGGTTTTGGTTCTGTTGCTGTGAATTGTAAGTCGAATGTTATATTTGAACCTGATGCACCGTTTTCACAGTCAACATCTTGTCCTTCAACCCACATGTAAACTCTTATCTTTGTTACTCCTGCTGATAATTGTGCAAATTCCTTTGTAGCTGTATTATTAGCTGTTGTAGACCACTTAGTTGTTACCTTTGAAAAGTATGTAGCTTCTGGTGTTGTTAATTGTTGCATTGTAATATTATTATCTGTTGTTATTGCTGATTTTATTCCATAATACTCTAACTGTGTTCCATTAGTTGTTGATGTCGTTATTCCATATGTATCACGTGCTGCTGCAACAGCTGATGCTGTATGAACATCATAATTTGGTTCCCAAATATTTGCTGCTGTATTTGAAGATAATGTTCTAATCGTTCCAGGATCTGCATCGACTGTTGCGTGTCCTTCTGTTACGAAACCAACACGAGCTGCATTTTGCAATCCTTTGTCAACTTTGTCAGCCATTTTAACATTCGAATTTGGAGTCATATATATTGTCGTATCAGTATCTACCTTTAAGAATAGATCAAATGCAATATATTTTCCTTCTGTTCCTGTTGCCTCTGCCTGTTTTGTTGCTGTTAGTTTGTATACACCAGTATCATCAGCTTCTGCGACTCCATAGAACATATCCATTTTTCCATCGGTTACGTTTCCTGTTGTTGAAACTGGTTCCAAATCTGTTTCTGGTAATTGATTTATCAAAGTATTATAGGCTGCAGCTGCAGTAACTAAATCTTGTTTATCTAAAACAGTTTTCCAGTTTGTAGCATCTGCCGAAATTTGTAAACCGTTACTTGCTTTTACATTAACTTGTAATGTACTTATCGTTACAGTTTGGTTTGCTGTAAACCATGCATACGATGATGTGATTAGTAATAATGCCATTAGCAATAATAGCAATATTGCTGATTTTAAATTTGTTTTCTTTTGCTTTTTCTTACTCATTTATAATTCTCCTTTTTCTCTTATTTTATATAACATTATGATACCATTCGTCTTTTTTTTAGTCAATACATGTTCCGCATTTGTAATTAAACTGTAATTTTTGTAATATTATGAAATATTTTTGTAGTTTTTTGTAATATTTATCTATTATTTTATATGTTCCTCTGTAATATCCATGTGCATTTTCATCATTCCACCAATTAAATCATCAACGCAATCTGGGTCATCCCCCTCTATCCAAATTACTACTGTAAATCTATCTATATCGCCAGAATTGAATCCAGTTCTCTGCTTTTCCATTACAGTGAGGTCATCTTTAAAAGCTATCGTTCCACTTTCAGCTTCTCCAGTTCTTTCATTCGCCTTTGCATAAACCTCCTTTTCTCCGTTTCTAAACAGCATTACTCTTATTGCTCTATCTACATTTTTTACAACATCATCTACTTGTATTGTATACCAATAATTTATTGTGTCTGCTCCCTTATTTTCAATGTAGAAAGTATATGCTATGTAATTATCTCCATTATGGGTTCCATCTCCCATTTCATCTATATTGCTTGGAATCCAATTAATCGATATGTTATCCACAAATTCTAGTTGATCGACCTTTAATATTTTCTTTTCATTTTTGTCGGCTAACCTTTCATACATAACGAGTCCACCTTTTCTAGCCAAGGCATCATCCAATGCTACAGTAAACGCTCCTCCTTCATAAAACAGTCTCAACAAGAAATATATTATAATCAAAAATAGGGCAATTATAAGCAGTCCTAATTTTATCACTCTAATTTTTCTTTCTCTTCTTTTTAATTTTTCTGAATCTAATTCAACCTTTCCTCTATTTTCTATTAATGTAATCTTATTTTTCTCAACTATTTTCTTTATCTGATCACTATTATCGTTTTTCTCTTTCTTAAACATAGTCTTCTCCTCTTTTGCATAATTTATTTTGTTAAAATAATTCCATTACATTTTGTTGATTTCGTTTTTGATTTATAGTACAATTATTATAATATATATTTAAAATATAAATCAAGATAAAAATGGGGTAAACTTATGAAAATTTCTAAAAAAATTATTTTATTATTTATTATTTCTATTTTGCTTGTTTTTTTGTTCTTTTTGCTAGGACAAACATACGCAAAATACAAAACGGCTGTAACAGGAAATGCAGCAATTGCAATATCAAGATGGGATATTAAGATTAATGACCAATCTATAAAAAATAATGACGATATTTCTGCAAAAATTCAACCAGTTTTTCCTGGAAACGACAATATTGCAAGCAATATTATAGCTCCAACTGCCGAGGGCTATTTTGATTTAGTATTTAACTTTAAAGATGTAGATGTTTCTTTTAAATATGATATAAATGTTTCTGCAGATGAAAGCAGTGCGGTTTCAGATTTAGTTGCAACCGGCTACTCTGTTGATGGCGGTGAAAAAATTTCATTTGATGATTTTAACTCACCTATTAGCGAAAAATTTACTCTTGCAGATAAACCAGAAGGAAGAACTATTCGAATTTATATAATGTGGAATGATAATCCAGATACCTCTTCTATGAATAACATCGATGATACTCTTTCCACTATGAAATCAGATAATTCAGCAGTACTAAAGGTTAATATTGCATTTACTCAAGTTGCAAGCAACTAATTTAAAATATTTATAATTGTTATTTTCGATAAAGCAACTAACTCTATTCAAGTCAGTTGCTTTATTTTTTCTATATAATTATTTATCTTTGTTCTTTTGTTCAGCAATTAGTAATAGTTCCAAATGTAAACTGCTTTTTTCTGGATTAGCACTACTGTAGTCATATGCCTTTTCTCCCCAATATGTATCTACTTCGTCATCACCCTCGAAAGGCCATTCTACTGTGATTGTAAAAATTCCCTCTCCGGCACCGGTCTCAAGTTCGCTCTTATCTATATTAACATTTATCTTAAAAGGATAGCTGTTTGCAATTCTGTCATTCAATTCTTCTTGTGTACAATTATCAGGAACCGTATATTCATCTCCTAACACAACAAGTGATTTATATTGATAACTTAAGTCTGCTATGGACTCTCCAACATTTTTTGCCTTTATTTCCTTCACATACGTTTCCATTCCTGGATATATAGTACTTACGTCTATTATAACATTTGTAACAGAGTCGTCATCGCCAACCTGAAAGGTGATATTCCAGGAGGTAACGTGTGCAGTTAAACCTCCAGAAACTTTCGTTGCAAAAACAAACCACGCATATGAATTAAATATTAATAATACTACTAATATTAAAAGCGTATGTAATTTTACATATTTACTTATAAAACATTTCTTAGTTTTATCTTTATTTACGTTTTTCACCATTATCCTCTTCTTCGTCAGTATTTTCTTTTTCTTCTATTTGCTTCTTTTCTTTTTTGGTTTTATTTTTTCTCTCCTCTTCTTCGTCTTTTGATTCAGATTCTTCATCATCCTCATCATCTTCGTCGTCTTTTTCTCCATGAATTTTTATAATTTTAACTATAATTAAAACAGTTAAAGGCACGAATATCAAGAAATAGAATCCAAATAAATTATTTATAATTTTACTTATAAAACTTAATATTACGGTTTTATATATTATAATTCCATAAATTTGATCTTCAGACACCACTGGATCTGGTTCTGGGTTTGCAATACCTTGTGTATGGAACAAATACTTGCCATCTTCACCTTGCTCTATTGCTATAACTCTATGTGTTATTATTTTATCTTGAAACGAACCAGTATTTCCTAAATATACTAAGTCGTCCCCTACTTTTACTTTACTTGGATCAATAGATTTAGATACCAATATATCGCCAACATTATATTCTGGCACCATGCTTTCTGTTACGATATTAAAAATTCTTATTCCGCCTATGCTAGCATTGTTATTTGATACTCTTTGAAATAGTACTACTGCTAATATTAGCAAAACAATAATTACAAGCAAGTAATACAATATATTTCCTATTATTTTTATTGCTTTATTTTCTCTAAGTTTATTAATCATTTTTTCTTCCTCTCATTTACCTTTTTATTTTTTCCAAATACTTATTTATATGTTTTGTAAAGATATTTTGTATTTCTTGAAGACTCGCCTGATTTCTGTATTTTATAACCGCATACTTTTCACCAACCATGTTTTTCAAGTCCTGCATCGAAATGTCGGTATCCATACTTATTACTTTTTCAAGCATTTTACTTATTATAATATTCTGTGTTTCCTGTTTCTTTTCTTCATTTTCGACTTCATCTTCTTTGTCCTTATCTATAGTGTTCATTATCAGATAATTCAAGAAGAAAGAATCATCCATAAGTCCTTTTAAATCGCCTTCATCATCATAATTCTTTTTCTCATCAGTCTTGCTCGTCTTATCATCCATGTTTTCTCTTAGATATGACCACAGCTTCATTGCATACTGAAAATTAACATTTTTTAATACAACATTTGTCTTTTTTATTGGTTCCCTTACAAGAGTAATATGTTTTTTTTCAATTACCTTATATACCGCAGACGTCGTTAAATCTGATATTTTTACTTCTAGTTTTGCTATTCTTTCTAGTACATCGTCTGGATTTTCTTTTTCTGTTTTATCATTTTCGTCTTCTGTTTTGGCACTCAAAGATAAATTCATATTAATCTTTTCCTGCCCCATTCTAGACGTTCCTTGATAATCGAAAAATTTATCGTTTTTCGAACCTGCATCTGCAAATTGTTCTAACGTTTTCTTTTTCTGGCTCAAGAAGAATTTCATGTTTTGAATAAGTGTATAAATCAATCTATTTTCATAGGTGTCATAACTTTCTTCTTTATCTATATTCAATATTTTAGAAGGTTTAACATCACCTGTTTTTTTGTCTACCTCTTGTATGAAGTTAGTATTTTTAGAAAGATTTTTTATGCTCTCTACCGTTATTCTTCTTGCACGCTCTATTTTAACTATTTCTTCTTCATTTATAATAAATCTGTTTGGATTACGGAATATGTTATCTATATATGGAACAGTCTGCTCCATTATATCTATCCATTCCGTATCTTTTATTACTTTTTCATAATCAGTTTGAACATGTAACTTCGATTCGAGGTTGCTTTTAAAAGTCTCCTCTTTTTTTTCACTCGCTCCCTGATATATATCTACTATTCTTGAATCACTCATTTTTTCTCCTCACTTCGAAAGAAAATATTATTATGTAAGTTTCTTTAATCTCATCATATAATCAACACATTCTTTCATTTTTCCTTTACCAAATGTTTTGTCTAAGAATTCAATATATGGCGTTATTTCATCTCTTATATATGAAATATTCAACTGTTCAAATTTTCTTAATACCTTCTTTGCCATAAAGTAGTCAACTCCTGCAATCTCATCTCCACCACAGGCAACATATACTGGCACGAACTTCTTCATATGAGAAACAATACGGTTACCAAAAGCTATACGGAAGTGTTTTATAGTATAATCATCCATTAGCTCGATTTTTGATAATGTATCTTCTGATACTTGATGTTCTTGCATTGCAGTAGAAAATAGCTTGTCTAAATATGTGTAGTTTATATCCATTGCAGGCATATCTATAGGTTCAAACACTTTACCTTTATCGTTAATATCAATTGGCATAGCTCTATCGTAAACCTTATCTGTAACCATGAATGTAGAGTCATCGTTGTTGATTGTTCCTATGTACCACATATTTGGTGGTATTTTTAATTTACCATCTATTAATTTTTTAGGGTCTGTTTTCCAACTACTTGGTACAATTTCTATAACCCATTCATTTTTATTTGGCATTTCTAGAATAGATAGCATTTCCGCAAAATAATACTCAACACGGGCAATGTTCATCTCGTCCAGAATTACAGTATATACATCATCAGTATAACCTGCCTTGTACATTTCTTTTAAAACTTCGGTCTCGTTAAATTTCTTTGTGAACTCGTTAAAGTATCCAAATAATTCGGTTCTATCTCTCCATGATGGCTGTACAGATGCAACACATGAATCATGTTTTAAAAATTTTCCCCACGCATATGCAAGTGATGTTTTACCTGTTCCAGAAATACCTTGTAATATAACAAGTTTTGTAGATGCCAAAGCAGATATAAACAATCTCATCATGTCTATTGTAT
Organism: uncultured Clostridia bacterium; assembly: GCA_934119935.1. Lineage (GTDB taxonomy): Bacteria > Bacillota > Clostridia > TANB77 > CAG-508 > CAG-245. The sequence goes on along the minus strand of CAKOSX010000001.1, from coordinate 111,722 downwards.
AATATAAGTGTAGCCTTGATGCTGCAAAATTTCTAAAATGTTCACAGAGTTCTGGAAGCGTAAATGAATTTCCATAATCTTTTATTTTATAATTTGCAAATTGTTCATCAATGCTCATTAACTTAGCAAACCTAGTTCCCGCCTGAGTTGGATCTTCTTCCTCTTTTGTCTCCCCAGGTTCCTCTTCTGGGCTTTCTCCAGGTTTTAACCCAAGTTGTGAAACCTTCATTGCAAGTATCTCGTCTTTTTCTTTTACAAGTTTTGCTACTTGACCATTTAATGAGGCTATTTCTTGTAACAAGGAATCCTGCTCTATTGTTTTTTTACGAATTTTTCCATATTTTCTTATTGTTAAAAATATTAATGCTCCAACAAGAACAAATATTAAAACAATTAAGCCAACAGCAATTGCTACCAGAATCCATTCTGGCATAGAAAAATCCCCCTTATATTTGCTTATTATATCTGTATATGCAGGTATATCTACAATTGCTTTTATTCCTTTTCCTATTCCACTAAACATCATTCCTATTCCAGAAAAAAACTGTCCTAGAAAATCATATAAAAATTTTGTAAAAGTCTCCATTTTTTACCTCATTACATTTTCTTATATCTTTATTAATCTTTTTATTATGTCCTCATTTACCAATACATCATTATAATACTCAAGTTTTTTACTTGCTATTGTATAATTAAACACATTTAATCTTTCAAAATTGCTATATACAGGTTCAAATGATGAATCGAGTACTACCGCAAATCTAAAACCATCTCTCATCAGCTCATAAATTTCTTCTTTATTTGTTAAAAATTCTTTATACGTAATTTTCAAATTTATCTTATCTTGAACTGCTGGATTGTTTATTATATTTAATATTGTAGTCATTTTTCTTTTCTTTTTTAATAGACTAATCTCAAATTCGACTATATATTGTCTCTTAAAATTGCCTTTTAATATATCTTGTATAATCTCTACAGAAATTAAATTATATTCTATTTGTAATTTATCTTCTGCAATTAGTCCAGAATCAAATACATTCTCTATAGCTTGATTACTATATATCATTGGAAATTTAATATTGTGCTTCAAGTTTACTCTATTCGCATTATTTTGACCTTCATAGTCTGAAATCTTTAAATAAAATTCTTCAGTTTCGTATTTTTTAAAAAACTCTTCTTTCTTCTCAGAAAACTCTTTATACTTTGTAGCAAAATTCTCTTTGAATTCTTCGTTCTTTTTATTCAATAATTTTTTTCTTATTTTAAATAATTTTTCAATAATTTCATCAACATCAACTCTATACGAAATCTTATCAAAATACAATATATAATAGAAAAATAATCCCATATTTTCAATAATTTTTTTCTTTTCTGGCATATCTTTTAAAATTCTTGCTTCTTCTTCCTTAATTGCATTTAAATAATTCTTTCTAAATGTTAAGTCCTCGTCCTTAGGATAAAAATTGTAGAATCTTACATTCAAATAAGCATCCATGTATCTTAAAGCAATTTTTTTATTATATGATCTTTCAAATATAAGCTTAATATATGTAATTACTTCTTCCTGTGTAAGTTTTATGTATTCTTGCATTACATTTTTTATCATGTCATATCCTCCATTTTATTTTGATGTGATATTAATTATTGATTTTGAGTTTACTATTGGATAGGTATAATCTTTAGATACGTCTACCTTGTAAAACCTTACAGTTGCACTTGATATTGGCTCCACTTTAAATGTGATAGAATTTATATAATTACTGTTTCCTATCTTTTTAGTTGTGGTGTTTATTGCATTCAAATAATTAGTATTTGTCATATCCAATAGTACAACTTTTGGATCAAAGCTAAGAGTAACCATAGCTGAATAACATTTTGCTCTATCTGTATCTGATAATGTTAAGTATGTATCGACATCTATCTTGTCACCTACTTTATATGAACCAAATGCAGTTTCTACATTGTAATATGACAGCGTATTCGTTATATTAAAATCTAAATATTTATTTGATTCGGCATCAACTATTTCATACGATAACATTTCTTGTCCAACCACTAATGTAAATTTTGCTGAAAGCTTTTTCTTATATTTTGATGTTGAATTTGCTGTTATAGAGACTGTAACTTTATCCCCTGTGCTTAATCCAGTGTTAGGCGTTATTATTACATTAAAGTAATCACTATTCGTGTTAGATAATATTATGCCATTTGTCTTACTCAACTGGCAAGTCGCATTAGAAGAACATTCATACTCTATATTATAGCTTATATCATATGTAGATTTTTTTAAATTGTTTTCTATACTATTCATATTTATCGTAATTGTATATGGATCAACTCCGGTCCAATTATCAATTTGATATATTGCCTGATTTTCACTTAATTTGTCACTATAGAAATAGAATTCTTTTGTCCTTACAAAAAAATTATTTACACTGTTTAAAACATATCTTCCAAAAGCAGAAAATAGCGTAATAAAGCACAAAGCTATAATAAGTACAATAATTATTTGTTGTCTTTTATAAATGCTTTTTATTACACTATTACCCATACCTTTTTCCTTTCTTTTGATTTTATATTACTTGTTTCGAATCAATTGTTATTTCTATTCCTTCTATTACATCTTGATAATTTACGGTGTTATATTTTTGTGGAAACAATACTACAAGTTGATATACATTCGTTTGATCTTCTGTATAACCAAAATACTGTGTTTCTGTACTCATCTTCCTAAAATACGTATCGTTTTCATCTTTTACTACTTCATTCGATGTTAAAATATCTTTTGCCCCAGCTTGATTATATTCCTCGTTCATATACAATTTATATTCAATTGGCAAATTGGTTGTCGCCCTTAATAACAGATTATACTCCATATCAGTTTCACATCTCTTATTTCCATCAGTGTTTGAAATAGAAAAAGTGTAAACATATGGAGTATCACTCGGAAATAATGAATCTAAGTTAATATTCATTGTCTTAAAATCTTTATTTATTACATACATAGCTGCTTGTATATTAGGACTTGCTTTTGCCTTGCTCTCATACCTAGACAAAGTAAAAGAAATAAACTTTGCTAAGAGTATTAAACTTAGCAAAAGGATTAATATTTTTACTATTTTTTTTGCCATCTTCTTACTTTGCATTTTTACTTCTCCTTTGTAGACTTTGGTTTCGTATAAACTAAGACTGAAAGTAAAATTATTGTTATTACTATTGCAATTAGCACAGATGGAGTTGTTAAAACTTTTTTCCATATTCCGACTTTAGGAATAGTTAATTCAACCCTTCCAAAAACCTGAGAAACATTAATCGGAACATCCTGGCTATTATTGGCATCACCTTTCGTAATTATCTCGGTTCCTTTTTCCTCTATTACTCTATGGGTAATGAAATTACTTCCATCTTTATATACTATGATGTCATTTATTTTTACATCATTCGTTACCTTTACTATTATTAAGTCTCCAACCTCTATAGTTCCAGACATACTTCCTGTAACAACTTCAAATGCCGTATATCCAAAAATTTCTGCATTTTCCTTTTTTAGTATCCTAGTTTGAACAGCATAAATTCCAGCAATTATCACAAGTACAGAAATAATAAAAATTATTAAATCTAAAATTATAGCTACTAACTTTTGTACAATTCTCATTTTTTCTCCTACTTTTGTTCAAAGGGTATTATTTTTTCTCCTAAATATTGACTTGCAGTTACCTCGATTGGAATAGAAACATTAGTATTGTTTGATGTTCCAATTATTGTATCTTCCTCATTGTTTGTTTCTGCATTATTCCATGTTAATGTTACCTGTATATTATTTACTTTACCTGCCTTAATCTGGCTGAGTGGCATTATACCAACATATGTACTTTCATCAGTCTTAATTAGCTCATTATTTTGCTCAGTTTCTTTTATTGCTGTTATTCTAATTTCTTTATTTGTTAACTGTGTGCTATCCAATTTTATTTCATATTTTACAGAAACACTAGTATTTTTTGGATTTATTATTATATTAAAATTTCCAACTACACTAGGTGCAATTTTCCCGTGGAGCCACATGACTATTATCTTCTATCTCGAAGGTATCTATATCAAATGAGCTTATAGATGTAGATACAATGTTTTTATCATTTAAATAAATCTGCCACGTTGCATTATTCTGCTTTACTACTCCTTGCCCCTCACTATAAAAAAGGGCATATGTATTTATTAGTCTATATGCCACAATTAAAATCATTAATAATATTACTATAATTAAGATTCTTTTTACTATTTTTTTATCCATTACAAATCCTTACTTAGAGCTTTTTGCCTCTTTTTTTGACTCTCTTATTTCAGAAAAAACAACAGAAATTTCATATAAGAATGCGATTAATGAAGGGAATACAATTAAGAATAAGAATCCCCATTTAGACTCTATTACACTTAATATTCCACCAACTACAGGAATTACAGTTGCATCTTTAGTAGTTCCAATTACATTTGCACTTGAAATATCATGATCTTGTCCAACAGTAAAAGTTATTTCTTTTGAGGTAATAACTTCTTTTTTTGTAACTGCTGCAAGTGCTACATTTACTGTTTTGTTTTGTGAATCATAGAAAAACACTTTATCTCCAACTTGAATTTTATTCTTGTTTCCTGCTTTTACTATAACCATGTCACCCTTGTTGAAATCAGGCATTAATTCATCATTTGTAACCAATATTACAGAATTGTCACCAAATTCACTAATTTTATACTTGTTATATGACAGTAAACATACAGTGGTAAACACTGCAATCAGAGCATAAACGGTTACAAGTATATTAATAATAGTTTTTTTCATTCTTTTCCTCCTGCGACAACCCAGTTATCGACTATAAATTATAAGATTTTTTATAACTATATCACACCAAAATATTTTTTTCAATACATTTTAGCATTTTCTTTACTGTATATTTTCCCAAATTTGCATTAATTTTTCAAAATAATATTGATATTTTTTTTTATTATGTTTATAATATTATTAATAATTTCGGAGGACACAAATGATTAAATTAAATTCGAAGACAAACCAAAGTAATGTTATGAAGCTTATAAACATAGAAGTCACTTCTGTTACAGCATCTTTAGACTCTCAAAAAGCATTTAGTAAACAAATATTAGTGTTTTTAAAGAGTTTTATTGGTAATGTTGAAGTTGACTCTATTTTTGCTGATAATGTAAATAAGTTTATATCAGACTCAAGTTTTTATTTATCAAAAATAAATTCTAACATTGCTTTATATAATAATCTATTAGAAATATTAGATAACATTAAATTTAATTGTCTTTCAATCGAATATAGCACAACAGTGAGCAAAATAACACAATACAACAAAAAATTTGATACTTCTACTTCTGAAATATTAAAAAATAATGTTGATATTGAAAAATTTATACATTCAATGTCTGCTCTTGATATTTCCGAATACATCTCAATAGATAATCTTGATATAGTAAATGATGCAGAATTTGCAGACACTGATTCGACTACAGTTCAAGAACCTAAAAAAGCAACACGTAAAAAGAAGAATCCAGTTTCTTTAAACGAAAACACATTGATAATTTCAGAAACAACCGGTTTGGTAACCCTACCTTATAAAGTTGCAGATTTAAAAAAAATTTTAAGAAATGAACCAGAAAAATATGCTTCTTTATCAGACATAATATTGTCACAATATACTATTCCACTAAGAAACTATAGATTTTCAGCAATTTCTAGATTTAGAGAGGCATACAAATTAGTAGTCCATAAAGAACACGGATCTAAGAAAGAAGCTTTAAGCTTAGCAACAGAATTATTAACAAATTACAATTTACACCCTGCAGTAATTACAGCCTGCAAAAACTTGAACGAATTAGACGTATATCTTTCTTGCTTAGAATTCAACGAACTAGAAGACTTCCACTTCTTCAAAATAGTATATGAAGCCTTACCAGTTCCAGTAAAAAAAAATAAGAAAGAAGTATTAGCATAATTAAACTCCGTTCCTTTTTGGGCGGAGTTTTTAGTTTTTTATTTATTTTTTTTCGTTGCTTTTTCCCTTTTGTTTTTTCTCTGTTTTGTTAGTTCGTTTTTGTAGTTGTAGTAACTGAACATAAGCCCAAGTCCTATTACTATTATAACAGTAGTAATTTTGCTTTCAAAAATTCTAAATATCCAACCTATTACTGGTATTTTTAAGACTATTTCCGATTTTATATCTTCCTTTTTCTTTTCTTCAAAGTCTTCTCTATAATTTTGTTCTGCTTTTGTTATATATGTAGTTTTACCATCTTGAACCTGTATTTTAGCCAGTCTATGATATTTAATGCTATTATCTATATCATAACCAATTATTTCACCTTGTTTTAAATCTCTACATTTTATTCCAATTATCAAAGTATTTTTTTGTATGATAGGTTCCATAGATTTTTCTTTTTCTGTAGATATATATATACCAAATATCTGCACATATTTTTTATTTCTAAATACATTGTTTGCAACATATAAAATATTATAAAGTATAAGGGAGCATATAAAAAATGTTCCTATACATTTTAATATTTTTGCTCCCCATGTTCTTATTTTATTTCTTTCCCATAAATTTTTCGTCTTCAATCTTTTTCTTTTCTCTCCTAGCTTCGCTTTTTTCTTTCATTTCAATTCTATTTAAATACATTATCAGTGCTATTAGAACCACTAAAATAATCACAATGCCATTTTTCAGTCCTGCCACTATATTTCCTAGATGTGGAATTTTTATAATCTGTTTTCCTTCTATATCACTAAATCTTAATTCATCGGAATCTTCAACATTGTTGTTGTCTCCCTTAGTTATATAAAATTTTTCAGAATTTACCTCATCTATTCTCACTATCCTGTGTGTAATTATTTCACCATTGATTTTAAATGTTACAATGTCATTTACTCTTAACTGGTCTTCAGCCACTTTTTTTATTATTATGGCATCACCTTTTTTCAGCTCTGGTTCCATGCTTTCTGTTGATATTAAATAAGCTTTATAGATATAAAAGCTAGGTGTGTCAAATTTATCTATATAAGACATATATAGTAAAACCACATTATACAATATAATTACTAAAAATATAAATATTATTTTCTTTATTCTTGTATTTATATCTTTACGTCTTTTTATTGACTCTATGTCGTATTTCATTCGTTCCTCCTCTTTTATATCTATATTATTTGATTATTAAATACTCATAACCTTCGCCAATGTATTCATCATTGTCATATAATTTTATTACAATTTTATATGTTCCTGTTACAAGATTGTTGGTTAAACCAAGTGTGTATGTCATGTTTGATTCTATCTTTTTGCTTATTACATACTCTTTATCATTTTTTGTCTTAGTCGGTGCAATGAATAAGTAATCTGCTAGGTCGACTAGTTCATATGTTTGTGAATATATACTAGAATAATCTCTTCTGTATAAAGAAATAGTCATATTTGGATTTTCTAGTGATGACATGTATTCTATGTTTACAATAACCTCTCCATTTCCATTCTGCGTAAACCCTGTATCTTTTTCTACGATTTTTTCATTGTCATCTGTGTATACATTTAAGCCAAATGTTGATTCGATTATTGTTATTTTTACCTCGGCAGTATCAGAAGATTCAATACCATAATAGATTCCATCTGGAGAACCAAATGATTCTACTCTTATAGTATAGTCTCCTGTTGCCAGCACTGTGTTGTTTTTTGTATCTATAGTTATTCTCGAGAGTACATTCGATACCTTTTCTGCAGTACATATTCTAACTGTTCCATCTATTCTTGGGTAATATTTTATTCCATCTAATTCAAAAGATACACCCAAAAGAGTATCACTATTTAACCTGTTTCCATTACTATCATAGATAGATATTTTTATACCCATTTTTGAATCGAAATATTGTGTATCGTATATTGTTTTTGATGCATCAACATCCTGCTTGAAATCCGTTAAGACTGTAAGATTAAAGCTATTACCTCTATATACAATGTCTTTGTTTGTTGTTGCAGTTACATTAATTTTAGCATCTTTGTTTTTGTAAACGCTATACACTATTGTATCTCTTTGAATACCTAAAACTCCCAGTAGAGTCTGATCTTCGCTATCTCTTAATTCCATTAAAAGTGAATTAGTATATATGTTAGAGTCTATATAGTTCTCACTAAAATCTATGTGGAATATAAAGTTCTCATATATTAAATCCTTTTCTTGATTATAATAATTCGAACAAGCCTCTGCTTCGTCATAGTAAGTATTATCACTTCCCATTACGACAAAATCTTTTAAGTTATACACATATTTTCCGCTATTTTCATCAGCACTACTTACAACATAGTAATAGTATTTATTGGTTACCATGTCTATCATGGTAATCTTAGTATTTGCTGGGAATACATATGCTTCTCCTGTTGATTTTCTCGATGTTAATACGTGTTTATCTGAGCTGTAATTTTCGTAATAGTCCGAAGTTGAAAATTCTGGTATATATAATGAATAATATGTTGAGAACACACTCGAATCTGTTATGTTTGTTTCTGTTGTTGTAAATAATCCAAATTCTTCACCTGGCGTAATTGCACCTTCATAGAAGTCGTTTTGGTATAAGGCTGTAGATAATTTTATTATTATGTCTATATATGAAACTTTAATATTTAAATCATCTTCTGGTATTTGTGCCTGTAATCTTATTTTTACACTTCCCAATTTTTGAACCTCTGTAATATTTTCAGAGTGATATAATGCCAAGTTCAATGCCGGTGTAAATGTTGAGTTATCTTTGTTATAAGTTGTTGCCCCCGTGTAGGTTCCACCATTTTCAGTTAAAAATGTTGTTGAACTTTTGCTTGACCAACCGTTATTACCAGTTTTCATTGTTAAACCAAATACCGAATTTGCCTTTTTTTCATCTAGTTCAACACTCTCTATTTGTGATGGCTGTACTAAAGATATTCCATCTGCAAGTCCAGCCGAAAATCCAGTTAATGAAAACTTGATATTGGCAGTAGAGAATCCTGTTAAACCTAATTCGTATGTTCCAAGTGTTGCATATTTTGAAGCTGTAAGTGCAACTTCGAATGTTGTAACATCCATGTCTGAACCAACTAGCCAAATGTAGTAAACGTCATCCTTTGGAGTTGTTTCTATATATTTTGCTTTTATATAACCTGGATTATCCTCATTATCGTAATTTGAATAGAATCCATCTATTGTAACATCATGGTCTGTTTTGTGAAGTCCTCTTACATATGAGTTTGATGAAAATGTTCCGGCATTTGTTATTGCATCTCCATTGTTATATTCTCTATTATATAAACCTGTACTTGTTGCAGGGTTCATAGAGTTTGTATATAATCCGAAGAATGTCATTCCATTTACTTCTCCATATGCTGTAACCTGCTCGTTTGTTGCAATGTTTAAGTTTCTGCCTTCTAGCATGTAGATTCTATTATCTACGTTTCTCGTTGTGGCACCAGTTTCTTCATCTATAGTAACTTTTGCCTTAACCTCTGTACCATTTTCATCTACACAGCTTGTAAATTTTTTCAACAAGTTTGCACCACAGTCTAAGTATAGTATTGAATTATTTTTTATTTTTAATTCATCAACTCTACTTAATGTGAAGTCTACATCAGAATACTCATTTGTTCTATCTTTAGCACCAGAAAGTGCTATTGCCGAATTATCCATTGTTACAACATCAGCTCTTTGAATAGATATGTTCTTTTGTGGCGAATATACTGAGCCATAATTTTTTATATTTATATAGCTGTAACCACTTGTACTAGATGCGTTTCCAGATCCGAATATACTTCCTTTTATCTGGCATTTATCATGTCCAGTTCCATTTATGTTTATGTCTATTCCAACTGTAACACTTATGAAAGAGAAGTCGTATATTTCTGAACCTGAAGCATTTGCTTCTCCTCCACCAAATACTGTACCACCTATTACAATGTCACCTTTTTCAAGAGTATTGTCTCCAACCGCTTCATATCCGATGTTCGTTAGAGTATTTCCATATACAACAGACGTATTTGCACCTCCGTATACATTCTTGCCAATGTTTCCACCAGTAATATTTACGGTACTTAAAGAATTGTTAGTTCCTGATGTTCCAGTTGCTGCTTGATTTCCTCCACCAAACACACTACCTGCTATATTTGTATTGCTTCCTTCCACTGTAACATTTGCATTTTCATATACAATAGCTGTTGTACCATTTCCTCCAGCATAAAGGCTTGAATTTAATGTTGCATTTTTTACATGAACATATGTGTTACCAGTAACTGTTCCTTCGTTACCTCCACCATAAGCATTTCCTTCTATCTTTCCACCAAATATTTCTACTCTTGTGTCTGTATTGATTCCGGCTTGATTTCCTCCTCCATATACAGAATCTGATATTTGAGCATCTCCTTGGATTCTTACATATGGTACATTCGTAACTGCCTTGTTTCCTCCACCATATACATTTTGGATTTTTCCACTATTTATTATTACATTGCTATTTGTGTTTTCTCCGCCTAAGTTATTACCGCCATATACTTCTTGTGGTTCTCCACCATCTACAGTAACATTACTTGTTGGATTAGTTCCACCCTCGTTGTTTCCACCATATACGGCATAACAATAACCAGATTTAATATTAACATTGCTTGTAGTAGTTTCTCCACCTTTATTGTTTCCGCCAAATATCATAAATCCAGTATTAGTATCTTGGTAAGAGTTTCCGTCATTTCCTTGTCCTTCAAAATTATATGTTAATGAAAATTCATCAGCTTTTGCTTTAGACATTAAGTGAACATCCCTAATTTCATAGGTTCCATTTGCAGGAAGTGAATGTATATTTCCTGTTGTCCATCTGCTATCCTGGTTTATTGTATATTTTCCGTTATCTTCTGTTATTTTACTATCTGAACTATAGTTATCTAGTAATTTTGAATCTGGAGCATATATGTATGACTCCCACTTATTTATTGTAGTATCTGTACTATTAGTGTATTTTATTCCAACTGTAACATATGTTTCGTATCCCGGATTTTGATTTTTTCTCCACTCTTCCGCTTCTACAGCAGTATATGTCACATCCATTTTTATTCCACCAAGTGATTGCTTTGTTCCGCTACTCTCTAGTGTGACGTTGCTCGTTGTTACGGTTCCGCTTTGGTTAGATCCCCCAAATGCCTTTTCTATGTTTCCACCTTTAATGTCCACATTACTCGTTTCGGCATCGGCCTGATTTGCTCCACCAAACACATTTGTTATTTTTCCATTATTTACAGTTACATATGTTGTAGTAGTGTTTGCCTTGTTACCGCCTCCAAATGTATTTCCTGTAGTTCCTCCATTTATTGTAATATTAGAAGTTACGGTATTTCCACCTTCGTTATTTCCTCCATATATGTTTTCTGCAGTTCCATTATTCATTATCACATTCGAAGTTGTAACTCTACCACTGGTATTTGAACCTCCAAATATCCTAATATATGAACCTCCAGTTATTGTAATTGTTGTAGTAGTTGCATCTGCTGATTTTCCACCACCAAATACATATGGAATATCATTTCCACTATTTTTTAAATTTACATTCGTATTTTTTGTAGAAATTCGGTTTCCTCCACCATATACAGCATCATTTACTATTACCCCGTTAACCGTAACGTCTGTAGCAGAACATGTACCACCTTCATTGTTGCCTCCGAATATATCTGTACATGTTCCACCTGTTGCACTAATTACTGTATTGCCAACGGTTCCAGCCTGATTTGAGCCTCCGAATACAGTTGTTGTATCTCCTCCACTAATACTTATATTGACAGTTGTAGAACCAGCCTGGTTTCCTCCTCCATATACATTGGCCGTTGTTCCGCCTTTTATGTATACATTAGATTCTGTAACCTCTGCCTGATTACCTCCACCATATACCTCAGAAGATGTTCCACCATTAATTGTAACATTAGAAGTTCCTTCTAATATTCCAACATTTCCTCCTCCATATATATCAGCCGTATGTTTTCCGCCATTTATATTAATATTAGTTGTTCCAGATGTTTTTGCAATGTTTCCTCCTCCAAATACACTTGTTGACAAGTCTGCATTAATATTTACATTAGCCGTACCAGTAAATTTGGCCATTTCTGCATAATTCGTAAGCCCCATTCCAGCTCCATAAATATTACCCGTTATAGTTGGAGTACCAGATATTGTGATCGTTGATGTACCATCCATTTGTGCTAAGTTTGGTTTATCACTAGCCAGGTTGTAACCTCTTCCACCTCCATAAACACTTCCATTTATAGTAGGCGAGCCCGAAATATTTATATTACTATTTCCATATAATGTTCCACCATCTGTTTGTGTAGAATTTGCAGTTAAATAATTAGTATAACCATAACCACCACCATATATATCTGCATCAATAGTTCCACCTGTTATATTTATATTAACAACTGTATCTATTCCTTTTCCATAACTCTTATATGCATCTGTTGATTTTGTGCTATAACCAGAAACTCCACCTGCACCTGCACCATATATTGTTTTGCTAACAGTTCCTCCAGAAATGTTTATATTAACTGTACCATAGAAGTAAGAATCACATTTTATAACATTGCCATATCCACCATTACCTATTGCACTCATATTCCTACCTAGGCATCCTCCGTACATTTCTGTAACACTTCCACCCATCATGTTTATTGTAGCAGTGCCTATATATGTATTTATAGGATATTGCCAGTTATTTGGCCTATAACTAGAGTCTCCAATACTTGCACCAAGAAGACGTCCTATTTTTCCATTTTTTATATTTAATTCAATATCTCCATAAATATTACCACATGTACTTCCTCCGCCAAGTAAGTTTATATCATATGTATAATTTGATGGAGTCGTGCTATTTTTTATATCTACCGTTATTTTACTTTTATATAAATCCCCTGTTAAAGATGTGCCCATAAAATTATGTGAATTGTATTTAGTAATACTACTAGCACTACTAGTACCCGAACTACCACCAAGCAAAATTCTTCCGTAAGTTCCACTCTTTATAACAATTTCTGCACCAGTTCTTGGAAGCCTTGTTTCATCATACTGTAGCCATCCTGCAAACATGTGAAATGCAGGGGCACTACCTTCTATTAATCCCTGGTTAGTATTTGATGTAGCATATCTCTCCATCTTAATACCTTCGCCCATTGTTAGACTGTATCCTTGTAAATAAAAATATGTCTGGCTAGCGCTTCCATCTGATATATTTCCCCACCAGTCTTGTTGAGATTCACATCCTTTAAATGTTAAATACATAAATGTAGTATTTCCATTTAAATATCTATAATTATCGTAAGATTCAAAATACAAGACTCCTTGATAGTCTGTACCATGGTATCTTCCTGTTATAGAAACATTCTTTTTATATGTGTTTGATGTTGCTGAGTTTAAATAACTACTGTCTGTGTAATTTCCCATAAGCACAATAACATTTTCATTTCTAGTTGTTTTAGATGAAAATTTTCCATATGCAGTTGATAACGTTCTTACAGGTGTATCGGGCGTAAATCCATCATTATAATCATTCCCGTTATTATAGCTACAATATATTACTGTTCTGTTCCCATATGTATATATTCCTGTTGCACTCATGTAATCATACTTTGTATTTGTAGCAATTACCTTATAGTCCATACCATTTTCTAGATTTGAAATTTTATTAGTTGTCTCTCCTTCTAGTTCCTGTTCTTCCTCTGCAATATCAAGAGCAAACCATTTGTAAGTATAATCATTTGGATTAAAGTTCGGATCACTAGTTCCCGTTCCCTCAAGCCCTGCAGTCAATACTCCAGTTTGATTATTCATTTCGAAAGAAACATGTATTTCAAGCTTTTCTATTACAAAACTTACCATCGCATAGGCTCTACCATTAGTAACCAATACCTCTACATTTTTTTCATCATCCCAGGTTGACTCGATAATAGCAGTATTGCCTGCAATATCATTATTTAGTGTATTGTTTATATACCATTTAAATTCAGTATAGCCTGTATTTGCATTATCATTTACTTTTATTGTATATTTTGGAACGTCTTTTTCAAGAGTTGCCGTTAGCTCGGGTGTAAAATAGAATGCATCAGAATTACTATAATAATTCCATTTCAAATAATTCTGTGTTGCGTTTTGATTTACATATGAATTAAAATTAGATAACATATTTGATGCCTGTGATGTGTATAATCCTTTATTTACACCTTGAACATATCCAGGTTCAAATCCCCAATAACTTGATGATGAACGTTCATATGATGTCCCTGATGCAACACTATTAGAAAAAGCTTGATTGTTTGTGCTGTATTCTGTGAAATAACTTGACATAGTTAAGCTGCCTGCATCATTACCTTGCCATAAAGTATCAAATGCATTTTGATAGTTATAACTGTCTCCTATTCCACTGTTGTTTCTAACATATCCAAATATTGGCCCCGTGAAACCATTAGTTGCATTGAGTTGTCCTTTAAACAAACAATTTTCTGGCCAAACACCTTGTGCTCTTATTGCTCCTATAATTCCTCCAACAGCATATTGTCCCATTGCATAATATGCATAATTTCTTCTACTGTAATATAGGGCTGTATTCAAATTTACATTAGTATTAGAATAACAGTTTTCTATCGCATACATATTATTGGGCTTACTAGTTGATGTTCTTGAGTTAACTGCAAGTCCTGCAATTCCTCCAACAAAAAGTTGCACACTATTATTTCTAAACGTCATAGAATAGTTATCTTTAATTTCACTATTATTTACTATTACATTTTTTATTTCCGAATTATTATATATGGTCCCAGTAATAATTCCTATATTATACCCCTTAGCAGTAGAGCTTGTACTCACATTTCCTCTAGCATTAAGTTCTATGCTAAAATTATCTACCTGCAAATTTTTTATAACTGTTTTATTAGTAGAGTCTCCAATACTTCCAAAAAGCCCATAAGAACTTACTGACGTTGGTAACGATGTTGGAAGAGATATTATAGCATTTGCAACCGTGTGCCCTGCTCCATTAAATATTCCTTTAAAAGGGTTAGAATAATCTCCAATTGGCGTCCATTCCATCTTATTTAAATTTATATCTGCTATTAATTCAAAATATACTCCATCATAGCTTGTTCCAGAATTAACTCGATTTGCAAAATATGAAAGTTCTTCTGCATTAGATATTAAATAGGGATATTCCTTCGTTCCTTCTCCGAATCTGAATCCTGATGCTGAGCTACCATCCCATACACTTGCACCATCCATATTATTCGTATATAGTGATGTAGCTTGTACTCCATCTTCTAATAGTACTGCATAGACTGAAAAACTTTCTGCAGGAAATGAAATCTCATCATTTGTTGTTTTTACTCCGGTTACCTCTGTAGCTTTTTCTTCATTCTCTATATGTACCACTTTATATTTCTGCTTATTTTCATTTATAGCATCAACACCTGTAATTGTCACCTTAACATTAGTATCAAAATCAGTTGGCTCATATTCCTTATCATCAGATAATATCTTTATATCGTATGCTTTCTTAAAAGATACTTTATCAGAAAGCAAAGTTCCTATCGGCTTTTCTATTTCATCCATCGTAACAATCTTTACACTAACGGATGCATTTAATGGCATAAATCCTTCTATTTTTATTAGACAGTCGGCTATCCCATCACCTTCATTATCAACTTCTGCTTGTAAAGTCTGGTCGTAAAGTGTATCTTCATTTTTTTGAATAGTACTATAATTTACCTTTAATTCAATCTGTTTTGATGATGCCTCTTTATCAGTTAAGTATAATGTATCTCCAGGAGATTTTAATGTTGTTAAACTCTTCTCTTCTTCCTGTTGTTCTTCTTCTATATCTTGTTCATTTTTTTCCACAACAGAATTTACAATCTCACTGCTTATGGTGTTTTCTATAGTATTTGTGCTAATCATCGTATTGCTTATTTGTTCTGTAGACTGAGCAGTAACATTTTGAACTTCAACATTCTGCGCTTCAACACTTGTATTCACATTTTTTGCATTTTCTTGCTCAGAAGTTTCATTGGTTAATACATTGTTCACCTCAACATTTTGCTGTTCTGATTTTGATTCTTCTGTAACGTTTTCTACTATACTTGTTTTAGATGAATCTTCTTTTTCATGAATTACTTGTTCTGTAACAATATAACTATCAATTTTTTTATTATTTATATATTCAGGCAAAACAAAGTAATACCCGCTAGAATCAGAGCTTTTAGCTTCTAGCGAAATCTGTTCTGTTGGAACCACTCCACCATCATCAACAATACTGGCTGTTATATCTATTACTTTTTCTGCTCTTGAATTTCTGAAAGCCACAATTTCAAATATTACCAGCATTATCAAACATATTAAAATAAATATTCTTTTTTTATTTATCCTATTATATCTTCTTTTATCATTTTTCATTTATATGTCTACTCCATATATTTTAATTTGCTATCTTCTTAAATTCACAAATAAACGCCATATCATCTTGGTTTATTCCGCTTTTCTGTATATAATAATAATTTTTTATTTTTCTTAATATATCTATCAGATTATCTAAATTATCAGGATTTATGTCCTCTTTTTCAATAGTAAAATTCAATAATTTATACCTATCTGAAATAATAATTGATATATTTTTTTCTTCTAGTATTGTAATGTTTTTTATAATAATGTTGTATGGATTATTTAAAAACTCTTGTAATTCCAGTATATTCTGCTCAATCTCCTCCTGTGTAATTGATGGATTATGTTTTATACTGCATTCTGTTACATATGTGCTAAATTGGCTTGCAAACTTTAGTACATTATATATTGTTGAACTATCTGTTAAATTGTCTATAATCTTCACATATATTTCATCATTATCCAGCTTTTTGTATAGGTTTTTAATCTCCAATATTAATGCATTATATTCTGCAGTTTGTTGCTCTTTTTTGTTCTTTTTATTAAATAATCCTTTTCCATTCATCTTTTTGTTTAATTTATCTAGCTTTTTTTCTTTTATGCTTATTTCTTTTTTCGTTTCATTGTACGAATTTTTATGCTGCTCTTTTTCTTGATATTTTGTCTTTATATCATCGAAAATGTACTGAAACTTTAGATAACTTTTATATTCATATAGGCTATTTAAAAACTTTATTGAATTCTGTGTTATCTCTCTAATTGCTCTCTTTGATCCATTTTCCATCAACATTTGAGGAACTAACTTTAAATATTCGTCCATAATCTTTTTATCTTCGTAATCTTTATAATCTAATGTTCCGTCTAAAAAAGATTGAATTAGCAAATACTTATCACTATTAATATCTTCATCATACTTTCTTTGTAAATCAAAAAACTTTTCCTCTACTTTATCAGCTTCAATATTTAACGTTTTTAAAAGTTCTATTTTCCTATTCTCATAATACTTATAAATATCTTTCTGATTCTTCATATAAATATATCTTAGATTAAGTTCAATATGAATTATTAAATCTGGACACTTCCAATAAATTTCTTCAAATTTATTCTTTACAACCTCAGAATTTATATCATTAATCTCTTTGAAGAAAGTTTGCATATATTCATTAACATATATGCTATACTCGAAATCATCTGCAGATAAATTTACTCCAACTTCTTTGAACTTATTTATACATTCAAAGATTTCTTCATTAATACTTTCTAGGTTCTCTTTATAAAATCTGCCGAGCTTATATATTCTTTTATCAAGTCCCATTTTTTCATATGGTGTCTTTACAGTACCAATTACATCTAATAAATTGCTTATTTCCTCAGTCTCTACTTTTTCTTCTTCAATATCTTTTTTAGTCTTAACAGCAAGAATTTTCTTATATCTTTTATTTAACTCATCATAAATTTCTGAACTTACATTCTTATATTCTTCCTGTAATTCTTGTATCGATTGAATATATTTAGCAATATTCTTCTTATTGTTTCTTGGCATAGTAGACAAAACTTCTTTATCAGTCTCAATTTTCTCTAATATTTTATTCATTTGATTCTCCTAATTTTTTAGCATCCTGTTCCTCTTTTTCTAAAAATTTTTCGAATGCTTGTATTTTATTGTATAATTCCATTAATTCTTTAGTCTCTGTTTGGTTAAATTCCATTAACATATAATCCTCCCATTGTGATTATCTTATCACAACAGGAGGTAAATGTCTATTATTTTTATATTAATTTTAAGATTAAATTTTTCTTACAATCTTTAAGTAATTTTCATTTTTTCATCTGTAATTATTGTCAATTATTGCAAAAACTTTTTACCTTGCGCACCTATTCCACTTACACCATTTTCACCATCTCTTAGTTCATTTTTTATATCATTTATTGTTAAATATCTATTCGAATCAGTCTTAGCAATTTTTTCCGCAACTATTAAAGGATCTTTAAAATCTATTAAAATTCTGGCAGGAGACGACGCAAAATTAGCTCCCGCTTCCATTATCGCCTCATAATAACTCTGACAGGCACCAGCAAAAATAGCAATTCTATTAGCTCCTTGCTCCCACATTCTAGCTCTTATAACAGTTTCCACAAAATACTTAGAATTTCTATAATTGTATATATCATTAAAATTGTAACCTTTCTTAATCATTCCATCATGTCCTGTTACAACCAAAATATCTGGATTATACTTTCCAAGTAATCCCCAAATCATCTGTGGTTGTTTGCTTTCAGGAATATTCTTTACAATTACATTTAGTCCCATACTCTTATAAACTCTTTGCGATTTTTCGCTGTACTTTCTATCTCCATCCAAATGTAGAATCCTTCCATAATTCTGATAATATCTTTTGAACATATTACTTTGAGTATTTATAATATTCTTCTTACTTTTTCCTATCTCTTTTTCAAACTTATCAAGCAAATTAATTATTCTATCATTTTCAATCAATTCCAAATCATCCAGAGGGCTATCCGCCTCAATTCTTGTAAATAGCCCTTTCAAAATAGCTATATCCTGTTCTTTGCATTTTATTATATTACTTACTGTAAACACAATATCTTTGTTATATGATAATCTGCCTACAATATCACCTTTTCTAAACTTCATAATTCTTCACCTATTTAATTATATGTTGAATTATGTAAAATGTTGTCTTTTGCCCATTTTGGATGTCCTTTTTTTAATATCATTTATGAGCAATAACAATTTGTATTTTTAAAGCCTCGACACGTCACTCTTGGTCGGGGCTCCTAGCGGACCCCTCAAAGGCGAGTTTCCGGTCTCGTTTTAAAAATACAAATTGTTATTGCCAATCTATTTTCAACCCTTTGTCACGTCGCTCTTGATCATAACTCCTAGCGGACCCCTCAAAGGCGAGTTTCCGGTCTTGTTAAAAAAATAAATTGTTATTGCCAAATATAAATCTATTTTCAGTCCTTTGTCACGTCGCTCTTGGTCATAACTCCTAGCTGACGTTCCAAATGGGCAAATTTATTGTTCTATTATTCAACAAGCTGGAATAGTATTAAACAAAAAGATTCAATGGGGGTTGTCCTAATGATAGGTTTTTCAATTGAAGAAAGAGCAATTACTTTAGCTCATTATATTATAGATTCAAAAGATACAGTTAGAGGTACCGCTAAGAAATATGGCATATCTAAATCTACGGTACATAAAGATGTTAGCGAAAGGTTATTAAAAATAAACCCTGCCCTAGCTTCAGAGGTCAGAATAATTTTGGATGAAAATAAGGCAGAACGTCACATTCGTGGAGGTCAGGCAACAAAATTAAAATACTATAACGAACACATAAAAAAGGAAGCAATGTAAACTTGCACCTCCTAATAGCATCATATAATATTTACATAAGTTTGTGCATTTTCCCCAATTTTACATTGACAATTTATATAAATGACTGTATAATAATTATAGGAAATGGAGAAACCACAGAAATGTGTGCTACCATATATAATACAGTAAACACCACATTGCTCTGCTAAGCATAATGTGGTGTTTTATTATTTGCTCAAAATAATAACCAAAGTTATAATTAAGGCAATTGCTATGATAGTTTCGACAATTAAAGCGAATAAAAGTAAATATAGTAAAAAATACCGCATTGCTAAAAAAGCGAATGTGGTATTTTTTATGTTTATGCAGTCTTTATTTCTAGCCTTAGCTTGTCAGCTATCATTGCAATAAACTCGCTGTTTGTTGGCTTTCCTTTACTTGCAGATACGGTATAGCCAAATATATTCTCTACCATTGCTGGTTCTCCTCTTCCCCATGCAACTTCTATGGCATGACGAATCGCACGCTCTACACGGCTTGGTGTAGTGTGGTATTTTTGTGCTATTTCTGGATATAGTTGCTTTGTTATTTGGTTTATAATATCAATATCATTTACAACCATCATTATTGCTTCTCTTAAATATTGATATCCTTTTATGTGTGCTGGAACGCCAACTTCGTGTATTACATTTGTAACTAGTGCTTCCAAACTGTCTTCATTTTTCTTTTCACTTTGAGGTATGTCTATGTATTGCGTTTTTGTCTCTTTTAAAATGAAACTATTCTTATTGCTTGATGGTTGATAGTATTTCAATTCTTTTATTCTTTTTATTAACACCTCTATGTCAAATGGTTTTACCACATAATATTGTGCACCTAATGCTATGGCTTTTTGAGTTATTTTATCCTGTCCAACAGCCGAAAGCATTATGCATATTGGCATTTTCTCTAATTTCATTGAGTTCAATTTTTCAAGTACTCCTAGTCCATCCAAATGTGGCATTATAACATCAAGAAGTACAACATCGGGTTTTATTGAAGAAATTATGTTTAAAGCTTCTTCTCCATCTTTAGCCATTCCAACTATTTGCATTGCCTCGTCCCTTTCAAGGTAGTTTGCTAAAGTTGTTGCAAATTCATTATTGTCGTCCGAAATTAAAACTGTTATTTTATCTTTCACTCTTTCGTTCCCCCTATTCTAAATAATACGCTGTAAATTTTTTACAATGTGTATTATATACGCATATTTTGCATTTTGCAATACTTTAAAGATATTTTTACCATTTTTTGCCATACATTAAATCGCTTTTTCGACGAATTTTCGACATAATCTCTTATAAGATTTTATATTGAACGTTATTTTCTTATTATCTGCTGAATTTTTTGTAATTAATTCTTGGTATTCTTCATCATTTATCTCTATTTTATAGAGTATACTTTCTGAATATTGTGAATCTACTATTTTTATATTATTCTTTTCACAATAGTATTTGAATTTTTCATTATCGGAGTAACTTATTTCTACCTCTACACAAGATCCTTTGGCTTGGCCTATTAGTTTGCTGTTTTGAATGCACATTTCTGTGGAAGATGAATACACTCTTGTTAATCCACCTGTTCCTAGGAGTATTCCTCCAAAGTATCTTGTTACTACTATTAAAATATTGTGTAAATTATTTTTCCTTATTACATTTAATATCGGTGCTCCTGCCGTTCCAGATGGCTCTCCGTCATCACTACTTTTTTCCAATAGATTGTCATTCTCATCTATAATACTAAATGCAAAACAATTATGTTTTGCATCAAAGTATTTTTTCTTTAGTTCATTTATTTTATTTTCTGCCTCTTCTCTACTATCAACATGGTACGCATTTGCTATAAAGCGTGATTTTTTCTCTATAATTTCTGCAGTTGAACTATCTCGTATTGTATAAAATTCTATTTTTTTATCCATAACATATTCCTTCCAATTATTTTACGCTT
This sequence comes from uncultured Clostridia bacterium, assembly GCA_934119935.1. GTDB lineage: Bacteria > Bacillota > Clostridia > TANB77 > CAG-508 > CAG-245. The sequence goes on along the minus strand of CAKOSX010000001.1, from coordinate 89,920 downwards.
CTTCACTTCCAGCAGTATAACCTGTAGAATATGCAATTTGTAGATTGAATCCTCCTGTATATGCATCTACATCAATAATTTCACCTGCAAAATACAAGCCTTCTACTATTTTAGATTCCATAGTTTTAGGATTTATTTCTTTTATGCTAATTCCTCCAGAAGTAACAATACCTTCTTCTATAGGTCTAAAACCTGATATTGTAATTGTAAAGTTTTTCAATAATTTTGCAAGTTTAATCCTTTCTTCTCTTGTTACTTCATTTACTTGCTTATTAGGATTAATTTGTGAAAGCTCTACTATAGTATTTATCAGCTTTTGTGGTAATAAATTGTTTAGACTATTTTTATATTCCTTATTTTTTTCTTCGGAAAAGTCTCTCTGGATTCTCGCATCTAATTTTTCAATTTGCAACGCTGGTTTAAAGTCTATAACTAGGTTTATCTTGTTATTTTGCAATAGCTCGTCTATATTTTTATATCTAAGTAGATGTGCAGATGCACTTAGAATTGTTGGTCCAGATACTCCAAAATGTGTGAATAACATTTCTCCAAAATCTTCATATATTACTTTGTTTTTTGTTGAGTCTATTAGTTTTATGCCAACATTCTTTAGGCTTAGTCCTTGTAAATCTTTACAGATATTAAGTGACTTTCCTGTTGCCGTTAATGGTACAAGTGATGGTCTAATTTTTGTGACTGTGTGACCAAGTTTTTGTGCTATCTCATATCCGTCTCCAGTAGATCCTGTAGAAGAATATGTTTTTCCACCTGTCGCTAATATAATTTTATCGGCTGTCAATTTTTTTAGTTGACCATTCTCATTTTCATATGTTAATGATTCTACTCTTCCGTTTTCTGTATCGATTCCTACTACTCTTGTATTAAGTTTGATCTTTACGTTCTTCTTTTTCAACTCTTTTTCAAATGCATTAAGAACATCCATAGATTTATCTGAAACCGGAAATATTCTATTTCCTCTTTCTTCTTTCACTCCCACACCATGCTCTTTTAGAAAGTTTATTATATCATTGTTAGTATAGTTATCGAATGCACTGTACAAGAACTTTCCATTTCCCGGTATATTTTGTATAAAATCTTTTATATCTAGGCTACTTGTTATATTGCATCTACCTTTTCCTGTTATTAATAGTTTTTTTCCTAACCTTCCGTTTTTTTCAATTAAATAAACTTCGTTTCCTTTTTTGCTGGCAGATATGGCAGCCATCATTCCAGCGGGTCCACCACCAATTACCGCAACTTTCATTATATTTCTCCTTTAACTTCCAAAATTGCTTTTATTAAACCTAATTTACCATATTCATATGTAAGTGCCCCTTGTTGGAAACCTACAAATGGTGCTCTTAATGGACCATCACAAGAAAGTTCTATTGATGAACCTTGTGTAAAACTTCCAGATGCCATTATTATTTGGTCTAAGTATCCTGGGGTATCACATGGTTCTGGCAAAGAGTCTGAGTCTATTGGGGAACCAGCTTGTATTCCTTGACAGTATTTAATTAATTTTTCTCTATCATTAAATTCAATTGTTTGTACTATATCAACTCTTTCTTCACTATATCTTGGCTCTACTTTATAGCCTAGTTCTTCCATTACCTTGCTTGTTAATATTGCTGTTTTAACACTGGCTTTCACAACGCTTGGTGCTAAGAATAAGCCTTGTAGTAAACTTCTGTTTATTCCAAGTGTTGGTCCAACACCCTTACCTTCTCCAGGAACTGTAAGTCTTTCTGCTGCAAGTTCTACCAAATCTTTTCTTCCTGCAATATACGCTCCATTTGGTGCTATTCCTCCACCTAGATTCTTTATTAAAGAGCCAACTATAACATCTGCTCCAACTTCTAGTGGTTCTCTCTTTCCAACAAATTCACAGTAACAATTATCTATCATTATAATTACATCGTTATCTACTTCTCTTATCTTTTTTATAACTCTTTCAACTTTTTCTAAAGATATGCTCTTTCTTAAAGCATAACCCTTTGATCTTTGTATTTCTATTAATTTTACCTTAGACTGTTTTAATCTATTTACTATTTGATCATAATCAAAGTCATCATCTATTAAATCTATTTGCTCATATTGTACTCCAAATGACTTTAGTGAACTTGGATTTTCCGCTATTCCAATTACTTCGTCTAATGTATCATATGGTTTTCCATTTATGCTAAGCATTGTATCCCCTGGTCTTAAAAAAGCAAATAGTGCAACTGTAAGAGCATGAGTACCAGATATAAATTGTCCTCTTACTATACAGTCTTCTGCCTTTAAAACGTCTGCAAAAACTTTTTCTATTTTTTCTCTCCCAATGTCACCATAGCCGTATCCGGTTGTGCTCCCAAAGTCCGCTTCTGTTACTCTATTTTTCTGAAAAGCTTCCAATACCTTTTCACTATTGTATTGGCATATCTCTTCTGCCTTATCAAATTGTTCTGTTAATTCATTTTCTGCATTATTTACTAATTCCCTAATTTTACTTTCTAAGTCTTTGCTTACCATTTTCTATTCCTTTCTTATTATTTATATTTCATTTGAGAAATATGATATTTCATATAAATTGCTTACTTCATAATATTCTCCAATAAAATTTGGTGAATAATCCTGTATTTCATAAGTTGGCTCTTTCACAATTGTTCCGTTAGAATCTATATCTCCCCATTTTCCATTTAGCTTAATTGCTCCATAACCATACTCATTAATATCTATTGCCATGTCATATTTAAAATCTACAACTGTGTTTCCGTCTTTATCCACATATCCCCATTTTCCGTCTTTTTCCTTTGCAAATATCTTGTTGTTTGTGAATATATCTTTAGCATCCTTTTTATTACCATCAAAATCCATATATGCTATCTCATTTGCTGATTGAATCTCTATATAATTTCCTTTTATATATATTCTTGCGTCAGTTTGAGTTAATACCTTTTCCATATTCTGGTTATATATCTCTGTAGTTTTTGTGTTTGAATCTATAACCTGTAATATGTTTGTTCCTTTAATATTCTGGATGCTATCTTTTTCAATTGGAATTATTATATTTCCATTTGTATCGGCCACTCCAGATTTACCATTTTTTGATACTATAAAGTATTTTTCAAAAGCATATGTTATGTTAGAATACTGATTTTCTATTACAGGTATTTTGTTATTATCCATCACTCCATATTGATTTTCTCTATTTTCTGTTATGCTATATTTTCCATTTGCAACTTTTTCAATACTTTTATAGCTATCATCATTTTGTAGAACTCCAGCCGTATCAAACACCAACAATTTACCGTCTTTTTCGGCATTTAAATAGTTTCCTGCAAAAATTATATTTTCGTATTGTATAGGCAAAATCATGCTACCATCTATATCATAAATACCTTGCTTTGCATTTTGTTGTAAAACAAAAATTTTATTTTCGCCATCAAATTCTATGTCTTCATATTCATTATCAATCAAAGTCTGTCCATTCTTTAGAATTCCAGCTTTACCATTCTTATAAGTAATTAAATATACAGTATCATCTTCTTTTAATGATGTTATTCTTTTTATATTTGTGTATATCGTATCTAATGTTTGTCTTCCCTTATAATTTACATATCCATATCTGTAACCTTCATCGGTTCTTACATTAACTATATATCCAGCTTTTTCGTAATTTGTACCTTCATTATAGTATCCATCTGTTGTTATAGAGTTAAATGTAGGCTTAACAATTTCGTCTCCATTTATATCTATAAGTCCATATTTTCCTTCGATTTGAACTCTTAATACTCCATCCTTGTATTCCAAAGTTTCAATAGTGTCATAATTTGCAGGTGTTATTTTATTTCCATATATGCTTATTAGCCCATACTTTTCATTACTTTTGTATTTTAATATTTGAGGCTGATAAGTATTATTTATTGTAGTGTTATTGTTTGGAATTGCCTGTATATCCTTATATTGTGTATATATTTCTTTGTTGTTTGCATTTAAAACTTTTGTAGTATTATCCTTGAAGCATATAAATATTGCCTTAGCTGGATTTGGAATTTGTACAGAATCATACTGCGGTTCAACAATAGTTTTGCCTGTTTTATCTATTACACCAGATTTTCCATCAATTAATGTTACAAAATAGTTATATTGAGAAACCTGCTCCAACTTAATCTTTTTATGTGTTATGGCATTTCTAATTACCGCTATAACAATAATTGCAACAATTAGAAAGAATATAAATTTTACCATATTTCTTTTTTTCGCCTTGCTTGTCCTTTTTTTATTGTTCTTTACAGATTTTCTCAAATCTTCTGGATTATTAACTTGATTTCTTTTCATAAAACATCTTCCCTTCATTTTGCTAGTTATTTTGTAATTTCTGAACTAGTATTATCTTTTGTCTGTATATCAAAATAAAATTCTATTCCGTTTTCTCTATTGACAGCACCATATTTAGTTTTGTAATTATTCATTATGGCCTTTACTAATGCAAGTCCAATGCCTGTTCCTCCATCGGCTCTGTTTCTAGATTCATCAACCTTATAGAATCTTCCCCATATTCTTGCTAAATCCTCATCCGATAGAGTTTCACCTGTATTAAATACAGATATTCTTACAAGATTTTTTTCTTTATTTTCTTTTACTTTTATTTCTATATACTTTTCGCCATTAACCTCTTTTGTATGCTTTATTGCGTTAGTAAAATAGTTTGTAAATGCCTGCTCCATATAAAATTCATCTGCATATATATTTACATTCTGTGTTTCCTCAAATCTGACATCTTTTATACCTTTTTCATCAAGCATAACACTACATTTTCTTATTACTTCTTTTATAAGCTCGCACACATTAAATGTATCGTTGTTAAATTCTCGCTTTCCATATTCTAGTTTCATCAATTCTAACAGTTGTCTAACTAGCTTATCCATCTTATTTGATTCATCTAGTATAACTTCTGCATAATATTTTCTCGATTCATCATCAGCGTTTACATTTTCCACTAGTCCCTCTGCATACCCTTGTATTAGTGCAATTGGAGTTTTTAGCTCGTGTGAGACGTCAGATATGAATTGTTTCCTCATCTCATCGATTTTAGATTTTTCCTCTATGTCTCTTTCGAGTTGAAGATTACTTGCTCTTAATTGTTTTATTGTGCTCTCTAACTTTTCAGACAACAAATTAATACTTCTTCCAAGTTCATCAATCTCATCGTTTGAATCCGTCGAAGTATACTTTTGGCTAAAATCTAATTTAGACATCTTATTTGCTATTGCATTTAATTCAAGCAGTGGCTTGGTGAATCGCTTAGATACATATGAAGCTGCAATTGCAGCAATAACAATTGCAAATATTCCTATAATAATAAGTAAATTATTTGAAATTCTAACACTTTCTTCAATTGCAGAAATTGGAATTTGAATATAAACTTTATATCCATTGTCCAGTTCTCCAGATAAAAGTATACAATTAAGACTAGTAGCAGATACTTTCTTTATTTCCATACTATCATTCGAATATAATATTCTATCTCTTTTTCCAAAAGGTTTTAAAAAGTTCTTTGTCTCGCTATTTTGATTTATTATGTTAGAAAAATTCTCATTGGTTGAGAATATTAACATATAATCTCCATTTTCAATTAATATATCAAAATTATTTGCTAGTGCATCATTTCTTATTTGTACTAGAGCAGAATCACTGCCATTATTGTATATTTCATTAATTTTATTGTATTCTCTCTTTACCGCCATTATTTTAGATACAGTATAAAATGTCTCAAGCACTAGACTGTTCATTACAATAAGCAGTGCTACAATAAAAATCACTATTACACTAAGTGTAAAAAACAATTTTACACGCACTGATTTAAATTTTGGATTTGTTTTTCTCATATCTTCCTCTTATTTTTTTACCTCGAATTTATATCCTATTCCTCTTATTGTTTCAATATATCTTCCTTTTTTACCTAATTTGTGTCTTATCTTTTTTATATGACTATCAATAGTTCTAGAATCGCCATAATAGTCATAGTTCCATACGTTGTTCAATATTTTATCTCTAGATAATGCAATTCCCTGGTTTTCTACCAAATATACCAATAGCTCGTATTCTCTTAGACTTAACTCAATTGCTTTTCCATCAACCGAAATGGTTCTTCCTTGACTATCTATTTGTATTCCACCATAGTCCTTTACTTCTTTGCAATCACCCTCTGTTCTTTTTAATATAGCTTCAACTCTTGCAACTAGTATCTTTGGACTAAATGGTTTTGATATATATTCATCAACACCAAGTTCAAAACCAAATAATTCGTCCTGTTCTTCTCCTCTTGCAGTAAGCATCATTATAGGCACCTTAGATGTTTGCCTTATCTGCCTAAGTACAGACCAACCATCAAGTTTTGGCATCATAACGTCTAACAATATCAGCTTGATCTTATTTTCATTTTCACTAAATACCTTTAATGCTTCTTCGCCATCTGCCGCCTCAATTGTTTTATATCCTTTCTGCTTCAAGAAGTCTTTTATTAATTTTCTCATTCTTTCCTCATCATCAACTATAAGAATGCTCTCATTTTCCATTTTTCTACGCCCTTTCTATAAATACTTTATAATATACAATTTTAAAATATTTATGTGTCTTAAATATGTCCATTTAGCAAAAAATTCTATTTTTCGTCTTTATTATTCTCTGGAATTTCTTGTACATATATATTTTGTCCAGCATATGCAAGTTTAACATTCTCAGATTCAAGAATTTTAATTAATTCAAGATTTATTCCGTCTTTAAAAGTTTCGAAATCGTTATAGTCTGTTTTTGTGGTATTCAAAAATATAAATATTTTTATGCCTTCCATTGCAATATTCTCAAAATGGACTTGCAATGATCCTTCTACAACATCTGGTTTAGTCTTCAGTACAAATTTTATTTTGTGCAGAACTCTTTTTATAGTTGCCTCTGATGTATTAAGTGGAAGGTTTAAAGTAGTTTCATAACGTCTTTTATCTATATGTCCCCAATTCTTTATGAAACTTTCTGTTATTGTTGAATTATTTATTGTGATAATTGTATTATCAGTTGCTTTTATCCTTGTACTCCTAAAAGTTATATCAACAACCGTACCAGAATAATTTCCTACTTCTATCCAATCACCAACTGAAAATGGCTTGTCTGTTAAAATGGCAAAGCCGCCAAATAAATTTTTTGCAATATCTTGGGCTGCGAAGGCAATAATAACACTCGAAATGCCAAGTCCAGTAAACAATCCACCTAAGTTATACCCTAATTCAAGGAACACAAGGTATGCAGCAATTATATAAATAACAACCTTTATTATTTTACTTACAAAATTATTTAACTGTTTATCTCCACTATAGTTTGTTTTTTCTTCCAATTTTGCAAATATTGCAGATTTAGGATGAAGTATATTTGCAAATCCATTTGCTGCACATACAATTAATCCAACCTTATATAATTTAACAAGCGTTACCTTTGCCTCGTCAGAAACATTTAGCAACATTATTGCAACATATATTCCCGTTATTTTTATAATACCTGCTATTGGTTTATAAAATGCGTTCGCCTTAATTTTTCTCTTATCTTTTTCCTTAAGCAAAAATAATTTTATTATTAAATAACTAATAAATTTGCTCATCATAAAGCACAAAATTATTACAATGGCTGAAATAGCCAAATCTATTAAATTTTCTTTATTAAAATTTTGCATTTTTTCAATAATACTCTCAATAATACTCATATTTTCCTCTTGTTTAATATATTTTTAATTTAATATTCCTGTCTGTCTTGTTTTTTATTCCATTCAACAAATGGATATTCACAACATGGATTTTTTAACAAGTTTTCCTCTATAATACTGTTTTCTCCCTTTATATACTGCTCTATTTTCTCATCCCTAAATCCACTGCTAACAGCACTATCGTAATCTTGCGAATAATATATTGTTTTTATGTTTGCCCAACATGCTGCAGATAGGCACATTGGACAGCTTTTAGCTGTAGTAACCAAAATACAGTTTTCTAGTGACTTCGTGTTCAAAGCCCTACAAGCACTTCTAATTGCATTTACCTCTGCGTGTGCAGTTGGATCTTTTGAAGAAATAACTGTATTTCTTTCGATTAATAGAATAACATACTTTCCATTATCTTTCTTATAGATTATTCCTGCTCCAAATGGTCCTCCAATGTTCCTCTTTACTCCATCAATTGCGTATTTTGATGCAAGTTCATACACATCATTTACACATTCCTCTAAACTGTCATACTCATTGTTTTCAATTTCATAATTAAACATACAAAAAATCATTCCTTTCATTCTAAGTTTAAAGGTTAACTTTTGAAAGACTTTTTCAACAAATCCTCCAAATAAAATATTCCATATATATTATACAATATTTTTCGATTTTTTCCACTTTTTTCTTCGATTTTTTTAAATTTATGGTATAATTACATCATGAATAATTATCTAACATAAAATATATAGGAGTGATTTTTTTGAAAACAAATGAAACAATGATGCAGTTTTTCGAATGGTACCTTCCTTCTGACGGAAACTTTTGGAAAAATGCAGTAACAGAAGCACCATATCTAGCTAGAACAGGAATAACACAAGTTTGGTTTCCACCTGCATATAAAGGTAATGGAGGAAAAGATGATGTTGGATACGGCGTATACGATTTATATGATCTAGGTGAATTCGATCAAAAGGGATCAGTTAGAACAAAATATGGTACAAAAGTGGAATATTTAGTAGCAATAAATGCAATGCATAATTTTGGAATAAAAGTACTAGCAGACATAGTATTCAATCAAAAGATGGGTGCAGATGAAACAGAAGAAGTAATAGCAATAGAAGACAATCCACAGAACAGATCAGAATCGCTTGGCGAGCCAAAGGAAATTACAGCTTGGACAAAATTTACCTTCCCAGGTAGAAATAATATGTACTCTTCTTTTGTGTGGAATTGGACGCATTTCCATGGAACAGACTGGGACGAAAAAGAAAAAAAGTCTTCCGTTTATAGGTTCTACGGCAAACATTGGGATGAACTAGTAGACAAAGAAAACGGAAATTTCGACTATTTAATGGGGTGTGACGTTGACCTAAACAATGTAGACGTTGTAGAAGAACTTACAAATTGGGGCAAATGGTACCTACAGACAACAAACGTGGATGGTTTCAGAATGGATGCTGTAAAACATATACGTGCATCATTCTTTGAAGATTGGCTTGAGGAGTTGCGCAAATTTTCTTCAAAACCTTTATTTACTGTTGGAGAATATTGGAGTGGCAATCTTGAATCTTTACAAAATTACTTAAAAACCACAAATAATTCCCTATCACTATTCGACGTTCCACTTCACTACAATTTATTTAATGCATGCCACAGTAATGGAACATACGATATGAGAACAATTTTTAATAACACATTAGTTGCAGAAAATCCAAATTCAGCAGTTACATTTGTAGATAACCATGATACAGAACCCGGTCAAGCTCTGCAATCTTGGATTGATGATTGGTTTAAGCCTCTTGCCTATTCTCTAATTTTACTTAGAAAAGATGGCTTACCTTGTGTATTTTATGGCGATTTCTATGGAATTCCAGAAAAAAATGTTTCTGCAAAAAAAGACTGGTTAGAAAAATTAATCTATGCAAGAAAAAATTTTGCCTATGGTTCACAAATAGATTATTTTAACGATCCACACATTATAGGTTGGGTTCGTACTGGAGATTTAGAAAAGCCTGATTCAGGCATGGTTGTAATAATGACAAATTCGGATGGCGGATGTTTGCAGATGAATGTCGGAAAAAATCTTGCTAACTCAGTATTCTACGACTATACAGGCAACATGAAAGAGTCTGTTTATGTTGATCAAGATGGAAACGGAATATTCTATGTAAATGGCGGAAGCGTATCAGTTTGGGTAAGACAAAGTCCAGAATAACTTTATTTCTGTAAATTTAATGTTCTATAAAAAAAGAAATAATTTTTATTTTGATATTTTTCAAACTAAAAATTATTTCTTTTTATTATAACTCATTCTATTTTCTTGCAATTAGAGCCTTTATTTTTATTCCTTGTTCTTTAAACATCTTCTCATGTTCTGTTTCTATATTTCTGTCTCCATTCCAGAAATCTTGCTCATTTGCTAGGTCATACGTTACTTTTTCCAGTTCAAATCCCGCTTCTTTAAAATACAATAAACTTTCAGTAAATAAATTATCATCATCAGTCTTAAAGTATATCTTTCCACCATCAACTAAAAATTGTTTATACTTTTCTAACTGCCTTGTATGTGTCAATCTTTTCTTGTGATGCTTTCCTCTTGGCCATGGATTACAAAAATTTATGTATATTCTATCTACTTTATCATTTTCATCAAACACATTTAAAATTCTATCTATATCATATCTTGCAATTAGTACATTGTTTATCTCTTGATTTTTTTCAGCATACACTTCTTCTATGTTTCTTTTAGCAAGCCCCAACATTGCATCCACCAAATCTATTGCAATATAATTTATGTTTTGGTTTTCACTTGCAATCTGAGAAATGAAACCACCTTTTCCACATCCAAGCTCTACATATAAAGGATTGTCATTTTCAAATAAAGTTCTCCACTTTCCTTTGTACTTTTCTGGTTCATCTATATAAAATTTACTTGCTTCCAATTCTGGTCTTGCCCATTTTTTAAAACGTATTCTCATAATTGTTCCAACTTTCTAATAAAAATTCCCTCATATTATACACAATATTTGCTAAGAAATCAATATTCGCCCAATAGGGACGCCCCTTTTTGGGCAAATAATTTTATCTTGCAATAACAATTTGTATTTTTTAAACGAGACCGGAAACTCGCCTTTGAGGGGTCCGGCAGGATTCCCGACCAAGAGTGACGTATCGAGGCTAAAAAATTTATATCATGGCAATAACAATTTATATTTTTTAAACGAGACCGGAAACTCGCCTTTGAGGGGTCCGGCAGGAGCCCCGACCAAGAGTGACGTGTCGAGGCTAAAAATACAAATTGTTATTGCCCATACATAAAAGAATCGCCCAAAAAGGGGGCGTCCCTCTTGGGCGAAATTTAAGTTAGATTATTTTACATATTCATTTAAAGGTTTTATTCTGTATTCTAAGTCTCCTAATTTTTCTGTTGTCACATATCCTGCTGGTGCATTTATTACATCTGGAATTCTGTTTACTACAGAAGCACATGTAAGTTCAACTGTTGCTGGTTTTGCAACTGTAATTGTTGTATCTGGCTCTCCATATACTGTCCATTCATTTTTATCGTATTCTTCTGGAGAATATACTTTTCCTATACATTCACTTTCTATTGTTATTCCCTCTTCTGTTTCTGTTGTTACAACAGCACTCATACCAGTTGCATCTCCTGCTTTTACTGTTGTACCTAATGTTGATGAGTATATATCTTCTTTATAGGTTGTTGGTATTGTTTTTTGTGTTTGAGATTTTACTGTTAATCCTAATTTTGAACATAGCCATCCATTTACGTTCCACATATATGATGGTAAATAATTTCCTGATTCTATTATTTTTTGTCTTTCTTCATCACTTATTCTATCTACTGATGCTACTTGTTTATCAAACTCATCAAGTGTTAATCCTGATCCATGAGCTTTTGCCAAAGCTATTCCATAATCTTCTACATTGTAGCTTGAGCTTCCTTTTATTTTAGTAATTTTTTGTGTAGAACCTGCTATTGAAGTGATTAATTGTCCCCAATAAATGTCTTGATATCCACTTCCTGTAATTGTACATCCTGTTTGTTTTGCTAAATCATCAATCTCTTTTGTGGCTTGAGGGTTCGAGTTCCATGGGAAGAAAGCTTCTTCACATGTAGTAATTGCATTTACACCTAATTTTGCGCATAACATCAATGCATCTTTAACATCATTTAATAAGCTCATTGTTGTAACTATTGCAATATCTGGTTTTAAAGTTCTAATCGTTTCTTCTGCATTTTCCAAAGCCGTAACTTTAACACCCATCTCAGATTTTCCCATTATTGTTCCAATATCTTTTCCAATTACATTTGGATTAATATCAATTGCACCAACAACTTCTCCTCCTTTTTCTAGTACGTAACGCATCGTGTAAACAGCCATCTTTCCTGTTCCAAATTGAACCACTCTAACTTTTCTGTTCATAAATAAACCTCCTATAATTTAACTTTTATATAAATATTATAACTTAATATAATTATTATATACATTTTAAAATTTAGTGAAATTTTGAAAGAATCTTACAAATCCCTGAAAAATTCCAATTACAACGTCTGTAAATATTCTTACAATTAAGTTTGTGTTATATAAATTTAACATATATTCATGTGTTGGTGGAATTAGCCATAGTACCCCTACTATTATTGCTAACACACCAATTACTAGTATAACAGTTAAAAAGTCTTTAAATGTCCATTTATGTTTTATCTTAAATCCTAGGCTTCTAAAATAATCTTCGTATTGTTTTCTATACTCAGCATTTGCTTCTTTTTGAACTTCCTTCATAATTTTACGTTGCTCTTTTGGGCTTAGGTTTGCATACGCTTTTCTCCAATCAAAATCTTGATTACTGTAGTTATTCGTGTCTTTTGAACTTTCAGAATTACTTGTATATATATTGTTCTCATATCTTTCATTTTGAACACTAGAGCTCTGATAATTTATATTATTTTGATGTTCCTGTTGTTTCTTTTGTTCTTCAGCTTCAAGCTTTTCATCATATGCTTTACGTTTTTGTTCATCACTTAAAACATCATATGCTTCATTAATCTCTTTCATTCTTTTTTCTGCAATCTCTTTATTTTCAGCAGTTTGCAAGTCTGGGTGGTATTTTTTTGCCAGTGTTTTGTATGCTTTTTCAATAACTTCTTTAGACGCTTTTCGGCTTACTTCCAATATATCATATAATGTTTCCACATTTCCTCCAAAATTTTTAATATATTGTAAGTATATCATAGTTAAAAATTAATGTACAGAAAATTTTATTCAAAAAAATGTTTTACTTTTTTAACTCTTGATTTTCTACATTTCTATGATATAATACAATTTATCAAACGCCTGCATTTATGGCGAATTTTAATTATGGAGTTGAATTAATTTGAAATTAGCGTCAGATGATGAAACATTAGCCGAGAACAAAGTCTTAATATTGTATGCACTTAACAAAGCTAATAAACCACTAACCAATGATGTATTATATAAAATAGTATTAGCAGCATCTAATATGAATTATTTTTATTTCCAACAATTTATGTTGGATTTAATAGAGGTTGGCTATATTTTTTCTTTTCAAAAGGAAGATCAAACTTTATACCAAGTAACAGAGAATGGTAAAAAAACCTTGGATTTGACTTTAGACTTATTACCTGGAATAATAAAATTGAAGGCAGATACAAACTTAAAACCAATTATAGATAGTTCCGAAGAAGAACAATCTATTGTGGCAGAATACACCCCACTTAGCGAAAATCATTATATTATAACATGTAAAGTGGTAGAAAACAATGAAACTGTATTCGAGATAAAAACTTTTGCTGGTTCTCGTGAGCAAGCAAAAGATATAGTCGATAACTGGCAAAGTAATGCTGATACAATTTACCCTAAAATATTAAATATATTAACAGAGAAATAAAAACAAAATTCATTTTATTTAAAAATAAGGTCAAACTCGCCTTTTGAGGAGTCCGAAGGAGCTCCGGCCAAGAGCGCCGTACCGTAATTTTTTTAATAAAATGAATTTTGTTTTTTTATTTATTATTCGTCTAAATTTTCTTTTTATATAATTATTCGCCCAAAAAGGGGCGTCCCCTTTGGGCGAAAAGGGCCTTTCTCGTTGGGCGAAAATTTTAATTTTATTCTCTATTTTACATATTTTCTTGCATTGTTCATTTTTACAAATTCTTCTATTAATTCGTCTTCTGTAAATATTTTCTTTTCTCCTGTTTTAGTACTTTCAATTTCGAAGCTTCCTTCTTGAGCCTTGTTTCCAAGTACAAGCATGTATGGTGTTCCAAACATGTAGCAATCTTTTATTTTTGCGCCAAGCATTCCTTGAGCTCTATCGTCTATTATAACTGGAACTCCAGCTTCCATTAATTTGTTGTAAATTCTTTCTGCAACTTCTTTTTTTTCGTCTACTGCAACTATTTGTAACAAATATGGTGCAACACTTACTGGTAGTGAAATTCCCATTGGTTCTCCGTTTTTTCCATTTACAACATTCTCTTCATAAATTGTGGCAACTGTTCTACTTACACCAATTCCATAGCAGCCCATGTATAATAATTGCTCGTTTCCATCTTGGTCGATGTATTTTGCATTCATAGATTCTGTGTATTTTGTTCCTAATTGGAATATGTGTCCTAATTCTATTGACTTTTTAGCTTCTACGTTTTCTTTATCTTGAACTCCGTATTTTTCTCTTAGATATTCGTCTGCATCTTCTCTTTCTAGAATTTCTGTATTAAATGCTACACCTGTTGCCTTATCTACTAATATTGTATCTTCTCCGATTGGTGATTCTAGCATGAATTCCTCTGATAAGTTTCCACCCATTGCTCCGCTATCTGCTGCAACTGGTTTTGCATTTAGTCCTAATATTTCAAATATTTCTAAGTATGCTTTTCTAATTTTTTGGTATGTTTTAGCGCATTCTTCTGCATTTAAATCAAAGCTGTATGCATCCATCATTGGGAATGTTTTTCCTCTTAATAAATATCCTCTTGTACGAATTTCGTTTCTGTATTTTTCTCCAATTTGATATAGTGTAACTGGCAAGTTTTTGTATGAACTTATTCTGCCTCTTACAAAGTCTGTAACAGCTTCCTCTGCCGTTGGAGCCATTACGAAGTCTCCCTTATCTGTTTTAACAGAAAGCATAACACCTTCTTCTATATATTTAGAAAGTCTTCCAGATTCTTCCCAAAGTTTTGCTGGTTGTAATGTTGGAAGCAATATTTCTATACAGCCGTATTTATCTAGAACTCCTTTAATAACGCTTTCAACGTTTTCTCTTAATTTTAATGGAACATTGTTATATGCATAAATTCCTGTTCCATATTGTACTAATTGGTTTGTTTGTAACAATATATCTTGTGCTGGATAGCTTTTATCCAAATTATTTACTCTTATAGTTCCTAATCCTGTTTGTGATAGTCTCATAATATTTTCATTTCCCTTCTATACTTTTATTTTGATATTTCTTCATCACTACTTTGCTCCCTTTCGGGCATTGGAGCCTCAGAAATTGTTTCTACACTTGCAATTTCTTCTTTTTCTATTGTTGACTGATCTTCACTCGGAATTATATCATCAATTACAAGCTGTTGATTTTCATCTAATTTATATTTTGGTAATTCTGGCAATTCCTCCAAAGAAGACATTCCAAACATCTTCAAGAAATTTGGTGTTGTTGCATACATAGTTGGCCTTCCAGGTAAATCAGCCTTTCCAACGTTTTCTATCAAATTAAATTCTAATAATTTGTAGATAGTTCCATCAGAATTTACACCTCTTATAGCCTCTATTTCTGCTCTCGTAATCTTTGGATTATATGCAATTATTGCTAGAGTTTCCATAGATGCTTGAGTTAAATTTGGTTTGCTTCTCTTATCGAAAATTGGATATAAATACTCATACATCTCTTTCTTAGTAGTAAGCTGATATCCATCTTCAACTCTTATAATCTCAATTCCTCTATCAGCATTCTTATAATCTTCCTTCATGCTGTCTATTATCGTTACAACATCGTCTGAAGAAAGCTCTAGAATTCCCATTAATTCATTTATTTTTATTACTCTTCCTGCGGCAAACAATATAGCTTCTATTATCGCCTTCTGTTTTTCTATTTCCATTTATAATCTTATCCCTTCTTAATCTCTCAAATTGTTGAAAAAAATATTTTCAGCCTTTTCTCATAAGTTCAATACGTAAATATTATACCCTCAAATCAAAGTCGTGTCAATGTTGATTTTTTAGCTTGAATTCTTGTGAATATTGTGGTATTCTATATTTAGTTTAATAAAGGAGCAAAAGATTATGAGTAATGATGAAAAAAACATAGAAGTTGTTTCTGGAAATGGCGAAGATTTAAACATTTCTCCTGTTTATGATAATCTTGATATTGCAAAACCAAATGAAGATACAAACACAAAGAAAAATGTTATAATTCCAGATGTAAAAAAATAAGGTTGCATTGTTAAAATGTAGCCTTATTTTTTCGCCCAAAAAGGGGCGTCCCTATTGGGCGAAAGAAAAAAGTGCTCTACATTTCTGTAAAACACTTCTTTCTTATCTTAAAGGAATTTATTTATGTTCAATTTATCTATTTATATAGCCTCTTTATTTTCTTCTTCTACTGGAGCTACTTCAGCTTCGCCATCATCATTTTGATTAACTACTTCTAAGCTTCCAACAGAAACTTCATATGCAACTTTATTTTCTACAGTTCCATCTTCGTGTTTCTTTTCATATTGTCTTGATTGAACTCTACCAACTATTTTAACTTCTGTTCCAACTTCCATATTCTCACAGAATCTAGCTGTTCTTCCCCAAGCAATACATGGTATATAGTCTGATTTACTATAAGCTCTGTTTACTGCTAATAGTATATCTGCTATTTCTCTACCAAATGGTGTTTGTCTGTAAACTGGTTTCTTGCATATATAACCTATTAATGTTACTTCGTTTGATATAAAATCTTTTCTTGCTTCTACTTCACTTTCTTGATCTTCTAACAATGTTACATTTTTTGCAAATACTGTTAGAACTAATTTGTTTTTACCTTCTCCATAACTGTTGTATGATCTAAATTGACCTTCAACTGTTATTTTTGTTCCAATTGGTAAATCTCCGTTTACCATTAATCTTTCTGATATTGTGATTGGTATAATATCAGAATTTCCACTTAGACGTGGAACACTTAAATCGAATATATAGAATTTTTCTCCATATATCTCATGACTAAATCTTTTGTCACTTGTTACTTTTCCCACCATTATAATGTGGTTGTTCTCTGAATATACTGTATCCAACTTAAATTTCCTCCTCTTACTTTTTAAAGTATTTGTTTTTCTAACCTACAACTATTATTATACTACCATTTTTTGGTTTTGTCTACATAAAATGTTAAATTTGTTTTATTTTTTTCAAAAATATGCCCATTTTAAAGGCAAAATGTCACTAAAAAAATAATATTGCTATACAATTTTCATAAAAATCTACTTATCTAGGAATAATTTTATATTTTTTTAAACTTCAATACGTCGCTCTTGGTCGGAGCTCCTTCGGACTCCTCAAAAGGCGAGCTCGATTTCGTTTTGCAAAAATATAAAATTATTCCTGATATCTCATGCTAGTTTGCATATAAGCTTGAAAGTGCAATTACTATCATTATATTATACACATTCATGTCTGCTTTTACATTTACCTTTATTTCTTGTGGTTCTATTATCCTATCAAACATGCTCTTTATTGTATGTTGAACGCAAATCAATAATTCATCCTCTTCTACACTAGACACAGTTATGTCACTCTTCGAGCTATAACCATATGAAATTACATTACACGAATCTTCGTATTGCAAATTTTCATTCAAATCCAAGTTCAATATCAAATTCTTAGAGTTCTTCATTATTTTGCTCATCAATTCATCATTTTCTACACTTCTGTTTAATACCAGCGTTTCCAACTTTATGTTTTTCGTGTTTTCTATATTCTTATCTTTAATGAACAAAATATCACAATTGTTTACCATTCCCTTTGTAATTACTTTATTAAGCTGTGTTTGGCTTTTAGAATCTGTAATTATCTCAATAAAAGGCATATTCTTCTCCTTTATTATTTACTTTTGTTTTGATTCTATAGTAGCAAACTAATCTGATTTGCTTTTATCTTGATTTTGTAATGCTAATAACTCACTCGTTGTTACTAACTGATATCCCTGCTTTTGAATGTTTTGTATTATTTTTTCTATACTCTCTGATGTATACTTTGCCGAATTATGTAATAAAATTATACTTCCTGGTGATAAACTTTCGTTTATTCTATCACACATTTCTTCCCCGTTTAATCCATTGTAATCTAATGAATCCACGTTCCACTGAACCGTAGATAACCCTTGTTCACTCGCAATTTTGATTATCTCGTTAGAGCATTCTCCATATGGAGCTCTAAAAATCTTTACCTTTTGACCTGTTATTTTCTCGATTTCATTAGAAGCTTTTGTAATTTCATCTTTAATTTCTTCTTTTTTCTTCTTTTTCAAATTAGTATAATTATATGATAAATTACCAACCTCATTCCCACTCTGCACAATTTTCTTTATAATTTCGGCATTTGAGCTTGCAATCTTGCCAGAAATAAAAAATGTAGCCTTTGCATTTGTTTTAGACAATGTATTCAATATATTATCTATATTTTCTACATTTTCCCCACAGTTTATACTCAAACTCACTTTTTTTGTTTCAGTTTCTACTTTATATATTGGCAAATTATTTATATTTGATGATGAAGTTGCTATTACATTTTTTTCTCCGTCCCTAAAATGTCCGCCAAATAAAGCAACAGAAAATAGGATTGCTACAGTTCCAATCGATATAAGGTATGATCCAATTTTTCTTTTATTGAATACAAAAAACATATACATGCCTCCTAACTCTCGGTAAGTTATTAACAAGTATATGTTTTTTTGTAACTATTATGACTCTTTGTTTCTATATTTTAGTTGTATTTGGATTATATCTTAGTTGTATTTTTGCTGTATTTTTGCTGTATTTTGGTTATATTTTAATAGTATTTTTTATTATTTTATAAAAAACTATTCTTTCATTTTGTTTTTTATGTATTCTATTTCTTCGTTTGCATCTAGTCTTAAGAATATTGGCTCGCCTTTTTCTATTACTTTTAAGTTTGATGTTGTCTTACCAAATTCTTTTATTGTATCATATTCTTTGCTTGCTTCTTCTTTTATTCCTAATTGGCTTAGAATTTTGTTTGATGTTTCTGTCATTGCTGGTTTTATTAGTATGGCTACAATTCGTAGAGCTTCTACTAGATGGCTCATTACTGATTCTAGTTTTTCTGTTTCTTCTTGTTTTGCAAGTGTCCATGGAGCTGTTTCGTCTATGTATTTATTTGCTCTAGAGATTATTCCCCATATTGACTCTATTGCATTTGAAAAATGTAATTCTTCCATGTTGTTTTCATATTCCGCAATTTTGCTTGCAACAGTTTCTTCCAATTCTGCGTCTACATCATTTATTCTTCCTTTATAGTCTGGCACATTTCCACCAAAATATTTATTAACCATTCCAATAGTTCTGTTTAGCAAGTTTCCTAAATCGTTGCACAAATCAAAATTATATTTGTTTACGAAGTCTTCTGGTGTAAATATTGCATCTTGACCATAAGGGCATTCTTTTAATAAGAAATATCTTGTTGCATCTAAGCCATATCTTTCTACAAGCATTTCTGGATATACAACATTTCCCTTTGACTTAGACATTTTTCCATCTTTCATCATTAAGAAACCATGTGCATATAATTTCTTTGGTGTTGGTAGTCCAAGTGCCATTAAGAAAATTGGCCAATAAATTCCATGGAATCTTATTATATCTTTTCCAACTATTTGCAAGTCTGCTGGCCAGTATTTCTTAAATAAAGTATCATCATCTGACATGTATCCTAATGCAGTTATGTAGTTTGTTAGTGCGTCTAGCCAAACATAAATTACATGCTTTGGATCTTTTGGTACTTTTATTCCCCAGTCAAATGTTGTTCTTGTAACACATAAGTCTTCTAGTCCTGGCTTTATAAAGTTATTGAATAACTCGTTCTTTCTAGACTCTGGTTTTATAAAATCTGGATTTTGCTCGTAGAACTCTTCCAATCTCTTTTGATATTTCTTCATATTAAAGAAGTAAGATTCTTCCTTCATTTTCTTAACTTCTCTTCCACAGTCAGGGCACTTTCCATCAACTAATTGTGTCTCTGTAAAATATGTTTCACATGGCATACAATACCAGCCCTCATATTCACCTTTGTAAATATCGCCTTGCTCCATGAATTTATCGAAAATCTTCTCTACGATTTTAGTATGTCTTTCCTCAGTTGTTCTAATAAAATCATCATATTGAACATCCATCAATTTCCATAAGTCTTTTGCTTGCTTTGCAATCTCGTCAACATGTTGTTGTGGAGTTAATCCTCTTTTAACAGCAACCTGCTCAACCTTTTGCCCATGCTCATCAAGACCAGTAAGCATTCGTGCATCGTATCCTCTTTGCTGTTTGTATTTCTTTATTGTGTCTGCAAGCACCGTTGTGTATGCTGTTCCTAAATGGAATTTGCCACTTGGATAATAAATTGGCGTTGTAATATAAAATGTTTTCTTTTCCATATAAAATTAATCTCCTTTTTTATATAAATTTCTACTAATTCTATTAGTTTTTCAACCATTTCTAACTATTCATTCGTTTTATAGCACTTATTATACCATAACTCTTTGCATTTTCATATATTTTTTTCACTTTTTATTATACAAATAAACTTATAGAAAACAATGTTTCTATAAGTTTAATCTTTTTCTTCTATTGAGCAACTGTTACATTTCTATGGTCAGCCGCTATCCTTTCAAGATATGGTGATGTGCCTTTAAGTGTAATTGGTAATTCTGTACCAAAAAAGCAATCAGTATATCCATTATTATCAAGATAGTACCCACTTCCACTATTAGCGGTAAGTTGTTCTGCATTTATTACTACTACTCCTGTAAGCTTTTCACACATATAAAATGTACCTGCTATATTAGTAACTTTACTTGGTATTATTGGTGCTGTGGTTAAATTTACACATCCAGAAAATGTCAGTGCCATATTTCTAACTCCTTCTGGTATTTCTGGTGCTATTGTCAAGCCTTTACAATCTACAAAAGTACGGTCCATATCTGTAACACCATCCGGTATTTTCGGTGCTGTCGTTAGACTTGTACACCCAAAAAATGTACTAGACATATTTGACACTCCATCTGGTATTTTCGGTGCTGTTGTTAAGCTTGTACAATCCTGAAATGTACTCCTCATATCTGTAATACCATCTGGAATCTTTGGTGCTGTTGTTAAGCTTGTACATTCCTCAAATGTACTCCTCATATCTGTAACTCTATCTGGAATCTTTGGTGCTATTGTTAAGCTTGTACATCCATAAAATGTACTAGACATATTTGACACTCCATCTGGTATTTTTGGTGCTGTTGTTAAGCTTGTACATCTCACAAATGTACCACTCATATTTGTAGCATCACTTGGAATTTCTGGAGCTATAACTAATCCCTCACAGTAACAAAAAGTACTTGAAAGATCTGTTACTTCACACCAAGCATCTTCTCCATCTTTTTTTATATATTGAGGTACCTTTCCTATTATTCTTCCATTTTCTATTTTTCCAACATATCCTGGGTTTCCACCTCCATTTCCTTGTGTTCCTCTTAAGTTTGCCACTCCATTATCAGGATCAGTATCATAGTTCCACCTGTCCAGGTTTACTGCTTTTCCATCTGTTCCTATTCCTATATCTTTATTTGTACTTTGTTGTTCTTTGTCTCTAAATTGATTTGGATTCTCATCTGCTTTTTTTAGAATTTCATTCCAATCCACACTTGGACTTTCACCGTCATTTAAAATATCATCAATGTCTTTAACAAATTGATCCATGCTTGCCAAATCATTTTGTTTTGCTTGTTCTGTTTTGCTTCTTGCATCTTTTGCTTTTGTAACAATTCCATTCTGTCCTAGCACCATGTTAATGCTTACGCCTGCTAGTATTAATAAGACAACTATCGTTACTACTAGAGCAATTAGGGTTATTCCTTGGTTTTTATTAATTATTTTTTTCATAAAAGCTCTTCTTTCTTATTTATATTTTGTTATATTAATATGTTTTAATTTCCGTGATTTCCAGCTTCACCGTTGCTTGCACTACCATTTGCACTCCATTGTGCAGAATAGCCACTCCAAGCATCTTCTGTTATACCTTGATTTGCCAATTTCTTTACTTGTGCTGTTGTGACATCAGATTTTAGATAAATTACGGGACGAACAGCGAGCCTATGCGCATACCAGTTGCCAACCGAGTAGAAACCGTCGAAGCCGGTACCAGCACGATCGTCCACACTGCCAGGCCCGAAGTTAGCATTGGAAGAGTACACAAACACTCCAGGAGAAGCCAGCCAGTATGCTTTTGCATAGTTGCCATCACTTGTTGTTTTATCAAATAATAGGCTTCCTAACGTTGTATTTCCTATTTTAGTTCCAGTCATTGATATTTTATCATAACAATATCCTGTAGCTGTTACAGTTTCGCCTGCTGTTGCATTTTTCTTTCCATCTATATAACTTGCTGGTGTATAATCAGATGCTGTGTAAGTATATGTTTGTCCTAATACTTTCCATCCGTCTATATTTGTTTTACTTGTATCTGATTCTAAATATACAGTATTGTTTTCTACCTTTACTCCACATGCTTTATTTATATCTTCTATTGTCATGCTTCTTGCTGTTCCTAAATCTGTGCTATAAATTGCACAAATGTCATTTAACATTTTTTCACAATTTACATATGCATAAGCACCTTTCATATATAGGTATGGATCCTTGTCCCAGTCGTTTGTTGAGCTTGTATCCATATTCTTCTTTATTGGGCTTCCTGATGTTAATAATACTTGGCTTCCATCATCACTTAGTCCAAGCACTCTCCATGTTGTAGTTGTATCTACTGTGTATGTCTGGTCTGCCCAGCCATTTTCGTTCGTTGCACTCGTGTATGTTTGTCTGGCAGTTGGTTTGTACTCTACGTAATCTCCTATTTTTAGTTCTCCTGCATTGAATGCTTCTACAAGTGTTTTGGTTTCTGTTGGTGTATCGTCTCCTCCAGATGTTCCGCTGTCATTTATTATGTCATCCATGTCTTTAACAACTTGATCCATGCTTGCTAAGTCATTCTGCTTTGCTTGTTCTGTTTTGTCTCTTGCATCTTTTGCTTTTGTAACAATTCCATTCTGTCCTAGCACCATGTTTATGCTTACGCCAGCTAGTATTAATAAGACAACTATTGTTACTACTAATGCAATTAATGTTATTCCTTGGTTTTTATTAATTATTTTTTTCATAAAAGCTCTTCTTTCTTATTTATATTCTGTTATATTAATATGTTTTAATTTCCGTGATTTCCAGCTTCACCATTGCTTGCACTACCATTCATACTCCATTGTGCTGTATAGCCACTCCAATCGTCTTCTGTTTGATTTGCCAATTTCTTTACTTGTGCTGTCGTGACATCAGATTTCAGAGAAACTACGGGACGAACAGCGTACCTAAGCGTACCCCAGTGGGCATTCAAGCCGAAAAAGTCGTCGCCGATACCAGCACCACCGACTGACTACACTACCAGGCCCGAAGGCAGCATCGGAAGAGCCCACAAGCACTCCAGGAGAAGCCAGCCAGTATGCTTTTGCATAGTTGCCATCACTTGTTGTTTTATCAAATAATAGGCTTCCTAACGTTGTATTTCCTATTTTAGTTCCAGTCATTGATGTTATATCATAATAATATCCTGTATCTGTTACAGTTTCGCCTGCTGTTGCATTTTTCTTTCCATCTATATAACTTTCTGGTGTATAATCAGATGCTGTGTAAGTATATGTTTGTCCTAATAATTCTGCTTGATCTATATTTGTTTTACTTGTATCTGATGCTAGATATACTGTATTGTTTTCTACCTTTACTCCACATGCTTTATTTATATCTTCTATTGTCATGCTTCTTGCTGTTCCTAAATCTGTGCTATAAATTGCACAAATATTTTTTAGCATTGTTTCACAGTTTACATATGCATAAGCACCTTTCATATATAGGTATGGATTCTTGTCCCAGTCATTTGTTGAGCTTGTATCCATATTCTTTTTTATTGGGCTTCCTGATGTTAATAACACTTGACTTCCGTCATCACTTAGTCCAAGTACTCTCCAGGTTGTAGTCGTGTCTACTGTGTATGTCTGGTCTGCCCAACCATTTTCGTTCGTTGCACTCGTGTATGTTTGTCCGGCAGTTGGTTTGTACTCTACGTAATCACCTATTTTTAGTTCTCCTGCATTAAATGCTTCTACAAGTGTTTTTGTTTCTGTTGGTGTATCTTCTCCTCCGGATGTTCCGTTGTCATTTAGTATGTCATCCATGTCTTTAACAAATTGATCCATGCTTGCCAAATCATTTTGTTTTGCTTGTTCTGTCTTATCTCTTGCATCTTTTGCTTTTGTAACAATTCCATTCTGTCCTAGTACCATGTTTATGCTTACCCCAGCTAGAATTAATAGAACAACTATTGTTACTACTAGAGCAATTAGGGTTATTCCATTTGTCTCTTTCTTCATTCTTTTTTTCATCATCTTCTGTTTTATCAATTTTACAGAAAAGTAAATTGATATTCCTCCTCTCTATTTTATACCAGTATTATACATAATAAATTATGTATGGTACAAGTATTTTACTTATTTGTAATATAATTGTAATATTGAATTTATTTTTCCAATTTTTCTTTTTTATATGCATTTCTTTTTTGTATACATATTATATTATGTATAATAGTTTTTTCATAATTCTTTCTGTTAAAATATGGGATAAGAATTTATTTTGAAAGGACGCATTAACCGTGCAGTTTAAAAGAATTAAAGACTTACGAGAGGATAACGATTTATTACAAAAAGATATCGCAAATTTGCTTGGAATTTCACAACAATATTATTCTGAATATGAAAATGGAAAAAGAACTATTACTATCTCTCACTTGATTACGCTTGCTAAATATTATAATGTTTCTATCGATTACTTGGTTGGACTTTCTAATAATAAAAATGATAATATAAAAACGAATAAACTTGCTTAAACACATAGATTATTCGTTTTTATTTTTGGGTAAAAAAATAACCGTTGCTTTTACAACGATTATTATATTTGATTATTTCTTTTCTTCTTTTTTGGTTGATTTTGTTGGTAATTCTAAATCATTAGCAATTATGTTAGCTTTACCAATTACCATTATTAATCCGATGAATAGCAAGATTGTTCCGACTATTATTAACATTATTGATGTTACTAAGCTATCGCCCATGATGCTACTTTGTATTCCAGCAAATAGCATGCAAACACCAATTATTGCTAGCATAATCCAAAATACCCATACTATTGTCTTTACTTCTTCATTTTTCTTAGCCATGTTTACTTCCTCCTTCGTTAATTCTTCTTACATTATATTTAATTAAAATATAAAAGTCAATATTTTCGCTTACACTTCTCTACATTTTATTATTAGTCTTTGTGTTCCATAATTTTTACATGTAATTAATGTCATTTCTCTTTTGCCATTTGTAAGCTGACTGGTGCAACTTACGTCTGTTGGGTCTACAATGTATTTATTGTATGCCTCATATGTAACTGTTTTGCCTGTTTTTACATCTTTTAGGGTTGCTATATCTCCTATTTCCATTTGGTTTAGCTTTCCAAATAGTTTTCCGTTTGCATAATTGTGTCCTACTATACAGTAATTTCCTACTTGATTTGGACCATGTCCCCAATATTTATTTAGTGAAATTTTCAATAATTCTTCCGATGTTTCTGAAAGAACTGGATAGCTAATTCCGATGCCGGGTATTGTTAAAATTGATTCTGTAGTGTACGATTCACCATCTTTTGTGGTGTATGTCGCTTCTGGTTCTTCTTGTGCATTATTATTTGCTTCTTCATTTTGAACCTCTTCGTCTGCATCATTCGACTCTTGTTCGTCAAGTGCTATTATTAAAACATCATTTACAATGTTTTTTGTCGTACTGTCACTCTCGCTATTTGTTACATTTTCCAATTGTCCTAAAATCTCATGTGCAACTTCTTCACTTTTGTTCCTATCATTTTCGGCATAAATATAGTACGAAAATAAAACGCAAATAAGGAAAACAGACATAAAAAATCTTATTTTATACATTCTTTTTTTGCGTTTTATTTCTGGTGTTATATATAGTTTTTCAGTAACTAAAATCTGATTCATGCTTTTCCTTTCTTTAAATCTCATAATCGTATAAATATTATATCATCTTTTATAATAGATTTAAAGAGGTAATCTCAAATTTTTAATTATAAAATTTTGCGTTGCTAAACAAATCCGAATACAAAGTATTCAATGGATCAACTAATTTGGTCGAATCCTGAGCAAAGAAGAACTCTGTCTGCCCTTCTTCTGCACTCATATATAATGAGCTTGCAAAACCGCCAAGCTTAATGTTTGGATAAATAAACATTATTGCTTCCATAGGCATTCTGCCAGGCAATACTTTTATGTTCAAGCTATCTAAAAACTTTTGTTGTTCATCATTTGGTAATGCTGATGGATGTGGTTTATATAATAATGTATACTCTTCTCCATAATCTTCCTTTACTTGTTTCATTATAGTTTCAAATTGATTTTTATCTAAATCACCATAGAATGGATTTGCACCTGTTATTATTAAATATTTTCCATTTTCATCTATAAAATATTTTTCGTCGAACTCTGTCTTATTTAAGAATATATTGCTTAAAAAAGTACTTTTTTGTTCATCAGATAAATCTGCAAATTGTTTTTTTAGATCAATTTTTACAAAATTTGCATTCTTCATTTCATCGTTAACTCTCTCGTCTTTGAAATCTATCATTTGAGGGAATTGTAATAAATAATGAACATTATCACGAAGCAATGCAATCAACATATAATCATACTTGTAATCATTTTTATCAGCATAGAAACTTCCAGGAACATCATTGTATTCCAACTTATTGCTTCTAATTTCTTCTATTATTTCATTATATTCTTGCTTTTCTTTTACAAAATCATCATAGCCGTTTATTTCTCTCATTTTGAACTCTCTATGAATAAATCCTGCCTTCGAAGTATAGTCTTTTACATAGCTTGCAGTACCATCTGAATAGTAATAATAATTGTATCTATTATCACTAATTCCAATTTTTCCGAACAACTCCATGTCTAAATAAAATCTGTAGTCATCTACATATAAATTGAAAAATGCATTCTCATCCTTTTGCAAAACTTCTTTTATATATGATTTTATTTCTGGAATTAATTTAAATTTAAAATTTGATTCTTCAGCGTTTCCAACATTTTCAGATATTCTCAGGTTGCTATTTCTGTTCTTTATTCCATCAATATCAATTGATGAGCTCTTTTGTGTCCAGAAAAATCCCTTTACATTGTAATTTTTTGATATATCTAGCATAGCCATAAAAGTAGGCAAAGTCTGAGAACTTATATATATCTTGTATTCGCTATCGGCTAATTTTTTTATATCTTTTATCTCTACTGTAGCCTTCTCTTTCTTTACACCCTCGTATACCTCAACTTGGTATTCTCCAACTTGATAAAAACGTTCTCCATCTTCACACTTTTTTCCATTTACTTTTATAACTTGATTTTCATTCTGCTTTTCTACTGTGAAGGGCATTTTGTTTTGCGTATAATCAGCAATTGTTTCTCCATAACAATCAACTATTTTTACACTGCTGAATTCTTTTACTCTTTTTGGCACTATCGCTAATACGATTATTCCTAGGACTAATACTGCTAGTATAGATATTATTAGTATATTTTTATGTTTCATATTCTTTCCCCGCTAGCTATTGTTCTACTGTGACATTACCGTTTTCAGCAGTTGCTGCAAGTTCGGCTAAGTTTGGTGAAGTACCTTTAAGGACAATTGGTTTTACTGTGCCTTTAAAGCATCCATCTTTATAATTTAAAGTTGCATTTATTGTTATTGTTCCCGTTAAACTTGTACAATTTTGAAATGTAGCCCCCATTTCATTCACACTTTCAGGAATTGCTGACGCTGTTGTTAGATTTGTACAACCATCAAATGTTCCATACAAATCAGTAACACCATCAGGAATCGCAGGTGCTACAGTTAAACTCGTACATCCACTAAATGTTTGATTTAAGCTAGTTACATTTTTCGGTATTTCCGGTGCCGTTGTTAAATTTACGCAATCACTAAATGCTCCTACCATATATTCCACATTTTCAGGTATAGTTGGAGCTGTCGTTATACCTGTTCCTTCAAAAGCTCTCCAAATTCTTGTTACATTTTCAGGAATCGCAGGTGCTACAGTTAAACTCGTACATCCACTAAATGTTTGATTTAAGCTAGTTACACTTGTTGGTATCTCAGATGCTTTTATAAGCCCAGAGCATCCTTCAAACGTTTGATTCATGTCAGTTATAGTATCTGGTAATTCCGGTGCAACTTTAAGATTGGTACAATTATAGAAAGTTCCATACATTGATGTAACAGCCAACACTTCGTCTTTTTCTGCAACATATATTAACCTTGGTACTGTTCCCTTAATCGTCCCCTCTGATGTTATATTAGAATTTTCATAACCTGGTCCAACTATATACGATCCATCTATAGCACCTAACCTTAAAGAGCCATCCCATATTATCTCATAATGCCATAAATCCATATTTACTGGTCTTCCATCTGTTCCTATTCCTGTATCTTTATTTTCATTGCTTTGATCTTTATGTTTATAATCTGTTGGATTTTTCTTAAATTCCTCATCTGTTATTTTTTCACTTGATGTATTATTGTCCCCTATAATTTTATCAATTTCGTCAACTGTACTGTTGAAAAATAATTCAGTATTAGTCGTTGCTTCATCTGTTTTTTCTCTTGCTTCTTTTGCTTTACTTACTATTCCGTTTTGTCCTAACACAAGGGTAAGGCTAATTCCTGCCAATATTAGTAATACAACAATAGTTACTACTAAGGCTACTAGCGTGATTCCTTTCTCTTTCTTTACTTTAAGTTTTTTCATCATTTTCTCCTTTTTTCATTTTTTTGTGTATGTGTATACAGCCACAAGGTTTTCGTGGGTTGTTTTTCTTATGTGTTTTCCCTTTGGATTTATCTCACAAATATATTATCATACTCATTTTTTATTTTCAATGTAATCTGCAATTTTTCCGAATTGTTCTAATGTTAAGCTTTCTCCCCTTATGTTCTCGTCCATTCCAAGCTCTGTCCACATTTTTTTCACATCATCTTTATTTTTCATTATGTTGTTATTCAGTAAAGCATTGCTTAGTGTTTTTCTGCGTTGCATAAAGCTTTTTGAAATTATATTGAATAATAGTTTCTCGTTTTCTACATGTATTTTTTCGTCTTTTCTAACTTTTAACTTTATTACTTCAGACTCAACTTTTGGGCTTGGCACAAAAGATTCTTTAGGCACCTTTATTAGGCTTGTCGCTTCAGAATAGTACTCTACTGCATATGTTATTGCTCCCGCAAGCCTTGTTCCTGTTTTGGCTGTTAGTCTTTCGGCAACTTCTTTTTGTACCATTACAATTATCTCGTCTATGTCTAGCCTGTTTTCTAATAGTTTCATTATTATAGGTGTGCTAATATAATAAGGCAAATTTGCAACTATTTTTACCTGTTTTATTTCTTGATTTTCTCTTTTTTCTGCTATTAATTGATTTAGGTTTATTTTTAATATATCCTCATTTATTATCTCTAGCTTGCTCTCCGCTTTGTCATTAATGTTTTGAGCAAATCTATCTTTTAATATATTTACCATTCTCTTATCCAGCTCAACTGCTATAACATTGTTTGACTCTTGCAGCAGTCTATTTGTCAATACTCCAAGTCCAGGACCAATTTCTATTATTAAATCTTGTTTATCTATATTGGAACTTCTAATTATTTCATCTATTACATTGTCGTTTACTAGGAAGTTTTGTCCTAAGCTTTTGTTAGCTTGTATCTTATATTTATGTAATATAAATTGTGTTTCGTCATATACATTCATTGTTTTTTCCTTTCTATTTTGTGAACATTAATCTCTATACTAAAATTAATTTATAGTAATCTTTAAATTAAAGTTGCACCTATTATTCCAGCGTCATTTCCCGCTTGTGCAGTTAATATTTTAGGAGGATTCTCTTTATTAAATAAATATTCACCATTGTAAATTTTCTCTCTTAGTCTGCTAAATATTAATTTCTCATAGTGCGACATGCTTCCACCTATGCTTATTGCTTCTGGCTCTAATATATTTATTATATTCGCTATTCCGAGTGCAAGGTTATCAACATATTCTTCTAATAATTTTTTTACTTTTTCATTATCCATATTTTGTTCTATTGCTTTGGTTAAATCTGCTGCTCCTATGTAGTCATTAATTCCAAGTATCTCTTGCATTTGAGCCTTAAACTTTCTTTTTGAACAATACGCTTCGAAACATCCTTTGTTGCCACAGTTGCATTGTTCCCCATCTTTTCTAATTACCATGTGTCCATACTCGAATCCTGCATTACGAATTGGTTTTATAAACTTTCCACCAATGAAAGCAGCTCCCCCAATACCTGTTCCTATACATAAAAATACGCAATCATCATATTCCTTCAAAGAGCCTTTGAATTTTTCAGCCAATGCAGCACATTTTCCATCATTCTGCAAATTTATCCTTAGCTCTTTACTACCTAAACTTCCAAATGCCTCTTTTAATTTTTGTGTAATATTAAAGTTCTTTATGCCTAAATTCACAACATTTTTTATACATCCATCACTTGAGTTTCCCGGAGTTGCAATACCAATACTTTCAATTTGGCTCAACTTATATTTTGTACTTTCTAGAATTTCATTAATACCATGAACAATAGAACTAACTATATAATCCTCTAAGCTCACATTCTTCTTATTATCATTCATATAATACGTTCTTTTCTCAATAATCTCATAATTATCGTCCACTAAGCCAATAGCAACATGGCTTCCACCTAAATCAATACCAATTTTCATATTCTTGTGCACTCCTACATTCTATATTTTGTCTTATTTTATTATTTTGTTACGTTTTTGTTTTATTTTATTTTTGGTTTGTTCTTATTTTTGTTTATTTGTTCCGTTCTTGTTTTTGTTTTTTATGTTCTTTTGTTTTTTATGTTCTTTTGTTTTTGCTCAAAACAATATTAACACATAACATAAAAAAAAACAATCAGTACATTTCTGTACATTTCGGGGACGGAGCAAAAAATGTACAATTTTGCATTTTTCTTCTAAAAAATATTAAAATACTATTTTTACATTTATTAAATTTGAAATGTACATTTTTTTCTCCGTCCCCATTCTGTACATCTTAAAAAAATATACTTTAATATTTTTAAAACGAAACCGGCAGTGCGCCTTTGAGGGGGCCGTTAGGAGCCCCCAACCAAGCACAACGTGTTGATGTTTTATAAAATATTAAAGTATTATTTTTATATTTATCAAATTTGAAATGTACATTTTTTTCTCCGTCCCCGAAATGTTCCCGAGATGTTCAAAATGTACACATTATACTCCTGCTGCTGAGAATAGGAATGTTCCCATGTATACTTTAATACAAGGTACTAGTACTACTATTACAACGAATATTAGTAGTATTCCAACTATTGAGTATACTAATTGTGGTAATACTGCCATTATCTTGTCCATTGTGTTTTTTATGTCTATTTCCATGTATTCTAGTAGTTTTGACATCATTTCTGATAAGTCTGTTTGCATACCTACTTTAAGCATTTCGGTTATCATTGTTGATCCTAAACCTGCTTTTTCGAATGGTTCTATCCAAGATGTTCCAACTAAGATGTTGTTTATAGATGTTTCTACCATAGCTCTCATAACATAGTTGTTTGCTATGTTTTTACTTACGTCTAAGGCGTCTTGTATTCTCATTCCATTTTCTAGGTTTAATAGCATGGCTCTCATTAATCTTGAGAAGTCAAGCGTGTATAGTAGCTTGCCAAAGATTGGCATTGTGTATTTGAAGTAGTCGAAGTTGTATTTTCCTTTTGGTGTGTTTATATATGATATTATTACTGCTACAATTATTCCGACTATTCCTACCGGAACATACCAGTGGCTAGCTATCCATTGTATTACATTTGAGAATGCAATTGTTATTCCTGGAAGTTTATCCTGTGTTCCAACCTGATCGTAAACGCTTTGAATTGTTGGGACTGTGTATAAGCTTCCTACAAATAGTAAGGCTATTAAGGCAACCAATTGTATTACGTTTGGAATTATTATTCCTCTCAATTTTCTCATTGTATCTGTGTTGCTATCCAAATATTTTACTGCTTGTTGAAGAGACTGTGTTAATGATCCAGATAGCTCACCAACTTTTATCATGTTTATATAAATATATGGAAATACGTTTGAATAATATTCCATTGTTGTATACATGTATTCTCCGGCTTCAAGTCCTGCCAATATATCTTCCAATATTCCTTTGAACGTAATATTTTCTGTACTCTGAATAATTGTACTCAGGGCGTGAATATTGTTGAAATCGGCCTTTTTTAGCAAGTAAAAATTTTGTGTAAATACCATTATGTCTCTTGTTGTAATTTTTTCTTGTTTTGACAAGGCCAAGTTTATTTTTTCTACAACACTTTGTTTTTTTCTACCTCTTCCTTGTACTATACTAGAAGAGTTTGCTGTTTTCATTATTTCGTCAATATCAGTTACGTTTCTTCTTTTGGTGTTTACTTTCTTTTTTCCATATCCAACTTGTACAACGTCTATTGGAAGCAAGTTTCCTTCTTTAAGCCTTTTTATTAAAGCTTGTTTCGACCCGCTTTCTACTTTATTTCTTACTATTACGCCTTCCTGAGTAATAGCTCTGTACACATATTCCGGCATTTTTTCCTCCTATCTTCATAAGTCTTAAAATCCCATATGACCATCCATGTTTCCTTTTTTGATTTTTAATTGCATTATTGTTCTGTTTAATGTTTCTATGTTCTTTTCTTCTATTTGCTCCTTTGCTTGATCTAGTGTTATAACATCATCAACAAATAGTTTTGCAATAGAATTTATTAATCCAATGCTTCCATTTGCAGATGCACTTTGTATAGCATCTTCAACTTCAGAAACACTAAATTTTTCTTTTCTTATTACACCAGAAATAATGTTATCTACAACCATAACTTCTGGTAACAATACTAATCTTCCATCTTTGCCTCTTATTAATCTTTGAGATGTAACCAATTTTAACAAAGAAGCTATTAAGTATTTTATACTTTGTTGATCTGATATATCATAAAAGTTTATCATTCTATCTATTGTTTCTGCACAAGATTTTGTGTGTAATGTTCCTATTACTAAGTGTCCAGATTCTGCTGTTTCAATTGCAGCATCCATTGTTTCTCTATCACGAATCTCTCCTATTACTAGTATATCGCAGTCTTCTCTTAAACAGTTCTTAACACCATCTTTGTATGTTAAAACATCTTGTCCGACTCCTACTTCTTTTTGAACAATTATTGATTTTTTACAATTATGCTTAAACTCTATAGGGCTCTCTAAAGTTAGTATTTTTTTGTTTTGTGTTTCGTTAATATCATTAATTAACGCATTCAAAGTTGTTGTTTTACCAGAGTTAGTTTTACCAGTTACAAGCACTAGTCCTTGTGGTTGGTACATCATTCTTCTTACTATATCTGGAACACCTAATTCTTCAAATGTTGGTAATGTGTTCTTTATAATTCTAAGTGTGAACACTGGAACATCATTTGAAAGTGATATATTTACTCTTAGACGAAGTCCGTTAAATTCAAAAGATGAATCCAATTTCTTTGTTTCGTTGAATACATTATCTTTATCAACGTTTCCTCTTATGAAATAATCGTATATATCAGCCATATCCTCTGGTGTTAAGACTTCACACTCATCATCTGGAACTAATTGTCTCGCAATTCTATACATAGGTTTTATTCCACATATCAAGTGAATATCAGAGGCATCTCTTTCTATTGCATTTCTTAAAATACTATCTACATCTACCATTTTTATCTCCTTCTTTGGTATATTACCATTCTAATAAATAACTAATTTCGAATTTAACTCTTTTAAAGTTGTATATCCGCTTAAAATTTTATTAAATCCATCTATTATTAAAGGTTTATAGCCTTCTTTCAATGCTTCTTTTCTTATTTCCAAGCTTGACTCATCTTTTATTACAAGTTCTTTTATTTCATCAGTTATGTTCAATATTTCGAATATTCCAATTCTTCCGTAAAAACCACTATTGTTACAATATGGGCAACCTACTGTATCATAAGTATACAATCCATTGAAATTATATTCAATACCATATTTTTTAGCAATTCCGTTAATAATATCCTTTTCTTCTTCTGTATACTCTCTTTTCACAGCACATTTAGGGCATACTCTTCTTACCAATCTTTGTGACATAGAGGTTGCAAGTGTACTTGCTATATCGTAATTTGATACTCCAATTTTTCTTAATCTTGTTATAACTTCTATACTATCTATTGTGTGAATTGTTGATAATACATAGTGTCCTGTTTGACCAGCTTGCATAGCAATTTCGGCTGTTTCTTTATCACGAATTTCTCCAACTAGTATAATATCAGGGTCTTGTCTTAAAACTGTTCTTAAAGAATCTGAGAAGCTCGTTTTTGTATCAATTTCAATTTGGTTTAGTCCAGGAATTCTTATTTCAACCGGGTCTTCAATTGTTGTAACATTTATTTCTGGTCTATTCAAGAAATCGATTATACTGTACAATGTAGTTGTTTTACCTTCTCCTGTTGGAGCAGCAATTAAAACTATACTGTTTCTCTTATTAAAGCATTTTTCAACAAGTGATGGATCATTTGGAAATCCAAGTTCAAATATTTGTTGAACATCTGCATTTTTCTTTAACAATCTTAAAACGAATTTTTCACCATATACATTTTTCTGTGAAGATACACGGATGTTGTAATCACTGTATAGCAAAATTCTACCATCCTGTGATTCTTGTTTTTCTTGGTGCATGTTTGAAATAGCTTTTAATCTTCCTATTAATTGAGATTGTTTATCTTTTTCAATAGTAGCAGCAGTTACAAGTTCACCATCAATTCTGTATCTAACTCTTATTGTATTTTCTTCTGGTTCAATGTGAATATCACTTGCTCTTTTTTCCATTCCATTTTTTATAATAGAATTTACAAGTTCAGATATATCTGCATTAACATCGATTTTTTCTGTTGATGCAGCTTCCATTTCGTCCAGAATATGAGATACACGGCTATCAAATGTTATATATCTCTCCATTATTAATCCTTTATTTAGGAATAACAACCTCATTGCATCAAGCATTCTTTGGTTAGCTGTGTTAGAAAAACAAACCTTTATTTTCCCTCCACCAACTTCAAATGGAATGGCTTTATTCTTTTTTGCTATATCTATTGGTAGATAATCTGTTATATTTATTTTTATATCGTCCGGTGATAAAAGCATTGGTTTCTCACCTAATATATCACCTATTGCAGTTATCAATAAATTAGGATCACCCATATGTTGTTCATATAAGATATCTCCTATTTTCTTCCCCGGATTACTCTTTTGTAAATCTAGGGCTTTATTTATATCTTCCTCTGAAACAATTCCCCTTCTAACAAGTTCAATTCCTATAGGTTGCGATTTTCTATTATCCATATTTTTCTCTCCTTATCACTCAATGTTCATTATTTTACCAATATCTCAATGTATAATCAATTTGCTTATCAAGTAAACTCTTTGATGAATCTCCAATTATTATATGAACTGTAACAATTTCTTTATTTACGTTGCTTATTGTTATGGTTTTACTAGTAACAGTAAAATACTTGACATGACTTGCTATTTTATTTTTTCCTCTATATAAGCTCTCGTCTTCAACATTGTATTTATACGTTGTTCCATCTTCAAAAATTATTGTTTTTTCATCATTATTTGTATTTACATGTTTATTTTCTTTAATATCTGAAATTAAACTACTGTTAAATTTGTCAAATTCACTTGCATATTTAGCAGAGTCTCTTACAACATTTATATTTCCATAAAAGAAATTGCTAACTACCGCAACAATTCCAACAACAAGAAACATAATAATTATATATACTGTGAGGCTTAATAATGTTATACCTTTTTCAGATTTTAACCCATTTTTACTCATTCTTTATAAATTTCCTTTATCTTTAATTTATTTATTGTTATTGATTTTTGCTCTCCGCCTATTTCGTAGTTAATCTTAACAACTATCTTCTTGAATAGATTTTCTTCTAAAATATCTGTAGAAAAGTTTATTGAATAACTATCATCCATAGAAAACTCACCAGATGATTTCAATTTTTCTACAAAATCATCTTCAATTTCTTCAAATGACTTTTCATCAACTTTTTCTAAAACTATTGTGGCATAAGCCATTGCATTAGCACTTCTTTGAATTTCTATTGAAGTTCTGTACATATTTGCCATTAGCATTACAATTATTCCAGAAAATATTGCAATAATAATAAGACTTATAGACAAATCGACTCCTGTAACACCCTTATTATCTAAAAATATTTTTTTTGCTTTCTCCATGCTTTATCACCTATAAAAAACTATAAAATTTGTTATTATCAATGTAATTATATTTGTAACACATAAATAAAATCCTATTGGTATTTTTTTATTTTCTTTATTAATATATTTTGTCCTTTTTTTATTTATTTTATCAGCAATTAATTTTATTGCTATTGCTAATAAAGTAAATGTTACAGTTAATATTGTACAACATTCATATGTAAAAATCAGCATTAAATTCAATAATATTAAACATTCAAATGTGTAATTATTTTTTACTTTTCTTTTATAGTAAATTGTGTTTGCCATTGTTAATATAGCTAAAATTATTAAGTATATGACATATCTATAAATACTAGCAGAGTCTACTATACATAGATATATTATATATATTGCTTCTACGAACATTAAGTATAAAATTACTTCGTTTTGAACATTTATTTTTTCTTTATCAATTCCAGATATGATAAATAGACCAGCTATATATAGCAAGCCAAATATAAAATATAGAATTATTGAGTGTGTTAAATTAAATATATTAAATCTTATAGATAGTGCAAATAATACGAATACTATTCCTGAACATAATTCAAGAATAAAATATCTAGGACGTATTTTTTCTTTACAATATCTACATTTTCCTCCTAGAAAAATATAACTAAATAGTGGAATCATATCCCAAAAAGACAATTTATGATGGCACTTAGGGCAGTATGACCTTGTGTGTGTTATATCTTCTCTTCTTGGTATTCTGTACACTGCAAGTGTAAAAAAACTTCCAAATGTTATTCCAGTTATAAAGATGTAAATATATAGTAGTATGTTCAAAATGTTCATTTTTCTCCTTATGTAAAGAAGGTTACCTAAACGAATTTTTTATAATAAATTTTAGGTAACCTTGCTTATAATAAATTTTGTATATTTTATATATTGTTTGGATTGTTCATCCAATCTATGGCGCTGTTCATTCCTGTCAATTCTTCATTAGCTGCTGCTGTAAAGTTTCTCTTAGCATCTTGAGCCTTTGTTACTATACCATTTTGTCCTAGAACCATGCTAATGCTGACACCAGCTAATATTAATAGAACTACTATTGTTACTACTAATGCTACCAAAGTAATACCTCTTTCTTGCTTAAACATATAAAATTCCTCCTTTGATTTATTTTTGTATATATTTATTAAAAATATAACCTAATTTAAATTATTTTATTCCTCCAGTATTATTGAAGAAATGGTCTGTTGAATCTGGGTTTGTGTTTGTTCCTTTATTTGTATTGCCCCCAGATGTATTTGTTGTATTATCACTTGCCGAAGCAGATGCTGCAGCAAATGGATTTGCCTTTCCTGAGTCATAGCTCTTGTCTTGTTTTTTTATTGTTAAATCAGAATCCGTTATTTCCAATGTAATATTTTGTTTTGGATAATCAACAATCTCCTGACTAATTTCGTCTTTTACTGTGTTTGACGTTTTGTATGCTTCTACTGTGCTTGGAATAACTTTATTGGTTGGTATATAATCATAAAATATTACTCCAAAAATCAAGCAAATTGCTATACATAAAAGTAATATTATGAATGTTTCTTTTAGAATTGATTTCATGTTCTTCTCCTTCCAATATATTATCTTGTTGTATTTGCACTACTGTCTACACTTGCTTTTTGGCTGGCCTCTGAATTAGAAGCTGCAGATTGTGTACTTGTTGTACTTCTATAGCTACTTGAACTATTTGTTCTATTTGAGCTACTTGAACTGCTCGAACTATTTGTTCTATTTGAGCTACTTGAACTGCTCGAACTACTCGATCCAGATGTGCTTACTGATTCTGTCTTTATAGCAATGTTATTTACTGTAAATGTAGCAGTAACTTTTGAATCTGATGCAGAAATCATCTTAAAATTTTCTATTCTGAACGAAAGTTCTGAATCATTTTCTAATGCTTCAATATAATTTATAATTCCTACATAACTTCCTGTCGTTGTAAAGTTTAAAGTATACTTATTGCTAATTCCTGTAGAAGAAACATCCCATTTTAATGTTACCCCTTCTTGAGTTGCATATGAACCAACTTTATTCCATAAGAATTCCATTGCATATGTTTGTTCTACATTTGCTTTCATTATTTCCTGGTCTGAACTTACGCTTGCCAAATCTAAATATTTTTGTTTTGTCGTTGTAAGGCTCTTAGTAGAAGTTTCTAAATCACTTAATTTCTTTTTGTAAGTTACATTTTTTAAATTATTTAAATCTTCTATTTGCTTATCTAAGTTTGTGCTTCCAACTTTTATCTCATTAATACTTAATATTTTGAAATTTGCAACCGTCATTCCTCTAACCATACACAGTATAACTACAGCTGTTATGAGTATAGAAATTACTGAAATCAAAATATCTTTCATGGCAACTCTCCTTCTATTACAATTTTTACAACGCTATTATCCTTTGTGGCTTCCGAAGACACTACAGATGTAGGCTCAAGAACAGCCTTAGACTTTAATAAAGCTTTAAAATACGCAAGTTGCTCATATTTAGCAGATTGTGCATTTATTATAATCTTTTTTCCACTTGGATTTTCTATAGAAGTTAGTTGCACTTCTTTTGGAATTACATACATAATTTCACTAAGTAATGTAGTAATTGCATTTTTGTATGCATTCTTGTCATTTACTTCATCTGATGCATTTTGTAAGTTAGTTACAAGTGTAGAATATTCCGATGTTTTGGCATCTATCTTACTCTTATCACTGTTTATTAAACTTATTTGCTTATTTATATCATTCTTAGTTTCATCAAGACTCTTTTGTTTTGCTTCTAGCTCATAATTA
Organism: uncultured Clostridia bacterium; assembly: GCA_934119935.1. Taxonomy (GTDB): domain Bacteria; phylum Bacillota; class Clostridia; order TANB77; family CAG-508; genus CAG-245. The sequence goes on along the minus strand of CAKOSX010000001.1, from coordinate 50,587 downwards.
ATGTATGAAGTTATTCCAACGTAAACCACAAGTAAAATTAGCACTCCTGCAAAATCCCTCATAATCCACTGCTTTATTTTAGGCGAATTCAAATTAATATTAATTTTGCTTTTTCCATTATCTTTTCCTTTAGACTTTCCAAAGGTGATATCTGAACTCAGTGCAGCTTTTAACTGTTCTACAAAGCTCTTTTTATTAAAATTAATATTCTTTAATCCAAATTCAAGTCCTTGTAATGCAAGTGAAATAGCAGAGTTAACCTCAATATAGTCTTTCATATTTACTTTAGGGCTATCTTCTATGAAGAATGGCTTCAATATTTCACATTCCACTCCACCCAAAATTTCTTCAAAATATAAATCTATATTATTTATTACACTCGCAGTACCCGTAATGTATACTTTGTTTATTTTAAATAGTGATGCTGCTATAATTTCCTTTACTTGGCTTGCAATAGAATACAATGTAGGAACTATATCTTCTAGATATTTGCTTTCCTGTTCTTGTAAATCTTTGCCTTCCATTGTATATATTGTAGTATTTTTACATATTTCATATGCTTTTAAATACGAATTTTCCTTTGAATTTATTGTATCTAATATTTGAGCAGCTCCAACAGGAATATTTTGAACATCATAAATTTTTGCTCCTACCAAAGTAGTAACATTTGTTATGTCTTCAATATTTACTATTAATGCGTTCTCTTTTTCATGTGTTGGGGCTATGTTAGGAATTGTTAATGCGATAGGTGTAATATTTTCAAGTCTTTTACCATCAAAATCTTGTAATACCTTGTTTACCTTCATTTTATTTTCAGAAACATGTATTACTTTAATTTTTGATTTATCATTTTGGTCATTAACAATTGTATACCTTGCCTCTAGTGCATTTGGGTTAAATTGTTTATCTATGCACAAAGACTCAAAAGCAGTATCAATAGCCTTTCCTAAATCCTTCTTGTTCAAAAGATCAGACATGTAAAAATAATTATACATTTCGTCTGTAATGTTAACACTAATAGGATCCTTAAAGCTAAATGTTTCTGATATTATTTGTTCCAATGTATCTTGCAAATTCGAGTATATCTTAATTCCAAAAGCATCAACCTTTAGTTCGCTTTTACCCTTAGTTATTTTTGCGTATTTAATTATATTTTTATCTATATATATTCCTAAACAGCTAGCCATGTTGATCCCTTTCATTATTTTTTATTTACACTTATGTTTTACTAAATCGAATAAAAAAATACAATAAAATGACAAAATTATATTTTTCACAATATTATTTTATCTTTTTTTGTAAAAAAGTCAACAGATGCGTCGCAATAGTAATTAAAATGTAATATTGTAACATTTTTGAAATTTTTCTGATAAAAATAAAAAGCTTGGAATTTTATTTCCAAACTCTAATTTTTTATAATTGTCACAATTATTATTAATAATCCAAATATTACCCTATATATTGCAAACACTTTGAAGCTTCCTTTTTTTATGTATTTTAGTAGGAATTTAATAACTACTAATCCTACAAGAAAACTAGCTAAAACACCAATTATAAATGGTACGCTAAATACAAAATCCTTAAACTTCAACACTGTTGCTGCAAACACTATTGGTGTAGATAATAAAAATGAGAATTTTGTTGCAGCTTCTCTTGTTACTCCCATTGCTCTTGCAGTTGTTATGGTTATTCCAGAACGTGAAACTCCTGGGATAAATGCCAATGCTTGAGATAATCCAATTGTAAATGTCTGTTTTAGCGTCATTTCTTCATATTTTACTTTATTCTTTGCATTTTTATCTACTATATATAATACAATTCCCATTACTATTAATGCAATTGCAATTATAATTGGCATATTTAAAGCATCTTGGCAGAAATGATCTAACAAGAAGCCAATAGCACCACCAGGTATTGTTGCAAGCACTATGTACCAAAACATTCGTCCCTGAACTGTTTTCTCTTTTTTCACAGCATATTTGTATCCGCCTTTTATAAGTTCTATCCAATCTTTAAAAAATATGATTACTATTGCTAGTAAAGTTCCAAAATGTAATGCAACATCAAATCCAGAAAAAGCCTCTGAAAATCCTGGTTGTTTTATCCAATCAAACATCCATGGGATAATATTTAAATGTGCCGAACTTGATATTGGAAGTAATTCTGTTATTCCTTGAACTACACCTAAAATTAAAGCCTGATATATTTCCATTATTTTTCTCCTTTTTTATAATTATATTTTTTTCATATTATATTATGATTTTTATTAATCAATTTGTCTTTCTTCATCAATATTAATTTCTTTTTCTTTGCTCTTCTTTACATTTGCCATCATTTCAATATCATTGTTATTTAATTTTCCAACTAATTTACATGTATTATCCAAATGAAGATCAATTAATATCTCTTTTTTAGATAGACTCTTCTTTTTATTTTTCTTCCTATTTTCTACATTCAAACGTGGTTTATTCACTTCATTTATTATTGGCATAAATATATTTTCGTCAGCCATCTTGTCATATAAAGTAGGATTTTCTTCAATTGCAATATTAGCATAATTCTTTGCCTTGTCCGTTTCACCTTTTATCATCGCAATACGTGCCAGATAGTAGTACGCTCCTGCTTCTACCTCTTCTGCATCAATGCACTCCATAAAATACTTTTCAGCTTCTTCTAAGTCGCCGTATAACAAATTAAGTTGTCCTAGACTATACCTTGCATGGTATAAATCACTGTTTATTTGTGCAGCCTTTTCATAACACTCTTTCGCCCTAGAAAAATCATTAAGTAACGTATATGTCATACCTAAATTATAGTATAAATCATAATCAGCTGGTCTGTATTTTAGTGCAAGCATATATACCTGAACGGCTTCTTTAAACTCATTCCTACTATTTAATATATCCGCAAGTGCCATACTCGCCTCATAATAATCCGGCTTCTTCTTTAAGAGTTCCGAAAGTATTCCTATTGCTTCATTTACTCTTCCAACATTGCCATACAGCTTACCTATTTTTAAATAAATTTCCTGATTTTCTGCATCCAATTCATAAACTCTTTCATATTCTTCCAAAGCAAGTTCATACTTTTCTTCTTTTTCGTATAACTTAGCTAGATTCTTATGCCCAGTAATAGAATTAGGATACTTTTCTGTTAATACCTTAAGATACTTTTTTGCAACTTCCTCTTTTCCAACAAGAATAGCTACTTTTGCTGCCAACAAATAATATAATTCTGCAAAATCGATATTTTTCTTATATTCAAGCCAGAAGAAAAATATTGGAGCAAATACTGATAATATATACATTATCAGTTTACCAACTAATCCAAAACTTTTTCCAAAGCTTAATTCAACAAAATTAATTGCTATTCCCACAAATTGAAGTGCCAATAGATAAACATAGCTAGTATCATTCTTTCTGATGAATTTTATAAACATCAATATAAATAGTGTGAATGCAAATAGGTTAAATATTATCTTTTCAAACATGAAATATCTCCTCTACTATTTGCCATCTGCAAATTTCTCACTATAATTTTTAATTGCTTCTTCAATTACTTTTTCTGCTTCTTCTCTTCCCAACATTTTATCAACTGTTGTAACTTTCCCTTCTAATTGTTTATAAACTTCAAAGAAATGCATAATCTCAGCAGAAGTTTGTGGTGGAAGTTCAGATATATCGTTGTAAGTATTTAAAAATGGATCCTTTTTTGGAATTGCAATTATCTTTTCATCGTCTTCCCCACTATCAGTCATTCTAAGCACTCCAATAGGATAACACTCAACTAATGTAAGTGGATATATTTCCTCTTGGCAAAGTACAAGTACATCTAAAGGATCTTTATCTCCTGCATATGTTCTTGGTATAAAACCATAATTTGCAGGATAATGCGTTGCTGTATACAAGACTCTATCCAAACGTAATGAACCCGTTTTTTTATCTAGTTCATATTTGTTCTTACATCCTTTCGGTATCTCTATAACCGCAACAAAGTCGTCTTTTTTTATTCTCTCTTCATCAATGTCGTGCCATATATTCATAATATAAATTCCCTCTTTCTTATAAAGCTCGGTTTTATTTTAAGCTATTTAATTAAAAATGTCTAGTACTTTATATTATTTTTCTACATCTTAATAAACTATATTCTTAATTTGCACACAAAAATAAAGTAAGCTAACTTTAAACAACTCTTCTACAGCTTCGTTCAGCTTACCTTATTTTTTTTAATCTTCTACATAACTTATTAAATGGCTCATCACAATAGTACTCTATCGACTTGCTCGATAATAGTCTTTCCTCCCTGGCATAGTTATTCCAGCGTGCTTCAGATGGAACGCTTTTTAAAGTTTTTATATACAATTTTAGAGCTTCCATGCTTTCTTCAAATTTTTCTTGCATGGATTCACCACCTAACTCTATACAAGTCAGTTATGTCGACATCAAGAGCCTTAGCAATTCTAACCATTACTAATAAACTAGGGCTCTTAAAATCCTTTTCTATATCACTTAAATGTGCCGCCGAGACACCACTTTTTCTAGACAATCCAGATATCGTCATTCCTTTTTGTCGGCGAACTTCTCTTATTAATATTTCTATATGCATCTTCTTCACCGATTCTTCAAAATTTTGTTATTTTATTAATAACATATGTAGCTTTCGCTATGGCGAATATCAGAACTTTTTTATTTAATTTTACTACAATGTATGTTTAGGCTAAAAATCAGTACTCTCCAATGCAACATCTATTTTGTTTAATTTATTTTACCACAATTTTTTACAATTACACTTTTTTTTGCATGTAAATTTTTTACATAAAAACATTTATCTTCCTATAATATTATAATTTTTTTATTTATTATACATATTTCAACTTATTTCCATTTATTTTTTATTTTTAATAGAAAATTATATTTTTTTCAAAATTACTATTGACAAATCATTAACCTTTGTAGTACAATACATTTTGTTAGCCAGTTAAGTGACTTATATGCAGATGTGGCGGAACTGGTAGACGCACAGGACTTAAAATCCTGCGGTTGAATAAACCGTGCCGGTTCGATTCCGGCCATCTGCACCATTAGAACCTCAAGCAGTTCGTAAGATATGCTTGGGGTTTTAATTTATCAAAAATGCAGATTTTCCTAACACTTTTCCTAACACTTTTTAAATTTTTGTGTATGTTAGGAAAATGTTGTGAAATATATTATTTTGAACATTTATCTAAGTTGCAATAGATATTTGTTCTTTTTTATTATCATTTGATAAAAACGACATACTAAATTTTGTTTCAATCATATTTGCTGGTATAGATTTATCATTCTGATCCAAATGAGAATATCTTTGAGTAGTGATAATATTTGAATGCCCTAACCATTTTTGAATTTCTGGAAGTGGTACACCATTTCTTAAAAGTAGTGTAGCACAAGAATGTCTCAAATCATGTAATCTAATATGTCTAAATGCATTTTCATCTAATATCCTACTAAAAGTTCTATCTACATAATCTGGTTTTATTAGCTCTCCATTATCCATTAAGCAAATAAAATCTTTATAATCTGTTATATAGGTATCTCCAAAAATTTTCTCATTCATTTTATATTCTTCTTTATATTTATTCAATAAATCAGCAATAAAATCAAACATTGGTAAAGTTCTATAACTTGATTTATTTTTAGGTATATCCTTTATAAGAAATTGAGTAATACCTTCATATTTTCCTCTACCAACTGTTTTTCTAATAGTAATACTTTTATTATTAAAATCTATTGCATGCCAAGTTAACCCCAAAATTTCTTCTCTTCTTAGGCCATATATAATACCTAAAGTAAGTGGTAATTCTAATTTTTGAGTTTTTATAACATTAATTAAATCAATCAGTTCTTCGTCAGTATAAAATTCTGGTATAAAAACATCTTTCTTTACTTTCTCTATTCTCTCCATAGGATTAAATGGTATTATTTCGGCAATAACGGCTTCTTTTAGAGCAGTATTCATATTAGAAGTATAATGTGCTATTGTCGAGCCTTTTAAATTTTGTTTATATAAATAATTTATAAAGTCTTTTATATCTCCAGGTCTTAAATCAACTAATTTTATTTTTTCAGATTTAAAATACGGACATAATCTTCCTTTTACCACTTGTTCATAACCAATATAAGTTGATTGAGCTACTTTATGTTTTATATTATCCAACCATTCCATCATATAATCACTAAGAAGCATAGTTGAATATTTTGAGTTTTTGGCAATATTATTTATTTTATTACTAAAACTATTTTCAGCATTCACGAGTTTAGTAATTTCAAAGGCTTACTTAGAATAATTGACAGATTAAGAGTTTAGTCGTATAATTTTTTAAATAGTGTTTTACTTTTATACATTGATAATAAGTAAATTTGAAAGGAAGTTACTATGAAGTTTAAGAAATTTATATGCCTTGTATATATATTATTAATAATTTTAATATGTTTAAATATATTTTTAATGCATTTAAAATTGCACTATAGAATTGCATTAATTAATAATGAACAATCAGAATACATAAAACATAGTGATTTCTTTAATTTTGACGATTTTAAACGGTACAGACATAAAAATAAAAAAAATTACAATGTATGACAGTACAAGAGACATGGCTTTATGTGAAAGTCATTACTTTCAATCATTATATATAAAATATATAGATGACGGTCAGATAATTACTAAATATATTAATAAATCTGATATACATTCTTCAGAATTATACGAATTTATAATAAAAAACAATATTTTTGAAAATTTTGAAATTCATAATATGCTGGTTTGCACGGTTGTGTATATTGCTATGAGTATTATACTATTATTTGTTGTTTTGCTAATAAAAGTCGTACAACATTTTTATAGAGTATAATAAAAATAACTTTAAAATACCTCAAATTATTATTCCAAAGGTTTAATAACTTGAGGTATTTTTTGATTATGATAGAACGAGCATACCGTAAAGCAACAACGTTATCTCATTTTTTCTATTTCATTTGCTGAAATTCTATGTCAAGTTTTTAATCAACATTAATTAACATTATTATCGTTTATCAGTGAAAAAGTCTTATTAAATCATTAAAAAAAAATGTCAAAAGTAAGCTAAAAATCTTTCCTAACGATTTCCTAACACTTTCCTAACATCTTGTTCAATTTTAATCATATTTCATAACTATTTATAATACTAGCTTTTAATTCTAAAGCCTTGAAAATCCTTGAATTAAAAGGTATTTACTAATGTTAAGTAACGACAACTGTTAAATATTCCATTATTCTTAAAACCCTGCGGTTGAATAAACCGTGCCGGTTCGATTCCGGCCATTTTCACCAATAGTTATAAAAATTTTTCGCTTTCGCATAAAACAATTAAACTATAGCTTATATTTAATTATAGCTATAGTTTAATTATCAATTTATTCAATCTCTTCCATTTCTTCCATATTTTCAATATCTTCAATATTCTCAAATTTTTCTGCATTATTTGCAGTTATACCATCTTCCTTTTTATTAATGTTATTAATCACCGTAATTCCCAATATTATTAAAATTATTACTGAAATACATAGAACTAATTTTTTATTCATAAGTTTTTCCTCCTTTAGTCCTATATTATATAATAATAATTATTATTTCAAGTTTCTCTTATTTTTTTATTTGCAGGCATTTTCAATTCTAGTAACAAACTCTGGCATATTTTTTATCTTAGACACTTGATCCTTCATAAAGTCTTTTAATAAATCTGCTTCCTCTTTTGTTAATTCTTCATTTTCAAGAATATCTAAGACTAATTTATCGCCTTTGATTTCTATATCGTCTTCTGAATAATATCCATCTTCTCCTGAATACTCATTTTGTGCAATTTCAGCTTTTAAAGCATCATATTCACTATCTTTAAATTTTCGTATTATTTCTTCAATTTTTTTATTTCTAGCTTCATTTTCTTCTTCTGATTTTCTTAGTTTTTCTTCAAATTCTGGACTGAAAACCGTTTCTTCTTCAAAAATGTCATTTGAAGATCTTATATAAGCTTCTTCTGGCACATTTTGAAGTATTGGCTCTGGTACATCAGGCACTACTTTAACTTTTTCGATTATTGTAGAAACTGCTTTTATACTAACTGGAATTATAATTAGGGTTAAGATGGTTAAAACTATTAATATTTTTTTACTTTTCATATCTATTTTCTCCTCGTATAATATTTTATTTATTCTTCTATTTTTAGAATTTTATCATTTATTTTAAGCCTTATGGACTTATTTTTATCTAATTCATTTTTAGTAATATTAAATTGCAAAATGCATTCATCTTGTTTATCATTGCTATCAATTATTATTTCTGTTCCTTCATAAGACTTTTCTCCAATATATATTTGTTTACTATTAATATATTCTTTGGCATTTAAAATAATATACATACCGGTATCATTCACTATACATTTTTTTATCTCAATATCATCTGTATTTTCAAAATTATGAAATTCGTTGTTTTCTCTATTAACAAACTTCTCTGCTATATCAATTTTAAAGTTACAATCACAATCTATTCTTATTACATTTTTCTCAGGATTTCTTTCATCATACAGTATTACACGGGTAAAGCTTACATTTAATTGTTTCATTCTAGGTTGTTCTTTTGAATAAATAAAAACTAATTCCTTTTTCTCTTTATTATCTGTACAATTTATTTTCTTGCTTCCTTTTACTGTTTTTACTTCATTCTCATCAGTATAACTATATATAACATTTTGATTTTCATCTTTTATATCTAAATAATTTACTGCCATTCTATAATTTTCATCCATACTTTTAGTTGAACATAATGAAAATACTATATATAAATTTATATCATCAACCATCACATAATCTACCTTTATCTTGTAATCTTTATTAATTGTGACATAATTCATATTTACATTTTGAATATAATTGTCTTTTTCTATTGCGTCTACTACGCTGTCATTATTTATATTTATACTACTTAACGAAAATATATTTTTAAAAAATGATACAATATCTTTTGCAAATACTCCTCCTGTAGTTAAAGTAGTAATAGCCAATATTATTATAGCAATTTTACGGATTCCGAAATTATTTCTTTTACTATTGTAATTCATATTTTTTATAATATTTTGCGTCTCTTGTGGCACTTCTTGGTTTTCTTTAAAATACTTAAATAGCATTTCATCAATTTCATCAAAGTCATTATCTTGATATTTCATTTTTCATCCCTCCCTTACTATAATTTTTTCTTATTTTACCTTTTACCCTATTAATTCTACTTTTAACTGTATTTTCATTACATTTTAATATTTCAGATATCTCACGTATCGTATATCCACTACCATAAAATAATACAATACAAATTGCATCTTCATACTTAAATGTACTAAGTATCCCTTCCAAATCAATTCTGTCTTCAATGTTTTCTGTTACCTTAAAGTTTTCTACTGAATTGTGTTCTTTTGTTAATTTATCAAATATATTTAATATTTTATAATTTTTTTTGTAAATTTTATTACATTCATTAATCAATATTTTTATTATCCATGTTTTAAAATATTTATCTTCTTTCAACTGTTGCAAATTCTTGTATGCATATAAACTTGTCTGTTGAATAGCATCATTAGCATCATCTATATTTTTTAATCGTGTTTGGGCAATTCTAAACATTTCACATTGCATTTGTATAATTAATTGTGTGAAAGCTTCTTCATTTCCCATTTTAGCCTGCTTCACTAATTCTTCCATTTTCTCCTCCATATTTTGTTTTATACATATTAGATACATTAATTATATAAAAAAGATGCATAGCAATCAAATAATATAAATATTTTTTTATTCAAATTCATAACTAGCTTTTTATATTCTCAATTACACTTTTCATTTGCAATTACTTTATTTATAACTTTTTTAGCTCTTCAAATTGCCTTCTTTTTTATTTTTTGATATAATAAATAAAAAATTTTGCAACTTTTCATTATCTTCTTGTATCTAATTATATATAACATTATTTAGGAGGTATAATAAAATGAATTCAAAAAAATCAAAATTAATCTTTTTTATTTCTTTTGCCATATTAGTAATTGTATGCATAATTACTATTTTTCTAAGAAATAGTACAAAACCAATTTCTCAGCCAGCTAATATCAATACAGTAGATACTATGTTCTCCATACATAATATTCCAGTTAAAATAAAGATTACAAAATTCAAAGAAAATAGTATAGATACAGCAAGCCCTTACATATGCTACATTTCTGATACCAATCAATTAAAAAACTTCACAGATAAGATAAATTCTCTTACTTTTGAACACAGTAAAAATCAGCCAGATACTAGCAGTCAAATTTATAAAATTGAATTTTCATCAGATAATGGAAATACAACTTTAACAATTTTTGATAATAATATGCTTACTTTAGAGAATAATTCAAGTACCACAGCGTATTCTTGCTCTAATACAACATTTACAGAATTAAAAAATTTACTAGATGTCAAATATTATCTTCATTCATCTGCCCTTGAAAAACCAAATAATGAAGAAATAAAAAAGGCTCAGGGTTCTCTTTTATCTAACTTAAATGAAAATGAACTATCAATATTAAGAAAGAATATTCATAACATTCATTCGTCATTAGAGTTCCATCTCATCAATCGAATTGATACTTTAAAAGATGCAAACAATATCTATTGGGAAGTTGATTCTTCTAGCGGAGTCTTTATTCAACCCAATGGCGAAAAAATACAAAAATATGGTTTTTGGGAGTATCGAGATCAATTAAAAGAACTTAATGGATTAACACTAAATAATAAGTTACATGCTATTTTAGATTCAGCACTAAACAGAATTCAAAATGGAATAGATAATCATGATTTATCAGAATGCTTTGAAGCTCATAAAATTGTACACGATTTGGATTATTGGATTGTTAATTATCCTGTCGGTTCATTTTATGCTGCACCTGTAGATTGGGGTGGCATTGATTGTTACTATGGATTAATTGAATTTTATAATTTATAAATAACTCCCTTTATACTTTCTAAATTATATTCTATTGATGTAATCCTAAGTAAACTTATAAGAGGGCTTTTGTGCCCTCTTTATAATTATTCTTTTTTACCAATATATTTTCTTCTGTTTACTTCTTTATTTCTATTTATTTTATTCATTACATATATACTGCTAAATAAAACTACATCCACTCCTATTATTATCTTCTTTATGTTATTATTTTGTTCAATATAAGTTCTAATTTCTGAATTTTTGCTTCTTTCAAGTGTATAATTTGTTATTCCATTAAATATGTATATTTTGCAATCGTGTCCGGAAAATTCGTCTACTAGTACAGCAATTATAAATGTTGACTCTGGAAATCCTGTAGTAGTCTTATGCCTTAACAATTCATTGAATTCTTTATCCTTTATTGTAATAAGTATTGGTGGTGCAAATAGTATTATTATACACGTCATAATTATTTGAAACATAATAAAGAACTTCTTCATCTTATAACCCCAATTCTATATAATTTTTTATTTTGTTTTTCCAAGCTTCTGGTGCAATATTTTTCCACCTATTAGCATCAAGTATACCATAATTTATGAAATTAAACAAGTTAACTAATATAGCTGTTTCTGGATCTTCTTTTGACACATACCTATATGCTAAAGCTTTGCATACTTCATAATCAGAACTATCATTATTTACTGATGTTGGTAGGTTTCCTATTAATGACATTAGTTTCTCCACATCCGTATTACCTTCCTGATTTTGCAGTTTTTCTTCATTAGTGTTATTTAATAATTGTACTAAATCTCCTGCCCAACCACATAAATCAGTTATTTTACTCTGTCTACTAGTAAACTCAATATTCAAATCTTCTGGAGATTGAGTTCTTATTTCATTTCCGTTACTATCAATATATGTTGTATATACAATGTTAGAATTATATAGTAACGACGCTAGAACTGCAGCCATATGTCCAAATTGCATACTAACATTTAGTTTTCTATCATATATATACATTTGTTTTGAATATATATTTTCACTTACATTATCTGGTAATCTATTGTTCACATAGTTAATCCAACCAAGTACTGTGCCTACTATAGTATCCCATCCAGCACCTTTATATGATGCATGTCTAAAATAATTTACAACCATATAATTCCACTTTGCTATTGTGCCATTTGGCTCATATTCTTTTGCTAAATTGTATACATATTCTAACTTCTCATATAAATTTTTATTAACTATTTCAAAATTAGGATTACCACTCTTTAGTTTCGTTACTAAATTTGCATTTCCACTATACATAACTTTATCTAGGTCTATAATATTTCTATAATCTTTTATTTCATTAAACTGGTCAAAGCTCCAGCTCTTTGGTATCTTTTTACCAATATTATCATTATTGTATGTTCTATCTATAAAATAACATATTTTTTCATTATATCCATACACCTTTTTTAATTTTTCTATGTTTTTAGAAATAATAATGATTTTTGTATTTATTTCTTTTTCTCGTTGTTTATTTAACATATGCTGTATTTCAATCATATTTCTCTCTGAAATTTCAAAGTCTAATATCAAGATATCTGGTGATTGATTTTTTAGTCTTTCTATTGTTTTTTTTTGTTGCTACTTATCCCAATAATTCTAATGTTTTTATCCATTTCAGTAATGCTGTTAAACATATTTTTTGCATGATTAAAATTATTTGTAGCAATAATCATACTAACCATTTTTACCTCCTCTAATATATAGATATCATTTATTGTAAAAATGGATGCAATATTCTTATAAACTTTTATTTGTAATTTTATTTTTTTGCATCTTTTATCTAATTTCTAGTATCTAATATTATAAATGAGAATTATATTGTCTTTAATATTATAAGATGATATAATCCAATAAAATTTATTAGAGGTGATTTATTATGAAAAAAATAAACTATTTAAAAATAGTAGCATTTATAATATTAATTTCATTGTTTATAGTATTTATAGTTAATACAATTTTAAAATTTTCTATAAAACGTTCTTCTACTTTAGACTCTGAAACTCTATTAGATATTGAACATTTTTTTAATAAAGTGGCAAATAATGGTTTTATTAATCACACTTATGATGACGCTAGTATAATAGATATTTCAGAAATATTATACTATAATACTTATATTGGAAATATAGTCGATTCTAACTCCCCTGAATATGAGTATTTAGTTAATACTGTTTTCAATGGTACTCCACCCGTCGGGGATATTCTAACCTTTGACCCATTGCATATTAAAATATTATATTTCGAAAAAACAGGACTAGATATATCTCAAAATAGCAATCCAAATATACAATTAAAATATTGTAAATCTTATACAAGTAATAACAAAATTGGTACGAAAGAAAATTATATTTACTGCTATGCTTATAGTGACACTCATCATATTAATGCCAAATGCCTTTCTGGTAATGTAAATAATGGAATATATCATATCATCTATTGTGATGCAAACACCCCCGAAAATCAATATGAGGTTACTTTAAAAAAGAGTGGAAATGGATATCTTTTTATTCAGAATAAGAAGATTTAGGAGGATTGGATATGTGTAATAAACAAAATTATTCATTTAAAAAAGTATATATAATAACTCTTATAATTACAGTTGTTAGTTTTATTGTATTTTTTTCATATACAATTTCCCATGGCAGAGTTATAAAATATGATAAACAACAAAATACTAGTACTATATTAGAAATGATAAATTATTCAAGTATAGGTGAGGTTTCCATTAGCAATGAGGCACATATAGAAAGTGTAGAATATATGTCTGATTTTCATAATTATAAGCTAAAAATTAGGTATTTAGAAAATGGAAAATCAAAAGATGTCGTGGTAAGTATGCAAGACAAAGATTCTATTATACGCGATTATTTTATGGATAATGGAACTAGCATGAGTGAATCTATGTTTTCTTTAATTATAAATATATATAAGTTTATATTTCTCACTTTATTTATTATTTTAGTTATTAAAATTCTAATTTATCTAAATAATAGAGGTGCAAAATGAACCTCTATTATTTTTACAATCCTGAGGTTGAATAAAACGTGTCTTTTTGATTTCAGCCATCTGCATCAAAATTTGAAACTATATTTTAACAGTTTCCTTTTTGTTTTCATTCAGTTGTTAATTATGTAAATTTGTGATATAATTTTCTTTGTCCGTATATATTTTGTCAGTGAGCCATACATAAGGAGGTTTCTTTCTATGGTTACAAATGCGAAATTATATTTTCTAGCACCACCAGTGCATGTATACTGGTGTCCAACCCCGGTGATCACGGTATGGAACGAATTTTCCCCTTACAAGGACAAATGGTTTGTGTACGATTTCAGCGATGGAATTGCTACTATCGTTACATACTCTTTTAATTCTTTGAAGACTCTCGGAGAATTAATTGAAGGATGCTTCGAAAAGAAATCGAACTTTAAAAAAGTTCTATTCAAAACGTTTGATGTTTCACCTGATACGCCTTTTATCGGAATTCGGTTTGTCCACAACGGCACTATCGTATTAATCACAAATTACAACAAGGGCGACTTTATCTCGGCCTATCGGGCTGCGTGTAGATTTCCCAAAAGTAAGAACTACCGTACCATAAGGACCCTGCCTTGGATTTATTTTGGAGACCTTGGCCTGTCTAAAAAGGAATTTGTAAAGAAAGCTTACCGTTCCTATGTTGTGCAGACTAAGATTCATCAAATTTCTGAAAATACTGATTTACTTTTTAAAGACTCAGAGGCTAAAGCTCTTTGGCAACATTGGGAGCAACTACTTGACTACCCCGAAAGTGCCGGATTGTACGCAAGTGCAATTCCATTTGCCAAACGCTTTGCCAAATGGATTCAGTATTTATATGGGCGTTGTGATAAACCATTTTCCTATGTTGCCGACATTGCAATAAATTCCGGTAACATGGATTGCATTGATTTTGCAACATTTTCACGTGCCATAACACTTCTTGTACAAAGTTGGAAATTTGGTGATGAACTCGGAAGTTGGTTTGTAAACAAATATTAACAGCATTTTTAACACTGACTCACACAATTAGGCTGATTGAGCCTACAAAAAAAGAGCTATTCTTTCCCTCGTAAGAGGGTTCTTTTTTGTAAATAATTTACTTTTATTATTGACAATATTATGTAAATTTATTATAATGTAAATACGGTGTTTTATTACACCATCGTATATCAACCCTGCACAGAGGGCGTATGCCCTAAGGAGGTTTAAAATGTGCAGAAATAAAATTGTCCGTACTGCGGACTTGCCCTTGGAGGTCATTGTCAGAGTGTTTGAGGCACTTAACCGTGGAAAAATCACTTTGGTATCTAGTGGCGAACAAATTACGATCGTCACAGATACTGATCCCAAGTACCTGACCTTCCCCGAAGGCTGGTACTTTGCAAGTGGGATGTTCACAAACCGTTACAACGCCTCTAATAATAATTATAGCGAGGCTAAGACCGTGGACCTTTCCGGCAAGACCTGGACTGGTGTGGCAGGCTGTCTGCCCGATTAAGGCAAACAACCAAGCAAAAAAGATTTACTCTTTTCTCTCTCTTCGGAGGGAGTTTTTCTTTTGTTTATATTATTACATTTTTTCTAAATATTTCACACAATTTTCACATTTTTTTGTTGACTTGGTTACAGTTTCCATTTTATAATTAATTGTATGTTTTGCATAAAAACACGGAAAACAATTAAATTTTTTCACTAGTTTTATGCCTAAAGAAAGGAACGTGATTAATTATGAATTATTGGCTAATGACGTATGAGACTCCACTCACAGTTTTACTTACAGTTATTGGATTTTTGCTTGTGGTATTTGCACAAATTAAAATAAATACTACATATTCTAAATATAGAAAAGTTCAAAATTCTGCCGGATTAACTGGTCAAGATGTGGCAAGAAAAATATTGGATTCTAACGGATTGTCTCAAATTTCTATATATGAAATTTCGGGAAATTTGTCTGATCATTATAATCCATCAAAAAAACTTATTAATTTATCTAAAGATATTTACAATGGAACTTCAATAGCATCACTTGCTGTTGCAGCACATGAATGTGGGCATGCTATTCAAGACAAAGAAAATTATACTTTCTTCAAAATAAGGTCTGCCCTAGTCCCTGTTGTAAATTTTGTATCTTATTTAGGATACTTTGGATTACTTATTTCTATTATAGGAGGATTGACTGGATATATTAAATTATCTATAATAATTCTTCTAGCAACAGTGTTATTTCAATTAGTTACACTTCCAGTTGAAATTGATGCTTCTAAAAGAGCATTGGTTCAATTAGAAGAATTAAATCTTGTTTATAATGATGAAAATAAGTCGGCTAAAAAAGTTTTAAGTGCAGCTGCTATGACTTATATTGCAAGTTTGCTTTCATCTATATTAGATTTATTAAGACTGATTTTAATATTAAATTCGAGAAATGATGACAGAAGATAAATTTTTATCTCCACTATCAAATAAAAATTCAAATGAAAGGAAAAAGAAATGTTAAAATTATTAAAAAACTTCACTAAAAAAGATTGGTTAATAGTTGCAATTTCTTTGCTATTAATCATATTTCAAGTTTGGCTAGATTTAAAACTTCCAGATTATATGTCTGAAATTACAAAACTTGTTCAAACTGAAGGAAGCCAAATGTCTGATGTTTTGAAGCAAGGCGGATATATGCTTGCTTGCGCATTTGGCAGTTTGATTGCAGCAATTGTAGTTGGTTACCTAACTTCCCTGCTTTCTGCATCATTCACGCTTCATGTTAGAAAGAAATTATTTGAAAATGTAGAAAACTTTGGTATGCAAGAAATCAAGAAATTTTCTACTAGTAGCTTAATTACAAGAACAACAAATGATATTACAAATGTTCAAATGCTAATATCTATGGGATTACAACTTTTGATTAAATCTCCTATTACAGCAGTTTGGGCAGTTATTAAAATTTTAAATAAAAACTGGCAATGGAGTGCACTTACTGGAGTTGCAGTTTTGGTTCTAATGTCTTGCGTTTCTCTTCTTGTAGCATTGGTACTTCCAAGGTTTAAGAAAGTTCAAAAAATGATTGATAATATAAACGAACTTACTCGTGAAAACCTTACTGGTATAAGAGTTGTAAGAGCTTTCAATGCAGAAGGATATCAAGAAAATAAATTTGAAGTTGGAAACACAGAACTTACAAATACTCAAATGTTTAACCAAAGAGCAATGTCTGCAATGTCTCCTGTAATTTACTTAGTAATGAATACTTTAACACTTTCAATTTATTTTGTTGGAAGTAGATTAATAGATTCTGCAAGTATGATGGATAAATTGCCACTTTTCGCCGACATGGTAGTATTTTCAAGTTATGCAATGCAAGTTATAATGTCGTTTTTAATGCTTGCAATGATATTTATAATGTACCCAAGAGCTCAGGTTTCTGCTCAAAGAATTGCAGAAGTTTTAGATACAGAGCCTTCTATTAAAGATGGAAAAGTAAGTAGCGATGAGACTGATAAAAAAGGCGAAATCGAATTTAAAAATGTTTCATTCAAATATCCTGATGGAGATGATTATGTATTAAAAAATATATCGTTTACGGCTCATCAAGGTGAAACAGTTGCAATAATTGGCTCAACAGGTTCTGGAAAAACAACAATGATTAACTTAATTCCAAGATTTTATGATGCAACAGAAGGAACAATTTTAGTAGATGGTGTTGATGTAAAAGACTATAATCAAGAATTTTTACACAACAAGCTAGGCTATGTTCCTCAAAAGGCTGTAATGTTTAGCGGTTCGGTTAATTACAATGTGACATATGGAGACAATGGAAAAGGTAAAATTTCAGAAGATACAATAAAGAAAGCTATAGAAATTGCACAAGCAGAGGAATTCGTTGAAAAGATGCCTGAAAAATATGAAGCTCACGTTGCACAAGGTGGAACAAACTTATCTGGTGGTCAAAAGCAAAGACTTGCTATTGCAAGAGCCATCGCAAGAAATCCAGAAATATACATATTTGACGACTCTTTCAGTGCTTTAGACTACAAAACAGATTACACTCTAAGAGAAGAGTTAAGAAATTACACTAAAGATTCTACAAATATAATAGTTGCACAAAGAATTGGAACTATATTAAATGCAGACAAAATTATAGTATTGGAAAATGGAGAATGCGTTGGAATGGGCACACATAAGGAGCTTTTAAGCAATTGCAAAGTGTACCAAGAAATTGCATATTCACAATTATCAAAGGAGGAACTAGAAAATGGATAACGAAGAAGATTACAAGAAAAAGCCACGTAACTTTGGTAGAAACGCTCCTGCTGAAAAGCCAAAAGATTTAAAAACAGCAGTAAAAAAACTTGTTCATTATTTAAATAAATTACTTCCATTGGTAATAGTTGCACTAGTACTTTCTTGCTTTAGCTCTGTTTTATCAATAATCGGTCCAAACAGATTGAGTGATTTAACAAACGAAATTACAAATGGATTAATTGCTGGAATGAACTTTGATACAATAAATTCTATAGCATTGTTCCTTCTTATTATCTATCTTGTAAGTGCACTATTTGACTTTTTACAAGGCATAATAATGGCAACAGTTGCAAATAAATTTGCTCAAAAAATGCGTACTCAAATATCTAAAAAGATTAATAAACTTCCACTTAGATATTTCGATACACACAGCTATGGAGATTTATTATCAAGAGTTACAAACGATGTTGATACAATTGCTATGTCATTAAGTCAAAGCTTAGGCACACTAGTTGGAGCAATAACATTATTTATAGGTTCAATAATAATGATGTTCTATACAAACTGGATTTTAGCCATAACAGGTATTGTATCTTCCCTACTTGGATTTGTTGCAATGTTTGTTATAATGGCAAAATCTCAAAAATACTTCAATGCAAGACAAGTTGAACTTGGAAAATTAAATGGACACATCGAAGAAATATATTCAAACCATAATGTTGTAAATGCTTACAATGGTCAAAAAGAAGCTTCTGAGACATTCGACAAATTAAACCAAAGTGTGTATGAATGTAATAAAAAGAGTAGATTCTTATCTGGCTTAAGCCAACCTATAATGAGCTTTATTGGAAACTTTAGTTATGTTGCTGTTTGTGTTGTTGGTGCAATATTAACAATGAACGGAAACATCACATTTGGTGTTATAGTAGCATTCATGATGTACATACGTTTATTCACAGGGCCTTTAACACAAATTGCTCAAGGTATGACAAACTTGCAGACAACAGCAGCTGCTTCAGAAAGAGTTTTCGAATTTTTAGAAGAACCTGAAATGGACGAACAGAAAAACATTACTAAATATCTTGATCCAGCTAAAGTTGAAGGAAACATTGTATTTGACCACATAAAATTCTCTTATGATGGCAAAAAGACTGTTATAAAAGATTTCAGCTGTGATGTAAAAAAAGGTCAAAAAGTTGCAATAGTTGGTCCAACAGGCGCTGGAAAAACAACAATGGTCAACCTACTTATGAAATTCTATGACATAGCAGACGGAAACATTACAATAGACGGTGTTTCAACAAAAGAGCTATCTCGTGAAAATATACACGACCTGTTCATAATGGTATTACAAGACACTTGGCTATTTAATGGAACAGTTAGAGACAACATAAAATACAACAAAGAAGTCTCTGACGAAGACATTATGAAAGCTTGCAAAACGGTCGGAATAGACAAATTCATAAAAACACTGCCTGGTGGACTAGACTACACATTAGGCGATTCAGAGAGCATATCTCAAGGTCAAAAACAATTGCTTACAATTGCACGTGGAATGATAAAGAATGCCCCATTCTTAATACTAGACGAAGCAACCAGTAGTGTAGACACACGTACAGAAGAACTTGTACAACAAGCCATGGATAAACTAACAGAAGGCAGAACCTCATTCATAATAGCACACAGACTTTCTACAATTAGAAATGCAGACATGATATTGGTTATGAACGAAGGAAATATAATAGAACACGGAAATCACGAAGAGCTAATGGCTCAAAACGGATTCTATGCAGACTTGTACAATTCACAATTTAAAAAATAAATGATTAAAAGACCAAATTAGCATAAATATATATACTAAAAAAACAATAAAGGTAAATTGATGTTTGCCTTTATTGTTTTTTATTAACTGTTATTGTTATTATTGTTGTTATTATTGTTATTTCCTGATGAGCCTCCCCATGATGATGAACTTGAGTCATAATGTGGTGTTACAGAAAAGCCTCTATTGCTAATTTCCATTCTATCAAAAGATTTAGTTGTTGCAGATACTGAAAAAGCCTTTACAACCTTCCCTGCTCCATCAACAAGTGATAAAATATTTTGATTTGCTACAATTGTATTAGCCTCTGACTCAGCAAGAAAATCATATATTTCATTAAACATATTCTCTGTTATATCAGAATAATAATTTGCTAGTGTATAGCACTTTTTTAGTCTAATAATTTCATTATATGTCTTTGGCTTTTTTTCTATCACTTTAATCCCTCCTTACAGTCAATATAGAAGAATTCTATATTTTGAAATGGTAAATTTATTGCTTGTATATGATAATAAGCATTATTTTTATGTTTAGTATAATGATAGTCTCTTAATTCTGTTGTAGTAAAAAATAAGTTGTTAGGATTTTTAGTTGATACCTTATCATAATATAGACTTAATATTTTAGTTAAATCTACACAGTAGTAGCCTTTTTTGTCAGATTTTTCTTTTTTTATGGTATTTGTAAATATTTGATGAGTCATAATATGTTCTTGTTTTACTCTTTGTTCATCTCCATATTGTAATGTATCACCTGTTAATAACATCACATATAGTGAATTACTAGCCGGATAATCACAATCTTCCAAAACTCCCTCTTTTATATAAAGTACTATTTTACTTTCATCAGTTAAATATACAATATCTCTTTTACTTTTTATTATTTGAGACTCTAGTTTATATTCAATATCATCAATTTTTAATATAAAAATATCTGGACTATATATATTCTTTAATTTACTATCTGCCTCTATTATTGATGTTAAACTTGGTATATCTTGTCCAACAATTTTCTTTTCTTTGGGATAGAAATCTTTTGATATATCTGGATGTATCTTGCTTAAATACATATAAATTGATTCTTCATTATTCTTATCTTCTGGATATAACTCAGCATTGTCTTTGTATATTTCTTGTTGTAATTTACAAGTATACGATTTATTTATTTTGTATTTATTCTTAACAAATGGGCAACCTGTTTTACACAAATATAAATATTTGCAATTTAGACATTCTTCGTTAAATCCTATTTTATTATGTATTTCAAAAATTTTTCTTCTGGCATTATTCATAATTGTTTCAACTTCATCTTTATATATATTTCCATAATAGAATTCTTCATTTTTTTGTCCTCTTACACAAGAATATATATCACCATTTCTCTCTAATAAGAAAAACTTTTCTCCACAATTATCACAATTAGTGCAATATGTAGGATTAAATTCTGCAAACCAAGTATTTCTTACTCCATAATCTAAATTTGTTCCTCTAAACTCATTATTCATCCTTCTATAAAAATCGACTTGTTCATCTTCTGTCATAGCATGGAGTATATCATCATTCTCATTATCTACAAAACCAATCATAAAATTAAAGTCATTCATATTTAAACAGGTATTTTCATCAAGATATTTAATATCTTTAATAATTTCATCTGTTTTATCATAATGCTCCTTAAATATTGTTGCAGAAACCTTTTTATTATTAGGTATTTCTTCCAATAGTTCGATGTTTTTTAATATTTTATCTAAAGTTTTTTGATTTCCTTTTGTAACTCTATATTTTTCATGCAATGAAAATGGTAAGTCCAAAGAGCCACTTATTGAAACATTAAATTCCTTTATAGTATCTATGTGCTTTTCTAAATTTAATAAATTGGTTTTAATATGTGGAGCTCCTAGTCTAAATCCATTGCCAATAATTATTTCTTTATTATCTCTGTAGTAATTAGAAATATATTTTATAATATTTCTAAAATCCTCTCTAGCTAAAGTTGTTACCTCTCCACCATGCAAAGATATATTAAATGGAACAACCTTAGCATTTTTAAATTTGTTTACAGCATACTCTAATGTTTTCAAATATGAATCATCTTGTTCTAAATCAACTGTGTTCTCTTTTAAATAACAATACTTGCATTGCATATTGCAATTCATTGTTGGTACATATAATAAATGTATAAATTTGTAATCCTCATTCATAACAAATGCCTCCTAATAGTATATTACTGATGTTGGACTTTCTTTAAATGCTCTTTCATTTATTACTGCATTTTTAGGTACATGTATTGAGCGCAATGAAGTGCATTGTCTAAATGCTGAACTACCTATTTCGACGACTGTTGATGGAACTATCACATAACTTAAATTACTACAACCATAAAAGGCATGCCCACCTATTCTAGTAACTCCTTTAGGTATTACAATAGAAGATAGTGATGTACAATTTTCAAATGTATTACCTCTAATTTCTGTTATTTTTGATGGCAGTGTTACATTGTCTAACTTTTTACAACCAACAAAATTTTCTCCATGAATTGATATTATGTTATCATGTAAATTTATTCTTCTTAATGAAATACAATATTCAAATGTTTGTCCGTTTATCTCTACAACCTTACTAGGTATAGTTATCTCTTGTAACGAACTACAATATGAAAATGCTCCTGCACCTAAATATTCTAGGCTTTCTGGTAATTCTATTTTGGATAATTTTTTATCATTTTTAAAAGCTGATGCCCTTATTTCAATTAATCCATTTGGTAAAGAAACTGTTTTTAAGTTTAAACAATTTTCAAAAGCACTTGCCCTTATTTCTGTAACATTTTGAGGGATATATATACTTTCTAAATTTTTACAATTAAAAAAGGCTTTAGATTTTATACTCTCTAAATTTTGTGATAATGTTACATTTTTAATTTTTGTATTCTCGAATGCACTATTTGCAATAGCAACAACATTTTTTCCATTATGCGTATCTGGAATTACAACTGTATCACTCTGTTGAATTGCTCCTTTTGTGTATTTTATTACTGCATATCCATCTCCATATCTAAAGTAAAGTAATTTTGGCTTTGCAAACATTATTACTGGTATAAATATTGCTGCCAATACAGTTATTCCTGTTTTTAGAAAAATTGGAAAGACTACCTGCTTTTTATTTATTTTTACTTCTGTAACCAATTTTGCTATATCTTCATTTGGATTTTTCTTAGCTTTCATTGAAATTACATTTACAATATTAAATTTTTTTACTAAAAATATGTATAATAATAGAGTAATTCCCTCACACATTAAGCAAGTTTTTAATTCAATATTAAAAAAGTACATCAACACGTATATAAATGTTAATAATCCAAAGATTAAAATTACTATATTTCTTTTGGTATTTATTTTTGATGTTGTTAATTTTTTTACATTTTCCCCTTGGCTTTCAATCTCTTCTTTTACAATATTTTTTAATAAAGCACTCTCATTGTTAAGATATGTAGGGTCAATCAACACTATTGGACTATTATCTGTTACTGTTTCAGCACTTGTTTCGATATTTTCTTGTTCTTCGTTATTATTTATTGGTACGTCATTTACTACACCTTCTTTATCTTTAATTGAGGCAATAGGAATAATAATAAATGCGCCTACAAATACTAATATAAAGTCTATTATTGCAATACCTTTTGTTATAAATAAGTCAAAAAATAATAAAATTGTAATTCTAATTACAAACAAAATCCAAAAAGTTCTTTTTGAATTTTCTTTTGAAATAATTTTAGATAATGGCATTAAAACAAAAAGTGACATATGGATTGAAATAAATGCCTCCATACCGTAAAGCTAAGCCTAATGACATACTTCCGTTGCTACTACCATTACTTGCAAATACTGTTCTTGGTAATAATACAAATAACATTATAATTAAAAAACTTATTATTTTCTTCATTTCTAGCTCCTTATTTCATTATACTTTTGTTATTCTACTTTAAGCAATTTTTTATTAATCTGTATAACCAAATTTTTTCATTCTATCTTCTTCTCTTGATGATAAATCTTTTAGCCATTCTGCAAGTCCAATAGCATCACTAGTTCTTAAAAATTCAAAGTATTTTACTCTGTCATCTTTACTAATTACGACAGGAGATAAATTATTTTTTAGTAATTCATAATTTATAAGTAGTCTTCCTGTCCTTCCATTTCCGTCTTCAAATGGGTGTATTTTCTCAAACTCAATATGATATCTTGCAATTTTGTTAAATATATCCTGTTCGTCGTGATTATAGTTATATATGTAATACATCATTAAATTTGGAACTTTTTCAGGTGCTGGCGGAATATGTTCACTTCCCTGTATAAACACTTGTACAGTTCTGTAACCTTCATTATCTTTAATATCTCTATTTATAGTTTCATTTAACTTTTTTATAAATCTCTCATCAAAATTTTCATCATTTTCTAAATTCTTAAAAACTAATTCTAATGCTTTTTTATGATTAATAGCCTCATATATTTCTCTAGGCTCTTTTCCCTCAATTTTAAAGCTGTTATCATTATATAAAATTGCATATGTTTCAGCATATGTTAAAGTACTTCCCTCAATTGCATTTGAGTGATATGTACTTCTTGTAATTAAATCTTCTAAATAATTTTTATTGCTTAAAATAAATTCTAAAATCGTCATAAAATCCTCTTCTCATTATTTTTGTAACTGCTTAAATTTTACCATATTAATTTTGTAAAATCAATCATAATAATTTTTTCAATTTTTTGAATATTTTTTTAATTTTTTCTTATACTATTAGAAAAAATTATTTTATGGAGGTTTGCTATGAAAGTACTTTATTATATAGCTCTTACTCTTGTAATTATTGGTGCTATAAACTGGCTATTAATTGGCTTATTTAGCTTTGATTTAGTTGCAACAATATTTGGTTCTATGTCTGTAGTAAGTAGAATTGTTTATGTTTTAGTTGGTATAGCAGGATTAATAAGTATAGGGCTTTATCCTAAAATTAATGATTAATTTTCATTTGTAATAGTTAATTCTAGTACAAAAATAAAAAATTTCGATATATCACTCTTGATTGTCTCTTTGTGACTTTCCAAAGAATGAATCTCAGCATTATTTTGTAAAATTGAAGTTTCTTTTCTTACATTTCTAAATAAAATTTCACCTAAAAGAACTCTCCCTTTGAGGTGAAATTTTATTAACTATTATTTTGCTATTATTTCACAAATTAAATTGCTTATTTGTGTTGGATTTTCTACTGGTAATCCTTCTATTAATCTTGCTTGTGCATATAAAACTTGTGTATATTTCTTTAGTGCTTCTTTATCATTTGCATATAAATCTTTTATTTTTTGAGCTATTGGGTGCGAATCGTTTATTTCTAAGGCTGTTTGTGCTTTTACTTTTTGGTCATTTGGCATTGAGTTTATTACTTTTTCCATTTCGACTGATAACGCACCTTCGCTTGTTAAACACACTGGGTGATTTTTTAGTCTGTGTGTAAATCTTACTTCTTGCACACCTTCCCCTATTGTTTCTTTCATTAATGTGAACATGTCTTTGTTTTCTTCATTTTCTTTTTTCAAAGCTTCTTTTTCTTCGTCTGTGTCTAGGTCAACATCGTTTGCACATACATTTATAAATTTCTTTTCTTTATGCTCCATTAATACTTGTACAACAAATTCATCTATATTTTCTGTTAAGTAAAGTATTTCGTAGCCTTTTTCTTTTACTGCTTCAACCTGTGGCAATAATTCTATTTTATCAACAGTTTCTCCACATGCATAATATATTTTATCTTGTCCTTCTTTCATTCTATCAACATATTCATCAAGTGTTACCAATTTGTTTTCTGTTGAAGAATGGAACATTAATAAATCTTTTAGATTATCTTTATTTAATCCAAAATCATTGTAAACTCCAAATTTTAGTGTTGTACCAAATGTTGTAAAGAATTTTTCATAATCTTCACGGTTCTTGTGCAACATATCTAACAATTCTGATTTTATTTTCTTATCCAAGTTCTTAGCAATTATTTTTAGTTGTCTATCATGTTGTAACATCTCTCTTGAAATGTTAAGTGATAAATCTGGACTATCTACCAATCCTCTTACAAATCCATAGCAATCTGGAAGTAAATCTTCACACTTGTCCATTATTAATACGCCATTTGAATATAATTGAAGTCCTCTCTTGAAGTCTTTTGTGTAATAATCATATGGTGTGTGTGAAGGAATGTACAATAATGCTGTATAGCTTACGTCTCCTTCAACAGATGTACGAATTACTTTTAGTGGCTTTTGATAATCTCCAAATTTTTCTTGGTAAAAATTATTGTAATCTTCATCTGAAACTTCTGATTTATTCTTTTTCCAAATTGGAATCATACTATTTAAAATTTCATCATGTTTTACTTTTTCAAATTTAGGTTCTTTCTTCTCGCCTTCTGGTTGTTCTACTTCGTGCTCGTGTTCCACTTCCATTTTTATTGGATAACGAATGTAATCAGAATATTTTCTAATTAATTCCTCAATCTTGTATTCAGCAAGAAAATCACTATATTTTTCGTCATCAGTATCAGCCTTTAGTGTTAAGATAATTTTTGTTCCGAAGTCTGATTTATCGCACTCATCAATCGTGTAGCCTTCTGCACCTTCTGACTCCCATGCGTATGCTTTTTCTGAACCATAGCATTTACTCTCTACCCTTACTTTAGATGAAACCATAAATGCTGAATAGAAACCAACACCAAACTGTCCTATAATGTTTACATCATCATCTTTTTCAGCATTTTCCTTTGCTTTAGCAGCCTCCTTAAATGCAAGAGAATCACTCTTTGCAATAGTTCCAAGGTTTTCTTCAAGCTCTTCCTTGCTCATACCGCAACCATTATCTTCAATAGTTAAAGTACGTGCCTCCTTGTTTGGAGTTATTCTTATATATAAATCATCCTTATTAACTTTTACATTTTTATCCGTAAGAGAACGATAATACAACTTATCGATTGCATCACTAGCATTTGAAATTAGCTCCCTTAAAAAGATTTCTTTATTAGTATAAATTGAATTAATCATTAGGTCTAACAACCTTTTAGACTCTGCTTTAAATTGCTTGTTTTCCATAATAAAATTCATTCCTTCCCTTCGTAATAGCCTGAAATATTCTTTGTTCTTTCACACTATTTTTAATACTAAAACGTATTATAGTTCTTTATTTTAGCAAAGTCAATAATAGAGTGCTAATTTCACAAATAATTCACAAATAAAAAATTTTATTTTTATAGAAAAAGAGAAAATGATTATTTTTTGAACCATCGGTACGGCGCTCTTGGTCGGAGCTCCTTCGGACTCCTCAAAGGGCGAGCTTGACCTTGTTTCTAAAAATAATCATTTTCTCGCTTTTCTCTTATTTTGTTACTCTTTTTATTCATTGTGATATTTTTCCATTCTCAAGTTATATTTCCATCAATTGTACAATTTTTCCTCCGTCCCCAAAATGTACAAAAATGTACAAACATTTAGTACTCTTCTACTTCTATCACTGCTTTTTCTTCTAATGCGTAACGTTTTTCTACGCTTATTTTGCTTACTTGATTATCGTCTTTGAATACGAAGTTGTTCATTGCATCAAGTATAGATTTTGCTATGTTGTCGACATCTGGTTTCTTTGTTGGACTTATTTTATTTTCTAGCATTTCTTCTACTTTTGCTTTACTTGTGCTTTTAGGAATTTTTAAATATGCAATTATATTTATTGAAAGCCTTCCTTCTAGCATCTCGTATCTTGGGTATTTCATTTTAAAATATTGCTGTACTAAAAATTCATAGTCTTTTGTTTTTCCAGGAGTATATACTCTTCCAGTATACATGTTTACTCTTGGTCTTTCCTTTCCTACTATGTCACCCGGTACTTCAAATTGATATTTCATTGTTTCACTCCTTCTTTAGTTTTAATTTTAGCACCTATGACTGTGCTTAATTCTATTTTCTTTGCCGGAAATCTTCGTAAATCTCACATCATTTACTAAAGCTCAATCTTATCTATCTTTCCTAAATATTTTCTTTATAATATTAAATATCTTTTTATACCATTTCTCTTCTTGCACAAGCGTTAAGCCTGTTTCTTTCTTTTGTTCTTCAACATTTTTTCTATTCTTGAATAAAGTATCATAATTATATTTTTTATTAATCTCTCTTTCTAATTCTTTTTGCGCCTCTTGCAGTTCTTTTGCATCCTTTTCCTGTAACATTTTTCTTTCTTCTACAGAACAAAGAAAATCTCTATATATTAATCCTAAAATTATTATAGTTTCATTTTTTAATTTTTGTTGTTCTAATGGCTCCTTAATATTTGGACAATACTCTTTAGATTTTTCCTCTTCTATCATTTTATAAAATTTTTTTGGTATTTTATTTAATAATTCACTTGGCATTAATTTTAAAATTTCATAAACCTCTGAAAATGCTTCCATATATTCTCTTTTCATAAAAATTACCTATCTTTCTTCTGGGCTTTTTTCCTTCGTACTTTCTTGCGTTGGATTATTTCTATCTTTAATTATACTCTTAATTGCTTTTGCAATATCTAATCTCATTTTTATAAATCTAGCTCTTGTAATTTCAGGCACTCTATCTATTGCTCCATACCAACCTTTAAATCTATTTTTCCACAATTTCATTTTACCTTGTTGCTGTGCTGGTTCTTCTACTTCTGGACTTCCTATTTTTTTCTCTTCTATATTACTTTTTGTCTGATTATATGTGTCATATTGAAATATTTCTTCTTTTGTTTGACTATAAAAATTATTCATTTCTTCCATTTCTTTATCGGTTACCATAGCCTGAAATTCCTTCAATATATCTTCTTTAGAACATTTGCCTCCATTTCTCAATTTCTGGTATTTCTGGTAAAAGTCTTCATAGTGACTTTCTATAAATCTTTCTTCTTTTTCATTGGTATTTCTACCTCTGCAGTACGAAGATATTTGTTCTTCACTCATAAAACTTTTTCTTAATATATTTCTCAAAAACTTTTTTTGCATACCAGCTGTCATTGGTTCTAGTCCCTGCGATTCTCTTGCCTTACTAATATCTAATTCTCTTAGTTCTACACCTCTTTCATCCGCCATTTTCTTTGCAGTTTCATAATTTGGAGCTAATTCACCTTCACCATTGCTTCTATAATACATAGCTTCAATTTCAAATCCTTCAACGACTATTTCAGGGTAAACTGTCCTTTTATCATAGTTTAACATTTCTCCACAATTTTCTATTGTTTGTTCAATACATTCTTTTTCAATCTCCCATGGAAGTTTGATTGGAGGTATATTTCCATTTGTGAAAGTCTCCATATACTCATTAATTGGCGAATTATTTGTAAAAGTATCATGTTCAGAAGCACTTATTATATTCTTTGGTTTTATTATAAAACCAAAATTATTTCCACTACTTTCATTAAATAATTCCATTGTTTTATTCGTAACTAACGATGTAGACATATATCTCTTGTCAAAACTTCCTTCAAAAGCACCTCTTGATAGATTATGTACTAGCCATCTAGGTTGTTGACTTTCATTTGATAAATAACAACTCCATACTTTCGATGCTTCTTCATTATATAATTGTATAATTCTTTGAATTGCCTGTTCATCTGTTTTCGTTTGATTTAAAAGTTCATTTAAATCGTTTCCAAATTTTTTAAATTTTATTCTATCATCTAGTGGTATCTCTGTTTCATGATTATTTATACTATTAATAGATCCTATAGTCTTGACTGCTCTCTCTCTTAAATTTTGTATAGAATATACTTCTTGATAAAATTGTTTTACTTCAAGACATTTTTGTAAGTTAGAATATACTGCTTCCATTTCCATGTTATCATAAATTTCAACATTAGTATCTCTTACATATGAGTTTTCATCATATTCTTTGGCTTTTGGTATACTATCAAATATTTTATCAGACTGTACCAATTCTTTCTTAAATTCTTCGGTTGGTTTTAATTCTAATTTAATCACTTTACAAGAATATATTAAATTTTCTAATATCCTTGCAGCAAATTCTCTGTCCAATGTTCCATTTACATAAAAAGATTCAATGTTTTTTTCATACCCTCTATAGTAACCAATGGAGCTCTGTATATATTCATACATTGCTTTCTTATGTCTTTCATCTACAGTTATTTTTTCCATCTTTCAAGTTTCCTTATGTATATTTCCCTATATTTTTTCGTTTTTATATTATCATAACAACATAAAAATAGCAATCAATTTGACATATAAAAAAGTAAGCATCAACATCCTTTACTAATACTTACTTTAAGAAATCTTCTATGGAATATTTTCGTAATTGATTCTTTAAATTTTATACTTTTCTAAACTCCAAATATTGTACATTATCATACACAAATTTTATGAATTCTTCTTTATCACCCAATTCTCCAATATATTCGCTCGAAATTTGTGATACTACTCCTCCAAGTGATAATTTTTGAAATACACTTTCGAATGCTAATTTTTCTTTATAATCTATTTTTTCATCTTCACTCGCATGGTACGAACTTGTGTATTTTTCTTTGTCTGTTACGTTTTTTATTACGCCAAATCTTTCTTTATCTATTCTTTCGAATGTTTTACATACCTTTTGACTTGTTTCTCCATATAAGCAAAAACCTAAGCCAGAGGCTTTCTTCCACTTTTCAACAGTTTCTTTTAGGTGTTTTACTATCTTTATAGCAAATTCTTTTCCATCTGGTTCAGTGTTAGAAACTTCTTTCATCATCATTGTTGCTTCATATACTCCTACATATCCTAACGAAATTGTAGAGTAACCATCTTTCAAATATTTGTCGATTTTTTCTCCCGATTTTAAATGAGCTATCGCACCATATATCCAATGTATTGGGCTCGTATCACTTACTGTACCAAGCAAAGCATAATGCCTGCACAATAATGCTTCATGGCACAATTCCAGTCTTTCATCTAGCAGGCTAAAGAATTTATCTTCATCACCATCTGCCACGATTGCAATTTGAGGTAAATTTATGCTAACAATACCTTGATTAAATCTTCCTTCAAATTTATATGTTCCATTCTCATCTTTCCATGGAGTTAGAAAACTTCTAAAGCCCATTGGCGAAAATACATTGCCACTATAGTTTTCACGCATTTTTTTAGCCGATATAAAGCTTGGTTCTTGTGTCTTATTTGCACAATCTAATGCAAGATGTGTTAAATAATCATATTTTCCACCATTTAAGCAGTTATTTTCATCAATTACATAGATCAACTTTGGAAATTCCGGATTAATATATTTTCCTTCCGCATCCTTCATTCCCTCAATTCTTTGCTTCAAGATTTCTTCTATTATAAGTGCATTTTCTTTTATGTATTCATCGCCTTCTCTTAAATACATAAATATCGAAACCAATGGACTACGCCCGTTTGTAGTCATTAGTGTATTTATCTGGTATTGAAGTGTTTGCACTCCACTCGTTACTTCTTCTTTTATCTTTTTATCTAATATTTCTTTTGAAGGCATGCCTTCAAACTCTTCCTTAAATTTTTCATAGCTCTTTCTAACATACTTACCCAAGTGACTGATATCTACTGATTGTCCACCATATTGTGTTGACGCAACTGTTGCAAGAATTTGTGCAAGCACAGTGCAAGCAACTCTAAAACTTTTTGGACTATCTATTAATTTGCCATTTATAACTGTTCCATTGTCAAGCATGTCTCCAATATTAATCACACTAGAATTAAAAATTGGTTGTAAAAAATAGTCCATATCATGAAAATATAGCACTCCTTCTTCATGAGCCTTTACTATTTTTTCAGGTAACAGTAGTCTCTTCGTTAAATCCTTAGAAACCTCTCCAGCTATGTAATCCCTTTGGGAAGACGCAAGCACCGCATTCTTGCGTGTTCCATCTTCCAACATCTCCATATTTTGATTTTTTATGAGCCCAAGAATAGATTCGTCTGTAGTATTCTTCTTTCTAACCAATGCTCTATTGTATCTATAAATCATATATTTTTTTGCAAGCTTAAACTTTTTCTTGTCCATAAGTTGCTCTTCTATTATATCTTGCACATCTTCAACCAAAATTCTCTTTTTATCAAGTGACTCAATATATTTTATTATATCCTTAATATCTTGCTTATCTGCTCTTTCCTTTTCTGTAACCTCTTGGTTTGCCTTCTCAATAGCAATTGCAATCTTCTCTCTATTAAAATCTACTACACGTCCATCTCTCTTAATAACCTTCATAAATTCCTCCTTGGATTTACATTAATTATTGCTTCTTTTGTTTTATTATATTATACCTTAACAATTTATTTTTTCTGTTGCAAATGCAACGTTTTTGAAGTATAATTGAATAAATTTTATTTACAAATTTAAGGACAATGTTAATGGAAATATCAGATATAATTGAAAACATTTCTTGTAATTGTATTAAGGTTCAACGTAAGACCTTTGAAAAAGGTAGTATTATTACAACTTACATAGAAAAAAGAAAACAAATTTGCATACTGCTTTCCGGAAAAGCAGATTTAATTAGATATGATTTAAACGGAAACAAGGATATAATAGAAAGTTTTGTTGAGACAGATATCTTTGGTGAAGCCTTCTACCCTGTTCATACAAACCACGAACTTTTTGTTTTAGCAATGGATAAGTGTGAAGTTCTTTTATTTTTGTATGATGACATTCATGAAAAATGTAGAAACAACTGTAAATTTCACACAACACTCGTATCTAGCCTGCTAGAACTCATATTAAAACAGGCAGTACATCAAAATACAAGAATAGAAATACTCTCAAAAAGGTCTATCAGAGATAAATTACTTACTTATTTTTCTATTCTTTCTAGTAAAAACTTCTCTAAAAATATTATACTTCCAATTTCAATGACAAGCCTCGCAGATTACCTAAGCGTAGATAGAAGTGCAATGATGCGTGAACTCAAATGCTTGGTAGATGAAGGATTCATAAGCCGTGATGGTAATAAAATAAAGCTTTTATATTAAAATAGACTAAAATCAACTTAATTTTAGTCTATTTTAATTTAGTCATTATCACTTTCTATATCATTTGCGACTTCATTTTTTTCATTTTCTGTATTTGTTGTATTTGTTGTATTGCTTCCAGTCTGAGAGTTTTCAGTGTTTTCACTATTTTCTGTACTATTTGTTATTTCTGTATTGGCTTCAGTATTTTCTTTATTACCTGGCACTTCCGTATTTTGCTCTGTGTTTTCTGTTTTATTTTCAATATTGTTATTTTTATCGCTTTTCGTGTTTTCTTTATCATTCTTTTTTGCAATATCATACTCTTTCCAAGGGTTGTCCGAATTTGGATCTGTTGGGTCCCAACTATTTACTTCACTATCTCCGGAAATTTTTCTTTCTGATGGCTTGCCCAATGGTCCTGGATTAGAATCCCTGTAGAAATATACCTTCGTGCCAGACGCACAATTATCATATATCCATTTTGCATTTTTTACAGTAAGCCTAATGCAACCCAAAGAAGCCGAAGTACCTAGTTTATCATATTCCCAGTATTCTAAACTTGCATTATTATACTTTTCTGTATATGGTACAGAATGGAACAATATGTTTCCAGTTATTTGTGTCGCATATTGGCCATACACATCTCCTTGAAGACCTTTCCATTCCCATCCACCATATTTTTTTAGTGAATAAGTTCCGCTCGTTGGGGTTGCAAAGCCAACCGAGCACAGCATTACTTTTACACAATTTTTGTATTCTCCATTTTCGTCTTTTTCATATACATTAACCACATTTTGTTCGCAGTTTACTTCTAATCTATATCTTGTACCACTCGTATTCTTAGTTTTCTCTTCAGTTACTGTATTTTCAACTATTTCATCTTCAACATTTTCTTCAATAATATTTTCTATAATCTCTTCATTTACAATTTCATCTATACTTTGTAAACTTTCACTATTTATAAATTCACCAGCTAGACTTTCTGGTTCCTTTGCGGCAACTTCTTTTGCAGTATTCTTACTAATAATACTTGCAGCTATTATCGTTATCAAAACAGCTAATATTAAAATTACAATTCCTAATATAATTCTCTGTTTTTCTTGTTTTCTCTTTCTAATCTCACTTCTCGATTGCATTCAAAAATTTCCCTTCATATGTTACTTACAACATTATACATTTTAAGAATACTCTAGTCAATAAATTTCAGTCGATTATTTTCTGCCGCCCTATTTTCACAAACCACACCCTAAAACCAATCATTCCAAATTCTTATTACTTGGCACTTCTATCGATTTTCCATCATAGCTAAATTTTGAGCCATGGCATGGGCATTCCCAAGTTTTATCTATATTGTTGAAGTACAGCTCACACCCCAAATGTGTACAAATCGGTTTTACCTTAAAAATTTCTCCAGTATTTGCTTTATATACACCAACTTTTTTATTATCTATCTCAATTATCTTGCCCTCGCCTATTTTTATATCATCTATTTCATCTTTCGGTATCTTGAACCTGCTCATCAATATTGATTTGTTCGCTTCTTTTAGCATATTTCCTACTTCACTCCTATTCTTTATTGGTTCTACCCTTCTTGCTTTGAACAAATCCTCATACTCATTTTCTTTTCCTAATAT
The DNA here is from genome assembly GCA_934119935.1 of uncultured Clostridia bacterium. Classification (GTDB taxonomy): domain Bacteria; phylum Bacillota; class Clostridia; order TANB77; family CAG-508; genus CAG-245. The sequence continues at coordinate 15,787 of CAKOSX010000001.1, read as the reverse complement.
CTTATCTGCAATTATGTTTGCTGCAACATTTGATGACGTGATTCCCCATTTATTGAATCCTGTTGCTACATACACATTTGGCATCGTAACAGAAAAATCTCCTATATACGGAATTTTGTCGAGACTTATGCAGTCTTCTGCTGACCATTTATATAACACTTCCGCATCTGGATACATTTTTCTAATGGCAGTTTCTAACCTTGTATAGCCATTCTTTAGCTCCTCTGTGCCCGTTTTATAATCAAAACCAACAGCTAGCAATAATTTTTTTCCATCCTTATTAATCACTCTAAAAGACATATTAGGAACTTCGTAATTTATATACATTCCATCAAATAGCTCTCTTTTTACATCAGCAACTATTGCATACGATGTTGACTGATACATCTTCAAAAAATAATATCCATGAATCTTTATAAACGGGTATCTCGTTGCAATTACAACACTATCTGCAACCACCTTATTTTTATTCACATATATTTCGTACTTTCCATTCGACTTCTTTATATCTGTAACCTGAGAATTCTCAAATATTCTACTATTATTCTTAGTAATACATTTTGCCAGTCCATATCCATATTTCACAGGATGAATTTTAGCCTGATTTTTAAATTTTATTGCACCCGCAATTTCCATTGGAAGATCGGTTTTAGTCACATATGTGCATAAGTTTTTTTCTAGCTTATCTATCGACTTTTGTTCTTTTTTTAGCACATCAACATCTGTTTCTTTTGCAGTAAACACATATGAATTTTCTCTTTCAAAGTCACAATCTATTCCTTCGTCCTGCACAATCTTATTAATATTTTCTATTGCTTTTTGATTTGCCTCTAAATATTTTTTTGCAAATTCTTTTCCTTTTGAATCTATTAAATATTTATAAAAAACTCCATGTTGACTCGTAACTTTTCCAGTATTTTTTCCACTCGTGTGACTACAAATTCTGTCTCTTTCTAACAAAATCACATCCGTATATTTGCTTAAATAGTATGCTGTTGTGAGTCCAACAAGGCCTCCTCCAACAACACAAACAGAAGCGTTTGCATCATTTCTTATACTCTCATATTCTTTATAATTTTCTCTTTCTTCCTCCCAAAAAGATTGCATAATTTTATCTCCTTTTTTCTAGTATTTCTCACTTGTTTTACTATTTTTTCCAGAGTTTTAAAAATTATGCAATCTCATTAATTTTAAATGTTTTATATAATTATTCTATTATCAGTCTCCTAAACTTTTCTTCCAACATTTCCATAGAATTGTTTTTTCTTATTATTTCAACTTGACGTTCTAATATTTTTAGTAAATCTTTTTCATCCATAGAGTCAATTTTAGATATTTGCTTTACAAATTCTTCTTCAGTATTTGCAACAAATACAACATCTTTTAGTTCTTGTGTTAATCCTTCTAGGCTCATTTGCGTACAAACAATTGGCAAGCCCATAGCACCAGCTTGTAATATCTTGTTTTTTGTGCCAGCACCTGCAATTATCGGGCATATGAATATGTCATACTTTGAAAGTTCTTCTTTTACAGAATCTACATATCCTAAAAATTTTACTCGTTCATTTTCAAGTTTTTTCAATTCTTTTGGAACCCTTGCTCCAACTACATTTAAGCTATATTCGTTTGGCAATTTTGGCAATACATTTTTTATTAAATATTTTACTCCCAAGACGTTTGGCTCATAGTTCATTACTCCTAAAAAGGCTAATCTATTTCTTTCTCCTGGATTACTTACTTTAATATTATCACTTGTCCATTTTTGAACATCTATAACATTGTCTATTACTGTAATTTTTTCTATTATTTTTGAAGATAATTTTTTCAAGTATTTCTTATCATCTTCCGAACAAATAATGATGTTTTCATTGTTTTCACATATCTTTTTTTCGTATATCTTGTGCTTATAAAATTCCTCCAGGCATACTAATTTTTTTATTCCTTTTTCAATTTTTGCAAGTCTTTCATAACATTTTGTTAAACTGTCTGTTATGTCTATATACACTGTTTGAACTCTTAAATATTTTTTATATTGTGCCATTCTCAAGCGTTTTATATATGCAACATCAAAATCATATTGCATTGTTTTCAATATTTTTCTTAATCTAAAATTGAAACAGTATCCTACTCTTACTGGTACCGGTAAAAATAGAGAGATAAAAGCGTAAAATATTGCAACAATTTTACTGTATTTTACTTTTATTATGTTATCAACATATTTCTCTGCATTAGCAATATATTTTTCCTGTTTTGAATTGTATAGAGTTATTAAAGTTATATTAACATTTTTCTTTTTCAAGGCTTTTAATATATTTAAACTTCTCACTCTTTCCATCTCGTTTGGTGGAGACGGAGATATGTATAACAATTTCATTTTAGTCTCCCTCAATTATAATGTTTTTACTAATTCTTTTAATTTTTCAATTTCTTCTAGTCCCAGTCTGCATACTTCAGGATCTTTTAACAAGTTATTTACTTCTTGTACCTCGGTTGCAATGCTTTCTCTACAGTCTCTTTTTACATCTTCTTGTTCTAAATTCTTGTATAATTCACGGTACAAATCAATTTTATTAATCTTTTTATATACGTTATTTCTGTCAATATTTTTTTCTGATTTAATTGCATTATATAAAACAATATATTCATTTTGTGTTAATTTGTTTTTTCGTATTATATTGCTAAATCTATCTACATTTGACTGATATTTTCTAACTTTTATTAATTTATTTATATCTTTTTCGAATTCCTGCTCATCTTCTGTATTTATATTTTTTAATGCACATTCTACAGAATATGGATTTTCGTTTTTCTTTATAGTTTCTTCTATTAATATGTTTGTACTAAAATACAAGGCTGTGCATAAAAATGCCGTAACAATTAGTTTATTAGCAATTTCTATATATTTGAACTTAGTCTCCTTAAAACCGTATAGTCGCAATCAAGCTAAATAGAACAACTAACATATACATAAATGATAGCTCGAAATCGATAAAACTGTGTATTATTAGCACGACCAGAGCCAATAGTATAGATATTTCGTTTTCATCTTCATGCTTCTTTAATAACGTTATAGCTCTTCCAAAAACTAATATTATTATTCCACATAGTGCAATAAATCCCACTATTCCGAACTCGCAGAATATTTCTAATATGTATGAATGTATCTCGTTGGCATAGTTGTAATATTCTTGAACTTCCGATTGCCTGTCCTTCCAGCCATCTGCTCCAATTCCTAAAATGCCATACTTTCTTATTAATTTGCAGGCATCTTTCATGTAAGAAAATCTTTCTGTGACACTTATAGTTTTAAAATTAATATCTTGAATTTTGTCTACTATTTTAGAAGGCAAATATTTGTATTTTAAAGTTTTTTCTGTGCCATTAATTTTCAAACTATTAATTGTTAGTCCCCTTTGAGCCACTTTATGTTTTGTTTTAAAGCTAAGTAATATCTTATATGTATAATCTGTTGTAGTAAATTCAATGTCTTTTATTCCTTCAAAATTTCCGAATTCTGCTTTGTGTGTAGCAAGTATGTCGTCATATTTATTTCTTTCAGCAATTTCTATTGTATAAAGATCATCAACACTGAATTCCGCTTTCGAGTTAACATCAAACTCGAACTTATAATATGTGTTTGGTGTTACATTGTTTATGTCGGTCGTTGGCACATCTTTAATGTATATGTCGTCGAATAATACAAGCGGTTCAGTTATTTTTATCGCAATGTTCCATAAGACTATGGCTATTAAAGCCAGTCCTACAAGTGCAATACCAAAATATCTAATCTTTATTTTGCTTAGTTTTGCCACGATTCTTTTTGAAAACATATTACTAAAGAACATAATAAATGTAAAAGCTATTAATACAAGCCAAGTATATAAAAATTCTTGTTGATTAATCAATTTTATTATTAAAAAGCTATTTATTACGCTACAGATTCCGTGTTCTTGCAATTAATTCCAAAAACTCAATTCTTGTGTCCTTCAAAATAAAAAAATATATTAAATATGCTCCTAATGTGATTAGCCATACTGACCTTGAGTACGATATTACAATTGCTGATAGGTTCAGAAGGGTTACTAAACTATAAAAGTATTTTAATTTATTAGATGTTTTAAGATATTTATTAATGGAAATTATTGAAATGACCAACATTAATATTGCTGTTGTATTTGCATAACCAAATATTCCTAAAAATCTATTATCTTTATTTGCAACTTCTACATTGTTTGTTATCTCCATAAATTTTTTTAAGAAATCGAAAGTAAGATCGTCTAGTCCTAATATGAAAATACTTATTGAAGACATTATTAGAGTATTTAATATGTAATCTACATATTTCTTGTCCTTCAAAACAGAATCTCTTATCATTAAATATAAGCATAGAATTGCAGTATATTTTATAATGTATTCTATTGTTGCTTCTAAATTAGCGTAGTTTCCGAATATTAGACTTATATAAGACGAGAAAACAAGAATTATTACAAATATATCTATTTTTCGTTTTATAACATCATATTTCTTATTTTTTACTAACGTGCACACAATATAAACTGTGAAAAGTACGAGCACACATAAATTAATAATGTTGGTATTATTTTGAATTGGAGCCCCAACTAAAATGCTGTAACCAAACAAAATAAGACATATTAAAATTACAAACAAATCGTAAGGCTTAACTTTTTTCATTTTATCTCGTCCCTCCCTATTTTTATTGTCACATTTTTTCTGTTTCGTCTATTACCTTTTTTAGTTTAATTCCAGATTTATCCCAAGAGAATTTTTTTAATATCTCTTCTCTATTCTTACTGTTTTTTATCTCTAATTTTTCAATATTATAATCGTATGGATTTATATACGCTATCTCATTCTCAAATATTTCATGCATTACTGGGATATCTGATGCAATAATATCTTTTCCAAGTGCGAAAGCCTCTAATGGAGGTATTCCAAATCCTTCGTAGAATGATGGCATAATATACGCCTTACAATTTTCCATTAAAGCTTTTATTTCTTCATCTTTTAAATATCCAGTGTAAAATACATTATTTAAATTAAAATCAATATCTTCTTGGTTCTTGTATCCAGTTATTACAAAATTTTCATCTGGAAATCTTCTTGCAACATTCAATACCCAACCAATATTCTTATTCTTTTGAACAGTTCCAAGTGTAAAGAAATAATTGTTCTTTTCTATCTTAGGATTTCTCTGAAAAAAGGTCTCATCAGAATCAATTGAATATATGTGCTCGTAACTATTGTAGATTACCTCTACTCCACTTATGTTATAGAAATTCTCTATTTCACTTTTTGAAAATTCAGAAACAGTTATAATCTTTTTTCCTCTTTTTATAGCATTATCTATCATAATTTTGTACCAAATAGAAAATAATTTAGGATAATATTCTTGATTCTTTATACAGTTCAAATCATGAATGCACACTATACCTGGATTCAATATTGGTGAAGTGTTACATAAATTTAATAAAACTTTTTTCTCCCTTTTAGCATAAAATGGGAGCTCAATTTGCTCCCATAAATTTAAATTAAGCTTTCCATATTTTATAACTTTAATATTTTTATAGTGAAACTCTTCTTCGCAATACTCCGGTACAAGCATCTCTACCTCTTCTGCCAGATGCTTGTCCAGACTATTAAGAAGTTCTATGCAGTATCTCTGCACACCTGTTCTGTATTTTTTAGCAAATGCTTTTCCATTTATGATAATTTTCATTTATCTTCTTCCTTAATTAGATTTAAAAGCTTTTCCGCTGAACTTTTCCAACTATATTTATTTAATATCTTGTTGTAATCTGCAACATCAGTTTTCAGCAATTCATCTAAATTAACATTATAATCGTATGGATTTATATATATAACAGAATCCTCGAAAACCTCGTGCATGCATGGTATATCTGCAACAACAACTTTTGCTCCTGTGGATAAAGCTTCTATAGGTGGAAGTCCAAATCCTTCATATAGAGAAGGAAATAAAAGAGCCTTCATTTTCTTATATATTGCCTTTACTTCTTCGTCACTCAAATAGCCTAAATATATTACATTAGACGGTGTTTCCAAATCAAGTTGCTCTTTAAACTTCTTTATATTCACAAAACCAGAAATTGCGAAAATGTAATTTGGATTCTCCTTTGCAACTTTTAAAACCCACTTCAGATTTTTATGTTTCGTTAGCGTTCCTATAGAAAAGAAAAATTCTTTTTCATTCAACATCGGAAACTTATCAAATATTCTATTATCTTCTTTTACCCTATCGAAATGTTCCCAGCTATTATTTATTACAACTATCTTATTCGAATCAACATTATAACAATCAAGCATCTCTCGTTTAGAAAAGTCTGAAACAGTTATAATCCTTCTTCCATTTTTCATTGCTCTTTTAAAGAGAAGTCTATACCATAAAACCATTCTAGTTTGGAAATTTCTTGGATTCCTTATGCAATTCACATCGTGAATACACACAATTCCTGGATTTACCCAAGGAGACACATTACCAAGGTTTATAGAAATGCCTTTTTTCTTTGCAACGTAATATGGGAATGCAAATTGTTCCCACATCACTTGCTTTAGATTGCTATATTTTACAACTTTTAAATTCTTGTAGTCTGGTATATTTTTAGCACTGTTAGGAGCGCAAATTTCAATTTCATCTTTCGGTGCAATTTCATCTAATGCATTTAATATTTCTAATGTGTATCTTTGCACTCCACTTATATAGTTCTTTGTAAAAATTTTTCCATTTATGATAAATTTATTTTTCAAAACTTTATTGTCTCCTTAAAATTTGTGAATGAGTTATTAGTTTGAAGAGGTGTAATTATAGACTATAGTTGCATCTTTCAAATGAGAATTGTAACTACCAATTGTTATCTTACTCCATTCCTCTTCTGTACCAGTGTAATTTACTGTTGTCAATGCACTACATCCCAAAAATGCATCCTCGCCTATACTCGTTAGACTATTTGGTAACTGTATCTTTTCTAATCCTCGACAATCAATAAATGCTGCTCTCCCAATTGCATCTATTGTATTTGGCAATTTTATACTTTTTATGTTTTCTCTTCCATTTACCTTAAAAAAATCACCAGCAATATATTTAACGACTATTCCATCTATTTTTTCTGGAATTACGACGTCTTCTACTGTCCATTCTCTTTCTCCCAAATAGTAATCCATATAATCTTTTACCCTAATTGTACCATACTCTGTTATTTCGAATAAACTTGGATCTGTTTCTTCCCCATCTTCACCTGTACTGCCTTTTTCAAATTCATCTATTAACTGCTCTTCTTTTTTATCATCATAGTATTTAACTCTATATACATCGTCTGTCTCTTCAAAAACATAAACGTCCCCAGTCTCGGTATTTGAACCGTTACCTAAATGTTGCTTTTTGCCAAGAAGTTTTACAACATTTATTATTCCATCCTCATTAATTATATTTTTACTTTCTATATAATCCCTGAATGTTGCAAAATCAGTTGTCTCTGAATTTTTCTCTATTGTGTATTGGTTGTGTGAAAGTATAATTCCTTCTTTAACAGCTGAATGAATCTGATTTTCTCTTGCATCCTTTGCTTTTTTAATAATTCCATTTTCTCCAATTACCATTGTCATTGAAATTCCTGCTAAAATTAGAAGAATAACTATCGTTACTACCAATGCTATAAGCGTTATTCCTTTTTCCTTTTTGTTATTCATTCGTTCTCCTCCTCTTTTCTCTGTTCATAACAAATTTACTTTTCCCTTAGAATTTGTAAATAAATTATTGGTTTGATGGTGTGTAGTTGTAAACTATAGTTGCATTTGTTAATGCATCATTACCATTAGATAATTTTATGTTTTTCCACTCGCTCACTGTGCCAGTATAATTTATCGTTTTTAGACTATCACAATTGCTAAAAGCACCGTTACCTATACTCCAAACACTATTTGGAATAGTAATGCTCTCTAATTTGCTACATTCACTAAATATATCATCTGCTATCATTTTTATTCCCTCTGGCATTGTTACACTTGTTAATGCTTCACAGTATGCAAAAGCTCCATTTTCAATATTCGTCACACTATTTGGTATTGTTACACTTGTTAAACCTGAACTAAGAAAAGCGTAACTTCCTATATTTACCACACTATTGGGTATTATTATATCTGTTAATTCTGTACAAAATTCAAATGCATCATAGCCTATATTGATTACAGTTTCAGGTATAGTTGTTTTACTGCATCCCTTAATTAAAGTGTTCGTAGATGTCTCTATGATTGCATTACAATCATTTCTGCTATCATATTTTTTATTTTTTGATGATACACTTATATTTATTAGGTTATTACAACCTAAAAACGCACTATCAGGTATATCAACTAGTCCCTCTGGAATCATAATACTTTTCAGTTCAAAGCAATTATTAAATGCAAAATCTCTTAGTGACACCACCGTATCCGGTAAAACTGTATTATCACTACCTTGAAGTAATTTGTTAGTTGAGGTTTCTATAATTGCATTGCAATTGTTTCTACTATCATAGTTTTCATTTTCCTCTGAAACACTTATACTTGATATATGACTTTGACTAAAACCTTCTATAAGAGTTACATTTTTTGGTATCTTTACATCTGTCAAGTCACAATAATTAAAACCACCTATATAAGTTACATTTTCCGGTATTATTATTTCTGTCGAAAAATAACAATCTTCAAATCCCTCTAAACTTACTAAGCTATCTGGAAGTTTTAGACTAGTTAAATTACTATTACTGAATGCACCCTGCCCAATACTTATTAGATTGTTTGGTAACTTTATTTTTGATAATTTTGTACAATTTGAAAAAGCACTACGTTCTATAGTAGTTACACTATCTGGAATTATTACATCTTCTAATTCTGTGCAGTATTCAAAGGCTCCATCTCCTATAACTGTCACTGTATTTGGAATTTTTACTTTTCTTAATACAGATTTCATATACCCCGTAAGACTGCCTCCTATTTTCGTTACTTTTTTTCCATCAATCTCTTCAGGTATTACTAGATACTCTTCTGTCCATTTGGCTGTTTCCTTGTAATACTGATACCAATATTCATACTTTAAGTATATTTCTCCATCATCATCAACCTCAAAATATTTAGGATCTGTTTCTGCCCAATCTTCACCTGTACTGCCTTTTTCGAATTCATCTATCAGATGTTCTTCTTTTTTTTCATCATAGTATTTAACTCTATATACATCGTCTGACTCTTCGAAAACATAAACGTCTCCTGTCTCGGTGCTTGAACCGTTTCCTAAATGTTGCTTTTTGCCAAGTAAGTTTACAACATTTATTATTCCATTCTCGTCAATTATTCCTTTACCTTCTATATAGTCTTTAAATGTTGTTGAATTGCTCTCTCCTGTTCCATCTTCTATTGTATATTGATTGTGCGAAAGTATAATTCCTTCTTTAACAGCAGAATGGACCTGATTTTCTCTTGCATCCTTTGCTTTTTTAATAATTCCATTTTCTCCAATTACCATTGTCATTGAAATTCCTGCTAAAATTAGAAGAATAACTATCGTTACTACCAATGCTATAAGCGTTATTCCTTTTTCCTTTTTGTTATTCATTTGTTCTCCTCCTTTTTTATTTAAACGCAAAAAAGACAGAAATAGTTTTTCTAAACTACTTCTATCTTTACGTATTTATTATTAATTTTGTTTTCTAAATTGTAGGCAATTTTTTGGCATAACAAACAAACCTTAGCCGTTATTGCTAATTTTTTATTTATTAAATAATATACCGTGTGTGTGTGTGTGTGTGTGTGTGTGTACAGCCACAATGGTTTGCTGGTTTATTCATACTTATTATTTACCTCTTTTATTTTCTTTTGCGTTTTATATTTTGCAAATTTATAATAGCATAACATTATTCTTATTTCAATATTTTATTTGTTTTCTTTTGCTTTTTTATCTATTTTTTCAGTCTTATTTCCTATTTCTTTTCCATTGGTGTTCGTTTTATTTTTCTTTCCTGCAATGCTTACATTGCTTACCTTTTCCGCAATTGCCTTTGTTGTATCTTCAACTTTTGTTTCAATCTCTTCTTTTTGCCTGATTGCTTCCTTTTTTATCTTTTCTGTTTTGTCTTTAATCTTTACCCTAACAGCTTGCAATTTTGGGAAGGCATCCAATAATCTTCTATGCAATGCAGATTTGCTTTGTAATATTTCTTTTACCTTCTTTGTAATTTCTTCCGTATTATCGGTCTCTTTACTAGCTGTAATATCAGCCTTTTTTATAGCTTTAATAACAATTTCAGAAACGATATTATCAATAACATAAATTGCAAACAATATTCCAGACACAATATTTAACCACATTTCTGGTATTAATTCTAATTTATTTAGTAAAAAAGGATTTGTTACATATGTTACCATCAATCCCAAAATTCCAAAAGGAATTATTGTTCCTAAGCAAACACGTCCATTCAAATTAAATTTTCTTTGGCTATAATCCCACCATCTTGCCTTAAACATCTTTTCCATTATGAAACTGGTCAAGTATTCCAAAGTTCCGCATACAACTATCGCCATAACAAATAGCACAAGAGCATCATATTTATATCTTTCCAATAGAAATGTTATAAGAAGAGCTCCATATCCATAAATTGGACAATATGGTCCAATTAAAAATCCTCTATTTATAAATCTTTTATACTGAATAAGTTTACATGTAACCTCCATAATCCAGCCAGCAACTGCGTATATCATGAATAATAAAAAATATATTCTAACATCATAACCTAATATAGACATATTTTCCTCCTAAAATTATTACAGTTAATATATTACCAGTTATGAAGCAATTTTGCAATACCATAATATCTTTAATTTAGAATTTATATCTTCTTACAATTTCCATTTACTTTTTCTCTCTTCAATTAACATTAATTTTGATTTCTAATCTGCTCTTCATCAATAATAGGATATCTCACAAGCTTATCATCTTGCAAATTCTCCTTATGCATATCAACAGCAGTAATTTGGTGATTATTATAAGTTGTATAATAATAAATGCCTTTCGTTACATTGCAGCACGACGTATAAATAGTAATCTCATATTTACCTTCACCCAAATCACAGCAGCCTCTCTGCTGATCAACCGAATTAAGAATATGAAAAAACTGGCCAACGCTCTCCAACTCACCATCACCAGAAACAGAATTCATCTTAACAAAGGCGGTTCTAACAAACCTAGATTGCGAAGATAAATCTCCTGGAAGTCCAATCGCTCCCATTCCACGGCTATAATTCCTTAAATCCAGTTTGGAAGAAAACGTGTTTTCTGGTGATTTATTTGACAGATGCATATAATTATTCAAATTAAACATTTGCTTATCAAACGGCGGATTATTAGTTAGTACTCCAACTGGATTATCATATATTTTTATTCCATCCTCCACAGACTCTACAGTAATTGCCTGGTTACTATCAGCAATAATCCAATGCAATTGTGCAAGTGGCAAATTATCATTAAATGGCTCATTCAAAAAATTCATATTTTGAAGAAGTTTTTTTGCCTCATCAACACTTGAGCACTGCCCAAGAATCCACGGAATAAACTCAAACTGAGTTACATTATCTTTTTCTGCTTTTTCTTCGTGATAAACAGCATTTCCAACAAAATTAAGTCCTGCAACTCCAAGCCCTTTCTCATTTATTGCCTCATAATACAATGGGTAATTTTCTGTGACATAAGCCATTCCAATAATAGCATAATGCGAATTCATCTCTCCCATTTTTTTAAAATTAAACCTGTAATTTCGTGGCGTAATCGTAATCTCATCTCCATATGAAAATTCGTAGTCTAACGTACGTCCAAAATAAAAATCTTTGGTTTTATAAGTTGTAGCTGTACACATAAGGCCTCCTAATATAAATTAAAATGTATAAAATTCATTGACTTTCATACTATCATATAACCATTGTTTAATCAACAAATTTTACAAAAATTTCAAAAAGTAAATATAAAAATATTCACCTTCCTTGTTGTATTTTATTCAATTAATATTTTGGATTTTTTACAATCTTCGCTATAGCGAATTTTATAGGGCTTTATAGTACAATCCATGACAACATTTTAACTCCAAAATTTATCTCTCATTATCTTCTACTTCTTTTACAAGTGCAGTCTTCATCCTATTTCTTTTTCCACCATATATATCATCAAACAAACTATTGCCAATCGCTAATACATTCTCCGGCTTCACATTCATTTTTTCACAGGCTTTCAAAAAATTTTTCTTTAATGGTTTGCACGCAAAACCTATGTAATCTATTCCATTTTCTTTAAAATACTTCTCTATATTCTGGTCTACGCCATTACTTACAATTATAATTTTTATCTTGTGCTTCAAACTTTCAATCCATTCCTTATTACACTTTGGAATCTCTTTCATCTCTTTGCGTAATGTATCGTCAACATCTAAAATTACAGCCTCAATTCCATATTGTTGTCTTAATTTCTCGATTGCTTGTATATCTAATTCATTTACTTTATTCAAAGTCATATCTGGTTTTATAAATTTTGATAGTACACAATGCACTAAATCCAATATTTTATCTGCTACCAATTCGTCTAAAGTCTTCATAATTTGCTCCTTTGATTCATTTTATACGTTTAAAATAATTTGTCCTATATCCCTTCTTAATTATACCTTATAATTTTGAGAAAACTTTACCTAAACTATCATTTATGACAAGATTTGCTTTATTATCATAAGTAGTTGAATCCCTGTTTATCAATACAAGATTTCTGCCTCCAAAAAAGTTTATTAAACCACTTGCAGGTTGAACAGTAAGTGACGTACCAGCAACAATTAACAAATCAGCATTTTGTATAGCATATATCGACTTTTCGATTGTCTCCTCGTCCAATCCCTCTTCATACAAAACTACATCCGGCTTTATTATTCCTCCACAGCTGCATCTTGGAATGCCATTGCTGTTAAACACATATTCAGCATCATAAAATTTATGGCAATTCATGCAATAATTTCGTAGTACACTACCATGCAATTCATATACAACCTTAGAGCCAGCCTTTTGATGCAAACCATCTATATTTTGCGTTATTACCGCCTTTAACTTTCCTCTAGCTTCAAGTTCTGCAAGTTTTATATGAGTAATATTAGGTTGGTATTTTAACGAGTTCATCTTTGATTTATAAAACTTAAAAAATTCTTCCGTTTTATTCATAAAAAACGTATGACTTAGTATTGTCTCTGGCGGATATTTATATTGCTGGTTATACAAACCGTCCTTACTCCTAAAATCAGGAATGCCACTTTCAGTTGACACACCTGCACCACCAAAGAACACAATATTATCACTTTCATTTACTAACTTTTTAAATTGCTGTATTTTGTTGTACATGATTTATGCTCCTTTTTTATTCTTATAATTATTTGAAATTGCTTGATTTAAAACCTTCTTTATGCTCTGGGAATTATTTTCCGTTTTCAATGGCGTACTCCCATAAGCTCAAATGACCTTTTGCGGTTATTGATTCATCAAAGACATGCACATCTTCTAATTGCCACCCATAATTTTCTTGAAAAGAACTTTTTGTGTAAATATCACTATTCTCTTTTAATAATTCTTCTTTAAATTTGGGTGTAATTTTTATACAATCAACTAATGTTACTTTTCCTAGTATTTTGCCTTGTGGCAATTTTTTTGGCAAATAATTTGCTAATCTTTTTACCGCTTCTTTATCAATTCCTTTACCAGCATGTATAAGCAACTCTCCCCTGTATTTTGTCTGCCAACTTCTAAATTCAAATCGCTTGTTCCCTTGCATAATTAAAGTTGCCCATGGTTGCTTTATAGTTAAGGCTTTCATAATTCACCTCGTTATAAATAATATTTTATATTTGTAAATTGTTTTCATTTACTCGGCTACTTTTTCAAATTTTTCAATCTATTTTTCTTCTCATCGTGTTTATGTTCATTACAATTTTTCATTTTACATTTATTTTATGAACTCTGGAATTATATTATTTATCATCATAGCTATTTCATATACTTTATTAAAATTAGAATAATATATTAAATGATTGTTATCCATATCATGACTCACTTTCTCTTTATAAAAATCTATTATTTATATCTTTTTTCTCTATTGTTTTTTCTTCTTCAACTTCAAATTCTACTATTCCGATATTTTTTCCGTCCTTACTTATATTAGTTGCTGTATATTTCACGTTTATCATCTGTTTATACCAATTTGACAGTGCATCTTCGTAATATACCGTTATAAGAATATTATATGGTTCTTCTGAACTTTTCAAATTTAAAAAACTATTTATTATAAACTCCTCACCCTTATCTAAAACATATATTGTGTCTCTCCCCAAAATTCTTTGTTTAATATTTATCAAAGAATCTATTTTAATATCTACTTTTATACTTTTGACTGTATTTAACCCTACATTTTTTATTGATATATTAAAATTATAGTTAATTCCATCATCAATATTAGTTAATATTAATTCCTCTGATCTACAGCCTTTTTGTTCTTGAGAATCAATTTTATATTTCAATATTGGCATATTTTGAATACGTAAACTTTGTTTATCTCTTTCTATACTATCTTTTTTGTTTCTATTTATTTGCCATATTGTAACTAATACAAGTACAATTGCTCCAATTACTGCAGACATAATTCCTGCTGAATAATTTGCCAAGAAAGCTAACCAATTCTGAGAATTAACATTTCTAGTCCACCCCATATATGTTGGAACATCATATCTATCTAAATAATATATTACAATCGGCACTAAAGTAATAAAAAATAACAAAATATATAAAACTTTTTCTATATAATCTTTACATTTTTTATAATTATACCAGCAGAAAAATGCCATACCTATTAATATTATTCCAACAACTACTATATTGATTAACATATCTTATCTCCCATTTATTTATATCATATTTAAAATATATTTTTTCGAATCTTGTAATTTATTATCAAAAAAAGCAAAATAATCCTGTAATAGAATAATTACACTTATTTTGCTTTTCATCAGTATATTTAATTATTTTTCTCTTCTAGTAACCAATCCAACACATTTATCTTCTTTATTCCCTCAAAGTCTGCATCTAAATCATCATCTAATGTCAAAATGTATTTAGGATAATTATCATTTATTTTCTTCAATGGAGTTAATTCTCTATCTAAAATTTTATTATCTCCTTCATTTTCTCCTCTAGTTGTTAATGCAACTTGATAATATATAGTATTTTCTGGCTTTCTTGCTACGAAATCAACTTCTAAATCATCATATTTTCCTACATATACTTCATATCCTCGTCTCAACAATTCAAGATACACAATATTTTCTAATATATGACCCATATCTCGACCAGAACCTTGTCCTAACATATAATATCTTAATCCTATATCTATTGCATAATATTTTTCTTGAGTTTTCAAAAATTCTTTTCCTTTAATATCATATCTGTTGGCTTTAAATATTAAATAGCTATCTATTAATGCATCTACATAGTTTGAAATTGTATTATATGATGAATTTTTATCTATTCCTTCAATATTATCACTTATGCTTTTCATACTTGTTCTATTTCCTATGTTGTCATACAAATATTTTGTAACTCTTTCTAAAACATTTTTATCTGTTATTCCTTTTCTTTGCATTACATCTTTAAATAAAATAGTATTATATATTCCATCTAAAAATAAATTTATGTTTTCTGGGTTTATTTTATA